>NZ_JACIEU010000003.1 GCF_014197035.1 Sphingobium scionense | reverse complement strand
CCGACATTCATATCTGGGCGGCATCAGCCCGCTCGCCTTCGAAGCCAAGGTGGCATAATGAGAGAGGTGACCGGCACAAATCCGTTACAAGTCCAAATTCCACCGGCAGACCTCGATGAACCCGCGCGTCCAGGCCACCGCACTCGCTCAGCCTGCTCCACTCGGAAAGATTCTGCTTGGCCTCGCGGGCGCACCACGGACCGTGGAGCATCTGATCGGCGACCTGCTTGAGAGCGCGATCGCCAAGGTGCTTACCGACGCCCCGAAGACCGAGCGGGAGCAGATCGACCGGATCTGTTCTGCCCTAGCGACCCTGCGCCCATTCGTGCCGCTCGACGTCGTCGCACGCGTGGCCGACGCCCCGAACGCCCTTGTGACGAGCCTAGCGAACGACCTCGAGCGTCCGCTCATCGTCCGCGAGGGTGCCATCCAGTTCCGCGACGAGCCCACCGAGACTTGGTTCCGGCAGAGGTTCCGCCCGGCGGGTGGTCAGCTCGACACGTTCATCGGTCGGCTTCTGCCGATCGCGCAGAGAAGCGCCTACGTGGCGGCAGGCCTGCCGCAGCTGCTGCTCGAGGCGGGGCGCTTCGACGAACTCGTCCGTCTCGCCCTGTCCGACGAGGCCCTGCCCGCCGAGCCGGCAATGGCGCGGCGCGACGTCGCCCTGCAACGGCTCCAATTCGCCCTGAAGGCTGCGATCCGCGCCGGCCGGCATCTCGAGGCGACCAAACTGGCCCTCAAGGCCGGCGGCGAGACCGCAGCCGACGCGCGGCAGCAGAAGCTCATCTCGGCGAACACCGATCTTGCCAGACATTTCCTCGAACCAGAACAGATGCTCGAGCAGGTAACCAGGCGTCTGATCACGGGAGGGGAGTGGACGGGCTCCGAACACGCCTACGAAGCCGCTTTCTTGTCAGGAGCGCAAGATCTCGCGGGAGACGCCCTGAGCCGCCTACGAGTTTCTTTCGACTGGCTGCGGCACTGGTCACAACAGCCGCACGACCGTACCGGCAAGTCGCAAAGCGTCGGCAACGCTGACATCGCCGAGATGGCACTCGCGGAGTTGAACCTGAACGGCGCGACCGCCTGCGCAAAGTCGCTGCGGCGCTGGCGTGCACGCGAGCGCTCCTTCGGCGCAGGCCGTCGACTCTGCTCGCGACTGGTCGACGCCGGGCGTTTCGAGGAGATCGACGAACTCGCGGTCGCGGGCGGAAACGACCTTGGCCTTCTGCTCGCGATTACGATGGAACTCGCAGCCGTCGGGCGGTTGCCCCCAAAGGCGGCGGCGGGACGGATGACCCGCCTTGTAACGAGCCGCCACGTCACTATCCGTGAGCCGTCTCGCTCCGGTGGAGACATCCTCGTGCTCGGTGCCGTGAACGACGTCGTAGCTGCGGCGGTAAAACTCCGCTTGGCGCCACGGCGTGTCCTAGCCCGGACCCTGTCGCGCTACATGCTAGCCAACCCGGCGCTGCTTACTGGCCACTCGGCGACCTATCAGAACCGCAGGGCCATCGTGCTGAGGGCGATCTGCTTGCGGGCCGCGCTCCGCAATGAGACCGTGACGATCGACAAGCTCAGACCCGAGGAAATGCGACCTGGCCGACAAGGCTGCCGCGGGTCGAAGGGCAAGCCGCGTCGCAGATACCGCGCCGATGCGGGCGAGATGATCCGCTTCGAGGAGGAGACGGGCTCCCTCCTCCCTTGGCACCAGCTCTCTGCCGAAGCGTGCCTCGGCCGCGTCGCGACCACCGACATCGAGCGAAGGATCGACGAAGCTGTGTCGGCCTCCTCCGCGGCGAGGCACCGGACCTACGATGAAGACCGGTCGACGTCCGACGAGATCGCCTTGCTGTGGAACGCCATCGCCTACGGTGCTCCGGATCCATCCAAGGTCCTTGATCGCCTTGACAAGTGGCGGCGCGAGCTGCGGCGCCCCCTCTACATCCCGACGCTTCTCGCGATAGCACGGCGCGCCGGACGTGTCACCGGCTGCGAGAAAGCGTGCCTATCTTTCGCCCATTCCGCCTTCGAGATCATGGCGGCGGAGCGCGAGGACGCACAGGGCATCGCTGACACCTTCGTCGACGTCGCCCGCGCGGTGCTCCTCACCAGCATGCCCGAGGCGCGGGAGTATTTCGAGCAGGCGATCGAGGTGTCGGCAAAGATCGGCGACGAGAACGTCGCCCGATGGGAATCGCTCTCTGATCTCGCGGTTGCCGCCGGCCGCGACCGGAAGGATCGTCCCGAGCTCGCATACCGCTACTCCCGCGTGGCCGAGCTGGTCTTTGCCTACACCGAGCACTTCGACTGGGCCTATTCCGTGAAGGCGATCGCGGACTTATCCGCCCCGTCCGGCCCGACAATCCTGAGCCGTTGGATCGATCGTCGGTTCGCCCATGAGCCCGACACACTGCCCTCCCTCATCGAAGCGCTGGCCAGCAATGGCGACCTCGACCCGCGCGACGCGATCTGCCTCTTGCCGTTCGATGCGCGATGGCCGCGCACGAAGCTGCTCCGCCGCGCGCTCAAGGCGGCCAATGGCGCCGAGCGCGTCCAGACCGCCGCCCAGTTCATCCGATACGCCCGCCGCTGTCATCTTGACGCCAAGGACTGGCGCAAGGTGGCCGACCTGCTCGCCGGGAGTGGCGTCGACAACCGGGAGGCAGTCAATCTCGCGCGCGCCTACTGGAATTTCCGATGCTGGTCGGCGCTTATGTCGCAACAGCCTTCCAGCAAAATAGCATCAGGATGCGCCTCGACTCCAACAATTCGGGATTATCTCACCGATGAGCAGCCTCGCTGTCTCGCGCAGCCATGGCCAAAAGCCGATCAATAATGCCCGCCATGAATAGAGAGCGAATTGAGGCGTGATCCTTGCGGCCTTTAGAGCATCATCCGATTAGGTTGAATCGGATGATGCTGTGGACATTTTACGCGGTCGTAGCGACAGGCATCAAGCCCGCTGCTACCTGTCCCATCCCCACCGGAATTCTCGCCCATTCAAGATAAAAAAAGGGCCAGCCCAAAAAGGGCCGGCCTTGATAAGTTTTAGGAGAGGATGCCTGAAAGGCCTGCCCTATGTGCAGCGCAGCGCGTTCTTTCGCAATTGCGAAAGGCAGAGGCATCGTTGCAGATATTGCAACTTCGTTACCGCTGGCGCGATGGAACAGGAAAACGCCCGACATCCTGATCGATGCCGGGCGTTTCAACCATTTGTTCTGTAACCATTTTATGGAGGACTGCATCAGTCCTCCAGGTCATCTCAGCGCGTCAGCTTCTTATAGGCAAGCGCGGTCGGGCGATCCGCCGCATCGCCCAGGCGACGACGCTTGTCTTCCTCATAGGCTTCAAAATTGCCCTCGAACCATTCGACATGGCTGTTGCCTTCGAATGCGAGGATGTGGGTCGCCAGACGATCGAGGAAGAAACGGTCATGGCTGATGACCACGGCGCAGCCGGCGAAATTCTCGATGGCTTCTTCGAGCGCGCCCAGCGTTTCGACGTCAAGATCGTTGGTCGGTTCGTCGAGCAACAGCACGTTGCCGCCCTTCTTCAGCATCTTGGCGATGTGAACGCGATTGCGCTCACCACCCGACAGCTTGCCGACATTCTTCTGCTGGTCCTGGCCCTTGAAGTTGAAGGCGCCGACATAGGCGCGCGTCGACATGTCATGGCCATTGACCTTCACATAATCGAGGCCGTCGGACACTTCTTCCCAGACATTCTTCGACGGGTCGAGATGGTCGCGGCTCTGGTCGACATAGCCCAGACGCACGGTCGAGCCGATATCGACCTCGCCGGCGTCGGGCGTTTCCTGGCCAGTGATGATGCGGAACAGGGTGGACTTGCCGGCCCCGTTCGGACCAATCACGCCGACGATGCCGCCGGGCGGCAGCAGGAAGGACAGATCCTCGAACAGCAGCTTGTCGCCATAGGCCTTTGAAATGCCCTTGAACTCGATCACCTTGCCGCCCAGACGCTCGGGCACCTGGATGACGATCTGCGCCTTGCCCGGCGTGCGGTTATTCTGGTTGGCGACCAGTTCCTCGAACTTCTTGATACGCGCCTTGGACTTGGTCTGGCGGCCCTTGACGCCCTGACGGATCCACTCCAGCTCGTCGTTGATCGCCTTCTGGCGGCCGGTCGCCTCGCGATCTTCCTGTTCAAGGCGCTTGGCCTTCTTCTCCAGATAGGTGGAGTAGTTGCCTTCATAGGGGAAATATTTCCCGCGATCGAGTTCCAGGATCCAGCCGACGACATTGTCGAGGAAGTAGCGGTCGTGGGTGATCATCAGCACCGACCCGGCATATTCCTTGAGGTGGTTTTCCAGCCAGGTGACGCTTTCGGCGTCAAGATGGTTGGTCGGTTCGTCGAGCAGCAGGATGTCCGGCTTCTGGATCAGCAGGCGGGTGAGCGCGATACGGCGCTTTTCACCACCCGACAGGCTTTCGACCGACCAGTCCGACGGCGGGCAGCGCAGCGCTTCCATCGCGATTTCGAGCTGATTGTCGAGCGTCCAGCCATCGGCGGCGTCGATCTGCTCCTGCAGCGTGCCCATTTCCTCCATCAGCGCGTCGAAATCTGCGTCTTCCGGCGGATCGGCCATGATCATGCTGATCTCGTTGAAACGATCCAGCTTGTCCGCCATCTCGCGGGCACCGTCCTTGACATTCTCCAGGACATTCTTGGTCGGATCGAGCTGCGGCTCCTGCGGCAGATAGCCGACGGTCACATTCTCGCCCGGCCAGGCCTCACCCGAAAAGTCGGTGTCGATGCCAGCCATGATCTTGATCAGGGTCGACTTGCCCGCGCCGTTCGGGCCGACGATGCCGATCTTCGACCCGCGATAGAATTGCAGATTGATGTTGTTCAACACCGGCTTGGGCGCGCCGGTGAAGGTCTTCGTCATGTTCTTCATGACATAGGCATATTGCGATGAGGCGGACATGGGTTCGCGCAGCTCCAAGGGTATGAACAGGAAAATTTGCGCCGAATTAGCCGAGGCGGAAGCCATTGGCAAATGGGGTATGTCTGAGTAAGCCTTGAGCCATGCAGAAAATCCGATCGGGCCAGCTCGCCGCCCTGCTCCTTGGCAGCATCCTCACCCCCGCTCTGGTCCAGGCCGCCCCGGCCAGTGACGCAGCGATTCGCGAAGCCGCCCTGAAAGATGATGTCGCCTGGGACATCACCGAGGGGCTGACGACCGAGGTGGGGCCGCGCCCGGCCGCCACGCCGCAGGAGGCCCGCGGGCGCGAATGGGCCGCCGCCAAGCTCAAGGCACTGGGCTTCGCCAACGTCCGCGTCGAACCTTATAAGATGCCCTTGTGGGAGCGCGTCCATGACGAGGCGGCGATCATCGCCCCCTTCCCCCAGAAGCTGGTCGTCGCCGCGCTAGGTAACAGCGGATCGACCCCAGCGCAGGGGATCGAGGGCGAAATCGCCTATTTCCCGACCATCGCCGACCTGCAGGCCGCGCCGGACAGCGCGGTAAAGGGCAAGATCGTCTTCGTCAGCCATGACATGGTCGCCGCCCAGGATGGGTCGGGCTATGGCTATTATGGCGCTGCCCGTCGCCAGGGGCCGAGCATCGCCGCCAGGAAGGGCGCGATCGCGATCCTCGTGAAGTCGATCGGCACCGATCATCATCGCATCGCCCATACCGGCGTGCAGATGTGGGCCGATGGCGTGACGCCGATCCCGGCCGTCGCCGTCAGCGTGCCCGATGCCGAACAGATGGCGCGCATCGTATCGCGCGGCCAGCCGGTCCGTGTCCACCTGACCGCCGTGTCGAAGACCGCCAAGGACCAGCCCTCGGGCAATGTCATCGGTGAAATCCCCGGCAGCGATCCCAAGGCCGGCGTCATCGTCGCCGCCTGCCATCTCGACAGCTGGGACCAGGGCACCGGCGCGATCGACGACGCATCAGGCTGCGGCATCGTCGCCGCTGCCGCGCTGCAGGTCGCGAAGGCCGGTACGCCGCGCCGCACGATCCGCATTCTGTTCGCCGGCGCCGAGGAAGTGGGCGGCAATGGCGGCCGCGCTTATTATGCCGCCCATGGCAAGGAGCCGCATGCGCTGGTGCTGGAATCGGACTTCGGCGCCGACAAGGTGTGGAAGGTCGATTTCACCCTGCCCTCAGGCCACGAAGGACTTTCGGCCCGGATCGCACAGGGTCTGGCACCGCTCGGCATCGTGCCGAGCCGCGACAAGGCGCATGGCGGATCGGACATCGAACCGCTGGTCGAAGCCGGCATTCCGGTGATCGACCTGCAGCAGGATGGCACCCGCTATTTCGACATTCACCACACGCCCGACGACACGCTGGACAAGATCGATCCGGCGCAGTTGCGCCAGAATGTCGCCGCCTGGGCGGTAACGCTGAACATTGCTGCAAATGCGCCAGAAACATTGGGCATTAACTGAACTTTTATAGTAGAGAACGCCCCGTCGCGTGATTCTGCCGCTTCACCGACGTCAGAAAAGCATTGATTTGTGCAGCGCACACGTTAATGCGGGTCGCTCGCGTAGGGTCACATTTGTAACGTGCCAGACGCGGCATAATGCTATGGGAGCCGTACACAATGAAGAAGATCGCTGTTGTTTTCGCTTCGGCCAGCCTGATGGCCCTCGCCGCTTGCGGTGAGAAGCCGGCCAACGAAACCGCGAACGCTTCGAACGCCGTCGTCGAGAACGTTGTCGAAAACGCCGCCAACGCTGCTGACAACGCCGCCAACGCCGCCAACGAAGCTGCTAACGCCGCTAACGTTGCTGAGAACGTTGCGAACGCGCACTAATCTCTGCCACGGCGAGATTTCGAAGGGCGGGCCTATATGGTCCGCCCTTTTTGTTTGGCGAAAGGCCAACCGCACCCACCGACATCGGCACGAATATCCTCATGCTGCGGCGGTAGAGGGCCGATGACAGTTTGTCGGTCATTGGGATCGATCCAGGCTCGGGGCCATCGCGCAATGGCAGCAGGATCAGACAGGGACGCATCTCGCGTCAAAACAAGATGAAGCGCCAAGAAGTTGCGTCTCGCGGGCCAAAATTCAGCCACAACGCACCTTAGGATGGTCTGCTGTGCAGAGCCAAGTGTCGAATGGCGCGGCGAGACCAGAAAGGCTCGCCGCACCGTGCGCGATAATGAAAGCTGTTAGAGAACGCTTTCGATCCAGCCCTTGAGCGCGCTCTTGGGCGCGGCGCCGACCTTGGTCGCGGCGACTTCGCCATTCTTGAACAGGATCATCGTCGGAATGCCGCGCACGCCATACTGGCCCGGCGCATCGGGGTTTTCGTCGATGTTGATCTTGGCGATCGTGACCTTGTCAGCCAGCTCCTCGCTAATCTCTTCCAGGGCCGGGCCGATCATCTTGCACGGGCCGCACCATTCTGCCCAGAAGTCGACAAGCACAGGCTTGTCGGCGTCGATCACGTCCTGCTTGAAGCTGACATCGGTAACTGCCTTGGTGGCCATAACTGCAAACTCCTTAAGTTGGTCGATATCTAGGATGGCTGTGCCCGCTGCTCAACGGGTCACAGCAGCAAATATTGCTGCGTGGGCGAAAAGCCCGGCTTGTAGGGGGCAAGTTGCGCCGCCGGCAGCGCAATGAGCCGCGCCGCGCTGGTATAAAGCAGGGCCGCCTCCACCTGTCGGCCGGGAAAGATCACCGCCAGCGCGGCGACATAGGCCGCCATCTGCCGAAGATGCGCAACCGGAACCTCCTCCGCATCGCGTGGCGTCATCCGGCCAGTCTTGAAATCGACCAGTTGGACCCGGTCCGCCTCGACCCGCAGCCGATCGACCGTGCCGGCGATCACCGCCTCGCCAACCACCGCCGCGATCGGCGCCTCAGCGAGGGCGCCCGGCGCGAACAGGGAAGCGAAGTGCGGATCCTCGATCACCCGCAGCGTATGATCGATCACCTCCCGGCGCAGCGCAGCGTCCCCTGCCCCCTGCTGCTCCAGCCAGCGCTCGGCGCCTTCCCGCCGCCGCTCGGCGGGCAGGTCGGGCAGGCGCTGGAACAGAGCGTGGAGCCAGCGACCCCGCTCTGCCGCCTGCCGCATCGCGGCGGTCGGCGGCGGATTGGGGACATCATCCTCGACCGGCGCGGAGGGCGCCAGCGGCCGGGGCGGACGCTGTTCGGCTGGTGCCTGCGCCCGAAGCCAATCTGGCTCAATTACTACCGGCTCGTCCTCGGCGGTTTCCAGCTGCGGCGCCCTGGGCGTCAGCGCCTCGGTCCCGCGCCAGCGGCGTCGAGCGCCCCATAGCGGATCAGCCTCCCAATCGCAGCCCATGTCGACCATCGCCGCATCGACCGCGCCATACCAGCTTTGCGGCTTCACCTCGCCCTTGGCCCTTGGCCCCAGCGATCCGGCAACGATCAGCTTTTCCTCGGCGCGGGTCAGGGCGACATAAAGAAGGCGCCAATGCTCTTCGCGCTCGATCGCGGCGGCATCGGCCGCGACTTCGCCGATCGGCCCGATCCGTTCCCCCTTGCGCGGCGCCAGGATCGGCAGGCCATTCCATTCCAGCGAATCCATGCGATTGCCGGCGTCGGGATCGAGACAGGCATCGGCCAGGATCACGATCGGCGCCTGCAGACCCTTGGCGCCATGCACAGTCAGCAGCCGCAGCGCATCGCCCTGCGCCGCCGCGTCGCGGACGATTTCCACCTCACCCCGGTCGAACCAGTCGATGAAGCGCTGCAGCGAGGGATGATCGTCCGCCTCGAAGCCAAGCGCGGCGTTCAGCAATTCCTCGATCGGATCGGCGGCTTCCGCCCCCAATCGTTCGATCAGGCAGCGACGCCCATCCATAGGGCCGGACAGGATCGTTTCCAGATAGCGATAGGGAGTGGTGAAGTCGGCGTGCCCCAGCAACTGCCGAAGCGGCAAAAGTTGTGCGTCATCCACGCGCTGGAGCAGATGGCGCCAGAGGCCGCCCTTGCGCCCGATCGCCCGTTCCATCAACTCATCCTGGCTCCAGCCGATCAACGGCGACACCAGCAGGGCGGCGAGGTTCAGGTCATCGTCGGGCTGCACCGCAAAGCGCAGCGCGGCCAGCAGGTCGCGGACGGCCAATGGCGCATTCAGGCGGAGGCGGTCGATCCCCGCTACGGCTACTTTTTCCTCGTAAAGGCGCGCAACGATGAGCCGGGCCAGTTCGCTACGGCGACGGACCAGGATCATGATGTCGCCAGGGCGGACCGGGCGCCCCCGCGCCTCCAGCATCATCTTGTCGTCGATCCACTGCCGGATCTGGCGCGCGATCTTGCCGGCCAGTTCCCGCTCCTGATCGGCGACCCAATCCTCCTCGCCCTCGACATCGTCGGCCAGACCCGCGATCGTCGGCTTCCACAGCAACACTTCGCCGGGATGACGATTGGCACTGATGTGCCGTACCTCGCCTGCGGCCAAGCCCAGTGCCTGGACGCGCAACGTCGCGATCGTCCGGTCGACCAGATCGAGCACCGGCGGGGTCGAGCGGAAGCTGCGATCGAGCGACAGGTCATGGAAAGCTTGCCCAGCTTGCTCAGCATAATGGCCAAACACCAATTGCGCATCGGAGAATGCCTTGGGGCTGGTGCCTTGAAATCCGAAGATCGCCTGCTTGAAATCGCCGACCGTGAAGAGCGTCCGGACCTTTGCATCCGGTTCCCACTCATTGGTGAAAAACTCTTCGGTCAACGCCTGCACGATGCGCCATTGCCGGATGTTCGTGTCTTGCGCTTCATCGACAAGAATGTGATCGATCCGCTGATCCAGCTTGTAGCGGATCCATTCGGCAATCCCGTCTTGCTGCAGCAGCCCCGACGCCCGTTCGATCAGGTCATCGAAATCGACCGCGCCGGCGAGCCGCTTCGCCTCGTCATAAGCACGGGCATAGGCCCGCCCGGCATGGAGCGCGCGGGCCAGCAACGCGGCATAATCGGCTTGCAGCTTGACCCCGATCAGTTCGGCGCAGCGGGCATGGAGCCGCGCCGTCGCCTCGCCATAGCCGTCGATCGGCGGCACCCAGCCCTTGGCGGAGATGAGGTCGCCATCCGCCTTGGCCCAGGCGCCGTGCAGGTCGATCAGGGTCGAAGCACGCCCAGCGGGATCGCGCCCGCGCCAGGCGGCAATCCGGTCGCAGCGGTCCAATGCCCGGCCGGTGCCCCAGTCGGCGTTGGCCTGCGCCACCCATGCCAGGCTGCGCATGTCGAACACCGTGTCGCTGCATTGTTCCGCCAGCCAGTCGTCGATATCCCCTTCGGGCAAGCCCAGTTCGCGCCCCAGCCAGGGGCCGATATCGCCCGGCAATCCGCCCAGCGCGGACAAACGCCCAGCACAGCGCAACAGGAAATTCTCGGCCGCGCCCTCACCCAGCCGCAGGCTCAGCGCCTGCAAGGCGTCGATCAGGTCACCATCGGCCAGTTCCTCCGCGCGAATGACCATGTCGGCGAGCGTCTGGCGTGCCAGCACCCCCTGCTCTCGCGCGTCGAGCGGGCGAAAGCCAGGCGCCAGATCCGCCTCCAGCGGGAAAGATCCGAGTAATTGCTGGCAGAAGCCATGGATGGTCTGGATGCGCAGGCCGCCGCCGGTCGATTCCAGCACCTCGGCGAACAGGCGCCGGGCGCGATCGCGCGCCTCCGGCCCGCTCTCTTCGCCGAGCGCCTCCAGATCGTTAAACAGATCGGCTTCCTCGGCCTGAACCCAGGTGGCGAGCCGGTCATGGATACGGTCCGCCATTTCCGCCGCGCCGGCCTTGGTAAAGGTAAGGCACAGGATGTTTTCCGGCCGCACCCCTTGCAGCAGCAGGCGAAAGACGCGCGCGGTCAACACATGGGTCTTACCGGTACCGGCCGATGCCGAAAGCCACACATGAGCGTCGGGGGCAGCCGCCAGCGCCTGCACGCCGGCCAGCGGTTGCAGCGGACTGGAGCCTTTAGCCATCGTCGCGCCCATACCATTCCTCCAGCCGCATCAGCTGGTCATAATCACCATAATTGGCCACTTCCGGATTGACCTGCGCGGCGAAGGGCGCGGCGCCGGTGAGCCAGGTTTCGGCCGCGTCGCGGAACTGGTCATAGACGAAGGCGGTAAAATCGGCGGTGACGATCTTGTCGCGCTTGCCGATCGGATCGACCGGGCTCTCGCGATAGCCAAAGGCGTCGCCCTTCTTCGCCAGCGACCAATATTCAAAATTGCCCGCCACTCGCGCGCCGGCAACGCCGGGAAAGGCGCCATCGGCAGATTCCGCGATCAGGCCGAGCAGGCCCAATTGCAGCGCATAACCGCCTCGCACCTGTCGCGCGCTGGGCGGCTTGCCGGTCTTGTAGTCGACGATGCCGATTCTGCCGTCGGGCATGCGGTCGATCCGGTCAGCCTTGCCGGTCAGCAGCACGCCGGCAATCTCTGCCTTGCCCTCGGTCTCCACCGCCAGGATATGGCGGCCCGCGGCCTGATCCTTCGCCACTTCGGCCGCGATCCAGCGGATCGCCTCAATCAGGCGCGGCTGCCACAGGGCGCGGAGCAGCGGATGGACATCGGGCCGAGCGAACATGGCGCGGGCGCGCGCTTCGAGATCGGCCGGATCGCGACTGCCGCCCTCCGCCCAATGCTGCAATATCTCATGCACTGCGGTGCCGCGCCAGGCCGGGCCAGCATCGGCATCAACCGGATCGAGGCGATTGAGCTTCAGTATCCGGCGGGCATAGAAGGCGAAGGGATCGGCCTTGAGCCGGTCGACATCGGTGACGGGAATGCGGGTCGGCCGGGCGGCGAGCGGCGGCACCGGCGCGGGGCGCGCGGATGGCCGGTGGCTGGGCGGGCGATCGAGCGCATCGGCCAGCAGGCGATAATGATCAGCCGATTTCCATTGCGGCCCCGCCATCGCCTTCAGCCGCAGCCAGAAGCGCGAGGCGATCGCCGGGCCGCCGCTGCCACGCCGGGCGCGGGTGATGAGAACTTGGCGCGCGCCCAGCGCGCTCGCGAAATCATGCGCGGCCAAGCCGATCCGGGTTTCCAGCCCCGGCAGGCCCAACTCCCGGCGGATGCGCGGCGCCAGCCAGGGATCGGGCGATGGCAGGCCCGGCCAGCTGCCTTCGTTGAGCCCGCCCAGGATCATCAGGTCCGCCTGCACCAGTTGCGCCTCGACCAGACCCAATATGGCGATGCGCGGATGGCCGCCCTGTGGCGGTCGCACCGACACGCCGCCCAGCATATGGTCGAGCAGCGCCGGCAGCGAGCGGATGTCGGCCTGGCGCGGCCCTTCGGTCGCGGCGGCTTCCATCTCGGCGAACAGGTCGGCGGCGGCATGGCCCTGATGCCCGGCCCAGAGCGCGTCATTGGTCAGCGCCCCGGCCTGTTCGCGCACGGCCGCCAATTGCCCCGCCAGATCGGGCGCGAGCGCGAAGGCGGCTTCCAGCGGCTCCAGCAGGTCGCGCGCCCAGGGCCACCAGGCGCGTGCCAGCGCCCGCAAATCCTTCTGCCGGTCCTCGCCCTCGCGCGCTTCCAATAGCAGGTCGATGCCGCGCAACCCCGCCTGCGGACGCGGCCCGCGCAGCAGCAGGTCGAGCTGGCGCACCCCCTCCAGCCAGGGCAGGCGCATCTCGCCGCGCATCACCAGCGGGTGCTTGAGCAGGGTCAGCAACGCGACCGGCGCGAAGCGCTCGGCAGCCGCCTCCGCCATCGCGATCAGCAAGGTGCCGGGCGGCAGGCGGGACAAAGGCTGACCGGCGGAATCGTCAGCCTCGATGCCCCAGCGGCGCAGATGGGCGGAGACGCGCACCGCCAGTTGCCGATCGGGCGTTACCAGCGCGGCCGTCCGCTCGGGCGTTTCCAGCGCCTCGCGCAATGCGATGGCGATGGCCTGCGCCTCTTCACCGGGCGTCGCCACTTCCAGCGCCTCGACCCCGGCCAACGACCGATCGGCGGTCTTGAGGTCGCGCCAGCGACTGGTCAGGCGCGGCGGCAGCATCGCGTTGGAAATATTGCGACCGCGCACGGCGCGCGCATCATGCTCGCTGCCCCAACGCCACTGGGCGACATCCTCGCGGCTCGCGCTCATGCGATCGAGCAGGCGTTTCAGCGCATATTGGGGATGGGTCTCATGTCCGGCAGCGCTACGGCCAGTCACGGGATCGGGCGGGAAAGGACCGATCGCGCCCCACGCATCCTCGTCCAAATTCTGGTCCAGGCCGGCGAATACCACCTGTCCATTGGGCAGTTCGGCGATCCGCCGCAGCAGCCCGGCGATCGCCGGCGCGGTGGCGCTGATGCCGGCCGCGACGATGAAGCCCGGCGGCGGGGCCTCCGCCCAGCGTGCAGCGACCCTATCGAACAGCCGGTTGCGCCGGTCGGCTAGGTCGATGAAGCCCAACCGCGCCAGTTCGGCCGGCCAGCGTGCGATCAGGATGGAGAAGAGGTCGAGCGATTTTTCCCAATGGCTCGACAGCCCCTCGATCAGGTCGAGCTTCGACAGGGCATCGAGCGGCACCCGCTCCACCTGCATCTGGTCGAGCACGGCGCCGAGCGCCTGCCCCAGTTGCAGCGCCTGGCCGGCATCGGCCGCGCCGCCAGCATCCTGCACCATGCGCGCAAGGATCATCTGCCGCCGCATCGGCGGGATGGCGGCGGGAACCGCATCGCCTTCCCAGAGTGGGTCCAATGCGCCGCCGACTTCCTCGCCCAGTTCCGGGTCGCCCAGCGCGACCAGACGGGGCAGCAGCAGTCCGCCTTCGGCCCGGCGGACGAATGCGTCGCTGACCGCACGCACGGCGCGGTTGCTGGGCAGCAGGACCATGCCCTGCGCCAGACGGACGGGATCGCTCCCCTGCTGCGCCAATATGCCGGCGACCAGCGCGTCGGCGAAGGCGCGATGCGCCGGGATGGTGTACAGCGCCGGCTCGGCTCGATCACCCATGGGCGATCATCGACTCCACGACGGGAATGGCCTGCGGCGTGCCTACATCGAACCACAGCCCCTGATGCACCGCGCCATAGAGGCGCCCGGCCTCGATCGCACGGTTCCAAAAGATGTTCGTCGAAAAAACATCCGCCGGCGGATCGACCAGCAGGCTGGGCGACAGGATCTGCACGCCGGTGAAGACGAACGGCGCGACATGGGCGGTCTTGCGCCGGGTCAGGCGACCATCGGCATCCATGTGAAAATCGCCCGGACCGCTATGGCAATTGGCCCGCGCCAACGGCACCAGCAGCAGCAGCGCATCCATCCGTTCGGGATCCCAAAGCCGCTGCATCATGCCCAGCGTCTCTGCCGGACCGTCGATCCACAAATTATCACTATTGGCGCAGATGAACGGCTTGTCGCCAAGCAGCGGCCTGGCGTGGATCAGTCCACCACCAGTCTCCAGCAGCTTGGCCCGTTCGTCGGAAATGCGAAAGTCCCTATCCTTGCGCGTCTTGAGATGCGCCTCGACCGTGTCGGCAAGATAATGGACATTGACGACCACCGTCTTGATGCCGCCAGCCGCCAGCCGATCGAGTGCATGATCCATCAGCGCCTTGCCGGCGACCTTGACCAGCGGCTTCGGCCGGGTTGCGGTCAGTGGCCGCATCCGCTTGCCGAGGCCCGCTGCCATGAGCATGGCGGTATCGATCATGCCTGCCCAAACTCCTCAAGCGCATGATGACGCTTATCGGCGGGAATATTGGCGTCGAACCAGGCCTTGACCGGCGCCAACGCCGGATGGGCAAGGTCGCGCTCCAGCAAGGCCCACATCCGTGGCAGATAGGACAGGTAGCGCGGCTTGTGGTCGCGCTTCCAAAGCCGCGTGAAGATGCCGATGATCTTCGCGTTGCGCTGGGCACCCAGTACCGCATAGGCGGCATCGAAATCGGCCGGCGGATTGGCCACTGCATGATAATGAGCCAGCATCGCCGCTTCCAGTTCCGGCGACACGTCGCGGCGCGCATCCTGGAGCAACGAGACGAGATCATAGGCAGGATGCCCAGCCAGCGCGTCCTGAAAATCCAGCAGGCCAAGGCCGCCCACCTCGGGCCGGTCGATCAGCATGATATTCTCGGCATGATAGTCGCGCAGCACGGTGACGACAGGACTCGCCGACTGCTCGGCGATCGGCAGCACCGCGTCCCAAGCTGCATGATAGGCATCGGCATCGACATCCAGCCCCAGCGCCGGGCAATACCATTCGGTCAGCAGTCCGACCTCGCGCTGATAGACCGCGCGGTCATAGGGCGGGACATCGGCCGCCGGCAGCGTGTGCAGGTCGGCCAGCAGATCGATCGCGCGGCGATAGACCGCCAGTTCGCCCGTTGGATCATCCTCGACATGTTCCTTCAGGCGCTCGTCGCCGAAATCCTCGATCAGGACAAGCCCCTGCGTCAAGTCCTGGGCCAGGATCGCCGGTGCGGCAAAGCCCTGACCCAGCAGATGCTGGGCAATCGCGATGAACGGACGCGGATCTTCATGCGGCGGCGGCGCGTCCATCAGCACGGCTCGGCGGCCACCGTCGACCACGCGGAAATAGCGACGGAAGGAGGCATCGCCGGCGAGCGGAACGATGGCGGCGCCATCCCAACCCGCCTGCGTGAGGAAAGCGGGAGCGGTTGCGGGGGGGATCATATCTGTGACCATCGATCCGTCCAAGCGTCGGGCACGCGCGCTGTCAAGCGCCGTGCGCCATCCGGCTCGATCGTGATGGTCAAAAACAACGCATGCGACCAAAGCGCATCGCCCAGTCTGTCGGGCCATTCGATAATAAGCAGACTGTCCTGCAAATATTCATCCAGCGCCAGCTCTGCCGCCTCGTCCGCATCATCGAGACGGTAAAGATCGACATGCGCGACCGGCAGACGGACATCGGGAATGTCATAGGGCTGGACGATCGCAAAACTGGGGCTGGGCGCCTCCCCTTCCAGGCCAAGCCCTTCCAGCAGCCCGCGCGCCAACGTGGTCTTGCCTGCACCAAGGCCACCTTCCAGGGCGACCACATCACCGATGCGGACATGGGCGGCCAGGCGGCGTCCCAGATCGAGCTGAGCGCCTTCGCCCTCCAGGATCATATCCAGTTCAGCCACGGGGCAGCTCGATCACGACCATCGTTCCCTGCCCCGGTTCCGACACAAGTTCGAAGGTGCCGCCATGGGCCTGCGCCAACTGCTTGACCAGCGGCAGACCGATCGTCGCGCGGGCACCCTTGCGGTTCTGTTCGGCACGGCTGATCGCATCGAAGATCGTCGCCTGCCGGGTCGCATCGATGCCGGGGCCATTGTCGGACACCACCAGGCGCGCGAGATCGGGGCCGCCATCGCCATGCAACAGCACCCGGGCGCCCGAGCCGCAATAGCGCACCGCATTTTCCAGAAGATGATCGACCGCCTGGCCGATCCGGCGTGCATCGCCCTGGATCAGCCCCAGCGTATCCTGCAGAGTGACGGCAAGATCGATCCCCTTGGCCGTCGCCTCGGCGTCGATCCGCGCGACGCTGGCGCGCACCAGCGCCGCCAGATCGACCTCGCTGCGTTCGATCGGCAAGGTGCCGGCTTCGCCCTGGGTCAGGTCGAGCACATTGTCGATCAGCATCGACAGCCGCCCGGTGCTTTGCAGGATGCCGTTCACATATTCGACCGCGCTGTCGCTGAGTTCACCGGCATAGCCCGCGCTCATCATCTCGGCAAAGCCGGCGATGGTCGTCAGCGGCGTGCGCAATTCATAGCTCATGTTCGTGACGAAGGCGGTCTTGACCTTGTCCGCCTGCTCCAGCGCCTCGTTCCGGTCGCGCAGCATCTGCTCGACCCGCCGGCTGTCGGTGACATCCAACATCGTGAACAGCGCATTGCCATCCGGCAGCGGAATGGCGGCAAATTCGAAGATACGACCGTCGGCAAAGCCGACATGGCCGACGCGCTGCTTGCGCTCGACCGTCGCCGCGCGGACCAGTTCGCGGACCAGATTGCTCTGCTGCGGCTTGGCAAGCCGGCTTTGCACGGCGCGCATCAGCTCATCAATGCGGGGATGCTTGCCCAGCGCCTCTTCGCTGATGTCCCAGATGGTGCGGAAACGACTGTTCCACAAATGCAGGCGCCCATCGGACGAGAAGACGCCGATCGCCTCGAACAAATTGTCGAAGGTCGCCGTCCGCACCCGCAGCAGCGTATCGCGCGCGCTCGACAATTGCACCTGTTCGGTCCGATCCTCGAAGATCAGCAACAGGCCGCCGTCGGGCAGCGGCTGGGCATAGACGCGCAAATGCGTGCCATCGACCAACAGCCAATTTTCCTCCAGCGGGTCAGGCGACAGGAACCAGTCACGCCGCTCCGCCCGCCAAGCGGGAAAGTCGCGATTTTCCGGCAAGCGACGGGCGTCGCGCATCTGGTCGAGCACGCGCTCGAACAGCGGCGTGTCGGTCAACGCCTCTTGCTTGAGGCCGAACAGGCTGATGAACGGCTGGTTCCAGAAGCGCAGGGCGCGGTCGGGGCCGAAGCGTGCGACACCGGCCGACAGGCGATCAAGGAGATCGCGCTGGGCCGCTTCCAGACGACGATGCTCTACCCTGGCCTGTTCCAGTTCATGCTGGTCCATCGCAAAACCCGCAACGCCCGCCGGCCCCAGGGGCACGTCGACGACGCGCATGGTCCGCCGTTCGCCGTCGATCGTCGCGGGAACGATCCGCGCGAGCGAGCCCCCCTCATCCATGGCTTGCGCGGCGGCATCCTGCGGGCTGAATCCGTTGACATTTTCGACCAGCTCTATGCCGTTCACGATGACATCATGGGCGCCGGGGCCATCGACCGCGCGCACATAGGCGCTGTTGACCAGGCTCAGGCGCAGGTCGGGAGTGCGATGCCACATCGGAAAAGGCGCGGCTTCGACCAGTCCCGCCAGCGCCTCCAGCGCTTCGCGCAGTTGCGCGACGGTCCCGCTCAGTGCCTGAATTTCGGCCTGGCTGTCGGTCGCGTCAAAGATCCACAGAACGACGCCGCCATTGGCCGCCAACCCCGGCCCGGCGGGCGCCCCGCGAACCAGCAAGGTTCTGGACGATCCACTGCCCCTGATCGGTAGGGAAAAGCTTTTGCCGGCCTTCTGCGCAGCGCCGATCTCGCGGCCCAGAGCGGCAGCGTCCGCCGGCTCAAGCCCGCCATCGGGCGCCGTCAATTCGGACACGAAGGTCGGAACACGATCACGACCCAGCCATTTGCCCAGCCGGTCGGCCGCCTCCATCCGACCATCGGGGTGAATGATGACCGGCGCAGCCGGTGCCGACGCCAGCAGCGTCGTCAGCCGATCCAGCTTGCCCTGCGCCTGCATCCCTTCGCGGCGCATACGCTGGCCCGTGACCAGCGCCCATATCGCAGCCCCCAACCAGCCAGCCATCACCGTGCCCAGCAACAAAGTGGCAAGCGGGCTCACAGACCCCATTGCGCCATTCCCATCCCATTCGCGACCAGTTGTTTATCGTTCATACAGACCAATGGCCATGGGCCTATCGCAAGTCTGCGACGGCGGGAAGCGTCCAGATATGGTGAATGCCCGGCACAGCATGGTCCGGGCATCAGATAAGGTAAAAAGGGGGAGGATGGCCCTCCCCCTTTTCCTGTCTTAGTAGCGGTAATGGTCCGGCTTGAACGGGCCTTCGACCGGCACGCCGATATAGTCGGCCTGGCGCTGGCTGAGCTGGGTCAGCTTCACGCCCAGCTTTTCCAGATGCAGCGCGGCGACCTTTTCGTCCAGATGCTTGGGCAGGACATAGACGTCGTTGCCGTAGGTCTCGCTCTTGGTCCACAGCTCGATCTGAGCCAGCGTCTGGTTGGTGAAGCTGGCCGACATCACGAAGCTGGGGTGGCCGGTGGCGTTGCCCAGGTTGACCAGGCGGCCCTTCGACAGGACGATGATCTTCTTGCCATCGGGGAACTCAACTTCGTCGACCTGCGGCTTGATCTCGGTCCACTTCATATTGGCGAGGCCGGCAATCTCGATCTCGCTGTCGAAGTGACCGATGTTCGACACGATCGCCATATTCTTCATGGCGCGCATGTGATCGACGGTCAGGACGCCTTCGTTGCCGGTCGCGGTGACGAAGATGTCGGCGCGCGGCGCCGCTTCTTCCATCGTCACGACCTCATAGCCTTCCATCGCGGCCTGCAGCGCGCAGATCGGATCGACTTCGGTCACCAGCACCCGGGCGCCGCCATTGCGGAGCGACGCGGCAGAACCCTTGCCGACGTCACCGAAGCCGGCGACGCAGGCGACCTTGCCGGCCAGCATGACGTCGGTGCCGCGACGGATCGCGTCGACCAGCGATTCCTTGCAGCCATAGAGATTGTCGAACTTCGACTTGGTGACGCTGTCGTTCACGTTGATCGCGGGGAAAGGCAGCTTGCCCTTCTTCGACAGTTCATACAGGCGGTGGACGCCAGTGGTCGTCTCTTCCGACACGCCCTTGATCGACTGGACGGTCTTGGTCAGGAAGCCGGGACGTTCCCTGAGAACGCGCTTCAGCACGGCGACGAAGATTTCCTCTTCCTCGTTCGACGGGGTGAACAGCTCTTCACCCGCCTCCACGCGCGCACCCCACAGGGCGAACATGGTGGCGTCGCCGCCGTCGTCCAGGATCAGGTTGCAGACACCGCTGTCGTCATTGTGCCAGTCGAAGATACGCTCGACATAGTCCCAATATTCCTGAAGGCTTTCACCCTTGATCGCGAAGACCGGCACGCCCGACGCGGCGATGGCGGCGGCGGCATGGTCCTGCGTCGAATAGATGTTGCACGTCGCCCAGCGGACCTGCGCGCCCAGCGCGGTCAGCGTTTCGATCAGCACCGCAGTCTGGATCGTCATGTGCAGCGAACCGGTGATGCGCGCCCCCTTGAGCGGCTGCGACGCGCCGAACTCGGCGCGCAGAGCCATCAGGCCGGGCATTTCGGTTTCGGCGATCTCGATTTCCTTGCGGCCAAAAGCGGCAAGACCGATATCGGCGATCACATAATCCTGCGCCTTGTCAGCGGGTACGGTGGCCACGAGCCTGTCTCCATCATTAGAAATTGACTGGCCGCCGGCATAAGGAAGGCGGCGGCGATGGTTGGGCTTTACCAATCGCCGCCGGGCATGGCAACTCGATATAAAGTTTTCTTTATGTGTCAGTTGGCCGGTCCGCGAACCACCGCAGGCGGCTGACGTACCGCCCCTTCCGCCAGCGCCATGGATCGGCCGACCAAACCTCCACTGACATCCTCATCCGCCAGCAGGTCGTTCGCCAGCGCGATCGCCATGTCGCATTGGGGCGCATCGATCCGTGGCGTTATGCCGGCAGCATCCGACAATTTCCAGATCGCGGCCCGATTGGCCGGCACCGCGTTGGCCGCCGCCTGGATCGCCTGAAGATCCCGACATTCCAGCCCGCCGGCCCCTGCGCCATAGCTGTTCGCCAGCATGATGACATAATCATCATAGGCGTCGAGGCCGCCTTCCAGACCCGCAACGTCCGCGAAATGGCTGCGCAGTGCGTCATTCACCTCGACCAGCGCCACCCGCTTTTCGCGTACGAACTGGTTATAGGCGGGTAGGAAATCATAGGCGCTCGTGTTGCAGCGCAGCGCCGATACCATCAACATCATCTCGAAATTGCGGACCTGGGCCGCCTCCACATGATCCTTCTTCCAGCAGGTCGCCGCCGACGCCGGCGCGAGCGGCATCGCTGCGGCAAGCGCCGCGCAGATAATCTTCTTCATGAAATAACCCCGCATTTTCCCCATGACGGAGAATGGGCGGGACCGATTGCCGCAATCTATCGCACTCTGGTTAAGGCGAATTTACCCTAAACGGTTCAGTTACGATAACAGAACAAGCGGCGGATGCGCATCATCATTCTGCCCACGCAACAGCCAGAAATCGGCTGCGCAACGGATCAAAACCTCAGGCCGACCCGCCGCCACTCACCAGATGGGCCGAATCAATGCCCGCGGCGGCATAGGCTGCGCTCCATTTGCGATGCGCAGGCGTGTCGAACAGCAGGTCCACGCCACCCTCGGCCAGGAACCAGCTCTCGCCGGTCATTTCCTGCTCCAACTGCCCGGCCGCCCAGCCGGCATAGCCCAAGGCGACAAGATAACGGCTGGGGCCGCGCCCTTCGGCAATCGCCTTCAATATGTCGAGCGAGCCGGAAAGCCCCCAGTTCGGGCCGGACTGCACCATATCCTGCCCCGCCCAATCGAGCGAATGCAGCACGAAGCCCCGCCGCGGTTCCACCGGCCCGCCCTTCAGCACCGGCTGGTCGGGAATAGCCGAGCCATCGATATCGAAACTCTGGAGCAGATCGCGCAGCCCGATCCCCTCCACTTCCTCGCTCAAGGAAATACCCAGCGCCCCATCCTCGTCATGCACGCATAGCGCGATCACAGAATGGTCAAAGCGCTCATCCTCCATGCCCGGCAATGCCAGAAGGAAGCGGCCGCCATAGAAGCGGGGATCAGTCATGCTTTGGAATATAGGCAGAAACGCGCAAATGCCAATTGGCAGCCACCGTATCCAGGGGGCATCATGGCATATTCCACCGCCGCGCCCTTGACAGGCGGCGCACGAGCAACGAACTCCGCGACGCCACAGGCCAGGAGACAAGATATGACCATCGCCAAGGGTGACCGCCTTCCCAGCACGACCTTCACGAAGATGACCGAAAACGGCCCCGAACAGGTTGTTTCGGACGAATATTTCGCGGGCCGCACCGTTGCCCTCTTCTCGGTGCCCGGCGCCTTCACGCCGACCTGCTCGGCCAAGCATCTGCCCGGCTTCATCGAAAAGGCCGAGGCCCTCAAGGGCAAGGGCGTGGACGAGATTGCCTGCACCGCCGTCAACGACGCCTTCGTCATGGGCGCATGGGGCAAGTCGGCCGGTGCCGATGACAAGGTGACGATGCTGGCCGACGGCAATGGCAGCTTCGCCCAGGCCGTGGGCCTGACCATGGACGGCAGCAAGTTTGGCTTGGGCGAGCGCGGCCAGCGCTTCTCGATGATCGTCAAGGACGGCGTCGTCGAGGAACTGAACGTCGAAGCACCGGGCGACTTCAAGGTCTCCTCGGCCGACTTCATGCTCGAACAGCTCTGAATTTTTCCGGTCGCGCGCCGGGCCGGATCGGTCGGGCGCGCGATTGTTTCGCTGGCATCTTCCTTCCGTCACACAAGTGCGGTAGCAAGAGGTGATGACACAGAGCATCGGCACAGCGATCGTCGCGCAACTCGACGCCATCTATCAGACATCCATCGAAAATCTGCGGGAGGCCATGCGGGCCTATGCCCGCGACGGCAGCATCCCGCCGCCCGAAGCTCGGGCCGATCGGCGCTTCTGCTACCCCGAACTGCGGGTCACCTATCAGGATGACAGTCAGGCACCGCCGCCGGGCCGCTCCTTCGCGCGCCTGTCGAAACCCGGCCGCTATGTGACCACCGTTACCCGGCCCGCCATGTTCGCCGATTATCTCGCCGAACAGATCGACCTTCTGGTCCGCGACTATGGCGTGGAGGTCGAAACCGGCTTGTCGGATCAGCAGATCCCCTTCCCCTATGTCCTGGACGGACTCGACATCAATGCGCTCGACGGCACGCCGCCGACCGAACTGGCGCGCCACTTCCCGGCAACGGAACTGGCCGAGATCGGCGATGAGATCGCCGATGGCCTGTTCACGCCGGATGCCGAAGGGGACCGCCCGCTCGCCCTGTTCGACGGGCTCCGTACCGATTTCTCGCTGGCGCGCCTGAAGCACTATACCGGCACCCCGGCCGAGCATGTGCAGCGCTATATCCTGTTCACCAACTATCATCGCTATGTCGACGAGTTCGTGGACTGGGCCTGCAAGGAACTGCAGCAGCCCGGCAGCCGCTTTACGGCCCTGTCCGGTGCCGGTGGCGTCTATGTGACGCCCGAAACCGCCGATCCCGCGCAGATGATCGCCGACAGCGCCTGGCGCAAGCACCAGATGCCGGCCTATCACCTGATCGCGCCCGATCGCAGCGGCATCACCCTGGTCAATATCGGCGTCGGCCCATCCAACGCCAAGACGATCTGCGACCATCTCGCTGTCGTCCGTCCCGAAGCCTGGCTGATGATCGGCCATTGCGGCGGCCTCCGCCCCAGTCAGCGGATCGGCGACTATGTGCTGGCCCATGCCTATCTGCGTGACGACCATGTGCTGGACGAGATGCTGCCGCCGGAAATCCCGGTGCCGGCAATCGCCGAGGTCCAGGTCGCCATGGCGAGCGCAGCCGAAACAATCCTGGGTGGCGGCAATCCGGAGGATTTCAAGCGACGCCTGCGCACCGGCACGGTCGTCACCACCGACGATCGCAACTGGGAATTGCGCTATTCCAGCTCCGCCCTGCGCTTCAGCCTGTCACGCGCCGTCGGCATCGACATGGAGTCCGCCACCATCGCGGCCCAAGGTTATCGCTTCCGCGTCCCCTATGGCACGTTGCTCTGCGTATCGGACAAGCCGATCCATGGCGAACTGAAGCTGCCGGGCCAGGCCAATCGCTTTTATGAGGAGGCGATTGCCGGCCATCTGCGCGTCGGCCTGATGGCCTGCGAACTGTTGCGCCAGGAAGGCCCCAAGCTGCATAGCCGCAAGCTGCGCGCCTTCAACGAACCGCCGTTCCGGTAATATGGCGATTGCCGCGCTGCTGCCCGATCCCCAGGATCAGGCGGCGGCGCGGGATACCGTGACGCGGTTCTTGCCCTCGCGCTTCGCGGCATAGAGTGCCGCATCGGCCCGCGCGACCAGGTCGTCCAGTTCCCGATCATCCGGCCGCAAATCGGTGACGCCGAAGCTCGCCCGCAGCAGCGCATGGGGCGCCTCGCCAAGGCGCAGGCAGCTGATTTCGACCCGCACGCGTTCCATCGCGTCGGCTGCAACCTCTGCACCCGTATCCACCATCAGCAAACCGAACTCGTCGCCGCCCAGGCGACCGACCACATCGCCACGCCGCACCGCATTGGTCAGCAAATGGGCAAAGCCGCGCAACGCCGCGTCACCGGCCATATGGCCATAGCCATCATTCAGCCCCTTGAAGCCATCAAGATCACAAATCACCAATGAAACGGGCCGCCCTTGACGCCGGGCATTGGCGATCGCCCGCTCTGCCGCCTCCGCGATGCCCCGCCGATTGAGCACATTGGTCAGCGGGTCATGCATCATCTTCTGGCGCAATTGCTGGGCCAGGTCGCCCGCGACCACCAGCACGGCTGCCACGGCCGTGCCGACATAGACGGTCGGCATGAACAGCCCAAGGATCGCGCGATAAAGCTCCTTGCCTTCTTCGGGGCCTCTGATCAGGGCTGCGGAGGCGGCGAGTGCCAACTGCCCGATGGCAAAAGCGAGCAATATAACGAAAAAGGCGAATTCCGGTGGCGTGAAGGATCGGTTGCGCGGCCAGAGAGACAGGGCACTGACCGCCATCAGCAACCCGACATATGTCGGTATAATCATTCCCTGCATGATCTGGCTACCCACCGGCCCGATCGCGATCGCCATTGCCAGACTCACCAGAATGGCCGGCACGGCAAAGGCGAATAGCTGCAAAGGCCGGCCCGAACGCTGGCGGATGCCGATGGCCAGCAATGATGCGCTGATGATGAGGCCGATGCCGGTCAGGATGAAAAGCAACCGGCTTTGCAGGAAATAGCCGCCCGCGTTGGCGATCCACTGGAGGATGGCAACCGCATAGGATGCAGTCCAGGTCAGCACATGCTTCTGCCGGCCGAAGTGCAGCCAAGAGACGGCCATGGCGACTGTCATCACCAGGGCAGTACCGAAAAGCAGGGAGAGGATAACGGCCGGTGCGCTCATACACCGGCCATTTACCAAGTTTTACGGCGACTTACCAGCCGCAGGACTTGCCCTTATTCTGCTCCTTGAGCCAGCCCTGAAGGGGCGCGAAATAGTTGACCAGCGCCTTGCCGGACATTTCCCGGCTACCGGTGAAAGCCTGCAGCGCGTCGGGCCATGGCTTGGACGCACCCATCTGCAACATGGCGTCAAGTTTTGCCCCTACAGCCTTGTTTCCATAGAAGGAACAGCGATGAAGCGGCCCCTTCCAACCGGACTGGCGACAGGCCGCTTCATAGAATTGGAACTGCAGCACGCGCGCCAGGAAGTAACGGGTGTAGGGCGTATTGCCGGGAATATGGAATTTGGCGCCGGCATCGAACTTGCTTTCGTCGCGCGTTACGGGCGGAACGATGCCCTGATACTGGCGGCGCAGGTCGGTCCAGGCCGACTCATATTGGGATTCCGGGATCGATCCGTCGAACACGCCCCAGCGCCATTTGTCGATCAGCAGACCGAACGGCAGGAACGCCACCTTGTCCATCGCCTGGCGCAGCAGCAGGCCCAGATCCTTGTCGGTGCCCGGCACCTTGGCCGGATCAAGCAGGCCGATCTTCACCAGATAGTCGGGCGTGATCGACAGCGCGATGAAGTCGCCGATCGCCTCATGGAAGCCATCGTTGGCGCCATCGAGATAGAGCGGCTTCTGAATATTATAGGCGCGCTGGTAATAATTATGGCCCAGCTCATGATGGATAGTGACGAAGTCGTCGCCATTCACCTTGGTGCACATCTTGATGCGGATATCGTCTTTGTTGTCGATATCCCAGGCCGAAGCGTGACAGATCACTTCGCGGTCGCGCGGCTTTGTAATCTGCGAACGATCCCAGAAGGTCTGGGGCAGCGGCGCAAAGCCCAGCGAGCTGTAGAAGCCTTCGCCCGTCTTCACCATCTTGATCGGATCGTAATTCTTGGCTTTCAACAGGTCGGTGACATCATAGCCCAGATCACCGGCCCCGGCGGGTGCGACGATATCATAGATATTTCCCCATTCCTGCGCCCACATATTGCCGAGCAGGTCAGCCCGGATCGGCCCGGTCCTTGGCTGGACGGCATCGCCATATTTCTCGTTGAGCTTGGTCCGGGTATAGCAGTGCAACTCGTCATAGAGTGGCTTCACCTCGGCCCAGATCTTGTCGGTCAGCTTGGCGAAATCACCGGCCGGCATGTCATATTTGGACCGCCACATCGCGCCGGTATCGGCAAAGCCCAGTTCCTTGGCGCCCTGGTTGGCGATCGTCACCAGCTTGGCATAGTCGCCCCGCATCGGCGCACCGACGTTGTCGTGCCAACTGACCCACATCTCCTTGAGCTCGTCCGGGTTGCGGTCCGTGCCCATCTTCTCTTCGATGTCGCTGCCGTTGATCGGCTGGCCGTTGAGCGTGCCCTTGCCTTTGCCATAGGTGGACTGCAGCTTGGTGGCGAGGTCGTTTAGCTGTTGCGAGGCGCCCGACGTGGTCGGCGCGGGCAAGGTCAGCGCCGTGCGCAGCAGCGTCAGGCGGCGGCTTGTCTCTTCGCTCAGGCCCGGCGCGGTCGCGAACTTGGCCGCCTCCAGCGCATAGTCGACCCGCATCGTCGTATCGATTGCGCCGAAATAGGACGCGAGCGCATCGGTATCGTCGGTGATGTAGGTCGCGTTGATCCAGGCGGCACGGCTGCTGATCAGCGACTGATCGAACAGCGCCTTCTCCGCCTTGGTCAGGAAGGATTCTGCCTCCGCCGCGGTCGGCTGCTGCGTGGCCGGTGCCTGCTGCGCCAGCACCGGCGATGCAACAAGGGCAGCCGCAAGCGCGGCGATCGAAATGGCGATTTTCATGGAACTTGGCCCCTCAGGTCTTCTTATGGGGCCAAGGTGGATTAGGCGGACGAGACAGTCAAGCGGTCAGGAAGCCGACCATCGCCTGGCCCAGTTCCTTGCGGGTGACCGCATTCATATGATTGCCCGGTATCTCGACATAACGGCCGTTGGGCAGCGTATCGACCAGCTCCTGCGCGATGCCGTTGTCCTGATCGTCGGCGCCGCAAATCACTTCGGCCGGCTGCTGGAAGCCGGCAATGGTCGCCTCGTCGGTATCGACGAAGGTATTGAGGATATGCAGCATCGCCACCGGGTCGCCCTTGGTGGTCTTGAGGAACGCCTCGGTCATCCACTCCGACGTGCCGCGTTCGAACGTGCCGAGATTGGTCAGCACCTTCTTGTAATAACCGCCCTTGTCGAGCGTCCGGGTGAGCCCCCGCAGCCCCATGCCCGCCAGGATCACCCGTCGCGGGGTCGCGCCGCGCGCCAGCATCCGCACTGTCGTGCGCGCACCCAGCGAATAGCCACCCAGATCATAGTCGGTCAGCCCCATCTGCTCGACCAGCGCCAGATTGTCGTCGGTCAGCGCATCGGCCGGATAGTCCGCCGCATCATGCGGCTTGCCGCTTTCGCCGTGGCCGCGCAGGTCCGGCATGATCAGGCGGAAGCCCGCCTCCACCAGCTTGGCTGCATGGCCGTAACGGATCCAGTTGGTCCAGGCGTTGGAGAAATAGCCGTGGATCAGCACCAGGTCGCGCCCTTGGCCCACGACATGCACGGCGATCGGCAGGCCACCCAGGCCCTTGATATCGTGGCGTTCGATCTGCAGGTCGGTCATTGTGCTGGTCCTTCGGGGCTTGGGGCCTCGCCGATAGGATTTCCGCTCCGGCGGCGCAAGAGCGCGATCAGGGCAAGGGCGCTGCCGATCTGGGCCGCTGCCATGTCCTTTTGCGGATCCCAGACATCGCCCTGTTGCCCATTATAATAATCGGCCGTCTCGCCGGCGGCGATCACCGTCAGCAGCCATTCGAAAATCTCGTAGAGCGCGCTGCCAAGGCCGATCGCTGCGAAGGCGAAGACCAGGCTCCAGCCCTGGCGCAGGCTGCCCTTGCGTCGCGCAACCTCCGCCACCGGCGCCGTCAGCAGCGCACCGAAGGCGAAATGGACGAGCCGGTCATAGGCATTACGATGGAGGCCGAGGAGGCTGGAAATATCATGGCCGCTGAGCATCCGCGCCCAATCGTCATAGGGCACATAGGAATAGATCCAGCGCGCACCGAAGGTGTGGAGCAGCAGGAACAGCCAGATGCAGACGACCGATCCGGTCGACAACGGCCAGCGCCTGAGAAGCCAGGGCGCCGTGAGCGTCAGCAGCAACGTCGGCCCATGCTGCAACGGCGCGAGATCGGGAAAGGGCTGCACGACATTGGCCAGCCCGATTGCCACCAGCAAGGCGGCGATCATCCGGCGCTGCGCGACAGGAAGAGCCTTCCACGTCGCGACAGCGCCGGAGACCATGTGCAGGCTCAGCCCTTCTTGAGGTGGCGACGGCCCAGCAGTTCAGCGATCTGCACCGCGTTCAGCGCCGCGCCCTTGCGCAGATTATCGCTGACGCACCACAGGTTGATGCCGTTATCAACGGTCGAATCCTCACGCACGCGGCTGATGAAGGTCGCGAAATCGCCGACGCACTCGATCGGGGTGATGTAGCCGCCGTCCTCGCGCTTATCGACCAGCATGATGCCGGGCGCCTCGCGCAGGATGTCCTGCGCTTCCTTCGCCGAGATTTCATTCTCGAACTCGATGTTGATCGCTTCGGAGTGACCGACGAACACCGGCACGCGCACGCAGGTCGCGGTCAGCTTGATCTTGGGATCAAGGATCTTCTTGGTTTCCGCGACCATCTTCCACTCTTCCTTGGTCGAACCATCGTCCAGGAAGACGTCGATGTGCGGGATCACGTTGAAGGCGATCTGCTTGGTGAACTTCTTCGGCTCGGCCGGGTCGCCGACGAAGATGTTGCGCGACTGCTCGAACAGCTCGTCCATGCCTTCCTTGCCGGCGCCCGACACCGACTGGTAGGTGGCGACGACGACGCGCTTGATCTTGGCGGCGTCGTGCAACGGCTTCAACGCCACGACCATCTGCGCGGTCGAGCAGTTGGGGTTGGCGATGATGTTCTTCTTCTTGTAGCCGTCGATCGCGTCCGGGTTCACCTCGGGCACGATCAGCGGCACGTCAGGGTCCATGCGATAGAGCGACGAATTGTCGATCACGACGCAGCCGGCCGCCGCCGCCTTGGGTGCATATTCGGCGGTCGGGCCGGAGCCCGCTGCGAACAGGGCAATGTCCCAGCCGGTGAAATCGAAATGTTCAATATTCTTGCATTTGAGTGTCTTGCCGGAGTCACCGAAATCAATTTCGGTGCCGGTCGACCGCGACGATGCAACCGCCGCAATCTCGTCAATCGGGAATTCGCGTTCAGCGAGAATGGTCAGCATCTCGCGGCCCACATTACCGGTGGCACCAACGACGACGACCTTGTAACCCATGACTTAACACTCCGCTCCATGCAGTATTGCGGGGTGGCGCATAGCGCAGTGACGCGATTTGTCCAGAAAGAAGGGCTATTGCCAAAGATAGTCAATGGATTGTCGCGGCGCGCAGACGCGGCTAGGAAGCCCATCCTTATTCAGTGTTCCTGGAATTGTTCTTGATGTCGTCGCTGACGTTACCCCCCCTGCCCGATCGCTGGTTTCACTCCTTCGCATTTCCCGATGGCGAGAAGGTCCAAGGCATCAAGCCGCTCGAACCGCTTCGGGGCGAAGCGGACCTGATTTTCAACCAGCCGATCACTGGCAAACGCATCCTCGACATTGGTGCCTGGGACGGGTTTTTCTCGTTCGAGGCAGAACGGCGCGGTGCGGCCGAAGTGCTTGCCACCGATCATTTCTGCTGGTCTGGCGAAGGTTGGGGCGACAAGCGCGGGTTCAATCACGCCCATGCCCGCTTCGCTTCGTCCGTGCGCTCACTTGACCTGGACGTCCCACAACATCGGGTCGAGGAACTAGGCCAGTTCGACATGGTCTTGCTGCTGGGCGTACTGTACCATGTTACCGATCCCTATCGCGTTCTGGAAGCCGCCGCGGCCATGAGCAGCGACCATCTGGTGATCGAAACGGTCACCGCGCTTCGCCATGAGCCGGTTCCTGCCATGCGGCTGTTCACCGAATTGGAACTGGACGAGGATCCCACCAATTTCTGGGCGCCCAATATCCTGGCACTGCGCGAAATGTGTCGCCGCTTCGGCTATACACGCTTCCAGGTGCTGCCCGAAACGCTGGACAATCTGGGCTGGCGGCGCTGGGTCATGCCGTTCCGCCGCAAGGACCGCTATCGCCGGGCGATCTTCCACGCCTGGCGCTGACACCGATCGCGATCCATGCAAAATGGCCTCCCGCTCATTCCGAGCGGGAGGCCATTTTCGTTTGGGCAATCGTCAATCCTGGGGCGAAACGCCGTGGTCGCGCAGGAAGTTCTCGATCGTGGTCCAGAGGTGAACGCCGATCTTCGGACCGCCCACCCGGTGCGTCTGCCCCGGATAGACCATCAGCTCGAACGGCACGGCCGCGCCCTGCATCTTGGCCATTAACGCGGTGGAGTTGTCGAACACGACATTGTCGTCAGACATGCCGTGGATCAGCAGCAGCGGGTCCTTGATCTTCACCGCATCATCGACCGCATCCGAGCCCGGATAGGCGCTGGGCTTGTCCTGCGGCTGGCCCAGATAGCGTTCGGTATAATGGGTGTCGTAAAACTCCCACTTGGTCACCGGCGCGCCCGAGACGATCGCGGCGAAGGTGCCCGGCGCCTTTTCCGCCAGCTTCAACGACATATAGCCGCCATAGGACCAGCCATAGGTGGCGATCCGCTTGGGATCGACGAAGGGCTGGGCTTTCAGCCATTCGACCCCCTTCAGTTGATCGTCGACCTCGACCGTGCCCATGGCGTGATGGATCTGGTCCTCGAATGCCTTTCCGCGATCGGGCGTGCCGCGATTGTCGATCGAGAAGACGATCCAGCCCTGGTCGACCAGATATTGGTTGAGCGCGCCGGTCCAGATGTTCGTCACCTGGCGCCCGGCCCCCGGACCGCCATAATGGATCATGAACACCGGATAGCGCTTGCCTGGCTCCATCGGCGGGGTCAGCATCTTGGTATAGAGCGTGCTGCCATCGGCCGCCTTGACGGTGCCGAACACGGTTTTCGCATGGCTCGCCAGATAGGCCGCATAGGGATGATCGCCCTTCAGCGCATTTTCCGAAATCCACTGCAACTGCTTGCCCGCGCTATCGGCCAGATAGACCTGCTTGGGCTGGTCGGCATTCTGGCGGGTGACGACGATCCGGCTGGCCGCACCATCCATCACCGCCTCGTTCCACCAGCCCTTGGCGGTCAGCGCCTTGAGCGGGCCAGCCTTGGCCAGCGACCCGACATAGAGCTGCTGCTCCAGCGGCGTGTCGCGGTTGCCGGTGAAATAGACCAGGCCCTTGCCCTCATCCACGCCGACAATGTCGCGCACCTCCCACTCGCCGCTGGTCAGCGCAGTCCATTTGCCGTTCCGGACGTGATAGAGATGGCCATGGCCGGTCTTTTCCGACCACCACAGGAAGCTGCCGTCGCTCAGCGGCGTGAAATTATTGCTGAGGTTGATCCAGCTTTTTGACGTTTCGGTGAGGACGATCTTTGCCTTGCCGGTCGCCGGATCGACCGCCAGCAGGTCCAAGCGCTTCTGATCGCGGCTTTCGCGCTGGACATAGAGGGTCTTGCCGTCCTTCGACCAGTCGACACGGGCCAGATAGACATTCTTGTCAGCGCCAAGGTCGACCTGCACCTGACCCGAACCGTCCGCCTTCATCACGAAGAGATCTACGATGGCGTTGGGCGTGCCAGCGGCGGGATAGCGCTGCTGATAGACCTTCGTGCCTTCACCGCCGATCGCGGTCCGGGTAACGATGCCGACCGGGCTTTCATCGACCCGCGCGACCGCGATCATCGCATCGGTCGGCGACCACCAGTAACCGGTGCGCCGATCCATTTCCTCCTGCGCGACAAATTCGGACACGCCCCAGCTGACCGTATCGCTGGCCCCCTGGGTCAGTTGCTTCTCGCTGCCGCTCATCGGCTTCACGAACAAGTTGCCGCCGCGGACGAAGGACACGAAACCGCCCTTGGGGCTGACCACGCCATTGAGTTCGCCGTCCGGCGTGTCGGTAAGGCGCGTTACCTTGCCGTCCAGTGCGGCAAGATAGAGGTCGCCATCGACCGGCACCAGAATGGTCTTGCCATCGGGCGACCAGTCATAGCTGGTGATACCGGTGCTGCCGGCGACCGAACGGTCACGCTCGCGCTGCATCTTCTCCGCTTCGCTCAGTTCCGCGCCGCTGCCGGCCTTCTTCGAATCGACCAGCATCCGCTCGGCGCCGGTGGCGGTGTCGATCGCCCAGAGATCGAGCCGCTCCTTTTCATCGGGGCGCGGCTTGAGCAAGGTCACCAGCTTGCCGTCGGGTGACAGCTTCAGCGCGCGCGGCTGCGGGCCGGCAAGATCGGGGCTTGCGAACACGCGCTCCAGCGTCAGCTTGTCCTGCGCCTGCACAGTGGTGGCAGGAAGCAGCAGCAGGGCGCCCAGCGCAGCGCCGGCCTTCAGATATGGGGACATCATCATCCTTTCCGGGCGACATCCGAAAGGACGCCGCAAGACATGCCGATCGCTTAGCGCGATGCGATGGAAAAGATCAATCTGTTGGAAGAATATGTCCTGCCATGACCGGGAAGCCATGGTGGGCGCGACAGGGATTGAACCTGTGACCCCACCCGTGTGAAGGGTGTGCTCTACCGCTGAGCTACGCGCCCCCTGTAAGGAGGAGGCGGCCTTTGGCATCCGCTGCCGAACCTGTCAAGCATCGCCGCGCGGCTTTTGGGAAATTATCTCTGTCCAGCGCGTTCGGCCGCACTATAAATGCACCACCAACACCGATCAGAAAGTTCACGATCAATGCGTCAGACCGTCGGCCTCGTCCTTGCCAGCATGCTCCTGTCCGCACTCGCCGCCTGCAATACTGTGCAGGGCGTCGGCCGCGATATCGAATCCGTCGGCACTGCGGGCAAGGAAGTGATCAACTAAGCATCATCGGAATGGGGCGGCCTGGCGTCGCCCCGTTCATTGCAGGATGGGCGGAAAGGCAGCAGCCTTGCGCAAGCGCACACCGTCGCAATCCGGCTCGCCGCATTCGCATGCCTCAATGGCATAGCGCACACCACACATGACCAGAACATCGCGGTCGAACGAATAGTTGGAAATACCCGCGCGCTCGACCTTTTCCTGTGCTCTGGCCTTGAGAGTCATGCGTAACTTCCCTCCATTTGGGACTTCCGAAAATGAATGCTGCGATGCACAATGTCAATTGATGGGCGTTGGTTCCTCAACCAATAGTCAGAAATCGTCGCGCAAATGGCACGTTTCGACGGCGGCCACGGGTTTCTACATAGATGCTTGCAGCGCTAGACTGTCACTCCCATATGCGCGGTCATGAACGACCATAACCGCTCTTCCATGCCTGTCTGGCATGGCACCACCATCATGTCGGTCCGCAAGAATGGGAAAGTCGTCGTCGCCGGCGATGGACAGGTTTCCATGGGCCAGACGGTGATGAAGCCCAATGCCCGCAAGGTGCGCCGCCTGCATGACGGCAGCGTCATCGGCGGCTTTGCCGGCGCGACCGCCGATGCCTTCACCCTGTTCGAGCGGCTCGAAGCCAAGCTGGAACGCCATAACGGCCAGTTGATGCGCGCCGCCGTTGAACTCGCCAAGGACTGGCGCACCGACAAATATCTGCGCAACCTGGAAGCGATGATGATCGTCGCGGACAAGGATGTGACGCTGATCCTGACCGGCAATGGCGACGTATTGGAGCCTTTGGGTGGTGTCGCCGCAATCGGCTCCGGCGGCAATTTCGCGCTCGCCGCCGCCCGCGCGCTGGTGGAATATGAGGAAGACGCCGAAACCCTCGCCCGCAAGGCGATGGCCGTGGCGGCCGACATCTGCGTCTACACCAATGACCAGCTCACCATCGAAACGCTCGACAGCGCAGCCTGAGATCCCAAGAAGAGACCATGAACGACAATCTGACCCCCAAAGCCATCGTTGCCGCGCTCGACGCGCATATCATCGGCCAGCATGATGCCAAGCGCGCGGTCGCCGTCGCGCTGCGCAACCGCTGGCGCCGCCAGCATTTGCCCGCCGACCTGCGCGACGAGGTGACGCCGAAGAATATCCTGATGATCGGGCCGACGGGCTGCGGCAAGACCGAGATCAGCCGGCGCCTGGCGAAGCTGGCCGATGCGCCCTTCGTCAAGGTCGAGGCCACCAAGTTCACCGAGGTGGGCTATGTCGGCCGCGATGTCGAGCAGATCGTCCGCGATCTGGTCGAGGAAGCCGTGCGCCTGGAGAAGGACCGCCGCCGCGAGGCGGTACGCGAAACGGCGTCGGACGCCGCCATGGCGCGCCTGCTCGATGCCCTGACCGGCAAGGATGCGAGCGAAGCCACCCGCCTCTCTTTCCGTCAGAAGATCGAGAATAACCAGATGAACGAGGTGGAGGTCGAGGTGGAAGTCGCCGACACCCCGTCGATGCCGATGGAAATCCCCGGCATGGGCGGCCAGGTCGGCATGATCAACCTCAGCGACATGATGTCCAAGGCGTTTGGCCAGCAGCAGAAGAAGCGCCGCAAGATGCGCGTCGCCGACGCCTGGGACAAGCTGGTCGAGGAAGAACAGGACAAGCGTCTGGACCAGGATGACGTCGCCCGCGTCGCCATCACCAGCGCCGAGCAGAATGGCATCGTCTTCCTTGACGAGATCGACAAGATCGCCGTCAGCGACGTGCGTGGCGGCTCGGTCAGCCGTGAAGGCGTGCAGCGCGACCTGCTGCCGTTGATCGAGGGTACGACCGTCTCGACCAAATATGGTCCTTTGAAGACCGACCATATCCTCTTCATCGCCTCGGGCGCTTTCCATGTCGCCAAGCCCAGCGACCTGCTGCCCGAGCTTCAGGGCCGCCTGCCGATCCGCGTGGAGTTGAAGGCGCTGACCGAGGAGGATTTTGTCGCGATCCTGTCCGACACCAAGGCCAGTCTTGTTGCGCAATATCGTGCGCTGCTGGCGACCGAGGAAGTGACGATCGACCTGACGCCCGAAGGCATTCGCGCCGTCGCCAAGATCGCCGCCGAAGTGAACAGCGAGATCGAGAATATCGGCGCCCGCCGCCTGCAGACGGTCATGGAAAAGCTGCTGGAGGATGTGAGCTTCGAGGCGGAAGATCGGCGCGGCGAGACGCTGGTGATCGACCAGGCCTATGTCGACAAGCAATTGTCGGCCGTCGCTCATGACACCGACCTCAGCAAATATGTGCTGTAACTGAGCGCATAATTTAAGTCCGGGCCTGCCGTTTCTCATGGCAGGCCCGGATCATCTTTCCCCCTGCCCGCCATCATGTCAGCCTCCGCCATGCGATTCGCAGGGAGGGAATATGATCCGCACTTCGGCCTGGCTCTTGGCGAGCCTCAGCATTGCCGCACTGTCCACCGCCGCCGAGGCGCAGACAATTCCCAAACCACCCGTCGCGGGCAAGAAGCCGCATGAGGTGAAGGCGCCATTCGGCGCGACGCGGCAGGATCCCTATTATTGGCTGCGCGACGACAGCCGCAAGAACCCCGAGATGCTCGCCTATCTGGCGGCCGAAAATGCCTATGCCGACGCAATGCTGGCACCGACCAAGCCGTTGCAGGACAAGCTCTACGCCGAAATCACTGGCCGCATAAAGCAGGACGACAGCAGCGTCCCCTATCGCAAGAAGGGCTACTGGTATTACAGCCGCTTCGAGACCGGTGGCGACTATCCGATCGTCGCCCGGCGCAGGGGCAGTATGGATGCGCCCGAGCAGATATTGCTCGACGAGCCGAAGATGGGCGCGGGCAAGGGCTATTTCGCGATCAGCGGCCGCGAAGTCAGCCCCGACGACCGGTTGCTCGCCTATGCCGAGGATCTGGTCGGCCGCCGCCAATATGTCATCCGCGTCAAGGGACTCGCCGACGGCAAATTGCTGGTCGATGAAATTCCCAATGCCGAACCCGATTTCGCCTGGGCCGATGACAGCAAGGCGATCTTCTATGTCGAGAAAGATCCCACCACCCTGCTGGGCAAGCGGGTGAAGGCGCATGTGCTGGGCACCCCGGTCAGCGCCGATCGACTGGTCTATGAGGAGAAGGACGATACCTTCTACATGGGCCTCAAGAAGACGACGTCGGACAAGTTTATCTGCATCGTGCTGCAATCGACGGTCAGCAATGAGGAGCGCTGCGCGCCCTCCGCTAACCCCGCCAGCTTCACTGTTCTGGCCCCGCGCGAACGGGAGTTCCTCTACAGCAGCGACAATGTCGGTGGGCAATGGACGATCCGCACCAACTGGCAGGCGCCCAATTACCGGCTGATGACCGTATCGGACGCTGATGCCGCCCGTGGCCGCGCCGCCTGGACGGACATCGTGCCGACCAACACCAGCGTCTTCATCGAGAATTTCCAGCCCTTCGACGGCTTCCTCGCGATCGAGGAACGCTCCGAAGGCAATAAGCGCCTGCGCCTGCTGGCCAGGAGCGGGAAGAGCAGCTTCGTCAATGCCGACGAGCCAGCCTATGCCATGGCGCTCGACGTCAATGCCGAAAGCGGCACGCCCTGGGTCCGCTACACCTATGACAGCCTGCGCACGCCCGAAACCACCTATGAGGTCAATGTCGACACGGGCGAACGCAAGGTTCTGAAGGTCCAGGAGGTAAAGGGCTACGACCCCGCCAAATATGTGACCGAACGGGTCTGGGCGACCGCGCGTGACGGGACGAAGGTGCCGGTCTCGCTCATCTACGCCAAGGGCTTCCAGAAGAACGGCAGTGCGCCGCTCTACCAATATGCCTATGGCAGCTATGGCTATTCGACCGATCCGGCCTTCTCGCCCCTGCTACCCAGCCTGCTCGATCGCGGTGTCGTCTATGCCATCGCCCATATTCGTGGCGGCCAGGAAATGGGCCGCCAATGGTATGATGACGGCCATCTCAAGAACAAGATGAACAGCTTCACCGACTTCATCGACGTGACCCGCGGGCTGGTGGATCAGGGCTATGCGAAGAAGGGCCGCGTCGCCGCGATGGGCGGCAGCGCCGGCGGTCTGCTGATGGGCGCGGTCGCGAACATGGCGCCGCAGGATTACAAACTCATCATCGCGCAGGTGCCGTTCGTCGATGTCGTGACGACCATGCTCGACCCGACCATTCCGCTCACCACCGGCGAATATGACGAATGGGGCAATCCCGAGCAGAAATCCTGGTATGACGTGATGCTGGCCTATTCGCCCTATGACCATGTCGAGGCGCAGGCCTATCCCAGCCTGTTCGTCGGCACCGGCCTGTGGGACAGCCAGGTCCAATATTATGAGCCGACCAAATGGGTGGCGAAGCTGCGCGCGACCAAGACCGACAGCAATCCGCTGGTCTTCCGCATCAACATGGAGGCCGGCCATGGCGGCAAGTCGGGCCGTTTCCGCCGCTATCGCGATCAGGCCGAATATAGCGCCTTCGCCCTGGAGCAATTGGGGGTGGAGTAAAGATTACTCCCTCCCTTTTTAGGGAGGGTTGGCTGGAGGCACGTGACTCCAGCCAAGGGTGGGTCTGCCGCTTAGCGGCAGCATGAAGGCTCGCTTCGCTCGCCACCCACCCCTTAATCCCCTCCCTTTCAGGGAGGGGGGATAATGTTTAGTAGCTCCGGCCCACCAGCACGCGCTCAACCGCCGTATCGCCGGTGAAGATGCAGGCGCCGTCCGCCGCTTCGGCATCGGTCGGCACGTTGCGCAGGGTCAGCTTCTCGCCCTTGAGCCACTGCACCACCTTGTCCAGTTCCGCACCGGTCGGCTTGGCCCACTGGACCAGCGCCCAACCGGGCTTCTTGGACGCGTTGAAATAGCCCTTGAGCGCGTCGAGATCGGTGATCGACTTGTCGATATTGCCGTCCAGACGCGCCTTGGCATCGGCGAACAGCGAGGCCTGGATATCCTCCAGCATCGCGGTCGCACCGGCGACGAAATCACCCTTGGCGACGATCTGGCTGTCGAGCTTGCCATCCTCGCGATACAGGCGATCGCGGCGGATGACCGAGACATTGCCACCGGCAACGTCGCGGCCTCCCACTTCGATCACGATCGGCGCGCCCTTCTTGACCCAGCCCCAGCGCTTGGTCGCGGCCTTGGACGGGCGCTTGTCGAGCAGCGCGCGGACCGGCTCGCGGAACACGTCCAGGCCGTTCAGCTGGTTCACCAGATCGGTGCAATAGTCGACGATCGCAGCATCTTCCTCGGTGTCGCGCAGCATCGGCACAACGACCACCTGATAGGGCGCGACGCGCGGCGGCACGCGCAGGCCGTCATCGTCGCCATGGACCATGATCAGGCCGCCGATCATCCGGGTCGACATGCCCCAGCTGGTCGTCTGCGCCAGTTCTTGGCTACCTTCGGCATTCTGGAACTTGATATTCTGCGCCTGGCTGAAGGTCGTGCCCAGGAAATGCGAGGTGCCGGCCTGCAGCGCCTTGCCATCCTGCATCATCGCCTCGATCGAATAGGTCGCGACGGCGCCGGGGAAACGCTCATTTTCCGGCTTCTCGCCCGCCACCACCGGCAGGCCGACACATTCCTCGGCGAAGCTGCGATAGACTTCGAGCATCTTCATCGTCTCTTCCATCGCCTCATCGACGGTGGCGTGCGCGGTATGCCCTTCCTGCCACAGGAATTCGCTGGTGCGCAGGAACATGCGGGTGCGCATTTCCCAGCGGACGACGTTCGCCCACTGGTTGATCAGCACCGGCAGGTCGCGCCAGCTCTGGACCCAACGGCTGAAGGCGGCGCCGATCACGGTTTCCGACGTCGGGCGCACGACCAGCGGCTCTTCCAGCTTCGCTTCGGGATCGGGCACCATCTTGCCGTCCTTCTGGATCAGGCGATGATGGGTGACGACCGCCATTTCCTTGGCGAAGCCGTCGACATGCTCGGCTTCCTTCTCGAAATAGCTCAAGGGAATGAACAGCGGGAAATAGCAATTTTCATGGCCGGTCTGCTTGATCCGCGCGTCGAGCAGGGTCTGGATCCGTTCCCAGATGCCATAGCCCCAGGGACGGATCACCATGCAGCCGCGCACGCCGCTTTCCTCCGCCATGTCGGCTTCGGTGATGACGGCCTGATACCAGGCAGCGAAATCCTGTTCGCGGGTAACGTTAAGGGCGTGTTTCACGGGGTCTGTCGCCTGTATAAAAGTGGATGGCGCGCCATAGGCCAGACCCGCCATCCCTGTCGACCCCCAAGCATAGCGCCGGGCGGCCTTCAGCCCGCGTCGGCGCCCAGTCGTTCGAGCCAGGCCTTGGCCTGCTTGGGCTCGCCCACGGCATCGGCTGACGGCTTGCCGCGCGCGGCCAGAAAGGCGGGATGGAGGTCGAACGGCTCCAGCCCCAACGTGTCGCGCATGGTATCGATCTCTTCGGCCAACTCGTCGAGCTGCGCCAGCACCGGCGCAGTCTTGGCCCGCGCCGCGCGATCCTGCTGATGGTCGAACAGGCCCCAGCGCCCGCCAGCGGTCACGCGCAGCGCCGCAATCAGCGCCGCGCGATAGTCCTCTTCCAGCTCCGCCCGGCGGATATCCAGGCGCTCCAGTCTATCCGCCTTGGCCATATTGGATCAGCTCAGCTTGTCGATCTTCGCATTGAGCGCAGCCAGCTGCGCCTTCAGGATGGCGATCTCGTCATCCTTGCTCTCTTCGGTCGCGGCCGGGGTCGGGCTGGGCGTGGCGCCCGGCATGCCCGGCACACCATTGCCAAAGGCGCTCGCTGCCGCCTCGAACATCTGCATGTTGCGCTTGGCGATCTCGGCCAGCGGGCCGCCGCCAAAAGCACCCTTCATGGCTTCCTGGAACTGCTGCTGGTTCTTGCGGAAGGCGTCCATCGACGCTTCGAGATATTGCGGCACCATCGACTGCATGGAATCGCCATACATCGCGATCAGCTGGCGCAGGAAGTTGACCGGCAGCATGTTCTTGCCGCGCTGCTCTTCTTCCATGATGATCTGGGTCAGCACATTGTGCGTGATATCTTCACCAGACTTGGCGTCGACGACGACGAACTCGCGCCCCTCGCGAGTCATCTGCGACAAAAGATCCAGCGTGATGTAACTCGAAGTTTCGGTGTTATAGAGCCGCCTGTTAGCGTACTTCTTGATAATCACCGGTTCGGATTCATTAACAGCCTTCGATTTGGCCATGCCTGTCTCTCCCTCACCTGCTCCTTCCGCATTAGCACAGAGCGATGCCGCGCCGCAACATGGCCCGCGTCCTTTACCCCTTTTTCTCAATATTTTATGGCGCGAAACAGAGGGCGATCCTGATTTGCGCCGGCGCGCCTTCATCGGCCTGCGCCGATATCAGGAGGCCCGGCGCTCGCCTCAACCGGCTCCCGCGTCGCTCGCGGCTTCCGTCGGCAGCGCCCGTCTACTGCGGTATGCGCCTGATCCGATGGCGGAAAGCGATCGCGTACCCATCGTCTTCATCCCCTCGCTTATCAATCCGCCCCAGGTGCTGGACCTGTCGGAGAGCCGCTCCATGCTGCGCCATATGGCTGCAGCAGGCCATGACACCTATCTGGTCGACTGGGGCGCGCCGACCGCCACCGACCGCGCCCTCAGCCTGGACGGGCATGTCACCGACCGGCTGATCCCGATGCTCGCTGCATTGCGGCGCCCACCGATCCTGGTCGGCTATTGCCTGGGTGGCACGATCGCCATCGCGGCTGCAGCATTGCATCAGGTCGCAGCGTTGGCGACGATCGCCTCGCCCTGGAACTTTGCCGGCTTCCCATCCGGCGACCTTGCGGAGATCGCCGCTTTGTGGCGCGGTGCCAAGCCGGTCTGCGAACGCCTGGGCTATGTGCCGATGGAAGCGCTGCAATCCGGCTTCTGGGCGCTCGATCCACAGCGCACCGTGCAGAAATATGCCGCCTTTTCCGAAATGCCCCCCCACTCCGACGACGAGCGCGCCTTCCTTGCCGTCGAAGACTGGGCCAATGAGGGCGCGCCACTCACCTTTGCCGCGGGCCAGCAACTGTTCGAAACGCTCTATGCCGCAAATGCGAGCGGGCGCGGCCATTGGCGTGTCGGCGGCGTAATTGTCGATCCTTCCGCACTCGCCTGCCCCACCCTGTCGATCGCATCGGCCACCGATCGAATCGTTCCTGCCGCCGCGGCGCCGACCCTTACGGAAAGCCGGATATTGAACCTCGGCCATGTCGGCATGATATTGAGCCAGCGGGCGCCTGAGCTGCTGTGGCATCCGCTCTCCCTTTGGCTTTCGCAGCATGGCGGATGATGTTATGTGCGCCTGCGAAAACAACATTACCACTAGTGAGGATCAAGGCTTTGTCAGACATCGTCATTACCGCTGCCAAGCGCACGCCCGTGGGCAGCTTCCTGGGGGCGTTCGGATCGACCCCGGCGCATGAACTGGGCCGTCAGGCCATTCTCGCCGCGATCGCGCAGGCGGCCATTGCGCCGGAAGAAGTGGACGAAGTGATCCTCGGCCAGGTGCTGGCTGCCGGCCAGGGCCAGAACCCGGCCCGTCAGGCCGCCGTCAACGCCGGCATCCCGGTGGAGCGGACCGCGATCGGCCTCAACCAGCTGTGCGGATCGGGCCTGCGCGCCGTTGCGCTCGCGGCCCAGGCGATCAAGGCCGGCGATGCCCGCATCATGGTGGCCGGCGGCCAGGAAAGCATGTCGATGGCGCCACACGCGCAAAATCTGCGCGGCGGCACGAAGATGGGTCCGGTCAGCCTGGTCGACACGATGATCCATGACGGCCTGACCGACGCCTTCAACAATTATCACATGGGCATCACCGCCGAAAATCTGGCGGAGAAATATCAGATCAGCCGCGACGCGCAGGATGCGTTCGCCGTCGCCAGCCAGAACAAGGCGGAAGCCGCACGCGCATCGGGCCGCTTTGCCGATGAAATCCTGCCGGTGACGATCAAGGGCCGCAAGGGCGACACCATCGTCGACCAGGACGAATATATCCGCGCCGGTGCCACGATCGAGGCGATGCAGGCGCTGCGCCCGGCCTTCAAGAAGGACGGCAGCGTCACCGCCGGCAATGCCAGCGGCATCAATGACGGCGCGGCCGCACTCGTGCTGATGAGCGCCGACGACGCCGCCAAGCGCGGCTCGGTCATCCTGGGCCGCATCGCCGGCTTCGCGACCTGTGGCGTCGATCCGTCGATCATGGGCATCGGCCCGGCGCCGGCAAGCCGCAAGGCGCTGGAAAAGGCGGGTTGGACGGTCGCCGACCTCGACCTCATTGAAGCGAACGAAGCCTTTGCCGCACAGGCGCTGTCGGTCGGCCAGGAACTGGGCTGGGATCCGGAAAAGGTGAACGTCAATGGCGGCGCGATCGCCATCGGCCACCCCATCGGTGCGTCGGGCGCGCGCGTGCTGACCACCCTGCTGTATGAAATGGCCAAGCGCGACGCGAAGAAGGGTCTCGCCACCCTGTGCATCGGCGGCGGCATGGGCGTCGCCATGTGCATCGAGCGCTAAGCTCCAGGCCGAATATCTAGAAAAGGGCGCCGGTCTCGCGATCGGCGCCCTTTTTCCTGTCAGGCCCAGACGCGGTCGAACCGTTTGCCAAGGCCGGTCAGCAACTCATATTGCGACAGGCCCGACGCCTGCGCTGCGGCTGGCAGCGCATAGTCGATCGTCAGCCAGTCGCTCTCCGCGACATCCGGTCGCGCGCCGACATCCACCGCCAGCAAATCCATCGATACCCGGCCCAGCACCGGCAGGCGGACGCCATCGACCAGCGCCGTGCCGCGCCCCGAAAAGCCGCGCAGGTAGCCGTCGGCATAGCCGATGTTGAGGATCGCGATTTCCATATCGCGCTCGGCGCGATGGGTCGCGTTATAGCCGATCGTGTCGCCCGCGATCACCGAACGGCGCTGCAATATCTGGGCCTGCGGCTGCACGACCTGGCGCAGATGCCCGGCAGCGTCCCGGTGCGGCACCCCGCCATAAAGGGCAATGCCCGGCCGGGTCAGGTCGAAGCCATAGTCCGGCCCCATGCAGATGCCCGCGCTGTTGGCGAGGCTGTAGCGCTGGGCCGACACGACGGCACGCACCTGTCGGAAACGGGCCAGTTGCATCGGGTTGAGCTCGCTATCCTCGTCGGCCGAGGCGAGATGGCTGAGCAGCGTGACAATCTCCAGCCCTGCGGCCAGTTCGCCGAGGTCCGCCCGCCAGTCGAGCCCCAGCCGGTTCATGCCGGTATCGATCATCAGGTCGCAGGCACCACCGCCCGCCGCCTTCCAGCGCGCGACCTGCCCCGGCGTGCAAAGCACCGGGCGCGCCCGCGAGGCCAGCGCCTGCGCCATATCCTCGTCCCGCACGCCGTGCAGGACGGCGAAGTTCACACCGTCCATCTGCGCTTCGAGCGCCGCCGCCTCACCCCAGTTGGAGACGAAGAAGTCGCGGCACCCCGCTTGTTTCAGCAGTTGCATGACGCCGGCCGCACCCAGGCCATAGCCATCGGCCTTGATCGCCGCGCCGCAGGCCGGGGCGCCGCCCTGCCGCGCCAGCCAGCGCCAGTTGGAAAGCAGCGCGTCGCCATCGAGGCGCAGGCGGAGCGGAGCGATATAGCCAGTCATTGCCCGCAGCCGATAGCGCGCCGGGGATCAAGCGTCGAGGGGGCGCCCCCTGGTTTCCGGCAAGGCGACGAGGCAGGTGACCAGGGCCAGCGCCACCACCGCGATGGTATACCACAGGCCGGCATAGGGATCGCCGGTGCGCGCGACGATATATTGGCTGACCAGCGGCAGGAAACCGCCGAAATAGCCAGTGCCGATATGATAGGGGATGGAGAGCGACGAATAGCGGATGCGCGCCGGGAAATATTCCGACAACAGCGCCGCCACCGGGCCATAGGTCGCGCCCGACAGGGTCCAGAGCAGGAGCAGCGCGGCGAAGAGCATCATCGCGCGCGGCCAGTCGGGGCGGACGACACCGAAATCATAGCCCTGCGCCGTCAGCGCGGCATCGATCCCGTCACTGCTGATGTCCGCCACGGCCACGCCACCGATGCTGACCGACGGGGTCGCGCCGCTGCGCTTGTCATAGGGAATGCCGCGCTTGGAAAAATGATCGAGCAGCTTGCCGCAGGCGGTCGGCTGCACCTTGGCAAAGGGATCGAAGCGACAATCGGGACCGCTCACCAGTACGGGTGCCCGCGCCGCCGCCTGCGTCAGTGCCGGGTTCGCGGTCGCGCCCATGAATTGGTAGAGTGGCATGACCAGCAGCAGCACCAGCGCATAGCCGATGACGATCGGTTTCTTGCGCCCGATCTTGTCGGACAGCCAGCCGAAGAAGATGAAGGCACCCATGCCGGCAAAGGCGCTGCCGCCGACCAGCAACTGGGCGATGCCCGGCGCGACATGCAGGCTGCTCTGAAGGAAATAGAGCGCCTGGAACATCACCGTATAGGCAATGACGGTGAAACCCGCCGCGATGCCGATCATCGCCACCAGCATCCGCTTCCTGTTGCCCGGCGCGGTGAAGGCTTCCTTCAGTGGGTTCTTCGCCTGCTGCCCGGCCTTCTTCATGGCGGTGAAGACCGGGCTTTCGCGCAGCATCAGCCGCATCCACAGCGAAATGGCGAGCAGCGCGAGCGAGAAGATGAAGGGAATCCGCCAGCCCCAGGCGTCCCATACATCCATGCCCACGATCCACTGGGTGCCGACCACGACGATCAGCGACAGGATGAAGCCGCCGATCACCCCGGCCTGGATGAAGCTGGTATAGAAGCCGCGCTTTCCGGCCGGGGCATGTTCGGCGACATAGATGGCCGCGCCGCCATATTCGCCGCCCAGCGCCAGCCCCTGCGCGATCCGCAGCGCGATCAGGATGGCCGGCGCCGCCACGCCGATGCTGGCCGCCGACGGGGTGAGACCCACGCCTGCCGTCGCCAGCCCCATCAGGACGATGGTGGCAAGGAAGGTATATTTGCGCCCCAGCCGATCGCCGAGATAGCCGAACAGCATCGCTCCGATCGGTCGGAAGGCGAAACCGATGGCGAAACCGGCGAGCGTGTAAAGCAGCTCGACGGTCGGATTGTCGGTCGGGAAAAATGTCCGGCCGATGATCGGCGCCAGCACGCCATAGATGTAGAAATCATACCATTCGAAAACGGTGCCCAATGCCGAAGCAGTGATGACCAGCCGGTCCCGCTTCGCATCCATCACATAGTCGCCCCCGACCCCCTGCGTCATCCCGCCCCCTTAACTTCGCATATTTCCCGCATATTTTGACATCTTCATACGCCAACGGGAAAGGAAATTTCCAACCGCGCATGCACGACAAGCCAGGGCATAGCATAGGGCCGCCGATGTAGGACAGTTTCGCGATCCCCGGCCCGCGCCATCAACCACGCCATCGCCGAGCAAAAAAAGGGTTGCCGGAGGCCCTCCAATCGGACCTCCGGCAACCCGCCCTATTTCCCGACAAGGATGCAAACCGTCAGAATTTGAAGCGGACACCCGCGGTGAAGGCGCGGCCGATAAAGTCGTAGACCGCGATATTGGTGGGCAGGTTCACGCCCGGCACGGTGCCCGGAATGATCGGCGGCTGCTTGTCGAACAGATTGTTGACGTTGCCGAACAGCTCGAAATTGCCATTCCCCCTGGGCACGGTGAAGCGCACCGACAGGTCGGTATACCAGACCGCCTTCACCTTATCGTCGACGAACTGGATCGGCACCGGGCCACCCGGAATGTCGAGCCGCATCTTGTGAATATATTGTTCCGACAGGGTGATGCCGAACGGGCCGTTGCTATAGTCGACCGACAGGTTGCCGCGCCAGCGCGGGAAGCCGGTCGGATTGCTGCCCACCACGCTGACACCGGCATAATGGGCGATCGGCGCGCCGGCATATTGCTGGGCATCGAACTTATCGAGATAGTTCATGTACAGCCGCAGACCCAGCGCGCCATCGCCCACCGCCGTGCGATAGCTGGCGTCGAAATCGATGCCGGCGGTTTTCAGGAAGGCGATGTTGGCCGGCACGATATGCACCAGCGACGGCAGGCTGGTCGGCGTGGCGCGGTCGATCAGGCCGCATTCGGCCACGCCCGAACCGCCCGCATTATAGCAGTTGGTGATGATCTGCTGCGACGACAGGCTGTCGATCAGGCCGGTGACCTTGATCTTGTAATAATCGACCGACAGCGAGAAGCCCCGGAAGAAGGAGGGGGTCAGCACGCCACCGATTGTCAGCGTCTTGGATTTCTCCGGCTTCAGATTGGCGTTGCCGCTGGTGACGGTATTGACATTCTGGTTGAGGCCGCTGCCATAGCTGCCGTCTGCGGTCTGGAGATCGTTGACGATGCCGATCCCGCTCTGCGCGCCCGAATAGAGTTCGAACAGGTTGGGCGCGCGGATGTCGCGTGACAGCGTGGCGCGCAGCAGCAGGTCATCGACCGGCTTCCAGGTCGTGCCAACCTTCCAGGTTTCGACCGTGCCAGACGTCGAATAGTCGGTGATGCGCCCCGCGCCGTTGATGCTGAGTTCCCGGAAGAAAGGCTTGTCCTTCAGGATCGGCACCGCCAGTTCGGCATAGGCCTCCTTGACGTTCAGGCTGCCTCGCGCCGTGCCGACATTGGTCAGCCAGTAGAAGTTGGTGGTGGCCGGCACGCCGCGCAGGCCGGCGAAATAAGCGCTGCGCTCGGCCGCCGTGTCGAGCAGCGACGGATCGGCATTGCTGGTGAGGTTCAGCTTCTGCTTGCGATATTCCGCGCCGACCGCGAAGTCGACCGGCCCGGCCGGCAGGTCGAACAGGCTGCCATTCAGGTTCACGGCAAAGCTGTCCTGGCGGATGATCGCCTTGTAACGCGACGTGCCGGTGGCATAGGCATAGCCTTCGGGCGTCGACTTGGACGGATCGCCATGCAGCACGTCGATCGGCTTGCAGCCTGCATATTGGCTGGCATAGGTCGGATCGAGCAGCACGCGGCAGGTGATCTGGCCAGTGCTGGGGTCGACCACCGCGTCGGCGGCGGCATAGAGCTTCTTGCTGTCATAAAGGCCGGAATTGGCCAGAGTGTGCTTGGAGTCGCCATGCGAGTAAGTGGCGCTCCAGTCCAGCCCGCCCAGCTTGCCGGTGAAGCCGGCATTGACCATCCAGTAATCGGTGCGTTCCTTGGCGATGGCGGTCGGCTGGCCGGCATCATATTGGCCGACGGTGTAGCTGTCCGTCGCGGACGTCAGCGCCGAATTCAGCGCGGACGACAGATAGGGATTGCCCTTGTAGATGGTGACGCCCTGCGACGAGGGGACCAGCGCGTTCACCTGGGTCGAATATTCCAGGTCCGAACGCGACCAACTGCCCTGGACGAAGGCATTGATGTCATCCGTCACATCATAGCTCAGGCGACCGAAGGCCTGATAGGTAGTGAGCGGGATGACCGCCGCGCCGGTGGTCGGGATCTGGTAGCCGTCGCCGCCCGACTGGAAGCCGGTCGTGCCGACCGCCGTGCCGGTGTTGAACGGCCGCGTCGTGCCGTCATTGTTGATGACCTGCCCGACATAGGGATTGCCCGCCACGCTGGAGGCGGTGATGCGGCCGTTGGGGGCGAGCGCCGAAATCAGGATGTCCGACCCGATCGTGTAGGGATTGCGCGCGCCGCCGGGCGCGCAGACCGAAGCCGGCTCGCTCGCCAGCTTGGTGCAGCCCACGACGCTGCCGACATAGCTATAGCCCTTGGTCGCATAGTCGCGATCGCTGCGCAGCATGCCTTCGTTGTTGGAATATTCCCCGCTCAGCAGGATATGGCCGCGACCGCCGGCAAAATCCTGGCCGACCGCCAGGCCGAGGCGCTGGTTGGCATTGTCGCCCTCGTCGGAAATGCCCGCCTGGGCAACGCCCTTGATGCCGGTGAATTTCTTGTCGAGCACGAAGTTGACGACACCCGCGACCGCGTCAGACCCCCATTGGGCCGAGGCGCCACCGGTCACTACGTCGACGCGCTGCATCAGCAGTTGCGGCAGGACATTGGTGTCGATCGTCCCGATATATTCGGTCGGCGACACGCGCATGCCGTCGAACAGGATCAGCGTGCGCAGCGGCCCCTTGGGATTGGCGCTGGGCGTGCCCAGACCGCGCAGGTTGAGCACGTTGCCGTGGATCGGCGCGTTCGAGAAGTTCGACGCCGACTTGGACGGGCTGAGCGAATTGGAGAATTGCGGCAGCTTGTTGAGCGCATCGGGGATGCTCGACGGCGTGGTCCGGGTCAGTTCCTCGGTCGTTGCCACCGTCACCGGCGTTGGCGCGGTATAGCCATCGCGCACGATGCGCGATCCGGTCACGACGATGTCGGACGTGCTGACCGGGGCAGCATTGCCCTGCTCGGCCGCCTGTTCGGGCACCGGCGCTGCCGGCATGGCATCCTGCGCCAGCGCGCTGCCCGTCATGGCGACGATGCTGGCGCCGATCGCGAGCGACGACGCAAAAATCTTGTGCTTGGACATTGGTCTTTCCTCTCCCTGGACACAATGTGTCGGCTCTTCGGCCCACACCTGTCATTATTATCCCGGTGTGCATTTTTATTTCTATCGCTCCGGCGGTGGATGTCAACTAAAATTGCACCATAGGTAAATGTTTGATCGTGCAGGAATCCGCCCCTTGCCCCGACGGAAATCCGCTCTTCAGATAAGGGCAGCCGTCAAAACAGCAGAACGGCCCCGTTCACATATTGACCTATAGTGCAAAAATGTGCGTTATGCCGGCAACAGATCGTGCCGCTCCCCGGACCAGGCACGACGATCAGGATGGAGAAGGTTGGTGTCGAGCCTGCACAACAGAGAAACGGTCATGATCAGGGCGCCCCACCGATGAGCGAACCTGCCTTGCCCATGCCATCTTCGCCGTCATCATCAGCGCCGATCGACAGCTCTACGCCGCCGCCTGCGCCGGCTACAGCCGCCTATCCCAGCCCGGCCATGGGCTGGCTGACCGTCGCGATCCTGTTCCTGCTCTATATCCTGTCGCTGACAGACCGGAACATCATGGCCCTGATGGTCGGGCCGATCAAACAGGATCTGGGCCTCTCCGACCTCCAGATCAGCCTGCTCCAGGGACCCGCCTTCGCCGTCCTCTTTTGCCTGTGCGCCATTCCGCTCGGCATGGCGCTCGATCGCTTCAGCCGCCGCATCGTCCTCTATCTGTCGGTCACGGTGTGGAGCATCGCCGCTGCCTCCTGCGGCCTCGCCGGCAGCTTCATCGGCCTTGCCATGGCGCGCGCCGGCGTCGGCGCAGGCGAGTCGGGCTTTGGCACCGGCAGCTATTCGGTGGTCGGCGACAGCTTCCCGCCGCACCGCGTCTCGCTCGCCATGTCGGTCTTCATCATGGGCGGCGTCATGGGCGCGGGCATCGTCTTCCTGCTGGGCGGCCCGATCGTCGGTGCGGCGATGAAGGCCGGCCCCGCCACCTGGCCGCTCATCGGCACGCTCCAGCCCTGGCAACAGGTGTTCATCATGACCGGCGCGCCCGGCATCCTGCTCGCCTTCCTCGTCTTCCTGTTCCGCGAGCCGCCCCGGCGCAAGGCCGTGAGCGCGGGCGCAGGCTATGGCGAGGCCTGGGCCTATATCCGCCGGCACAAGCCGCTCTACACCGCTGCCTTTGTCGGCTTCGGCCTCGCTTATGCCGCCACCATCGGCTTCCAGCTCTGGACCCCGGTCTATCTCGCCCGCCTCCATGGCTGGCAGCCGGCGCAGATCGGCCCGGTGATCGGCATCGCCCAGATCGCCGCCGCCGCGCTGATCCCGCTCCATGGCTGGACCGTCGACCGCCTCTATCGCCGGGGGCGCAAGGACGCGCATCTTGTCTGGTGCCTGTTCACCGTGCTGGCCGCCGCGCCCTTCGGCATCGCCGCCTTCCTGGTCGCCAGTCCCTGGGCAACGGTCGTCTGCTACTGGTGCTTCATGGCGCTGATCCTCTCGACCGCCAGCATGGGACCGGCCACCGTGCAGGTCGTCACCCCGGCCTATCTGCGCGGCCGCGTCTCGGCGCTCTATGTGCTCGCCTCGGGCCTCATCGCCATGGCCGGCGGCCCGGCCTTCATTGGCCTCGTCACCGACAAATTGTGGGGCGACGAGATGAAGGTCGGCCTGTCGCTCATCACCAGCGTCTTCTGTGTGCTGTTGCCCGCCGCCCTTCTCTTCGCCCTCGGCCGCGCGTCGATGCGCCGCGCCCATGAAGGCGAGCCGGTCTGACCGGCCGTTCCCGAAAGGACATAAGATGATCGAAACCCGCCGCCCCGCCTTCATCGACGGCAAGCCCAAGCAGTTGCTGATCGATGGCCAGCATGTCGACGCCCTGTCGGGCAAGCGTTTCCAGAGCTTCAGCGCGTCCACCGGCGAACTGGTCGCCGAACTCGCGCTGGCCGGTGCCGAGGATGTCGACCGCGCCGTCCGCGCCGCCCGCGCCGCCTTCGAAGGGCCATGGAGCCGCTTCAAGCCGGCTGAGCGCCAGGCGGTGCTGCTGCGCCTCGCCGATCTGGTCGATGCCGAGTTTCAGGATCTCGCCCTGCTCGACGTGATCGAGATGGGCCGGCCGATCACCGCCGCCATGGGGCTGCGCGGCATGTTGCAGCGATCGCTGCGCCATTTCGCCGGCGCCGCCACCGCCATCCATGGCGAGACTTTGTCCAACAGCTTCCCGGTCGATCTTCTCTCTTACACATTGAAGGAGCCGGTCGGCGTCGTCGGCGCGATCATCCCCTGGAACGGCCCGCTGTTCAGCGCCGCGTGGAAGGTCGCCCCGGTACTCGCCACCGGCTGTACCATCGTGCTGAAGCCAGCCGAGGATGCCTCGCTCAGTCCGCTGCGCTTTGCCGAACTCTGCCTGGAGGCCGGCGTGCCGCCCGGCGTCGTCAATGTCGTCACCGGCGCAGGCGAGACCGGTGCCGCCCTTTCCGCCCATCCGGACGTCGACAAGATCGCCTTCACCGGCTCGTGCGAAACCGGCCAGCGGATCATCGCCGCTTCGGCCGGATCGGTGAAGAAGGTGACGATGGAACTGGGCGGCAAGTCGCCCAACATCATCTTCGCCGATGCCGATCTCGACGCCGCGACCCCGGCCGCGGCCATGGGCGTGTTCAACAATTCGGGCCAGGTCTGCGCCGCCGGCACCCGCCTGTTCGTCGAGCGGCCGGTCTATGAGGAGATGGTGCAGCGCATCGCCGCCTTCGCCGCCAATCTCAAGATCGGCCCCAGCCTCGATCCCGAAACCGTGATCGGCCCGCTGGTGTCGGCCAGGCAGTTCGCCCGCGTCTCCTCCTATCTCGACCTCGGCCCGCGGGAGGGCGCCCGGCTCGTCACCGGTGGCCATCGCGTCACCGGCGGCGCGCTCGACAAGGGCCATTGGGTCGCCCCGACCATCTTTGCCGATGTGACCGACGAGATGCGGATCGCGCGTGAGGAGATTTTCGGCCCGGTCTCCTGCATCCTGCCCTTCGACAGCCTGGACGAGGTGATCGGCCGCGCCAACGCCACCCGCTTCGGCCTGGCCGGCGGGGTGTGGACGCGCGACATCGGCAAGGCCATGACGGCAGTCAAGCGCATCCGCGCCGGCTCCATCTGGGTGAACCATTATTTCGCCATGGACCCGTCGGTCCCGTTCGGCGGCTACAAGATGAGCGGCTATGGCCGCGAGGGCGGCGCCGAACATATCGACGCCTATCTCCAGACCAAGGGCGTGTGGATCCGCACCTGATCACCGCCAACCGAGGGGCCGGTCAGCGCCCCTCGGCATAGGCACGGATCAGCGCATAGAGATAGTCGCGCCCGTCATAGACGCTCTTCACCCTGATGCGCTCGTCCACGCCATGCGCGCCATTGCCGTCGGGATCGAGAAAGATGCCCGGCACGCCATAGGTCGGGATGCCCGCCGCGCTCAGATAGCGGCCATCGGTGCCGGCGGTCAGCAGGTTGGGCACCACCGGAATGCCGGGAAAATGCCGCTGCGCCAGTTTTTCGGCCGGTCCCATGATCCGGGGATCGAGCGGCGGCGGCACAGCCGGCGCGCCCTTGTCGCCCTTGTGCGTCAGGGCGATCCCCGACGGCAGCGCCGACCGTAGCTTCGCCTCGACATCCTCCACCTTGTCGCCCGGAAACAGGCGGCACTGGATCGTTGCCTGCGCCCGCTGCGGCAGTGCATTTTCGGCGTGGCCCGCCTCCACCTGCGTCGCGACACAGGTGGTGCGCAGCATCGCATTATAGGTGACGTCGCCCGTCACCGTCGCGACCGTCGCGTCGTCGTCATGCCCCTGCCCCAGTCGCTCCATCGCCTGCCCCATCGCGCCGCCGACGATCGGCGCCATGCGGGTAAAATAGCCGCGATTGGTCGGATTGAGCTGCATCGGGAATGCCAGCCGTCGCACCGCCGCCAGCGCATCGGCCAGCTCATAGATCGCATTGTCGGGGCGCGGCCGGCTGCTATGGCCGCCACTGTTACGCGCCTCGATCGTGAAGCTCTGCGCATATTTCTCGCCCACCGCCAGATAGAGGGCGATCGGCCGGCCATCCTTGTCGCTGATACCATAGCCGCCCTCGTTCAGGGCAAAGCCGGCCTGCACCGCATCGCGCCGATTGCGCAGCAGCCAGTCGACCCCGTTCACCGCGTCGCCGCTCTCCTCGCCACAGGTCAGCGCCACCTTGATCGTGCGCCGGGGACGAAAGCCTGCCGCCTGCATCCGGATCAGGCTGTCGATCCAGATTGCCGACAGCGCCTTGTCGTCGATCACCCCGCGGCCGATGAAATAGCCCTTCTCCTCGGTCAGCCGGAACGGATCGCGCGGCCAATCCTCGCGCCGGGCAGCGACTACATCGATATGATCGACCAGCAGCAGCGGCGCGGCGCGCGGATCGCTGCCCTCGATCCGCGCGATCAGGCCGCCATCCTTCGGATGTCCCTCCGGCACGAAGACTTCCGCGCGGTCCGGCCCGAAGCCCGCCTTTCGCAGCCGATCGAGCATCCTGCCCGCCGCGACGGTGCAACTGCCGGTCGGCGCGCTGGTATCGGTCTCCACCAGTTCCCGATAGATATCGCGAAAGGCGATCTGGTCGGGGCGCAGCTCCGCCGCCATAGCCGGGCCGGATGCCAGCGCGACAAGGCCACCAAGGGCCTGCAGGGAAGCCCTCATTTCTGGATGTCGAGCGCGCGTTCGGGGCAGGATTTGGCGCCCATCCAGGCCAGCCTTTCCTGCTCTTCCGGCACGTCGATGTCGCCGGGCATGATATAGCCCTCGTCGTCCAGTTCAAAAATGTCGGGCGCCATCGCCCAGCAGCGGGCATGGCCCTGGCATTTCTCGCGATGCACGATGATCTTCATGCCGCATCCTCCTGCGACCAGTCGAGGATGAGATTTTCGATCCCGAACACATGGCCGCCATAGGTGACCGGCGCGGTGCCGGACTTGATGCGGAAGGTCGGGATGCGTTTCAGCCACTCCTCCAGCCCCACGACGATCTCGCGCCGCGCCAGATGCGACCCCAGGCAGCGATGCGGGCCATAGGCAAAGGCGGTATGGCGATTATCTTCGCGGGCAAGGTCGATGCGCGCGGGATCGGCAAATTCCAGCGGATCGCGATTGGCGATCATCGTCGCGCAGGACACATAGTCGCCCTTGCGGATCGGCGCGCCCTCGAAATCCACATCCCTGGTCGCGACCCGGATCATCTGCACCGTCGGATAGGCGCGCAGCAATTCCTCTGCCGCCAGCACGATCCGCTTGGGGTCGTCGCGCAGCCATTGCTGGTCCGCCTGATGCCGCGCCAGATAGTTGAGGTCAAAGCCGATCGCGGCGGCCACCGTGTCCAGCCCGGCGATGAACAACAGCACGCCCGTGCCCCTGATCTCCATGTCGGTCAGCGGCCGGTCGTCGATCCGCGACTGCACCAGGAAGGACATGAAATCATCGACCGGCTGCCGACGCCGATCGGCCGAGAGTTCGTCGATGAAGGCGACGATGGTGCGCGCCGCCGCCGGCCGCTTCACATTGTCGCCATGCAGCAGATCATTGGCCCAGCCGACAAATTCGTCGAGCCGATCATCCGACAGGCCCAGGAAGCGCAGGAAGATATTGACCGCGAAGGGGAAGGCGAAATCGGTCATCACATCGCAGCTGGTGCCCGCCGCGGCGATCCGGTCGATCAGCACGCTCGCCCTTTCGCGCACCGCCGTTTCCAGCGCCATCACCCGCTTGGGCGACAGCAGCGGATTGAGCAACGAACGGAACTTGCCATGTTCGGGCGGGTCCAGCTCCAGCGGGATCATCTGCCAGCTTTCGCCCAGCGCCGAGGCAAAGATGCTGCGATGGCTGGAGAAGGTTTCCGGGTCTTGCAGCACCCGCCGCTGATCCTGGGCACGGGTGATGACCCAGGTGCCCTTGCCGTCGCGGGTATTGACCGGCGAATAGAAGATGCGCGGCCCGTCATGCACCACCGCACTCGCCGCCTGCGGATCGCCATTGGGGGTCGGCTCCAGCCCCGGCGAGCTGAACAGGCTGAAATTGCCGATCATGTCGGGCGGCACATGCGCCGGGATCGGACGGGCGGCCATGGTTTCCATACTACGCTCTCCTGCAGCGGTAGCCAGTTCTCACGCCACGGCGGACCGGCCTTATCAATTTTGCATTATGGTATAGTTTATGAACAGGCGACCGGCTGTCAATCGGGCAATCGTCGTTACGATATTTTCCTGCGCGCGCCCCATGAGCGCCACCGCATTTCCGCGCTTTTCCGCCATATTGCGCAAAATTCGTGATTTCTGTTACGGATGAAAATTATCCTTGAGTGCAAAATATAACTAGCCACCTGTGCAATATTGACCTAAGGAATCGGTCATGGATCGCAAGCGGCCATCCGAAAGCCGCGAGCAGCCCGACGGTCATCGCCGGACGGCGCGCTCGCCTTTCGAGCAGAACAGGGATGTGAGTGGATGGCGGAAATGGAGCCCATCGATAGAGAAGAATTCCGGCAGGAGGCGCGCGCCTGGCTGAAGGCGAATTTTCCGCCGGCGCTGACCAATGTGCCCGGCCTCCTCTTCCAGGGCGACGCCCATGCTGCCGCCGCCAATGACGATTATCAGCTCTGGCGCCAGCGCATGACCGACAAGGGCTGGGGCGTTCCCACCTGGGCGCCGCGCTATGGCGGCGCCGGCCTCACCGAAGCGCATGGCAAGATCATCGGCGAAGAACTGGCGGCGATCGGCGGTTTCAACCCGATCCGCAGCTATGGCACGATGATGCTTGGCCCGACCCTGCTGGAATATGGCGACGAAGCACAGAAGCTGGAACATCTGCCCTTCATCGCCAGCCATGAACGGCGCTGGTGCCAGGGCTTTTCCGAACCCGGCGCGGGGTCTGACCTGGCCGCGCTCCAGACCAAATGCATCGACATGGGCGACCACTGGCTGGTCAGCGGCCAGAAGATCTGGACATCGGGCGCCGACCAGGCCGACTGGTGCTTCGTCCTCGTCCGCACCGACACCGAGCGCAAGCAGGGCGGCATCAGCTTCCTGCTGGTCGACATGCAATCCGAAGGGATCGAGGCCCGGCCTATCGTCCTCATCAGCGGATCGACCCATTTCTGCGAGGTCTTCTTCAACGATGTGAAGGTGCCCAAGGGCAATCTGGTGGGCGAGGTCAACCAGGGCTGGACCATCGCCAAGCGGCTGCTGCAATTCGAACGCAACAGCCTGTCGGAGGTAAAGGCCGACATCACCCCCCTCGCCCCGCTCGCCCATGACTATCTGGGCACGGACGCGCTGGGGCGGGTCGACAGTCCGGACCTGCGCGCCCGGATGGTGCGCAATGCGATGCGGCATGAAGCCTATATGGCGACCGTGCGCCGGCTCGCCGCCGAGGGGAAGAATGGCGGCCCCAGCCATGGCGTGTCCGCGCTCAAGAATTTGTGGTCCGGCATCATCCAGGAACGGGCCGAACTGCTGGTCGAGATCATGGGCGCCTATGGTCTGGGCTGGGCCGGCGATCCCTACAGCGCGGCCGAGAAGGAAGCGACGCGCGCCTGGCTGCACAGCAAGGCCTTCTCCATCTACGGCGGCAGCTACGAGGTGCAGAACAATATCACCGCCAAGCGCACGCTCGGCCTGCCGGGCTGAGCATGGGCGAGGACGAGAGAAAAGACAGGATGCGGGAGGACGCGCCGTGGCGGTGCTGAACGAAGAACAGACGATGCTGAAGGACATGGCGTCACAATGGGTGCGCGACCGCCTGCCCGTGACCGCGCTGCGCGGACTCTACGATCATGGCGGCGGTGGTCTCAGCGGATCGGATGGCTATGATGCCGAAGCCTGGGCCGAAATGGCACAGATGGGCTGGTGCGGCATCATCGTGCCAGAAGCCCATGGCGGCGCCGATTTCGGCTATCTCAGCCTTGGCCTGGTGATCGAGGAACTGGGACGCACCCTGGCCGCCTCGCCGCTCATCAGCTCCGCGCTGGTCGCTGCTTCGGCGCTGCGCCTCGCGGGAACGCAGGATCAGCAGGCGCGCTGGCTGCCCGGTATCGCCGACGGATCGCTGATCGGTACGCTCGCACTCGACGAAGGCCCGCATCATGCGCCCGAGCGCACCGCACTCGCCGCCACAGCTTCGGGCGATGGCTGGACATTGTCGGGCACCAAGCGCCCGGTGCAGGACGGCATGATCGCCAATCTCGCTATCGTCGCCGCACGCACCAGCGGCGCGCCGGGCGATCGCGACGGTCTGACCCTGTTCCTGGTGCCGACCGACAGCGCCGGACTGGAACGGCAGCCGCTCGACCAGATCGATGCCCGTCGCCCGGCCCTCTACCGCTTCGAGAGTGTCAACATCGCTGTCAACGACGTGCTGGGCGAAATCGGCAAGGCCGCCGACCTGATCGACGCGATCCGCGACCGGGCCGCGATCGGCATGGCGACCGAAATGCTGGGCAGCGCGACCCAGGCGTTCGACATCACGCTCGATTATCTCAAGACCCGCGTCCAGTTCGGCGCAATCATCGGCTCCTTCCAGGCGCTCCAGCATCGCGCCGCCGAACTGTTCGGAGAATTGCAGCTGACGCGATCGGCGGTCGAAACCGCGCTCGCGGCGATCGATGCCGACGATCCTGCGCTCCCCGCCCTCGCCTCGCTCGCCAAGGCGATCGCCGGCGAGACGCTGCATCGGATTTCGTCGCAGATGGTCCAGTTGCATGGCGGCATCGGCATGACCCATGAACATGATGCCGGCCTCTACCTGAAGCGCGCCCGCGTCGCCGAGCAATGCCATGGCAGCACCGCCTGGCATCGCGAGCGCTGGGCGCGGCTCAATGGCTATTGAGGGGCCGATGACCATGCAATCGCGCGAAATACAGTTGAAGCGCCGGCCGGTCGGCGCCCCCGTGGCGGAGGATTTCGCCACCGTCGAACAGGCCGTGCCACCGCCCGGCCCCGGCGAGGTACAGGTTCGCAACCTCTGGATGGCGGTCGACCCGGCGATGCGCGGCCGGATGAGCGACGCCAAAAGCTATGTCCCGCCCTTCGCCCTTGATACGGCGATGGAGGGGCCGGCGATCGGCGAGGTGATCGTTTCCAACGATCCGGCCTTCGCGCCCGGCGACCTGGTCTTTTCCCGGCTTGGCTGGCGACAGGCGTTCAATGCCCCCGGCACCGCGCTCCAGCATCGCGACCGCCAGGCCTTGCCGCCCCAGGCCTATCTCTGCTTCGCCGGCATGACCGGCCTCACCGCCTATGCCGGCCTTATCCGTATTGCCGAATTGCAGCCGGGCGACACCGTCTTCGTGTCGGCCGCGTCCGGCGCGGTCGGGTCGATCGCCTGCCAGATCGCGCGCAACATGGGGTGCAAGGTGATCGGATCGGCCGGCGGCCCGGACAAGACCGCCTTCCTGCACGATGTGCTCAAGGTCGACGCCGCGATCGATTACAAGGCGGAGCCGAACCTGACCAAGGCCCTCGCCCGCGAAGTCAAGGCGATCGGCGCCAGCGGCATCGACGTCTATTTCGACAATGTCGGCGGCGATCATCTGCAGGCCGCCCTGTCGCTCGCCAATGATTTCGCACGCTTCGCCATCTGCGGCATGATCTCGCAATATAATGTCACCGATGCGCCGACCGTGCCGCGCAACCTCACCATGCTGATGACCAAGCGCATCCGCATGCAGGGCTATATCGCGCTCGACCATATGGATCTGGAGGCGGAGATGCTGGAACGCATGACCGCCTGGAACCAGGCCGGCCAGATGGCCTCGGCCGAAACCGTCTATGACGGCATCGACAAGGCGCTGGACGCCTTCTGGGGCCTGTTCTCAGGCGCCAATATCGGCCGCACCATGGTCAGGCTGGGCTAGGGGGAAATTCCATGTACGACATGCTCAAGGGCCTGCGTGTGGTAGAGGGCGCCGCCTTCATCGCCGGCCCGTCCTGCGGTCTGCATCTGGCGCAGATGGGAGCGGAGGTGATCCGTTTCGACGCGATCGGTGGCGGCCCCGACTATCGTCGCTGGCCGGTCGCGCCATCCGGGGCCAGCCTCTATTGGGAGGGCCTCAACAAGGGCAAGAAATCGATCGCGATCGACCTTGGCCGTCCCGAAGGACGCGAACTGGCGGTCGCCATCGCCACTGCGCCGGGCGACAATGCCGGCCTGTTCCTCACCAATTATCCGGTGAAGGGCTTCCTCAGCCATGACGCGCTGGCCGCGCGCCGTGCCGACATCATCAGCGTCCGGGTGATGGGCTGGGCCGACGGATCGCCGGCCGTCGATTACACCATCAACGCCGCCGCCGGCGTGCCCATGATGACCGGCCCGGCCGACGATGACCGACCGGTCAACCATGTCCTGCCGGCCTGGGATCTGCTCGGCGGTGCCTATGCCGCCTTTGCCATGACGTCCGCCCTGCTGCGCCGGCGCGCGACCGGCCAGGGCGCGGAAATCCGCGTGCCTCTGTCGGACCTCGCGGCCTCCACCCTGTCGCATCTGGGCTCCGTGGCGGAAGTCCTGTCGGCAGGCGACCGCCCGCGCATGGGCAACGACCTGTTCGGCGCCTTCGGCCGGGATTTCCTGACCGCCGACGGCAAGCGACTAATCGTCGTCGCCATCACCCCGCGCCAATGGACCGGCCTGCTCAAGACGCTGGACCTTGGCGAAGCCATTGCCGCGCTGGAAAGCGAAACGGGTGCCAACTTCGCCAAGGATGAAGGCGCGCGCTTCACCCACCGCGCCCGGCTCTTCCCCTTGTTCGAAGCCGCCTTCTCCGCGCGCAGCAGCGATGCCTTGAAACCCGCCTTCGACGCGGGCGGCGTCACCTGGGGCGAATATCAGTCGCTGCATCAGGCCGTGACGCAGGACGAGCGGCTGTTCACCGCCAATCCCCTGTTCGAGACGATCGCCCATCCCAGCGGCCTCACCTACCCGACGTCCGGCCCGGCCGGCACGCTGGCCGGCGAGGCGCGCGGCGGCGTCGGCACGGCCCCGCGCCTTGGCGAGCATAGCGACCAGATATTGAGTGGGCTGCTCGGCCTCGACAGCGGCGCGATCGGCCGCCTCCACGACGAAGGACTGGTCGCATGACCCTTTCCCCATCCGATATCGCCCATTGGCAAACATGGGTCGGCAGGACCGAGAGCCGGACCGAGATGCTCGACCGGGAAGCGCTGCGCCGCTTCGCCGCCGCCATCGGCGAGCCGCTCGATGTCGAGACAGTCCAGCCCTCGCTGGCCCATTGGGCCTTCTTCCTGCCGGTGGCCGCCGCCGACCAGATCGGTCCGGACGGTCATCCCAAACGCGGCGGCTTCCTGCCGCAGATAAGCCTGCCCCGCCGCATGTTCGCTGCCGCCGAGATGCAGTTCCACGCGCCTCTGATGCTCGACTGGGAAGCGACCCGTACCTCGACCGTGCTGGATATCGCCCACAAGAGCGGCCGCAGCGGCGAGCTTGTCCTCGTGAAGGTCGGCCACAGTATCGTCCAGGCCGATCGCGAACGGGTGAGCGAGGTGCAGACCATCGTCTATCGCGACACCGGCGCGCCGACGCCCGCAATCGTCCCCACGACCGTTGATGCCGGCTCCGACGATGTGAACTGGGCGCCAAACAGCGTCGACCTGTTCCGCTTCTCGGCCGTCACCTTCAACAGCCATCGCATCCATTATGACCTGCCCTATGCGACAGGCGAGGAGGGCTATCCCGGCCTGGTGATCCACGGCCCCCTCACTGCCGCCAGAGTGTTCGGCCATGCCCGGCGCGGCGGCCGCAGCCCGACCCGCTTCGCCTTCCGCGCTGTCGCGCCGGCGTTTGCCGGCCAGCCGGTGCTGCTGCGCGAGGATGAAGCCGGCCGCTGCCGCGCGATCCGCTGCGACGGCAGCGACGCGATGGTCGCCGACATCGGATATTGAGAGGAGATTTTTCATGGACGCCGAGACGTTCGACCTGTTCCGCACCACCGTCCGCCGCTTCGTCAGCGAAAAGCTGATCCCGGCCGAGGACGCCGTCGAGGAAGCAGATGCCGTGCCCGAAACCATCATCCAGCAGATGCGCGACATGGGCCTGTTCGGCCTGTCCGTGCCGGAGGAATTTGGCGGCATCGGCTGCACCATGGCGGAGGAAGCGGCGATCATCCGCGAGATCACCCGCGCGTCGGTCGTCTTCCGCTCCGTCATCGGCACCACCGTCGGCATCGGTAGCCAGGGCATCGTCATGGACGGGACCGATGAGCAGAAGCGCGAATGGCTACCCAAATTCGCCACCGGTGAAGCGATCGCCAGCTTCGGCCTGACCGAGCCGGAGGCTGGGTCCGACGCCGGTTCGCTGCGCACCGTCGCTATCCGCGACGGCGACACTTACCGCATCACCGGCACCAAGCGCTATATCACCAACGCCCCGCGTGCCAGCGTCTTCACTTTGATGGCCCGGACCGAACCGGATGTGAAGGGCGCGGCCGGCATCTCCGCCTTCATCCTGCCCGCCGGCACGCCCGGTATCAGCTTCGGCAAGCCCGACAAGAAAATGGGGCAGAAGGGGTCGATCACCACCGACGTGATCCTGGACGATGTCGTCGTGCCGGCCGCCAACATCATCGGCGGCGTGCCCGGCCGTGGCTTCAAGACCGCGATGAAGGTGCTGGATCGCGGCCGCATCCATATCGCGGCGGTCGCGCTCGGCATGTGCCAGCGGCTGATCGACATGGCCCTGCAATATGCGATGGAGCGCAAGCAGTTCGGCCAGCGCATCGCCGATTTCCAGCTGGTCCAGGCGATGCTTGCCGACATGAAGGTCGACATGCTGACGACCGAGGCACTGATGCAGTCGGTCGCTGCCAAGTTCGACGCCGGCGAGCCGGTCAGCCTGGAATGCGCCGCGCTCAAATATTACGCCTCCGAAGCCGTCGGCCGGATCGCCGACCGCGCCGTCCAGATCTATGGCGGCGCCGGCTATATGGCCGAGTATAAGGTCGAGCGCTTCTATCGCGATGTCCGGCTGCTGCGCATCTATGAAGGCACCAGCCAGATCCAGCAGACCATCATCGCCAAGCAGATGATCCGCCAGGCCGAAGCGGCCGCCTGATCCTCCCCATTCCCGCAAAGGACATCGCATGCGCAGAGCCGCCATCGTCGCCCCCATCCGCACCGCCGTCGGCAAATATGGCGGTTCGCTCAAATCCTTCAGCGCCGGCGATCTGGGCGCGGTCATCATCAAGGCGCTGATGGAGCGCACCAGGATCGATCCCGAACGGATCGACGACGTCGTCTTCTCCCAGGGCTATGGCAATGGCGAGGCGCCCTGCATCGGCCGCTGGTCGGCGCTGGCCGCCGGCCTGCCCGAAAGCATTCCCGGTGTTCAGCTCGACCGGCGCTGCGGTTCGGGGCTTCAGGCGGTGATCGACGCGGCCATGCGCATCCAGACAGGCGCCGCCGACATCGTCGTCGCCGGCGGGGTCGAGAGCATGTCCAATGTCGAATATTATTCGATGGACCATCGCTGGGGTGCCCGCTCCGGATCGACCCAGTTCCATGACCGCCTGACCCGCGGCCGCGTCATGTCGCAACCGATCGCCCGCTATGGCATCATCAGCGGCATGATCGAGACGGCGAACAATCTCGCCAAGGATTATGACATCAGCCGCGAGGCGTGCGACGAATATGCCGCGATGAGCCATCAGCGTGCCGCAGCCGCCTGGACCGCCGGCAAGTTCGACGACGAACTGGTCCCGGTCGCCGTGCCGCAGCGCAAGGGCGATCCGCTGATCTTCGCCATGGATGAGGGCATTCGTGCCGACGCCACGCCGGAATCGCTCGCCCTGCTGAAGCCGATCGAGAAGGACGGCGTGGTCACCGCCGGCAATGCCAGCCAGCAGAATGACGCCGCCGCCGCCTGCCTGGTGGTCGCGGAGGACAAGCTGGAAGAACTGGGCCTTGAACCCATGGCCTGGCTGCACAGCTGGGCGGCGGCGGGCTGCGATCCCTCGCGCATGGGCATCGGTCCGGTGCCGGCGGTCGAAAAGCTGTTCGCCCGCAATGGCCTTGGCTGGAACGACATCGATCTGGTCGAACTCAACGAAGCCTTTGCGCCGCAGGTGCTGGCCTGCCTCAAGGGCTGGAACTGGGATGATCGCGACAAGCTCAACGTCAATGGATCGGGCATTTCGCTCGGCCATCCGATCGGCGCGACCGGCGGGCGCATCCTCGCCAATCTGCTGCGCGAGTTGCAGCGGCGCGACGGCCGCTATGGCCTGGAAACCATGTGTATCGGTGGCGGTCAGGGCCTGGCCGCCATCTTCGAACGGGCGGTCTGACCACCGCCCTTCGGTAGCCCCCTGGGCCGGCGTCGAGGCATGCGACGCCGGCCCATTTTTTGATTGTCAGTCGACCGGCCTGCGGTCGGGCGAGAAGGCGATGATCGTCACGCCCAGCAGCGCAACGGTCCCGCCGGAAATCATGCCGGCCGTGATCGGCGTGCAAAAATAGAGCGAGGCAAAGACCGTCGACATCACGGGCGATGCCAGCATCAGCGGCATGATGGTCGAGATCGGATAGCGTTGCAGCAGCCAGGCGAGCGTTCCCTGCCCCAGCACCGTCGCGCCCAGGCAGGAAAAGGCGAACCAGCCGGTCGGCACCCAGCCGACATGGGCCAGCCCCGCGATCGCCGGCCGCTCGAAAATCAGGGCAAAGGGCGCCAGCACCGCCGCGCCCATCAGCCCGTTCCAGGCCTGGCCGTTCATCACGCTCACCCCGGTCAGCTTGCGCTGCACCAGGGTCGCGCCGCCCCACAGCATCGCCGCGCAGGCCATCACCAGCACCGCAGGCACCTCCGCCAATATATGCGGGTCGAACACCAGCGCCACGACCCCCGCAAAGGCCAACAGCACGCCGACAATCTTGCGCCGGTTGAGCCGCTCGCCCAGCAGCAGCGCGCCCAGCAACAGCGAGAAGGGTACGCTCAGTTGCCCGGCGATCGCCAGCGCCCCGACATTGGTGGCCATGAACAAAGCCAGGTTCAGCAGCAGCAGGAACAACCCGCCATTGAGGAAGCCATAGAGCATCAACCAGCCCGTCCGCCCCGGCAGCGGGCGCAGCGCCGGCGCACAGATCAAAAAGACCGTCCCCATGCGCAGCGCCACCGACAGCAGCGGCGCGGTCGCATCCACCACCACCTTCATCGCGATCACATTGAGCGCGAACATGATGTTCACCAGCAAGGCCAGCGCCATGCCGCCCGGCCCGAACCGATGGTTCGCCGTGGGTCCGCCATCGGCCATTTCCGCATCCTTCCCGCTTCAACCGCCGTTCAGACTCAGACGGCTATTGGTTTATTTATGCACACTGGTATAGATTTTAACCAGAGAAGAAGGGAAGAGGAATCAGGATGTCGATGAAGCATGTTTCGCGGGTGATGATGTTCGCTATGGCCGTCGCGACCACCGGCCCGGCGCTGGCCCAGGCGGGCGACGCGACCAAGGGCAAGGCGGTTTTCGCCCGCTGCGCCGTCTGCCATTCGGTCGATCCGGGCGTGAAGAAGCTCGGCCCTTCGCTCTCGGGCGTGTTCGGGCGCACGTCGGGCACGGTGCCGGGCTTTACCTATTCCCCGGCGATGCAGAAGGCCAAGATCCGTTGGGATGCCAAGTCGCTCGACGGCTTCCTCGCCAAGCCCAGCGCCGCCGTCCCCGGCAACCGCATGGTCTTTGCCGGCCTGCCCAACCCGGCCGATCGCGCCAACCTGCTCGCCTATCTCGCCGGCGCCACCAAGAAATAGCACCAAAAGTATCCCATAGTGCAATAATTCTTGCCCTCCATTCCTGCACCCGCTATCAGAATCATCAACCGATGCAGCAGATAGGCGGGGACAGGAGCGGATGGCGATGACACGGGTCATGACGAACAAGGCCGGCAGGCGATGAGCGGCCGCGCGCTTGAAGGGATCAAGGTTCTCGACCTGTCGCGCGTGCTCGCGGGGCCATGGTCGACCCAGATACTCGCCGACTTCGGCGCCGACGTCATCAAGATCGAACTGCCCGGCCATGGCGACGATACCCGCGCCTGGGGGCCGCCCTTCCTGACCGGCGCCGACGGTCAGCCGGAAATCGGCACCAGCGCCTATTACCTGTCCTGCAACCGCAACAAGCGGTCCGCTGCGATCAACCTGGCGACGCCACAGGGCGCCGCGCTGATCCGCCGGCTGGCAGCGGAAGCCGACATATTGGTGGAGAATTTCAAGGTCGGGGGCCTGCGCAAATATGGCCTCGACTATGCCAGCCTGAAGGCGATCAACCCGCGCCTCGTCTATTGCTCGATCACCGGCTTCGGCCAGACCGGCCCCTATGCCGATCGGGGTGGCTATGATTTCGTCGCCCAGGGCATGGGCGGCTTCATGAGCATCACCGGCGAAGAGGATGGCGGCCCGCTGCGCGCTGGCGTCGCCATGGCCGACCTGTCGACCGGCATGTTCGCCACCGTCTCCATCCTCGCCGCCCTGCGCCATGCCGAACGCACGGGCGAGGGCCAGCAGATCGACGTGTCGCTGCTCGATACCCAGATCGCGATGCTCGCCAATCAGGGAATGAACTGGCTGGTCGGCGGCATCGTGCCGGGACGCCTGGGCAATCGCCATCCCACCGTCGTCCCCTACAAGACGTTCGAGGTTGCCGACGGCATGATGATCATCGCGATCGGCAATGACCGCCAGTTCCGCGCCTTCTGCACGGAAATGGGCCATGGCGAACTGGGCACCGATCCGCTCTACGCCACCAGCGCCCAGCGCCTCATCAACCGCGACGCGATCGAGGCGAAGGTGCAGGAGATCGTCCGCCCCTTCGCCCGCGACGATCTGATGGCGCGCTTCGTCGCCGCCGGCGTCCCCGCCGGCCCGGTCAACAGCATCCAGGATGTGTTCGAAGATCCCTTCATCGACGCCCGCCAGACCGTCCATCGCTATCGCCGGGAAGAGGATGGGGTCGATATCCCGACCGTCGCCTATCCCGGCAAGCTGTCGGCGACGCCGGCCGATTATCGTCACTGCCCGCCGCGCGTGGGCGAACATAGCCGCGAAATATTGGGGGAATGGCTCGGCCTCGACGACGGCGCGCTCGACGCGCTGACGAACGACGGCGCGATCGCCCAGCGCCCCGTGAAGGAGAGGACACAGGCATGAAGATCGATCAGGGGGTAGCCGCCATCGTCACCGGCGGGGCATCGGGTCTGGGTGAGGCGACGGCCCGCGCCATCGCGGCGCAGGGCGCCAAGGTGGCGCTGTTCGATTTCAACGAGGAAACCGGGATGAAGGTCGCGGCGGACATCGGCGGCACCTTCTGCAAGGTCGACGTCACCGACGAAGCCTCGGTCGATGCCGGCTTTGCCAGGGCGCGCGCCGCCCATGGCCAGGAGCGTATCCTGGTCAACTGCGCGGGCACCGGCAATGTCATCAAGACCGCCAGCCGCGACCGCGAGACCGGCGAGATCAGGGCCTTCCCGACCGACCAGTTCGAACGGATCATCCAGATCAACCTGATCGGCACCTTCCGCTGCTGCGCCAAGTCGGCCGCCGGCATGCTGAGCCTCGATCCGCTGGACGACAAGGCGCGCGGCGTCATCATCAACACGTCCAGCGCAGCGGCGGTCGACGGCCAGATTGGCCAGGCCGCCTATGCCGCGTCGAAGGGCGGCATCGTCAGCCTGACCCTGCCGATGGCGCGCGACCTGATGGGCGAAGGCATCCGCGTCAACGCGATCCTGCCCGGTATCTTCGACACGCCGCTGATGGCGCGGGCCAGCGACAAGGTGCGCGATGCGCTGTCGGCCACCGTTCCCTTCCCCAAGCGTTTCGGCAAGCCCGAAGAGTTTGCCGCGATGGCGCTGGCGATGATCGAGAATGACTATTGGAACGGCGAATATGTGCGGCTCGACGGTGGCCTGCGCATGCCGCCGCGCTGAGGGAGAGGGACGATGTCCGAAGAAGCGCAGCCCGAATTCGTAACCTATAATGTGGTGGACGGCGTCGCCTGGGTGATGCTGAACCGCCCCCAATATGGCAATGCCCAGAATTACCGGCTGCTCGGCCAGCTCGACGATGCCTTCAAGCGCGCGGTCGAGGATGACGGGGTCAAGGTGATCGTGCTCGGTGGCGAGGGCAAGCATTTCTCCGCCGGCCATGACATCGGCACGCCGGACAAGGACAGCCACATGCCGCGCACCCGCACCAGCATGTGGTGGGACCATCTGAACAAGGGCGGCGCCGAACGCCAATATGTGCTGGAACAGGACGGCTATCTGGGCCTGTGCCGCCGCTGGGCCGACATTCCCAAGCCGATGATCGCCATGGTGCAGGGCGCCTGCATCGCCGGCGGACTGATGCTCGCCTGGGTCTGCGATCTCATCATCGCATCGGAAGACGCCTTCTTCCAGGATCCGGTGCAGCGCATGGCCCAGCCGGGCGTCGAATATTTCGCCCATGCCTTCGAACTGCCGACCCGCGTCGCGCGCGAACTGCTGCTGCTCGGCCGCCGCATGCCGGCCCAGCGCGCCTATAATTTCGGCATGGTGAACGAAATTTTCCCGCGCGAGACGCTGCGCGAGGAAGTGGCCAAGATCGCCGCCGAAATCGCCCAGCATGAACGGTTCGGCCTGGCCCTGACCAAGCAGGCGTTCAACTTCGTCGAGGATGCGCGCGGCAAGCGGCAGGTGATGGATAGCGTGTTCCACATGCACCATCTCGCCCATGCCCATAATCAGCTGATGACCGGCAATCTGGTCGGCGGGCTGGATGCCAAGGCGATGGCATCGGCCAACAAGAAGCAGGCGGGGGAAGGATGAGCGCGACGATGGAGATGGACAAGAATATCCTGGTCCTGCCCGATCTGCCGGCGCTGCTATCTGGCGCGGCCGATGCCGCGCACGCCTTCGTCGCGGCCGCCCGGCCGCATGTGAAGGCGCGGATCAGCAATGACGGCGGCAAGGTCGATCGCGTCCTCGCCGATGTCGAGCAACATATCGTCCATGGTTTTGGCTGGTTCGCCGCCTATGCCGAAATGCTGCGCGAAGTCGCGAGCTGGGCCGCCAGTCTCGACGCCCAGGGCAGCTTTGGCGAGATCGAAGCGCTGCTCGCCCAGTTGCTCTTCGCCGAATATGGCGCGCAGATGCTGGGCGGCATACCGATGAACCAGGGCGAGGTGATCCGCCCCACCGACCTTAGCGACGATCTGTCCGCGCTCGACGCACCGGCCCTGCGCACCCTCATCCGCAGTGGTGGTGGCCAAGCGGTGAAAAGTGCGATTGCCGGCCATCTGGTCGATGCACGCGGCCGGGCGACGCTGGAAAATTGCGGCCTCGACGAGATGTTCGACATGGTGCGCGATCAGTTCTTCGCTTTGTCGAACGAGAAGGTCGCGCCCTTCGCCCATCAATGGCATCTCAAGGATGAACTCATCCCGCTGCCGCTGGTCCAGGAACTGGGCGAGATGGGCGTGTTCGGCATGACCATTCCGGAGGAATTTGGCGGCCTTGGCATGGGCAAGACCGCGATGTGCGTCGTATCCGAGGAGCTTTCGCGCGGCTGGATCGGCGTCGGCAGTCTCGCCACCCGGTCGGAAATCGCGGCAGAACTGATCCTGACCGGCGGCACCCCCGAGCAGAAGGCCCATTGGCTGCCGCAGATCGCCAATGCCGCGATCCTGCCGACTGCCGTCTTCACCGAGCCCGACACCGGCTCCGACCTTGGCGCGCTACGCACCCGCGCGACGCTTGCCGATGGCGAATATCGGGTCAGCGGCAACAAGAGCTGGATCACCCATGCGGCCCGCGCCGACGTGATGACCCTGCTGGTCCGCACCGATCCCGACACCCGCAACTATAGCGGCCTGTCGATGCTGATCGCGCCCAAGCAGCGCGGCACCGTCGACGCCCCCTTCCCCACGCCCGGCATGAGCGGCGGCGAGATCGAGGTGATCGGCTATCGCGGCATGAAGGAATATGAGATCGGCTTCGACGATTTCCGCGTGCCGGCCGCCAATCTGCTCGGCGGGGTCGAGGGCCAGGGCTTCAAGCAGTTGATGGCGACCTTCGAAAGCGCCCGTATCCAGACCGCCGCCCGCGCCATCGGCGTCGCCCAGGCAGCGCTCGACATCGGCCTTTCCTATGCGCTCGATCGCAAGCAGTTCGGCCGGCCGATCTTCGACTTCCCGCGCGTCGCCAACAAGCTGGCGATGATGGCGGCGGAGATCATGGGTGCGCGCCAGCTCACCTATTTCGCCGCCCGGCGCAAGGATGAGGACAAGCGCTGCGATCTGGAAGCCGGCATGGCCAAGCTGATCGGCGCACGGGTCGCCTGGGCGGCCGCCGACAATGCGCTGCAGATCCATGGCGGCAATGGCTTTGCCACCGAATATCAGGTCAGCCGCCTGCTGGCCGACGCGCGCATTCTCAACATCTTTGAGGGTGCCGGCGAAATCCAGGCCCAGGTCATCGCCCGCCGCCTGCTCGACGAAGCCAATTGAGGGATCGGCCCTTCCCCGCCACCGGGGAAGGGCCGATCCATTCCCCTCAGAGCCGTTCCACGATCGTCACATTGGCCATGCCGCCGGCCTCGCACATGGTCTGGAGGCCATAGCGCGCGCCGCGATCATGCAGCGCGCTGACCAGCGTCGCCATCAGCTTGGCGCCCGATCCGCCCAGCGGATGGCCCAGAGAAATCGCCCCGCCATGCACGTTGAGCCGCGCCGGATCGGCGCCCAAGGCCTTCGCCCAGGCCAGCGGCACCGGCGCGAACGCCTCATTCACTTCATACAGGTCGATCTCGCCCAGCGTCATGCCCGCCCGCGTCAGCGCCCGCTCGGTCGCCGGGATCGGCGCTTCCAACATGATGACCGGATCATGGCCCAGCACGGTCATCTCATGCACCCGCGCCAGCGGCGTCAGGCCATGGGTCTTGAGGCCCCGCTCATTGACGATCAGCAACGCCGCGGCGCCATCGCAGATCTGGCTGGCATTGGCGGCGGAAATCACCCCGCCCTCGGTCAACAGCTTGACGCTGGCAATCTTCTCCAGGCTGGCGTCGAAGCGGATGCCCTCATCCACCTTGTGAACCAGCTTTTCGCCCTCGGCAGTCTCGACCTCCAGCGGCACTATCTCCGCGTCGAACTTGCCGGCCTGCGTCGCCGCCGCCGCGCGATGATGGCTCTCCAGCGCATAGGCGTCGAGCGCCGCACGGTCGAAGCCATATTTGCGGGCCATCATCTCGGCCCCGCCAAACTGGCTGAACGGCGTATCGGGATAGCGCGCCTCGATCCCCGGACTGCGATAGGTGCCAAACCCATGCTTGGCCGCCAGCGTCCAGGGCAGGCCCATCGGCACGCGGGTCATGCTCTCGACACCGGCGGCGATCACCACATCCTGCACGCCCGCCATCACCGTCGCGGCGGCGAAATGCAGCGCCTGTTGCGACGAACCGCACTGGCGGTCGACATGGGTGCCGGGCACGGATTGCGGCAAGCCGCTGGCCAGCACGGCGTTGCGGGCGATGTTCGCCCCCTGCTCGCCGCCGGGACAGGCACAGCCCATGATGACATCCTCGATCGCGGCCGGATCGATCCCACTGCGGCCCACCAGTCCCGCCAGCACGCGCCCGGCCAGATCGGCAGGATGCACCCCCGCCAGCCTGCCGCCCCGCTTGCCACCGGCGCTGCGCGCCACGGCCGCAATATATGCCTCCGCCATCCGACTCCTCCAATTATATACCTAGATGCAATTTTATGCCTTACCCCGCCCGTTCGGCAGGACCAAGGCAATTATGCACCAACGGAAAATATTTGGAGATGTTCGGGCAGGTCGACATCGTTCGCCAGGCCGGGCCGCCGGACGATCGACACGCGATATCCGGCCCGTTCCGCTTCCCCGACATGGGCGGCACAGCTGCCCGGCCCGAAACGCAGCGGGATAAGGCCGGGCCGCTTCAGCAACAGCGCGTTGGTCCCCTGCTCCTCACGATCGGTGGCGATCACCACATCGGCAGGTTCCTGCACCATCGCGTGCAGGTCCGCAGCCGCCAGCATCGGCAGGTCCGCACTCAGGATCAGCACCGGCTGATCGATCGGCAACGCCTGCATCGCCGCCGTCAGTGCCGGCACATGGCCCGGCTCGCGCTCGGCCAGAACCCTCGCGCCCCGCTCGGTCGCGAAACCGCGCACCTCCGGGCAGGCGCTGACGACATGCACGGCCGCATCCGGGGTTACATCGCGTGCGACCGCCAGCACATGCCCCAATAATTGCCGGCACAGTGCCGCCCGATCCCGTGGCCCCAGAACCTGCGCCAACCGGCTCTTGCCCTGCGCGAAGCTTCTGGCCGGGATCAGGATCGACAGGGTCACGGGGCCGCGCGCCGCAAGGCTGCTGCAAAATCGATCATCTGAGCGGCCAGTGCCCGCTGCTGATCGACATTGCGCATCAATATGTCGGCACTGCGCACCACCAGTCCATCGTCGGTCCAGCCCTGCGCATCGGCCACGTCCACCATCAGCCCGTCGATCAGCCCGTCATAATGGCGGGCGATCGTCGCCGGCGTCGTCGGCAAACCCAGTTCGGTCATGATCTTGGCGGCCGGCCCCTTGACCGCCTGCCCCGCGATGAAGGGCGACAGCGCCACGCACGGCACGCGCCGCGCCACCAGCCTATCGCGCACACCCGGCACCGCCAAAATCGGGTCGATCGACAGGATCGGGTTGGACGGGCAGAGGATGATCGCCTCCAGCGCCGGATCATCCAGTGCCTCCACCAGACCGGCGCTCGGCCGCGCCGCTGCGGCCCCGTCGAACCGGATAGATTGGAAGCGCGGCCCGCATTGATGGCGCACGAAATAATCCTGGAAGGCCATCTCGCCCTGGTCGGTATCGATCATCGACCGCACCGGATCGTCGCTCATCGGCACGATCGGCTGCCCGATGCCCAGCCGCGCGGCGATGTCGGCCGTTGCCGAAGACAGCGTGCCCTCGCGCAGCAAGGCGGTGCGCAGCACATGGGTCGCCAGGTCACGATCGCCCAGGTTGAACCAGCTTTCGCCGCCCAGCCGCCTTGTGGCATCCATGAAGGCCCAGCTTTCATCGGCCACGCCCCAGCCACGCACGCTATCGTTCATGCCCGCCAGCGCATAGGTGACGCTGTCGATGTCAGGCGAGATGTGCAGACCCATATGGACGAAATCGTCGCCGGTGTTGACGGCGATGGTCAGTGCGCCGGGCGGCACGACGCCGGCCAGGCCATTGGCCAGCTTGGCGCCACCGACGCCCCCGGCAAGGGCAAGCACGCTCATGGGAACAGGTCCAGCGCCGGTTCGCGGATCAGTTCGGCCGCGCTGCCCTCATAGCGGCCCCGCGCAATGCCGCGCGCCACGACGATCGGCCTGCCTTCGCCGGCCTGCCCCATGATCAGCGAGGCGGCCGCTGCTACCTCGTCGGCCAGCCCCAGTTCGCTGGTCTGCAACGGCCGACCATGCAGGTCCGGCTCGCCGCGCAGGTCAAGCAGGCCGCTCATGCCGGCCACACCGATCGCCACGCCGCAGGTGCCCTTGCGCCAGGCCCGGCCCAGACTGTCGATGATGACCACCGCAATGTCGATGCCCAGCGCATCACGCACCGCCTGCCGCAGCGCCGCAGCGCTGCGATCGGGGTCGAGCGGCAGCAGCAGCGCGACGCCATCCCCATCCTGCGCGATGTTGGACTGGTCGATCCCGGCATTGGCCAGCACCAGCCCCAGCCGATGGCGCACGATCAGCACACCCGGCCGGACCCGCATCAGCTTCTCGCTCTCCGACAGGATCAGTTCGACCAGCCGGGGATCCTTGTGGCATTGCGCTGCCAGATCGATCGCCTCGGCCGAGGGCGACACGCCGGCCAGCGGCACCGCGCGTCCCTCCGCCTTGGATATGATCTTCTGCGCCAGCACGACGATATCGCCATCCCGCAGCGACAGGCCATTGGCATGGCAAGCCGACAGCAGCATGGCCGACAGATCGTCGCCCGGCGCAACCATGGGAACCCCGTTCAGGGCCGATAATGTGACGGCGGCCGGTGCGACAGTCATGGATGCAGCTTACACTCCGGTGATGCGAATACCCGATCCGGGCACCTTGTACCGCCGATTGAGCGCAATCAAGACCGACGTAAGTCCTTCTGCGACAACCGAATTGCACAATGGCCCGGCATTCCAGGCGCGCAGGCCGATTTCCTGCGCCAGTGCGACCACCTGCTCCGCCGCGTCGCTGTCGTCGGCGCAGACCAGCACGTCGCACTCGATCTCCTCGTCCAGCTTGGTCAGGTGATGCGCGCTGATATTCTGGAAGGCGGACACGACCCGGACGCCATCGCCCAGCATCTTCTGCACCGCCTCGACCGCCGATCCGCCATCGGGCAACTGCACCCGGCTGACCTTGGGCGGCACCAGCGGCACGGTCACGTCGATCAATATCTTGCCCGCCAGCGCGTCGGCGACATCCTTCACCGTCGATTGCTGCGCAGCATAGGGCACGGCCAGCACAATGATGTCGGCCTGCGCCGCCGCATCGGGATTGGCCGCGCCGACGACCGAACTGCCGCCCAGCGTCGCGTTCATCGCATCGGCCGCTTCCTGCGCCCGCTCGGCGGTGCGGCTGCCGATGATGACCTTGTGCCCCTTGTGCGCCCAGCGCAGCGCCAGGCCGCCACCTTCCTTGCCGGTCCCGCCAAGCACGGCGATCGTCGCCAAAGCCTCATTCTGCATATTCAAACCTCTCCTGGTTCGTATCGGCCTCGCGCCGCCGCTTGCGCGGGGGCGTCAGGACCATGGGTGTCAGTTCCGCCGCGGTCATTCCGCGTGCATGGATATCCTCGCTCACCCCGCCATAGGCGGTGCTGCGCTGCCGGGGCGTGCGGTCGATCGACCGGATCAGCGCCTCCATCGCGGCAGGCGGCATTTCCTGGCCATGCTGGGTGCCGGCCGCGCGCGAGATGCTCTCGTTCATCAGCGTGCCGCCCAGATCATTGGCGCCACCCTCCAGGCAGGCCTTCACCCCTTCCGGCCCCAGCTTGACCCAGCTGGTCTGAATCGACCGGATATGGGGATGCAGCGCCAGCCGCGCGACCGCATGCATCAGCCGCACTTCGCGGAAAGTCGGGCCATGGCGCGACTGGCCGCGCACGCCCATCGGCGCCTCCATATGGACGAAGGGCAAGGGCACGAATTCGGTAAAGCCACCGGTCCGCCGCTGCAGGTCGCGGATGCGGATCAGATGCCTTGCCCAATGGCGCGGCGTGTCGACATGGCCGAACATGATCGTCGCGGTAGTGGTGAAGCCGACGCGATGCGCAGTCTCGATCACCTCCAGCCATTGCGCCGTGTCCAGCTTGTCGGGGCAGATGATCGCGCGCACCTCGTCATCCAGTATCTCGGCCGCCGTGCCGGGCAGCGTGTCGAGGCCCACGGCCTTGAGCCGGCGCAGGAAGTCCTCGACCGGCAGGCCCAGCGTCGCCGCCCCCTGCCACACTTCCAGCGGGGAAAAGGCGTGGATGTGCATCTCGGGCACCGCCGCCTTCACCGCGCGCGCCAGGTTCAGATAGGTGTCGCCGGTATAATGGGGGTGGATGCCACCCTGCAGGCAGACTTCGGTGCCGCCTCGCTCCCATGCCTCGCGGGTGCGGCGGACGACTTCCTCCAGATCCAGGTCATAGGGTTTGCCGCGCAGCGCCTCCGCCTTGTCACCCTTGGAAAAGGCGCAGAAGCTGCACTTATAGGCGCAGATATTGGTGTAGTTGATGTTGCGGTTGACGACATAGCTGATCGTGTCGCCCATCTCCTGCATCCGCAGCGCGTCCGCGCTGGCGCAGACATGCTCCAGGTCGGTCTCGCGCGCGGTGAACAGCGTCTCGATCTCGGCTTCTTCCAGCAGCGCCCCGGCCATCGCCCGGTCGACGATCGCCGCGATCGCGGTATCGACCGGCAGCGCCGACGGGCGCGTGATACGCGACTCCAGCGCGATGCCCGGCGACCAGCTATCCTCCCGGGCAAAGCCCGTGGCATCGGCATGGGCCAGCACATGGCGGACCATCGCCTGATCCTGCCAGCGGTCATTATCCTGCGCATAGGCGGGGTAGACCGGCAGCCGCGCCACCAGCATCCGTCCTTCGCCCTCGGTCGCCGCGCGCAGCCGCTCGACCGCCGGCCAGGGGGCTTCCGGGTTCACATGGTCGGGCGTCACCGGCGACACCCCGCCCCAGTCGTTGATCCCCGCCGCCATCAGCCGAGGGAAGTCCGCCGCCGACAGGTTGGGCGGCGCCTGGATATTCATCTCCGGCCCCAGGATCAGCCGCGCCACCGCGATCGTCCACAGCAGATCGTCCATGTCCGGCTCGGGCGCATCGGCCATCACCGTGCGCGGCTTCGCCCGGAAATTCTGGACGATCACTTCCTGGATATGGCCATAGCCGTCCTGCAGGTCGCGGATCGCCTCCAGCGCCTCGATCCGTTCCTCGCGCGTCTCGCCGATGCCGATCAGGATGCCGGTGGTGAAGGGGATGGCCAGTTCGCCCGCCAGCCGGATCGTCTCCAGCCGTGCCGCCGGCTCCTTGTCGGGCGATCGATAATGGGCGCCGCCCTTGCGGCACAGCCGGTCGGACACCGACTCCAGCATCAGCCCCTGCGACACTGACACCCGGCGCAGCCTGGCCATTTCCTCGCGGCTCATCACCCCGGCATTGATGTGCGGCAGCAGTCCGGTCTCGTCGCGCACCAGCGCCGCCATCTCGGCCAGATAGGACAGGGTGCTGTCATGGCCCAGCCGCGCCAGTTCCTCGCGCGCGGCGGCAAAGCGCAGTTCCGGCTTGTCGCCCAGCGTGAACAGCGCTTCGGTGCAGCCGGCAGCCTTGCCGGCGCGTGCCACCGCCAGCACGTCCTCGCGCGTCATATAGGCATTCTCGCCCGGCCGGGGCGGCTGCGAGAAGGTGCAATAATGGCAGAGATTGCGGCATAGCTGGGTCAGCGGAATGAAGATCTTGCGCGACCAGCTCTGCACCCGGCCATGGCCTTCGTCGCGCAGCGCCGCCGCCTGCGCCATCAGCTCGGCCAGCGGCATCGCCAGCAGCTCTGCCGTGCGCATCCGCTCCGCTTCGCCGATCCCGTCCAATCCTGCCATCATCCCGCTCCGCTTGTTTCGTCTTCTATGTTCTGATTGTGATTGCGCCCCGGTTCAACCGACAGGGCCGGGTCGATCCGCAATAGCGCCGTCGCGTTGCCCCAGCCCCTTGAGCATCGCCGCCGGCAGATCCGCCGGCGCCTCCAGCAACGCCACCAGCGTCTGCAGGAAATGCTCGACACTCGCCTCGCTGCCCCACATCGGATGCGCGCGACTCGCGTCCGCTAAAGCCCGCTGCCGCGCCGACAGCACGGCGCTGAGGTAAGCGCCCATGAATACGAAGCGCTGGTTCTGCAACGCCACCGGCAAGTCCGCCATCATGCCCCGCAAATGGTCCAGGCACCGGCCATAGGCGCTGTTCCAGGCCGGATCGATCGCATCCAGCATCATGTCTCGATGGGTCATGGCAAAGATGACGATGAACTGGACATAATGGCTGTCGGGCAGCGCCAGCACCGGCCGCACCAATATCTCCACCACCTCGCGGATCGTGCGCGGCCCACCCTGCGCCTCCAGCCCGTCGAGCGCCGCATTGCGCTCCCGGTCCAGCGCCATCGCGCCGTCCATCACCAGCGCCCGGACCAGTGCCTCCTTCGATCCGAAATAATAACTGACGGCGCCGTGATTCTTCTGCCCCGCCGCCGCCGCAATCTCGCGCACGGTCACGCCATCGACGCCCTTTTCGGCGAACAGGCGCAACGCCACCTGCTTGATCTGCTCGGCAGCGGATCCGCGGGCGGCATCTTCGGCCTTGGCAAGTTGAAGTCTGACCATGAGTGCAATTTCTCATTGCAATGCTGGTTCGTCAAGTGCATTATCCAATTGACCTAATCGACGGCTAACAGTCGATAAAAGTGAGGGATGCCTAAGTGGAATCAGCGGTCGACATCGAGTCGCTGGCGACGTGGATGACGGATCAGGGGCTTGGCGCCGGTCCGATCGACAACGTGACGCCGCTTGCCGGGGGGACGCAGAATATCCTGCTGCGCCTGACCCGCGACGGCCGCGACTATATCTTCCGTCGCCCGCCGGCGCACCCCCGCCCCAACAGCAATGAAACGATGCGGCGCGAGGCGCGGCTGCTGCGCGCTATCGCCGGAACCAATGTGCCCCATCCCGCACTGATCGCCGATTGCGGCGACGAAAGCGTGCTCGGCGTCGCCTTCTACCTGATGGAGCCGGTCGACGGCTTCAATCCGGTCGGCCAGTTGCCCATGCCCCATGCCGGATCGCCCGCGATGCGCCATGCCATGGGCCTGGCCCTGGTCGACGGCATCGCCGCATTGGGCGCGCTCGATCATCAGGCGCTCGGCCTCGCCGATTTCGGCCGGCCCGACAATTTCCTCGGCCGCCAGGTCGATCGCTGGCGCAGCCAGCTTGCCGGCTATGGCGAATTTGCCGACTGGACCGGACCGCAGGCGCTGCCCAGCGTCGAAGCCATCGCCGCCTGGCTGGAACGGCACCGCCCGGCCGATTTCACCCCCGGCATCATGCATGGCGACTATCATCTCGCCAATGTCATGTACCGCCCCGACAGCGGCGATCTTGCCGCGATCATCGACTGGGAACTGGCAACGATCGGTGATCCGCTGCTGGACCTGGGCTGGGTGCTGGCCACCTGGCCCGACGGCAGCGGCGCCAGCACCGTGTCGGTCACCCCGTGGGAGGGTTTCCCGACGCCCGCCGAGCTGGTCGCGCGCTATGGCGCCGGCTCCGCGCGCGATCTGTCGGCGGTCGACTGGTATCATGTCCTCGCCTGCTACAAGCTCGGCATCCTGCTGGAGGGTACCCATGCCCGCGCCTGCGCCGGCAAGGCGCCACGCGACACCGGCGATCGGCTCCACAGCCGCGCCATCCACCTTTTCGACCGCGCCCAGGCGCTGATCCGCTGACATGCAGGAAGGATGTTCCCCCTTGGGCAATGAACTGGACTTCACCGGAAAGACGGTGCTGGTGGTCGGCGGATCGAGCGGCATCGGCAATGGCATGGCCCAGGCCTTTCTGAAGCGCGGCGCCCGCGTCCATGTCTGGGGCACCCGCGCCAGCGCCGCCGACTATGCCGGCGAGGAGGGATCGGAGCTGGACGGCATCGGCTATACCCAGGTCGATGTCAGCGATCCCGCCGCGATCGCCGCCGCACCCGCCCCCTTCGATGCACTCGATATCCTCATCCATTCGCAGGGCGCCGTCCTCTACCGCCGGCAGGAGTTCGAGGTCGACGGCTGGAACAAGGTGATGGCGGTCAATCTCGACTCCATCCTCCACATCTCCAACCGCTTCAAGGATGCGCTGGCCGCCACAAAGGGCGCCGTCATCGTCGTCAGCTCGATCGGCGGGTTCAAGGCGACCTTCGGCAACCCCGCCTATGCCGCGTCCAAGGCCGGCGCCGTCAATCTGGTCCGCGCGCTCGCGATCGCCTGGGCGGGCGACGGCATCCGCGTCAACGGCATCGCCCCCAGCCTGGTCGATACCAAGATGACCAAGGTGACGATGGACAATGACGAGCGGCGCGACCGCGCGCTGTCGCGCATCCCGCTCGGCCGCTTCGGCTCGGTGGAGGAGATGGCCGGCGTCGCTCTGTTCCTCGCCTCCCCCCTCTCCACTTACATCTGCGGGCAGACGCTGATCGTGGACGGCGGCCTTACGCTGACCTGATCCCCTGCCCGCCTTAGCCCCATTTCCCAAAAGGACCGATCGCATGGATTTCGAATATTCCGACAAGGTGCAGGCGCTGCGGGCGCAACTCACCGATTTCATGGACGCCCATGTCTATCCGATCGAGAAGGAACGGGATCATTTCCACCATGATCCCGCCCATCTGTGGCAGCGCTGGCCGGGCACCGAGACGATCAAGGCGAAGGCGAAGGAAGCGGGCCTGTGGAACCTGTTCCTGCCCCATGAATATGGGGCATGGAGCCCCGGCCTCACCAACCTCGAATATGCGCCGCTGGCCGAACTGATGGGCCGGGTGATCGGATCGTCGGAATATTATAACTGCTCCGCCCCCGACACCGGCAATATGGAAGTGCTCGCCCGCTACGGCACGCCCGAGCAGCAGGAAAAATGGCTCAAGCCCCTGCTCGCCGGCGATATCCGCTCCTGCTATGTCATGACCGAACCGGGCGTCGCCTCGTCCGACGCCACCAATGTCGAAACGACGATCGTCGCCGATGGCGACGACTATGTCATCAACGGCCGCAAATGGTGGATTTCGGGCGCGCTCGATCCGAATACGAAAATCTACATCCTGCTCGGCCGCACCCCCAATGCCGACCGGCCGCGCCACCAGCAGCATTCGCAGATCCTGATCCCGGCCGACACGCCGGGGATAGAGATCGTCCGCCCGCTGGACGTGATGAACGCGGTCCACTCCCCCGGCGGCCATGCCGAAATGGTCTTCAAGGATGTGCGCGTGCCCAGGGAAAATCTGATCCTGGGCGAAGGACGCGGTTTCGAAATCGCGCAGGGTCGGCTCGGGCCGGGCCGCATCCACCACTGCATGCGCCTCATCGGCCAGGCCCAGCGCGCGCTCGAATATATGGCCCGCCGCGTCGACAGCCGCGTCGCCTTCGGCCGCAAGCTCGCCGACCAGGGCAGCATTCGCCAGGATATCGCCCTGTCCTTCTGCGAGATCGAACAGGCCCGGCTGCTGACGCTCAAGGCCGCCGACGCGATGGACCGCCACGGCAACAAGGTCGCCAAGGATCTGATCGCCGCGATCAAGATCGTCGCCCCGCGCATGACCCAGACGGTCGCCGACCGGGCGATGCAGGTGTTCGGCGGCATTGGCATGGCCAGCGATTTTCCGCCTGCCGCCGCCTTCATGAACGCGCGCTATCTGCGTCTCGCCGACGGGCCGGACGAAGTCCACATGGCCCAGCTCGGCAAGCTCAAGATCGCCGAACTCAACGCATTGCCGCAACGCTGAGAGACGCGAAAGGGCGAAGGGAAGGATCATGCTGATGACCAGCCAGGAAACAGGCCGGGACGGCCGCGATACCCGGCATCTGGGCACCGCCTGGTGGATGGTGGCCGTATTGTTCGGCCTCTATGTCCTGTCCTGGGTCGACCGGCTGATCGTGTCGATGCTGGTCACGCCGATCAAGGCACATCTGCTGCTCAGCGATGTCCAGATCAGCATGATAACCTCGACCTCCTTCGCCATCTTCTACGCCATTTTCGGCCTGCCGCTCGGCTGGGCGGCAGACCGCTTCTCGCGCCGCTGGATCATCTTCGGCGGGGTCGCGCTATGGGCCGTCGCCACGACCGCCTGCGGCTTCGCGCAAAGCTATGAGGCGCTGCTGGTCGGCCGCATCTTCGTCGGCGTGGGGGAGGCTGCGCTGCTGCCCGCTGCCTATTCGCTGATCGCCGACGCCTTTCCGCAACGCCTGCTGACCCGTGCCACCTCCACCTTCCAGATGGCGGGCAAGGTCGGCTCGGCGACAGCATTTGCCCTAGGCGGCGTTGCCATCGCCTTCGCCGCCGCGCACAGCGGCATCCATATTCCCTTCCATGGCCCGGCCCAGCCCTGGCAACTGGTGATGATGATGGTCGGCATTCCCGGCCTGCTCATCGCCTTCCTCGTCTTCACCTTTCCCGAGCCTGGCCGTCGCGACGCAAAAACGGGCAACCGCCCGGTCGCGGAAAAGGGCGCGATCGCCGGCTTCGTGCGCCAGAACTGGCGGCTGCTGGCGCTGATGCTCGTCGGCACCTCCTGCCTTGCCATGTGCGGCTATTCGATGACCAACTGGGTGCCCGCCTATATCGAGCGGCATTTCGGCTGGAAGCCGGTGCAATATGGCGTGGCTTTGAGCCTCATGAACATCGTTTCGGCCGTGTCGCTGGTGATCAACGGCTGGATCGTCGACCGCCTGTTCACGCGCGGCATGAAGGACGCGCATCTGCGCTTCTACAGCTGGCTGATCCTCGGCTTCCTGCCGGTGGTCGCCTATATGTTCTTTGCCACCAACGTCTATGTCTTCCTGGTCTGCTACTGCGTGGCGCAGTTCATCACCGTGCCCTTCATGGTCTATGTCTCCTCGATCATGGGGCTGATCGCGCCGGCGACGATCCGTGCGCGGATGCTGGCCTTCTTCCTGTTCGTCTTCACCATATTGGGCCTGGGCGCCGGCCCGGCGATCGTCGCCGCACTCACCCAATATGTCTTCCGGTCGGAAGCCGCGCTGGGCCAGTCGCTGGCGGTGGTCGTCACCGTCTGCTCGGTCATTGCCCTCCTCTCCTTCCGCATGGCCCTGCGCTACCTCGCCCCCACCATCGCCGCGCGTGCCGTCCACGCGCCGGCCGCCTGAAAGGACGCCCGATGTCTCTCACCCTCCAGGCTGTCGCGCCCGACCGGCGCACCGACATGGCGCTGACCGACGAGCGCGTCTCCCTCGACTGGCTGCAACTGGACGATCGGCTCAACCGCGCCGCCAATGCGCTAAACGGCCTCGACCTGCACGAACGCCGGGTCGCCGTCTTCGCGCCCAACAGCGCCGAAACCGTGATCGCCTATGTCGCCTGTCTGGAGGCCGGCATTTCCAGCGTCCCGGTCAGTTTCCATCTCACCCCGTCGGAGGCCGCCTATATCCTGAAGGACAGCGGCGCCGTCGCCCTGCTGGTCGGCCCGGAAACGATGGAGGCGGGCCTCGCCGCCGCGGCCGAGGCGGGCGTCGCCACCGTCATCGGCTGGCGCTGCCCCGACCACGAAGGCGTGATCCATTGGGAAGAGTGGCTCGCCGCCGCCTCCACCGCCGAGCCTGACCCGAATGTCGCTCCGCTGCCCCATCTCCATTACACCTCCGGCACCACCGGCCGGCCCAAGGCGACCGAGACCCCGCCGCAATATTTCCCGCGCGTCGCCACCGTGCAGGCGCTTGCGGAAACGGTGCGCGCCCGCATCACCCCCTCGCCCGGCATCGCCGTCGGCCCGCTCTACCATACCGGCCCGCTCGGCATGGCCCGCAACGTCTTCGGCGGCATGAGCCTCATCACGGTCGAGCATTTCGACGCGGAAAAGGCGCTGGCGCTGATCGAGCAATATCGGGTCGCCGGATCGGTCATGGTCCCCACCCATTTCCAGCGCATGCTCGCTCTGCCGGAGGAGGTGCGCGCGAAATATGACATCTCCAGCATCCAGCGCCTCGCCCATACCGGCGCGGCCTGTCCCCGCGCCGTCAAGCAGGCGATGATCGACTGGTTCGGCCCGGTCCTGGTGGAGGCCTATGGCGGCACCGAAGCCGGCTCCACCACCTTCATCACCTCGCCCGAATGGCTGGAGCGGCCCGGATCGGTCGGCCGCGCCTTGGCCCCGTTCGAAACCGTCATCTATGGCGATGATGGCGCGGTGCTGGGCGCCAACGAGGTTGGCCAGGTCTATTTCCGCGACACCAGCGGCCATGGCATCGTCTATCGCGGCGATCCGGAAAAGACCGCCGCCGCCCATATCGCGCCGGGCATCTTCACCCTGGGCGAAATGGGCTATGTCGATGATGCGGGCTATCTCTTCATCACCGATCGCGTGTCCGACATGATCGTGTCGGGCGGCGTCAACATCTATCCGGCGGAATCCGAACATGTGCTGCTGCGCCATCCCAAGGTGGCCGACATTGCCGTGGTCGCCGCCCCCAATGCGGAAATGGGCGAGGAAGCCCGCGCGCTGGTCATCCCGCGCGATCCGGCCGATCCGCCGAGCGCCGACGAACTCAACGCCTTCTGCCGCGCCAGCCTCGCCGGCTATAAATGCCCGCGCGGTTACGAGATGGTCGACGATATCGGCCGCACCATCATGGGCAAGGTCAACAAGAAGGCACTGCGCCAGCGTTTCTGGCCGTCCGACCGGACGATCGGGGGCTGATCTTCATGCGCGTTGCGTCCCTCACTCTGCCGCTTCTGGCCCTGCTCGCGGCCTGCGCGCCCTCCGGCCAGGCCCGGCGCGACGGCACCGACTGGCCCGGCTATGGCGGCATCGACGAAAATCACTACAGCCCGCTGAAGGACATCAACGACCATAATGTCGGCCGGCTCGGCCTCGCCTGGTATCAGGATATCGACGGCGGCGGCTCCAGCCTGACCGCGCCGATCGCGGTCGACGGCATTCTCTATTATGCTTCGGGCTACAGCGTCGTCCACGCGGTCGACGCCACTACCGGCCATGAATTGTGGACCTATGATCCGCAAAGCTGGAAGGTCGCCGACCAGAAGATGCGCGGCGCCTGGGGCAGTCGCGGCATCGCCTATGACAATGGCGCCGTCTATGTCGGCACGATCGACGGCCGGCTGATCGCCATCAACGCCCGCACCGGGCACAAGCTCTGGTCCACCCAGACCATCGGCAAGGATGACGAACGCTATATCAGCGGCGCGCCCTGGGTGTTCAACGGCAAGGTCTTGATCGGCCATGGCGGCGCCGATTTCGCGCCGATCCGCGGCTATGTCACCGCCTATGACCAGAAGACGGGGAAGCAGCTCTGGCGCTTCCACACCGTGCCCGGCGACCCCAAGCTCGGCTTCGAGAACAAGGCGATGGCGATGGCCGCCAGGACCTGGACCGGCGAGTGGTGGAAATATGGCGGCGGCGGCACCGCCTGGAACGCCATGGCCTATGACCCCAAATATAACCGCATCTATATCGGCGTCGGCAATGGCTCCCCCTGGAACCAGAAGATCCGCAGTCCGGGCGGGGGCGACAATCTCTTCCTCTGCTCGATCGTCGCGCTCGATGCCGACACCGGCGAATATGTCTGGCACTATCAGACCAATCCGGGTGAAACCTGGGACTTCAACTCGGCGATGGACATGGAACTCGCCCGGCTGAAGATCGACGGACAGGACCGCGACGTGCTGATGCACGCGCCCAAGAACGGCTTCTTCTACGTCATCGACCGCGCCACCGGAAAGCTGATCTCCGCCCGCAACATCGTGCCGGTCAGCTGGGCCAGCGGCATCGACGTGAAGAGCGGCCGGCCGATCGAGAACCCCTCTGCCCGCTATCCCGGCGGCAAGGCGGCGATCGTCTACCCCTCGCCCTTCGGCGCCCATAATATCGAGGCGATGTCCTTCAATCCGGGCAGCGGCCTTGTCTATATCCCGACGATGGATCAGGGCCGCGTCTATATCGACCCGGCCGAACCGCTGCAGGGCTGGAAGCATCTCGATGGCCAGCGCATCAGCGTCGGCACCGGTGCGCCGCCGCCCGGCGTCACGCCCGATCGTCCCGCCACCAGCTTCCTGCTCGCCTGGAACCCGGTGACGCAGAGCGAGGCCTGGCGCATCCCGATGCCCGGCCTGCGCGGCGGCGGCGGCACCGCGACCACCGCCGGCAACCTGCTGTTCCAGGGCAATGCCGGCGGCAAGTTCGTCGCCTATACCGCCACCAGCGGCAAGCCGCTCTGGTCGTTCGACGCCCAGACCGCCGTGATGGCCCAGCCGATCAGCTATCGCGCCCGCGGCAAGCAATATGTGACGGTGATCGCCGGCTCCCGTTTCCCCAGCGCGATCGGCCTGCCGCGCGAATGGAATTACCGCACCCAGCAATGGCGCGTCCTGACCTTCGCCCTCGATGGCAAGGCGGCGCTGCCGAAAGTCGATCCCGTCGACATGCCGGTGATCGACGATCCCGCCTTCGCCATCGATCCGGCCAAGGCCGCCATCGGCGCCACCGTCTTTGGCCAGCGCTGCTCCATCTGCCATGGCGCCAACGCCGTGTCGGGCGGCGCCGCGCCGGACCTGCTCCAGTCGGGCGTCCCGCTCGACACCGCCAGCATGAAGGATGTGCTGCACAACGGCATCCTGCGCGAACGGGGCATGCCGCGCTTCCAGGAACTCACCGACGAAGAGATCGCCGGGCTCCAGCATTATTTCCGCCAACGCGCCCGTCAGGTGCTGGCCGCGCAATCCGCCGGCCAGCCGGGCGCCCAAACGCACAGAGGCTTGAATGAAGGTCAATGACGTCGTCACCTATGCGGTGGAAGGCTCCATCGCGGTCATCACGGTCAATTCGCCGCCGGTGAACGCCCTCTCCAACGCCGTGCGCCAGGGCGTCGCCAGCGCGGTCGAAACCGCCATCGGCGATCCGGCGGTCGGCGCGATGGTGCTGATCTGCGAAGGCCGCACCTTCTTCGCCGGCGCCGACATCACCGAATTCGGCAAGCCGCCGGTCGAACCCACGCTGCGCAACCTGCAACTGGTGGTGGAGAATGCCACCAAGCCGGTGATCGCCGCCATCCATGGCACGGCGCTGGGTGGGGGGCTGGAACTCGCGCTGGTCGCCCATTATCGCATCGCCGTCCCCTCGGCCAAATGCGGCCTGCCCGAAGTCAATCTGGGCCTGCTCCCCGGCGCCGGCGGCACCCAGCGCCTGCCCCGCATCGTCGGCGTCGCAAAGGCGCTCGACCTCATGACCGCCGGCAGCCCGGTCTCGGCCAAAGCCGCGAAGGAAATGGGCCTGATCGACGAACTCGCCGCCGAAGGCCAGTTGCGCGCCGACGCCATCGCCCTTGCCCAGCGCGTGCTCGACGAAGACCGCCCGCTGCTCAAGGTCCGCGACCGCACCGAGAAGCTGGACGCGGCACGCGGCAAGCCCGAAATCTTCGACGATTTCCGCAAGGCCAATGCCCGCAAATTCCGTGGTTTCAACGCCCCCGAAGCGATCATCCGCTGCGTCGAGGCGACCCTGGACCTGCCCTTTGACGAGGGCATGACCTTCGAGCGCCAATTGTTCAACGAGCTTCAGGCCGACAGCCAGTCCGCCGCCCAGCGCCATGTGTTCTTCTCCGAGCGGCAGGCCGCCAAGGTCGACAGCCTGCCCGCCGATATCCCGATCCTGCCGATCGCCAAGGTGGGCGTCATCGGCGCCGGCACCATGGGCGGCGGCATCGCGATGAACTTCGCCAATGCCGGCATTCCCGTCACCCTGGTCGAAACCAACGAAGACGCGCTGTTCCGCGGCCTGCGCATCATCCGCGGCAATTATGAGACGACCGCCAGGAAGGGCAAGATGAAGCCCGAGGATGTCGACACGCGCATGGGTCTGCTCACCGGATCGATCGCGATGGAGGATCTGGCCGATTGCGACCTCATCATCGAAGCGGTGTTCGAGCAGATCGACGTCAAGCGCGAGGTCTTCGCCAAGCTCGACAGGATCGCCAAGCCCGGCGCGATCCTCGCCACCAACACCTCCTATCTCGACATTGACGACATCGCCGCCGCCACCAGCCGGCCCGACAGCGTCGTCGGCCTCCATTTCTTCTCGCCGGCCAATGTCATGAAACTGCTGGAGGTGGTCCGCACGAAGGACACGAAACCGGAAATCATCGCCACCGCCATGAAGCTCGCCAAGACGATCGGCAAGATCGGCGTGCTGGTCGGCAATGGCTATGGTTTCGTCGGCAACCGCATCCTCGCCGCCCGCAATGGGCAGGCGGACCAGTTGATCCTCGAAGGGGCCACGCCCTGGGCGGTGGACAAGGTGCTTTACGACTTCGGCTTTGCCATGGGCCATTTCCAGATGCGCGATCTGGTCGGGCTCGATGTCGGCTGGAACCCCAAGACGACCAGCTCCGCCAATGTCCGCGAGATCCTCAACGAAATGGGCCGGCACGGACAGAAGACGAAGGGCGGCTTCTACGATTATGACGAGAACCGCAAGCAGACCCCCTCACCAGTCGCGATGCAGGTGATCGAGGATTTCGCCGCGAAGCAGGGCATCGTTCGCCGCGATGTCAGCGACGCGGAAATCCAGGACCGCATCCTCTTCGCCATGGTGAATGAGGGTGCCCGCATCCTCGACGAAGGCATCGCCTCGCGCGCGTCCGACGTCGATATCGTCTGGATCACCGGCTATGGCTGGCCGAAATATCGCGGCGGCCCGATGTTCTGGGCCGATCTCCAGGGGCTGCCCACCGTGCTCGATCGGCTGAAGGCCTTGGAGGCCGCGCACGGCGCCGCCTTCGCCCCCTCGCCGCTGATCGAACGACTGGTGGCACAGGGCAAGGGGTTCAAGGACGCATGATGAAGGGCAACAAGATCGCCATCACCGGCATTGGCGAAACCGCTTTCCTGCGCAAGGGCGAGGAAACGGTGATGCAGATGATGACGCGCGCCAGCCTGGCCGCGATCGCCGATGCGGGCCTTACCCCCGCCGATATCGACGGCCATGTCAGCAACAAATATGTCGGCCACCCGTCGGAGGAGGTCGCCCATGCGATCGGCGCCGCCACCCGGCGCTTCACCGCCGTCGCCGACACGGCGGGCGGCACCGCCACCACCGGCGACGCGCTGCGGCTGGCGCAGTTGGCGATCGAGGCCGGGCTCGCCCGCCATGTCCTCGTCCCCTACGCCATCCGCTCGACCAAGCCGGGCGGCGTCTATGGCTTCCACGCGCGCGAGCCGCAGAAGGCCGGGCTGGAAATGCCCGCCGGCTTCTTCGGCCAACCCACCTATTTCGCCACCATGGCCAATCGCTACGCCCATGAATTCGGCATGACCGAGGAGGAACTCGCGTCCGTGTCGATGACATACCGCGCCTGGGCAGCGCTGACGCCGAGCGCGCAGAAGCGTGACCCGATGGACCTCGAAACCTATCGCCAGACGCCGATGATCGCGACCCCGCTGCGCGTCGCCGACTGCTGCCTCACCACCGATGGCGGCGGCGCCTATGTGGTGAGCGCGGTGGAAGCCGCCCGCGACCTGCCCCATCCGGTGATATCGGTGCAGGGCGTCGGCATAGGCTACAACAACTATCCCCATGGTGTGCTGTTCACGCAGAAACCCTGCACCTTCGACTATCCCGGCTGGGACTCGGCGGCGCAGGCCTATGCCATGGCCGGCGTCGATCCCAAGGATCTGAACCTTGCCCAGGTCTATGATGGCTTCTCCATCTCGGCGATCGTCCAGACCGAGATGCTCGGCCTGTGCGATCGCGGCGAAGGCGCGCGCTTCTACGCCGCCGGCCATGCCAAACCGGGCGGGCGGATGCCGATCAACACCAGCGGCGGCCATATGTCGGGCGGCTATGTCCCCGGCATCAACCTGCTGATCGAGGCGGTGCGCCAGTTGCGCGGGCAGGAGGGCGACCGCCAGGTGCCCGACGCCCGCCTCTGCGCGGTCGCGGGCCTGGGCGGCAATAATCATTCCACCACCATCCTTGCGAGGGACTGACCATGGGCATTCCCATCTATCCCGTCCATCTGGAAGACCCGTTGTTCCAGGGCTTCTATGACGGTCTCGATGCCGGCGAACTGCGCATCACCGCCGACGCCGAAACCGGCGAATGGGTCTGGTATCCGCCCGAAGTCGTCCCCGGAAGGCCCGATGCCGTGCTGGAATGGCGCCCGGTCTCGGCCGAGGGCAAGGCCTATAGCTTCACCACCGTGATCCGCAGCCTACTGCCTGGCGACCACAAGGCTGAAGTCCCTTACACCGTCATCCTGTTCGAGCCGGACGATGCGCCGGGCGTGCGGATCGCTGGCATATTGGTCGATGACGACGGCGTGGAGCCGGCCTGCGACATGCGCCTGCACTTCCGCCCGGTCGAGGCGGGCGATCACCGCATCGCCGGCTTCGCGCCGGTCCGCAGATGATGGCCGCTAACAGGGCGGTCGACCGGCGCACGGCCATGCTGGGCGGCGCGGCGCTGGCGCTCGCCGGCTGCACCCGCGCCGGTACGCCGCGTGCCTCCACGGTCCCGGCACCCCTGACCCCGGCCGATTTCAGCCTGGTCATCGACGGTCTCGACCATGCCGAGGGTGTCGCCAGCGCCCCCGACGGCCGCCTGTTCCTGTCCAACAGCGGCGGCGCGATCGGCGTGCTGGCGCCCGGCCAGCCGCTGCGGCAGGTCGGCGCGCCGCTCGCCGCCAATGGCGTCGCCGTCGATGCGCGGGGCCGCGTCATCGTCGCGAATATGGGCCTGCTCCAGCAGCAGCCCGGCCCGCTACAGCGCATCAGCCTCGAAACCGGCACGGTCGAAACGCTCGTCTCGGAACTGGAGGGGCGCCAACTTGTCGCCTCCAACGGCCCCACCACCGCGCGTGATGGCTGCATCTATTGCACCCACAGCAGTTGGGGTCCGGTCGCCAATATCGGCACCACCACGCCGGCCGGTTTCATCTACATGGTCCGGCCCGACGGCAGCGCCGCGATCGTCGCGCGCGACCTGCGCGGGGTCAACGGCCTCTGCCTCGACCGGGACGAACGCCATCTCTATGCCTCGCTGACCGCCGAAGGCCGCATCCGCCGCTGGCGCCGCAACGCCGACGGCACCCTTGCCGACCCGCAGGATTTCGGCCCGCAACTGGGCAGCGTTTTCCCCGACCAGACGGTCAAGGCGATCCTCGCTCTGCCCCCGCAGGAAAAGGCAGCACTCGGCTATTGCGACGGCATCGCCTTCGACATGGCCGGCAATCTCTGGATCACCCTGCCCTTTTCCAACCGGCTGGTCGCGCTGACGCCACAAGGTCGCCAGATCGACATCCTGCATGATCCCGCCGGCGAAAAGATCGCGATGCCGACCAATCTCTGCTGGGGCGGACCGGATCGTCGCACCCTCTATGTCGTCTCGCGCGGCAAGGGCATGATCGTCCAGGCCCGCACCGCCATCGCCGGCGCCCCGCTCGCCAACTGGCCGACCGACTGACGCACCGCTTTCCTACTGCGCACTTTTCTGCTCCATATTCTGCGATGGACCAGCCGATCTGCTTCAATACATGCGTGACCCAACAGGCGCGTTCGTGTCGCGTCACAGGCGCGCGGGCGTGACCCCAATGTCGCGTGACTGTCGCGTCGGCGTGACTTTGGCGGCGCGTTTGCGCTTCAAACCGCCCAAATTTTCGATAATCAACGGTGTGAACTTCGCGGCCATGACCTGAGCCTGACCCTGTAATGACCCAATCAGGCCATCTCGATCACCACCTTGCCCTGCGCCTTGCGGTCCATGATCCAGCGGATCGCTTCCCGGCTCTCGTCAAAGCCGAAGCGCGCGCCGATCGCCGGCCGCAATCCGCCCTGTTCATACCAGTCATAAAGCTGCGCCATATTGGCGGCATGGATGTCCGGCTCGCGCCGGCTATGCATCCCCCATGTCACGCCGACGATCGACGCCGTCTTCACCAGTGGCAGGTTCAATGGGATCGCCGGAATTGTCCCGGCGGCAAAGCCGACCACCAGATAGCGCCCGTCCCAGCCCATGGTGCGGAAGGCCGGCTCGGCCAGATCGCCACCGACCGGATCGAAGATCACATCGACGCCGCGCTCCCCGGCCAGCGCCTTCACCGCCTGTTTGATGTCGACCTCCGCATAATTCACTGTCTCGTCCGCGCCATGCGCCCGCGCCAGATCCAGCTTCTCCGCGCTGGACGCCGCCGCGATCACCCGCGCACCCATGCGCTTGCCGATCTCCACCGCCGCCAGTCCCACGCCGCCCGCAGCGCCCAGCACCAGCAGCGTCTCGCCCGCCTGCAACCGCCCGCGCTGGCGCAGCCCGTGCAGCGCCGTCGCATAGACCATGGTGAAACCGGCCGCGACGTCGAAGCCCATCGCGTCGGGAATGATGCTGGTGCGGAAGGCCGGCGCCACCGCCTGCTCGGCAAAGGCGCCCTGGAACGGGATCGCCGCCACCCGGTCGCCGATGCGAAAGCCGCTGACGCCTTCGCCGATCGCATCGACCACGCCTGCCGCCTCGCCGCCGGGGATGAAGGGCAAGGGCGGCTTGGTCTGGTAGAGATTCCGGATCATCAGCGCGTCGGGGAAATTGACGCTCGCCGCCCGCACCGCCAGCCTGATCTCGCCCGGCCCCGGCTGGGGCACGGGCACATCACGGAACGCCAGTTGCTCGGGCGCGCCATGCGCCTCGCACATCAGCGCCCGCACGGATTAGCTGCCCTGAAACTGCTGGCGCATCTTGTAATAATCGTCGCTCGGATATTTCTCGCTATGCTGCCCCGCCGGCCAGTCGGCATAGGGCGTCTGCGCCGGTTCGGGCGGCGAGGTATAGTCGGACAGGCCCCGGCGACGGATGATCTTCCACACCCCGTTTCGCCGCTCCAGATCGTCGAGATAGCGGCCCTGGAAGAAGACATCCTCCTCGCCCCCGCCGTCCTTGCGGTCGCGCCGATGCTGCGCGAAATAATAGCATTCGGAAAAGGCCTTGTCCCCCTTCACATCGACCGAGACATTGGTGATGTGGTGGCAGGCATATTTCAGCGTCGACACGATCTTGAAGGCGAAGCCGACGAAATCGGAAGACTTGCCCTCGAACTTGCCATGCTTGTGCGTCGATTCCGGCCAGAACAGCGATCGCAGCAGCGCCTCGTCCGCCCGGTCATTGGCCCGCGCATAGGCATAGAGGAGTTCGGTGATCGCCTGCTTGGACTCGATGATGTCAAGCCGCTGGGCCATGTCCATGCCGCTCCCCTTTCCCTTGGGCGCGGCCGACGCTTCGGCAGCCGCAGCCATGCCGATCGGCAGCGCCAGCATGGCGACCAGCGTACCGCGACGATTGTGTTCTTCCATGCTCATTCTCCCGGATTTTCCAGCAGGCCCGGCTCGGCGCGCAGGCGCGGCAGCACTTCCTTCTCGAACAGGCGCAGGCTGCGCCACGACACTTCCGGGTCCAGCCCGCCCAGCAGCGCGTGGAAGGTGACGGCCGTGCCCCGGCCCAGCCCCTTGAGATATTCGAAACATTCGTCGGGCGTCAGCACCTTGATGTTCGGCATCGCCTTCAGCCCCTCGATCGTTTCGGCGGGCTGGTAGCGTGTCTGGCCGGTGCCGCGCTCCTTGGCCCATTCGGCATAGGCGTTGGTCGCATAGGCGACATGCGGCGCCACCAGCGGCCAGTCGCGGTCCGGATCGTCGGAGACATAGAGGAAGCTCGCCGCCGGCTTGCGCAGTTCCTCCGGCGGCGGGAAGCCGGCCTTTTCCCGCTCCTCCTTGTAGAGGGTGAACAGGTCGGGATGGCCGGGGAAATATTGATAGCCGCCCTTGGCTGCGCGGATCGCCGACTTGTCGGTCGACCCGCCCATGTAGATTTTGGGGCCACCCGGGCTCGCCGGCGCCGGCGTCACCCGCACGGTGCGTTCGCGAAACTCGAACGGTTCGCCGATCCAGGCCTGCTTCAGCGTGGCCATCGCCTCGTTCATGATCGCCAGCCGCTTGGCGATGTCCTTGCCGAACATCTCGAACTCATGCGGGCGATAGCCCATGCCGGCGGTCAGCCACACGCGGCCGGGCGCGATATTGTCCAGCACCGCCAGATCTTCGGCCAGCCGCAGCGGATCATGCATGGTCACGACCAGCGCCGACAGATGCGTAACGATATTCTCCGTCGCGCCCAGAATAGACGCCGCCTGCACCATGGAGGACGGGCAATAGCCGCCCTCCGCGCCATGATGCTCGGCCAGGAACACCTGGGTAAAGCCCAGCTTGTCGGCCCATTGTGCCTGCTCGATCGCAGTGCGGTAGAGCACGGGATGCGGCGCGCCGAAATCCGGCCGGTTCATGTCGTAACGAAGGTTCAACTGCACCCTTTGGGTTCCTCTTCCCGATTATCTGTTGTTGGTTCAGGCCGCCGAGACGCGCGACTGGATACGGCCGGTCACGTCCGCCGCCTGCATCGCCTTGCCGCTGTCGATCAGCGCGTCGATCGCGTCCGGCGCATAGCCGATCTCGGCCAATATCTGCCGCGTATGCTCGCCCAGCCGCGGCGCGGACTTGCGCGCATGGCCCGGCGTGTCGCTCAGATGGATGAAGCTGCCGAACTGGCGGACATGGCCATACATGGAATCGAAATTCTCGATCACCCGGTTGCTGGCCACTGCCCAGTCCTGCCACAGCGCCTCGCGCACCCAGCTTTTCGCCGCCGGTATCTCGCACGGCACGCCTGCCGCATCGAGCAGCGCGAAGGCCTCCACGCTCGTCTTGTCGGCAAACCAGGGCTCCAGCGCCGCCAGCAGCGCCGCGTCATGCAGCGACCGTTCCTTTGGCGAGGCAAAGCGCGGATCGTCGATCAGCCCGGCCTGTCCCACCGCCCGCGCCAGCGCCGCGAAGCGCCCGTCCTGCCTACAGGCAATGCAGATCCAGCCGTCGCTGGTGCGATAGAGCCGGTCGAGCGCATTATAGCCCGCCTGATCCTTGTCGAGGCGAAAGCCGTAGACGACCTGCTTGTCGGCATCCAGGAAATGCTCGGACGTGGTCCACAGGCTCGAATGAAGCTGGGGTATCTCCATATAGTCGCCGACGCCGCTGATCGCGCGCCGCTCCAGCCCCATCAATATGCCCGCCGCGCCCAGGAAGCCGTTATTATAATCCTCATTGCCGAACACCGACCGGGTCGGCGGATTGCCCGCGCCGCCCCCTTCATAGAGCAGGCCGGTCCAGCCCGATACCAAGGGCGCAAAGCTCTTGAGCAGCGACTTCGGCCCCTTGGAGCCATAGCCAGGCAGATAGACATAGAGCAGGCGCGGATTGATCTTCGACAGCGCCCCATAGCCGATGCCCAGCTTGTCGGCCTTGCCGGGGCGCAGATTATGGGTGACGACATCGGCCTGCGCCACCAGCTTCAGCGCCGCCTCCAGCGCCTCGGGCTGCTTCAGGTTCAGCACGATGTCGCGCTTGCCGCGCTGCGCCGCGTCGAAACAGTCGGGCAGCGGCCGCATCTGGTCGCCGTCGGGCGTCTCCACCTTGATGACATCGGCGCCCAGGTCCGACAGCAGCCGCCCGCCAAAGCCCACCGCGAAGAAGGAGGAGAAGTCCACCACCTTGATGCCTTCGAGCGGCCGGTCGAGCGGCTTGCCCGCCGCCGCCAGTTCGCCCCGCTTGCGTGCAATCAGGTCGGCCAGCGCGCCATTGTCGGCGCCGATCGCCGGTGCCGGCTGCGGCGCGGCGCAGGGCGTGCGATCGAACCGCACCGCCGGCGCCGCTTGATAGATGGTGCCGAACTCCGCGTCTGGCAGCGCGATCCGCTGGCCAACAAATTCCACCTGCTCGTCCAGCAGCACTTCGGCCGGTTCCAGCACTGGCAGCGCCGCCACATCGGCGGTCTGGAACAGCGCGATCCATTCGGCGCGCGGGCGCGCCTTGAACGCATCGAAAATCTCGACCCGGGCGATATGATATTCGTCGTCGCTCAATGGCACGGACATTTCCGCCGCGCCCTTCACCACCGACACCCGGTCGCCAAAGCCCAGTTGGTCCATCGCCGCCTTGAAGCCGCCCTGGCCGCCGGTATGGATCTGCAGGAACAGGCCGTCACCGCATTCGAACATGCCGGTCACCAGTCGGGTCCGGCCGAACCGGTCGACCGCCCCGGAATCCCCCGCCTTGATGTAGGAAATGCCGTCTTCCTGCCACCAGTTGTTCATCGGCGACTGGGCCAGCATCGCGTCGAGCAGCGAGGATTCGACCTTCTGTCCCTTGCCGCTCGATCGCCGCGCGCGGATCGCTGTCAGCGCGCCGATCACGCCCAGAAACGCCTGGCCATAATGGAGCGCAGGATGGCCGAGATAGACCGGCCCTTCGCGGAACGGACTGGACTTGTCGATCATCGTGCCAAGCAGCGCCGCCGCCAGCCCCTCGCCGCGCGGCCGATCGGCAAAGGGCGTGTCCGCACCATAAGCGGTCAGCGCCGACACGATCAGTTGCGGATAGTCGCGCGCCAGGCTCTCGCCGTCCAGACCGAGCGCCTTAGCTTCCCTCTCCTCCAGCGCATGGATGAAGATGTCCGCCCCGCTCAGCAGCCCGCGCAGCGCCGCCCGGTCGTCCGCATCGGCCACGTCCAGTTCGACGCTGCGCTTGGACCGGTCCCAGCTCTTGCGGGTCAGTTCATGGGCGAAATAGGCGCCGCCCCATGGCTCGACCTTCAGCACGTCGGCGCCATGGTCGGCGAGCAGCATGCCCGCGATCGCGACCGGCATTTCGGTCGACAGTTCGATAACGACAAGATGGTCCAGAGGGCCGGGCATCACGCACTCCTGTTTGGCGGTCTGCGCCGCCTCTTGTTCGGATCTGGCCGGTAGTGCGCGGAATCGCGCCTCCGACCTTTCCCTTGAAACAGACACGCTTTTTCCCGGCAGTGCAAGTAATATTGCACTATAGGTTCAAATTCACTCCTTGCCCGTCAGCCGTGCCGGATCATAACCCGGCCGGTCCATCTGGAAACTGTCGCCATTGCGCACATACCAGCCGCTACCATGGGTGCGGCCAATCAATTTCATCGCCGGCGTGTCGAAATAGACCCGCTCGCGATCGGTGATAAACTCGTCGCGGATATGCGCCATCACGATCTCGCCGATGATCACCGTCTGCATCGTGCCGATGTCCATCGCCGCGACCTTCCGGCATTCGAAGCTGACCGGGCTGCTGGCGATCAGCGGGGGCGCGATCAGCACCGACGGCGCGGTCTCGATCCCGGCATAGTCGATCTCGCTGACATCGGCCGGCGCATCAACGCTGCAATGGTTCATCTTCTCGGCATCATCCTCGCACACCAGGTTCACGACGAACTCGCCGGTCGCGATGATGTTGCTGGCGGTGTTCTTCAGCCCACGCGATACCGGCTCCTTGAGCAGGCCCAGCGCCACCAGCGGCGGCTCGGTGCCGACGCAGTTGAAGAAGCTGTAGGGCGCGGCATTGACCACGCCCGCTTCGGATTTGGTGGTGATCCACGCGATCGGGCGCGGGGTGATGGTCGAATTGACGATCTTGTAGCGGGTCGCCATCGGCAGGCTGCGCATGTCGAACTGCATGACTTATTCCTTCGCCCCAGTTGCGACCTTCGCGGCAGCCTTCGCCGCTGCGCGTGCCTTGAATGCCGCGCGGGCGCGAGGCACTTCCTCCCCCGCCTGGCAGGTATGGCAATAGACCAGTTCCAGCGCATGATTGGCCGACAGGTCGCCGCTCTCCGCCTGGTCGAGCAGCCGCTTGGTCAGTTCGACCGCATGGGCGTTGCCGCCACCGATCGTCGCGCCCAGCGCCAGCGCCTGCGCGACCGTCTCGCCCGGCGGCACCAGCCGGCTGACCAGCCCCAGGCTCAATGCCTCGGCCGCCTCCAATGTCCGTCCCGAAAAGATGATCTCGGCCGCGCGTGCCCGCCCCAATTGCCGGGTCAGGAACCAGGCTGCCCCGCCATCGGGCACCAGCCCGAAATCCAGGAACGGCGCACCGAACCGCGCATTGTCGCCAGCGAAGATCATGTCGCAGGCCATCGCCAGGCTCCAGGAAACGCCGAATGCCCCGCCTTCCACCGCCGCCACGGTCGGGATCGGCAGCGCGCGCAGCCGGCGGATGATCCGCTGCCCCATCTCCAGCCGAGCGGCAAGCCGCAACGCCCCCTCGCCCCGCGCCGGCGGCAGCTTCACGTCGCCGCCATTGCTGAAATAGCCGTTCGCGCCACACAGGATCAGCATCCGTGCCGGCGTCGCATTTTCCAGCCGGTCGAGCGCAGCGGAAAACTGCTCCCACATGGTGAAGGAAACGGTGTTCTTCGCGTGCGGCCGGTTGAGGGTGATGATGGCCACGCCATCCGCGCGTAGCTCGAACAACAGTTCGGGGTCTTCGCTCGGCGCGCTCATCTCACTCTCCCATGCTGATGCCCATGTCGGGCCTGGGGCATGCCTAGACGAGGCGCGCACCATGATGCAAGAAAATTTGCATCATGGTGCAGATTCAAGCCGCTTTCGTCTTGGTCTTGGGCGACATCGGCAGCGCGTCCATGCCGCGCTCGGCAATATCCTTGATCAGCGCTTCGACTTCCTTGCGCGCCGCGCCCTTCAGCGAACCGAGCAGGCAGGACAGATAACTGCTGACCAGCCGGACGATCACCTCATCATCGGGGATTCGGCCCTGCGCCCAGTCGTTGATGGTCGCATATTCGAAGCGCACCAGATCATCGACCAGCTTGTCGACCTGCACCCAAGGCTGCAACTGCTTCGTGGCGTCGAGCGCCTCGATCCACTGTTTGTTATGATGGATGGCCGGCGAGTGCATCGCGGTCCAGATGTCGCGGTCGACATCCGAACTGAAATAGAGCGCCATGATCGCCTTGATATAGTTGCGGATTTTCCGGTTGCGCTGGACGACCGAGATCATCCGCTCCAGATTATGCTGCATCGTGCCGGGCGGGCTGGAATAGACGATGCGGCTGACATATTCGTCGAAATATTCCTGGATCGCGGTGGCGATCATGCGCTCACGGGTCTGGAAGGCGTTGTAGAGCGTGCGCTTGGCGACGCCAGCGCGCTGGCCGATCTCGTTCATGCTCAGCGCCGCGATCCCCTGCTCGGCGATCACCTTGCGCGTTTCCTCCAATATCCGGCGACGGCGTTCGATGATCGCCGGACTGGAATAGGTCTGCGGCCGATCGCCATTTTCCTTGAGGTCAGCCATGTCCTTGTCCGTCGTCAAATTCGCTCATCCTCCCCGAGGCGCGCCCGGCGGGGGCACGTAACCGACGATCATAACGCAATTGCATGAACGTGCAAATTTGATGCCGCACGGCTGGGCTTTGTGCAAGCCCCCGCTCGGTGCAGACAAGACGCCCCGCCTCCTCATCAAAGGAAGCGGGGCGAAGCGACATCCGCCGCAAGGGGGCGGATGCCATGGGAGGTCAGTTGGCCTTGGGCGCGGTTTCCCGCGCGCGCTGGCGAATATAGTGGCGCAGCCCTTCCAGATCGGCGTCGCTCAACTGCTCGAAGGCGCCCATGCCGCGTGCCATCAGCGCCCCGTCATGCACCACCGCCTTGAACGTCTCCGCGTCCAGCGGCACCGCCGACTTGCGCAGATCGGGCGCGGCGCCGCCCGCCATCATGCCCGCGCCATGACAGATGATACAGCTGCTATTGTAGATGGCGCCACCGACCTTGGCCTTGGCGGCGTCGACGGTAAAGGCCGGATCATCCTGGATCGGCTCGTCCACCAACTCGAACTTGGGCAGCGCCTTGGTGCCGCCGATCGCAAAGGTCAGCACCCGTCGCTGCTGCTGGCGATAATCCCAGTTGGGGACGTTGGGAAAGCTGCTGCGGAAACCGGTAATGACCGACACATATTGCTTGCCGCCGACCGTGTAGCTGATCGGCGCGGACAGGATGCCGTTCTGCGCCGGGAAGGACCAGAGCTTGCGCCCGTCGGTCGCCGAATAGGCGTTGAAATTGCCGTCGTTCGTGCCCTGGAACAGCAACCCGCCACCCGTGGCCATGATGCCGCCATTGAACACGCCGGGCTGCGGCACGGACCAGGCAATCTTGTTGTTGGGCACGTCAAAGGCGACCAGCTTGCTGACGGCCGGTGGCGCCACCATGTCGGACGGCGGCGCGCCCAGACCGGTATTGACCATCATCCCCGGCTTGTAGGTCCAGTCCTTCACATTGGCCGGATCGACGAACACGCGGCCGCCCTCCATCACCGGAATGTAGCTGAGGTTCGTCTTGGGACTGAACGCCATCGCCTGGACGCCATGCGCGCCATTGGGGAAGGGATACATCATGAACGGCTTGCCGTTCGGATATTGCGCCTCGGGATTGATCTCGGGCCGGCCAGTGACCGGATCAATCCGCTTGGCCCAATTCTGCTTGGCGAACTCGCCGGCCGAGATGAACTTCCCGGTTTCGCGGTCCAGCGCGTAGAAGAAGCCATTCTTGGGCGCGTGCATCAGCACCGACCGCATCTTGCCGCCAATCTCGATATCGGCCAGTTCGATATCCATCGCATCGTTGAAATCGTGGCTGTTTTCCGGATTCACCTGATAGTGCCAGGCATATTCGCCGGTCTTCACGTCGATCGCCACGATCGAGGCGAGATAGAGATTGTCGCCACCACCCGGCGAACGGATCTTCTGGTTCCACGGCCAGCCATTGCCGGTGCCAAGGTAGATGCGGTCATATTTGGCGTCATAGGCCATGGCGTGCCACACCGTGCCGCCGCCGCCGAACTTCCACCATTCGCCGGTCCAGGTCTTGGCCGCGGCCTCCATCGCCTTGTTCTCGAAACCCTTGGCCGGATCGCCCGGCACCACGAACCAGCGCCACGCCTTCTTGCCGGTCTTGGCATCATAGGCGGTCACATAGCCACGGGTCGGGCTGTAATCCGCGCCGCCAAAGCCGACCACCACCTTGTCGCCGGCGACCCATGGCGGGCCGGTGATATAGCCATTTTCAGCCTCGTCCAGCGTCTGGACCGACCAGCGCGGCTTGCCGGTCTTGGCGTCGACCGCGATCAGCCGGCCTTCGCGCGTCGCGGTATAGATCAGCCCGTCCTTATAGGCGATGCCGCGCGTGCCCCAGCCAGCGCGCATCCGCCACTTGGACTCCGGCTGGCTCGCCACATCGGGATCATATTGCCACAGCAGCTTGCCGGTCTTGGCGTCGAGCGCATGAACGACCGACAGGCCGACCGCGAAATAGAGGACGCCATCTATCGCCAGCGGCTGGGTATAGCTGTCATAGGTGTCGATGTCATAGGACCAGGCAAGGCCGAGCTTGCCGACATTGTCGGCGCTGATCTGGTCGAGCGCGCTATAATGCTGCTCCTTGTCGTCGCCGCCAAAGCTGGACCAGTTGGCGGTCGTTCCGCCCGGCGCTGCGCTGTCCGCGCCGCAGGCGACCAGCCCGCTCGCCAGGGCCAGGATCGCCACGGCCGTCGACACTCTTCCCTTCATGTTCTCATCCTTCTCCGTGCGCCCCTGTTCGCGCCTCTTTATATTGCACCTTGGTGCAGATTCATAACCCTGTCAACGCGCCTGCGCGCTTGACAGCGATAAACGTCTCCAACATTATTATGCACCATAGAGCAAAATTGATGAGGGGATGATGGAGATGGTGCAGCGTCCTGTCGCCTGCGCGGCCGCAGCCGTCGCTTTATGGGCAAGCCTTGGAAATGCCGCCCCTTCTTCGGCACCACCCCGATTGTCCACCGCGTCCGGCCCGATCCGCGGCGTGGTCCGCGACGATGTCCGCTTCTTCGGCGGCATCCCCTATGCCGCGCCCCCGGTCGGCGCCAATCGCTGGCGCGCACCGCAACCGGTCCGTCCCTGGAAAACCGAGCGTGACGCTACAGGCTTTGCTGCGGATTGCCCCCAGCCACGGCGCAAAGAGGACGCCGCCTTCCCCCAGGATGAAAATTGCCTGACCCTCAACGTCGCCTCGCCCGACCTTGGTGCCCGCAAATTGCCGGTGCTGTTCGTCGTCCATGGCGGCGCCTATTTCGTCGGCTCGGGCCGGGAGCCCTTCCGCAACGGCATGCCGCCGCTGGTCAAGCAGGGTGTCGTCCTTGTCGCCCCCAACTACCGCATCGGGCGGCTCGGCTTCTTCGCCCATCCCGCCCTGACAACCGAAGCGCCCAAGGGGACCGCCAATTTCTGGCTGATGGATCAGGTCGCAGCGCTGCGCTGGGTCAGGCAGAACATCGCCCGCTTCGGCGGCGATCCCGACAATGTGACCATCATCGGCTGTTCGGCGGGCGGCTCCAGCATCAATGCGCTGATGGCGACGCCGATGGCCAGGGGCCTGTTCGCCCGCGCCAGCGCCCATTCGGCCGGCGGCCTGTTCAACGCCAATCGCCCCCTGCCACAGGCGCAGGAGCAAGGGCTGGCCTTTGCCCAGCGCACCGGCGTGACCGGCGATGGCGCGCCATCGCTCGCTGCCCTGCGCAGGCTCAGCGTCGCGCAGGTGCTGGCCGGCGACAGCGGCGCGCCGGACTTTGGCGCAACCGTCGATGGCAGCTGGCTGCCCGCTCCCCTTTCCACCCTGTTCGCAAAAGGCCAGATCGCGCATGTCCCGCTGATCAGCGGATCGACCAGCAACGAAGCCAGCGTCTTTGGCCTGATGGGCTTTGGCCGGGCCGAAATGGCGCGCCGCTTCGGTATCGATCTGTCGGCCGTGTCCGCCAGCTACGGCCTGTCCGATGAGGCCGAATTGCTGCGCCGGGTGCAGACCGACTTCCTGTTCACCTCAGCGGCGCTGGGCATGACCCAACTGGCGGCCCGCGCCGGCCTGCCGACGCGCGCCTATCAGTTCGATTTCGTTGCGCCGAACGAGCGCAGCGCGAAACCCGGCGCGGACCATTGCGCCGACCGCCTGTTCTGGCTCGGCCAGTCCCCCTCGGCCGATGCGGAAAGCCGGGCGCTCGCCAAGACCATGTCGGGCTGGATGCTGAATTATGTGCGGAGCGGCGACCCCAATGGCCCCGGCCTGCCGCCATGGCCCGCCACCCAGGACGGCCGCACCAACCCGCTGGTCATCGGCCAGCATATCGCCGCCACCCCGGACTTCCGCGCCCGCCAGATCGCCCCCTGGTTCGACAAATGGCAGCGGGAAAGCGGTCAGTCCTTCGGCTGGAAGCCCACGCCATGAGCCTGCGACTGGAGCATGACGGCGCGGTCGCGATCGTGACGCTCGATCGCCCCGATCGGCGCAATGCCTTCACCATGGCGATGCGCGGCGAGATCGCCACGCTGTTCGACGATCTGGCGCAGGATGACGGGGTTCGGGCGGTCGTCCTGACCGGCGCAGGCGGTCATTTCTGCTCCGGCGCCGATACCGGCGAAATGGGCGCCGCCGACAGTGCCGCTTTCCTCAAGCGGATGCGCGCGCTCCACCGCATGATCCGCGCCATCATGGCCATGCCCAAGCCGGTCATCGCAGCCGTCGACGGCGTCTGCGTCGGCGCAGGCTGGAGCCTGGCACTCGCCTGCGACCTGATCGTCGCCAGCCCGAACGCCAGCTTTGCCCAACTCTTCGGCAGGATCGGCTATGCGCCCGACGCCGGCGCCATCTGGCAATTGACCCGGTTGGTCGGCCCGATGCGCGCCAAGGAAATCGTCTATAGCGGCCGGACGCTGACCGCCGATGAAGCCTGGCAGCTCGGCCTCATCCTCTCGATCGAGGCGGACCGCCCGGTCCGCGACGCGGCGATCGAACTGGCCACCCGTCTTGCGAAGGGGCCGCCCGTCGCGCAGGCGATGAGCAAGCAGTTGTTCGAGGCGACCACCCTATCCTTCGACCAGTTTCTCGACCGCGAGTTCATGGTCCAGCCCTTGCTCGCCACGACCGCCGATCATCGCGAGGGGCTGGCCGCCGCGCGGGACAAGCGCACCCCGAACTTCACCGGTCAATAATCACCTCATCAGCCTTGCCATCATGATCCCCATGGGGAACGGTGCAGCACGCCCCTGTCAATTTTGCTGTCCATCAGGTTCTTCATGGTCTTCACCGACATCGCCACCCGCACCTACAACCATAATTGGCGGCTCGACCCGATCGTCCGCAGCCTCCTCGACACCGATTTCTACAAGCTGCTGATGCTGCAGATGATCCGGCAGCTTCACCCTGATGTCCGCACGACTTTCAAGCTGATCAACCGCACCCGTCGAGTAAGACTGGCCGACATCATCGATGAAGGCGAACTGCGCGCACAGCTCGATCATGCGCGCTCACTGCGCTTCGGCAAGAAGGAACTGATCTGGCTGGCGGGCAACAGCTTCTATGGCCGGACTCAGATGTTCAGCCCGGATTTCATCGCCTGGCTCGCTGACTTTCGCCTGCCGGACTATGAATTGCGTCAGGTCGACGGCCAATATGAGCTGCGCTTCCATGGGCTCTGGATCGAGACGATGATGTGGGAGATCCCCGCGCTCGCCATCATCAACGAATTGCGATCACGCGCGGCGATGAAGAGCCGTGGCCGCTTCGCACTCGATGTGCTCTACGCCCGTGCCAAGGCGAAACTGTGGGACAAGGTCGAGCGGCTGAGCGTGCTGCCCGATCTCGTCATCTCCGACTTCGGCACGCGCCGTCGCCATGGCTTCCTGTGGCAGCGCTGGTGCGTCGAGGCGCTGAAGGAAGGGCTGGGTGATCGCTTAATCGGCTCGTCCAACGTGCTGCTGGCGATGGATGCCGATCTGGAGGCGATCGGCACCAACGCCCATGAACTGCCCATGGTGCAGGCCGCGCTGGCCCCCGATGACGCAGCACTGGCGCGCGCGCCCTATGCGGTTCTCGAACAATGGCAGGCGCATTATGGCGGCAATCTGCGCATCGCCCTGCCCGATGCGTTCGGCACGGCGGCGTTCCTAAAGGACGCGCCCGACTGGGTCGCCGACTGGACCGGCTTCCGCCCCGACAGCGCGCCACCGATCGAAGCCGGCGAACAGATCATCCGCTGGTGGCAGGAAAAGGGTCGCGACCCGCGCAGCAAGCTGCTGATCTTTTCCGATGGCATGGACGTCGACAGTATCGAGGCGACCTATCGCCATTTCCATGGTCGCGTGCGCATGAGCTTTGGCTGGGGCACCAACCTTACCAATGATTTTCGCGGCTGCGCCCCGTTCGAAACCGATGGACTCGATCCGATTTCACTGGTGTGCAAGGTGGTCGAGGCCAATGGCCACCCGGCGGTCAAACTGTCCGACAATCCCGAAAAGGCGACCGGCGATCCAGCTGAGATCGAACGTTACCTGCGCGTCTTCGGCGGCGACGGACGACAGGCAGTCGCCGTTCAGGTGTAATCGCCTTTCAACGCCGCATGAACCCCATCCAGCGCAGCAGGAAATAGCTGACACCCGCCGCCCCGGCCGCGACCAGCGTCGCCGTCAGCGTGCCGTGCGACGCACCGGCAAAGGGCATGCCCCCGGTGTTCATGCCGAACAGCCCCGTGACCAGGGTCGCCGGCAGCATCAGCGCAGTGATGATCGACAGGATATAGAGATTCTGGTTGGTGCGCTGCGCCGCCTGTATGTCCAGCTCATCACGCAGCAGGCGGAGTTGCGCTTGGCCCTCCAATATGTCGGCGTCCAGCGCCTGCAACCGTTGGGTCAGTTTCTCGACCGTGGGCAGCAGCGCATCGGGCAGTTCTTCGTCCCGCTCCAGCCGCTGGAAGACGCCCCGAGCGCCCGATAGCAGCCGGTGTAGTTGCGCCAGTCGGCGACGAATGCCGACCAGGTCACGCGGCTGGGGCGGACGATGCCCCTCCAGAAACGCATCCTCGGCACGCTGGATATCGGCCAACAGGGTACGGCTGATATCGGCGATATTCTCGGCGATGGCACCGACCAGCAGGTCCAGCGCCTGCGGGCCGCCAATCACCCCTTTCGTCCGTTCCAGCCGGTGGCGCGCGATATCGGCGCAGCGCAGCGGATGCAGCCGGGTTGTCAGCATCATCGTAGGTGTCAGCGCCATGCGCAGTGCCCCTACCCGCGCCGTGTCAGCGACGTCGAAGTCGCGTTCGAAATCATGCAGCACACAGCCGACCGTCTCGCCGTCGACCAGCGCGCGCTGATGCGTATCGGGCGACAGGATCAGTTCGCGCACAGCTTCCGGCAGGAACTGCGCGCCATCGATCCATTGCCGCGTGCCGTGATCGGCAAGGTTGAGGTGCAGCCAGCGAAAGCTGCCAGCCGTGCCCCCGTCGCAATGATCGACCGGCCGGATCGCGTCGGGCGCGAAGTCCAGTCCCCAGATCAGCCCCGGACCTATGCCCGGCACCGGCAGCGTGAAAGGGGTCAGTGGGGCGCCCGGGTCGCCGATATGCCGCTCCTGTCGATCAGAAAATCTGCGCGAAAACCATATATAGCAATCCGGCCAGCAGGATCGAGCAGGGCAAGGTCAGCACCCAGGCCATCAGCAAATTGCGCACGGTCGTCATCTGCAGGCCCGAACCGTTCCCGGCCATGGTGCCGGCGACGCCCGAGGAGAGGACATGAGTGGTCGATACCGGCAGGCCCATATGGTCAGCGCCGAATATGGTCGCCATCGCCACCAGTTCGGCCGATGCGCCCTGCGCGTAGGTGAGATGGGTCTTGCCGATCTTCTCCCCCACGGTGACCACGATCCGTTTCCAGCCGACCATCGTGCCCAGGCCCAGCGCAAAGGCAACGGCAATCTTCACCCAGGTCGGAATGAAGCGAGTGCCGGCATCGAGCGATCCCTTGTAAGTCGTCAGCGCCTTCATCTTCGTCTCGGAAAGACCTGCGTCCTTCTCCTTGCCCAGACGCTTGATCGTCTCCGACGCCAGATACATGTCGTTGCGGATATTGGAGACGGCAGCCGCCGGCACCTGCGCCAGCGAGCCGTAACTCATCACCTGCCGATCGACATCGGCGATCAGCACCGACAACGCCGGCAGCGTCGTGTCTACGAAACGCTTGTCGGCGATATAGCGCGTCACCTGCGCCCGTGCCTCCACCGGCTGCATCAAGGCCGGCGTGCGCTGGCCAAGCGCAGCCGTGGCGGCGATCGAATTGGCATGGAATTCGGTCGTGTAGCGGGCCGGCACGGCGCGGTTGAGCGCATAGGCGGTCGGCACCGTGCCGATCAGGATCAGCATGATAAGGCCCATGCCCTTCTGCCCGTCATTGGAGCCATGGGCAAAACTGACGCCGGTGCAGGTGAAGATCAGCAGCGCGCGGATCCACAGCGGCGGCGGCATGCCGTTCTGTGGCTCGCGATAGAGCGCCTTGTTGCGGACAAGGACTTTCATCGCCACGAACAGCAGCGCCGCCAGACCAAAGCCGATGAGCGGCGACAAGAGCAGCGCCTGGCCGATTTCGGTCGCCTTGCTCCAGTCGACGCCCGACGTGCCGCTCTTGCCGTGCAGCAGCGCATTGGCGACGCCGACGCCGATGATCGATCCGATCAGCGTGTGCGAACTGGACGACGGGATACCCAGCCACCAGGTGGCAAGGTTCCACATGATCGCCGCGATCAGCAGCGCGAACACCATGGCGAAACCGGCGCTGGACCCGACCTGCAGGATCAGTTCGACCGGCAGCAGCGACACGATGCCGAACGCGACTGCACCGGTCGACAGCAGCACACCCAGGAAATTGAAGAAGCCCGACCAGACCACCGCGATATTGGCCGGCATCGCATTGGTGTAGATCACCGTCGCGACTGCATTGGCGGTGTCATGAAAGCCGTTCACAAATTCGAAGCCAAGCGCGATCAGAAGCGCCAGGAACAACAGCAGGAAGGGCAGATAGGCGGTCGGCGCCACGCCCACGGCCGTCGCGTCGCTATACACGCTGTAGACGACATAGATGAGCGCGGCGATGATGGCGGCGCCAAAGCCGATCGAGCCGGCCATGCCCAACCCCTTGTCCATCTCGGGTCGGCGCGCCCCGCCAATCGCCACACTTGCATTCATCGAATCGTCCCCGAACGGCAAATAATGTTAACCCTCTAGGTCCGCTGCATGACAGCCGCGTTGCGGTGCTGAAATTGAAGGAAAATTCGCCCGCAGCGCTTGCCCATCGGCAATCCGTCCGCCTAGGGTCGCCCGACACATAAGTTGGAGCGAAGATTTGGACGTCATTTCGGTCGTATTATTCCTGTTGCTGGCTGTCGTCGTCAGTGGCGCCTTGTCGCGCATGATGCCGATCTCAATCCCGACACCCTTGGTCCAGATCGCCCTTGGCGCGATCATTGGCCTGTCGACCTCGCACAGGGTCGCGCTCGATCCCGAAATATTCCTGCTCTTGTTCCTGCCGCCTTTGCTGTTCCTCGACGGCTGGCGCATTCCCAAGGATGAACTGCTCAAGGACGCCTCGACCGTGGTCGAACTGGCGCTGGGGCTGGTGCTGACCACCGTCATCGGCATGGGCTTCTTCATCCACTGGATGATCCCGGCGATGCCGCTCGCCGTCGCCTTCGCGCTCGCCGCCGTGGTCTCGCCGACCGATCCGATCGCCGTGTCCGCCATCGCCGCGCGCGTCCCCATTCCCAAGCGCATGATGCACATCCTGGAAGGGGAGTCGCTGCTCAACGACGCATCGGGTCTTGTCTGCCTGCGCTTCGCCATTGCGGCCGCGCTGACCGGCAGTTTTTCCGCTGGCGACGCCGCGCTCAATTTCCTCTGGCTCGCCTTCGCCGGCATTGCCATCGGCGTCGGCCTCACCCTGATCGTATCGCGCGCCAAGGCCTGGGTCACGCGCCGCTGGGGCGAGGAAATCGGGTCGCAGATCCTGGTCAGCCTGCTCATCCCCTTCGGCTCCTATATCCTGGCCGAACATGTCCATGCCTCCGGCATCCTCGCCGCCGTCGCGGCCGGCGTGACCATGACCTTCGCCGAAATCTCGCGCGAAGCGATGGCCGAGACCCGGATGCGCCGCAATTCGGTGTGGGACACCATCCAGTTCACCCTGAACGGCATCATCTTCGTGCTGCTGGGCGAACAATTGCCCGGCATCCTCGCAGAAGCGAAGCGCACGGTGGCGCTGACCGGCCATAGCGAGCCCGGCTGGCTGGCGCTCTACACGGTTGCGATCGTCGCCGGCCTGGCCGCGCTGCGCTTCCTGTGGGTGTGGCTGTCGCTGCGCTTCACCATCCTGCGCAACCAGTATCGCGGTGTCGATGGCCCGCGCCGGCCCAATTGGCGACTGGTGGCGGCGACATCCTTCGCCGGCGTGCGCGGCGCGATCACGCTTGCCGGTGTGCTCACCCTGCCGCTCGCGCTCAACGACGGCACGCCCTTCCCGGCGCGCGATCTCGCCATTTTCCTGGCAGCCGGGGTCATCATCCTGTCGCTGATCCTGGCCAGCGTCGCGCTGCCGCTGCTGCTCAAAAATCTCGACATGCCGGCCGAAGCCAACAAGGCCGCGGAGGAGGACGCCGCCCGCATCGTCACGGCCGAGGCAGCGATCCAGGCGATCGAGCGGCATCAGCATGAACTGGCGCAAACCCATGGCCATGCCGAACGCTATGCCGAGGCTGGCGCGCGCGTGATGGACCTGTATCGCGAGCGGATCGAAGCTCTGGGCGCAGCCGAAGCCGACAGCCTGCGCGCGCAGGGCGCCCTGTTCCGCGATTTCCGCATGGTCGGCGTCGCGGCGGAACGCGCCGCCTTGCTCACCCTATTGCGCAGCCGCAAGATCGGCAGCGAGGTCGGGCGCAAGCTCACCCGTGAGCTTGACCTGTCCGAAGCGCGCCTGCGCGCATGAGCGGGAGCGGCCCAGACCAAGCCATCAACAAGCCGGCCCGGCGGCCGCGCCGATCCTCGGCGGAGGTCGCCAGCCGGCTGATCCAGGCGGCGCAGGAGGAATTTCGCCGCCATGGCTATGCCGGGGCGACCACCGCCGCCATCGCCCGCGCCGCCGACACGACCGAGGCGCAATTGTTCCGCAGCTTCGCGTCCAAGGCCGCACTGTTTCAGGAAGCCGTGTTTCGCCCGCTCAGCCAGCATCTCGAACGCTTCAATGCCGATCATCCCGTGCCGCAGGACGATGTCAGCCGCGCGGACACCGCGCGCCTCTACATCGCCGAACTGCAACGCTTCGTCACCGAGCATGAGGCACTGCTGCGGGCGATGATGCTGGCCGGCGGCCCGGCGGGAGAGAATGGCAATCCGATCGAGAGCCTTGCCGCCTATTTCGAGCAGGGGGCGGCCGTCCAGTCGGCCCGGATCGAAGGCAGGCCCCGTGTCGATCCGCGCCTGATGGTCCGCGCCGCCTTTGCCGCCGTGCTCGCCAACCGGCTGTTTCGCGACTGGCTCTATCCGGCGGGTCTGGCGGACGATGCCAGCATCGACGCCGCGATCGCCGATTTCGTGCTGGACGGGATCAACGCCAATCGCGGCTGAGCGGCCCGCCCGCATTTCCCCCTATGTGTCAGCGCCGACAAAATCCCCGGCCCATCCCGTGATAGCAGGCCCTTCTGTCTGCAACGGGAAGGACCGGCGTGCTGGAATATCTGGGAAAGGGCGAGCATCTTCTCTCGCTATGGCTTGGCCTGTTTGTCGCGACCGGGATCGGCGCCGGCATCGTCAGCGGCTATTTCAAGGCGCGCAAGATCCAGCCGCGCGGCTTCAAGTGGAAGATTTTCCGGAACGAGGCTGGCTTTGCCGTCATCAACCTCGCCATTACCGGGCTGCTGCTCGGCACGATCAAGACCAAGCTGGTCGACATCGGCGCGATCAGCTTCAATCCGGCGCCCGCCGCCTGGTGGATGATCGCGCTCGAATATGCGCTCTATTTCTTCCTGTTCGACACCTATTTCTACTGGCTGCACCGCTGGATGCACAAGGAACCGGTCTATAGCTGGGTCCACAAGCTGCATCACAAGTCGACCTCCCCCAACCTGCTCACCACCCTGTCGGTCAGCCCGCTGGAATCGCTGATCAATGGCGGCTTCGTGCCGCTGTTCCTGACCGTCTTCACCGTCCATGACGCGACCGTCGCGCTGATCGTGCCGACCAACATCATCATGGGCCTCTACGTCCATTCCGGCTATGAGCTCCTGCCACGCTGGTGGAACCGCAGCTGGGCGACCAAATGGTTCATCTCCGCCACCTTCCACGATCAGCATCATCGCTATTTCACCGGCAATTTCGGTGGATATACGACGATCTGGGACCGGCTGTGCGGCACCATGCGCCCGAAGTTCGAGGCCGATTTCGACAAGATCAAGCAGCGCCGGAAGACGGACGACGCACCAGTCACCACCGCCAGCGAAAGTGCCTGAACCATGCGCGACATCGCCCTTCTGCTCGCCCTGCTGCCCGTTGGCGCGGCGCCGCTCCGCGCCCAGACGCCACCGCCGGTCGGCGCGACCCTGATGGCGCCCGGCCTGCCGGTGGCCGATCTCGACAAGGCACTGCGCTTCTATCAGGTCGTGCTCGGCCTCGTCCCCGCCACCACGCTGCAACATGGGCCAGTGACCGAAGTGATGCTCTGTGCCGACGGCAAGGGCGGCCGGCTGGCCCTGATCCTGCTGCACGACACGGCTAAGAAGGCCCCGCCCACCGACTCCGGCATCGCCAAGATCGTGCTGCGCGTGCCCGACCTGTCGGGCGTCGCAGCGCGCATGCAGGCGGCGGGCTATCCGGTCGGCGCGATCCGCGCGTCGGGCAAGGGGCCGGCCATATTGATGATCCACGATCCCGACGGCCATGAACTGGAACTGGTCGGCAATCCACCTGCCCCGGCCTAACGCCAAAGCGATATCTCCACCCCCTGCATGGTCAGGCGCGAGCGGCCTGGGCTAGCCCGGTGCCCCAAGGAGAGAATGGATGAGCCAGACACCCAAGGTTGCGGTCGTCACCGGCGCCAGTCGCGGCGCTGGCCAGGGCATAGCGACCGCGCTCGGCCAGCATGGCTGCATCGTCTATGTCACCGGCCGATCGGAAAAGGCCGGCGACGCGCCGCTCCCCGGCACCATCTACGAAACCGCCGCCGCCGTGACGGCCGCTGGCGGCCAGGGCATTGCCGTGCGCGTCGACCATGGCGATGACGACCAGACCCGCGCCCTGTTCGATCGGGTCCGCGCCGAACAGGGCCATATCGACATATTGGTCAATAATGTCGCCGCCATCCATGACGAACTCACTTTGCCCGGCCGCTTCTGGGAAAAGCCGCTGAAGCTGGCCGACATCATCACCGTCGGCATCCGCAGTTCCTATGTCGCCAGCTATCATGCCGCGCCGATGATGGTCGATCGGGGCCAGGGGCTGATCGTCTTCACATCGGGGTCGGGCGCCTCCCATTATGTCTATGGTCCCGGCTATGGCGCGCACAAGGTCAGCCAGGACAAGATGGCGGCCGACATGGCCGTCGACCTGCGCGACACCGGCGTCACCGCCCTGTCGATCTGGATGGGCGCGCTGCGCACCGGCCGCCTGCTGCAACTGATCGCATCAGACCCGGCCAAATATGCCTATCTGGAAAAGATGGTCGAAACGCCCGAGTTCACCGGCCATGTCATCTGGGCGCTGTCGCAGGATCCGGCATTGGCGGACCATGCCGGCCAGACGCTGATCGGCGCGGAACTGGCCGAACATTATGGGCTGCGTGATGTGGGCGATCGCCAGCCGCCTTCCTATCGGCGAAGCTATGGCGTCGCGCCGCTGCCCCAATATGACCGGATCATCCGCTAAACCGATCGGCCAAGCATCGCCATGGCGACGCCCTTTTCAGGTCCGTCCGGCGCCGGTCTGGTTTACACCGAAGTTGACAGAGAGGAGGCCGTCATGAGCGACGACAGTTCCGCCGCCATCCGCGACACGCGCAAGGACTGGATCAGCGAGCATCGCGACATGTATCTGCGATCGGGCGGGGCGCAGGGCCATATCATGGACATCAGCGCCGTCGGCGGTCATGGCTTCACCACCCATTGCATGATCCGCTACACCGGCCGCAAGAGCGGCAAGACCTTCATCACCACGCTTATCTATGGCGATATCGGCGGCGAAGTGGTGATCGTCGCGTCCAAGGGCGGCGCCGACCATCATCCCGCCTGGTATCTCAATATCCGCGACAGCGAGACGATCGACTTCCAGGTCGCGACCCAAGCCTTCCGCGCGACCTGGCGCGAGCCGGAGGGTGAGGAACGCGAGCGGGTCTGGGCCTTCATGTGTCAGGTCTTCCCGGCCTATGCCGGCTATCAGCAGTCGACCGACCGCCTGATCCCGTTGGTGATGATGAAGGCGATCGAACCGATCGACGGCTTCAAGGCGTCGGACGCCACCGGCGAACGGCAATATTGAGCGCGGGAGGAGAGCCATGATCAAGCAGATCGTCTTCCTCAGGAAGCGTGACGACCTCTCCATGGACCAGTTCATGGACTATTATGAGAACCAGCATTCGCGCCTGTCGCAGAAGATGGGCGCCAAACCCGCCTTGCCCAATGCCCAGCGCTATGTCCGCCGCTATGTCACGCCCCAGCCCAACCCGCTGACCGGCGAGGTCATCCATCCCGGCTATGACTGCATCATGGAGATATGGTGGAACAGCCTGGCCGATTATCAGGCGGCGATGAAGGGGCTGTCCGACCCGGCGATGCTCGACGTCCGCAAGGCCGACGAACTGCAACTCTTCGCCAGCAACAACAACCCCGTCTGCCTGGTCGAGGAACATGACAGCCCGATGGGGCCGAATGGCGAGATGATGCAGGTGCAACTGGTGCCGCAGGACTGAAAGGGAAAGCTGGAGATGGACCTCGAACAGGAAGTCGCAGCACTACGCGCCACCGTGCGCGACCTGCAGGACCGGCAGGCGATCCGCGATTGCATCCTGCGCGAATGCCGCGGGCGCGACCGGCAGGATGTCGACATCATCAACAGTTGCTGGTGGGAAGATGGCGTGGACGAACATGGCCCCATCATCACCCGCGCGCCCGACTATGCGGCGCGGGCCAATATGGGCCATGGCAAATTCTTCCTGTCGACCAGCCACAATATCACTAATCATCTGTGCGAGATCGACGGCGATACCGCCTATTGCGAGAGCTACACGGTCGGCGGCCTGTTCTGGCAGGATGGCAAGACCACGACGATCGCGTTCGGCCGCTATATCGACCAGTTGGAACGGCGCGGCGGCGAATGGCGGCTGCTTACCCGTCGCTGCACGATCGAGATGACCGCCGACACCGATGCGAGCTGGGTCTATTCCGCCAATGTGAAGGGCTTCCTCAAGCCCCACTGGAGCAGGGAAGACGCCTCCTACCAGCGCCCCGTCATCGCCTCGACCCAGGGCGAACGCTGGTAGCCCGACATGCCGATTATCGGCGCAAAACCACCGTCGCAGAAAATTTCTGCTTGCTTCACATAAGGTTCATGGACCGAACCTATAGATGTGCCTGTCACTTCTTCCCCCCTTGGAGTGACACCTCCCTGAACCTCGGCCCCGTCGCATCCCTTGTGCGACGGGGTCTCTTTCTGTTCATGCCATGGCACGGGCGACGCCCAGCAGCCCCGCCAGCGTCGCGCCATCATCGTCTCGCCGCCAGGCAAGGCCGGTCTCCAGGATCGGCGCATCCTGCAGGTCGAGATAGCGCACCCCTGTCCGCGCCAGGTTGCGCAGCGATGCGGGCACCAGCGCGATGCCCATGCCCGCCGACACCAGGCTGATGATCGTCTGCATCTGGATCGCTTCCTGCCGGATCAGCAGGGGCTGCCCCCGCCCGGCCAGATAGCCGCTCACCAGATCATGGAAGGCCGGTGCCACCCGGCGCGGGAACAGGATCAGCGGCCGGTCTAGCCAGGGATCGCCCTGCGCCTGGTCGTCCGCTACCCAGCCCTCCGGCACCGCCACCACCAGCGGCTCGCGCAGCAAGGGCATATAGGCGAGCGCGTCAGGAAGCGCGCCATCGGGGGCGATCAATATGCCCGCATCATTCACGCCGTCGATCAGGTCGGCGATCTGCACGTCGCTGGTCGCTTCGGTCAGCGCGATCTCGACCTCCGGGAAGCGGGCGGCATAATCGCGCACCAGCGCCGGCAACAGGCTGTAATCGGCGGTGCTGACGAAGCTGAGGCCGATCTGGCCCGCGCTGCCATCGCGCAGGCGGCGGGCGATGTCCGGCAGCGCGCTCACCGCCTCCACCGCCGGACGAACATGCTCCAGCCATTGCCGACCAAAGGCCGTCAGCGCGACATTGCGCTTCGACCGGATGAAGAGCGGCGCCCCCAATTCCCGCTCCAGCGCCAGGATCGACTGGCTGAGCGGCGGCTGGGTCATGCCCAGGCGCTGCGCCGCCTGGCCGAAATGCAGCGTGTCGGCGACGGCGATGAAATGGCGCAGCGGGCGAAGGTCCATGGCAACAAAGTCTCCTTGCAACCTTATACGGCATCAATAATATATTTCACAACCTTTGCGCAAAGGCGTAGGGGGCTCCCATTGCAGGGAAACAAGATTACAGGAACGGCGCAAAATGCCTCATTATCGTTCACGCACCAGCACCCACGGCCGCAACATGGCGGGCGCGCGCGGCCTCTGGCGCGCCACCGGCATGAAGGACGAGGATTTCGGCAAGCCGATCATCGCCATTTCCAACAGCTTCACCCAGTTCGTGCCCGGCCATGTCCATTTGAAGGATCTGGGCCAGCTGGTCGCGCGCGAGATTGAGGCCGCCGGCGGCGTCGCCAAGGAATTCAACACCATCGCGGTCGATGACGGCATCGCCATGGGCCATGACGGCATGCTCTATTCGCTGCCCAGCCGCGATCTGATCGCCGACAGCGTCGAATATATGGTCAATGCCCATTGCGCCGACGCGCTGCTGTGCATTTCCAACTGCGACAAGATCACGCCGGGCATGCTGATGGCCGCCATGCGCCTCAACATCCCCGTCATCTTCGTGTCGGGCGGGCCGATGGAGGCCGGCAAGGCCGACATTCGCGGCAAGACCGTGGCGCTCGATCTGGTCGATGCGATGGTCGTCGCCGCCGACGAAAATTACACCGACGAGGAAGTCGCCGCGATCGAAAAGGCCGCCTGCCCCACCTGTGGCAGCTGCTCGGGCATGTTCACCGCCAATTCGATGAACTGCCTGACCGAAGCGCTGGGGCTGTCGCTGCCGGGCAATGGCTCGATCCTGGCGACCCATGCCGATCGCGAGAAGCTGTTCCGCGAGGCCGGCCACACCATCGTCGACCTCGCCCGCCGCTGGTATGAGCAGGACGACGCGTCCGCCCTGCCGCGCAACATCGCCTGCCATGCCGCCTTCGAAAATGCGATGAGCCTGGACATCGCGATGGGCGGCTCGACCAATACGGTGCTGCATCTGCTCGCCGCCGCGCATGAAGGCGGCATCGATTTCTCTATGGCCGATATCGACCGGCTGTCGCGCCGCGTGCCTTGCCTGTGCAAGGTCGCGCCGGCCAAGCAGGACGTGCATATGGAGGATGTCCACCGCGCCGGCGGCATCATGGCGATCCTGGGCCAGCTCGAACGCGCCGGCCTGATCGACACCAGTCTGCCGACCGTCCACGCCACCACCATGGGCGAGGCGATCAACCGCTGGGACATCAGCCGCACCAACAGCGAGGCCGTGCAGGATTTCTTCAAGGCAGCGCCCGGCGGCGTGCGCACCACCCAGGCCTTCAGCCAGAATAACCGCTGGAAGGAACTGGACATGGATCGCCAGACCGGCGTCATCCGCAGCGCCGAACATCCCTTCTCGAAGGATGGAGGCCTGGCCGTGCTGTTCGGCAATCTGGCGCCCGAAGGCTGCATCGTGAAGACCGCCGGCGTCGACGACAGCATCCTGACCTTCCACGGCACGGCCCGCGTCTATGAAAGCCAGGACGCGGCGGTCGCGGGCATCCTGGGCAATGAGGTGAAGGCCAACGACGTCGTCGTCATCCGCTATGAAGGGCCAAAGGGTGGCCCCGGCATGCAGGAAATGCTCTATCCGACCAGCTATCTGAAGTCGAAGGGGCTGGGCAAGGCCTGCGCGCTCATCACCGACGGCCGCTTCTCCGGCGGCACATCGGGCCTGTCGATCGGCCATGTCTCGCCCGAGGCAGCCGAGGGCGGCCTGATCGCGCTCGTCGCGACCGGCGACCCGATCCTGATCGACATCCCCAATCGCGGCATCCAGTTGCTGGTCGACGATGCCGAACTGGCCAGGCGCCATGAGGAGATGGTCGCGCGCGGCAAGAAGGCGTGGAAACCCTTCGGTCGCAAGCGCAATGTCTCGCCCGCCCTGCGCGCCTATGCGGCGCTGACCACCAACGCCGCCCGCGGCGCGGTGCGCGACGTCAGCCAGGTCGAAAAGGACTGATCTGAACGCGGTCGGCGGGAGAAGATTGCCTTTCCTCCCGCCGACCTACCGCCCTCCTCATTCCCGTGCTGGATGATGGTATCGTCTGGCCGAAAATGGGCGGATCATCTGGCTCCGGCCGATATTCGCCATGACCGGGTAATCCCGTGCGCGGCACGCGCAGCCGATGCGTCTATCGACCGGGCAATTCCGAAAATTGACCATTTCAATCAATACCTTTGCGACACCCGTGTAATGTCGCGTCGCCATTGAGCGACATCCGGGTTTTGCCCGATACAGATGAAAGAAAATCCATAATATAGCTGCAATACAACGGGTTTTGAAATCTGCATGGATTGAAGGAGTCTGGTTAATGACGATTTTTCGGCATTTCCATATTCTGCTTACCGCAGGCGGGGCCATATTCATATCAGTGCCCGGCCAAGCAGATACTGTTACGGATACGTTCCAGGTTCTGGTGACGATCGAGGCATCCTGCGATGTGACGGCTGGCAGCCCGTCCGATGTCGATCTGGGCACGCATCCATCGACTGATACCAATGTTCAGGGCAACAACAGCCTTACGGTGAACTGCTCCCCGAACACCCCCTATTATATCGGCCTCTTGCCATCGAATAACGACACCAGCGGGGCGGGCGTGATGATTGGCTCGACCACTGATGAAGTCCCCTACCAACTCTATCAGGATGCCGGGACGACGATCTGGGGCAACACCGCCACCGATACCGATGCGGGCAATGGTTATGCGGGAACCGGAACGGGTGCGGATCAATCCATACCTGTCTACGCCATCGCACCCAGTCTCAATTTCACGCCGGGCGACTATGCCGATACCGTAACTGTCAGCGTCAATTTCTGACGGCTTCGTGCGTATGTTCCTATCTCGCCGGACCATGTTGTGCGGCCTGGTGCTTGGCCTGTCCTGCACATGGCCGGCTGCAGGATCAGGGCTTCAGGTATCGCCAGTCCTCCTCAAGATCGTGGAACGCTCGGGTGTGATCTGGCTGATCAATTCGACCAGCCAGCCGATCCGGGCGCAGATACGGGTCTATCGCTGGAGCCAGGCCGAGGCAGCCGACAAGTTGATCGCGACGGAGGATGTGCTGGCAAGCCCGCCCTTCGTGGAAATCGGCGGGCAGCAGCGGCAGGTCGTCCGGCTGGTCCGAAGATCGATGGCGCCAGCAGCCGCAAGCGATTGCGAACAGGCATTCCGACTGAAGATAGACGAACTGCCCGATCCCCGGCAGCCTGCTGACGCGAACGGCTTACGCTATCGGTTGAGCTATTCCGTTCCCGTGTTCCTGACGACCAGGTCCTGCGGACGGACAGCCCCGAACCTGAACTGGAATCTCGCGTCGCGCGACAGGATCACGGTCGAAAATAGCGGCGGGACGCATGCGCAATTATCCGGCGCGGTGGTGGTGCAGCCCGATGGCCGCAGGGATCCGATCGCGCCGGGCCTCATAGGCTATGTCCTACCGGGATCAAGAATGTCCTTCGCCTTGCGCGCTTTTCCGGGGGCGACGCTCAGGGGCGGGAATTTCGAGGTGATGGTGAATGGCAGGAAGGTCACGCGGCCGCTTCCGCGGGCTTCTTCTGGTCAATGAAATAGCTTTTTTCATTGCGATCGGATCAACCGGGAGAGCCATTGCAGGAGATGCGGTCGATACCGGCTTATCTGGCGCACCGGCCAGCGACGATGATCAGGTCTTCGCGCCGGGCGCGATGATGAGCACATATGCGGCAACCGGCTCTACCGTTCAGGGCACGCCACTGATCCTCGCCGTGACCGTCAATGGCGAAGAGCGTGGACTGCACGAATTTGCACTGATAGCGGGCGAAATCTGGACCAGGCGCGAAACATTTGCCCGCCTGGGCCTGGCCGTGACCGATGGCACGGATGATCTACTGTGCCTGAACCGGCTTGCGGGCATCGCCACCACCTATAATGCCGGCGAGCAGCGGCTGAGCATCATGGCGCAGCCGCAGTTGCTGACGCTCCCGGCGGCGACGCGCAACATCTATATTCATGCGTCGGCCCAGGCCGCGCCCGGCGAGGGCCTGATCCTGAACTATGACGCGACCGCCGTCATCGCCCAGAGCCGATCAAGCGCGACCGGCTTTACCGAACTGCGTTATTTCAACCACAATATGGTCCTCAATAACACCGGGATCATAAGAACCTCGAATATCGCGCAAAATCGGGGCTTTACGCGACTCGACTCATCCTTGTCCTGGTCCTGGCCCGACCGGCGCCTGACGCTGCGCCTGGGCGATACACTGACGGTCCCGTCCCGCTGGACCAGGACGATCCGGATGGGCGGCATACAGATCGGCACCAACAACCGCCTTCAGCCCTATCTGGTGACTGCACCGCTTCCCTCCTTCCTTGGCAGCGCCACTCTGCCTTCCAAGGTCGATCTCTTCATCAACGGCGCCCGCCAATATAGCGGCGAATTGCCGGCCGGCCCGTTCGAACTGGGTTCAGGCCATTCCCGCGTCAATGGGGCGGGGAACGCCCAACTCGTCCTGACCGATGTCACCGGGCGGGTGACATCGCTGGATTTCCCGATCTACGATACCCCATTGCTGATCCGTGAGGGGTTGGCCGAATGGTCGGCCGAGGCGGGCGCGATACGACGCGGCTGGGGCCTGACATCATTCGATTATGCCGGCAATCCATTTGGCTCGGCCAATGGGCGATATGGCCTCACCAACTGGCTGACGATCGAAGGCCATGCGGAGGTCGCGAGCCATTATGCCAATGGCGGCACGGGCGCCGTCATCCGCATGGGCATGGCCGGCATCCTGTCGGGATCGCTGGGCGCAAGTCGAATGGATGGCCGCTTTGGTCAGGTAGTGACCCTTGGCTATGGCTGGACCAATCGCCGGTTCCGTATCGGCCTTGAAATGATGCGGGCGTCGCATGATTATGCCGATCTCGCCCGTCGCGGCGGCGCGCCCTATCCCCGTGATCGCGACATCGCCTATGCCGGCTTCAACAGCCGCTCGCTTGGCGCCTTCGGATTGAATTATGTAAGCCAGCGCTATCCTGCCATCGAACGCTATCGTTATGCCGAATTGAGTTGGAACAAGGCCGTATCCCGTCAATGGTGGCTAGGCGTAAGAACCCAGAAGCAACTTTCGGGCGCGCGTAATCACAGCCTGTTTCTGACGCTGACCTGGTCGCCTGACCGCCGCGACGATGTCAGCATGAGCGTCCAGACCCAAAAGGACAGCAGCAGCGCCAATCTCAACGTCCGGCGGGCTGCCCCGCTGGACGGTGGCATCGGCTGGAACCTCAACCTGTGGCGTTCCGACTGGGACGATGATGTCGACCTGGCAGGTTCCGGACGTATCGATTATCGCGGCCGCCATGGCGAGGCATCTGCCGGCCTCGACATCCGCAACCGGACGACCACCGGATTTGTTGGCTACCGCGGATCATTGGTCTTGATGGATGGTAGCCTGTTTGCCGCGCGGACGATCTACGACTCCTTTGCCCTGGTCTCGACCAACGGCATCCCGGACATACCCGTCTCCGTCTATCATCGCCGTTTTGGTGCCACCAATGAGCAAGGCAAGCTGCTGGTCACCGGTCTCAATGCCTATCAGCGCAACCTTGTGAGCATAGATCCGTCCGACCTGCCCGCCACCTTCGACCTTGCAACTCTTGATCGGGAAGCCATTCCCGCCGATCGAGCCGGCGTGCTGGTCAATTTTCCGGTCGCGCCGACCCGTTCCATGCTGATGACCCTGATCGATGACTCCGGACAGATTGTGCCCGAAGGGACAAGGATCAGCTATGCCGATGGCACAGGGCCGGCGATGGCCGTCGGCTTCGACGGTCAGCTTTATGTCGAAGAGGCACGCCCGGGCGCGATGTTGATCGCCGACCGGCCGGCGGGCCGCTGCCATGTCATACTGCCGCCACGTCCTGCTTTCGAGAAGGCGGGACGTGTGGGAAATCAGACATGTTTCGACCGATGAAAGGAATGCCTCCCATGATCCGCCTGACGCTGTGGAGCGGTTTCATCATGTTGGTCGCCACCATGTTCCCAGGCCTTATGGCCCCTGAAAAAGCCGAGGCGAACCTGTTGTGCGGTCCCTCAGGTGCGATGGATCTGAATTTCGGAACGGCCACTACGACCGCCGGCATGGCCGCGTGGACCTGTCAGAACTACAGTGACAGTCCCGTGACCTTCACCTTGTGCGGCGGCATCGGCACGCCCAGCTATCCCGGCGTACCAGGGGCGCCGGTGATGCTGGACAGCACCGGGACGCAGACGCTCGACTTCAACATTTATGAAGATGCAGCGATGACCGAGATATGGACCGAAGCCAACCCTGTCAGCGTGCAGGTCACTGCACCAGCCGGCACCCCAGGGATCGTCAGCGGCAGTTTACCCTATTACGCCAGGATCGAAGGGAATTCGAGCGGCGTATCCGGCACTTTCACAGGCTATTTCTACAATACCATTGTCGGGTTCATCGATACCGGCAATCCCCTCTGCCAAAACTCCCTGCCGCCGGATTTTTCCGGCGCCCAAGGGACGCTGACCGTCACCGCAGAGCGCTCGGCCGCCTGCACGGTGCAGGCCGGCATTCCTGTCGATCTTGGTACGGTTTCGCCCACCGCCACCGCCATCGTCGGATCGACGACCATCAGCATTACCTGTCCGACCGGCATTCCCTATTATATCGGTCTGATGCCATCCAACGGCGATAATGACGGCGCAGGAATATTGTCGGGCAGCAGCGGCAATCCCGATCACCCCCCTATCAACTACGCTCGATCAGCGCCAGCGGCCCGATCTGGGGAAACAGCGCGACGGAGACCAGCGTGGGCAACGGCGTCGGCGGCGCAGGCAGCGGAAATCCCGACAGCCATAGTGTCTTCGTCGTCCTGCCTGACGCCGATTTCCGACCGGACAGTTATGCCGACACGGTCACCGTCAACGTCCATTATTGAAGCCGGCTGCGCCCGGGGATCAACGGGGCGCAGCCGATAGGATCAGTCCTGCTTGGCGCTGATGCCCGGCGCAGCCAACGGACCGCCCTTCACTTCTGGCGCCCCTTTCAGATAATGGGCCAGCCAGCCCTGCACCTCGCGGTAGAATTGGCGGCTGTCCTCCGGCTTGGTGATCCAGTGCCAGGCATCGGGGAAGATCAGCAGGCGGCTGGGCACCTGCATGCGCTGCAAGGTCGACCATGTTTCCAGCGTGTTCGCCAGCGGCACGCGGAAATCGCGCTCGCCCGCCGTCAGCAGCATCGGCGTCTTCCAGTCCTTGCCATAAGTGATCGGGCTCTGGTCGCGCCAGACCGGGCTGTCGCCCCAGGGCGGACCGCCGCTCGCCACTTCGCGGCCATAGTTGAAATCGCTGGTGCCCCACTGGGTCAGCAGGTCGACTTCGCCGGCATGGCTGACGATGCACTTGTAGCGGGTGGTGGTCGCCTCCATCCAGTTGGCGAGATGGCCGCCATAGCTGGCGCCGCCGATGCAGGCATTGGCGGTGTCGATGAAGGCATAGCGCTTGCCCGCCTCATCCACCGCCTGGTTGATCTCGTTCGCCGGGCCACGCAGCGGATCGAGCTTGATCGCCCGCGAGAAAGCCTCCCCATAGCCGGTCGAGCCGGTATAGTCGGTCATCAGCACGACATAACCGGCGCTGGCGAGCAGGTGATAATTCCAGCGCAGGCCGATCTGGTCCATGTTGGACGATGCCGGGCCACCATGCATCAGCACCATCAGCGGATATTTCTTCGCCGGGTCGAACGCCGGGGGCGTGACGATCATGTTGTGGATGCGCCGCCCCTTGTCGGTGGTGAACCAGAAATGGTCCGGGCTGGCCCAATCGATCGTCGCGGCGAGCGCGGTGTTGACGTTGGTCAGGTTCTTGTGCCGCTTGGCCGCCGGGTCGATCCGCACGATTTCCGCAGGGTTTACCGAGCTGCCATAGCTGGCGATGATCTGCGTCGACTTGGTATCCGACGGAATGTCGATCCCGGCATAGCCACCGACCTTGGGCGCGATCACCAGTTCGGGCGTGCCGCCGCTCACCGCGACGCGATAGAGATTTTCCATGCCCGCATCGGGCACGGTCAGATAGAGGGTGCGGCTGTCGGGCGTCACGGCATAGCCGTCCACTTCGCGATCGAACGCCCCGGTCAACGGCATCGCCGCGCCACCCGCAGGCCAGGCGACACGCTGCAGGCGGGCCAGATCATACACCTCCTCGCCCTGGCTATTATATTTGAAGATCAGGCTCTTGCCGTCCGGCGTGAACTTCATGTCGCCATATTCGCCCGGTGTCGGCGTCACCAGCACTGGCTCGCCGCCGTCGGCCGGCATGCGATAGAGGCCGAAATTGACGCGGGCATGGGCGGCATTCCAGCGCTCAGTGGTGGCGGTGAAGATGATCTCCTTGCCGTCCGGGCTCCAGACCGGGGCCAGCGTCATGCCGCCGTCGCTCTGGGCGTTGCCGCCAAAGCCATCGGCCTGCGCCAGCTTGGTCGCGGAAAGGATATCGCGGGCCGGCGCCCCTTCCGCCAGCGGCTGGAGCCACAGGCTCGGCCGCTTGTCGTCCAGCCAGTCATTCCAGTAGCGGATCGGGAAATGCTCATAGACGCGCATATTATACTTGCGCGCCTTGCGCTCCTCGGCCGCCTTCTTGTTGGCGGCGGCATCCATCGCACCGGGATAGACCGCGCTTTCGAACAGGATCGCCTGGCCATCGGGCCGCCAGATCGGCTTGCCCGCCCCGGTCGGGATGCTGGTCACGCGGCGGGCTTCACCACCGGCCAGGTCCAGCACATAGATTTGCGCGACATCGTCACCCTCGCGCTTGGCGGAAAAGGCGATGCGGCGACTGTCAGATGCCCAGGCCGGATCGCCCTCGCCCGCCTTGGTCGCGGTCAGGCGGCGCGGCGCCGCCGATCCGTCGGTCGGCACGATCCACAGGTCGCTGACCGCACCATCCTTCTCATAGGAAGGTTCGCTCAGGGAATAGACCACCCACTTGCCGTCCGGGCTCGCCACCGGCGCGCCGACGCGCTTCATCATCCACAAGCTTTCGTGGGTCAGCACCTGCTTGGGCTGCGCGATTGCCGGCGCGGCACAGGCGCCGGCCACCATTGCCGCCGACAGCAGCAAACGGGATATCATTGTCACGGTATCAAACCCCTGTTCTGACATTGGGCCGAACGGCCAGGCCGCATGGTCAGCACGGGTAACGTGGAATTTCAAGCGCGGGTCATATTTTTACGTGATTTCGCCTCAGCTTGCCGGCGCTTCATTCTCCGCGATGATCGACAGGGCAAAGTCGCGCGACCGTTGCACCAGTGTGCGGACCGTGTCCGGCCCGTCATAGCCTTCATAGGCGGCGACCAGGATCGCCTTGCCCGCCGCCGCCGTCAGGCAACCGCCAACGCCGATCGCCACCTGCGCCTGCTGGGTCTGCATCGTCATCGATCCACCGATGATCGCACAGCTATCGTCCATCCCCATCGGCACCACCTTGCCGCTGGTCTGGGTCTTGGCGCCGAACAGAGTCTCCATCCCCTTGTCGATGGTCCCGTTCACATCACCCTTTTCCAGGAAAGCCTTGAACGCCGGTGTGTCGAACTCCGCTTCCATCAGCGTGAGGAACTGATCCCGCTCCAGCGTTGCCATCAGCGCCGCGACCGGCGCCTTGACGAGGATATAGCGATCCAGCTTCGTCAGCGTCGCATCGCAGGCATAGAGGGTCAGGACCGTGACATTCTGCGTGTCCATGGTCGCCATCATCTGTGCCAGCGACGCCATCGGCCCCTTGGGCGGGCAATAGCCCTCCGGCACGGTCCAGTGCAGTTCCTTGTCGCCGACCTGAAAGCGCACGACCTCTGGTTCGGCGGCCAGCGCGGGGCTGGCCGCCGACAGCAGCAGGGCGACGATCGCGCAGGCACGCCCCGCCATGGCGCCGATCATGCCTTGGCGGTCTCCGCCTTCTTCTTGGCCGGGGCTTTCTTGGCAGCGGGCTTCTTCTCGCCCGCTTCCTTCTTTGCCGCCGGCTTCTTGGCGGCAGGCTTCTTCGCCGGTGCCTTCTTGCCCTTCTTGGCCGGGGCCGCCGCCGCGCGGGCGTCGATCAGCTGGGCCGCCTCCTCCAGCGTCAGCGCATCCTGCTCGATCGTCTTGGGCAGGGTCGCGTTGGTCGTGCCGTCGGTGACATAGGGGCCATAACGGCCCGCCATCAGCTTGATCTCCGCCTCGGTGCGCGGATGCTTGCCCAGCACCTTCAACGGCTCGCGCGACGATCCGCCACGACCACCCTTGTTCGCCGCATCGGCGAGCTTGGCGACGGCCATGTTCATGCCCACCTCGAAAATCTCGGCGGTGGAGGACAGGCGGCCATATTTGCCGTCATGCAGCAGATAGGGACCGAAACGGCCGATATTGGCGACGATCGGCAGGCCCGTTTCCGGGTGCAGGCCGACTTCGCGCGGCAGGCTCAGCAGCTTGATCGCCCAGTCCAGCGTCATCTCGCCATCGGGCAGATCCTTGGGGATCGACCCCCGCTTGGCCTCCTTGCCTTCGCCCATCTCGATATAGGGACCGAAACGGCCGGACTTCTTGACGATGTCCTGTCCGGTTTCGGGATGCTGGCCCAGCACCTCCGGCCCGGTATCAGCGCCATCGCTGCCACCCGGCTGGCCGAACTTGCGGGTATATTTGCACTCGGGATAGTTGGAGCAGGCGATGAACGCGCCAAAGCGGCCGCCGCGCAGCGAAAGCTGGCCGTCAGCACAGAGCGGGCAGGCGCGCGGATTGCTGCCGTCCGCCTTGGGCGGGAACAGCATCGGCTCCAGGAACTTGTCCAGCTCGGCCGTGATGTCGGACGGCTTCTGCTCCATGATCTCGGCGGTCTTGGGCTTGAAGTCCTTCCAGAAGGCTTCGAGCACTTCCTGCCACTGGGCACGGCCGCCACTGATCTCGTCCAGCTCGTCCTCAAGACCCGCAGTGAAGTCATAGGAGACATAGCGCTCGAAGAAGCGCTCCAGGAAAGCCGTGACGAGACGCCCGCTTTCCTCGGCGAAGAAGCGGTTCTTCTCGATCCTCACATAGTCGCGGTCCTTCAGAACCTGCAGCGTCGAGGCATAGGTCGACGGGCGACCGATCCCCAATTCTTCCAGCTTCTTGACCAGCGAGGCTTCGGAGTAACGCGGCGGCGGCTGGGTGAAATGCTGCTCGGCCGTGACCTTCTTCTTGGCCGGCGCATCGCCTTCGCTCAGGCGCGGCAGCAGCTTGCTATCGTCATCCTCGGCATCGTCGCGGCCTTCCTCATAAAGGGCCAGGAAGCCGGGGAAGATCACCACCTGGCCGGTGGCGCGCAGCGTGTGGCTGCCGCTGCCGTCGACCATGTCGATGGTGGTGCGCTCCAGCCGGGCCGAGGCCATCTGGCTCGCCAGCGCCCGCTTGAAGATCAGGTCGTAGAGGCGCGCATGATCGCCGCCGCCAACCTTGTCACGATGGAACTCGGTCGGGCGGATGGCTTCGTGCGCTTCCTGCGCATTCTTCGCCTTGGTCTGATATTGGCGCGGCTTTTCGGGCAGATATCCGCCGTCATAGCGCTCCGCGATCGCCTTGCGCGCGGCCGAGATGGCGCTTCCGTCCATCTGCACGCCGTCGGTACGCATATAGGTGATCGCGCCGTCCTCGTAGAGCTGCTGCGCGATCCGCATCGTGTGGCTGGCGGAAAAGCCCAGCTTTCGCGCAGCTTCCTGCTGCAGGGTCGAGGTGGTGAAGGGCGGCGGCGGATTGCGGGTGAGCGGCTTGGTCTCGACCTTGTCGACGGTGAAGCGCCCGGCCTCCACGTCCGCCTTGGCGGCCATGGCATCGCCTTCCTTGCCGATGGTCAGGCGGTCGATCTTCTCGCCCTTCCAGCGGACGAGGCGCGCGGTAAAGCCCTGCCCGCCCTGCTCCATCTCGGCCGCGACCGACCAATATTCCTGCGGGGTAAAGCTCTCGATCTCGCGCTCGCGCTCCACCACCAGCCGCAACGCGACCGACTGCACGCGGCCGGCCGACTTGGCGCCGGGCAGCTTGCGCCACAGCACCGGCGACAGGGTGAAGCCCACCAGATAGTCGAGCGCGCGGCGCGCCCGATAGGCGTCGATCAGATCCTCGTCCAGCGCGCGCGGCTTGGCCATCGCGTCCAGCACCGCCGCCTTGGTGATCGCGTTGAACGTCACCCGGTCCACGACGGAGGGCAGCGCCTTCTTGGCGCGCAACACTTCCTGCACATGCCAGCTGATCGCTTCCCCTTCGCGATCAGGGTCAGTCGCGAGGATCAGGCGCGTCGCCTTCTTGGCCTCGTCGGCGATGGCTTTCAGCTGCTTGCCCTTGTCGCCATAATTTTCCCAGGACATGGCAAAGCCGTCGTCCGGGTCCACCGACCCGTCCTTGGCGGGCAGATCGCGAATATGGCCGTAGCTGGCGAGGACGTGAAAATCCCCACCCAGATATTTCTCGATGGTCTTCGCCTTGGCCGGCGATTCGACAATGACAAGTTGCATGTGGGTCCAGTAGCTGCTTACGCGTGTGTGTGTAAGGTGGGGAGCAAACACGTAGCGCGTCAAGCCAATCTGACAAATGGCATCAATGACGAATCGCTTACCCCCGACCAACTCGTTCCTAGCGGAGCAGCGAATGATGCGGCGGAATTTTTTGGCCATGTTGATGGCAGCGGCAACGACCTTCCTGAATGGAAGCAGGCAAAATGCACGCGCTGCTTTGAATGATGGCAATGTCAGTCCTGTTGATGCTGCATCCGCTATGCAGCAGAGTATCCGCGCAGCCCTGCCCTATCGATATGTTACAGTGGCTGGAGCGAATGCGCTCACGGAGTGGACACGCCTTCGGAATTCAGGTGAAGGCTGGCCCGTGGTCATCGGCGACGATGAAGCGCTCGACCGTATCGCCGAACAGTTTAGTCTCGAAGTTAATGCGGTCTTCCCGCAACCTGCCAACGCTTCAGCAAGCTCACCGACTACACCTGCTGAAATAATCGCAGCTTCAAACGCCGTCAGAACACCTGAAATATTCGAGCAGCTTTGGCGTGATGAATATGGTAGCGATCCTGAAGACGATGCGATGCCAGACGAAGGGGCATGGCCAACTTCGACGACCGATGCTCAACCGGGCTTCACCATCGCCAGCGATATACTGACCGGCAAGCCGTTAACGCACGTTCACATCCTGATCATACCCACACCCAATTCCTATGAAGTGCCAGCCTATCTGCGATGGGGCAACTGGAACGCCTGCCCTTCTCCCGAAATCCATGTGGCTGCCATGCGATACTGGCATGATCGTTATGGCGCAGAACTGATCGGCATCAACGGCGATACGATCAACATGCGAGTTGCCAGACGTCCGAAGACGCGGGCGGAAGCGCTAACCCTTGCTCGCCACCAGTTTTTCTACTGCGCGGACATCGTCTATCAAGGCACGGACACCTTGGCTCCGTTGGCGGCCGGACTCATGGAGTCAGATTGGTGGTTCTTTTGGTGGGATTGATCACATCCGGGGAGTAATCGTCTACCGCAAGCTGACCCGTCCGCCGGCCTGCCGTTCCAGCCCGCCCGCCAGTTCCAGTTCCAGCAGCACCGTCTGCACCACGGCGGGCGACAGGCCGGACAGGCGGATGATCTCGTCCACCGCCACCGCGACCGGCCCCAGCAGCACGATCACCGCAGCGCGGTCGGCATCGGCGACATCGCTCGACACCGGCTGGCCGATGAAGTCGAAACTGCCCTGCCGCACCATGCGGGGATCAAGCCCGCCGATCGCCTCCAAGATATCGTCGGCATTCTGCACCAATGTCGCGCCCTCCCGGATCAGCAGGTTGCAGCCCTGCGCCCGCGGGTCGAGCGGCGATCCCGGCACCGCCATTACCTCGCGCCCCGCCTCCGTCGCGAGCCTTGCGGTAATCAGCGACCCGGACTTGGGCGCCGCCTCCACCACCACCGTGCCCAGCGCCAGGCCCGCGATGATCCGGTTGCGCGCAGGGAAGTGCCGGGCAAGCGGCTGGGTGCCGGGCGGATGCTCGGTCACCAGCAGGCCGCGCTCCGCCACATCCTCCTGCAAGGCGGCATTTTCGGGCGGGAAAGCGATGTCGATGCCGCTGGCGATCACGCCGATCGTGCCGCTGTCGATCGACCCGCGATGCGCCTCGGTATCGATACCGCGCGCCAGGCCGGATACGACCACCGCGCCCCGATCGCCCAGTTGCTGCGCCAATATGCGGGCAAAGCGGCAGGCCGCAGCCGACGCATTGCGCGCGCCGACCATGGCGATGCAGGGCCGCGCCGTGATCGCCGCGTCGCCCCGCACGATCAGCGCAGGCGGCGCGCCCTCCATCTCGGCCAGCAGGGCAGGATAGTCGGCATCGCCCATCAGCAGATAGCGGGCGCCGGTCGCACGGGTGGCGGCGATCTCGCGCTCGATCGCGGCGGCATCGGCCACCCGCGCCTCGCCCCCACCCCGCGCGGCGAGCATGGGAATGGCACGCAACGCCTCGTCCGCGCTACCGAAGCGAGCGAGCAACTGGCGGTAGCTGACGGGGCCGATCCGGGGGGATCGGATCAGGCGGAGACGGTCGAACCGCTCCTGCCCGCTCACTCGGCGGCGGCTTTCTGCTTGGAACTGCCGACCTTGGGCTCCTCGCCCTTCATCAGCCGGGTGATATTGGCGCGGTGCCGCCACAGCACGATCAGCGCCAGCGCAAGACTGACCGGCAGCAGTTCGATCCGGCCGAACGCAACCATGGCGATCGGCGCGCTGACAGCGGCCGCCATGCCGCCGACCGACGACCATTTGGTGCCGAACAGCGCGCCCAGCCACACGACGGCAAAAACGATGCCGGCCGGCCAATACATGGCCGTCACCACGCCCATCATCGTCGCCACGCCCTTGCCGCCGGCAAAGCGCAGCCAGACCGGGTAGCAATGGCCGATGAACGCCATGGCGCCCGCCATCGGCCCGCCACCATCCACCAGCGCCGCGCCGATCAGCACCGCCGCCGCCCCCTTGAGCAGGTCGAGCAGCAGGGTCGCCGCAGCCAGCCCCTTGCGTCCGGTGCGCAGCACATTGGTCGCGCCGATATTGCCCGACCCGATCTGGCGCAGGTCGCCCGCGCCGGTAAAGCGCGTCAGCAGCAGGCCAAAGGGGATCGAACCGAGCAGATAGCCCAGCACCAGGACGAAAGCGGGAAGCAGCCAGGGAGGTGTCATGAAATTCGCCGATAAAGCGTTTTCGAAGCAGGTGGAACAGCTGCTGACTCGGAAAACGCGGTAAATCAAAAGACCAGAACAGGACAGCCGATGCAATCGGCCGGCCTGTTCTGATTGTTGCGCGCGACCATAGCGTGACAGGCGCACGGGGCAATGGGCAGTATCGGTTTACCGCACCCGCGCCGGATTGCCGACCACGGTCGCGCCGGCCGGCACGTCGCGCGTCACCACGCTGCCCGCGCCGATCAGCGCATCGTCGCCGATCGTGACACCCGGCAGGATGATCGCCCCGCCGCCGATCCACACATTGCGGCCGATGGTGATCGGCACGCCCCATTCGATGCCGGTGGCGCGCTCGGCCGGATCGCGCGGATGGTCGGCGGTCAATATCTGCACCCCGGTGCCGATCTGCGTGCCGTCGCCGATCGTCACCGGCACGACGTCCAGGATGACGCAGTTGAAGTTCAGGAACACGCCCGCGCCCAGGAAGATGTTGAAGCCATAGTCGCAGTGGAAGGGCGGCCGGATCGTCGATCCCGCCCCAAGCGCGCCAAGCCTTTCGCGCAGCAGTTCCTCGCGCTCGGGTGGCAGGGTCGCGTTGAAACGCCGCATCCATTCCGCTGCGGCCAACTGGTCCGCGATGATTTCCGGGTCGCTCGCATGATAGGGTTCGCCCGCGATCATCTTCTGCTTCATGCTGGGCTGCGTCATTCATGCTCTCCTTGGGTCGGCCCGCGAGTTGGCAGCGCGCGGCCCGCTTTGCAAGCGCGGCCCGTTGACACTCCCGCCCCATGCCGCGACACAGGCGCGCATGACGGTCGCACCAGACGCTCCCATCCTTTTCTTCGATTCCGGCGTGGGGGGCCTGTCCATCCTCGCCCCGGCCCGCGCTGCCTTGCCGACCGCGCCAGTCGTCTATGCCGCCGACAGCGCCGGCTTCCCCTATGGCACCAAGAGCGAGGCAGAGATCGCCGCGCGCGTGCCCGCCCTGCTCGGCCGGCTGGTGGAGCGCTACCGCCCGCGCCTCGCGGTCATCGCCTGCAACACCGCCTCGACCATCGCCCTGCCGCATGTGCGCGCAGCGCTCGACATTCCGGTGGTCGGCACCGTCCCCGCGATCAAGCCGGCCGCCCTGCTGTCCAAAAGCCGGGTGTTCGGCGTGCTGGGCACCGATGCGACCGTGCGCCAGCCCTATGTCGACCGGCTCGCCGCCGAACATGGCGCCGACTGCACCGTGCTGCGCCATGGCAGTGCCGCGTTGGTGCAACTGGCCGAAGCGAAACTGCGCGGCGAAACCCTCGACCCCGCTGTCGCGCGCGATGCGCTGGCGGGCCTGCTCGACCAGCCGGGCGGCGACCGGATGGACATGGTCGTGCTTGCCTGCACCCATTTTCCGCTGGTGGAACGGGAGCTTGCCGCCGCCGCGCCGCACCCCATGGGCTTCGTCCATGGCGGCGAAGGGATCGCCCGGCGCATCGCCTTCCTGACGCAGGGCCAGCCCTGGCCGGACGCCCCTTCGCCCGGCATCGCCGTCTTCACCCGCGTCGATGACAAGGTCGATGCGCTACGCGATGCGCTCGCCGGCTATGGCCTTGATCGGATCGACGCGCTCTGAAACAAGGGTAGGCCATTTGTCCAATGGCGAATTCTGTCTTTCACAGTGATAGGGAAATTCGCGTATCGTTGCGAGCGGTTATCGCTGGTAATGGCACGCCCGCGCAGGTAAATGCCAGCCTCAGGAAGAGGATGGCGCGACCATGAAAACCGGCGCGCGAGCAACGGGAAGAACGGCGTAGTGAACTACAAACACATCTTTTCGCAGGCGATCGACCGGCTCCACAGCGAGGGCCGTTATCGCGTGTTCATCGACATCCTGCGCAACAAGGGGGCGTTCCCAAACGCCCGCTGCTTCCATGGTCATAACGGCCCGAAGCCGATCACTGTCTGGTGCTCGAACGACTATCTCGCCATGGGCCAGCATCCCAAGGTGGTCGCCGCCATGGAGGAAGCCCTGCATGATGTCGGCGCCGGATCGGGCGGCACCCGCAATATCGGCGGCAACACCCATTATCATGTCGATCTGGAAGGCGAACTGGCCGATCTGCACGGCAAGGAAGCGGCGCTGCTCTTCACCTCGGGCTATGTCTCGAACGAAGCGACCCTCTCGACCCTCGCCAAGATCCTGCCGGGCTGCATCATCTTTTCGGACGAGCTGAACCACGCCTCGATGATCGCGGGCATCCGCAATTCGGGCTGCGAAAAGCGCGTCTTCCGTCACAATGATCTCGATCATCTGCGCGAACTTCTGGCCGCCGAAGATCCCGAGGCGCCCAAGCTGATCGCCTTCGAAAGTGTCTATTCGATGGACGGCGACGTCGCGCCGATCGCGGAAATCTGCGACCTCGCCGACGAGTATAACGCCCTCACCTATCTCGACGAAGTCCATGCCGTGGGCATGTATGGCGCGCGCGGCGGCGGCATTTCGGAGCGCGACGATGTCGCCGATCGCCTGACCATCATCGAAGGCACGCTGGGCAAGGCGTTCGGCGTGATGGGCGGCTATATTGCGGCCGACCAGATGATCGTCGACGTGATCCGCAGCTACGCGCCCGGCTTCATCTTCACCACCTCGCTCTCGCCCGTGCTGGTCGCCGGCGTGCTGGCGAGCGTTCGGCACTTGAAGGCATCCAGCGCCGAGCGCGAAGGCCAGCAGGCGTCGGCCGCCAAGCTCAAGCAATTGATGCGCGACGCGGGCCTGCCGGTGATGAACTCGGTCACCCATATCGTGCCACTGATGGTGGGCGATCCGGTCAAGGCCAAGCGGATCAGCGATATCTTGCTCGCCGAATATGGCGCCTATGTGCAGCCGATCAACTATCCCACCGTGCCGCGCGGCACGGAGCGGCTGCGCTTCACCCCAGGCCCGGCCCATAATGAAGAGATGATGCGCGACCTGGTGTCGGCACTGGTCGAGATCTGGGACCGGCTGGAACTGGAACTGGCCGAACGTCAGGCCGCCTGATCGGACGGGGACGGGGCGAGCCGATTGCGGCGGCGCCCTGTCCTACCTCCTGAAATGGCGCTATGACGGCCAGGTCAGGACAAACTGACCCGCCACGCATTTGGCAACAAGATTTCCTACATTGGATATCAAATGTCACAATGTGCGGGAAATGTGCGAAGTTAAGCGCGCCCTTTCCTACAAATCCAACATCAGACCCGGATCAGTCCGCCCCTGACCGCATAGCCGCGATAGAGCGTCCGGACATGGGGAAAGCCGCCCATATCCTGCGCCAGTCGGTTGATCGCGCCGTTGAGTTCGCGCCGGGGCGAAACATGAAAACGCGCCAGCCAGCCGAACAGCGCCCGTTTCCACAAAGCCGGCAATTCCTCCTGCTGGCCGAAATCGACGATCTCCAGCTTGCCGCCGGGCGCCACGCAGCGCGCCGCCTGGACCAGTGCCATTTCCCATTCGGGGATCATCGACAGCGCATAGCTGATGAACACCCGCTCGAAGCTTGCCCGGCCAAACAGCGCCTGCGGATCAAAGCCACAGGCATCGCCCTGCGCCAGCGTCACCCGATCCGCCAAGCCCGCCTTCGCGAACGAAGCGCGCGCCGTGTCCAGCATCGCGTCGCTGATGTCGACGCCATAGAGCCGCGCTTTCGGCCACGCCTTGCCGACCGCGATCAGGTTGCGACCGGTGCCGCAACCGATCTCCAGCACTGCCCCGCCGGCGGGCGGATCGAGATCGGCGATCAGCCCATCCCGACCCAGCAGATAATATTTACGGGTCAGGTCATAAATGTGCCGCTGATAGCGATAGACCCCGTCCATCAACTGCCCATGGCCGCTCATGCGTCGGCGCCCTTCAGCACGTAGAGATGCACGCCGCCGTAGATGGCCGACCGGTCCCGAGCGGTATAGTCGCGCGAGGCATCGGCCCGATAGTCCCAATGCTGCAACACATCATCGGCGACCCGACCGGGTAGGATGCTCGGTTCCCCGGCGGTGCGGAACAGCACGCGGGCGCCGGGCCTGGCCGTCCGAGTGATCTGCGCCCAGAGCGCGTTCAGCTGCTCGTCGTCCATCCAGTCCTGCGCATCGAGCAGGATGTAGCGGTCGCACGATGCGGCCGACTGGCTGGCGAGGAAGTCGGTGAAGTTGACGTGGCGCACATCGACCCGCTCGGCCCGGTCGCGCACCGCGCGATGGTTGGCCGCCTGCAGATAGGGCGGCAGCGGCCCTTCGCCGCCCGCATAGCCGCGCCCGAAGGCTTGCACGGCAAAATAATTATCCTTGAGGTCGAAGTCGCAGGCCAGCTTCTTCAGGCGCGCCTTCAGCACGCTATCCATACGGTCATCGCCGGCCAGCGCCTCGAACTGAGCAGGCGGAATGCCGAGGCCGAACAGCGAGGCAGGCTGGCTGGTCAGCCAGCGGACGAAGCCCTTGTCGAAGATCGGCGCCAGTTCCCGCTCGAAGATCGCCAGTTGCTCGTCGCGGCTCCGCGCGTCCAGCATCCGCCTGGGGTTCACGCCATGCAGCCGGGCCAGAAGATGCGCGGCGCCGATGAAGCGGCCGAGCAGGCCATGCTTGTATATGCCCCGCGCGAAACCGCCGATGCGGCGGCGGCCGGTCATGTCGCGCCCCTCCCAATAGCGGCGCGTCGCCTCATCCAGATGCGGCGCCACGATCTCGCGATAGGCAGCGATGTTCGCCCGGTCGTCGGCCCGTGCGAAAAAGCGGTGGAAGGCGGCATGATCGGGCAGCGTCTGCGCCGCCATCAGCTTCAGCCGGTTAAGCGCGATATGGGCGGTGTTGAGGTCGACCGCCGTGATCTTCGCCGGATCGGCGGTCAGGTAAGAGAGGACATTGCAGCCGCCCGACGCGATCGTCACCACATGGCTGTCGGGCGTGATCGCCAGCGCTTCCATGTCGACCGCCGGGTCTTCCCAAATCTGGGCATAGACCAGGCCACGGAAGGCGAAGGTGAAGGCGCGTTCCAGCAGCCCCTGCTTCGACAGATGGCGGTGACGATGCACCGCGTTGGTGACTTTCTTGTGGGCCGACATGGCCATGGGCGCACTCCTCGCTGCCGGGTCGTTCGGTCGGCCGATAGGGCAGGCGCGTGTCGTGCGCATGACCGCCCGATGACGCGACGATGACGCCCCTTGCGGAACCGGGACCGCTCTTCCCATCTTCTGCATCTGATGGCGCACTGGATCGAACCCCACCCCACCGGCATCTATGTCCGCCCCGCCGATGCGTGGATCGACCCGTCGCAGCCGCAGGAACGGGCGCTCGTCACCCACGGCCATGCCGACCATGCGCGCGGCGGCCACGGCCATGTCTGGGCTACGCGGGAAACGCTGGCGATCATGGCGCTGCGCTATGGCACGGCCAGCGGCACGGCGGTCGGCTATGGCGAGGAGATCAGGCTGGGCGGCGTCACCATCCGCTATGTGCCCGCCGGCCATGTGCTGGGATCAGCGCAGATCATCCTCGACCATGCCGGCGAGCGGGTGGTGGTGACCGGCGACTACAAGCGCCGCCCCGACCCGACCTGCCTGCCGTTCGAGCCGGTCCCTTGCGACATCTTCGTGACCGAGGCGACCTTCGGCCTGCCGGTCTTCCACCATCCCGACACCGGCAGCGAGATGGACCGGCTGCTCCATGCCCTCCATGCCAATCCCGATCGCTGCGTGCTGGTCGGCGCCTATGCGCTCGGCAAGGCGCAGCGGGTGATCTGCGAATTGCGCGCGCGCGGCCATCATGACCCCATCTATATCCATGGCGCGCTCGAACGCATGTGTGCGCTCTACGCGGATTTCGGCGTCGACATGGGGAAGTTGCGCGGCGCGACTGGCGTGCCGGCCAAGGAAATGCGCGGCGCCATCGTGCTGGCGCCGCCCTCCGCGCTCAACGATCGCTGGAGCCGCCGCCTGCCCGACCCGATTGCCGCCATGGCGTCAGGCTGGATGCGGGTGCGCCAGCGCGCCCGGCAGCGCAATGTCGAACTGCCACTGGTCATTTCCGACCATGCCGACTGGGACGAGCTGACCGACACGATCCGCGAGGTCGCTCCCAGCGAAACCTGGATCACCCACGGCCGCGAGGAAGCCCTGCTCCACTGGTGCATGACCCACCAATATCGCGCCCGCGCACTCGCCCTGGTGGGCCGCGAGGATGAGGAGGACGGGTGATGCGGGCCTTTTCGCAACTGCTCGACGGCCTCGTCTATACCCGATCGCGCAACGGCAAGCTGGCGCTGATCGCCGCCTATATGCGCGCGGCACCCGATCCCGACCGCGGCTGGGCACTGGCTGCGCTGACCGGCAATCTCGACCTCAAGGCGGTGAAGGCCTCCGTCATCGGCGAGATGATCCGCGCCCGCGTAGATCCCGTGCTGTTCGAGATGAGCCGCGACTATGTCGGCGACCTGGCCGAGACCGTCGCCCTGCTCTGGCCCCGCGCCCATGATGAGCCGGCCGAACTGGACGACGGCTCGCTCAGCCTGTCCGGTGTCATCGACCGCCTCCACAATGTCAGCCGTGCCGCTGCCCCCGATGCGCTGGCGCAAATGATGGATCATCTCGACGCCTCGGGCCGCTTCGCCCTGCTGAAACTCGCCACCGGCGGCCTGCGCGTCGGCATCTCCGCCCGCCTCGCCAAGACCGGCTTCGCCCAGGCCTTCGGGCTCGACGTCGATGATGTCGAACAGGTCTGGCACGCCCTCGCCCCGCCCTATGCCGCGTTGTTCGACTGGGCCGAGGGCCGCAGCCCCCGGCCTGACCCGGAGGGCACACCCTATTTCCGCCCCTTCATGCTCGCCCATCCGCTGGAAGCCGACAGCGTCGACCTCGCCGACTATGCCGCCGAATGGAAATGGGACGGCATCCGCATCCAGATCGTCGGCACCGGCCCAAAACATGGGGGCGAAACCCGCCTCTACAGCCGCGGTGGCGACGACATCACGGGCAGCTTCCCCGAAATCGCGCAGGCCTTCACCGGCCATGCCGTGCTGGACGGCGAATTGCTGGTGAAGGGCGAATTTCAGGGAGGCGAGGCCGCCAGCTTCAACGCCCTGCAACAACGGCTCGGCCGCAAAGCGGTGAGCGCCAAGATGATGGCCGACTATCCCGCCTTCGTCCGCCTTTATGACCTGCTGATCGAGGGCGACGACGATCTGCGCGCCCTGCCTTGGGAACAGCGCCGCACCCGGCTCGAAGCCTATATGGCGCAGCTATCCCCAGACCGCTTCGACCTGTCTGCCGTGATCGACGCGCCCGATTTCGAGGCGCTGGCCGACATCCGCGCCGGCGCCCGCGATGCCGCCATCGAGGGCATCATGCTCAAGCGCCGTGACAGCCCCTATGTTGCCGGGCGCAAGGCGGCACTCTGGTATAAATGGAAGCGCGATCCCCTGACCGCCGACTGCGTCATGATGTATGCCCAGCGCGGCCATGGCAAACGCTCCTCCTTCTATTCGGACTATACATTCGGCTGCTGGACGGCAGATGGCGAATTGCTGCCCGTGGGGAAGGCCTATAGCGGCTTCACCGACGAAGAACTGAAATGGCTCGACCGCTTCGTCCGCCAGAACACGGTCGCCCGCTTCGGCCCGGTGCGCGAAGTCGAAAAGACGCTGGTGCTCGAAGTCGCCTTCGACTCCATCCACGACAGCAAACGCCACAAATCCGGCCTCGCCATGCGCTTCCCCCGCATCGCCCGCATCCGCAAGGACAAGCCGGCAGCGGAGGCGGATAGGATCGAGGGATTGAAGCGCCTGGTCAGTTGACGCATAAGGACCAAAAGGAGAACGAGGATGGCCTATAGCGGAAGCTGCCATTGCGGCGCCGTCAGCTTCACGATCGATGCCGATCCGCCCAGCGAGGCGATAAGCTGCAACTGCTCCCATTGCGGCCGCAAGGGCTTCGTCCTGACCTTCGTGCCGGTCGACCAGTTCCGCCTCGATAGCGGCGCCGAGCAACTCACCGACTATCTCTTCTACAAGCACGCCATCACGCATCAATTCTGCAAGACCTGCGGCACGGAGGCCTTCGCGCGCGGCAAATCGCCCCAGGGCGAAATGCGCGCGATCAACCTGCGCTGCGTGCCCTCGGTCGATATCGATGCGCTCACGATCCAGAAGGTCGACGGGGCGAGCTTCTGATCCGCCGCCACGCCGGCTAATCCATCCGTCGCACCCGGCTGCCGTTACCGCCCTTCTGTCCGCCCGTTTCGATCGATCGGATATAGCTCGCTTCGGTCACCATGCCGGTAAGCGGATCGATATCAGCCTCCAACTCATCATGGATCGCGATGTCGCCCAGCGCCTTGCGCATGTCCGCAATCTTCGTGCCTGACGCCTTGTCGCCGCTCGCCTGGATCATCGTTTCCAGATAGGATGTGATGGCTTCGCTCGCAGCCTTGGGATCGATCTGCGTATGTTGCTCCCAATGATAGGCCGTGCCGGGACGTGTCAATTGCATCTGGCTGGTCGCAGGCAACGGCATCGGAAATATGCCGGTGTCGAGCGAGACGTCGGCTTCATACCATTCGTCCAATTCCCTGGGATGTCGACCCAGGCCCAGGAACGTCGTCCAGGGCTTGAGAAACATAGGCGCAGCCTGTTCGGCCGAAAGCTTCTGGAAGCCTTCGGCCATCTTGCCGACCATCGCCGCAGCCGGCGCACGCTTGGCCTCGTCGGGCTCCAGCAGGGCGACCATATCCTGCATGCCCGCACCGAACTTGCCTTTAAGCTGGTCCCAATTGCGCAACCGCACCACGGCGCCATCCGCATCGACGTCATACTCCATCGGTTCCATGAACGGACGCAAGGATGGCGGCATATTCGGATCGCCGATCTTCAACGGCAGGTCGCCAAGCCCCGGCAAGCTTCCGCTAACCAGTTCGATCCGCAGCACATAGCCCTCCCCCTCCCGCCGAAACCGCAGCACCTGCTCGACAATCGCCTGCCGCTCCTGCCCAACTCGATTGCGCAGGGCCGACACCTCATAGCGCAACGATTGATCGAGCGGTGGCGCGAAGGGCACGCGCACCTCACCCTTTGACGCACTGGTCTTGACCGCGTCATCACCCGCAGTCGCAGGCGGCGTCGCGGACGCCAGAGCCAGCAGGGCGAGCCCCGCCAGCAGCGGCTTTTTACGGCCGAACCAACTCTGACTTTGCGCTGTCATTCGAGGCTCCTATATGGGCGCTTTCGCGCAGTTGGCGCGGCCATAATCATGGAGCAGTTGAATTGAGCAAGGTTCTTGTCATCGGCGCGGGCGGCGTCGGGTCTGTCGCGGTCCACAAGATGGCGATGAACCCTGATATTTTCAGCCACATCACGCTGGCCAGCCGCCGCCTCATCAGCTGCGAGAAGGTAGCCGAATCGGTCAAGAAGCTGGTCGGCGTGGATATCGACGTGGCCCAGGTCGACGCCGACAATGTCGAAGAGACCATCGCCCTCATCCAGAAGGTCCAGCCCAAGCTGGTCGTGAACCTGGCGCTGCCCTATCAGGATCTGGCGATCATGGACGCGTGTCTCGCGACCAAGACCGACTATCTCGACACCGCCAATTACGAACCGCGCGACACCGCCAAGTTCGAATATAGCTGGCAGTGGGCCTATCAGGAGCGCTTCAAGGAAGCCGGCATCATGGCGCTGCTGGGTTCGGGCTTCGACCCGGGCGTGACCAGCGTGTTCGCCAGCTATATCAAGAAGCATCTGCTCGACACCATCGACACGCTCGACATTCTGGACTGCAATGGCGGCGACCATGGCCAGCATTTCGCCACCAACTTCAACCCGGAAATCAACATCCGCGAAGTGACCGCGCCGTCGCGTCACTGGCTGAACGGCGAATGGGTCGAAGGCCCCGCATTGAGCCACAAGCAGGTGTTCGACTTCGATCAGGTCGGCGAAAAGAACATGTACCTCATGTATCATGAGGAACTGGAAAGCCTCGCCACCCACTATCCCGAAATCAAGCGCATCCGTTTCTGGATGACCTTCGGCGACGCCTACCTCAAGCATCTCGAAGTGCTGCAGAATGTCGGCATGACCCGGATCGATCCGGTCATCTATAATGGCCAGGAAATCATCCCGCTCCAGTTCCTGAAAGCCGTGCTGCCCGAACCGTCGAGCCTGGGTTCGACCACCAAGGGCAAGACCAATATCGGCGACATCGCGACCGGCCGGAAGGATGGTCAGGAAAAGACCGTCTACATCTATCAGGTGTGCGACCATGAGGACGCCTATGCCGAAACCGGCAACCAGGCGGTCAGCTACACCACCGGCGTGCCGGCGATGATCGGCGCCGCCATGATGTTGACCGGCGCCTGGAAGGGCGAAGGTGTGTTCAACATCGAGCAGTTCGATCCCGATCCCTTCATGGACATGCTCAACAAGCATGGCCTGCCCTGGCAGGTGAAGGAACTGGACGCGCCGCTGGCCTTCTGACGATCCCATTCTGGATTATGACCCCAGCGAAGGGCGGAGCGAGGCAACAGTTTCGCTTCGCCCTTCGCCGTTGTGACGGAGTATGTAGTTATGGAAACCCGCGCCGGCGATCCCGCCGCTTTCGCCCATTTCGACCTGTATCGCGTCCCCTCGCCCGCCTTCGTGGTGGACGAGGCCGCCGTGCGCCGCAACCTGTCGGTGCTACGCGATATCGGCGACCGCGCCGGTATCAAGGTGCTGGGCGCGCTCAAGGCCTTTTCCATGTGGTCGCTCGGCCCCGTGCTGGGCGAATATCTCGACGGCGTCTGCGCTTCGGGCATCTATGAGGCGCGCCTCGGTCGCGAGGAATATCAGGGCGAGGTCGCGACCTATTGCGCCGCCTACAAGCCGGATGATCTGGCCGAAATCCTCAAGATTTCCGACCATGTAATCTTCAACAGCCCCGGCCAGATCGCCAGGATGAAACCGGTGATCGATGCCGCACGTGCCGAAGGCCGCATCTTCGACATCGGCCTGCGCATCAACCCCCTCCATCCTGAGGGTGAGGTGCCCAAATATGACCCCTCGCAGCCGCACAGCCGGCTTGGATTCCCGATCGACCAGTTGCGCGCCAAACATCTGGAGGGGGTCGATGGTCTCCACGTCCATAACCTATGCGAACAGGATTTCCTGCCGCTTCAGCGCACCTGGGCGGCGATCGAGCCGTTCGTCATGCCCCATGTCGGCGGCCTCAAATGGCTGAACTTCGGCGGTGGTCACCATGTCACCCGCGCCGACTACCAGATCGACGATCTCATCGCCTTCCTTCAGGCGATCAAGGCACAGACCGGGCTTGAACTCTATATCGAGCCGGGCGAGGCGATGGCGCTCGACGCCGGTATCCTGATCGGCGAAATCCTAGACGTGATCGACAATGGCATGGCCGTGGCGATCACGGACATCAGCGCCACATGCCACATGCCCGACGTGATCGAGGCACCTTATCGCCCCGCCATGCTGCATGAGCCGGAAGACGGCCCGATAACGCGTCTCGGCGGCCCATCCTGCCTGGCGGGCGACATCATTGGCGATTATCGGGTGCCCGGCGGTGCCGAGCCGGGCGCCCGTATAGCCTTCCTCGACCAGGCCCATTATTCGATGGTGAAGACCAACACCTTCAACGGCGTGCCGCTACCAGCCATCTGGCTGTGGCATTCCGACACCGATCAGCTCACGGAAATCCGCTCTTTTTCCTACGCAGATTTCAAGGGCCGCCTGTCCTGATTTCATTCCCGATTCTACCCGGCCGGACAGGGATAAACGACGTTAATCTCGCAGAAACCATCTTTCGTCCGGCCGAAATATCATGCCTTTTCAACGCTCCATCCAGCATGGCGCACGTTTCATAGTGGGTTGCGCAACAAAATTTTCATATGCGCTTTACAGGGGGGACCCCGCCGCATATATCGGCCATCCGCTGCCCCATGGGACTTCCACCGCAAGGCAGCTTTTCGCCCTGAACTACACTGGAGGTCCCTTGAGTTGCACAAGCATCATAGCGCGCTGGGGGTAGCGACCACCCTCACACCGGCAGCACCGGTAACGCTGATTCGCCCCGAAGCCGCTGCTCGGGCTGCCCGCTTCTTTACGGAGAAGTTTCCGGGTCGCTCGCTCTATGCGGTCAAGGCTAATCCGTCTCCTGATCTGATCCGCACGCTTTTCGATTCGGGTATCACGCATTTCGACGTGGCCTCGATCGCTGAAGTGCGCCTCGTTGCCGAAACGCTCGAAGGCAAGGCCAAGCTCTGCTTCATGCACCCGGTCAAGGCCGAGGAAGCGATCGCGGAAGCTTACCATGTCCATGGCGTGCGCACCTTCTCGCTCGATACGATCGACGAGCTGGAAAAAATCATGCGCGCCACCGGCGATGCGACCGATCTGGAACTGTGCGTGCGCCTGCGCGTATCGTCCGAACATTCGGAACTCAGCCTGGCGTCGAAGTTCGGCGCGGAGCTGGGCGAGACCCGTGAACTGCTGATGGCAACCCGTCAGGCTGCCGATGCGCTGGGCATCTGCTTCCATGTCGGCAGCCAGGCGATGAGCCCCCAAGCCTATAGCGATGCGATCGAGCGCGTGCGCGCCGCGATCGTGGACGCGGCCGTCACGGTCGACATCATCGATGTCGGTGGCGGTTTCCCGTCCATCTATCCGGGCATGGAGCCGGTCGCGCTCGAAAATTATTTCGAAGCGATCCATCGCGGCTTCGAAAGTCTGCCGGTCAGCTATTCCTCGGAACTGTGGTGCGAACCCGGCCGCGCGCTGTCGGCCGAATATAGCTCGATCATCGTGCGCGTCGAACGCCGCCGGGGCCAGGAACTCTACATCAACGACGGCGCCTATGGTGCGCTGTTCGATGCGGCGCATATCGGCTGGCGCTTCCCCGTCGCCCTGCTGCGCGAAGATGAGAGCGAGGAAGAGCTGGAAGGCTTCTCCTTCTATGGCCCGACCTGCGACGACATGGATCATATGGTCGGCCCGTTCATGCTCCCGGCGGACGTGAAGGTCGGCGACTATATCGAGATCGGCATGCTCGGTGCCTATGGCGCGGCAATGCGCACCGGCTTCAACGGCTTCACCTCGGAATCGACGATCGAAGTGTCGGACGAGCCGATGGCCAGCCTCTATGCCGAAACGGTTCCGGCTCGCCGTCGCGCAACTGTCATTAAGCTCGGTTAAGACGGTCCTCGCTCCCCTTTAGGAGAGGGTGCCCGTCTAACGGCCAGCACAACAGGCCGAAGATCGAACGAAAGACTATATCCCTCGCTGCTCGCCCCCTCGCAGCGAGGGATTTTCTTTTGGGGCATTAAGCCCCCTCACAACGGTGTGAACTTCGTAGGAAATCGCACTCAGGAGCGCCGGAAAATTCCGACCAGTTCGACATGGGTGGACCAGCGAAACTGGCCGACCGGCATGACGCTCTCCAGCACATAGCCACCTGCCACCAGATGTGCCGCATCGCGGGCGAAGCTACCCGGATTGCACGAGACATAAGCGACCAGCGGCACGGTCGACTGTGCCAGTTGCATCGCCTGTTCCCGCGCACCCGCACGCGGAGGATCGATCACCACAGCAGCAAAGCGGTTCAGTTCGTCGGGCGTCAACGGCCGACGGAACAGATCGCGATGATCCGCCACCATGCGCCGCTGCGCGCGATGGCCGGCGAGTTTCAGCGACAGTACCAGATCGCGTGCACCCTCCGCGGCATAGACCGGCCGATTGGCACCGATCGCCAGCGCAAAGGTGCCAAGGCCGCAGAACAGGTCAGCCACAGCACCAGTCGCTGGCAGAACATCCTGCACAGCCTTGACCAGCACCGCCTCGCCATCGGGCGTCGCCTGCAGGAAGGAATAGGGCGGGAAGCCGACCGCGACGCCGCCAAAACTGACGGTGACCGGCTCCGGCTCCCAGCGCGTCTCCGGACCATCGCCCTGATCGATCGTCAATCGCGCCAACTCGTGCCCACGCGCGAAATCGCCGATCGCCTCGTCCGCCGCCAGCCCCTCGACCTTCACCCCTTCCAGCAGCAGGTCGATGCCCTGATCGGTCAGCGACATCCGCACATGCGCAGCGCGCTTGTCGGGCAGGCAGGTCAGCAGCATCGTCCGCAGCGGCGCGATCAGCACGAACAGACGCGGATCCAGAATCTCGCACATCGTCAGATCGACCAGCACATGACTGCCCTGCTCGGCAAAGCCGATGGTGATACGCTTTCCCTGCCGCGCGGCGCGCAGCGAGGCACGGCGCCGGGTGCGTGGTGGCGAGACATGGGCCGGCAGCACCGTTTGCGCAGCCACGCCCTGCCCGGCCAGCGCGCCGGTCACGCGCGCGCTGACGAAATCGGCCAGGCTCGGCTCGTCAATCTGCTGCAGTTCGCAACCACCGCAGCCGGGAAAATGGATGCAGGGCGCGTCAACATGATGGGGGCCAGCGATGATGCTGCCGTCGACGGCGATCCGGTCGCCGGGGGCAACCAGTGCGAAATGCCGCCCATCGGCGGTGACGCCATCGCCCTTGGCGGCGATGCGGAGGATGAGATCATTATCTTGGGTCACAGCCGCGAGCCGATAGCCGCTGGAAGCGCGGCAAGCAAATCATCCGCGACAAAAGCCGGGCCGGCACGGTGCGCGGCTTCCCCATGGAGCCAGACGGCTTCGCATGCTGCGCGGAACGGATCGCCAGTCACGGCCAGCCGCCCGGCGACAAGGCCCGCCAGCACATCGCCGGTCCCCGCCGTCGACAGCCAGGTCGACACGCCACGCGTCACCGCTGCCCGGCCATCCGGCGCGGCGATCACGCTGTCAGCCCCTTTGTAGACCATGACCGAGTTCGTAATGCGCGCCGCCGCCAGAGCGCGGTCGATCTTGCTGCCCGGCAGATCGCCGAATAGCCGGACGAACTCGCCCTCGTGCGGGGTCAGGATCGATCCGGCCGGGACATGGGTAGCCACGTTTCCTGCCAGCAAGGTCAACGCATCGGCGTCCAGCACCAGCGGCCGCCCACATGCCAGCACTGCGCCGAGCCGCGCTTGCGCCCCCTCCTCCCGGCCCAGTCCCGGACCGACCAGCACGGACGCCAGCCGAGGGGCGAAAAGAGCATCGCCCAGGACAGTTGGATCCTCAATCTGCTGATGAACAATGGCATGCAGCCCAGCCTCACAGGGCGAAGCGTCATAGCGCCTCACCATCCCGGCGCCCGAACGAGCCGCAGCCGCAGCCGCGAGCGCAGCCGCGCCCGGCATGCTCCCGCCGACAACGCCAACCAGTCCCCGGCTATATTTATGCGCAACGGCATCAGGCGCACGGAGTTGCGGCGGCGCGAGCACATGCACATCCCGAGGCATGGCGATGCCGATGTCCGCCCGCACCAGCCTCCCCATAAGGTCGGCCGCCGGCTGCAACAGATGCGCGGGCTTGAACGCCCCCAGCGCAATCGTCACGTCGAACCTTGGCGCTACAGACAATAGCACGCCGTCATCCGTTCCCACTCCGCTGGGCAGGTCGATCGCATAGCTGTGATTGGCATGCGCCACCAATGCGCCCAAGCGTTCCGCCACCGCCGCATCAAGGCCCCGCGTCAACCCGGTGCCGAACAGCGCGTCGACCAGTTGCGCCGCCGGCGCGGCGTCCGCCAGCGACTCTACCGGGCCATCCCATAATGCCCTGGCCCGCTGGGCAGACGCGGTGCGGCTGTCACCCAGGGAGGCGACCCGCACCGGCACGCCAAGTTCGCGCAATATTCGCGCAATAACAAAGCCGTCTCCACCATTATTGCCAGGCCCACTGAGGACTAGAACATCGCGCCGATGCCCCGCGCGCCAGATGATCTGCGCCGCCGCCGCACCGGCTCGTTCCATCAGTTCGTAAGGATCGACCCCGGCATCAAAAGCCGCCCGCTCGGCCGCACGCATGGCCTCTGCCGTCAATATCGGGTCGGGCACCATCAGTCCGACTTGGCCGCCACGGTCGCGGGCAACCGATACTGGTCCGCCCCGATCGCCACTTCGACCAGTCCCTTGCCGATAATGGTGAGCTTTGCGTCCTCGGCACCATCGGCCGAAACCAGGCCACGCCCGTCCTGCACGATCCTGAGCCGCCGGAACCCGCCATCGGGATGGCGCAGGGTCAGCATGTCGCCCTCGCGTTCGACGCCGCACGCCCGCGCCCAAGCGCCTTTGCCGATCGCGCAGTCGATCAGGCTGTCGTCATCGGCGATCGCCTCGCTCCCGCCGCCCTTACCGTCACATCCCGCCAGGGCCAGTCCCGCCAGCATCAGTGCGCCAGACAATCGCAGCCCCATCAGAATATCCCCTTTCGACACCCTTTATCGCCCGGCATGTCAGACCGCACCATCACCTCAGCCGGCTTCGGCATTCCAGCACGATCGGCCCCAGCAGATCGGCAAAGCGGCGCTGCCCGGCGGCATCGCCAACCAGATCCTGCCGCATCTCGATCCCCAGATAGGGGATGCCATTGGCCTCGGCATGGCGGTTCATCGTCGCGTTGAGCAATTGCCCCGAATAGGGCAGTTGGTCGCCGACATTGAGGCCCGCCGCCTCCAACATCGGAATGGCGATCCGCGCCGCGCGATCATCCTGATTATAGAGAATGCCGATGTCCCAGGGCCGCTGCTGCGCCGGATCGCTCGCCAGGTGGGGCGTGAAGCTATGCACGGAAAGGATGAAGGGTGACGTCATGCCGTCGAGCATCGCCGCCACCTGATGATGATAGGGATGATGGAAGCGGCGCATCCGTTCGGCCAGATCGGCGTCGCGATTGCCCGGAATGGCATGGCCGTCACTCATCACCGGCAGCAGGCCGGGCGCATCCTCTTCGCGGTTGAGGTCGATGACCAGGCGGGAGATGCCAGCCAGAATCGCGGAGCAGCCCAGCTGCGCCGCGAGCAACTGGCTGACCTCCGCCACGCCGATGTCGATCGCAATATGCTCGCACAGCAACGCCGGATCGATGCCCAGGTCGATATCGTCTGGGACATGGGCCGAGGCATGATCGACGATGATCAGCAGGTCGAGATCGCCCTTCCGCATGGTGGTGAAGGCTTCGCTCATGATTTCCTGATCCTCGTTTCCATCACCCACCAGCCCGGATGATCGCGGCGCAGGGCCGTCGCGGCCTGCGCCATTGCCTTCCCGTCATCGAACAGCGCGAAACAGGTCGCGCCCGACCCGGACATGCGCGCGAGCCGGGGACTTTGCGCCTGCAACGCCTTCAGCACATCACCGATCACCGGCGCCAACAGCAGGGCCGGCGCCTCCAGATCATTGCGGCCGGCGCGCGCAAGCCCGTCAATATCCAGCGCATCGAGCGGGCCGCGGTCGATCCTGTCCCAGCCGGCAAAGACCGATGCCGTCGACACGCCGACCCGCGGGTTGACCAGCAGCATCGGCCGGCTCGACAGATCGTCCAGCGCCTGCGCCTCCAGCAGTTCGCCACGGCCGCGCACCAGTTGCGTGGTGCTGGCCAAGCAGGCCGGCACGTCCGACCCCAGCGACAGGGATAGATCCTGTAATACAGCACCTTCCACGGTGATATTCCAGAGGCGCATCAGCAAGCGCAGCGTCGCGGCCGCATCCGCCGAACCGCCGCCAATGCCGGACGCAACCGGCAGGCGCTTGTCGAGCCGGATATCGGCACCGGCCGTCATCCCGGTGGCCGCCTGAAGGTTCCGCGCCGCCCGTATGACCAGATTGTCGTCGTCGCCGCTCAGACCAGCGCCACAGGGGCCTTCCACGGCAAGCGTGATGACGCCGTCGTCGCGATGCCGGGCGTGGAGAATGTCCCCATCCTCGGCAAAGACGAACAGGCTTTCCAGCGCATGATAGCCATCCGCGCGGCGATCGCGCACATGCAAGGCCAAATTGATCTTTGCGTAAGCAATTTCAGTTAGTTGTTCAGATATATTCACAGGATTTCGATGCAATCTCAGGGCGCGGCATATTCGGGTTTCAGCCCTTCGCGGGCCTTGGCGTCAAGCCGATTGGCGACATCCCCCTCCGCGAACACCGCTGCCGCGCGCCAGGCATAGCGAGCCTCATAGCGCCGACCGGCGGTCCACAGCGCGTCGCCCAGATGTTCGTTGATCGTGGCATCGCCGGGAGCGCCGGCTGCGGCACGTTCCAGCACAGGGACAGCCCCCTTGACGTCGCCCGTGACGAACTTGGCCCAGCCGAGCGAGTCCGTGATCGACGCGTCCTGTGGCTTGAGCGCGCTGGCTTTCTTCAGAAGATCGAGTGCAACATCGACATTCTGCCGCCGTTCTATCTGAGCATAGCCGAGATAGTTGAGGATGACCGGCTCGTTGGGCGCCATGACCGCCGCCTTTTCGAGAACGGCGCGCGCTTCGTCCCAACGCTTGCCCTGTTCCAGCGCGCTGCCTTCAAACAGCAACAACGCCCAGGGCAGGCTATCGGCGGGATAACCCGTCTGCGCCTGACGAAAGGCCGATGCGGCACCGTCGAAATCACCAGAATCTGCCAGCAATCGTCCAAGCCTTACAAGGTGTTCCGGCTCGGCATTCGGAGCCGATACCAGGCTTTGCGCCAGTGCAATCGCGCCGTCACGATCCCCCGATGCCGCCAGTGCCTCGACCAGTTCCGCCTGGGCGAGCGCGCCGTACCAGCCAGTGACAGGCACCTTGCGCGCTTCCGCCGCAGCATAATTGGCGAGATCGCCCGCCACCAGCAGCTTCGCCGCCGCCAGATGCGGCTCGGCAGCGGCCGGATCTGCAAATGTCGCAATCCGCGCCAGGCGAATGCCCAGCGCCGTGCCCGTTTCGTCGGACGCGATGTCGACCGCCAGACGGGCCAGCAATTGGGCAAAGCCCTGCCTGGGCGTGAAGGACATGGCAATCGCCCCCGGCACCTTACCGCGCGCGACGTCCGCGCGGGCCTTGGCAAAGCTCGCTTCATCGGCAGGCAGCAGGGCCAAGGCATCCGCCTTCGCCCGGCGCCCGGCCAATTGCGCGGCGAAGGTCAGGCGCAGCGCTTCGTCGTCCGTCACGCGCAAGGCCAGGGCGCGACGCATCGCGCCGATGGCCTCTTCCTTGTCGCCCCGCGCCATGGCCTGCAACGCCAGATGTTCGTCGAGATAGCGGGCGCCCAGCGCGCCGAACTTGTCCTTGCCATCGATGACCGGCGCCACATAGCGGCGCTGGCCCAGCGATATCCAGCTTTGCACGATCGGCGCGAGGAAAGAGAAATTGCCCTCCTCCACCAGTCGGTCGGTGAAGGCCTGCGCCGCCGTCCAATCCTTTCGGCCCAATGCGTCGCAAATCCGCAGCAAGGTGCCGTCGCGCGGCAGCATGCCGCCCTCATCCAGCAGCGCCGCCGATTGCAGCGCCAGCGGCATGTCGCCGCTTTCCAGCGCCTGGACATAGGAACGGCGGGCAATGGCGAGGCTGGTCGGATCGCCCGCCAGGGCCACACGATAGCTGTCGACCGCAACGCCAAGCGCACCTTCGCCATCCGCAAGGCGCGCACGGGCATAGGCATGCAGGGCCATATCGGGATCGACCGATGCGCCGGCCGCGACCGGCAGCATCAGCAACAGTCCTGGAATCAGGCCCCTACATGTTCGGATAATTCGGTCCTCCACCGCCCTCGGGCACGACCCAGTTGATATTCTGGGTCGGATCCTTGATGTCGCATGTCTTGCAGTGGACGCAATTTTGCGCGTTGATCTGGAAGCGAGGCTCCCCTTCATCCAGACCGACCACTTCATAGACACCGGCAGGACAATAACGCTGTGCCGGCTCGTCATAAAGGGGCAGATTGTAGGAAATCGGAACCGACGGATCCTTCAGCTGCAGATGGACCGGCTGGTCTTCCTCATGATTGGTGTTCGACAGGAATACCGAGGACAGACGATCGAAGCTGATCACGCCATCGGGCTTGGGATAGGCGATCTTCTCGCACTGGTCCTTGCGCCACAATTTCTCGCAGTCGGCCTTGTGCTTCAGGGTGAAGGGCAGGCCAATCTTGAGCGTGCGCATCCACATGTCGATCCCAGCGAGCAGCGTACCGATGGTGTTGCCGAACTTGGCCAGCAGTGGCTCGGCATTCTTCACCAGCTTCAACTCGTCGGCGATCCAGCTGGAGCGCAGACGATCCTCATAGTCGTGCAGCACATCGCGCGCCCGCTCATCCTGGATCGCCTCGAACGCGGCCTCGGCGGCCAGCATGCCCGACTTCATGGCGGTATGGCTACCCTTGATGCGCGGCACGTTGACGAAGCCGGCCGAGCAACCGATCAGCGCGCCACCGGGGAAGACCAGCTTGGGGATCGACTGCCAGCCGCCCTCATTGATCGCGCGCGCGCCATAGGAAACGCGGCGGCCGCCCTCCAGGAACTTGCGGATTTCCGGATGCTGCTTCCAGCGCTGGAATTCCTCGAACGGATAGAGATGCGGGTTGCGATAGCCCAGGCCCACAACGAAGCCGAGCGCGACCTGACCATTGGCCTGATGATAGAGAAAACCACCGCCATATGAGTCGGTTAGCGGCCAACCCTGACTATGAATGACAAGCCCTGGTTGATGCTTGGCGGGGTCAATGTCCCACAATTCCTTCATCCCCAGACCATAGACCTGCGGCTCGCAATCGGCCTCCAGATCAAACTGGCGCTTGAGGATCTTGGTGAGGTGGCCGCGCGCGCCTTCGGCAAAGAAGGTATATTTGGCGTGGAGTTCGAGGCCCGGCTGATAGTCCGCCTTGCGCTCGCCATCGCGGGCGATACCCATGTCGCCGGTCGCGACGCCCTTCACGCTGCCATCCTCATTGTAGAGGATTTCGGCGGCGGCAAAGCCCGGAAAGATTTCGACGCCAAGCCCTTCCGCCTGTTCGGCCAGCCAGCGGCACAGATTGCCCAGCGATCCGGTGTAGGTTCCCTTGTTGTGCATCCAGCCCGGCGTCAGGATGTGCGGCATCGCGATCTTGCCGGTCTTGGTCAGCATCCAGTGCTGATTGTCGGTCACCGGCACATCGGCCAGCGAACAGCCCATATCGCGCCAGTCAGGGAATAGCTCATCCAGCGCCTTGGGATCGACCACTGCGCCCGACAGGATATGGGCGCCGATTTCCGACCCCTTTTCCAGCACGCAGACGGCCAGTTCCTGCCCAGCGGCGTTGGCCAGCTGCTTCAGCCGGATCGCTGCAGACAGGCCAGCCGGTCCCCCACCGACGATGACGATGTCATAGGGCATCGATTCCCGTTCGCTCATAATCCCTCCATAGAGACGCCCGCCGGCACATGCCCGTCCATCCGGTCGCCTTATTACTCCAACGTTTTGACATCTCACGCGATGAAGATTCTTGACCCTCGCGTCAACCTCTGGCCCAAGGGCATCGTGATGCGGGGATTAGAGCGGGACTTTGGAGCCGCAGCGCCTGACGCCTATATGGCGTGGTGGTCGCTGGCGGGGGTGGATGGCGCCGTAGCGGAAGCTCCAGTCAACTGGTTGCGGCCGCAACCGACACGCGCCCAGTTGGCCGAGCAGTCTGCGAAAGCCTTTGCTCCGCCACCGCCCGAAAAACCCAAGACGCTTGACGCCTATCTTGAATGGCTTGCCAGTGATTCGGCCCAGCCCGAACGCAAATGGCCCGGCGCGCCGATCCTGCCGACCGGCCCGACTGAGGCGTCGCTGATGGTCATTACTGACATGCCCGACATGGCAGATGCCGGCGCGGGCCATTTGTTTGCCGATCGCGCTGGCGCCTTGTTCGATGCCATGATGCGGGCCATCGGCCTGCGCCGTGACGATATCTGCCTGGCCTCGCTGTTTACCGTCCGCCCCGCCGGCGGCATGGTGGAGGCAAGCGATCTGGCGCATGTCGCCGATCGCATCAGGCTGCATGTCCATCTCGCCGCGCCGCGCCGCCTGCTCCTGCTGGGCGATCGGACGGCCCGTGCCCTGCTTCCGACCGACGGCGCCGACCGGTCCGCCGGTTTACGCCCCTTTAACCATGATGGCGGCACTGTGCCCGCCATTGCCACATTCCATCCGCGCCTGCTGCTCAGCCAGCCCGCGGCCAAGGCGGAATGCTGGCGCGTCCTGCAAAGCCTGATTGAGGAAGATCGCCCGTGATTCGCGTTGCAACCCGCATTTCCAGCCTTGCCCTGCTGAGCATGAGCGCGGCGCTGGCGATCCCGGCCGGCGCCAAGGCGGCGGAAACCCTCCCCCTCTTGCCGACCAGCTCTACCGCCGGCACGCCGCTCCAGCTGTCCGATGGCGACAAGGCGCGCTACAATGCCATCTTCGCCGCCCTGCGCGACCAGAAATGGTCTGATGCCAAGGCGATGATCCTGGTGCTCGACCCGCAGGATGCGGTCCGCCCGCTCGCCCTGTCGGAACTCTATCTTGCCAAGGGATCGCCGCGCGTCGAGCTGTTCGACCTGCTCGACCTCGTCAACAAGGCCGCCTGGCTGCCCAAGGCGGACCAGCTTTCCCGCCTGGCGCAAAAGCGTGGTGCGACTATCCTGCCCGATCTGCCACAGGTGCAGAAGCTCGTATGGCTCGGCTCGGCGCCCCGCCGCCAATATGTCAGCGGCAGCAAGACGGACGTTCTGGCCCAGAGCGTGTCGGCGCAGATCCTGACCTTCATCAAGAATGACGATCCGGCCGGCGCGGAAGGGCTGCTTACCGCTGGCGAAGCGGGGCTGACGCCCGAAGGTCTGACCGAGGTGCGCCAGCGTGTCGCCTGGGCCTATTATATCGAGAGTGACGATCTCAATGCCCGCCGCATGGCAGCGCGCGCACTCGAAGCCCGCAGCGGCGGCGACTGGACGGTGCAGGCGCACTGGACGACCGGCCTTGCCGCTTGGCGCCAGAATGACTGCCGCGCCGCCGCCCCGGCCTTCGCCAATGTCGCCGCGCTGGCGGGCGACGCGGACATGCGCGCAGCCGGCGCCTATTGGGCATCGCGCGCCTATATGGTCTGCGGCGAGGCCGAGAAGGTCGAGAATATGCTGAAGCTCGCGGCGCGATCCGACGAGACCTTCTACGGCCTGCTCGCCCGCGAGAGCCTGGGCATGCCACTGGGCGGCGCGACCATGAATGCCCGCTTCAGCGACAATGACTGGCGCCAGCTCAAGGACAGCCCCAATGTCCGCAACGCGATCGCGCTGGCCGGAATCGGCGAGAATGGCCGCGCCGACGAAATCCTCCGCTATCAGGCTAAGCTGGGTGGCTCCGCTCAATATGATGCGCTGCTGCGCCTCGCCAGCGCGCTCAACCTGCCGGCAACCCAGCTCTGGCTCGCCCATAATGGTCCGGCCGGCAAGCAGCCCGACAGCTTCGCCCGCTTCCCGGCTCCCGCCTGGCGGCCCGACGGCGGCTGGCGCGTCGATCCGTCGTTGATCTACGCCCATACGCTGCAGGAATCCGGTTTCCGCCCCGACGTCGTGTCCAGCGCCGGCGCCCGCGGCCTGATGCAGGTGCGGCCCGGCACCGCTGGCGATGTCGGCTTGTCGAACGCATCGCAGCTGTTCGTGCCATCCACCAATATGGAATATGGCCAGCGCTATCTGGAATCGCTGCGCGACATGAGCGCGACCGGCGGCCTGCTGCCCAAGGTGATGGCGGCCTATAATGCCGGCCCACTGCCGGTCGAGCGCTGGAACAGCGAAGTGAAGGACAAGGGCGATCCGCTGCTCTTCATCGAATCCCTGCCCTATTATGAAACCCGCGCCTATGTGAACATCGTCATGCGCAACTACTGGATGTATCAGATCCAGGCGAAGGGCGAGGCGGATTGCCTGACCGGCATGGCGCAAGGCATGTGGCCGACATTCCCCAATGCCAAGGGCGTGAAGCTGGTGCGCCTGAGCAAGGCCGACGGCCGGGCGATGATCGCCGGCGGATCGGACTGATGCCGATCGACGAAGGCCGGACATTCCTGCCCGTCCGCATTGCCGTCCTGACCGTTTCCGATACCCGCACGCTGGCCGATGACCGGTCCGGCGATACGCTGGTCGAGCGCCTGACCGGCGCCGGCCATATCCTGGCCGACCGGCTGATCGTCACCGATGATAGCAGCGCCATTGTCGCCCGGCTCCACGCCTGGATCGACGATCCGCAGGTCGATGTGATCCTGACCACCGGTGGCACCGGCGTCACCGGCCGGGACGTCACGCCCGAGGCACTGGCCCAGGTGCAAGACAAGGAAATTCCCGGTTTCGGCGAGCTGTTCCGCTGGCTGAGCTATCAGTCGATCGGCACATCGACCATCCAGTCGCGCGCCACCGCCTGCGTCGCGCGCGGCACCTATATCTTCGCGCTGCCCGGCTCGACCGGCGCGGTGCGCGATGCCTGGGACGGCATTCTCGCCAGTCAGCTCGACAGCCGGTTCCGCCCCTGCAATTTCGTCGAGCTGATGCCGCGCCTTACCGAGCGCTGAGCAGCTATTTGAAAAATCGCGAAAGGGCGATTTTCGTTACGGTTCCAGCCCGCTCCCCCGCCCAACCACCCGATCCAGTGTCATCCTGTCGGGTGGTTGGGCGGGGGAGCGGGCCGGAACCGGCTTTCTCAAACAGTCTCTACGCGCCCTTACTTCTTGAGCGTTGGCGCCGGATTCTCCTTGAAGAATTTGCTGAGTTCGCCGAGCATCACCGCCCACCAGTCGACCACATCGGCGAAATTCTCCTGATTGAGACCGCCGATCGTGCTGACGTCATAGGACACGTCCATCGTCTTGTCGTCGGCGATCGACATCTGGATGAAGCGCTTGGACTGGTTCCACTTGTTCGCGACTTCCGGGGTATTGCCACCGTCATCCGCGAAATTGATACCGAACTGCAGCGAGTTGCAATCCTTCATCTCCTCGCAACCATAGAAATAGATGGTGAAATTATAGCCGGAGGCCGCGCTTTCGATCATCGGATTGCCGGTCGACTTGCTCTTGGTCAGCGCCGCCTTGTAGCCCGCCGCCTGCAGCGCATCGACCACCGACTGGGGCCGGCTGGCGCAGACCATGTTTGCGGCACAATCCACCGTCGGCGTCGCGGCATCAGCCGCGCCAGCGACCATCATCAGAGCCGGAACAAGCCACCAAACACGCATGATATTTCCCCTGCTTTCAAGGACTCAGCCTTGTCGTATCCGAAGCGATCTTGTCAATAAGTTCATGATATGTTCTTATTCAACTATGGCAAATATTCCCGGACGCGGCGCAACGCACAACCAGGCCAGCAGCCGGTTCAACCTGGCCGCGCGCGAGACAGACGGCGACTGGCTCGACGCCGTGGAGGCGATCGACGGCCCGGCGCAGAAACTGCGCACCAGCGTCTCGCTGATCACGCCGCGCACGATCATTTCGCGCAATGCGTCGCCCGACATCGCCTTCTCCCAGTCGATCAACGCTTATGCCGGCTGCGAGCATGGCTGCATCTATTGCTTCGCCCGGCCGACCCATGCCTATCACGACCTGTCGCCGGGTCTGGATTTCGAGACGCGGCTGTTCGCCAAGCCGGATGCGGCGGCATTGCTGCGCAAGGAACTGGCGCGCCGCAGCTACAGCGTCTCGCCGATCGCCATGGGTACGAATACCGACCCCTATCAGCCGATCGAGAAGGATTGGGGCATTACCCGCCAATTGCTGGAGGTGATGGTGGAATGCCGCCATCCGGTCTTCATTACCACCAAGTCCGACCGCATCCTGCACGACATCGACCTGCTGGCCGATCTGGCGCGCGACAATCTGGTCGCGGTGATGATTTCGGTCACCTCGCTCGACCCCAAGGTTGCGCGCACGCTGGAGCCGCGCGCCCCCCATCCCGAGCGACGGATCGCCGCGATCACGCGCCTGGCCGAAGCCGGCGTGCCGGTATCGGCGAACATGTCGCCGATCATCCCGGCGATCAACGATCATGAGATCGAACAGGTGGTGGCGCGGCTTGCCATGGCTGGCGCGCAGGACGTCAATTACATCCTCGTCCGCCTGCCGCATGAGGTCGCGCCGTTGTTCCGCGCCTGGCTGGAGACCCATTATCCCGATCGCGCAGCCAAGGTGATGGCAATGATCCGGGACATTCGCGGCGGCCGCGACAATGATCCCGATTTCGGCAGCCGAATGCGCGGCCAGGGCGTCTGGGCCGACCTGACCCGCACCCGCTTCATCAAGGCCCGCCGCAAGACCAATCTGGGGCAGGCGCGGATCAGCGTGCGCACCGACCTGTTCCGGCCGCCCGAGGGCGCGCAGATGCGGCTCTTCTAGGCGCCCCTAAATCTCGACCTGGCTGCCCAGTTCGACAACCCGGTTGGTTGGCAGGCGGAAAAATTCCATCGCACTTTCGGCGTTACGGAGCATCCAGGCGAAGATCTTTTCGCGCCATAATGGCATGCCGGGATTGGCCGAAGGCAGCAGCGTCTGGCGCGCCAGGAAGAAGCTGGTGTCCATCATCTTGAACGCCTGACCACAACCGGTGACATTCTTGAGCGCAGCCGGAACATCGGGCTCCTGCATGAAGCCATATTGCAGCACCAGGCGGAAGAAGCCGCGGCCCAGATCCTCCAGCTTGCACCGGCCGTCATCCTCGACCACCGGCACATCCTTGATCTTCACGGTCAGCAGGATCACCCGCTCGTGCAGCACCTTGTTATGCTTAAGATTGTGCAACAACGCATGCGGCACGCCGTCGGGCGTCGAGGTCATGAAGACGGCCGTACCGGGCACGCGCACAGCGCTGTTGGCGGCTGAGGCCACAAATACCGGGATCGGCATTGCTGCCTCGCGCAGCCGCTCCTGCACCAGCCGCCGACCGCGCGACCAGGTGGTCAGCAGGGTGAAGATAACGAAGCCGATCAGCAACGGGAACCAGCCGCCGTCCGGCACCTTGGTCAGGTTGGCCGCGAGATAGGCGCCGTCGACCAGATAGAAGACGGCGAGCAGTGGCGCGGCATAATACCATTTCCAATGCCACAAGCGGTAGAGCACCACGGTCAGCAGCACATTGTCGATGAACATCGCGCCGGTGACGGCGATGCCATAAGCGGCGGTCAGGTTGGACGAGGTCTTGAAGACCAGCACCAGCAGGATCACCATGACCATCAGCCCCCAGTTGATCAGGGGGATATAGATCTGGCCGGCCGTCGAAGCGCTGGTATGTTCGATCCGCAGGCGGGGCATGAAGCCGAGCTGAATCGCCTGCTGGGTAACGGAGAAAGCGCCGGATATCACCGCCTGCGACGCGATGATCGCCGCCAGCGTGGCAAGGGCTATCAGCGGCAACTGCATCCATTGCGGCGCGAGATTGTAGAAGGGGCTGTGCAGCGCTGCGGCACCTTCACGGAACAGAAGTGCGCCCTGCCCCATATAGTTGAGCATCAGCGCCGGCAGCACGAAGATCAGCCAGGACACGCGGATAGGGCTGCGGCCGAAATGGCCCATATCGGCATAGAGCGCCTCCGCGCCCGTCACCGCCAGCACGACCGAACCCAACGCCAGGAAGGCGGGAAGCGGATCGGTCGCGAAGAACATCACCGCCCAATAAGGATTGAAGGCGTAGAGGATACCCGGCGTCTTGACGATGCTGAGTACGCCCAGCGCCGCGATCGTCACGAAATAGATCAACATGATCGGGCCGAACAGGGTCGCGACCTTGTTGGTCCCAAGGCCCTGGATCCAGAACAGGCCGAGCAGGATTATCACCGCGACCGGCAAGATCGCCGGGGCCAGATTGGCGTTGTAGACGGCCAGACCTTCCACCGCCGACAGCACCGAAACGGCCGGGGTGATCATCGAATCGCCGTAGAAGAGTGCGGTCGCAAATACACCCAGCAGCACGATGCCGCGCGACCAGCGCTGCGTCTTGGTCTGGCCGTTGATCAGTGCCAGCAGCGCCAGGCTGCCACCTTCGCCCTTGTTGTCGGCACGCATGATGATGCTGACATATTTGAGCGTCACGACCAGCATCATCGACCAGAACATCAGGCTGATGACGCCTAATATGCTGATGACGCCTAATATATGGTCGGGATCGAGGTCGAGATGATGATGGCCGGCGAAGGTTTCGCGGAAGGCGTAGAGCGGGCTGGTGCCGATATCACCGAAAACGATGCCGATCGCGCCGACGACCAGCTTGGCCGTGGCTTTCTGGCGGGCATGACCATGCCCTTCCTGCTCGCCGTCTTCGAGGACGGCGACCGCGCTGTCATCAGCCATGAAGGAAATGCTCGATCATCAATATCATGTCGCAACCCTTGCCAGGGCAATTCTCTGTCCAAGGCCGGAGCCCCGCAAACCGCCGGCCCCTACCATGGGCACAAGGTTCACGCAATGATAGCACCGTAGTGCATCATCGCGCCGCAGGATCCATCGCCAACATGGCGTCGATACGGGCGATATTGGCCTGCAGTTCCGCCTTGATCTTGCTGCCTTCGGGCGCCGATTGCGCCAGCGGCAACCATTGCTTGCGCGCAGCGTCCAACTGGCCGGCCTGCGCCAGAGCGAGACCATAGAAATAGCGCGGTGCCGGCCCCTCCGGGTCGAGCCGGAGCGCCTGGCGATAGGCATAGTCCGCCGCCGGCGCGACCACGCCGTCAGCATGCGCGATCAGCGCGTTCCCCATGCCAAGCCACAGATTTGCGTCTTCCGGCGTCTGCTTGAGGCCGGAGAGCAGGATATTGGTCGCTTCCTTGGTCAGGCCGCGCCGCCCATAGGAATCCGACATGATGAGCCATTGGCCCGCCGGGCCATAGCGCTCCGCCAAACTCCGGCGTCGCTCCGCCAGCTTCTCGTCGAACTGCGCGTCCTTCTCGGACGCCACCTTACGGGGCGCGCCGGCGAGACCCGGATGCCCCTGCCAGGCATAGCCGGCGAGGCCGACCAGCAACGCGGCGGCGACGATCTCCCGCGTGACCCGCGGGATGCGCCCGATGAAGCAGAGCGCCACCATGGCCAGGATGGCGATGCCGAAAGCGATGATCCAGCCCGTCATGCCCGCGGCCTCCGCTTTATCCGTCCACGCATCAGCAGCAGCCCCAATGCAAGCAGCACGATCGGCGCTGCCCAGAGCGGCCAGAGGATCGGGGCGGCCGTCGGTTCATAGCTGACCCAGTCGCCATAACGCTCGATCAGCCAGCGCCTGATATGCTCCGGCTCCTCCCCCGCCCTGATCCGCTCGCGTATCTCTGAACGCATGTCGCCCGCCATGCTGGCGTTCGAATCGGCGATCGACTGGCTCTGGCAGGTGAGGCAGCGGATGGTTTCCATCAGTGCCTTCGCCTTGCGCTCCAGCGCCGCATCGTCGAGCTGCCGGTCGGCAAAGGGCGCGGGCGGCAAGGCGGTCTGCGCATGAACCGGCGCTGCCAGCATCAGCAGAAGAAGAGAAATCAACGCCCTCATTGCGCGTCCTTCAGCCGTTGCAGCAGCATCGGCACGTCATCGGCGCGGATATCGCCAATATGCTGATAGGCAATCCTGCCCTTGCCATCGATCACGAAGGTTTCCGGCACGCCGGACGAACCCAGCGCGATCTGCACGCCACTGCGCGCATCCAGACCGATCCGGCTATAGGGATTGCCGTTGCGCGCCAGGAAAGCATCGACATCGAGCCGGGCATCGCGGATCGCGATCGCATCGATCTCGACTCCAGCCAGCTTGAGCGCCATCAGTTGCGGCGCCTCCGCCGCGCAGGGAATGCACCAGCTGGCAAAGATGTTGAGCAGGCGCGGCTTGCCATCCGCCAATTGCGTGCTGGCAAGCGCCGGCCGATCGCTGGCCGCAGCCGGCAGGGTGAAGGCCGGCAAAGCCTGGCCGATCAGCTTGGAGGTGATGACGCGGTCATCCGGCTTGAACAGGCCGCTTGCGAACAGCGCGAAGAAACCGAGGAACAAGGCCAGCGGCAGCCAGATCAGCAGCCTCCTCATGCCATTGCCCTCCGCGCCCGCCATTTCATCAGCCAGCCACGCCGCTCCCGCCCGATCAGCGCCAGCAGGCCGCCCAGCGCGATCATGATGCCGCCCAGCCAGATCAGCGTCACGAACGGTTTCCACCAGATCCGCATCTGCCAGCGCCCGGCATCCGCTTCCTGCCCCAGCACGACGTAGAGTTGGCCATTCCACCGGGTCAACAAGGCAGCCTCGGTCGTTGTCGTCGGCGGCGAGGCGAAGAAGCGCGATTGCGGATGGATCACCACCGCCCGGCCATTCCGCTCGGCGATGACGTCCGCCTGCAGAGCCGTCCAATTATCGCCGGCAAGCGGCAGTATCCGTTGGAAGCGCAGCGTCCAGCCGGCCGTCTCGATCGTATCCCCCGGCCGGGCCGCCACCAGCTTCTCGATCGTGAACGCCGAATCGCAGGCCATGCCGGCCAGGCTGACGGCGCAGCCCAGATGCGCGATCACCATGCCATAGGTGAAGAGCGGCGTGCGGCGCAGATTCCGCTTCCACAACGGCGCCAGCGATCCCACGCCGACGGCCAGCGCCACCACCAGCCCGCAATAGGGCAGCAGCCCGATCCGGCCCCAGGCCAGCGCACCGACCAGCACCACGGCCGCCAGAGCGACCCCCGCCGGAATGAGCATGCGCCCGGCCACGGCGCGCGCCTGATCCCGGCGCCAGCGGGTAAGCGGCCCCGCCGCCATGACGATCAGCAGTATGAGCGCGATCGGCCCCGCGATGCGATCGAAATAGGGCGCACCGACCGACACCTTGTGCCCGAACGCTTCCGTCATCAGCGGATAAAGCGTGCCGATCAGCACCAGCCCGAGGATCACCGAGAGCAGCAGATTATTGACCACCAGGAAGGTTTCTCGGCTGACCAGTTCGAAGGGCGCGCCCTCACGCACCGTGCCGATCCGCCAGCCGAACAAGGCCAGAGCGCCGCCGATATAGAGCGCCAGCAACGCCAGGATGAAGCTGCCCCGCTCCGGATCGACGGCGAAGGCATGGACGCTGGTCAATATGCCCGACCGGACTAGGAAGGTGCCGACCATCGACATGGAGAAGGCAACCACCGCCAGCATCACCGTCCAGGCGCGCAGCGCGTCGCGCGTCGCCAGTACGGTCACGCTGTGCAGCAGTGCGGTCGCCGCCAGCCAGGGCATCAGCGACGCATTTTCGACCGGATCCCAGAACCACCAGCCGCCCCAGCCCAGTTCATAATAGGCCCAATAGCTGCCCGCCGTGATGCCGAGCGTCAGCATGATCCAGGCGGCCAGCACCCAGGGGCGCATGGCACGGGCGAAGGCGGCATCCACCTGCCGCGTCAGCAACGACCCGACCGCAAAGGAGAAGGCGACCGACAGGCCGACATAGCCGAGATAGAGCGTCGGCGGATGGAAGGCGAGGCCGGGATCCTGCAGCAGCGGGTTGAGCCCCTGCCCGTCCGCCGGTGCCGGGGAAATGCGGGCGAAGGGATTGGAGGAGAAGAGCAGGAAGGCATAGAAACCCAGGCTGATCGCCGCCTGCGCACCGAGCGTCGCCATATGCGCGTCGCGCTTCAAGGCACGCTCGAACAGGGCAACTGCCGCGCCGGCGACACCCATCACCGTCACCCAGAGCAGCATCGACCCTTCATGATTGCCCCAGGTTCCGGCGAACTTGTAGAGCCAGGGCTTGGCCGAATGGCTGTTGGTCGCCACCAACAGCACCGACATGTCGGATCGCAGGAACAGGCTGATCAGCGCGACAAAGGCACCGGCCGTCAGCACGCCCTGCAAAATAGCGACAGGACGGACGGCGCCCAGCACCTCGCCCTTGCCGCCGGCCAGCCCCATGCCCACCAGAAACAACTGGAGCAGCGCCAGAACGGCGGCAAACCACAGGGCGGCGAGACCGGCTTCGGCGATCATGGCGCAGCCTTCATCTCATGCGTGGTTTCATTATAGGTCATGCCGTCCAGTTCGCGCGGCATGTAGCGCTCGTCATGCTTGGCCAGCAAATTGGTGGCGACGAACCGCCCCTGCCGGTCGAAAGCACCTTCTGCCACGACGCCGCTGCCTTCCTTGAACAGGTCGGGCGCGATCCCGCTGAAGGTCGCCGGCACGGTCGCCTTGCCGTCGGTCACGTTGAAATCGATCGTTACCCCATCGGCCGCGCGCTTGAGGCTACCCTTCACCACCATCCCACCCAGACGGATCGCCTTGCCGGGCTTCACCCCCTTGGTCTTTACGTCGTTGGGCGCATAGAAATAGGCCGCTTCGTCCTTCAGCGCCGAGACGGCGAGCAACCCGGCACCGATGATCGCCACCAGCGCCGCGAGCGCCAGGATTAGCCGTTGATGCTTGGCCTTCATGTCCGGTCAGACAGTCGTTCGGCCTGACGTTCCGCCGATCGCATCGCGCGCCAGCTGGCGATGGTGACGATCGCCGTGCCCACGGCCGTCACGGCATAGGCGGCGACCACGAAAGCCCATTGGTTCATCTCTACCCTCTCGTCAGGCGCTGCATCCGCGCCTCGACCTTATTTTGCGCCAAGATTGCCCGCATCCGCATCAATACGATCGCGGCGAACAACAAGGTGAAACCGAATAATGTCAGACCCAGCGGCCAGAGCAGCGATCCGTCGATGCTCGATCCCCGCATCGTGATGCTCGGCCCCTGGTGCAGACTGTTCCACCAAACAACCGAACGGTTGATGATCGGGATGTTGATGGCACCGACCAGACCGAAGATCGCGGTCACCGGGCTGACACCGCCCTGCCCCTGCCGCGCCGACCCGTTGGCCAGGGCAATATAGCCCAGGTAGAGAAAGAGCAGGACCAGCATGGATGTCATGCGTCCATCCCATTCCCACCAGGTGCCCCAGGTCGGCCGCCCCCAGATCGAACCGGTCATCAGGCAGATGGCCGTGAACAGCGCGCCCGGCGCCGCGATCGCGCGCCCGGCCACAGCAGCCAGCGGATGGCGCCAGACCAGTTGCATCAGCCCGGATACAGCGATACCGGTCCAGCCCGCCATGCCGAGCCACGCGGCCGGCACATGTATATAGAGTATGCGCACCGTATTGCCCTGCAGATAATCCGCCGGCGTCAGGAACAGGCCCGAAGCGCAGCCGGCCAACAGCAGCAGGATGCCAGGCCACAACAGCCAGCCCGTCAACGGACGGGCGATCTTCAGGAAGCGAGCGGGATTGGCAAAACGGTGCATGAGTACAGGTTTCTTAGCGGCACCGGGACGCCAACGCCAGTAGCCGTTTAGCCCATGGAAAAGCCGGCAAAACGCAGCGTTGCCACGATTGGACACGCTTTTTTGTTACAGGCAGGCGACAAATCGGGCGGGAGGGACTATATGCGCGCGAAAGGTCGCCCCAGAGGGGTGGTCAGGAACGGCAATGGACCCGCTCACACCCATGATTACGACAAACCCTTTCGACGACGACAAGTTGCGCGAAGAATGTGGCATTTTCGGCGTCTCCGGCGCCGAGACCGCATCCGCCATGGTGGCTCTTGGCCTTCACGCGCTGCAGCATCGCGGCCAGGAAGCCGCGGGCATCACCAGCTGGGACGGGCATGATTTCCACACGCATCGCGCCATGGGTCATGTTGCCGGCAATTTTGACCGGGACGAGGTGATTCGAGCGCTCCCTGGCGACACCGCCTGCGGTCATGTCCGTTACTCGACGACAGGCGAAACCTCGCTGCGCAATGTTCAACCGCTTTACGCCGAACTCAATTCCGGCGGCTTCGCGATTGCGCATAACGGCAATATCTCCAACGCGATGAAGGTTCGCCGCGAACTGATCCGCCGCGGCTCCATCTTCCAGTCGACCTCGGATACCGAAGTCATCATCCATCTGGTCGCGACGTCCAATTATCGCACCCTGCTCGACAAGTTCATCGATGCGCTCAAGCAGATCGAGGGCGCCTATTCGCTGATCGTCATGACTCCCGAAGGCATGATCGCCTGCCGCGATCCGCTGGGCATCCGTCCGCTGGTCATGGGCAAGCTCGGCGATTCGATCATCTTCGCCTCCGAAACCGTTGCGCTCGATGTGGTCGGCGCCGACTATGTCCGCTCGATCGAGCCGGGCGAACTGGTGATCGTCACCAATGACGGCGAACTGCGCTCGCTCCGCCCGTTCGGCGAGGTGCATCCGCGCCCCTGCATCTTCGAGCATGTCTATTTCAGCCGCCCCGATTCGATCATCGACAATTCCAGCGTCTATTCGGTCCGCAAGGCGATCGGCGCGCAGTTGGCGATCGAAAATCCGGTCGATGCCGACTATGTCATTCCGGTGCCTGACAGCGGCGTGCCGGCCGCCATCGGCTATGCCCAGCAATCGGGCATTCCGTTCGAACTGGGCATCATCCGTTCCCATTATATCGGCCGCACCTTCATCCAGCCGGGCGACAAGGTCCGCCATCTGGGCGTCAAGCTGAAGCATAATGCCAACCGCGCTCTCATCCAGGGCAAGCGCATCGTATTGATCGACGATTCGATCGTGCGCGGCACCACATCCTTGAAGATCGTGCAGATGATGCGCGAAGCGGGGGCCGCCGAAGTGCACATGCGCATCGCATCACCGCCGACCAAGCATAGCTGCTTCTATGGCGTCGACACGCCCGAGCGCACCAAGCTGCTGGCGCACAAGCTGGACATTGGCGGCATGCAGGACTTCATCCATGCCGACAGCCTCGCCTTCATCTCGATCGACGGCCTGTACAAGGCGCTGGGCGAAGCGAAGCGCGCCGACATCCGTCCGCAATATTGCGACGCCTGCTTCACCGGCGACTATCCGACCAAGCTCACCGATCAGGATGAAGCCGTGGTCGAAAACCAGTTCGAACTGCTGGCAGAACGGGTCTCCTGATCCACGGGCAAGGCCCGACCGGGCGGGGTCGCACGACCCCGCCCTTTCCTTTTCCCACGACGACACCCGGCATCGGTCGGGGCGAACGGAGAGCCGATGTCTGATACAATGCCGCTGTTCGGAAAACTCGCGCTCGTCACCGGCGCCAGCCGGGGCATCGGCGCCGCGACGGCGGAAGCGCTGGCCGCGGCCGGTGCCCATGTGATCCTGACCGCGCGCACCAGCGGCGGTTTGGAAGAGGTGGAAGATCGCATTCATCAGGCTGGCGGCAGCGCGACCATCGCGCCGCTCGACCTTATCGACGGCGAAAGCATCGGCCGCCTGGCCCAGGCCATTTCGGGCCGCTGGCAGGCGCTCGACATCCTCGTCTTCAACGCCGCAACGCTCGGATCGCTGGCATCGGTTCCCGCGATCGATGCCAAGGAATTTGCCCGACTGCTGATGCTCAACATCGCTGCGCCCCAGGCGCTGATCGCGGCCTTCGATCCGATGCTGCGTGCCAGCGCCGATGCGCGGGTGATCGCGCTGACATCCTCGGTCGGTGCCGTGCCGCGCGCCTATTGGGGTGCCTATGGCGCGTCCAAGGCCGCCCTTGAAACGCTGGTCGGCGCCTATGGCGAGGAGGTGAAGAACATCTCCGCCATCCGCACCCACATCGTCGATCCCGGCGCCACCCGCACAGCGATGCGCGCGCGCGCCTTCCCGGGTGAGGATCCTGCAACGCTCAAGGGACCGGAAACGGTCGCCAAGGCCATTTACGACTTGGTGCTGAGCGATGCGCCGAACGGCCACCGCCTGCGCGTCGAGGGTTAAGCGGCCAGCTTGGCCAATGTGACCTGGGCGACATCGATGGTGCCGCCCCGGAAACCACCTTCGCAATACGTCAGATAATAGCGCCACAAGTCCACGAAACGCTGGTCGAAACTGGCCGGCAGCCGCCCTTCGTCGATCGCCCGGTCGAACCGCTCGCGCCAGCGGCGCAGCGTTTCGGCATAATGGTCGCCGAAGCGGACGACATCGCGCCATTCCAGCCCGCGCTCCTGCGCCAATGTCCGAAAGCGGCTTTCCGACATCAACATGCCGCCAGGGAAGATATAGGTCTGGATGAAATCGGCGCCGCGCGCATAGTGATCGAAGATCGCATCGTCGATCAGAATATATTGGATCGCGGCCCGGCCACCCGGCTTCAGCAGGCGCGCGACCGCATCGAGATAGTCTGGCCAATATGGCTGGCCGACCGCCTCCACCATTTCCACGCTGGCGATGGCCTCATATTGGCCCTGCGCATCCCGGTAATCGGTCAGATGGATCTGCGCGCCCGATCCCAGCCGATCGCGCGCATAATCAGCCTGCTCGATTGACAGGGTCAGTCCGTCATAACGGATTGCGCAGCGTTCCATCGCCTGTTCGGCGAGGCCGCCCCAGCCGCATCCGATTTCCAGCAGCGCCTGCCCTTCCTGCAAGTCCAGCCGATCAAGCAGGGCGTCGACCTTGCGCAGCTGCGCCCGCTCCAGGCTTTCGATTCGATCCTCAGGATTGAGGAACAAGGCACTGGAATAATGCATATTCTTGTCCAGCCACAGGCCGTAGAAATCATTGCCCAGATCATAATGGAAGGCGATGTTCCGGCGCGAGCCGTTGCGATTGTTCCGTCGCGCCCAATGCAGCAGACGCCCGGCCCAGCGCGCTGGCCCATGAGGCCGCGCGACTCGCCCCAGCGACACGGCGTTGGCCATGAACAGTGCGAACAGCGGCACCGAATCGGAACTGCGCCACTCGCCCGCCGCCCAGGCGCGATACCAGCCAGCCGAGCCGCCCATCGCCAGCCGCACCAGAGCGCGCCAATCGACCAGGTCCACGACGCAGTCGAATCCCGGCGCCCGTCCACCCAGCAGCCTGCGCGTCCCGTCCGGCAGACGCGCGTCGAGTGAACCCTGCTCCAGTCCCTGGTCGATGCGATCGAGCATGCGATGGAAGAGCGGCGCGAACAGGCGCGCGCGCCATCCCGGCGTCCGGTCTGCCGGCGGTCGCCGGATCGACAATGCGGCCTTGCCGCGACGGGGATCGACTGCATTCATCGGGCCTCTTTCTGCCCCATGCCGCGCGTCGCTGCAATCACCCCTTCATCTGGCGATAGGCCGTCAGTGCGCGCTCGCGCCCCTCGCGATGGCCGATCCGCTTTTCGGGATAGGATGCTGGCCTAACCCCATGAAAATCCGGATCATGGATGACGCGATCATCCAGATGCGCCAGTTCCGGCACCCATTGGCGGATATAGTCGGCGGCACCAAACTTGTCCGACTGGGTCAGCGGCGCCATTATCCGGGTGAAGAGATTGGCATCGACGCCGCTGCCCGCCACCCACTGCCAGTTGACGCTGTTATTGGCATAATCCGCGTCGACCAGCGTGTCCCAGAACCAGCGCGCGCCATGGCGCCAGTCGATCAGCAGATGCTTGATGAGGAAACTCGCCGCGATCATCCGCACCCGATTGTGCATCCAGCCCGTCTGCCAGAGCTGGCGCATGCCGGCATCGACGATCGGATAGCCGGTCCGCCCCTGTTTCCACGCCGCCCAGTCGCCCCGCGCCTCGCGCAGATCGCGCCAATGCATGGCGTCGAAGGCCGGCTGGGCATTTTCCGATCCATAGGTCGGCAAGGCCCAGACCTGATTATGCGCATAGTCGCGCCAGATCAGTTCCTTCAGATAAACCGTCGCGTCCCCCGGCGCCTGCGCGACCCGATGCCAGACCTTGGCCGGCGAAATCTCCCCGAAATGGAGATGGGGCGACAGGCGCGACGTTCCCTCCTGCGACGGCAGATCGCGCGCGACCGCATAGTCGCCGACTTCTCCTAGAAAACTGTCGAGATAGCGCTTTGCTCCGTCTTCGCCCGGCGACCAGTCGGCAGAAAAGCCGCTGGCCCAGTCCGGGTCGCGCGGCAGCAGCTTCCAATCCTCCAGCCTGTCGCTAACCGGCCAGTGCAATGGTGCATCGATCCGCTGCGGCGCGGGCTGTGGTGGTGCGGGTGGCATGTGCAACATCACCGCCCGGGAAAAGGGCGTGTAGATGCGATAGGGCGTTCCGCCACCCGTCCGCACCGCCTCCACCGGCAATAGCAGCCCCCCGTCATGAAGCCGCAGGTCGATCTGTCTTGCCACCGCCTTCTCAGCGTTGCGCCACCAAGGCTCATGATGGCGGATGGCATGAACGACCTGCGCGCCACTGTCCTTGGCCACCTGCGCCAGCACATCGACGCAGCGCCCGCGCCGCAGGATCAATCGCGATCCCTTCGCCCTCAGTTGCTCATCCAGGCTGGCAAGGCTGTGATGCAGCCACCAGCGCGACGCGCCACCCATCGCCCATTGGCGCGGGCTTTCATCGTCAAGGATATAGAGCGGAATGACCGGGCCGGCCTGCGCGGCGGCGGCGAGCGCCGCCTGATCCGAGAGGCGCAGATCCTGTCGGAACCAGATTATGGTGGGGGAAGGCATGACCGCCCAATGCCTGCGCGGCATCCGGGTTCCAAATGAATTTTCCGCGCTGTTCCGGGAGATGCCTGGCAAATCCGATGAATGTCGATTCGACCGATGGACGCGCGCATCGCCGCCGCCTATTCTGGAACCCAATACACTAGCCATGGGTCGTAGACCGGCCATGGCTGCAGCGATGCAGGGGAAGACATGGCGTCGATGCCAGATAATGCAGAACTGAATTACCGGCCGTGCGTCGGGATCATGCTGGTCAACATGGCGGGCAAGGTCTTCGTCGGCCAGCGCCTCGATAATGTGGTGGAAGCCTGGCAGATGCCGCAGGGCGGGATCGACGAAGGCGAAGACGCCAAGACGGCAGCGTTGCGCGAACTGGGCGAAGAGACCGGGATCACGCCGGAGCATGTCGAGATCATCGCGAAGAGCCGCGACGAGCATTTCTATGACCTGCCGCCCGAACTGATCGGCAAGCTGTGGGGAGGCAAATATCGCGGCCAGCGGCAGATCTGGTTCCTCGCCCGCTTCCTGGGCAAGGACAGCCATATCGACATCCAGACCAAGCATCCCGAATTCCGGGAATGGAAATGGGCCGCGCCCGAAACGCTGCCGGAACTGATCGTGCCGTTCAAGCGCAAGCTCTACCGCGACATATTGCAGGAATTCCACGACTTGATCTGATGGGGGCTTAAAATCCCCGGTCGGTTCGCTATGACAGCGGCATGCGTCACTGTCTGGCTATCCTGCCCTTCCTCTTTGCCACCCAGGCCTGGGCCAATGCGCCTGCGCTGCTGCCGCCGTCCGTCCGCGAAATGCTGGAGGCGGCGATTGCCAATGGCAATGAGACGGAAATCGCGACCGTCGCCAAGATCGCCAAGCAGACCAATCCGCAATCGGCCGACCAGATCCAGCAGATGGTCAACAGCTGGAAGGAACGGACCAAGGCGACCCATGACACGGTGATTCGCGAAGCGCGCTTCACCGAATTATGGACCGGCAAGCTGGAGGCCGGCGGCTTCCGCTCGACCGGTTCGACCAGCGAAATTGGCATCAGCGCCGCGGCGCAGGTCAAGCGCGAAGGGCTGGAGTGGAGCCATAAGCTCAGCGCAACGGTCGATTATCGCCGCGCCAATGGCGTTACCTCGCGCGAGCGCTACACTGCCAGCTACGAGCCGCGCTACCAGTTCGATCCGCGCGGCTTTGCCTATGGCCTGACCCAGTTCGAACGCGATCCCTCGATCGGTTATGACGAACGCTACACCGCCTCGGCCGGCATCGGTTACAAGGTGATCATGAGCAAACCGATCGACCTGTCGCTCGATGTTGGCCCGTCCGTCCGCCATGCCAAATATGTGATCGGGCCGCGCGAAACCAAGCTCGGCGCGCGCGCATCGATGGACCTGGCCTGGCGCCTGGCGCCCAATGTCACCTTCAAGCAGACTGCCGCAGGATACGCGGAAACTGACGTGTTTTCAGTCAATTCCCTGACACAGTTGCAAACCAAGGTGAGCACCCGCCTGTCCGCTGGCCTGTCCTACACGGTCCAATATGAGTCGGAGACCCTGCTGTCTGCGCGCGACTTCGACACGCTCAGCCGCCTGACCCTCAGCTACGATTTCTGATCGGGGTGGAGCACGCGCCCGCGCTCTGATAGACCTCCGGGATGAACGGCATCCACCCGCGCGTCACAGTCCCTGAAACTGCCCTGCTGGAACAGGCCGCCGCCGCGCCGATGCTCGCGCAGGTCGAGGCATGGGCCAGCATCAACAGCGGATCGCGCAACCTCGCCGGGCTTGCTATCATGGCGGCTACCCTCGCCGACGCCTTGTCGGGGCTGCCGGGCGAGGTAGACTTGATCGACCCCGATCCGGTCGAAACCGTGGCACCCGATGGCCGCATATCGGTGATCCGCCATGGCCAGCATCTGCGCCTGACCGTCCGCCCCGAGGCACCGGTCCAGCTTCTGCTGACGGGGCATATGGATACGGTCTTCCCGGTCGATCATCCGTTTCAGACGCTCCGCTGGCTGGAACCCGGCGTCCTCAACGGCCCCGGCGTCGCCGACATGAAGGGCGGCATTGCCGTCATGCTCGCCGCCCTCGCGGCAATAGAGCATAGCCAAGCGGCCCGGTCTCTGGGCTATCAAGTGTTGATCAACAGTGACGAGGAAGTCGGCAGCCCCTCCTCTGCAGCCCTGCTCCGTCAGGCCGCAGCCGGCAAGCGCGCCGCCTTCACCTATGAACCCGCCCTGCCCGATGGGACGCTGGCCGGCGCGCGGGCGGGTAGCGGCAATTTCTCGATCATCGTCACCGGCCTGAGCGCCCATGCCGGTCGCAATCCCGACGATGGCCGGAATGCCCTGCTCGCAGCAGCCGATCTCGCCCTGCGGCTGAAGGCCGGCAGCGGCGCCGGTTTCTCCTGCAACCCCGCCAAGATCGACGGCGGCAGCCCCAACAATGTCGTGCCCGACCATGCGGTGCTGCGGGTCAATTTCCGCCCGCGGACGCCGGACGATGAAATCGCGGCCCGCGCCCTGCTTGATCGGGCCATGGCCGATGTCGCCCGCGACCATGGCGTCAGTCTGCATCTCCATGGCGGCTTCGGTCGCCCGCCAAAGCCCATGGATGCCAAGGCCGAGCGCCTGTTCGGCCTGGTCAGGCGCTGCGGCGCGGAACTGGGCCTCGACATCGGCTGGCGGGACACGGGCGGCGTATGCGATGGCAACAATATCGCGGCCTGCGGCGTCCCGGTGGTCGACACGATGGGCGTGCGCGGCGGCAGCATCCACAGCGATGCCGAATTTCTGATCGCCGACAGCCTGGCCGAGCGCGCGCAATTGTCCGCGCTGGCGCTGCTGCGGATCGCCCAAGGACAATATTGAGAGAGAGGACCGCCTTTTGAGTTTCTACATGCGCACCGCGCGAGCGGACGACCTGCAGACCCTGTATGAAATGGCGAAGCTGACCGGCGGTGGTTTCACCAACCTGCCGCCCGATCGCGCCGCCCTGACCGCCAAGCTGGAACGCACCGAACAGGCGCTCGGCCGGCAGGATGGCGGGATCAAGGATGATCTGATCGTCCTGGTGCTGGTCAATACGCAGACCGGCCAGGTGCGCGGGACCTGCCAGATCTTCAGCACGGTGGGGCAGAACTGGCCCTTCTATTCCTATCGTCTTGGCGTTCTGACTCAGCATAGCCGTGAACTGGCCCGCACCTTCCGCGCGCAGATGCTCTCGCTCACGACCGATCTGGAAGGATCGACCGAGGTCGGCGGCCTCTTCCTCCACCCGCGCGAACGGGCCGAGGGACTTGGCCTGCTGCTCGCGCGCAGCCGCTATCTCTATATCCGCAACCATCGCGACCGCTTCGGCGACCGGGTGATTGCCGAACTGCGCGGCGTGATCGACGAGGCCGGCGGCTCGCCCTTCTGGGACGGCCTTGCCGGTCGCTTCTTCGGCATGAATTTCCAGGAGGCCGACGAGTTCAACGCGGTCAACGGCAACCAGTTCATCGCCGACCTGATGCCCAAGACACCGATCTACACCGCGATGCTGACCGACAGCGCCCGCGCCGTCATCGGCCTGCCCCACCCCAATGGCCGCGCGGCGATGCGGATGCTGGAGACCGAGGGCTTCACCAATGCCGGCTATGTCGACATTTTCGACGGCGGCCCCACCATGGTGGGCCAGATCGACCAGCTCCGCACCGTGGCCCAGGCGCGCGACGTGACGCTGGCAGCCATCCATGACAAGGGCGGCGACAAGATGCTGGTATCGACCGGCCTGCTCGCCGATTATCGCTGCACCTATGGCTATGTGCAGGAGGGCGAGGATGGCAGCATCTCGCTCGACGCGGCCAGCGCAGCGCTGCTGCAACTGGACGTGGGGCAGGCATTCACCATGGCGGGGCGGGCATGAGCGTGCGCGAGATCAATTTCGATGGGCTGATCGGCCCCAGCCATAATTATGCCGGCCTCAGCCTTGGCAATCTGGCGTCATCCCGCAATGCCGGCGCCGTGTCGCATCCTCGCGCCGCAGCGTTGCAGGGGATAGAGAAGATGCGCGGCAACCTGCGCCTCGGCCTTGCCCAGGGCATTTTCCTGCCGCAATGGCGCCCTGACGGCGCCTGGCTCGCGACCCTGGGCACCGACATCAGCAATGCCGATCCGCATATCCGCGCAGCCGCCATGTCGGCCTCGTCCATGTGGGCCGCCAATGCCGCGACCGTCTCGCCGGCCGCCGACACCGCCGATGGCCGCACCCACCTGACCGTCGCCAATCTCGTCACCATGGCGCATCGCAGCCATGAATGGCCCCAGACTTTGGCGCAACTGCGCCTCGCCTTTTCCGACACCCGCGCCTTCGCTGTGCATGGCCCGATCCCCGCCCCCTTTGGCGACGAAGGCGCGGCCAACCATATGCGCCTGTGCGACAGCCATGGCGCACCGGGCGTCGAAGTCTTCGTCTATGGCCAGTCGGGCGGCCCCTTCCCCGCCCGCCAGCATGTCGAGGCGAGCAAAGCGGTGGCTCGCATCCATGGCCTCGATCCCGCGCGCACCCTGTTCGTGCAGCAGTCGCAGGAGGCGATTGCCGCCGGCGCCTTCCACAATGACGTCGTCGCGGTTGCCAATGAGCGCGTCCTCTTCACCCATGAACAGGCCTTTGCCGACAAACAGGCTTTCTATGCGTCGCTGCGCACGCTCATGCCATCAGTCGAAATCGTCGAAGTGCCCGCCAGCGCCGTCAGCCTGGCCGACGCGATCAAAAGCTATTTGTTCAACGCGCAGCTCGTCACCCTGCCCGATGGCACCATGGCGCTGATCCTGCCAAGCGAAGCACAGGCGGTCCCGGCCGTGTGGACCTGGCTGGAACGGATGATCGCCGGCAATGGCCCGATCCGTCACCTTGTTCCCGTCGATGTGCGTCAGTCCATGGCCAATGGCGGCGGCCCCGCCTGCCTGCGCCTGCGCGTAGTCGCGGATCCAAACGACATCGATCCGCGTTTCCTGGTCGATGAGCCACGTTTGGATGAAATCGCCCGCATCGTTTCGGACTATTGGCCCGAAGCCATTGCGCCTGATGATCTGTCCGACACGCGCCTTATTGCCCGGATCGAACAATCATGGTTAAGCCTTGTTGACCATTTGCAACTTTCGGGCGACTTAATGCCTTAGAAGATGCACGAAAACCTCGGATGAGTCTGATGGAACGGATCAAACGCCTCTTCACGATCAAGACCAAGTTCGAGGCTTTCCTCGTGATCTACGCGCTTGCGCTGGGCGCCAGCGAGCGCGGGGTCGTCTATATGCACCAATATCCCGGTGTTGGCGGCCAGTTGCTTGCGCTAGCCTGTTCTGGCGCAGTCTTCATGGCGGGCGGAAAAATGCTCGACGCCTTGGAACTCCAGCGCAGTTATGGCTCTTGATACTGCCTGAACACCATTGCTCGCAAAGCAACACCGGTTCGCCGCACATAAGGGATATTGCGTAGCCGACGCCCGTTGGTCAGCGTCTGTTTCCCTGCAACCCAGATTTGGGAGAGGGTCAAACCATGCCGGATGACATAAGCGATCGAAGTGTCACAGCTGCGGAACTGGTCCGAAACTTTGCCCATTGGCGCGAGATCGGTGCACGCCATCCGCTTCTGATCACCCACCATGGCCGAGAGACCCATGTTTTCATGGGCTTGGATCGTTTTCGAGCGCTGGCTGGCCAGGACGAACCCGATCAGAATCCCGATCGGTTGCGTGAACTGGCGGTGCGCATGGCTCAGGGTCTTATCCTGTGCCGCGCAGACTTTCGCATCGACTTGATCAATCCGGTCGCCCTGGCCATGGCACGCCGCTGGGATCGCCGATTGGAAGGGCAAATGCTTTGGGACGCCCTGCCGGAACTGGTCGGCACCCTCACCGAAGCCCATGCCCGTCACAGCCAGATCTCCGGCGAAATCAGCGCCGCAGACATCCCTTCGCCCTTCCGCGACGATAGCTGGCTCCATGTCGAGGCCTTTCCTTTCGAGGACGGGATCGGCCTGCTGTTGCGCGACATCACCTCTGACGTGCAACGCCACCGGCTGGCAGACGTCAAATCAGCCATTCTCAAGGCGATGGGCATCCACGGCGGCGTCGGCTATGCGCGCCTCTCCAACCGCGGTTTCATCGAATATGTCGATGCCACCATCTGCACGTTGGTAGGCCTGCCGGAATCCCGCCTGATCAACGCCTATATGACCGACCTGATCGCCCTGCCGCAACGCCCGCATTTCCGCCAGGAACTGGAGGCGGTACTGCGCGGCGAGGGCGATCGCCGGGTCCAGGCCCACCTGCTCACCAATGGCGGCGCGTTGCTGCCGATGGAGGGCGCGCTCGTCCAGTTGCGGGGCACCTATGGGACGGAGGGCGTAGTGATGGTGATGACCCCACCCGCCTCCGCCGAAAATGGGGAATCAGCGCGCCAATGATGTAAAATCCTGCGGCCATGGTGGGTTTGCCCGCGCGGACCGTTTATTCTTGCCCGAAAATGTCCAAAAAGCCCCGAAAACGGTACTTTTGATTTACGCAATTCGCACATAATGTGCGCGCAGTTTGCGAACCGCTTTTTGAATGTTGCGCCTTTAATGGAGTGGTATGCGGAACCATCCCCTCCATGCGGCGCTCCGCCTCGCCCGACTGGGCCGGGCCATTTACCCTCATGAGCGTGGCAGCGTGCTTGTCGAAGCCGCTTTCGCTCTTCCTTTGATGATTATCCTTTTGCTTGGCATCCTGCTCTATGGCGGCTGGCTGATGACGGCCCACAGCCTGCAGCAGGCCGCCAATGATGCGGCCCGAGCCGCCGTGGCCGGCATGACGACGACCGAACGCCGCGCGCTGGTCGACGAAAGCGTCAACGCCAGCCGCCCATCCTTCCCGTTGCCCGGCGCGCAGACGATCGGCGTCGCGGTTAATGCCAACAGCGGCTATTATACGGTTACCCTGACCTATAATCTCAGCAACGCCCCCTTCTTTTCCGCTGCCATCTTCCCGCTGCCCGCCACCCAGATCCAGCGAAGCGCCGTCGTTCGGATCGCGTCATGACCCGGACGCGCAACCGCATGGGCGGCCTGCTTGCCGACAAGCGCGGCGGCATCAGTGTCCTGCTGGCGGGATCACTGTTCATGCTCGCCGGCGCCGCCACGGTCGCCGTCGACCTGGGTTCGGTCTATCTTGCCAAGCGCCAGTTGCAGGGCGTGGCCGATGCCGCCGCGCTGGCGGCGAGCAGCGGCGGGCGATCGGCCGCCGAAGCGCTGCTGACCAAGAGCGGCGTTTCCGGCGTGTCGCTGGTCGCCGTGCAGACCGGCTTTTACGACCAGAATACATCCGTCGCTGTCAGCAATCGCTTCGTATCGGGCGACCCCCGTGCCAGCGCGATCCAGGTCCAGGTTCAACGACGGGCGCCCCTGTTCTTTGGTCGACTGCTGGTCGGCCGCGATGGTGTCGACGTTCGCGCGCACGCCACCGCCGCGCGCTCCGACGCCGCGGCCTTCTCCATCGGCACCGGCCTTGCCTCACTCAGCGGCGGCCTTCCCAACATGCTGCTGTCGGCCCTTGCCGGGACGGAGCTTAATCTGTCGGTCATGGACTATCAGGGCCTGGCCAATCTGAACGTCGACCTGCTCCATTTCGCCGACGCCCTTAAGGTCCGCACCGGACGCAATGACGCTGCCTATGGCGAGTTGTTCGGTGCCAATATTCCATTGTCCGATGTCATCGGCGCGATCGCCGATACCGCGGACAATAGTGGCACGGCCGCCTTGCTCCGCAATATCGGCGCCAAGGTGCCGGGCAAGAGCGTGAAGCTGAGCGACGTCATCGACCTGGGACCAATGAAGGGAACCGGCAGCTCGACCGGCCAGCCCAGCCTGCTGCTCGACTCCTTCTCGATGCTGCGCATGGTGTTGAGCCCGCCATCGTCGACCGCCGTGCCGATCGACCTGACGCTGAACGTGCCCGGCCTAACCAGTACGCGGCTGAAAATGATCACCGGCACCGGCCAGGCGAGCACGCCCTTGATCAGCATTACCAACGACAAGAATTTCATTCTGCGCACGGCGCAGACGCGCATCTTCCTGGAAAGCCGTGTCGCCACCTTGCTGACCGGGATCGCGACGATCCGCATCCCCCTCTATGTCGAACTGGCGTCGGCGGAAGCGCAATTGTCCAATATCGTCTGCGATCAGGGGGCCATCAACAATGGCGTGACCTTGGGGGTAAAGCCGTCGATCGGCACGGCGGTGATCGGCGACGTCGATGAAGCGGCGCTCACCAATTTCTCGGCTCCTGCCAATCCGCGTACCGCGACCCTGGCCTCGGTCCTCGGATCGCTGACCCAGGTCCACGCCTATGCCAATATCGCGCTGGGCGGCGTGACCCAGCAGAATGTGCTGTTCACGCCCAGCGACATTTCCGGGCAGCAGAGCAAGACCGTCAGCACCCAGGACCTGACCCAGGGATTGGCCTCCAGCCTGGCAAACCAGACCAAGGTCACGGTGACGCTTGCGGGTCTGCAACTACCGCTCAGCCCGCTTCTCTCCCCCGTCTTAAGCCTCTTGGGTGACACGGCGCCCATTCTCGACGGCCTGCTGAGCAACCTCACCGCGATCCTGGGCGTGAAACTGGGTACCGCGACGGTCAAGGTCCACCAGATGCGATGCGGGATGCCGACGCTGGTCGCCTGATACGCTAAGAACCTGTTTGGAAAATGCGCGGAAGAGCGCATTTTCGATGCGGCATGCGCCAGAGGCGCATTTCCAAACAGACTCTAAGCGCTTGCCATCATTGCTTCCGACTTGCAGGAACATGCCATGGGCGCAATCATGCTGCAGGGAACCGGATCGGACGTCGGCAAATCGGTGCTGGTGGCGGGGCTATGCCGCGCTCTCCTCCGCCGGGGCTATCGCGTCCAGCCATTCAAGCCACAAAATATGTCGAACAATGCCGCCGTCACCGTGGACGGCGGCGAGATCGGACGCGCACAGGCGCTACAGGCGATCGCCTGCGGGGTCGAGGCGCATACGGACATGAACCCGGTGCTGATGAAGCCGCAGGCCGACCGGACATCCCAGTTGATCGTCCATGGCCAGGTGCGCGGCACATTGGGCAGCGGCAATTTCCGCAGTGCGCGCGGGCAGTTATTGGGCGCCGTGCTGGAAAGCTATGAACGACTGAAGGCGCGATGCGACATCGTCGTCGTCGAAGGCGCCGGCTCGCCAGCCGAAATCAACCTCCGCGCCGGCGACATCGCCAATATGGGCTTTGCCCGCGCGGCCGAGGTACCGGTGCTGCTGGTCGGCGATATCGACCGGGGCGGTGTGATAGCCGCCATCGTCGGCACCAGGGCGGTGATCGATCCGGATGATGCCGCGATGATCCGCGGCTTCCTGATCAACAAATTCCGGGGCGATCCGGCGCTGTTCGAGGATGGCTATCGCCAGATCGAGACGCTGTCGGGCTGGCGCGGCTTTGGCGTCGTGCCCTGGCTGGATGCTACGGCCCGTTTGCCCAGCGAGGATGCCGTCGTGCTGGAACGGACGGCGCAGACGGAAACCGAGCGAACGGTCATTGCCTGCCCGATCCTGCCGCGCATTTCCAATTTCGACGATCTCGACCCGTTCAAGCTCGATCCCGGCGTGGAATTGCGCATGGTGCCGCCCGGTCAGCCAATCCCGGCCGAGGCCGCGCTGATCGTCCTGCCCGGCTCCAAGGCGACGATCGCCGACATGGTGGCCATGCGCGCGCAGGGCTGGGACATCGACATATTGGCGCACCATCGGCGCGGCGGCGCGATCATGGGCATTTGCGGCGGCTACCAGATGCTCGGGCGCCACATCGCCGATCCTGACGGAATCGAAGGGCAGATTGGCACGATCCAAGGCCTTGGCCTGCTCAATGTCGAGACGCGGCTATCGGCCGGCAAACGGCTGGAGCGAGTAGAGGGCGTGGCGCTGGATGCCGCTTTTGGCGGCTATGAGATGCATATCGGCGAAACGGCTGGCCCCGACTGCGACCGCCCATTTGCCAGCCTTGCCGGCTATCGTGATGGCGCGATCAGCGCCGACGGCCGGGTGATGGGCACTTATGTCCATGGACTGCTTGCCAGCAGCCCACTGCGCGCAGCCCTGCTTGCCCGACTGGGCGTCAATGGCGGCGTGGCGGATTATGATCGGTCAGTCGACATGGCGTTGGATGCGATCGCCGCCCGGCTCGAAGAGCATCTGGATATCGACGCGATCGTCGCCTTGGCGCTCGGCTGAGCGCCCCGCTCCAGAACGCCAAATGGGCCGAAAACCCTACGGTTTTCGGCCCATTTTATTCCTGAGAAGGAATGGTGCACCCGGAACGATTCGAACGTCCGACCCTCAGATTCGTAGTCTGATGCTCTATCCAGCTGAGCTACGGGTGCGTTGTGGAGGCGCAGATATAAGGGCCGGACTGATCTGGCAAGCCCTTAAAAGCATGGATGTGAAATTTATGCGAAAATAGCCGATAAAAGACCGTATTTCCAGAGCTTGCACTCTAAGCCCTATCGCGTCCGCCGCGGCCAGGGATGAAGAATAGGGATGTAGATGGCGGCAATGATACCCAGTGCCAGAAATGTGAGGCCGATCGCCAGGGCAATCAGCCAATAGCGCGGATCTTCCTGCGACACGAACCATCCCGCAATCAGCGACGGGATGAACAGAAGGAGGCGTGCGATCCAGACCATGGATATTCCCCGCATGTCGAACGATGCGGTGATCCTAGCATGCTGACTTCGGCAGGGAAATATTCTGGAAGCCTTTCTGTTTCCTGCCGGTCATTCCCGATAGGGTGCCCGCAGTCGCATGCCCTTGGTCCGACTGGTCAGATGATAGTGGCGACAAAGGGCGCAGCGATAAGGGCGCAGGACGATATCGGCCCGATGGACGACAGCCCAGGCTTCATCCTCCGTGACATAGCGTGCCTTGCGGTTGCAGATGCCCAATGTGGTGCGCATGACAGGATTTTTCTTCAGATCGCGATCATCGTCAATGTCGATGAATGCAACAAAATCCCACGCAACTACAGCATGTTGCGTTCGATCGTTCAGCGATGAAGGAAAATGGTGCACCCGGAACGATTCGAACGTCCGACCCTCAGATTCGTAGTCTGATGCTCTATCCAGCTGAGCTACGGGTGCGTTGGAGTGGCGCTGTTAGAAGCGTCCGGTGGCACTGGCAAGCACTTTCTTTCACTTTTTTCGACAATGCCCGAACCATGGGCGTTTTCGGCAACTTCCGGGCGGGCCGATCGTTTCGACACTGGAAAGGATGCCGATATGATCTTCACACCCAATGAGATTGCGCTGCTGCTGGTGGCGCTGCTGGCCGGGTTGGTACTGGGCCTGATGATGAGCGGCAGGGGCAAATATAAGCGCCTGTGGCGCGAGGAACAGAGCGCCCACCACCATGCCATCCGAGATCGCGATGCGCGGCTGAAGGCCGCCAATGAGCGCATTGGCGAACTGGAGCGGCAATCCGCGCCGATCGCCCCCGGCACCGCAACGGCAGTAGCGGGCGGCGTGCATGGCCGTGATGACCTCAGCCGGATCAACGGCATTAGTCAGACACAGGAGATCGCGCTCAACGAGGCAGGCTATCACCGCTATGGCCAGATCGCGGCGCTGAATGGCGAGCAGGAGGCGACGCTGGAGGCGCGGCTCGGCCTCAAACCCGGCACGATCGCGCATGAAGACTGGCGTGGCCAGGCCAGCGCACTGGAACGGGGCGAGAAGCCCGGCCTGCTGAGCCGCCTGACTGGTCAGGCCTGAAATGAAGAAGGGCGGGAGTTTGCCTCCCGCCCGTTCCTCTTACTTGTTCGCCAGAGCCGCCTGCGCGGCGGCCAGGCGGGCGATCGGCACGCGATAGGGCGAGGCCGAGACATAATCGAGGCCGGTAGCCTCGCAGAAGGCGATCGACGCCGGATCGCCGCCATGTTCCCCGCAGATGCCCAGCTTGATGCCAGGGCGGGCAGCCCGGCCGCGTTCGGCCGCCAGTTCGATGAGCTGGCCCACGCCCTCCACATCGATGCTGACGAACGGATCGCGAGCGAAGATGCCCTTGTCGACATATTGCGTCAGGAAGCGACCGGCATCGTCACGGCTGATACCGATCGTGGTCTGCGTCAGGTCGTTGGTGCCGAAGGAGAAGAATTCGCCGACTTCGGCGATCTCGCCGGCCTTGAGCGCCGCGCGGGGCAGTTCGATCATCGTGCCGACCAGATAGTCGACCGACGCGCCCTGCTCGGCGAAGACATCCTTGGCGACCTGATCGACGATCGCCTTCATCAGTTCCAGTTCCTTGCGGGTCGCAACGAGCGGGATCATGACTTCGGGGATCGGCGCTTCGCCGCTGCGCTGCTTCACGATCAGCGCGGCTTCGAAGATGGCGCGGGCCTGCATCTCGTAGATTTCGGGATAGGTCACGCCCAGACGGCAACCGCGATGGCCCAGCATCGGGTTGAATTCATGCAGTTCGGCCGCGCGGCGCTTGAGCGTTTCGACGCTGACGCCAGCACCCTTGGCCACTTCCTCGAATTCCGCTTCGCCATGCGGCAGGAATTCGTGCAGCGGCGGGTCGAGCAGGCGGATGGTCACGGGCAGGCCGGCCATCACCATGAAAATCTGGGCGAAATCGTCGCGCTGTTCGGGCAACAGCTTGTCGAGTGCAGCGCGGCGACCCTTCTCGCTGTCGGCCAGGATCATCTCGCGCACGGCGGTGATGCGGGCTGCGTCGAAGAACATATGCTCTGTCCGGCACAGGCCCACGCCCTCGGCACCGAAATCGCGCGCGGTCTGGCAGTCGAGCGGCGTTTCGGCATTGGCGCGCACCTTGAGGCGACGGACCTTGTCGGCCCATTCCATCAGGATGCCGAAGTCACCGGCCAGTTCGGGCTGCACGGTCGGCACTTCGCCCGCCATGACTTCGCCGGTGGCGCCGTCGATGGTCAGGATGTCGCCTTCCTTCAGCTCCCGGTTGCCGATCCGCAGGATCTTGGCCTTGCTGTCAATCGACAGGCTGCCCGCGCCCGAGACGCAGGGACGGCCCATACCGCGCGCCACCACGGCGGCGTGGCTGGTCATGCCCCCGCGCGCGGTCAGGATGCCCTTGGCCGCGTGCATGCCATGGATGTCTTCAGGACTGGTTTCGACGCGGACCAGGATGACCGCATCGCCCAGTTCGTTGCGACGCTCGGCGGTGTCGGCATCGAAGACGATAAGGCCGCTGGCCGCGCCCGGCGAAGCCGGCAGCCCCTTGGTCAGCACATCGCGCGGCGCCTTGGGATCAAGCGTGGGGTGCAGAAGCTGGTCGAGCGCGGCGGGATCGACGCGGGCGACGGCTTCTTCCTCGGTGATCAGGCCCTCATTAGCCATATCGACGGCGATCTTGAGCGCGGCCTTGGCCGTGCGCTTGCCCGAGCGTGTCTGGAGCATCCAGAGCTTGCCCTGCTGCACCGTGAATTCGATGTCCTGCATGTCGCGATAATGGGTTTCGAGGATGTCGAACACCCGTGCCAGTTCGGCATAGGTTTCCGGCATCGCCTCTTCCATCGACAGCGGCTTGGCCCCTGCCCGCTCGCGCGCCTGAAGGGTCAGATATTGCGGGGTGCGGATGCCGGCGACGACATCCTCGCCCTGGGCGTTGATCAGATATTCGCCATAATAGGCATTCTCGCCGGTGGCCGGGTCGCGGGTGAAGGCAACGCCGGTGGCCGAGGTGTCGCCCATATTGCCGAACACCATCGCCTGCACATTGACGGCGGTGCCCCAGTCGCCCGGAATCGAGTTCAGGCGGCGATAGACCTTGGCACGGTCGGCCTGCCACGATCCGAACACAGCCGAGATCGCGCCCCAGAGCTGGTCATGCACGCCCTGCGGGAAAGGCTTGTTCCAGAGCTTTTGGACGAGTGCCTTATATTCGGCAACCAGCGCCTTCCAGTCGTCGGCAGTCAGTTCGGTGTCGAGCGTGTAGCCCTGATCTTCCTTGGCGATTTCAAGGGCTTCCTCGAACGCGCCATGATCGAGTTCGAGCACCACGTCCGAATACATCTGGATGAAGCGGCGATAGCTGTCCCAGGCGAAACGCTCGTCGCCCGATGCCGCGGCCAGGCCCAGAACGGTCTCGTCATTGAGGCCGAGGTTGAGGACGGTGTCCATCATGCCCGGCATCGAGATGCGCGCGCCCGAGCGGACCGAGACCAACAGCGGATCGGCGGCGTCGCCGAATTTCTTGCCGGTGACAGCCTCGATATGGGCGATGCCATTGGCGACTTCCGCCTTCAGGCTTTCGGGATAGACGCCACAGTCGGTATAATAGCGGGTGCACATTTCGGTGGTGATGGTGAAGCCCGGGGGCACCGGCAGGCCGATCGCGGCCATGCCGTCAAGGTTGGCGCCCTTGCCGCCCAGCAGATTCTTGTCGCCCTTACCACCGTCGTTCACGCCGCCGCCAAAACGATAGACATAGCGCGTCGAAGTGATGCTCATCTGGGCCTCTTCCGTCATAACCATAGTTCCGGCTCTCCCTGCACTGATTGCCGAGTTGTGCGATGCAATAATAATGCCGCAATTAGCGGCTTAGACCATTAGGGGATAGGACTTATCCCGCTTAACTTCGCATATTTCCCGCAGATTTTGGAATTTCGTTTCCTTATCCTGTAATCTTCGAAAAGTCGGCGACATTGTGCACTGCATCACGGACCCGCGCCAGCAGCGCGAGGCGAGTCGTGCGCTTCGCCGGATCAGCATCATTCACCGTCACGGTCTCAAAGAAGGCGTCGATCGGCGCACGGAGCGTCGCGAGCGCAGCCATGGCGCCTTCAAACTCCTCGGCCGCGACAGCCTGTGCCGCCTGCGGTTCCGCCGCGTCGAGCGCAGCGATCAGATCAGCTTCCGCCTTTTCGGGTTGATAGGAAAGTCCCAAATTCGTCATGCCAGCGGAAGCTGGCATCTCAGGCGTCGGCGCACCATCGCCCGAGACCCCAGCCTTCGCTGGGGTGACGGTCAGATCGGGCGCTTCCTTCTTGAGGATATTGGCAGCGCGCTTGTAACCCGCGAGCAGATTGGCACCGTCATCGGTCGCGACGAAGGATTGAAGCGCCTTCACGCGAGCGAGCAGGCGAACAAGGTCGTCCTCGCCGCCCAGCGCGAACACCGCGTCGATCAGGTCGTGACGAACGCCGGCTTCCTTCTGCTGGACCTTGAGGCGATCAGCGAAGAAGTCGAGGAAGGGCACGTCCGATGCAGCGAAAGCGCCGACAAAGGACTTGATTTCCGGTCGTGCAAGATTGGCCGCCTGCCATTCGACATCGGTCACCTTCCCGGGATCGAAACCGAACTTGGCCAACGTCTGTGCATCGACATCCGCCAACGCCTTGGTGTTCAGGAACACGTGGCGATAGACATGATCGCTCAGCGCCTCGGCATGGACCTTCTTCAAGTTCAGGCGCAGGTTGCTCTGTTCCAGCAGGCGCAGGATCGACAACGCCGCACGGCGGAGAGCGAAAGGATCCTTCGACCCAGTCGGCCCCTGTTCGATGCCGAAGAATCCGACCAACGTATCCAGCTTGTCCGCCAGGCTGACCGCCACCGTGACCGGCGCGGTGGGGACGTCATCGCCCTGCCCGACCGGCTTATAATGATCGCGGATCGCGTCGGCGACAACATCCGGCAGACCTTCGGCACGGGCATAATAGCCACCCATCACGCCCTGCAGTTCGGGGAATTCGCCGACCATTTCGGTGACGAGGTCCGCCTTGCACAGTTCCGCCGCCTGACGCGCCAGCGCCGGGTCGCAGTTCGGCACGATGCCTTCGCTCGCCAGCCATTCGGCCAGCTTGGCGACGCGCTCGACCTTGTCGGCGACGGTGCCCAGCTTCTCATGGAAGGTGATGCGGCCAAGCTTCTTCGCCTGATCGGCGAGCGGGGTCTTGCGGTCCTGTTGCCAGAAGAAACGGGCGTCGCTGAGGCGCGCGGCCAGCACCTTGCGGTTGCCGGCGACAATCGCCACGCCGCCATCCTTCGCCTCGATATTGGCGGTGCAGATGAAGGCCGGGGCCAGCTTCCCAGCAGCGTCACGCAGGACGAAATATTTCTGGTTGATCCGCAGGGTTAGCTGAATGACTTCAGGCGGAACCTCAAGAAATTCCGGATCGAAATCGCCCAGCAAGGGCACCGGCCATTCGGTCAGGCCGGCATTTTCCGCGACCAGGCCCTTGTCCTCGATCACGCTATAGCCCTTGGCCGCGGCAGCTTCGCCGGCCTTCGCCTCGATGATCGCCTGACGCTCCTGATGCGAGACGATGACATGGGCCGCTCGCAGCTTGTCGGCATAGTCATCGGCGCCGTCGATGCGGATCGCGCCGGTCGAATGGAAGCGATGCCCCACCGTCTCGCGGCCAGCCTCGATCCCTTCGATCGACAACGGCACCATTTCGCCACCCAGCAGCGCGATGATGCCCTGCAGCGGGCGGACCCAGCGCAGGCTTTCGGTGGTGGCGCTGGCCGCGCCCCAGCGCATCGACTTGGGCCAGGGGAAGGCGCGGATCACCGCCGGTACGGCTTCGGCCAGCACGTCGGTGGTGGCGCGGCCGGGCTTGTTCACCACGGCGAACCAGACGCCGTCGCGATCCTCAAGCTGATCCTGGGCCAGGCCGGTCTTGCGCAGAAAGCCTTCAAGCGCCTGCGCCGGAGCACTGGTGCGGGGGCCTTTGAACTCCTCGCTGACCGCCGCGGTTTCCAGCGGCAGGTCGCGGGCGATCAGCGCCAGGCGGCGCGGCGTGACGAAACTGTCGATCGACGCGGGCTTGAGCCCGGCCTTGGCCAGTTCCTCGGTGAAGAGGCGGGCCAGATCGTCGGACGCCTTCAATTGCATGCGCGCGGGAATTTCCTCGCAGCGCAGTTCGAGGAGGAAATCGGTCATGCGATTTCCTCCGAAGCCCCAGCGCAGGCTGGGGCCGCGAGCGAATGCAGTGCCACATGGCCCGAGATCCCAGCCTTCGCTGGGATGACGATATTATTCATGGTCATCAGGCGGTCCATCCGTTGGTCTTCATCCACGCTTCGCAGCTACCCTTCGCCATGTCGCGGACCTGGCCCATATAGCTGGCGCGTTCCTGCACGGAGATCACGCCGCGCGCCTGCAGCAGATTGAAGGTGTGACTGGCCTTGATCGCCTGCTCGAAGGCCGCGAGCGGCACATCATTGGCGATGCACTGGTCATATTCGGCCTTGCAGTCCTTGAACCAGCGGAACAGCTTTTCGGTGTCGGCGACCTCGAAATTCCACTTCGACATCTGCCGCTCATTTTCCAGGAACACGTCGCCATAGGTGACGCCCTGGTCGTTGAACTTCAGGTCATAGACGCTGTCCACGCCCTGAATATACATGGCAAGGCGTTCCAGGCCGTAGGTCAGCTCGCCCGCGACCGGCTTGCAGTCATAGCCGCCCATCTGCTGGAAATAGGTGAACTGGGTGACTTCCATGCCGTCGCACCAGACTTCCCAGCCCAGGCCCCAGGCGCCGAGCGTCGGACTTTCCCAGTCATCCTCGACAAAGCGGATGTCATGGACCAGCGGATCAATGCCGATTTCCCTGAGGCTGCCCAGATACAGCTCCTGCAGGTTCGCAGGGCTGGGCTTCATGATCACCTGATATTGGTAATAATGCTGCAGCCGGTTCGGGTTCTCGCCATAACGGCCGTCGGTCGGACGGCGGCTGGGCTGGACATAGGCCGCGTTCCAGGGCTTTGGCCCCAGGCTGCGCAGCGTGGTTGCCGGGTGGAAGGTGCCCGCGCCCACTTCCATGTCATAGGGTTGCAGGATGACGCAGCCCTGCTTGCCCCAATAAGCGTGCAGGGTCAGGATCAGGTCCTGGAAGGAAAGCGCCTTGCCTTCAGCCACGGATGGTCCTCGTAAAATAGCGTTCTTCAGATGTCGCGCGCCTTGGCGCAGGCCGGGCCAAGGGTCAAGGAAAAGCGGCGTCGAACAGGGTTAAGCCGCTTGCCCTGCGCGCCCGGCGCCCGCATGGAAGGGATATGAGACTGACCGCTTTCCCGTCCCGCTGGCTTTCCGCGGGACTTTTGCTGCTCGGCGCCTGGGGCCAGACCCAGCCCGTCGCCGCCCGCGAACCCGTCAACATCGCCGTCAACGTCGCCCCTGCCCTGTGGCAGGTGAAGGATGACGACACGACCATCTATCTGTTCGGCACGGTCCATGTGCTGAAACCGGGGATCGACTGGTTCAAGGGCGGGGTTAAGCAGGCGTTCGACGCGTCGGACGAACTGGTGCTGGAAATCATCGAACCCGACAATCCCGGCGAGATGGCGCAGATGATGGCGGGCAAGGCGATGGCGACCGATCGGGTCGCCCTGTCCACCCGCCTCTCCCCCGAGGCCGCGCAGAAATATCGCGCGGCGATGGTAGGTGCCGGCGTGCCCTGGCAGTCGTTCGAGGCGTTCAATCCGTGGATGGCGGGCATGATCCTGTCCGTCGCGCCGCTGCAGAAGCTGGGCTATCAGTCCGACATCGGTGCGGAGAAGATATTGCGCGCCGCCGCACAGAAGGCCAGCAAGAAGGTCGGCGCGCTGGAAACGGTGGAGCAGCAGCTCAATTTCTTCGCCGACCTGCCGATGGCGCAGCAGGTCCAGTTTCTAAATGCCACGGTCGAGGGCATGGACGGGATGGAAGGCGAGTTCGCCGCCCTGCTCAACCACTGGCAGACCGGCCAGCCGGAAAAGCTGGCGGACGAGATGAATGATTCGCTCAAAGCCACGCCGGAACTGGCGCAGGTGCTGCTGATCAACCGCAACGCCAATTGGGCCAAGTGGATCAAGGCGCGGCTGGACCAGCCGGGCACCATATTCGTCGCCGTCGGCGCGGGCCATCTGGCCGGCAAGGGCAGCGTGCAGGATCAGTTGAAGGCGCTCGGCATCGCCAGCACCCGCGTAAAGCAAGGAAAGTAAGTTGATGAACCGCTGGATGATCCGCTTCCTGGCGCTCTGCGGCCTGACCCTGCTGGCCGCCTGTGGCAGCGAGCAGCAGAAGGCCCCTGCCCCCAAGGTCGAGGCAGGACAGGGACCGGCGCTATGGCGGGTCGAACGAGCGGGCCTGGACGGCTGGATCTTCGGCACCATCCATGTCCTGCCCGAAGGGGTCGACTGGCAGACGCCGACGATCAAGCAGGCGTGGAAGGATGCCGACCAACTGGTGCTGGAGGCCGCCGACCTGCAGGACCAGCAGAAGACGCTTGGCCTGTTCGAAAGCATGGGCCGCAGCCCCAACCTGCCCGCGCTCGACGCGCGCGTGCCGGCGGGAGAGCGCCCCGAACTCGACCGGATCGTCAAGGAAGGCGGCACCAGCGCGCAGGCGCTGTCGGGCTATGAAAGCTGGGCGGCGGCGATGCTGCTGTCGGCCGCGTCCCAGCAAAGCCTGAATGTCAGCCAGGAAAATGGTGTCGAACCCGCCCTGATCGCCGCCTTCAAGGGCCGGCCGATCGGCGGCCTGGAAACCATAGAGCGCCAGTTCGGCGCCTTTGACGGCCTGCCCGAAGCGGCGCAGCGCAAGCTGCTGATCCAGACCGTTCATGAAGCCAAGGACATGAAGGCGCTCTATAATCGCATCCTGACCGCCTGGGCCAAGGGCGACATGGAGGCGATCGCGAAAGAGGACCAGAATGGCGAGCAGCCCGACCCGGTGGTCGAGGATGCGATCCTGACCGCGCGCAACCGCGACTGGGTCGGCGCGGTCGACAAGTTGAAGGGCCGCCCCTTCATCGCGGTGGGTGCCGGGCACCTGACCGGCAAGGACAATCTGATCGATCTGCTCAAGGCCAAGGGCTACAAGGTCACGCGCGTGCAATAGACCAACGCTAAACTTGCTTTATCGCCGCTTTCTGCTAAAGGGCCGCCTTCCCGCGATGGTCATCCCTGGAGGCGTGGCGGGAAAATGTATCAAATTTGCTTTTGGAGACACGCAATGAGCGAGCAGCTTACGCTGTCGGCCGAGGCACGCGATCGGGCAGGCAAGGGAGCCTCCCGCGCCCTCCGCCGTGAGGGCCGCGTACCCGCCGTCATCTATGGAATGAACGAAGAACCCCTGTCGATCCACGTCGAGGAAAAGCTCCTCAACAAGCAGCTCGGCACCGGTCACTTCTTCAATTCGGTCATCATGGTCGAAGTCGGCGGCAAGACCGTCCGCACCCTCGCCAAGGATGTGGCCTTCCACCCCGTGACCGATCGTCCGCTGCACGCCGACTTCCTGCGCGTTTCGGAACATGCCACCGTGACCGTCGCTGTCCCGGTGCGCTTCGAGAATGAAGACGCCTCGCCCGGCCTCAAGAAGGGTGGCGTGCTCAACGTCGTCCGTCACGACGTCGAACTGGTCGTCGATGCCGCCGAGATCCCCGATGACGTCGTCGTCGACCTCAAGGGCTTCGAAATCGGCGATTCGATCCACATCAGCGCCGTGACCCTGCCCAAGGGCGCGAAGGCTGCGATCGAAGACCGCGACTTCACCATCGCCACCATCGTCGCTCCCTCGGCTCTCAAGAGCGCCGAAGGCGAAGCCGCCGAGGGCGAAGGCGAGTAATCGCCTTACAGCTTGCTTGCAGGCTGGAAATTCCGATCCCGTCCGCCTATCGGCGGGCGGGATTTTTCTTTGGAGCCGTGAAAAATGCAGATCTGGGCCGGCCTCGGCAATCCGGGGCAGCAATATGCGATGCACCGGCACAATGTCGGCTTCATGGCCGCGGACCTGATCGCCGACATGTATCGCTTCTCGCCGCCCAGGAAGCAGTTCCAGGGCTGGGTGCAGGAAGGGCGGATCGGCCCGGAGAAGATCATCCTGCTGAAACCCGCCACCTTCATGAACGAAAGCGGCCGCGCGATCGGCGAGGCGATGCGCTTCTACAAGCTGACGCCGCAGGACGTGACCGTCTTCCACGACGAACTCGACCTTGCACCGATGAAGGTCAAGGTGAAGCGCGGCGGCGGCAATGCCGGCCATAATGGCCTGCGTTCGACAGACGCCCATATCGGAAATGATTTCCGCCGCGTGCGCCTGGGCATCGGCCATCCCGGCCACAAGGACAAGGTCCATGGCTATGTGCTGGGCAATTACCACAAGAGCGAGATGGACGCGCTGGCCGCCATGCTGGGCGCGGTCGGCGCCGAGGCGGAATGGCTGGCCAAGAATGACGACGCCCGCTTCATGAACGAAGTGGCGCTGCGACTGGCCGACTGAACCGGTTCAGAGGCCCAGAAACTTGAAGGCCGGCGCATCCTGGAACTGGCCGCTGACCTCGCCCGAATAGGTTTTCGTCTGGTTCGGGCCAAGATCGAGCTTCCTCACCTTAGCAGAAGGCGTAAAGTCTATCGCCTTCAGGTCGACCCAGAAGCTGTTGGGCGTCATCGCGGATTCGAAGAAATAGAGCTTGCGCTTGTGGTCCGCGACCGTGCGCCAGCGGGTCGAGGAGATGTTAGGTTGGTCCGGGGTCGAGATGCCGAGCGGCACCGAGACATTGCGGATCACGCTGAACACGCTGGCCAGCGCCGTCACCGGGTCTTCGCTCTTGGGAATGGCGTTCACATAGAAGGAGGCGCGGGCGAAGCGATCGGCCGAGCGGTTGGTGCCCGGCAACATGGTCGTTCCGCCAATATCCTTCCAATAGGCGTTGAGCGCCAGTTGCTCGTCGAAGATCGGCGAATTGGTCATCACCGGATATTGCGGGCCGTGATGGATCACCAGCTTGCCCTTGATATATTCGAAGATGGCGCTGTCGCCCGACGCATCCGAGATTGCGAGGTGGAGCGTGCCGAGCCGCTCCTCGCCGGGAATATTGTCGGTGACCACGACGAAGCTTTCCTTGCCCAGTTCATCGACCGCAGCCTTCACGGTGGCAAAATTGTCGAGCACATATTGGGTCCAGATGGCGATGCTCATGCCCGGCTGCTTGCCATCATAATGGGGATATTCGGACTCGACCAGCCACAGGAGATTGGCGGCCAGCCCCGCTTCGTTCATGCCGTCGGTGGTGGAAATGTCGTAGCCGGTGGCGATCACGCTGCCATAGCGCGACGTCCATTTGACCGAATTGGGTCCGGCCTCCCCACTGCGCGCCATGCCGCGCGGGAATATCCAGAGATGCGTGCCGACATCGACCTTCCAGTCCATCGACCGGGCGGTGATCACATCGTCATTGGCACCATGATAGACAAGGCGGGTACACGCATCAGCCGACATCGAAGGCAGTTGCCCCGCCAGCAGCGCAAGACCGGACAGGACAGCGGGCAGACGAGACATGAAACCTCCCGTTATGGTCGAAATACTGCCCCTAAAAATGCCGATTTTCTGGATGCTTGCCATGGGTGATAACCCGCATGACGGCTTTGACCAACCCGTCTCTTGCATAGTAATTGCCCCCGATCACGGCCGCCCGCACCTACGGCACGACAAAGCGCATTGCGCAGTGCAGCATGAACAAGCCATAGAGGCGTAACGACTTATTAGGCAAAGCAGGGGACAGAGGTGATCCAGACCATCGCGACCACGCCTTTCGACGACCAGAAGCCCGGCACATCGGGCCTGCGCAAGAAGGTCCGGGTCTTCCAGCAGCCCCATTATGCGGAAAATTTCATCCAGTCGGTGTTCGACAGCCTGGATGGCTATGCCGGCCAGACGCTGGTGATCGGCGGCGATGGCCGCTATCTCAACCGTGAGGTGATCCAGATCGCGCTCCGGATGGCCGCCGCTAACGGCTTTGGCCGGGTCCTTGTCGGCCAGGGTGGCATATTGTCGACCCCGGCCGCCTCGCACCTGATCCGATCATCCGGTGCCTTTGGCGGGCTGGTGCTGTCAGCCAGCCATAATCCGGGCGGACCGGACGAGGATTTCGGCATCAAATATAATGTGTCGAACGGCGGTCCGGCGCCCGAGAAGGTGACCGATGCCATTCATGCGCGCAGCCTGACCATCGACCAGTATCGTATCCTCGACGCCGCCGATGTCGATATCGACACGCTGGGCACCAGCCAGCTCGGCGCCATGGCGGTCGAAGTGGTCGATCCGGTCGCCGGCTATGCCGCGCTGATGGAAAGCCTGTTCGATTTCCCCGCGATCAAGGCGATGATTGCGGGCGGCTTCACCCTCGCCTTCGACTCGATGAGCGCGGTGACCGGCCCCTACGCGACCGAGATTTTCGAAAGGCGACTGGGCGCGCCGGCGGGCACGGTGATGAACGGCACCCCCCTGCCCGATTTCGGCCATCACCATCCCGACCCCAACCTCGTCCATGCCAAGGCGCTCTATGACCGGATGATGGCCGCTGATGCGCCCGATTTCGGCGCGGCATCGGACGGCGACGGCGATCGCAACCTCATCATCGGCCGCCATTGCTATGTGACACCCTCGGACTCGCTCGCGGTGCTGGCCGCCAACGCCCATCTGGCGCCAGGCTACGCCGCCGGCCTCAAGGGCATTGCCCGCTCCATGCCGACCAGCGGCGCGGCCGATCGGGTGGCTCAGAAGCTCGGCATCCCGCTCTACGAGACGCCGACCGGCTGGAAATTCTTCGGCAACCTGCTCGACGCCGGCATGGCGACGATCTGCGGCGAGGAAAGCGCCGGCACCGGATCCGACCATGTGCGCGAGAAGGACGGTATCTGGGCGGTGCTACTATGGTTCAACATCCTGGCCGCGCGCCAGCAGAGCGTGGCGGACATCATGGCCGATCATTGGGCGACCTATGGCCGCAATTATTATGCCCGCCATGACTATGAAGCGATCGCCAAGGACAAGGCCGATGCGCTGATGGCGGCCCTGCGCGACACGCTCGCCAGCCTGCCCGGCACCGGCAACAGCGGCGGCACGGTGAAGGCGGCGGACGATTTCGCCTATACCGACCCGACCGACCAGTCGATGAGCAAGAACCAGGGCGTGCGCATATTGTTCGAGGATGGATCGCGCGTCGTCTTCCGCCTGTCGGGCACCGGCACCGAGGGCGCGACCTTGCGCGTCTATATCGAACGCTATGTCGAGCCGGACGGCGATCTGGCGCTTGCAACCGGCGATGCGCTGGCGCCGCTGGTTGCGGCAGCGCAGGAACTGGCCGACATCACCGGCTATACCGGGATGGACCAGCCCAGCGTCATCACCTGAGCCAGTTCACCATCGCTTACCCCGCAGCAACGGGGCAGCAATGACAGCAACCTAAAGGCGGAGGGAATGTCGCTTTCCACCGCCAGAGGTTTCATGCGTTTCCCGTCGCTTGCTGTCGCCCTGTCCCTTGCCGCCATGTCCCTCGCTGCCTCATCCCTGCCGGCCCAGGCCGCAACAAGCCAGGACGAGCAGCTATGGGTCAATCTGACGGCGATGGGGTCGATCAAGGACGAACTGGTCTATTTCGCCGAAATCCAGCCGCGCGTCGGCGACGGCGTGTCGCGCATCGACCAGGCGCTGTTCCGTGGCGCGCTGGGCATCAAATTGTCGCGCGACATCACCCTCTATCAGGGATACGCCCATGTCGTCGTGCCGATCGAAGGCGGCAAGGACGCCAATGAGGAACGCAGTTTCCAGCAACTGAGCTGGACGCTGGCGCGGCCAAAGGATGCCGAGATTTCCTCGCGCACCCGGCTTGAGCAGCGCTGGCGCTCCAACGGCAACGACATGGGCTGGCGCCTGCGCGAGATGCTGCGGGTGGAACATGCGCTCAAGCCCGGCAGCGACGTGGTCAATGCGCTCGTCTATGGCGAGGTCTTCTTTGCCCTCAACGACACCGACTGGGGCGCCCGCAAGGGCTTCGACCAGTTGCGCAGCTTCGCCGGCGTCGAAATCGGCCTGCCCGGCGCATCGACCATGGAGGTCGGCTATCTCAACCAGTTTATCGACCAGGGCGGCAGCCGCCAGCGGGTCAACCATGTCGCATCGGTGACGCTGTTCTTCCGCCACTGATCCTCCAGATCAGACAAATTCGTTGGTGGCGGCGGCGTAACGTTTCCGTCCCAATCGTCCATCTGCAATGGCCGCATCCACAGCCTTGCGCAGTCGGTTATTGCGGCCGCTCCAGGCGGCGTCATTGACCTTGAGCAACGCCTGGACGGGATCGGGGCGCCCCAATAAATCCTTCACGACGGCGAAGGTCGACCGACCCTGGTGGAAAATATCGGCAACGATCGCGCAGATCGTGTCAGACTTGCCGTCGATCGGCAGTTTGCGCGCGTAACGAGCAGTCATCTTCTTCTGCAATATTTCCGCTGCGGTGCGGACCTGCGCCAGGCGCATGGCCGGATCATGCTCGTTCCAATGGATCAGGCGGGCGGCCTGCAACACCTCCTGCTGGTCGATCGGCACCCGCTGGGGGTTGAGATAGTTCATGAACAGCATGATCTGCTGCTCACCATTGCTGGCGGTGAATTCCTGCTCCAAGTCGGTGGCCGCCCCGGCCGTATCGACCCGGAACAGGCGTCCACCACGCATCTCCAGTTCGGGGAAATAATCCTTGAAGGCCGGCAAGCTTGCCAGCCGATGGAAGAACAGGATCAGATTGTCGCGCGGCGTGTGCGCCGCCAACTGGTAGAAGCCAAAGGTGAATTTCGCGCGATCATAGGTATTGATCAGGTTGAAGTGATTTTCGCTCTCACAAGCGCCCGTCACCTCCAGCAGCGTCGCCCAGCTGCCAATGCTGGGCAGATAATCCGCCGCGCGGAATTGCTGGCCCCAATATTGGCTGCCCGGCATGAAGATGCCGTGATATTTCTTCCGCGCATCATCCACTTCCTTGCCGACGCGGAAAAAATCGCTGTCGCCAACCAGTCGCGCCTTCCACCAGCCATCATCGGCCCGTTGCAGTTCGAACTTCTTGGCCGCACTGACACCCGCTCCATCGGGCTGGACGTGCAGCCGCAGATCCTCTCCGGGTATCCAGCCGAAGAACAAGCCCTGATTGCCGGCATAAAGCGCCTGGAACTTGGCAAAGAAGCTGTCGGGCGATTCCGATGTCACCTGATCGGCGGTATTGCTGTAATGATAGACCTTCCCACCATGATAGACGCCGATATGCTTTTGCGGGATGTTGACCATCTCCTTGCGGGCCAGATCGACATTGCTGGCCAGTGTCACGAAAATCAGCTGGGTCTTGGCGAGATCGGCATCGGCCCAGCGCCCCACGCGCGGGCATTGCGCGAACACCTCATGCACACGGACATTGGCGCCAGGCTTGTTTCCGCCGGCGAACTGTTTGCAGTTAAAGGAAAATGCCAGATCACATATATGCGAAACAAAATGCGCACAGTGATTCGCGGCCGGATCGTGAAATTTATTTTCACATATCTTGTTGATATTCTTGCCAAGAGCAGCATCAAGCCTTGTCGCGATGGTCATAATCGTCTCCCGATTGCCAGCGCGACCCGCTTATTTTTCGGCCATATTAGAAAAAGGCCAGCTCCCCACAATAGGGGGCAACCCGGAGGAACCCTCGAAACAGCGGCTACAACCACTGTTTTCGCCCCCCGTATCGCGGAAATGCTGGCCTTGCAGGCGGGAAGGCGCTAGCGGGCAGAGCATCAATTCGCGTCTTCAAAGGTTTCGGAAATGGGTTTTCGTTGCGGTATCGTCGGGCTTCCCAATGTGGGCAAGTCCACCCTGTTCAATGCGCTGACCGAGACGCAGGCAGCGCAGGCGGCGAATTATCCCTTCTGCACGATCGAGCCCAATGAGGGCCGCGTCGCCGTGCCCGATGACCGGCTGCAGAGCATCGCCAGGATCGGCGGCAGCGCCAAGATCATCGAGACGCAGCTCGCCTTCGTCGACATTGCCGGCCTGGTGCGCGGTGCGTCCAAGGGCGAAGGGCTGGGCAACCAGTTCCTGGCGAACATCCGCGAGACAGACGCCATCGTCCACGTGCTGCGCTGCTTCGAGGATGACGACATCACCCATGTCGAGGGCAAGGTCGATCCGATCGCCGACGCCGAGACGGTCGAGACCGAACTGATGCTCGCCGACCTCGAAAGCCTGGAAAAGCGCGTTCCCAACCTGCTCAAGAAGGGCGCGCAGGGCGACAAGGAAGCCAAGGCCGCCGCGTCGGTGCTGGGCCAGACGCTGGAACTGCTGCGTGACGGCAAGCCCGCTCGCCTGACCCAGCCGCGCGACGAGGAAGAAGCCCGCCTGTTCGCCCAGGCGCAGCTGCTGACCGCCAAGCCGGTCCTCTATGTCTGCAATGTCGAGGAAGGCGCAGCGGCCGAAGGCAATGCATTTTCCGCCCGCGTGTTCGAGAAGGCGGCGGCCGAAAATGCCAGCGCGGTCATCGTGTCGGCGGCGATCGAGGCCGAACTCATCACCATGCCGGTCGAGGAACGCGGCGAATATCTCGAAGCGCTGGGCCTGACCGAAGCCGGCCTCGCCCGCATCATCCGCGCCGGCTATGAACTGCTGGGCCTCATCACCTTCTTCACCGTCGGCCCCAAGGAAGCCCGCGCCTGGACCGTGGCCAAGGGCAGCAAGGCCCCCCAGGCCGCCGGCGCGATCCACTCGGATTTCGAGAAGGGCTTCATCCGCGCCGAAACCATGGCCTATGCCGACTATGTCCAGTTCAATGGCGAAGCCGGCGCCAAGGAAGCGGGCAAGTGGCGTTCGGAAGGCAAGGATTATGTGACGCAGGACGGCGACATCATGCTGTTCCGCTTCAACGTCTGATCCGATGGCGCTGCGCATCGGCCAGATGCCCGCGCAGCGCAAGGCCGCCTTCCCGCCCAGCGTGGACGCGGGAACGCGGCTGCTGATCCTGGGCAGCCTGCCCGGTGACGCATCGATCCGCCAAGGCGAATATTATGCCCATCGCGGCAACGCCTTCTGGGCGCTGGTCGGCGATGTGCTGGGTGAGGATCTGCGCAGCGCCCCCTATGCGATGAAGCTCAAGCGGCTGCGCGCACGGGGCATCGGCCTGTGGGACGTGATCGAAAGCGCGGATCGCGACGGCAGCCTGGACAGCAGCATCCGGGGTGCGGAACTGCGCGACCTCAGCGCCTTCATATCCCGCCTGCCCAATCTCCGCGCGATCGCCTTCAACGGCAAGACCGCCGCCCTACATGGCCGTCGCCAATTGGGAGAAAGGTCCGATCTGGTGATGATCGACCTCCCCTCCTCCAGCGGCGCCTATGCCAGCCTTTCGCGCGACGCCAAGCGACAGGCGTGGAGCGCGCTGGCGCCCTATATCGATCCGACATGAACCATTCGTCACTTTACCGACTTGGTTGGACTGCTAAGCAGCGGTCAAATCTTCCTTTTTAGAGAGGCAATCATGTCCGCCCGTCGCCTGTCGCTTGCGCTTGCCCTGTCCGTTTCCACCCTGCTCGTCGGCGCCTGCGCACCGGTGCAGCAGCATCCAGCGAGCGTCGCCGCCGCCCCGGCCGAACAGCGCGCACCGGTGACGATCCTGGTGTCGATCGACGGCTTCCGCCCTGATTATCTGACACGTGGCGTCTCGCCCAATCTCAATGCATTGGCGACCGGCGGCACCGAAGCGTCGATGCGCCCGTCCTTCCCCACCAAGACCTTCCCCAATCATTGGGCGATCGTGACCGGCGACCGGCCGGACCGCAGCGGCATCGTCGCCAATAATATGGAAGATGACAGCCGGCCCAAGGACAAGTTCACCATGGCCAGCGACGATCCCTATTGGTGGAACGAGGCCGAACCGATCTGGATCACCGCCGAAAGGCAGGGCGTGCGCACCGCGACCATGTTCTGGCCCGGCTCCAACGTCGCCTGGGGCGGCAACAAGGCGGCCGAATGGCCCTACAGGATCAGCGGCGGATCGCGCCCGAGCGACTGGGCGCAGTTCAACGAGGCGATCAGCCCGACCCAGCGCGTCAACGGCGTGCTGGACGTGCTGCGCCGTCCGGCCGACATCCGCCCCCGCTTCGTCACCCTCTATTTCGATGAGGTCGATACCGCTGGCCATGTAAACGGCCCGGCCGCACCAGAGACCACCCAGGCGGTGGCCGATGTCGACGCCCATATCGGCGAACTGCTCGCCGGCCTCAAGGCACTGGGCCAGCCGGCCAATATCGTGATCGTCTCCGACCACGGCATGGCCGCCAAGGCGAATGACCGCGTGCTGCCGATCGACAAGATCGCCGACCCGGCCGACTATCGCGTGGTGGAGGCCGGCCCCTATGCCAGCCTGGTCGCCAATCCCGGCCGCGAGACGGCGCTGGAGGCCGCACTGTTCAAGCCGCGCGACCATATGCAATGCTGGCGCAAGAGCGAAATCCCGGCGCGCTTCCATTATGGCACGCATCGCCGCATCCCGCCCTATTTCTGCCTGGCCGAAACCGGCTGGGTGTTCCAGAACACGACCCCGACCAAGCCGGTGACCGGCGGCGACCATGGCTGGGACGATCGCGCGCCCGACATGCAGGCTTTGTTCATTGCCAACGGCCCGGCCTTCGTCAGCGGCTTCCGCCCTTCGGCCGATTTCACCAATGTCGATGTCTATCCGCTGCTCGCCCGCCTGCTGGGCGTGACGCCCGTGGCGAGCGACGGCAATCCGGCGGTGCTGCAGGGGCTGGTGAAGCCCTGATCGGGCGACATGCGCTTGTCATAAAGCGGTTCTAGGCGGCGCGTCATGTTCACGCGCCGCTCGCTCCTCTCCGCCGCCGCCATCGCCCCGATCGCCGGTGCCCCCGCCATCCTCCACGCCCAGAGCTGGTTCGCGGGCTATCCCTTCGCCCTGGGCGTGACCTCGGGCGATCCGGCCTCCGATGGCTTCGTCATCTGGACCAAGCTGGCACCGCGCCCGTTCGAGCCGCATGGCGGCATGCCGATGACGCCGATCCCGGTGAAATGGGAGGTCGCGGCCGATGATCGCTTCAAGACCATCGTTGCCGGTGGCGAGGCGATCGCCCGGCCGGAACTGGGCCACAGCGTCCATGTCGAGGTGAGCGGCCTTCAGCCCGACCGGCCCTATTGGTATCGCTTTGTGCTGGGCAATGACCAGTCGACGCGTGGCCGCGCCCGCACCCTGCCGCTGGCGTCGGCGAGTCCCAAGCTGCTGAAATTCGGCGTCGCCGGCTGCCAGAATTATCAGGACGGCCTGTTCACTGCCTTCCGCCATCTGGCGCGCGAGGACGATCTCGCCTTCGTCTATCATTATGGCGACTTCATCTATGAATATAGCCAGCGTGGCCCGGACTATGACAAGGACGGCCTGCCCGGACCGCAGGTGCGCGACCATATCGGCCAGGATTGCTACGACCTTGCCGACTATCGGCTGCGCTACGCCCAATATCTGAGCGATTATGACCTGCAGGCGGCGCGTTGCCGCCACACATGGTTCCCGACCTTCGACGATCATGAGGTCGCCAACAACTGGGTCGGCGACATCGATGCCAGGGGGGCGCCGGCCGACGCCTTCCGCATGCGCCGCGCCGCCGGCATGCAGGCCTGGTATGAATATATGCCGGTGCGCGCGGCGATGGCACCACGCAGTGAGATGATCGGCACCATGTATCGTCAGGCGCGCTTCGGCGACCTGCTGTCGATCGACTTCCTGGACACCCGCACCTTCCGAACCGACCAGCCCTGTGGCGACAATTTCAAGCCGGCCTGCGCCGAAATGGCAGCCACCCAGGCACAGGTCATTTCCGCCGAGGAGGAAAGCTGGCTGACCCGCAACCTTGCCCGCCGTGACGCCAAATGGAACTGTCTGGCGCAGCAAGTGATGATGATGGCGCTCGACCGCCGCAACAGCGTGGGAACGGCGGAGCCGATCTACAATATGGACACCTGGGCCGGCTACAAGGTGCAGCGCCAGCGGCTGCTCGGCCGGATGAAGGGGCTGGACAATGTCGTGGTCCTGACCGGCGACGAGCATCAGAATTTCGCCGGCCTGCTGGATGACGGCACCAAGCCCGTGGCGGTCGAGTTCGTGTCCACATCCATCTCCTCGGGCGGCGACGGATCGGACCTGCGGCCGGGCAGCGACATCATCCTTAAGAACAACCCGCAGCTCAAATTCATCAACGACCAGCGCGGCTATCTGACCTGCGAGGTGACGCCGGACGCCTGGACGACGCGGGCGATGGTGATGGATCAGGTATCGGCGCCCGGCGGCCAGATCCGCGCCCGTGCTACCATGACCGTGCCACGCGGCACGCCGGGGCTGAGCATCGCCTGACAGTTGACGTAAACGGAAAGCGCCCATACACCGTCTCCGTTGCAATAGGAGACGGACAACATGGACGAGATTCTCTATTTCGAGGATATCGAGATAGGCGACAGCGTGGCGTTCGGGCCGCTGACCCTGTCGCGCGAGGAAACGATCGCCTTTGCCGCGGAATTCGATCCCCAGCCCTTCCATCTGTCGGACGAGGCGGCGGCCACGACCCATTTCCGCACCATCTCGGCCAGCGGCTGGCACACCACAGCCCTGTTCATGAAGATGTTCGTCGCCGAGATGCAGAAGCAACCGGGTCATCAGGCGGCCAGCCTGGGCGCGATGGGCGTCGATGAACTGCGCTGGCTGCGCCCGGTCCGCCCCGGCGACACGCTGCGCGGCACCAACGAGGTGATCAACAAGAAAATTTCGCAGAGCCGCCCGGAAATGGGCATCGTCCGCAACAAGGTGACGCTCTACAACCAGAAGGACGAACCCGTGCTGACCATGTGCCCGATCGCCATGTGGCGCACCCGCCCGGCCTGACCTGCGTCCATATCCGGGGGTGGCCAATTGCTGTCCCCCGGACCTGTCGGCGCTGATCGTGCATCCCTAGACGAAGCCGAACGCTCATCCGGGGAACCCAGCCATGCCCAGCGCCGCGCATCTTGCCGCCTTCGCCCTCATCTCGCTCGGCATGGTGCTGACGCCGGGGCCGAACATGATCTACCTGATCTCGCGATCGATCAGCCAGGGGCGCGCCGCCGGCATGGTCTCGCTGCTCGGCGTCGCCTGCGGCTTCCTCTTCTACATGGTGGCCGCCGCCTTCGGCATCACCGCGCTGCTGATGGCGGTCCCGTTCGCCTATGACGTGCTGCGACTGGGCGGCGCGCTCTATCTGCTGTGGCTCGCCTGGAATGCCGTGCGCCCCGGCGGCCGTTCGCCCTTTCAAGTGAAGCAATTGCCACTTGATGGCCCGCGCAAGCTGTTTGCCATGGGGCTGCTCACCAACCTGCTCAATCCCAAGGTGGCGATGATCTATCTCTCGCTGCTGCCCCAGTTCGTCGATCCGGCGCGCGGCCATGTGCTGGGTCAGTCGCTGATCCTGGGCGCGACCCAGATCGTCATCAGCCTGTCGGTTAACGCCATCATCGCCTGCCTTGCCGGATCGATCGTCGGTTTCCTCGGCACCCGGCCGCGCTGGTTGACGATCCAGCGCTGGTTCATGGGCACGGTGCTGGGTGGCCTCGCCGTGCGGATGGCGGTGGAACGCTAGAGGTCCGCATCCTTATAGGCGGGCAGGCCCAGCCCGCGCCGGATCGCCAGCGCCCGCAGGCCAAAGCCCAGCAGCGCCGCGATCACGCCGGCGACCGGCACATCCAGCCCGGCCAGCCGCAAAAGCACGAACAGGCCGGAGGCGAACGCCGCCGCCGTAACGTATAGTTCGGGGCGCAGCAGGATCGACGGCTCGCCTGCCAGCGTGTCACGCATGATCCCGCCGACGCAGCCGGTGACCACGCCCATCATGCCGGCAACGAAGGGCGGCACGCCAAAGCTCATCGCCTTGGCCGCGCCGAAGACCGCGAAGGCAGCCAGACCAATCGCATCGAGCCAGTCGAGCGCATGATCGCTCCACCAGCGCCGCGGCGTGATCCAGACCGTGACCGCCGCCGCCATGCAGACGATGGAGGGCGCCGGATCGTGGATCCAGAAGACCGGCGCGTCGATCAGCAGGTCGCGGACCGTGCCCCCACCCACCCCTGTCAACAGGGCGAAGAAGGCGAAGGTCACCAATGTCTGCCGCAGTCGCGCCGCGGCAAGCGCCCCCGACGCACCGAAGACGAAGGTGCCGATCAGGCTCAACGCCTCCAGCACGGGTCCGATATGGGTGGCGAGGGCGGGCGCGGGCGGCAGCATGGCTTCCTCTAGCCGCTATCGGGCGCCGGCGAAAGCGGGCGCCCCAAGGTCGATCATTTCCGGCCCTTCTCGGCCGACAGCCGGGTCATCAGCATCGCCGCCCGCTTGGCCTGGCGCGGCATGGTGGACAGGTCCGCCTTTTCCGCCGGACTATGGTCGCCGGTCGAAGCGAGGCCCAGCCCCACCAGTCCGTCGACATCCTGCGCGACGAAGCTGATATCGCCCGCGCCGCGCTTGAGCGGATCAAGCTCGGGCATGTCGGGCAGGCCCAGATCCTTGTTGATGCCATTCAATTTGGCGAGCAGCGCGCGGTTGCCCGCCGTTGGCGCCATGGAGGGATAGCCGAGGTCAAAGGCGATGCCGGCGCCGGTGCCGGGCAGATGGCCGCTATCGACGATCGCCTGCATCTTCGCCCGCACCCGCTCGGTCTGATCCTGGCTGAGGGTGCGGAAATCGCCCTTGGCCACCGCGATCGGCGGGATGATGTTGGTCTTGCCGGTCACCGCAATGCGCACGCCATCCTTGTCGACATCGGCGCTCTGGCCGCCACCGATCAGGCCGACATTGAAGGTCAGGTTCGGCTCCGGCAATTCCTTGCGGAAAGCGGTGATGATCCGCGCCATTTCATAGACGGCGCCGTCGCCGGCGGCCGCCGAGAAGATGCCCGAGCTGTGCGCCGACTTGCCGCTGGTGGTCAGCGTCCAGCTGTTGGAGGAACGGCGCGCGATCGAGCCCATATCCTTGCCGTCCTCGCGGCTCAGCCCCTCGAAATCGAGCGCCACGTCGGCACGCTTGCCGGCCGCGATCAGATCGGCGCGCGAGATCGAGACCGGATCGCCCGAATCCTCCTCGTCACCGGTCAGCACCACTTCGATATTGGCGTTCTTGAGCGTGTCGGCCGCCTGCATCGCCTTCAGGGCCAGCAGCATCGTCACCACCCCACCCTTGTCGTCGCCGACACCCGGTCCGGCGGCCCAGTCGCCATCGCGCTTGAAGGTCTGGAACGGCGAGTCCGGCTCGAACACGGTGTCGAGATGGCCGATCAGCAGCATCTTCGTCGTGCCGGCCTTGCCCTTATGCACGGCGATGAAATGGCCAGCCCGCTTCACTTGATCCATCGGTTTCCAGGTGACGGCAAAGCCCAGCGCCTCGAACTCGGGACGCAGCATGTCGGCCACCGCCTTGACGCCGGCGATGTTCATCGACCCGCTATTCTGGTTCACGATCTTTTCGAGGAGAGCGATCGCCGGCTCATGGCCCGCATCGACGCTGGCGCCGATCTTCTGCTCGGCCGGGCTCAGCGCCGCCTGTGCCGTGGTCGCCAGCAGCATCGCGCCGCACAGCGCCGCCTTCACGATAGTCTGTCGCATGGGTTCGTAACTTCACCGAATCAAAGGGAAAACGCGCCACCTTGCGGGCGGCTACCGGATAAAACGGGTGGCGCACGCAGACACGCCACCCGTCGCACGCTTATTTCGCCAGTTCGGCTTCGATCGCGGCCACCAGCGCCGGATCGTCGGGCGCCGTCGTCGGCGCGAAACGGGCCGCGACGCTGCCATCCTTGGCAATCACGAACTTCTCGAAATTCCACAGTATCTCCGGCACCGGATTGGGCGTCATGCCATAGCCCTTGAGCCGCTCGCGGAAGCTGTCACCATCGCCCTGCGCCTCGGGCAGTGCGCTCGTCAGCGCGGCGTAGAGCGGATGCTTGTCCGGCCCGCTGACCACGATCTTCTCGAACATCGGGAAATCGACGCCGAAATTGGTGGTGCAGAAGGTGGCGATCTCGTCATTGCTGCCCGGCTCCTGTGCACCGAAATCATTGGCCGGGAAGCCCGCAACCACCAGCCCCTTGTCCCGATAATCGGCATAGAGCTTTTCCAGCCCCTCATATTGCGGCGTCAGCCCACATTTGGAGGCGACATTGACCGCGAGCACCACCTTGCCGGCATAATCGGCGAGGGTCGCGTCGGCGCCCTTGATGGTCTTGAGCTGTATCTGCTGAATGTCGGTCATGCATCATCTCCCTTGGATATCAGGCGGCGGACCTTGCCATCATATCGCAGCGCCGAAAAGATGGCCTGCCGCGGCCGTCACTGCCATCGCCAGCGCGCCCCAGAAGACAGTGCGCAGCATCGACCGGCCCGGCCGTGCCCCGCCCAGCCGCGCCCCGACATAGCCCAGCAGCAACAGGCAGAGCAGCGAGACCGGCACGACGCTGATCCCGGCGAGCGACGGCGCAATCGCGGCCGCCAGCACCGGCGGCGCGGCGCCGCAGGCAAAGCTTGCCGCCGAGGCCAGCCCCGCCTGCACGGGGCGCGGCGTGCTCAGGTCGGAAATGCCAAGCTCGTCGCGGGCATGGGCACCCAAGGGATCAGCCTCCATCAACTGGTGCGCGACCTGCGCGGCCAGATCAACGGTCAGGCCACGCTCGACATAGATGTCGCGCAACTCCTCCCATTCGGCATGAGGTTGCGTCGCCAGCGCCTTCTTTTCCTTGGCAAGATCGGCACGTTCAGTATCCGACTGCGCGCTCACCGACACATATTCGCCCGCTGCCATCGACATCGCGCCCGCCACCAGCGCGGCAATCCCCGACAATAATATGGACTCACCCGTCGCGCCCGATGCGGCGATGCCGGTCATCAGGCTGGCGGTCGACACGATGCCGTCATTGGCCCCCAATACGGCGGCGCGCAACCAGCCGACCCGGTTGACATAATGAACGGCATGATGCGGCCGGGGTGGCTCGACGCGCGGCGTGGTCATGGCAGAATCTCCGTCGGGCTGATCCGTCGCGCCGCGATATGCATGGTCAGGAAACGGCCATGCCGCTCCACATCGACCAGCGCCTGGCCAAAGCCGCGCAGGTGCATCATCGCGAAGATGGCGGACACCGGATATTCGTTCATCTGCATCATCGGCTCGCTCGGCTTCTTGCCGCGCAGCCGATGGACCAGCCGCTGCAGCCCGGGAATATGGGTGCGCGCTCGATAGAAGGCGGCACGAACCGGCGTATCACCGCGCCGGATCGCCACATGGATACTGGCCATTCCGCCGATCGCCACATGATCGAGCAGGCGCCCGATCAGCGGCAGGCCGCGCTCGACCGCGATATGCTGGAACACGATATAGCTATGGACGAAGTCGAACTCGCCGACTGCCGTGCTCAGCCGGTCGTCGGACTGGCGAAAATGGGCATTGCCGATGCCGCGCTCCAGCCGCAGCCGCTCGGCCTCCTTGAGCATGCCCGGCGCGACATCCAGCCCGACCACCTCGTCGAACAATCCCGCCAGCGGCAGCGCGACGCGGCCAACGCCGCACCCGAAATCCAGTGCCCGACGACGCGGGAGCGTCCCCAGTTGCCGTTCCAGCCGGCCAAGCCGTTCCTGGATATAGGCGTCGCCGGTCTGGAAAAATGCGTCGAGATCGACCTGTTCGCGTCGGAACTGAGGCGCGGAGACCACGCCATAATAGGGGTCGGTCTCACCCCATATCCGCCAGTCCCTGTCGGTATCGATCATGCAACCATCCTGAAGTCTCGACGCCGTCTGGCTATCAGATGCAGGGGGCAGCGCAAGGGGCTCAGCCTAGCCCCTCGGCCTTCTCCGCCAGTTCCAGCCAGCGTTCCTCGGCCGCGTCCTTCTCCGCCCGCGCCTTCTCGATCGCAGCGGTCAGCGCGGCGAATTTCTTGGGATCGCGGGTATAGAGTGCCGGGTCGGCCAGAGCCTCTTCGTCGCGGGCGATCGCCGCTTCCAGTTCCTCGATCTTCTGGGGTAGCAGGTCGAGGTCGCGCTGGTCCTTGTAGGTCAGCTTGGTCGAGGCGGGCTTGGGCGGCGTCGGGGCCGCAGCCTCCTTCTTCTCCGCCTTTGGCGCACGGCGCGGATCGCGCTTGGCGATCCAGTCGGCATAGCCGCCGACGATCACGTCAACCTTGCCCGATCCGTCGAGGCCCAGGGTCACGGTAACGGTGCGATCGAGGAAATCGCGGTCATGGCTGACGATCAGCACCGTGCCGTCATAATCCGCGATGACTTCCTGCAACAGGTCTAGCGTTTCGAGGTCAAGGTCGTTGGTCGGTTCGTCCAGCACCAGAAGGTTGGATTCGCGGGCAAATTCGCGCGCGAACAACAGGCGCGATCGCTCGCCGCCCGACAGGGTGCCGACCTTCGCCTCGGCCAGAGAGGGATCGAACAGAAAGTCCTTGAGATAGCCATGGACATGCTTGCGGATGCCGCGCACGTCGATCCAGTCGCCGCCTTCGGCCAGCACGTCGCGCACGCTCTTGTCGCCCTGCATCAGGCTGCGCTGCTGGTCGATGAAGATCATGTCCAGCGTCTTGGCCAGCGTCACCGCGCCGCTGTCGGGCGCCAATTCACCGGTCAGCAGCTTGAGCAGGGTCGACTTGCCCGCGCCATTACCGCCGACGATGCCGATCCGGTCGCCGCGCTGCACCCGCAGGGAAAAGTCGTTGATGATGGTGCGGTCACCGAAGGTCTTGGTGACATGCTCGGCCTTGATGACGCTCTTGGTCTTGCTGTCGTCGCTCGCCACCGCGATCTTGGCGGTCCCCTGCGGCCCCTGCATCGCGGCGCGCTGGGCGCGCATCTCCCACAGCTTGGCCAGCCGCCCCTGGTTGCGCTTGCGCCGGGCGGTAACACCGCGCTCCAGCCAGTGCGCCTCGATCTTGAGCTTGGCGTCCAGCTTCTCGGCAGCACGCGCCTCCTCGGCATAGACCGCTTCCATCCAGTCCTCGAAGCCGCCGAAGCCGATCTCGTTGCGGCGCATCTGGCCACGATCGAGCCACAGCGTCTGGCGGGTCAGGCGGGTGAGGAAAGCGCGGTCATGGCTGATGACGATGAAGGCACCATTGTAACGCGCCAGCCAGCTTTCCAGCCAGTCGATCGCGGCGATGTCCAGATGGTTGGTCGGCTCGTCCAGCAGCAGCAGGTCGGGTTCGCTCGCCAGCGCGCGGGCAATGGCGGCGCGGCGACGCTCACCACCGCTGGCGGTTGCAGCCTCGCGCGACAGGTCGATGCCGAGCTGGTCGGCGATCGCCTCCACCTCATGGGCGGGTGGCGCAAAATCCCCCGCCAGCGCGAAATCATGCAGCGTCTTGAAGGCGCTGACGTCCGGATCCTGTTCCAGCGTTATAACCCGCGCGCCCGGCTGCACCGACCTTATGCCCTCGTCCGCCTCGATCTGGCCACCGATCAGCTTCAGCAGCGTCGTCTTGCCCGCGCCGTTGCGCCCGATCAATGCCAGCCGGTCGCGCTGGCCGACATGAATGTCGATATGGCGGAACAGCCAATGGCTGCCCTGCGAGAGGCCGAGATTTTCGAACGAGAGAATGGGTGCTGCCATGGCGGTGCAGCTAGGGCCTATCGAGCGCCGGGGCAAGAGTGGAACCGGAAAGCTGTCGGACGGCTTTCAACGCATGTCAGCGTCCATTCATCGCACCCGGGCCAAAACGGGTGCAGGACTTACAGAGGAGACAATGTCCATGAAATCCGCCCTCGCCCTGATGGCGCTCGGCGCCGCCGCGCTTCCGATTGCGGCTGTTGCCCAAACCAGCGTCACCATCGCCGAGACCGCGCCGGTGGTGACGTTGAACGTCAGCGAAAGCGTCGAGGCCGCGCCCGATGTCGCGACCATCGGCACCGGCGTCCAGACCAAGGCACAGACCGCGGCCCAGGCGATGAAGGACAATGCCGTCAAGATGGACGGGCTGATCATCGCACTGGCCAAGGCGGGCATTGCCAAGGCCGACATCCAGACCAGCGGCATCAACCTCAACGCCCAATATGATTACAGCAACCGCGACGGCCAGCCGTCCGGTCCGCGCTTCCTGGGCTATGAGGCGTCGAACCAGTTGAGCGTCAAGGTCCGCGACGTGAAGAAGGTCGGCGCGCTGCTCGACACGCTGGTGCAAGCCGGTGCGACCAACATCAACGGACCGAGCTTCTCGATCGAGGATTCGAGCCCGCTTCAGGCCCAGGCCCGCGCCACCGCGCTCAAGACCGCCAAGGCCCAGGCCGATTTCTATGCCCAGGCGGCCGGCTATCGATCGGCCCGGCTGGTCTCGATCTCGGAAAGCAGCAGCGGCGGCAATGCGCCGATGCCGATGATGGCCGCCCGCTTCAAGGCCGACGCTGCACCCACCCCGGTCGAACCGGGCCAGGTCAGCGCCTCGATCAGCCTGACGGTCCAGTACGCGCTGGAACGCTGATCTTGGCGCAGGGGATGTCGGCCGGGCTATGCCGGCCGACATCCCATCGATAATCCTGCCGTCATTCACCACCTGTTCAATGCGCCTCACCTATGCCATGCCCATGACAATGATCGCCAAGAGCCTGACTGCCGGACTGGGCGCCCTACTGGCCCTGTCCCTGATGACACCGGTCGCAGAGGCCGGTGGCCGCCGTGATGAACAGGACGCCGCACGCCGCGCGATGCTGGATGGTCAGGTGATGCCCTTTTCGATGATCAAGCGCCGGGTCGACGCTCAGGTCGGCGGCGCCACCTATGTCGGCAGCGAGTTCAATCCCTCCACCAATCGCTATCGTCTGAAATATGTGAAGGACGGCAAGGTGATGTGGGTTGATGCGGACGGCCGGACAGGCGATATCATCGGCTGGGCGCGCTGACCGCGTGCCGGCCACAGTCTTTGCATCGATAACAAGAAACGGAACCCTATGCGCCTGCTGATCGTCGAGGATGAACCGAGCCTGGGCCAGCAGCTCAGGAACACGCTGGAAGGGGCCGGCTATGCCGTCGACCTCGCCACCGATGGTGAGGATGGCCATTTCCTGGGCTCGACCGAAAATTATGACGCGGTGGTCCTGGACCTGGGCCTGCCGACGATTGACGGCCTGACCGTGCTCGACCGCTGGCGCAAGGAAGGCCGCAGCTTCCCCGTGCTGGTACTGACCGCGCGTGATAGCTGGTCGGACAAGGTCGCGGGCCTCGATGCCGGCGCCGACGATTATCTGGCCAAGCCCTTCCAGAGCGAGGAACTGATCGCCCGCCTGCGTGCGCTCATCCGTCGTGCGAGCGGCAATGCGTCGAGCGAACTGATCGCCGGCGACGTCCGCCTCGACACCCGGTCGGGCAAGGTGACGCTGAAGGGCGATCCGGTGAAGCTGACCGCGCAGGAATATAAGCTCCTGTCCTACCTGCTCCACCACAAGGGCAAGGTGGTCAGCCGCACCGAGTTGATCGAACATATCTACGATCAGGATTTCGATCGCGATTCCAACACGATCGAAGTGTTCGTGACGCGCATCCGCAAGAAGCTGGGTGCCGACGTCATCACCACCATCCGGGGCCTTGGCTACAGCCTGGACGAGCCGGGGCGGTAATCCGCAAGGCATCAACCTTCGTTCGCTTCGAGCGATGGCGAGAAGCGAATTGGCCCTTATCGTGATTGGCCGCGCTCTGTTTCTCGCCCGCGTTCGGAACGAAGCGGTGTAAGCTCGATTCGCATGGCCAGCCAGCCCCCTCCCCCCGTCCGCTCCACCGGATCGATCAGCCGCCGCATGATCGGCATCGCGGCGCTGTGGATCAGCGTGCTGCTGTTGGGTGGCGGGCTGGCGCTCGACCGGGTGTTGTCGGATGCGGTGACGCGCAACTTCGACGATGGCATGAACTATGTGCTGACGGCGATGATCGCGGCTGCCGAAATCGGCCCGGACGGCGAAGTGCTGTTCAACCGCCCGCTCGCCGACCAGCGCTTTCTGGAGCCAAATAGCGGCCTCTATTATCAGATCAGTGCCAAAGGGCATGAGGACTGGCGATCGCGATCGCTGTGGGACCGGGCGCTCAAGGTGCCAGGCGACCATGCCGACCGCAATTTCCATGTCTATGACAGCAAGCAATTTCCCGGCGAGGATTTGCGCGTCATGGAACGGACCGTGATCCTGCCGGGGGCCGACGTGCGCTGGATGTTCATGGTAGCGCAGGCCCGTCAGGGGCTCGATGCGCAAATCAAGACATTGCGCTCCACCCTGTTCAAGAGCTTCGCCCTGCTGGCGCTGGGCCTGATCGTGCTGGCCACCTTGCAGACCATCTATGGCCTGCGGCCGCTCCGCAAGGTGCGGCTGGAAATCATCAAGATGCGCGATGGCGACAAGAGCCGCGTGACCGAGCCGATGCCCGCCGAAGTGCTGCCTATGGTCGAGGAACTCAATGCCCTGCTCGCCCATAATGAGCGGCAGGCGGAGGAGGCGCGCACCCATGCCGGCAACCTGGCCCACGCGCTCAAGACCCCGCTGACCGTGATCATGAACGCCGCAACCGCCCATGCCCCCGACCTGGGCGATACGGTGGTGCGCGAGGCGACGACGATGCGGCGCCAAGTCGATCATCATCTGGCACGCGCCCGCGCCGTCGGGCGGCGCGGCGCGGCGCAGAGCCGGGCCGAAGTCTGGGCCAGCCTGGAGGCGGTCGAGCGCGCAGTGCGCCACCTTTATCAGGATGCGCGGGTCGATATGGACGGCGACAAGACCGCCGCCGTCCGGGTCGAACGGCAGGATCTGGACGAGATGCTGGGCAATCTGGTCGAAAACGCCGCCAAATATGGTGGCGGCAGCGTGTTCGCAACGGTTCAGCGTGCTGGCGATACGGTCGAAATCATGGTCGAGGACGACGGCATGGGTATTCCCGAAGCCGACCGGGTACGCATCTTCGACCGGGGCGTTCGGCTCGATTCGGGCAAGCCCGGCACCGGGCTTGGCCTCGCCATCGTCCGCGACGTCGCTGAGATCTACGGCGGGTCGGTGGCGCTGGAGGAGAGCGAGGATCTGGGGGGCCTGCTGGTACGGCTGCGCCTGCCCGCCGCGTGACGAAAGAACCTGGCGAAAGACAATTGCGTTCCTGCAAATCAATAGCATAGACAGGATGAAACGGGCTGCACTGGCCCATTGCAGACGGGATCGACGGGTGCGGCGCCATCTCTATCTCATTGCCGGCTTCCTCTCGATCGGGCTCGGCGGGCTGGGCGCTTTCCTGCCGCTGCTGCCGACCGTGCCGTTCATGATCCTGGCCGCCTACTGCTTCGCCCGGTCCAGCCCGGAACTGGAAGCCAGGCTGCTCGACCACAAGCATTTCGGCCCGCATATCCGCCGCTGGCGCGAACGTGGCGCGATCAGCCGCAAGGGCAAGAAGGCCGCGCTCTGCGCCTTCGCCTTCAGCGCGATCCTGGCGCTGATCTTCTCCCCCTTCCCCTGGTACCTGATCCCGCTGACCGCCGCGCTGATCGGCGGCAGCTGGATATGGACCCGGCCGGAAACCTGAGTTGATTGCCCTGTATCTACTATCGGCACATCTCTTGTGGCATTGAACCGGCCATGACCCATTTGCGTCCCTCGTCCACCCCTCGTCCGCTCGGCCAGAGCCAGATTGCCGTTTCGCCCATTGCCTGGGGCATGTGGCGGCTTGCGGGCGAGGATATCGCCGATGCACGGGCCAGGGTGGAAGCCGCACTGGAGGCGGGCATCACCCTGTTCGATACGGCGGATATCTATGGCTGCGACACCCCCGCTGGCTTCGGATCGGCAGAGACGCTGTTCGGCCAGGTACTGGCCGAGGCGCCGGCCTTGCGCCAGCAGATGATCCTCGCCACCAAGGGCGGCATCCATCCAGGCATTCCCTATAATAGCAGCGCCACCTATCTGACCCAGGCAATCGATGCCTCGCTGAGGCGCATGGGGACCGCGCAGATCGATCTCTATCAGATCCATCGCCGCGATTTCCTGACCCATCCACAGGAGATGGCCGCCAGCCTGACCCGGATGGTCGAAGCCGGCAAGGCCCGCGCCATCGGTGTGTCCAATTATGGCATCCACGAACTCGACGCCTTGCAGGCCTTTCTCGACCTGCCGATCGTCAGCACCCAGCCCGAATTGTCGGCCCTGCGCACCACGCCGCTCCATGACGGCACACTGGACCAGGCCATGGCCCGCGACATCGCGGTACTGGCATGGTCGCCGTTGGGCGGCGGACGCCTGGCGAAAGCGCTCCATCCCGCCGCCGTCATGATCGCCGACCATGGCGCACGATATGGTGTCGACATCACGGCCGCAGCCCTGTCCTGGATCATGGTCCACCCAGCCCGGCCGATCCCGATCATCGGCAGCCAGTCGCCCGGTCGCATCGCGCGCAGCATCGATGCCTACAAGGTCGAATGGAGCCGCGCCGAATGGTATGCGGTGCTGGAAGCATCGATGGGCGAAAGATTGCCGTAACGCCCGAACATTGGTTCGACCGTCGATCAGTCCTGCGACGCCAGCGCCAATTCCTTGAGCGGCACCATGGCATCCGTAATCCGGCCGATGTCGGGGGTGATGCCCAATTCCACCAGCTTTCGGCCCTGGACATAGTCCTTCACGCTGTTCACGCAGTCGAGCGCGATGACCTTGCCGTCCCGGAGATAGACGACCGAGAAGGCGCCGTCGGCGGGCGTGCCGCGCATCACCGTCTGGTCGAACCCCGTATTGATACCGGCGGTCTGGAGCTTGAGATCATATTGGTTCGACCAGAACCAGGGAAAGGCGCGATAGGGCCGTTCGTCGCCGCAGATCGCCTTCGCCACGCAGGTCGCCATGTCATTGGCATTCTGGACCGATTCCACCCGCATCACCTGCCCGCCGGCAAAGTCGCAGGCAAAGGCGGCGCAGTCGCCGATCGCGTATATGTCAGGCAATGAGGTGCGGCATCCGGCGTCCACATCGATGCCGTTGGTGCCCTTCGCCCCGGCACGGATCAGCGGCTCGACCGCCGGGATGATGCCGATGCCCACGATCACCGCCTGTGCGGGGATGCGTTCACCATCCTCCAGCCGCACCGCGCTCACCTGGCCATCGGCGCCCTCAAGACAATCGACCCTGGCATCAAGGCGCAGATCGACGCCATGATCGCGATGGACCTGTTGATAGAAGGCGGACAATTCTTCGCCCGCCACCCGCGCCAGTACCCGTGGCAGCGCTTCGAGCAGGGTGACCTTGAGGCCCATCTTGCTCAGCACCGCGGCCGCTTCGAGTCCGATATAACCGCCGCCGATGACCACTATCTCGCGCTTGCCGGCATCGATTTCCGCCATCAGCGCGTCGCAGTCGGCGCGGGTCCGCACCGCATGGACGCCGGCCAGATCGGCGCCAGCGCAGCTCAACCGGCGCGGTTCCCCGCCGGTCGCCCAAATGAGCTTGCCATAGCCAAGGCTGCGTCCGTCGGAGAGCGTCAGTTGCCTGCTCGCCGGTTCGACCGCCGTCACTTCGGTGCCGAGCAGGAAGTTCACATCCTTTTCGGCCCAGAAGGCCGGGGGCCGGATCAGCAGCCGCTCGAACGCCTTTTCGCGCGCGAAATAATCCTTGGACAGCGGCGGCCGCTCATAGGGATATTCCGGCTCGCGACCGACCACCATGATGGTCCCGGCAAAGCCGTTCTGGCGCAGCGCGATCGCGCATTGCGCGCCGCCATGGCCGGCCCCGACGATGACGATATCTGCGCGCTCCATGTCCATCACACCCGCTCCAGCAGCACGGCGAGGCCCTGGCCGACGCCGATGCACATGAAGGCCAGCGCATGGCGCCCGCCGGCCCGATGCAATTCCTCGACTGCCGACAGCGCAATGCGCGCGCCCGACATGCCGAGCGGATGACCGAGCGCGATCGCCCCGCCATTGGGATTGACGCGCGGGTCGAACGGATCAACCGCCAGGTCGCGCAGCGTCGCGATCGCCTGGCTGGCAAAGGCCTCGTTGAGTTCGATCACGTCGAGCTGATCGACGCTCATACCGTGGCGGGCGAGCAGCTTGCGCGCCGCCTCGATCGGGCCGGCGCCCATGATGCGGGGTGCGATGCCCGCCGCCGCCATGCCGATCACCCGAGCACGCGGGGTCAGTCCGTGCGCTTTCGCAGCCGCTTCCGACGCGACCAGCATCGCCGCCGCCCCGTCGTTGAGGCCCGACGCATTGCCCGCCGTCACCGTGCCGTCAGCCTTCACCACCGGCTTCAGCTTCGCCAGCGCCTCCAGACTGGTAGCGCGCAGATGCTCGTCCGCCTCGAACAGGATAGGATCGCCCTTCTTCTGCGGGATCGAGACCGGCACGATCTCGGCAGCGAAGCGACCGCTTGCCTGCGCGCGCGCAGCCTTCTCCTGGCTGGCGAGCGCGAAGCGATCCTGCTCCTCGCGGCTGACGCCCCATTGTTCTGCGACATTCTCGCCGGTCTGGGGCATGGTATCGACGCCATAGGTGGCCTTCATCGCCGGGTTGATGAAGCGCCAGCCGAGCGTCGTGTCCTCTATTCTTTGGTCGCGGCCGAAGGCGCTGCCGGCCTTGCCCAGCACATAGGGCGCGCGGGTCATGCTCTCGGCGCCACCGGCGATCAGGAAATCCGCGTCGCCGCTGCGGATCGCCTGCGCCGCCATGCCCAGCGCATTGAGGCCGGAACTGCACAGCCGATTGACAGTCACGCCCGGCACGGCCTCGCCCATGCCCGCCAGCAGCACCGCCATGCGGGCGACGTTGCGATTATCCTCGCCCGCCTGGTTGGCGCAGCCCAGGATGACATCGTCCAGCGCCGACCAGTCGGCCTGTTCATTGCGCGTCATCAGCGCCTTGAGCGGCAGCGCCGCCAGATCGTCGGCGCGGATGGTCGCCAGCGATCCGTTGAGCTTGCCGATCGGGGTGCGGACGGCATCGCAGATGAAGGCCTGTGCCATATGTCTCAGCTTTCCAGGAAAGAGGTGATAGCGCCCGCCAGCGCCTCGGGCGCTTCGAGCGGAGCAAGATGCGCGGCTTCCAGCGCCACATGCGCCGCGCCGGGGATGCGGGCGATCAGATGCTCGCCATGCCCCTCAAAGGGCGTCGATGTGTCGCGGGTGCCGATGATAAGCAGGGTCGGACAGGCGATGCTGCCGATCCGGTCGGCCAGGTCCATGTCGCGGATCGCCGCGCCGCAGCCGGCATAGCCCTGCGCATCCATCGCCAGCAACTGGCGCCGGACCGCCTCATAAAGGGCCGGCTCGGCGGCATCGGACAGGAAGCGCCCCATGGCAAGGTCGGCGATGGCGGCCATACCTTCGCCCCGGACCTTGGCGATACGGTCGTTCCAGGACGCGCTGTCCATCGTCGCGGAGGTGCAGATCGGCAGAAGCTTGTCGATCCGCCCCGGCGCCCGCAGCGCCAGTTCCATGCCGATCATGCCGCCCAGCGAGACGCCCGCCACAGAGAAACGATCGAAGCCGGCCGCATCGGCCACCGCCAGCACATCGTCCGCCAGCATGGCGAGCGCATAATCACCCGGCTCGGCGATCGACGCGCCATGGCCGCGCGTGTCGATCCGCAGCACAGCGAAGCGATCGCGCAGATAGGGCAGCACGCCGTCCCACAAATCCATGTCGGTGCCGATGCTGTTCAGCAGCACCAGCGCGGGCGCGTCATCCCGCCCGTCGCGTTTCCAGTAGAGGTTCGCGCCGGCGCGCTGGATGAAGGCCATGCTCAATCCTCCGGCGCGATGGCGACGCGCAGCCCGTCGAGCGCGGCCGCCATCATGATCTGGCAGGACAGGCGCGACCGATCGCCGCGATGGTCGGAAGAATCGAGCAGATCATCCTCGTCGCCGCTGGCCGCGCCGACCGCGCCGGCCCATGCCTCATCGACGAAGACGTGGCAGGTGGCGCAGGAACAGCAGCCGCCGCACAAGGCCAGCAGTTCGTCAAAGCCATTGTCGCGAATGGCTTGCATCACGGACACGCCCTCACGGGCATCGATAGTCGTTTCGTCCCCCGCACGGTTGACGACGATCAGATTGGGCACGGTAAATTCCAGTCTTATGCGTTTTCGAGGATCGCCAGCGGCGCGCCGGTCTTCTCGGCGACTTCGGCTTCGGTCACGCCCGGCGCAAGTTCGACCAGGGTGAGGCCGCCTTTTGCACGATCGACGGCGATCACGGCGAGGTCCGTGATGATGAGGTCGACGACCGCCTTGCCGGTGAGCGGCAGGGTGCAAGCGTCGAGAATCTTGGGGCTGCCATTTTTCGACACATGGTCCATCACCACGACCACGCGCTTGACACCCGCGACCAGGTCCATCGCCCCGCCCATGCCCTTCACCATCTTGCCGGGGATGGTCCAGTTGGCGAGGTCGCCATTGGCGGCCACCTCCATCGCGCCCAGCACCGCCATGTCGATATGGCCGCCCCGGATCATCGCGAAACTGTCCGCCGAGGAGAAGAAGCTGCTGGTCGGCAGTGCGGTGATCGTCTGCTTGCCGGCATTGATGAGGTCCGGGTCCGCCTCACCCTCATAGGGAAAGGGACCGATGCCGAGCATGCCATTCTCGCTTTGCAGCGTGACATTGACGCCTTCGGGCACATGGTTCGCCACCAGGGTCGGAATGCCGATGCCGAGGTTCACATAATAGCCGTCGCGCAGTTCCTTCGCGGCGCGCGCCGCCATCTCGTCGCGGGTCCAGCTCATTATGCGGTCTCCCTTTCGCGGCCATCGCGCTCACGAACAGTCAGCTTCTCGATCCGCTTCTCGTTGATGGTGGAGAGGACGATGCGGTCGACATAGATGCCGGGCGTGTGGATGCCGTCGGGGTCGAAGCTGCCCTCGGCCACGATTTCCTCGACTTCCACCACCGTCACCTTGCCGGCGGTCGCCATGTTCGGGTTGAAGTTGCGCGCGGTCTTACGGAACATCAGGTTCCCCGCCGGATCGGCCCGCCACGCCTTGATGATCGACAGATCAGCGCGCAGCCAGGTTTCGCGGACATAATCCTCGCCCTCGAAATTCTCGACCGGCTTGCCCTCGGCCACCACCGTGCCGACGCCGGTCTTGGTGTAGAAGGCCGGGATGCCGGCGCCACCGGCGCGGATACGCTCGGCCAGCGTGCCCTGCGGGTTCAGCTCCAATTCCAGCTCGCCCGACAGATACTGGCTTTCGAACAGCTTGTTCTCCCCGACATAGGACGAGATCATCTTGCGGACCTGCCGGCTTTCCAGCAGCATCCACAGGCCAAAACCGTCGGCGCCGGCATTGTTGGAAATGACGGTCAGATCCTTCACGCCGCTCGCCCGGATTTCCGGGATCAGGCTTTCGGGATTGCCCGACAGGCCGAAGCCGCCCGACATGATCGTCATCCCGTCGAACAACAGGCCATCCAGTGCGACCCGAGGGCTGTCGAATATTTTCTGCATTTCTGGCTCCTTCAGCCGATATCGCCACCGGCGAGCGTCAACCTATGTCGCCTCCGGCGACGGGCAGGACCGATCCGGTCACATAGCTGGCCTCGTCGGAGGCGAGGAAAAGGATGGGGGCGATCTGCTCGTCCAGCGTGCCGTAGCGCTTCATGAAAGCCGACGACGTCACCTGTTCCACCGCCTCAGCCATCCAGGCCTGCTCTTGGCGGTTGTCGCCCTCGGCATTGCGCGGCACGCGGCGCGGCGGCGCGCTGGTGCCGCCGGGCGCGGTCGCGACGACACGAATGCCAGCCTCCGCATATTCCATCGCCAGTGCCTGGGTCAGGCCATTGATCCCACCCTTCGCCGCCGAATAGGGCACGCGGCGGATGCCGCGCGTGGCGTTGGACGACAGGTTGACGATCGTCCCCGCCCCCTGCTCCAGCATCGCGGGCAGAACCGCATGGCAGCAATAGAGGGTCGGCATCAGCGAGCGGCGGATTTCCGCGTCAATCTGATCCGGCTCGAACTGCACATAGGGCCGCATGCGGATCGCGCCGCCGACTTTGTTGATGAGGATGTCGATGCGCCCGAACGCCACGATCGCCGCCGCCATCGCCTGCGCCGCGCCCTCATAGGTTTCAAGGTCGCCGGTGACGGAAATCGCCTTGCCACCCGCCGCCACGATCGCCTGCTCGACATCGGTCACGAAGTCCGCCCGGTCGACCAGCACAAGGCTGGCACCCTCGGCCGCGGCACGGGTGGCGACACCGGCACCGATGCCCTGCGCCGCGCCGGTCACGACCATCACCTTGCCGGCGAAGCGTCCCTGGAAGATCATCGCTCGCCCCTCAGATATGATAAACGTCGATGACCTGATGAATATAGTCGTCCTTGAGGACGATTGTCTTCTTCAGGATCTTCGGCGCCGTGCCGCTGATGTCCAGCGTGACGAAGCTGGTTCCGAAAAACTGCTGCGTCTTCTGGTAGCGATGGCTCATCGTATGCCAGTTGTAGCGCAGGTCGATCGCATCGCTCCGCGTCTCGATCACCTCGATATTCGCCAGGAAATGCGAAGTGCGCGCCTCGGGCGTGCTCGCCGACGACCGTTCGGTCTTCAAGCGATAGACCCGATCCTCCAGCCCCTTTCGGTTGCCATAATAGATGAGCGAGATTTCGCTGTGCGGATCGGTGGTCAGCGCATCATCGTCGGTCCAGGCCGGCATCCAATATTCGCACTGTTCCGCATAGCATTCCAGCCATGCGTCCAGTTCGCGATCATCGAGCAGCCGTGCCTCGCGATAGAGAAAGGCGCAGATATCCTGATAGGAGAGCGCCGCGCGCTCCGTGTCGAGCACCAGTGTCATTCTGCGGCCTCCATCATCGGCGCACCGGCGTCGCGGGCCATGCCGTCGAGCATGATCTGCGCCCAGAATTCATGCTGGCGCACGAACAGCCCTTCATCCTCGCTCCGCTCGCTCGACAGCAGCGGGTTCATGCCCATGGCGGTGGCATTGCTGTCCGGCCCGGCAATCCAGCGCGTCGCGCCACGGCTGAGATCATTCCACAATTCGCCCGCGCCCTCATAGGCCGACTGGCAGCTGCGGAATTCCTCCAGATCGTCGGGCGTGCCCATGCCGGTGACGTTGAAGAAATCCTCATACTGGCGGATGCGATGCGCCCGGTCTTCCGCGCTCTCGCCCTTGGGGGCGTAGCAATAGATGGTGACTTCGGTCGTATGTACGTCGATCGGGCGGACGACACGGATCTGGGTCGAAAACTGGTCCATCAGGAAGACATTGGGATAGAGCGCCAGATTGCGCGTCTGCTCCAGGATGAAGCGAGCCTTGTCCTCGCCCAGCCGCTCGACCAGCTGGTCCTTATAGTTCCAGACTGGCCGGACCTCGGGGTTCAGCACCTGCGTCCACAGCAGGATATGGCCATGCTCGAAGCCATAGACGCCGCTTGCCGGTGCCTTCGACCAGCCATTGGCGTCGACCGCCTTGGTCCCGCCTTCGGCGCGGCGGCCCATGGTCGACTGGTAATTTTCATGAACCGAGCTGACATGATAGCCGTCGCAGCCATTTTCCATCTGCATCTTCCAGTTGCCATGGAAGGTGTAGGTGGAATTGCCGGTCAGCACTTCCAGACCCTCGGGCGCCTGGTCGACCATCTGGTCGATGATGACCCTGGCCTCGCCCAGATGATCCTCCAGCGGCAGGACATCATGATTGAGCGACCCGAAGATGAAGCCGCGATAGCTTTCGACGCGAACCTTGGTCAGGTCGTGCGACCCTTCATGATCGAAACTGTCGGGATAGGCGCCGGTGCTGGCATCCTTGGCGCGCAGCAGCTTGCCGTCGGTCTTGAAGCTCCAGCCGTGGAAGGGGCAGACGAACAGCGGCTGGTTGCCGCGCTTGCGGCGGCACAGCTTGGCGCCGCGATGAGCGCAGGCATTGACCACGCAGTTGAGGCCGCCATCCTTGGCCCGCGTCAGGATCACCGGCGTATGGCCGATCCAGGTGGTGAAATAGTCGTTCTTGCTGGAGACCTGGCTTTCATGGGCCAGATAGACCCAGTTGCTCTCGAAGATATATTTCATCTCCAGATCGAACAGGGCGGGGTCGGTGAAGACGTCGCGGCGGCAACGGAAGATGCCGGTTTCCGGATCGTCCACGACCGCGGTTTCAACACGGTCGCGCAGGAAAGCCATGGGGCTGGTCATGATCCTCTCTCCTCTCAGGCCGGTTCCGTGACCGGTTCGTCGGCATCCACCACCAGGCGCTTGCGGGTCGAGAAGGCCTCGTCGCCTTCATCGTCCGCGCGCTGCAGATGGAAATCGAAGGCGATATGCGCGCTGTCGCCCTGGCGGTTCGGCACCGGCAGCAGCCCTTCGCGGGTGCCGAAGGCGAAATCGTCGGCGGCGAACGGATCGTCGCCGAAATTGATCTGCGTGGTCAGGCGGCGATAGCCGGGCGCCTCGATGAAGAAATGCACATGGGCCGGGCGATTGCCGTGCCGGCCGAGCGCCTTCATCAGCGTGTCGGACGCGCCGCCCGGCGGCACGGAATAGCCGTTGGGCATCTTCGACGAGAAGGCATAGGTGCCGTCCGCCGCGATCTTGAGGCGACGGCGATTATTGAACGGCGTCTGTGCGTGGGTCGGGTCGAAATGCGAATAGAAGCCGTGCGAATCCGCATGCCAGACATGGACCAGCCCGTCGGTCACCGCCTCGCCATCCGGGCCAATGATGCGGCCGGTCATGTAGAGCGTATCGGTGTCGTCGGCATCATTGGTCAGATAGGCGCCGCTCTCGACAATGGGCGCGCCCTCGACATAGAGCGGGCCTTCGATCGTGCGCGGCGTGCCGCCCGACTTGCCGGCCTCGGCATCCTTGGCGTCCATGTAGAGATCGATGAAATGTTCCAGGCCGACGCCCGGCATCAACAGGCCCAGTTCGCCGGCACCGGCCGCGCCCTGCAGGAAGTTGACGGCGTTCCAAACCTCGTCCTCGCTGACATCATAGCGGGCGATGACGGTCATGCAGGATTGGATCAGGTCGCGAACGATGCCCTTCATGCGGGCGTTGCCACCGTCGCAATCCAGACCCGCGACACGGTCGAGCAGGTTCTGGATTTCCGGTGTTTCTACGAAGCTGGTACCCATATTTTTCTCTCCTAAGCTTTGCGGTCTGTGCCGGACGATCAGCGATCATCCTCATGGATCGAGGAAGGATGGCGGCAGAGCGGCGTGATCTTCATCGTCATGAAGGGGTAGAGCGGCAACGCCATCAGCGTGTCGTGCAAGGCTGCGTTGCTTTCGACGTCGAAGATCGAGACGTTGGAATAGAGACCGACCTTGCGCCAGATATGGCGCCAGGTGCCGGCGGCCTGCAGCGTCTGGAAATAGGCCTTTTCCGCGGCCTTGATCCGGGCGGCTTCCGCCGCATCGAAATCCAGCGGGATGTTGACGTCCATTTCGACCATGAACAGCATGGGTTTCAGGCTCCTGCGGTAACGGCGTGAAGAACGGGCGACGCGCGATCGCGCCGGAAGAAGGCGAGCTTGTCCTCGTCAAAGGCGATGCCCAGGCCCGATCCGGTCGGCACGGCGAGCGAAAAGTCGGCATAGCCGAGCGGATCGCGCAATATGTCCTCGGTCTGGAGCAGCGGACCGAATAATTCGGTGCCCCAGGCGAGGTCCGGCAGGGTAGCGAAGACATGGGCCGACGCGACCGTGCCGACACCGCCCTCCAGCATCGTGCCGCCATAAAGGCCGATGCCGGCCGCCGCGCCAATCGCCGCCACATCGGCCGCTGCGAACAGGCCGCCAGACTGGGCGATCTTGAGCGCGAAGACGCTGGCGGCATGGGCCGAGGCGATCCGCATTGCGCTGCGCGGACCATTCAATGCCTCGTCCGCCATCAGCGGCACCGGTTGGTTCTTCGACAGGCGTGCCATCGCGGCAATCGCGTCGCCGGCGATCGGCTGCTCGACCAGGTCGCAACCGACATCATGCAGCATGGCCATGCCGATCTTGGCCTGCGCCTCCGACCAGTTCTGGTTGACGTCGACGCGCACGCTGGCGCGGTCGCCCAGCGCCTTGCATATGGCGCCGACATGGGCGACGTCGTCGCGCACGTCGCGCTTGCCGATCTTCAGCTTGAAGATGCGATGGCGCCGCAGGCCCAGCATTTCCTCGCCCTCGGCAATGTCGCGGGCGGTGTCGCCGCTGGCCAGCGTCCAGGCGACGGGCAGGCTGTCGCGCACCCGGCCACCGCCGATCAGTTCGGACACAGGAATGCCCAGCCGCTTGCCCGCCATGTCGAGCAGCGCCGTTTCGACCGCGCATTTCGCGAAATGATTGCCACGCACGCAGCGGGCGACCTTGGCCATGGTCGCGCCGACCTGCGCCAGGTCGCAGGTTTCCAGGACGGGGACGATATAGGTGTCGATCGCCGACTTGATGCTTTCTGGGCTTTCCTCGCCGTAGCTGAGGCCCCCGATCGTGGTGCCCTCGCCAATCCCCTCGATACCGTCGGCATCGGTCAGGCGGACGATCACCATCGATTGGGCGTGCATGGTCGCCATCGCCAGCACATGCGGGCGGATCGTCGGCACATCGACGATGAAGGTATCGGCGTGGCTCAATCCAGCCATTGCGGCGACTCTCCCAAATGCTTACGTTTCATCGGATAGCTATGCCTCGTCCGCGCCGGTTTCAAAGATCAATGCGGTCAAGGGGCGATACTTTGGAGGTATAAGTCAGTGATGGACCTGCGCCTCTTGCGCTATTTCGTGGCCGTCGCGGATGAGGGCAATTTCAACCGCGCCGCCGACCGGCTGCATATCGCCCAGCCGCCTTTGTCCCGCGCGATCCAGCAATTGGAGGCGCATGTCGGCGCACCGTTGCTCGACCGTGCCAGTCGTCCGCTGCGGTTGACCGATGTCGGCCGCCTGCTCCATGCTCAGGCGCTGCAATTGCTGGCGCGGATGGAGGATGTCGAGGCGATGGTGAAGACCGCCGCCACCAGCCAGCGCCGCCGGCTGGTGATCGGCTTCGTCGCCTCCACCATCTATGCCCGCCTGCCCGAGTTGATCCGCGAATTTCGCAAGGCGGCCGACAATGTCGAACTGGTGATGGTCGAAAGCACCACGCTGGAACAGATTGCCGCGCTGAAGGACGGACGCATCGATGTCGGCTTCGGCCGCATCCGGTTCGAGGATCCTGCCGTCCGTCGCATCATCCTGCGCAACGAGAAGATGGTCGCGGCCTTCCCGATGGACCATCCGCTGGCCCGTGGCGAAGGACCGATCTCGATCCGCGACCTGGCCGATGAGCCACAGATCATCTACCCGCGCGCGCCGCGGCCCAGCTATGCCGACCAGGTCATATCGCTGTTCCGCGACCATGCGATCGAGCCGCGCATCGTCCATGAGGCGCGCGAACTGCAGATCGCCATCGGCCTGGTCGCGGCGCAGGAGGGGATGGCGATCGTCCCCGAATCGGTCCATCGCGCCCGCAGCCACGATGTCGCCTTCCGCGACCTGATCGAGCCGGCCACCTCCCCCATCATCATGAGCCACCGCCCCGGCGACCGTTCCCCCGAACTGGCGCTGATGGCGTCGGTGATCGCGCGCCAATATGCGCAATGGGGCTATGAGGTTCCGGCCGCCCTTACAGAGGAGCTTTGAGGGTCGCGACACCCGCCATCATACCCGCAGCGTATTTCAACGGGACTTAATTGGTATTTGGCGGCGCCCTGCATGTCATTCACTTTCCCGGGAAATCATACCCAACAACACGGGAGAGGAATCGATATGCAGGGTATCGATATAAATCGTCACATCGACGAAGCCAGGTTCGGAAACCTACATCTCAAGATCATCATTGCTTGTGCCATCCTGCTTATAGTCGATGGCTATGACGTCTTCATTTACGGCGTCGTCCTACCGCAGTTGATGGACCAATGGGGACTGAGTGCCCCGCAGGCCGGATCGCTTGCAAGCTGGGCCTTGTTCGGGATGATGTCCGGCGCGCTCTTCTTCGGTCCTCTGGGCGACCGGATCGGGCGCAAGACCTGCATCACCATCTGCTTCGCACTGTTCAGCGCCGCCACCTTCGTCAACGGCTTCGCCACGACGCCGACCATGTTCGGCGTACTACGCTTTCTTGCCGGCCTCGGCTGTGGCGGACTGATGCCCAATGCGGTCGCACTGACCAATGAATATGCGCCCAAGCGGATGCGCAGTACACTCGTCGCGCTGATGTTCAGCGGCTATGCGGTGGGCGGCATGGCGGCGGCGGGCCTGGGCATCTGGCTGCTGCCGCTGTTCGGCTGGCAGGCGATGTTCTTCGCGGCCGCCATACCGCTCATCCTGCTGCCCCTCGTTCTGCGGGGCCTGCCGGAATCGGCCGGCTTCCTCGTCCGCCAAGGGCGCCAGGAACAAGCCCGTGCCATCCTCCAGCGGCTGTCGCCCGGCCAGCGCCTCGACGGCCCGCTGCTCCAGCCGCAAGGTATCGCCGCCAAGACCAGCATCGCCGAACTGTTCCGCCACAATCGCACGCTTGGCACGCTGTCGATGTGGCTCTGCTTCTTCTGCTGCCTGCTGATGGTCTATGCGCTCGGTTCGTGGCTGCCGCAGTTGATGCGCAGCGCCGGCTATAGTCTTGGTTCCAGCCTGTCCTTCCTGCTGGCACTCAATTTCGGTGGCATGCTCGGCGCGATCGGCGGCGGACGCCTCGCCGACCGCTTCGGCCTGCCCCAGGTGGTCATCGCCTATTTCCTGCTCGGCGCGGTCTGCATCAGCCTGCTCGGTCTCAACGGACCGATGCCGATCCTCTATCTGCTGATCTTCGTCGCCGGCGCCGGCACCACCGGCACGCAGATATTGCTCTATGCCAGCGTCGCCGATTTCTATGACCTGTCGGTCCGCTCGACCGGCCTTGGCTGGGCATCGGGCATGGGCCGGGTCGGCGCGATCGTCGGGCCGATGCTGGGCGGCGTGCTGCTTGCGGCGCAATTGCCGATGGCGCTCAACTTCGTCGCCTTCGCCCTACCCGGCCTCGTCGCGGTGCTGGCCACCACGATCTTCATGCTGAGCCGTCGCCAGCAGGCCGCCCGGAAAAGCTACGCCCTGGCGGCGTGATCGGACCATCATGACTGCAAGCCAGACGGGCTGGATCCCGGCGATCATCGCCGGGATCATCGCCACCACCATATCCTATGCCGGTCCGCTGGTGATCATCTTCCAGGCGGCACAGGGCCTCGAACCCGCGCTTGTCGCCTCGTGGATCTGGGCGATCTCGATCGGCAGCGGCATCCTGGGGATCATGCTCAGCTGGCACTGGCGCGTGCCGATCGTCATCGCCTGGTCGGCGCCGGGATCGGCGCTGCTGGTGACGATGCTGCCGCAAAGTGATTTCGCGACCGCGATCGGCGCCTATATCGTCGCCAATCTCGCGGTGCTGCTGGTCGGCCTGTCCGGTGCCTTCGACAAGTTGATGCAGCGGCTGCCCGCCGCGATCACCGCCGCGATGCTGGCCGGCATCCTTTTTCGTTTCGTCGTCGACATGATTGGCGCCGTGCCGTCCGCGCCGGTCATGCTGATCGCCATGATTGCCGCCTTCTTCGCCGGCCGCGTGCTGGCGCCGCGCTATGCCGTGGTCGCGGTGCTCGTGACCGGCGTCGCCATCACCGCGCTCAGCGGCGGCCTGTCTGGATCGATCGGCACGCCGCACCTCACCATGCCGGTCTGGACGACGCCCCGCTTCGACTGGGCCGCCACCGCCAGCATTGCCGTCCCGCTGGCGGTGGTGGCGCTGACCGGCCAGTTCCTGCCCGGCATCGCCGTGCTGCGCGCCGCCGGCTACGACCAGCCCGCCGCCCGGCCGATCGTCTCGACCAGCGCCATCGCCTCGATCGCGCTTGCCCCGTTCGGCTGCCATGGCCTCAACCTTGCTGCCTTCACCGCCGCCATCTGCCTTGGCCCCGACGCCCATCCCGATCCCGCCCGCCGCTTCATGGCCGGCATCGCGGGCGGCGTCACCTATCTCGTCTTCGGCGCCTTTGCCGCCACCGTCCTGGCGCTGTTCGCCACTCTGCCCAAGACGCTGATCGCCGCGCTGGCGGGCCTCGCTTTGTTCCCGGTCGTCGCCAATTCGCTCAGCACCGCGCTGCGCGCCGAGCGGGGACGCGACGCCGCCCTTGTCACTTTCGCTGTCAGCGCATCGGGCATGACGCTGGCCGGGCTCGGCTCCGCCTTCTGGGGCCTGATCTTCGGCCTCGCCGTTCACCTGCTCCAGAACGCCATCACGAAACAGCCCGACCAAGCCACCGCATAACCAGAAAAACCCAAATCCCGGAGAGTATGCATGTTCGATCTTCTGGCGCCCGTACTGGCCGTTTCGGCAGCGCAAGCCACCCCGGCCCCGCCGCCCGCTTCTGTCGAAGTCGCGCAGAAGGAGGAGGCGCCGGCCGAGGCGCAACCGCCCCCCTCGCAGACCAGCGAGCGGCCCAAGGCGCCCAAGCCGGCGTTCCGCCCGATCAACCATGACGAGGATTATTCCGGCTTCCGCGACGTGCGCGACGCCAACCTTTGGACCCGCCTCAAATATCTGCCGATCGTTGGCAATACCTATGCGACGCTGGGCGGTGAACTGCGCCTGCGCCCCGAACTGCGGCTGGGCGAACGCTGGGGCCGCGGCCCGCAGGATGATGACGGCAATTTCCAGCAGCGCAGCCGCATCTGGGGCGACCTCCAGGTCGAAGGGCTGTTCCGCGCCTTCGTCGATCTTGAACATGCAACCAGCACCGGCCTCGATTCCGTCGTCGCCCCGATCGAGGAAGGCAGGCTCGATTTCAACCAGGCCTTTGTCGAGGCGCATGTCCCGGTCGGAAAGGCCCGTGTCACCGCGCGCCTCGGCCGGCAGGAAATCGGGATCGGCAACCAGACCGTGTTCGACATGCGCGAAGGCGCCAATACCCGCCGCTCGCTCGACCTGCTGCGCGTCATGGCCACCCAGGGGCCATGGGATGGCGGCTTCCTCACCGGTCATGCCGTGCTGGAGAAGCTCGGCACCTTCGATGACAAAACCAACCATGATTATGACCTGACCGGCTTTCATGCCGGCCGCAGCTTCGGCACCGGCGCCCGTACCGGTCGCGCCGAAGCGCTGTTCGTCTCGTCCGACCGCGCCAGCCTCGCCTTCGACAGCGAAGCCGCCGCCCGCGACCAGCGCCGCACCTTGTCGCTGCGTTATGCCGGTAAGCGCGACGCCTGGAGCATCGATGTCGAGGGCATCCGCCAATGGGGATCGTTCGGCGATCTCGACATCGATGCCTATTATGTCACCGGCACGGCCGCCTATGCCTGGCAGGGCGGATGGAAGCCCAGGCTCGCCCTGCGCGTCGATGTCGGCTCGGGCGACAAGAACCCCAATGACGGCAAGATCGGCACCTATGCCCCGCTCTTCCCCAAGCCGCTCACCTATAATGGCGACCTTGGCCCGCATAACCTGACGATCATCCAGCCGATGCTGTCGATCCAGCCGACCGCCAAGCTGAAGCTCGATGTCTCGGCGGCCGGCCTGTGGCGCACCTCCACCAAAGATGGCGTCTATTCGCTCGGGGGCCAGGTGCTTCGGCGCGGCGACGAAAGCGACAGCCGCTTCTTCGGCAAGCGTGCAACGGCGGCCGGCCAATATGCGCTCAACCCGTTCATGACGCTGGGCTTCTACACCATCTATGGCGACGTCTCGGAAAAGTTCAAACCCGGCCGCGACCTCTATTATGCCGCCACCTACCTGACCTTCCGCTTCTGACCTGTCGTCCGGCCATCCACCTCAGCAGCAAGGCAGGGGAAGCCGGACGACAAAGACGCTGCCGGACGCGGGATCGCTGGAAGCAAGCCGGATGTCGCCGTCATGCAGTTCAACGAGCTGCTTGACGAGCGCCAGGCCGATCCCCAGCCCCTCCTGCCCGCCATTCTTGCCGGATCGCACCTGCGCGAATATGTCGAAAATCTTCGCCTGCATCTCGGCCGGAATGCCGATCCCATTATCGGCCACCGCAATCTCGATCCGGTCGTCGACAATCTGCGCCGTCAGGCGGATCGCGCCACCGGGCGGCGTATATTTGGCGGCGTTGTTGAGCAGGTTGCTCGCAATCTGGGCGATCCGGGTATAGTCCGCCTCGATCCAGACCGGCGCATCGGGCATGTCGACGGCCAGCGCATGGCCCGCCGCGTCGATCGACGGCTGGCTAGCCTCGATCGCGAACGTCAGCGCGTCCTGCAGAATGATCCGCTCCTTGTTGAGCGAAATCTTTCCCTGATCGATCCGGGCTATGTCGAGCAGATCCTCCACCAGCCGTGACACATGGCGGACATGACGATCCATCTGGCCGCGAATATTGCGCGCCATGTCCGTCCCTTCGCGCCGTTCGAGCAGGTGCAGCCCTGCCCCCAGCGCCATGATGGGATTGCGCAGTTCGTGCCCCAGGATGGCCAGAAATTCATTCTTGCGCCGGTCCGCTCCCTGCAACGCATGGGCCAGCTTGGCCAGTTCGTCACGCTGCGCAACAATCTGGCGACGCTGCTCATAAAGGTCGAAGAAGACATTTGCCTTTGACCGCAATATGTCCCCCTCGATCGGCTTCTGGATGAAGTCGACCGCGCCAGCTTCATAGCCACGGAAGCGTCGTTGCAGATCGGCGCTGCCGGCGGTCAGGAAGATGATCGGGATATGGCGGGCGCGCTCATTGCCGCGCATGAACTCCGCCAGTTCAAACCCGTCCATGCCCGGCATCTGCACGTCGAGCAGGGCGAGCGCGACATCATGAACCAGCAGCATTTCCAGCGCCTCGTCGCCGGAGCGCGCCTTCAAACATTGCAGTCCGTCACGCTGCAGCAGCGCTTCGAGCGCGAGCAGATTTTCTTCAAGGTCGTCGACCAGGAGAAATTGGACGGGAGGCACTTCACTGGTCATCGGGCCGCAAGTCCCACTAGATAGGAAAGAATATCGTCAATCGACATGACATGGGCGGTCGGGCAGGCAGAAAGCGCCGCCGCAGGCATCGCAGGAACCTGCGCCGTGGCCGGGTCTTGCACGATCGCAACGCCACCGGCCGCCGCGACCGCGCGCAATCCATCGGCACCATCCTGATTGGCACCGGTCAGGATGATCGCCGCCAGCGCCGGTCCATAGGCGTCCGCGGCCGTCTCGAACAGCACGTCGATCGCCGGACGGGAATGATGCACCGCTTCGTCCGACGACAGCGCCAGCGATCGTTCCGCTTCGACCAGCAGATGATAGTCGGAGGGTGCGAAATAGATGGTGCCATCCGCAACGACTTCCTTGTCCTCCGCCTCCTTGACCCGCAGCCGACAGCGATCCCGGTACAGTGTCACCAGCGCATTGCTGCGGTCGGACGGCACATGGACGACGATCAGGATCGGCACCGACATGGTCGCAGGCAGGCCCGGCAGGATGTGCAGCAATGCCTGCACCGCGCCCGCCGAGGCACCGATCACCACAGCTTCGATCGCAGCCGCCCTCATGCGTCGCGCCTCTGGTAGATCTTCTCTTCCAGCACATAGTCGGAAAAGCCGTCGGCATGGACCGAAAAGCGCAGGCTTTCCTTCGACCCCAGACCCAGAAAACCCTTGCGCGCCAACGATCCGCGAAACAGCCCCAGAGCGCGATCCTGCAACGGCCGGTCGAAATAGATGAGGACGTTACGGCAGGAAATAAGGTGCATCTCCGCAAAGACCGCGTCGGTCACCAGGCTATGGTCGGAAAAGACGACCTGGGACCGCAGGCTCTTGTCGAACACCGCCCGGCCATAATCGGCGGTGTAATAATCCGACAATGATGTGCGGGCACCCGCCTTCTGGTGGTTCTCGGTGAATTTCCGGATTTCGCTGAGCGGATAGACCCCGGCTTCGGCGGCCTTTAGCGCCTGCGGATTGATATCCGTCGCATAGAAGAGCGTGCGCTGGTCCAACCCTTCCTCGCGGAACAGGATGGACAGCGAATAGAGTTCCTCGCCGTTGCTGCAGCCGGCTACCCAGACCTTGAGCGAGGGATAGGTTTTGAGATGCGGAATGACCTTTTCCCGCAGCGCGCGGAAATAGGAAGGATCGCGAAACATCTCGCTGACCTGAACGGTCAGATAGTTGAGCAGACGCGGCAGCGTGGCGGGATCATGCAGCAGACGATCCTGCATCGCCGAAACGCTGGCGAAGCCCAGTTGAGTGCGGGCCTGCAACACACGGCGCTTGATCGAGGCGCGCGCATAGTGGCGGAAATCATAATGGTAGCGCTGGTAGATTGCCTCCAGCAGCAGCGCGATCTCGATATCCTCGACAGCATCGCCCATCAGCGCGGCATCCACACCCGAACCAGCGACAGCAGCTTGTCCACATCGATCGGCTTGGCCATATAATCATTGGCCCCCGCCTCCAGGCAGCGCTGCTGGTCGTCGGGCATCGCCTTGGCCGTCAGCATCACGATCGACAGATCCTGCCAGCGGGCATCCCCACGGATCGCGCGCGTGGCCGACAAGCCATCCATGACCGGCATCATCACGTCCATCAGCACAAGGTCGATCGCCTTGCCAGGGTCGCCGGCCGATACGTTCAGTGCATCGATCGCTTCCTGTCCGTTACGCGCGATCTGGACGATCGCCCCGCGCGGTTCCAGCACGCTGGTCAACGAATAGACGTTGCGGACATCATCCTCGACGATGAGGATGCGGCGGCCTTCCAGCGCGGCGTCGCGATGGCGCGCCTTCTGGATCAGCTTGCGCTGTTCCACCGGCAGTTCCGACACGATCTGGTGCAGGAACAGCGATACCTCGTCGAGCAGGCGCTCGGGCGACTTCGCGCCCTTGATGATGATCGAGCTGGAATAGCGACGCAGGCGCTGCTCGTCATCGGCGGTCAGGTCGTGCCCCGTATAGACGATCACCGGCGGGAAGCCGTGCTGGCTGTCCTGGCTCAGCGTTTCCAGCAGGCTGTAGCCCGACGCATCGGGCAGCGACAGATCCAGAACCATGCAGTCATAGGTTTGCTGGCGCAGTTGCTCCAGACATTCGGCCGCGGTGCCGACGCCGACCGTCTCCACCTCGCCCGAACGCAACAGCCTGCTGACGGCGTCACGCTGCACCGGATCATCCTCGACGATCAGCACCCGCCGCATTCGTGTCGCGAGCTTCGCCTGCAGCCCCGCCAGCACGTCCGCCAGTTGATCGCGCCGCACCGGCTTTACCAGATAGCCGATCGCACCGAGCGACAGGGCGGTCTGGCTATGGTCCGACGCGGAAATGACGTGGATCGGGATATGCCGCATATCGTCGTCATGCTTGAGGCGATCGAGCACGGTCAGTCCCGACTGGTCGGGCAACCCCAGATCGAGCACGACCGCGCTGGGCTTGAAGGTGCGGGCGAGATGGATCGCCTCCTCAGCCGTGCCGGCCACAACGCACTGGAAGCCCATTTCACGCGAGAGGTCGCACACGATCGACGCGAAGGTCTGGTCATCCTCGATCACCAGCAGCAGGCGCCGTCCGTCCGACAGCGCATCGCGGTCATCCTCGATCGACCAGTCGCTCGTCACTGCACCACCTTCGTTCGCCACTGGCACCACCGCGCTCATTTGCGGCACGGACTGTTCCACGCGTTCGCGCGGCGCCGTGGCAGCCCCGGCATAGGCCAGCGGCAGGATCAGCGTGAACTGGCTGCCCCTACCCGGTTCGCTCTTCAGCCCGATCCGGCCACCGAGCAGACGCGCCAGTTCGCGCGAGATGGACAGGCCAAGGCCGGTGCCGCCATAGCGTCGGCTGATCGTGCCGTCAGCCTGATGGAAAGCGGCAAAGATGCTTTCCTGCTGCTCCGCCGAAATGCCGATGCCGGTGTCCGCGACCTCCAGCGCCAGATGATCGGCATCGACGCGCGACAGGGTGAAACGGACACGGCCGCGCTCGGTGAACTTGAACGCATTGGACAGCAGATTCTTGAGGATCTGCTCCAGCCGCAGCCTGTCCGTCTCGAACATGCCCGGCAAATCGTCGGCCACGGCAATATCGAACGCCAGCCCGCGTTCGTCGGCAACCGGCTGGAACAATTGGCGGATGTCGCCGATCAGCCGTTGCACAGACAATGTTTCCGGCTGGATCTCGACATGTCCGGCCTCGATCTTTGACAGGTCCAGAATATCGTTGATCAGGGTCAGCAGGTCGTTGCCGGACGATTCGATCGTCCGCGCATATTTGACCTGATCGGGCGACAGCGTACCCTCCGGATTATCACCCAGCAGCTTTGAAAGGATCAGCAGCGAATTGAGCGGCGTGCGCAGTTCATGCGACATGTTGGCGAGGAAGTCGGACTTATACTGGCTCGCCTGCTCCAGTTCGCGCGCCTTCACGACCAAGGAGGAACCTGCCCGCTCCAGTTCGTCGCGCTGGGTTTCCAGCGCCTGCGCCTGTTCTTCCAGCTGGCTGTTGGTTTGCTCCAGCTCGACCTGCTGCTGTTCGAGCCGGACCTGCGTCTCCTTGAGCGCCCGTCCCTGCTCTTCCAGTTCCTCGTTGGAAACGCGCAGCTCCTCGCTCTGCGCCTGAAGCTCGCCCGCCTGCCGCTGGGTTTCCTCCAGAGCATCCTGCAACTGGGCGCGGAAGCGCGCCGAACGAAGCGCGACGCCAATGGCAGCCGATGCTTCGTCGAGCAGTTCCAGCATCTGGCCGTCGACCCGGTCGAAAAAGCCCAGTTCCAGAACGGCGTTCACCACCTCGTCGGCCTTGGCTGGAACGATGATCAGATGCCGGGGCTTGTCGCGCCCCAGAGCAGAACCGACGGTAAGATAGCCGTCGGGTATGTCGTTTAGCAGCAGCGAACGCCCCTCCGCCGCGACCTGCCCCAACAGGCCTTCCTTGAGGCCGAAGCTGGTCGGTACATCAGCGTCCATCGGCACGCCCAGGGTTGCCGTCCGGTGGAACAGTCCGCGCTCCCCCTTGAACAGGGCACCGCCGCGCGCGCCGAGATATTCGGACAGGAAGCGCAGGATCGCGTCGGACAGATCCTCCACCGACTTGTCGCCACGCATCGCGTCGGACAGGCCGACCTGCCCGGCCTGGAGCCAGACCTGTCGCGTCCGCGCCCGATTGGCACGCCGCAGCATGATGAAGATGGCGATGGTCAGCGCCGCGCCGAGCAGTGCCGATACGATACCGCTGCTTATCGCCGTGCTGGACGCAGCATTCATGTCCTCGATACGGATCTGGCGCAGCCGCAATTCCTCCTGCGCCATCGCATCGAGTTGCGCACGGATGGCGTCCATCTCCATCTTGCCGCGATCGGTCGTCACGACATCGAGCGCGGCCTGAAATCCCTGCGTCCGGCGCAGGCCAATGGTTTCCCGCAATTCGGCCAGCTTGGCGTCGAGATGGCGGTGCAGCGGCACGAGATTGGCCTGCTGCGTCGGATTGTCGCGGGTCAACTCGCTGACTGTCTTGTACCGATCGGCGACCGCCTTCGTCGCACTATTATAGGGTTCCAGATAGCTGTCAGCCCCGGTCAGCAGATAGCCCCGTTGCCCGGTTTCCACGTCCTGTGTCGCCGACAGCAGGTCATCGAGCGCGATCAGCACCGCATGGGTGTGGCGGATGGACTCGTTGCTGGCGCGCAGCGTCTCTATGTTCCAATAGGCTGTCATGCCGCTGACGACGAAAAAGAGCAGGCCGAGCGACAGGCCTGCGATGGACCATAGACGGCCACCGCGTCCGAAATTGGCGTTCAAGGCTATGGTCTTTCCTGAAGATGCGGGCAAAGGCCCATTGGGGTCATTGCTCGACTATCGACGGGGCACTTGCAAGTGCAAGCCCCACTGCTGCCATTCTGATCTGGATCAGTGAGAAAAACCGGAGCGTTCCCGCCGCCATGGCGAAAACGCGGATGGGTGGCGGTCATAGGAGCGCTTCGACGAAAATATTGGCGAGTTCCTGCGGCCGATAAGGCTTTGGGACAAAGACAATATCCTCCGCTATTTCGCTGTCGGGCGGTATGACCTTGCCTGATGTGACGACCACCCGGATGGCGGGCCAGGATCGCTTGATCAGCCGGGCCAGTGCCAACCCGTCACATGCGCCAGGCATATCGATGTCGGTGAAGACCAGATCAATATTCGGATCGCGTTCCAGGATCGCCACGGCCTCTTCGCTGCTGCCGGCCTCCAGCACGCCATAGCCCTGGTCCATCGCAACGTCAGCGGCCAGCATCCTGATCAGGAACTCATCCTCGACAATCAGAATTTGCGCTCCGTCGGCAGCTTCAGCCAGATTCACACCCATCTCCGCACCGGCGCCCTGCGCCACTCACAACGGAGCGGTGAAATGACCCCCAACGTCCTCTCGGACAACGCGCAGGGAAAGCCTGTCCGCACTATAAGTTCCCTGAAACCATGCACATGACGGAAAATATTTTTCCCCATGCCTTTTGGCGGCCGCCACCCGCTCTCTTGCCGCTCAGACCAGCCCGTTGCGAATCTGCCATTTGCGCGCGATCGTCGGCCAGTCGGCAAAAGGCTGGGCCGGGTCGCCACGCAGGCCGACGCCATGGCTACCCTCGTCGAACAGATGCATGTCGATCGCCCCCTGCGCCGCGCGCACCGCGCCGAACAGGGTCAGCGACTGATCGACCGGGACGGTGCGGTCATGGACCGAATGGAACAGGATCATAGGCGGCGTGGTCGACGGCACGATCTTGTCCAGCGAATAGGCGGCCATCTGCGCTTCGCTTGGATTGTCGCCGATCAGCGACCTTCGACTGCCGCCATTGGTCGCGCCGGCCATCGTCACCACCGGATAGAGCAGGATCGCCCCGTCCGGCCGGGCCGACAGATGATCGGCGCTTTCCGCCATCGGATAGGTGCGGTCATTGGGCCGCATACACAGGCTGCCGGCCAGATGGCCGCCGGCGGACCCGCCCAGCACCAGCACCCGCTGCGGATCGACGGTCCAGCCGCCGCTGCGCCCGGCGCGGATCAACCGCATCGCCCGCTGCGCGTCCTGCAGCGCGACATCGGCGCCCGCCGCCCATCGGTCGGCCGGCAGGCGATAGCGCAGGACGAAGGCATGGATGCCCATGTCCGCCATCCAGCGCGCGCATTCATAGCCTTCCCGATCGATGCCGACCCGCGAATAGCCGCCGCCCGGGATTATCAGCACCGCCGCGCCCGTGGGCTTGGCCGCCGCGAACCAGGACAGGGTCGGCCGCGTCACATGGATGCCGACACGGTATCGATAACCCAGCGTATCGATCTGGTCGTCCACGGCTTCGGTGATGGCAGGTATCGTGCCGCCCGGCACGCCGTCGGGCCAGAGCGGGATGATCTGCGTCGGCTCGTCCGTGGCCGCGGAAAAGCGGCCGAACAGCGGTGAACTTGCCACCGCTGCCAGAAATTCGCGTCGACTGCCGATCATCCCGTCTCCCTTTCAGTTCGTGACCTGCGTCAGATAGACGCTGCCTGTGGTGCTGTTCACATCGGTCGGCGCGGCGCCATAGATGATGTCGGTGTCGGCCGAGAGCGGCACCGTGGCAAGCCGGGTTATCGCCTTGCCGGGCGCGAGGTCGGTGATCGTCCAGCCCGACGCCGTCGATGTCTTGAGCCCCTGGCGCAGCCCTTCGCCGGTGGTGGCGAAATAGACCCGGACCTGCGCCGCCGTGCGCGATATGCCCAGCGCTGCGGGCACGTTGTTGCTGGCCGCATAGATTTTTTCCCGGCTGGTCCAGCCGGTGCCGCTCCAGCGCACGCGCCAGACGTCGAAATTGGCGTCCCCGCTGCCGTCGGTCGGACGATAGCGATAGGCGATGGTTGGCTGGTTATAATCGTCGAGCGCCAGCTTGGCGCTCTGCAACCCCTTGAGCGTCTGGTTGGTGGTGAAGACCTCGCCCGACTGAAGCGGCAGGAAGAAGAGCTTGGCATTGGCAAGGCCGACCGGAAGCGTCGCCGCCGTGCCATCGGCATAGCTCCAGCCGCCACCGGTCGGCGAATAGCGCAGATAGCTGCCATAATGGCGCAGCGACCGGGGCAGCGATTTGGCCCATTCCCACAGCAGATGGACGCTGCCGTCGCTGCCGAAGCTCATGTCGTCGGGATAGACGACTGCGTCATTGGCCGCCGCGAAGGTGCCGACATGGTTCCAACTGCCGCTGCTGCCCGCCATGGTCCAGCGATACAGTTCGCCCTCGCCATCATAGGTCGCCGCATCATAGCTGCGGATCATCAGATAGACGTCGCCATTGGGTGCCCGCTTGGCGACCGGATAGGTGTAGAGGCCGGTGGCGGGAATATCGGTCTGGCGGGTGAAGCTCATGCCGCCGGGCGCGTCGGCGCGGAAATAGCGCATGCCGTCCGGCAGATTGTGCATGTCGGCCCAGACATGCAGCACGCCCGCGCCGTCGACCGCGATGGTCGGCTGCTTGTGGCCGATATCGTCCGCCTCGGTCCAGACCGTGCCATCCGGATTGCGCAGCACCGCGAAGGTCCAGGCACCGCTCGTGTCGCGCTTGCCGATCTTGACCTCATGGCTGCCGGCCGCGCCGGACGCGGGCGGGCTGTCAAAGGCGACATAGAGGGTGCCATCGGGCGCCAGCGCGATCGGCACCCACCAGGCCGCCTGGTTGGAGGAGTCCGCGTCGCGCGGCACCCGTTCGACGCTGATGCTGGCGGCGAGCGCCGCCGCCATCGGCTCTTCCGCCGTGGCCTGTAAAGGGCTGCCGAGACTGACCCAGTTGGCAATAGCGCTCGTAGCTCCGCTAGTGCCGCCCGTGGTAGTTGCATCGCTCAGCAGCAGCGCGGCCGACGCCGTTCCGGCAAGGGCAATCCCCCCTGCCAGTCCATAGAAACGCTTCATCTTCCTCTCCCACTTGTTGTTATGCGTGGACGAGTTGGCCTTCCCCGTTGGATCGGCGCGCGCTGCGCAGCGCCAGGAAGGCAAGCAGAAAGGCGATCGGGTGGAGCAGCGCCATCAAGAGGAAGCTGCGTTCGAACGCACCGCCCGCCACAAGCTGGCCGACCAGTTGGGTCGAGAGCAGGCCGCCAAGTCCGCTGCCTGCCGCGACCACGCCGAACACGGTGGCAACGATACGGGTGGGGTAGAGATCGACGATCAGCGTGCTGATGTTGATCTGGAACAGAAGATGGGCAAAGGCGACGGCAGAGGCGAGCGCGAACAGGATCGGCAGGGCCGGATGGCTGGCCGCGATCGCGCCGAGCGGCGCCACCAACGCGGCCGCGCCCATCACGATGATGCGGCTGGTCGCCGGCGCCACGCCGCGCGCGATCAAGCGACTTGAGAAGAAACCGCCGCCGATGCTGCCCAGGTCCGCCGCGAGATAGACGATCCACGCCATGGAAGCGACCGCGATCAGGGTCAGGCCATAGATGTCGGTCAGATATTTGGGGAACCAGAAGAGGTAGAAATACCAGACCGGATCGGCGACCGCGCGGGCGCCGGCGAGCAGCCAGACCGACCGGTCGCGCAGGATGCGCCCCCACAGCGCGCCTTCGCTGATCTGCTCCTCCTTCGGTTCCGGGGCGTTCCGCGGGTAGAGGTTAAGCCAGACGACCAGCCAGACAAGACCCGTCGCGCCGGTGACAATGAAGGCCGCACGCCAGCCGAAATGCAGCGCGATGCCGGCGATTAGCGGCGGCGCCAGCGTTGCGCCGATCATCGCGCCGGCCGTATAGATGCCAAGCGCAATGCCGCGTTCCTTGGGCGGGAAATGTTCCGACACCGCCTTGGGGCCGGCGGTATAATTGCCGGCTTCCCCGAGCCCCAGCGCGAAGCGCGCCGCGCCCAGCTCCCCTGCCGACCGGACGAAGCCGGTCAGCAGGTTCGCCAGCGACCACCAGCCCACGAACAGCGCCAGCGACAGGCGCGTGCCCAGCCAGTCGGTCACCCTGCCGGCCATCAGATAGGCGAAGGTATAGGCAATCAGGAAAGCCTGGACGACGCGCGCATAGGCGATGTCGTCCATATGCAGGTCGCGCTGCACCGTGGTCGCCAGGATCGAAAGCGCCTGCCGGTCGAGATAGTTGATCACGGTCGAGGCGAACAGCATCGCCAGGATCGCCCATCTGATCTTCCGGGCCTTCCCCTCGATCATGCGGCAGCAGCCTCCATGCGCGCGGCGATAGCCGACAGGCCGGCAAGCGCTGTGCCATCGCCAGCCGCTTTCTCCGTCGCAATTCCCAGCCGGTCGCAGACCCGGCCATAAAGATCGACCAGCAGTTCCGCGCCGACCAGGACGATGGTTTCCACCGCCATGCCCCGCGCCCGATGGGCGGCGACCGCGTCGCGCACCTCCGCACCGATCATCAACCCGGACAGGAAGGAAGGCGCGGCCTCGCTGGTCAATTCTCCCATCAGGATGCGGCTGCGCAGCGCGAACAGCCCATGCTCGATCGCCAAGGTCGGGTCATCGACCACCAGCCCGGCACCAACATCGAAGGCGGCGATGTCGGTCGGCGCGGCCGGATCATAGGGCTTGGCCAGCGACCGGCCGAGCAGCCCATGGGCGAGCAGCAGTTCGCGCATTTCCCCCTGCATCGAGGTAACGAAATCCAGCACCGTCCGCCCCCGAGTCCGCACCCATTTGGCATGCGTGCCCGGCAGGCAGATCAACCGGTCGGCATCATCATCCGCCACGCCGGCCAGCCAGCCGAACAATTGCACTTCCTCGCCCCGCATCACGTCGGGCTGGCCGAAGATGTTGCGGCAGGACAGGCCCGGCACGATCGCAACCGGGCATCCCGCCGCCTCGAACCGCAGCAGCGCGCCGGCCATCGCCTCCGGTCCGGCGGGGCAAGGCAGATAGGCCGCCTCGCGCCAGCCGATGGTCGACCCGATCATGCCCGACAGCAGCACCGGCATCGGACCATGGCGATCGATCCAATCGCCTGCCGCCGCGCGGAAGGCAGCTTCATGATCGGCCACATCCTTGGCGCCCTTGCCGCGCACCGTCTCGACCGGGACCAGCCGCCCTTCCTCCACCCGGCACAGGTGGAGGCGCATGTTGCTCGATCCCCAATCGCCCGCGATCAGCATATTCATTCCCGTCCTCAGAACTTGAAATTGGCGCCGATGGCGAAGCGGCGGCCCTGCTCGGCATAGAGGGCGATCGCTTCGGGCGCTCCGGTATAGCGGATCTGCTTCTCGTTGGTCAGGTTGCCAGCCTCGGCATAGATACCGAAGGCGCCGAAATCATAGCGGAGCGATGCGTCGATCGTTTCATAGGGCTTGAAGAAGGAGCCTTCGCCACCCGCCGTCACGCTGTCGAGATAGCCCGAGCGGTAATTATAGGCGACACGCAAGCCGAACCCGTCCTTCTCATAATAGCCGACCAGATTGGCATTATGCTTGGACAGCCCTTCCAGCGGCAGGGTGGCGCCGGTGCGGGCATTCACGAACGGCGTGCTGCTGTCGATATAGCTGTAGTTGGCCAGGATGCCGAAGCCACTGGCAAAGCCGTCGAGGAAGTTGAAGGGCAACTGCAGCATCACTTCCGCGCCCTTGAGCTTGCCGCCCTCGCCATTGACCTTGCGGGTGACCAGGAATTGCTGGGTCTCGCCCGGCACATCCTCGAAGGTCGAGCGGGTGGTCAGGAAGGAACCGATATCCTTGTAGAAAAGGCCGACGGTCAGCGCCGAACCCTGGCGGAAATACCATTCCAGCGACACGTCATACTGGTCCGCGCGGAAGGGCTTGAGGTTTGGATTGCCGCCGGTCCCGGTATAGACGATGCGGTTGAGCAGCAGGCCGGGGCTCAGATCCTGCGAGTCCGGCAGGCCGACGACCTTGGCCGCGCCGACACGGGCCACCAGTTGATCGGTCAGGTCGAACTTCAGCACCGCGCTCGGCAACCAGTCCTCATAAGATGGCGATGCGGTGACCGGCTGGAATGTCCCATCGACGCGGCGCAGCGCGGACACCGCATCGCGATCGGTGCTGGTGTAGCGCAGGCCGATATTGCCGGAGAAGGGAATGCTGCCCAGATCGCCCTTCAGATTGAGCTTCACATAGCCGGCCTTGGTGCTCTCATCGAGCTTGTAGGAGGCGGTAGGGTCCAGCACGCGCGGCGTGCAGCTGCCCAATATCGCCTCGCAGGCGAAGTCCGCGCCAGTGCCGAACGGATTGCCGACCAGATAGGATTGGGCGAAGAGCGCCTTGCCACCCAGCAGATCGGAGAAGCTGCCGACCTCATAGAGCGCCGCATCCCGATCGGTCAGGCGGACCGAGGACGTAAGCTGCGAGAGCAGCGAATTGCGCGCGGTCTTGAGCTTGGCGATACGGCCGCCGACCTCGAAGGAGTCCAGCACGCCGCTTTCGATCGCATAGCGCAGGTCGATCCGGCCGGCATATTCCTTCGCATTGGATTCAAAGCGGTTATCGAAGAAGTTGGAATAGTTGTAGAGCGACGGATCGAGCAGGTCGACGCCCGAAGGCAGCGTCAGTTGCGGCACGCCGCCGCCGGTGAAATCGAACGATGTCAGATAGGATGCCCGCGTCTGGGTACGGACATAGGTCTGGTTGTAATTGAGCTGGGCGTCCGAATAGCTACCCTCCGCCTTGATCGTCCACGGCCCCTTCTCATAACGCAGGTTGAGCGCGCTGGAGAGCGAGTCATCCCTGATCGTCAGCCGCTCGTCATTACCCTGCAACGGCCGGCGGACCGTGCCCGCGACCAGCACCTCATTGGGCGAGAAGCTATAATCGACATAGTCCGCGCCATTGCTGGTCAGCGCCACGGCGAACCAGTTGCGCCGGCGCTTGGCCTTGCCGGCGGCATAGACGGTGTCCAGCGACAGCTCCAGCTCGTCGGTCGGCCGCCATTGCAGCACGACATTGGCGCCCAGCCGCTTGCGCCGCTCGCGCAGCCGCTGATAGCGCAGGTCGGCGATATAGGTGCCGGCCAGTCCGTCGCCATTGGGATCATTGTCGGCCACGCCATCGCCATTGGCGTCGAACGCGCCGGTCAGCGGCAGGAATCCGGCGAAGCTGTTGAAGCTGTCTTCCTGGATCGGCCGGTCCGATGCGGTCACATTGACCAGCACGCCGAACCGATCATCGAAATTGCGCGAATAAAGCAGCGAACCGCTGACACCCTTGCGGTCGAGCATGTCGGCATAGCTGCCCTCGATCCGGCCGGCGATCATGGTGTTGGGGGCGTCGAGCGGCTTGCGGGTGATGATGTTGACCGTGCCGCCCAGTGACCCGTCAATCTGGTCGGCGGACAGCAGCTTGGTCACCTCCAGCCGACTGATCAGCTCGGCGGGATAGAGCGACAGCGGATTGAAATCGGCGTCGGCCGGCACGCCAGGGCCACGACCGAAGGGGCTGACCAGCGACCGGCCATTCACCTCAGTCCGGTTCTGGCGCAGGCCGCGGATCGAGACGCTGGTGCCGTCGCCGAGCGAGCGGCGGATCTGCACGCCCGACACGCGCTGGAGCGATTCCGCGATATTCTGGTCGGGCAGCTTGCCGACATCCTCGGCCACGATCGAGTCAACGAAGGTGACAGCCTGGCGCTTGGTCTCGATGCCCTTGCTCAGGCTCTGGCGAATGCCGGTGACGACGATATCGGCGACCGCGCCATCGGCCGCCTGGGCGGGCTGCGGCTCCGCTGTTTCCTGGGCGGTTGCGATCGTCGGAAACGCGACCGTGGTGGCCAGTACCAACAGGCTCGCGCATTTTGCTACCTTGCGCATCTTCATCCCCTCCTGTGCGAGCATTGTGCTTCTGAGAAGGAAATTGTTGCACAATTAGCGACGTGTCAATCCCGAAATCTGAAATTTGTTGCTTTTATATCGATTTAATTGGCCATTTTTACTGGAGAAAATCGATGCACCCCTATATTTGTATCATATGAAGCAACATTCATTCCCCGATGTGCTGCGCCGCCTCGCGCAGAGCCTCGACCAGCGGCGCCGTCGCCCCCTCGGGAATCCAGCCGGACATGGCGATGCCGGCATGAACCGGATCGCCCATCGACACCGACACGATATGATGGTCGCGCTCGTCGGCGACATGGACGCGCGCATAGCCCAGCGCACGGACCTCGCTCAGCTTGGCGAGCAGGCTGTCGATGCCGTCGGGGAACATGGGAATGTCGCGCCCTTCATAAAGCTCGCGCACATCCGCGTCCTCCAGTTCGGCCAGCAGCGCGATGCCGATGCCGCTGGTGGTTGCCGGCAACAGGCCGATACGGCCCAGGCCGCGCGACGCCTCGATCCCCGGCGGGGCGTGAAAGAGATAGGAGACGCTGTCGTTCCACAATACGCCCATCGCCACCGTATGGCCATAGCGGCGCAGCTGCTCCAGCTCCGGCAGGGCGCGGCGGATCAGGCCGGACGCGAACAGGCTCTGCGCCGCCAGCACATGCATGCCCGGCCCGGCGGTATATTTGCGGTTCGCGGTCTGGCGGGCTATGCCCAGATAGGCCAGCGTCTTGAGCAGCCGATTGATCTTGGTCGGATCGGAATCCAGCTGTCGCGCCAGTTCGCGGCAGCCGATCGGCTCGGGCGAGGAAGCGAGCGCCTGAAGCGTGGTGATCCCGTCGATCAGGCTCTGGTTGGGCTGGGCGTTGATTTTCGTGCGCATGGCCGTTTCTAGCGTCCGACCATGGCGTTTAGCCAGCCCAGATCTTTCATTGCCGTCCCCGCGTTACATGGTTCCAGAAGGCCGCGTTCGGCGCCACCCCCAATCCCGGCCCTTCGGGCAGGGCAAAAGCGCCGGCCGTGCAGGACAGGCGCCCGTCGAGCAGCAGCGCCGAACGCGGCAGGATCGAATGCTGATATTCATGATAGGGCAGATCGCGCACCGCCGCAGCGGCATGCAGGCTGGCCGCCGCGAAGATGCCGACGCCGATGGTCGCATGCGGCATCACCCGGACATGATGTGCCTCCGCCAGCCTGGCAATGCGCATGAACTGGGTAATACCGGTATGGCCCATCTCAGGCTGCACGATCGATACTGCCCGCGCTTCCAGTCGCGGCCGGGCGTCGAACACGCTGCGCCATTCCTCGCCCGCCGCGATCGGCGTCGCGACGCGGGCAGCGACATCGGCCAGCCCCGCCACATCCTCGGGCTTGACCGGTGCCTCGGCGAAATAGAGGTCATGCGGCTCCAGCCGGCGGATCAGTGCCACCGCCTCGGCCGCCGAATACATCCAGTGCAGGTCGACCATCAGCTTGACGTCCGGGCCGATCGCGGCCCGCAAGGCCCGCGCCTCCGCCTCGATACCGTCGAAACTGACGACACCGGCGAATTTGATCGCATCGAATCCCTGGTCGACGAAGCGCTTCGCCAGCGCGCAGCGCGCCTCCAACGTCGGTTCCGGCAGGCCGGAGACATAGGCCGGAATAGTCTCGCGCCGCTGGCCGCCCAGGACGCGGCAAAGCGGCAGGCCGACGGCGCGGGCATGAATGTCCCACAGCGCGATGTCGACCGCCGCCATCGCGTCCAGCCAGAAACCGCCCTGATAGCCGCGCACTCGCATCAGGTCGTAAAGATCTTCCCAGATCACCTCGACATCATGGGCCGATCGGCCGACCAGGATCGGCGCGATGACATCATCGACCAGTTCATGGATCGCCCCCGGCGCGACCAGGCCATAGGTTTCGCCCCAGCCGACCAGTCCCGACCGGCTGGTGGCGCGCACCACCACCGATCGGTCGACCGTCGGATAGATGGTGCCGTTGCGGCGCCGGACGATATAGCCGGCCGCGTTGACTTCCTCGCCCGGCCCCAATGCGCCCAGATAGGGCACATCGCGGGGTATGGTGACGGTGAAGACATCCAGCCGCTCGATCACATCGTCCATCGCGCCCATATCCTTCAGCCCTGCACCACGCCGATTCCGGTCCAATCGTCGATCCGCGCGAGGATGCGGTCAAGCTCGCGCTGGTCACCCTCGTCCAGGTCCGAGCCGGGCGCGCGGGTGAAGGCGTCGGCGATCAGGCCGCGCCGGCGCAACACGCCCTTGGTCAGGCGCCAGCGGAACACCGCCTGCATCATCAGCAGCGGCAGCATCCGTTCATAATGGGTGCGCACCGCATCGCCGTCGCCGGCCAGATGGGCGGCCATCAGCGCGACATGCGCCTCGGGCAGTTCGGCCGCCGGCATGGTGCCGATCGCGCCGCGCGCCAGTTCGTCGGTGATGTAGCGGCCACCCGCCCCGCCGAAAATGCCCAGCAGATGATCGGGCGCGGCGGCACGGATCGCGCTGATCCGCTGGCCGCACGGCATATTCTCTTCCTTGACCCAGTGGATGGCGGGGACCGCGCCGACCACGGCGATGACATCCTCGGCGCTGAGGCCCGCGCCCATCGGCCGGGGCGCATTTTGCAGCATCAGCGGCAGGCCGGCTTCGCCGAGCGCGCGATAATGGGCGGCCAGCGCCTCATTGTCGCCGGCCAGCGCGCCCGGCGTCATCACCATCGCGCCGGCGGCCCCTACCGCCTTGCCCGCACGGATCAGCGCCAGGCTTTCCTCGATGTCGGCGCTGGACGCGCCGATGATGAAGCCGATGCGGCCATCGATGCGCGTGGCGATGCGGCCGATAAGGCCGATCCGCTCGTCGAGCGAGAGCATGTCATATTCGCTGGCGAGGCCCGGAAAGACCGCCCCGTCGACGCCGCAATCGACGACGAAATCGACAATCGCATCCATGCCGCTATCGTCGATCGCACCCGACGCATCGAACGGCGTGGGCAGAACCGGATATACGCCACTGACCTTCATGGAACCCCTTCCTCTCCTGTTTCCATCTCAATTATCGCTCATTTAGCAACACGTCAATCTAACATCGCCAGAATTATGTCATTGCTAGAGTTAAACGACATGATATGTTGCTTTTATAAATACGAATGGAGAAGATATGCCCCGCCTATCCGGCAAGATCGCCCTCGTCACCGGCGCCGCCGGGGGCATCGGTGCAGCCATTTGCACCCGTTTCCGGGCAGAGGGTGCCCATGTCGTCGCGATGGACCGGATAGCTCCCGATGCAGGGAACGCAGCATGGATCTGCAATCTCACCGACGATGAGGGCATTGCGCAGGGCGCGGCGGACCTGCTGGCGCGGCTTGGCGCGCCGGATATCATTGTCCATGCCGGCGCCGCGACCGAACAGGCCGACATCTTCGCCTCCTCGCCCCAGGCATTCAATGCGGTCTATGATGTCAATGTCGGCGGCGCGGTCCGACTGGTCCAGGCCTTCGCCCCCGCCATGCAGCGCGCAGGCCGGGGCAATTTCGTCTTCATTTCCTCGATCAATGCCCGCATGGGCGCGCCCAGCCTGGCCGCCTATGCCGCATCGAAGGGTGGCCTCGAAACCTTCATGAAGGGCTTTGCGCTGGAAGTCGCGACCGACGGTCTCCGCGCCAATTGCGTCGCCCCGGCCTCGATCGACACGGCGATGTTGCGCGCCTCCTTCGACCAGCAACCCGATCCGGCGGCGGCACTCGCGGCCAATATCCTGCGCCATCCGCTCGGCCGGCTCGGCACGGTCGAGGATGTCGCTAACCTGGTGCTGTTCCTGGCGTCGGACGAAGCGGCCTGGATCACCGGTGGCGTATTCCCGGTGGACGGCGGCGCCGGCATCACACGGCGATAGCAATCCCCCCACTATTTCGGAGCCTCATAGGGCCATTCCCCGATAGCGCTCTTGTGGAAACACCGATAAGCCTTGCCCGACAAGGAGCATGGGGGCCGAATATGCGTATCATCAGCCGCAATCTCATCCGCTGCGCAACGCTTTCCTCCCTCGCCATATTCTGTGCGGATGTCGCCCTGGCGCAAGGCGATCGCGCCACATCACCACCCGAATTTGCTCGCCGCGCCGACAATCTGAAGCCGGGCCAATGGGTCTGGGCGCCGCAGGTGTCGCCGACCGGGCCTCTGCTCGTCTATGTCGATCTCTCGCGCCAGATCGCGACCGTCTATCGCAACGGCGTGCGCATCGCCGTCGCCACCATCTCCTCGGGCAAGGAAGGGCATGAAACGCCGACCGGCGTCTTCACGATATTGCAGAAGGACAAGGACCATCGGTCCAGCACCTATAATAACGCACCCATGCCCTATCAGCAGCGCCTGACCTGGGACGGCGTGGCGCTCCATGCCGGCGGCCTGCCGGGCTATCCCGAAAGCCATGGCTGCATCCACCTGCCCTATAAATTCTCGCAGGAACTGTTCGCCATCACCAGCCTGGGCGCGACCGTCGTGGTCCAGGGCAATGCCGCCACCCATATGCGCACCAGCCAGGCCAACTTACTGTCGCCGATCAACGACAAGGGCGAGCAGGTCGAATATCGCCCGCTCAACGGCGAAGAATATCGCTGGCAGCCCGAACTGGCGACCAGCGGCCCGCTGACCATCATCGTGTCGAAGAAGGAACAGCGGATCGTCGTGCTGCGCAACGGCACCGAAATCGGCCGCAGCGTCGCAGAGATCAAGGATGGCGACCCCGGCTCCCATGTCATCACCCTGTCCACCGGCAAGGACGGCAAGCCCCACTGGCTCTATGTCGGCCTGCCCGGCCATGAAAATGATGTCGAAAATGTCGTGGACGAAGCGGTGCTGAACCGGGTGCGCCTGCCGCGCGGCTTCTACAACAAGATCCGCAGCCAGTTGAAGCCAGGAACGACGATCCTGGTGACGGACTCCAGCGTCGGCGCCTCCACCGGCGAGAAGCTCACCATCATGGACGCGGTCGCCCCTACGCCCTGACCGGTCGATCGCCAAGCATCGCCACGGCGGAGCCCTCTGCGCTTGCGGGCGCCCATCCCCATGCGCACAAGCTGTCGGAAAGAGCCGTATGCCATAGGAAAGGATGAGGATAATGCCCCGCTTCACCGCCGAAACCGCCATTGCCGCGCTGGAAATCGAGCAACTGGTGATCGAATGGGGCTATGATCTCGACCTCAACGGCGGCATGAACGTCGCGCCGCTCTGCACGGACGACTGCCATTATCTGGTCGGCGGCACCCTGCATCAGGGCCATGGCCCGATCACCGCCTTCTACACCGCCCGCAACGAGCGGGTCGCCACCCAGCAGAAGGACGGCGTCCGCACCCAGCGGCATACCATCACCAATATGCGCATACAATTCCCGGCCGCCGACCATGGCAGCGCGCAGTTCATGCTGGTCAATTATTCGGGTGAGGGCAAGGCGCCGATCCTGAATCTGGTCGGGCCGACCATCGTCGCCGATTGCCGCATGGAATTTCGCCGGGACGCGGACGGCGAATGGCGCATCTCGCTGTTCGACAGCACGCCGATGTTCATCGGCAATGATCCGTTCCTCAACGCCGCCGTCGTCCGGAAATAGGGAAGTTCATCGCCCGGCAAGGCTGACATCGAAATGCCGATCCCGGCGCACAATGTTACAGACGTCGCCGCAATCTGAAATCGCCGGGCAAAACCCGCCGCAGACACTCCGCCTGACCAGCGTCAGACCCGGAGTGCAGCGTGATACAACAGCCGATCAATTTCCCGGCCCGGACCGACCAGACAAGCAGGCCGACCCAGTCGATCTGCTTCTTTTTCAACGCGCAGATCCATCATCTTCCGCACGCCATGCCGCTGGCACTGGAATTGTCGCATGATCCGCGCTTTCGCATCGACATCATCGCGGCCGGGGCCGACCATGTTGCCCTGGCCCGCGATCTGGCCGCCCGTCATGGCGGCGGCCGGCTGAACTTCATCCATCTCGACAATATCTGGCTGCGCACCCTGTCCCATCTGTCGGGCCATGCCAGCCCGCCCAAGCTCGCCACCCTGCTCGCCGCGCGCCGCCGCCTCGCGCGCTATGACGCGATCGTCGTGCCCGAACGCACCTCGCTGCTGCTGCGCCGGCTGGGGCTGGCGGACAGCCGTTTCATCCACACCTGTCATGGCGCGGGCGACCGGGCGGTCGGCTATGATCCACGCATCGCCCTGTTCGATTTCGTCCTGCTGGCGGGCGAGAAGCAGCGCCGCCGGATGCTGGCACAGGGCCTTATCCGCGAGGATCATTATGCCATTGCCGGCTATGGCAAGTTCGACCTGACCCGGGGCCAGCGCCCGGCCAGCCCCTTCACCGACAATCGCCCGATCATCCTGTACAACCCGCATTTCTCGCCGCGCCTCTCCTCCTGGCAGGCGATGGGCATGGACGTGCTGCGCCAGTTCGCGGCCGATGACCGGTTCAACCTGATCGTCGCGCCCCATGTCCGGCTGTTCGACAATCGCCGCAAGCGCGCCGCGGCCGAGCGCATGCTGGCCGAATTTGCCGGCCTGCCGCATATCCATGTCGACCTGGGCAGCCGGGCCAGCATCGACATGAGCTATGTCCAGCTTGCCGCCGCCTATATCGGCGACGTATCGAGCCAGATCTACGAATTCATCGCCACGCCGCGCCCCTGCCTGTTCCTCAACGGCCATGGCGCGCAATGGCGCGACGATCCCAACTATGCCCATTGGCATTATGGCCCGGTCCATGAATGCGCCGATCGCATCCCGGACAAGGTCGCCGCCGCCATGGCCGCCCATGGCATGTATGACGCCGCCCAGCGGCGCGGCCTGTCCGATACCTTCACCAGCGGTGGCGCGCCTGCCTCGGCGCGCGGGGCCAGGGCGGTCGCGGATTATCTGACGCGTGGCGCGCCAGCAGCGAGGCCCGTTCCAACGCCCTATAAACTGCGGGAGGCGCTGCGCCATGGCTGATGCCGATCGCCGCCTCTGGCTCGTCGCCCGCGTCCATGCCCCCGATGAAGGCGGGGTCCAGACCTATGTGGCCGAAACCGCCCGCGCCTATGCCACGCTGGGCTGGCGCGTCACCCTGTTCGCCAAATCCTCGGCCGGCCCGCGCCGGGTCAGCAGCGACGGCGTCGAACTGATCGATGTCGGCCCGACCTCGCGCCTGCGGGTCTATGGCCGGCTGTTCCGCGCCATGGCCGGCGCCTGGCTGCGCGGCGAGCGCCCACAGGCAATCCATGCCTGCACCTGGCGCGCAGCCCTGCCCGCCCTCGCCTTTCCCCGCCCCCTCATCGTGACGATCCATGGTCGGGAAGTGGGTCGCCCGGCCGGCGGCGCCTTCGCCCTGCTGCGGCTGGTGCTGCGCCGCGCCCGGCGCATCGTCGCGGTCAGCGCCGTCACCCGCGACCTGCTGGTGCAGCGCCTGCCCGATCTCGCCGCGCGCAGCATCGTCGCCTGGAATGGCGTGCGCATGCCGGCCGACCGCCCCGCCACCGCCTTCCATAATGGCGACGCGCCGGCCCAGATACTGACCGTCTGCCGCCTGGTCGCGCGCAAGAATATCCCGGCCGCCATCGATGCCGCCGCCGCCTGCCTGCGCGAGGAGGCTTCACTCCACTACACCATCGTCGGCCGTGGCGTGGACGGCATCCGTATCCAGCAGACCGTGCGCCGCCACCAGCTGGAGGATCATGTCCGGCTGGCCGGCTATGTCTCCGACGTCGAACTGGCCGAGCAATATCGCGATGCCGACATCTTCCTCCACCCCCAGATCGCGCTGGAGGATGGCGCAGAGGTGGAAGGGTTCGGCCTCAGCGTCGCCGATGCCATGGCACAGGGGCTGGCCTGCATCGTCGGCACGGATGGCGGCCCGGCCGAACTGGTCCGCGACGGCGTCACCGGCCTGATCGTCGACGGCAATTCGCCCGGCGCACTGCGCGCGGCGCTCGCGTTGCTGGCGCGCGATCCCGCGCTCTGCCGCCGGCTGGGCGATCAGGCGCGGATCTGGGCCGCGAACAACCTGTCGTGGGAACGGCATTGCCGCCTCGCCCTGCACGAACTGCCGACCCGCCGCCCTGCCCCGTCTCGCAGCGCACCCGCACTGACCGAAGGAGGATAGGATGCACATCGCCAGCGGCCCCATCGTCCATATCGGCTATCACAAGACCGGAACCACCTGGTTCCAGGATATTTTCTATCCCACCGTCCGCAATCGTCGCTACCTGCCCCGCGCGGTCGCGCGGGCCGCCTTCCTGGAAGCCGGTGCGCTCCATTTCGAGCCGGACCAGGCCCGCCACACACTGGGCCACGACCGGAACGACATCATCCTGTGTGAGGAAAATCTGAGCGGTGGGCTGCACAATGGCGGGCTGGCCGGCAATCTTTCCAAGGATGTCGCCGGCCGTATCCGCGACACGCTGCCCGGCGCGCAGATCGTCATCTTCGTGCGTGATCCCTGCTCCGCCATCGCGTCCGCCTATCTCCAATATGTGAAGGGCGGCGGCACCTTCGGCATCCACCGCTATCTGTTCGGCCGCGACCGGCTCGGCCCGGTGGCGCCCGAACGGGACGAGACACCGGGCTTTCGCCGCGAACATTTCGACTATGCGCGGCTGATCGCTCATTATGACCGGCTGTTCGGCGCGGATAATGTCCATGTCTTCCGCTATGAGGACTTTCGCGCCGATCCGCGCGGCTTTGCCGCCGCCTATGCCGCCCGTTTCGGGCTGGACGTCGCGCTCGACCGGCTGGATTGGGGCACACGCAACCCCTCCCCCGGCCGGCTTCTGCTCTGGGCCTTTCGCGCCGCCAATCTGTTCACCCGGCGCGCCGTCGCGGACAAGGACTGCCTGCTCCATCTGCCCGGTTGGTACGGTCTCAGCCGCAAGCTGCTCCGCCGCGCCAATGGTGCGGGCCGCTTCGGCCGCCCGCTGCGCATGCGCGACATTTTGGACGAGGGCGCGATCGCCCATTTCAACGACTATTATCGGCATGGCGAGGCGGCCATTGCCGACCGACTGGAACAACAGGCATGCCGCGATACAAAATCACGCGACGGAATGGCCGCAACGGCGCCGTCCTATGCTCGATCATGCAGAACAGCCACATTCTCCTCGCCGACGATGACGCAGCGCTGCTGACGTCGCTGTCGGACTATTTCGGCCGCTATGGCTTCGAGGTCGACACCGCCGCCAATCTCGCCGACATGCGCCGCCTTTCGGAAGAAGGTCATTATGACCTGTTGATCGCCGAACCGATGATGCCGGGCCAGTATACCGCCGGTCTGTTGCGCGAATTCGCGTTTGAACGGCGCATCCCGGTCATCATCCACAGCCGCGCCAGCAGCGACATCGATCGCATCCTGGGCCTGGAAATGGGCGCGGAAGATTATCTGATCAAGCCCTGCAACGCCCGCGAACTGCTCGCCCGCGCCAATGCGGCGCTGCGCGCCCGTCGCCGCCAGGCCGATGCCGGCACCCTGGCTACGGCCCCGCGCGACAATAGCTGGGTCGCCTTCCAGGGCTGGCGCTTCGACCTCACCACCCGCCAGTTGTTCGATCCGAGCGGCGGCACCATCTCGCTGTCCGAGGGCGAATATCAGTTGCTGCGCGTCTTCGTGGCCAATGCGCGCCAGGTTTTGAACCGCAACCAGCTGCTCGACCAGGTCTATGGCGCATCCAGCGATCATTATGACCGCGCCATCGATGTCCAGTTGTGCCGCCTGCGCCGCAAATTGTCGGCCGGCGGCCTGATGGGGCAAACGATCCGCACCGTGCGCAACGAAGGCTATATCTTCGTCCACCCCGTCACGGCTGGCAACGCCACGAACTGAACAAGATAAAAATCCAAAATACCACCCTGCATATGAAAATATGCGGGGCATTTTTCGTCATAAAACAAATACAACCTAGAAAACCAATTGAATTTGCAATAATTGGAAATACACGCAACATTTCACAACATAATCAAATCTATCGCCATATCTGTTTTTTATTGGCAACAGCTTTGTTAAACCTTTGTGAAACACGGCAAATCGCGTTGACGCACTTCGCCTCACGCATACAAATCTCTTCATCGGCTCGCGTCATCCCAAGGACAAACCAACAGGGCGCGGGCCGGGATAAAAATCCCAAGGGAGATTATTTTCATGCCGTCTCACATCATGCGGCGCCTTTCGGCGTCGACCATCCTGCTCGGCCTGGCGACCCCGGCCTTCGCGCAGACCAGCGCGGCGGATGACGGCGCGACCAGCGACACCATCGTCGTCACCGGCTCGCGCATCGCCCGCCCCGACCTGCAACAGGCATCGCCGATCGCGATCGTCAGCGCGCAGGAGTTGAAGCTCAGCGGCAAGGTCAATGTCGAATCGATCATCAATGACCTGCCCCAGCTGATCCCCAGCACGACGGCGGCATCCAATAATCCGGGCGGCGGCGTGTCGACGGCCGACCTGCGTGGCCTGGGTGCCAACCGCACCCTGGTGCTGGTCGATGGCCGTCGCTACGTCTCCTATGACTCCAACCAGATCGTCGACCTCAATACCGTTCCGGCGGGCCTGATCGACCATGTCGAGGTCGTGTCGGGCGGCCGCTCGGCTGTCTATGGGTCGGACGCGATTGCCGGCGTCATCAACTTCGTGACCAAGCGCGACTTTTCCGGCGTCGAAGCGAACGCCAATTATCGCATCAACCAGGAAGGCGATGGCGGCACCTTCAACACCAACCTGCTGATGGGCGGCAATTTCGCCGACGGTCGCGGCAACGCCACCTTCTATATCGACTATACCAAGCGCGACGCCGTGCAGCAGTCGGCCCGCAGCTACACCAAGCAGGCCTATACCGATGACGGCGATGGTGGCCTGGCCGCCGGCGGCTCGGGCTCGATCCCCGGCACCCGCTTTGCCCTCTCGGGCACCCAGTATAAGTTCAACCAGGACGGCAGCTACTCCGACTACAACTCAGCGACCGACGCCTATAATTATGCACCGGACAATTATCTTCAGGTGCCCCAGAAGCGCATCCTGCTCAGCGCCCAGACCCATTATGACGTCAACGATCACCTCACCGTCTATGCCGAGGGCCAGTTCATCAACAACCGGGTGAAGAACCGCCTGGCATCCACGCCATTCACCGGCTCGGTTTCGCTCGACGTCGACTCCTCCTTCCTCTCGCCGGAATCGCAGGCGCTGCTGTCGGCTGCGGACACCGATGGCGACGGCTATGCCACGGCCGCCATCTACCGCCGCCTCAACGAAGTCGGCGCCCGCATCTCCAACGTCGACAACACCGCCTATCGCACCCTGATCGGTGCCAAGGGCCAGATCGCCGGCGACTGGAACTATGACGGCTATTACAGCTATTCGCGCACCAAGCAGGTCGAGACCCAGACCGGCAACGTGTCGCGCAGTCGCGTCGAGCAGGCGCTCAAGACCACCTATGACAGCGACGGCAATCTGGTCTGTTCAGACACCAGCAATGGCTGCGTCCCGCTGAACATCTTCGGCGAAGGCAATATCAGCAGCGAAGCCGCCGCCTTCATCTCGATCCCGGTCAAGAATGTCAGCACCGTGACCGAACAGGTCGCCAGCTTCGCCGTCACCAACGGCAATCTGTTCGATCTGGGCGCCGGCCCGGCCGGTATCGCCTTCGGTGCGGAATATCGCTCCGAACATGGCAGCTATGATCCGGACTATGCCCTGTCCTCGGGCGACGTCGTCGGCTTCAACGCCGGCGAGGGCCTGTCGGGCGGCTATAATGTGAAGGAGCTGTTCGCCGAAATCGACGTGCCGCTGCTCGCCGACCTGCCGCTGGTCCACAAGCTCGACTTCAACGGTGCCTATCGCTTCTCGCATTATTCGACCGCAGCCAAGAATGTCGGCACCTTCTCGGCCGGCCTCATCTACGCACCGATCAAGGACGTCACCTTCCGCGGCCAGTATAGCCGGGCGGTGCGTGCGCCGACCGTCGCGGATCTCTATTCGGGCCAGTCGCAGGACTTCCCGACCGCGAACGATCCCTGTTCGACCGAGGACGCGACCACCAATGCCAACCTGGCGTCCAGTTGCGTCGCGACCGGCGTGCCGTCGAGCGCGCTCGGCACCGACATCAACGGTGGCAGCTCGCAGATCGACTCGATCACCGGCGGCAACCCGAACCTGCGCGAGGAAAAGTCGGACACCTGGACCGCGGGCGTCGTGCTCCAGCCCAGCTTCCTGCCGCGCTTCAGCCTGACGGTCGATTATTACCATATCAAGATCGACAATTATATCTCGACGCCGGGCACCGCGAACATCATCAAGGCCTGCTATGGCGATCAGTCCAATGGCTGGACGCCTTATGACAGCAGCTATTGCTCGCTGCTGCCGCGCAACGAGAACAGCTATGCGATCGAGGGTGCGGAAAATCTCCTGTCCAACACCGGCGGCCTCAAGACCGAGGGCGTGGACTTCGAGATGAACTACAGCCTGCCGCTCAACTTCGGCGTGTTCGGCGCCAAGACCGGCAAGCTCAGCTTCCGCGTCGCGGGCACCCGCCTGATCCGTTACGACCTGAACCCGGTCGCGGCGATCCCGGAACTGAACCAGAGCTGCGCCGGCCGCTTCGGCGTCTATTGCGGCGACCCTTATTCCAAGCTGCGCCTCAACAACCGCATCACCTGGAGCAGCGGTCCGATCACCCTGGGCCTGACCCATCGCTATCTGTCGAGCGTCCGCGACGACGACGATACGACCACCTATACCGTCGAGAAGATCAAGGCCTACAACCTGTTCGACCTCGGCCTTCAGGTGCAGGCGACGGAAACCTTCGGCTGGTCGCTCGGCATGAACAACATGTTCAACAAGAAGCCGCCGATCATGGGCGACAACCAACAGCAGTCGAATACCTATCCTTCGACCTACGACGTCTATGGCCGCGCCTTCTTCGTAAACGCCTCGGTCAAGTTCTGATCGCACTACCGGACCGGTCCGCTGCCCAGATGGGGAGCGGACCGGCCTATCCCACGCAAAAAGCGGCCGCCCGTTCGGGCAGCCGCTTTTTCACTCTATCAGAACTTCAGCGCGGCGGATTGACCACGACATATTGCACCGAAGAACCGGCATATTGCGGCTGATACCAGGTATTGCCGCACTGCGAATAGCTGATGCCATTGACGATCACGGTCGAACAATCCGGCGGAACGCTGCGCACGATCGATCCGATCGCCGCCGCCGTCAGCGAGATGGCTGCCGCCGTCGCGACGGGATGCCAGTGATCATCCCAGTCATCGTCCCAACGATCATGATGGTCATAATGATCGCGATGCCCGCCATCATAATGATTGCCACCATGATTGACGTTCACGTTGACATTATTGTTGCTGATATTGTTCCGATGGCCACCATGATTGACATTGGTTGGTCCATGATTGCGCACAGGAGGTCGTCCACCGGCGGGCCGACCACCGGCGGGCCGATGGGCGCCGCCGCCCGCAGGTCGGCTGGGCCGCGCGCCCCCGCCGCCGGGGCGCTTGCGCGGCGGCGCCGCTTGCGCGCTGTCCGAAGCCGCCACCGCCAGCAGGAAGCCACTGGCGGAAAGGGCCGTCATGCCGGTCGTCACCGGCTGGGCCAGGATCGCCAGCGATGCGATCACGGACAGGCTGTTGGTCGGGCGCTTCATTTCGTGTCTCCCTTGCCAAGATCGACCAACATGATCTGATGCGCGTCGGCGGGCGGCGCGAAGGCCAGATCGGCCGCGCTCGGCTGCGCCTGCAGATCCCAGTGCAGGACCGCCACATATTGCGGCATCGACGGATCGGTCGTGTCGGTAATCACCAGCTTGCAGGGCAACTGGTCGCTGTCGTCGATCCAGATCTGCCAGTCGACCTGCTCCTGACGAAAGGCATAATGGGTGCAGGTGCGGCTATCGATCTTTTCCGGCCGGACCAGATAGCCCGACTTGATCCGCATCCGCAGCGACTGGTCCGTGCCCCAGGTGAACAGATCCGCCAGCGGCAGTTCGATGCCGTAACTGGTCTTCAGCTTGTCGAGCGCCTGGCCGATCGATCCGCTGGCCGGCACCGACGCATAATAGTTGAGCCGTGGCGCCAGGATCGTGAACTTGCCACCGCCGAAATAATAATCGCGATGCTGGATGTCGGATACTGCCGAAATCTTGAATGCATCGGGCCGGTGCGCGCGAATGTCGACCGTACCGCCATATTGCAGCTTTTGCCCTGTATCGAGCACCTGCTCGGTCGTCACATCCGCCTTCAGCGCAAAGGCCGGCAAGCTGATCAGCTTGGCGCTCATCTTGTCCATCGCGGCCATGGCAGCCGGCTCGATCTCACCCGCCGCCGGCGCGCTGGTCTGCGCATAGGCCGTGGATGCGGCCAGCAACGCCAGCGGCACACAGAGACATTTTATCCTAGACCTCATGACAAGCTCCTTCTGCCCGGATCGAACGCGCGGCGAGATGCGCAATGCTGGAAATGGCCCCATCTCCCTTGCCGCCGACTATCGCCGTTCCGACGGGGCCGCCCATCGGGATAAGTGCCGATTTGGGCGCATTTCTTTCCGTGGCGTCCCTGAGCCCGATGGGGCATCAGGCGGAAAGTGCAGTCCTTCTTCCCGCCTGATGCATGACCGCACCCGGGGGGATGGGCGGCAGTCATTTCATGGGCCGGCAATTCCGGCCGATCCTTCCCGGCGCGCCCCAACTTGGGCGCCTCCCCGGCATTTTTGCGTCGTTATCAAGCTAATGCACCGTCAGGCCCGGCCAAGTCGGGATTTGCCCTGATCGGCGTCTTCCCCCAAGGCCTGTCACCCGACGCAAATGCAACATGCTGCTATCCAACGGTTCGTGGCCATTGTCCCCGTGGCCCGGCGACAGATCGTTACTGTCCCGCCCCAGGGTTTATCATGATCGCCAATCCCCGGCAGCGCGCCTAGGATCGCATCGGAATTTTTCGCTGACGGAGCGGCGATCATGACGGATGACATGCCCAAACTGCCAATCGATCTCGGTGCAAAGCGCACCGTCATGGCCGCCGACCGGACATTGATGGCCTGGATCCGCACCTCGCTATCGATGCTCAGTTTCGGTTTCACGATCTACAAGTTCCTGGATGCCGCAACAGAAAAGACCGGTCATGGCGATTCAGAAAGTCCGCAGCATATCGGCCTGTTCCTCGCCGGCATGGGGACGCTTGCCATCCTGCTCGGCACATGGGGCTATTGGATGACCCTCTCCGACCTCAAGCAGAGCAACCAGTTTCACCTGGGCCGGCCGGTGCTGCTGATGGCGCTCATCATGTGCATAGCCGGCATCGGCCTGTTCGCCGCCATTGCGACGCGCGCCGTATAGGCGCATCACAGGCCCGACAGACAAGGAGTATCGGTTGACCGTGCCATCCCCCCTCGCCTCGCCGGCCTCCGCGCCGGAAAACATGATCCATATCCCTGGCGGTCGCTTCATCATGGGGTCGGACCATCATTATCCCGAGGAGGCCCCGGCCCATCCGGTCGAGGTCGATGCCTTCTGGATCGATTCCACTCCCGTCACCAATCGCGATTTCCGTCGCTTCGTGACGGCAACCGGCCATCGCACCACCGCGGAGATCGCACCCAACCCGGATGATTATCCCGGCGCCCAGCCGGAGATGTTGCGCCCGGCCTCACTGGTCTTCACACCCACCGATCGCCCTGTGCCGCTGCATGACTGGAGCCAGTGGTGGCGCTATGTCTTCGATGCCGACTGGCGCCATCCGCTAGGTCCGGACTCCTCGATCGACGATCTTGACGACCATCCGGTGGTCCATGTCACCTATGACGACGCCGCTGCCTATGCCGCCTGGGCGGGCAAGACGCTCCCCACGGAAGCCGAATGGGAATTTGCCGCGCGCGGTGGCGTCGACGGGCAGGAATTTGCCTGGGGCGACGAACTGATGCCCGATGGCAAGGCGATGGCGAATTTCTGGCAGGGCAATTTCCCGTCCGAAAATCTGCTGGTCGACGGCTATGAACGCACCTCGCCGGTCGGCAGCTTCCCCGCCAATGGCTATGGCCTGTCCGACATGATCGGCAATGTGTGGGAATGGACCGAGGATTTCTACGCCGCCCGGCATCAGGCCGATCCCTCGCGCCCCTGCTGCGCGCCCCGCAACCCGCTCAACCAGGCGCGGGAAGCCAGCTATGATCCGCAGCAGCCCCAGATACTGATCCCGCGGCGGGTGCTCAAGGGCGGCTCGCATCTATGCGCGCCCAGCTATTGCCGGCGCTACCGGCCGGCTGCGCGTCATGCCCAGGCGATCGACTCCTCGACCAGCCACATTGGCTTCCGCTGCGTGATCCGCGCAGCCTGACGAACAGAGCGGGCGCCGTGCCGATCGGCACGACGCCCTGTCCTTTAGAACCCAATCTGCATGAAGACCGCCGGACCGCTGAAGCGATATCTCATCCGACCGGCCCAGTTGTCCTTGTCGACATCGACGCGATAATTGACGTAGCGCCACATCGCGCCGATCCCGACATTCTTGGCAAAACGCCAGGTCATGGCGGCTTCCGCGTTGAGCAGACGCCCCTTGTAATCGTCGATCGTCAACGACAGATAATCCGCCCGTGCGCCCAGGGTCAGGCTGGTCGCAATTCTCTGCGTCGCGAATAGTCCAACCGTCGGCAGCGGCGCCAGCGCCTTGCGGCGACGCTGCGCGCCACTGAGCTGCGCCTCGCCGACCCTGGCATCCCCCTTGATCGCCAGGACAAAATCGGTCGCATGCACACCCAATGCCGCACCGACGCGGGTGTCCGTCGTGTTCACGAACGCGTATCCGAAGGTCAGTCGATAGACATCGGAATCGAAACTGCTCTCCACTCGCACCCCGGCCGGATAGGTGACATCGTCGAAGGTGATATCACGCGCCACCGTCTTGGAACCGTTGCGGCTCAGGGAATAATATTCCCCCATCACCGACCAGTCCCCCCCCAGCCGGATCCCTGCCGCGACCTGCGGCAGCGCCTTGTGCTTGTCGAGATCGAGGTCGGATTCCAGGTCGATATTCGTGCCACCATCCGGGTTGGAGGCAGGGGCGACCCGGACATGGGAACTGACCGATGGCCTATAGGCACCGACTTCGATCCAATATTTGTCGTCAAGCGATTGCGCCTTGGCTGGCGTGGTTCCAGCACCCAACATCACGACACTGATGCCGGCTAGCCTGATGCTATGACGAGACATGTCTTCCTCCCTGCGGCCTGCGGCCGTCCATTCCGGCGTGGTGAACCATGCCGCCAGCCCATTGTGCCTCCTCGCGCCAGGCTTGGGCATCGGGGTCATTTCCTAGGAGTGCGAAAATTGATGCCGGGGTTATCCCGATGATGAAATCGGCATCAGACTGGAAAATGGCGAAAAACCGGATAGCGATACGATCGGGCCACCTCAGGGTAATTACCCGATGGCAAATGGCCGTGCCAACCATGCTGCCCTTCTCGTCGCTTCACATGTGCGACTCAGGAAAAGGAAGGGCGATACCCGGCAAGGCAGTCCCCCCATTACGTATTTTTCCTTATCCATCCCAATATACACAAAACTCACATTTTTTCAAAGTATACAATATTGTACCTAAGTCTAATTCCGCCGTTAAACGGCCATTTCCCATAGCTTTTACGCCATGCTTCTGCCGTATGACCGACAATCAAAAAGTCACCTTACCGCAACGCAAAAACCCGATTTTTACCAAGCACCGACCATTGCTACATAGAATTACCCCCGGTATACTTACTGACAACAGGGTCGCTCGTTAGTTAGTCCAGTTATGCGCGCCATTCACTGCGCATAACATCCGCCTGCGCCGGGATTTCGGTTCATGCCAGGGGATTGAGTAGAATATAGCTGGTGAGGGAGACGTCATGCTCGAACTACATCAAGCGGGGGCACCTTTTTATCCGGAATTTTTCGGCGAGGAGCGTCGCAGCACGGCACTTCCCGCGCCGATCTACCTGGTTCCGCCCGCCCCGCCCCAGACGTCGTGCCGTTCAGACTTGCAGCGCCTGCTCAACAGCATTCCGGTCAAGATCGTGGTAATCGATCGCGACGCACGGATCGTCGCCATCAATCGCCCCTGCCAACCCTATCTACATGCCGTGGGGCTCGATCTGCACCTGGTATCGGGTCAATGCTATTTCGCCCTCAAGGAACGGTTCAGCACCGCACCGCAGGACATCAAGAGCGTGAGCGATCATGTCGAAGGCCTCCGCCGGGACGGCACACCCTTCAGCCAGTTGGTCCGCTTCCCCCTCGCCGGGCACGAAATCCGCATGGTCATCCATGGCGAGCGACTGCCCGGCGACGAGGAACTTTTCATCCTCAGCCATCTGGATGACGAAGACCCGGAAAGTGAAACGCCCAATCCCCGCCGCTATCATCTGTCAATGCTGCAGGCCGAGGAAGAAGAGCGCAAGCGGATTGCGCGCGAACTTCATGATGAGACCTTCCAGCAACTCGCACTGATCCAGTTCAATCTCATGACGCTGCGCAGCAGCGACATGAACGCCCAGGCCAGCGACGCCTATCAGGCTATGGAAACGTCGCTCAAGGCGATCCAGGATCAGGTGCGGACCTTGAGCTATCTGTTGCACCCGCCCGAACTCGCGGAAGACGGCATTGAAGCCGCGCTGGCCCATTTCAGTCGCGGATTCGCACGCCGGTCGGGACTCCAGGTCGAATTTCGCTGCCTCTCGGGTCCGATCAAGCGCGATCCGGACATGGAGATCGCCTTCTATCGCGTGGCCCAGGAGGCGCTGGCCAATGTCTATAAACATGCCGACGCCAGCCATGCCGTCGTCCGGCTGCGGCGGAGCCAGGCGGGCTTTGCTCTGGAAATAGAGGATGATGGCCGGGGCGTGCCCGAACATATTCTCAACGGTCAGGGACGCGATATTGTCGGCGTCGGCCTGTCAGGCATGCGCGAGCGAATCATGGCACTTGCCGGCCAGTTGGAAGTCCGCCGCACCGGCACCGGCACGCTCGTCATCGCCACCATCCCACGTCGCCGCCAATATGACTGATCCTGGCTGATCGGCGGCGCAGGGTCAGACCCGCCCGCCAATCACGCCCTTATCAGGGTTCGACGATATTGTTGCGCACCGCGTAGCGCACCAGTTCGGCGGTCGTCCCCAACTTCAGCTTGTGCATCGCCGCCGCGCGGTGGGTCTCGACCGTCTTCACGCTGATATCCAGCAGATGGGCGATCTGCTTGTTGATCTTCCCCTCCGCGATCAGTTGCACGATTTCGCGCTCGCGCGGGGTAAGCGTCGCGACATTGCTGCCCGCGACGCTGCTCTTCACATAATGGTCGAGCAATGTTTCGGAGATCGCCGCCGAAAAATAGGGTTTGCGTAGCGACAGCGCCTCGACCGCCGACTGGAGATGCTGGCCGCTGTCGGACTTGAGCACATAGCCGCGCGCGCCCGCACGCAGCACCTCGACCAGCAGATCCTCCCGATCATGCATGGTGTAGATCAATATCTCGATCCGCGGAAACTCCTGCTTGAGCGCGCGGGTCAGTTCCAGCCCGTTCATCAGCGGCAGCGAATAATCCAGGATGGCGATGTCCGGCTGCGTCTCGCGCGCTGCCTTCAGCGCATCATGGCCGTCCGACGCCTCGGCGACGATCTGCCAGCGATCCTGGGTTTCGAGAAAGGTTCGAACCCCCTGCCGCAACGCCTGATGATCGTCGGCAATCAATATCCGCGTCAATGGCTTGCTCATCCTTTACCCCTGTCCACTCCCGATGCTCGCCCCTGATGAGCCCATCTATCATTGCGGCCTGCCCGCCTGAAACAATGGGGGTTTTCCCCCGCATTGGCCAGGATTGCCCCGACGCAGCGCATATCCGCCGCATATCCGCCTTCCGGTCAGCGCGAGCACGAGCGATAGCGGCCAGAAACCTGACACGGCCCGCCATATTTGGCGAGAGGAAAGCATGGATATCGTGCCTTTTCGTAATCTTATCATCCGCCACAGGGTTTTCTGCGATGCAAGCTTCCCTGATCCGGCTCGGGGATTATCCCGATGGCCCCGCCTGGCCCGTCGATGGATGATGGAACCGGGCTTTGCGCCCTTCAGGGATAATGGGGACAGATGATGCGCAATGTAAAAACCTGCCTGTTTGGCGCTATCCTGCCGCTGGCCGGCGCCATCAGCACCCCGGCCCATGCCGTCGAAGGCGCAGCCAGCCTCTATGTGCCCGGCACTGGCGGCCCCGCCACAGCGGTGATGGCGCCGCTGGAGGGCATCTATTTCGACGACACCGTATACATCTACAATGGCAGCGCCAGCGCCAACAAGGAATTCGTGGTCGGCGGCAATGTCGTGGCAGGGCTAGATGCAACGATCGTCGCCGACTTTCTGACGACGCTGGTGGTGCCCTCCACCAATTTCCTGGGCGGCACGCTGGCCATGGGCATGACCCTGCCGGTAGGCGCGCCGATGATCGACGCCAACGCCGTCGTCACCGGTCCGTTCGGCAATCTGCGCAGCCTCAACGTCCATGATTCCGCTCTGGTGGTCGGCGATCCGGTATTCAACACCATGCTCGGCTGGAAGGCGGGCAAGCTCCACATCCAGGCCAGTTCCATGGTCAACATTCCCGTCGGCCATTATCGCGAGGATCAACTGGCCAATCTGGCGCTGCACCGCTGGGCCGTCGACACCTCGCTGGCGTTCAGCCTGCATGACGATGCAAGCGGATGGGACGTTTCGGGCAAGGCCGGCGTCACCTTCAATGGCAAGAACGACTATACGAAATATAATAGCGGCAATGAATTCCATCTCGAAGGCGCCGTGGAAAAGGCCCTGTCGAAGACGTTCTCGCTCGGTGTCCAGGGCTATTGGCTGAAGCAGATCAGCGATGACAGGAGCAGTGGCGCCCTGCTCGGCGCCTTCCGGGGCGAGGTGGTCGGCGTCGGCGGCACCGCCGCGGTCAATGTCGTGATGGGCCGCTCGCCCGCCACCTTCCGCCTGCGCGCCTTCAAGGAACTCGACGCCACCAACCGGCTGAAGGGCGAGGCCTTCTTCCTCAGCCTCAGCCTGCCGCTCTACATGAAGATGCCCAAGCAATAACGCCTGGGCATCCTCCTTATAGCTGCCGCAGCGCCCTTGCGGGCCGCACCGACATCAGCGGAATCGATCCGGCGAGGCCAATCCCCAGCGTCAGCACCGCCCCGCCCGCCAGCGTCGCCAGCACCACGCCCCAGTCCGGTGCCCAGCCAAAGCTGAAGACCTGCACCACCACATACCAGGCCGCCGCCCCGCCCAGCAGCAGCGCCACCAGCGCCAGCAGCCCGGCCAGCACGCCATATTCCAGCGCCTGCGCGCCCAATATCTGGCCGCGTGTGGCCCCCAGCAGCTTCAGCACGACACTGTCATAGCTGCGGCTCTGCCGCCCGGCCGCGATCGCGCCGATCAGCACGGCGACCCCCGCCAGCACCGTCACCGACGCCGCCGCCAGGATCGCGCCCGACATCTGATCCAGCAGGCCGGACACCTGGCTGATCACCTGCCCGACCTCGATCACCGACGCGCCGGGGAAGGTCGCCAGCAGTGCGCTGGTCACCGCCTGCTCTTGGCGCTTGTCGGGCAGGCTGATCGTCGCGGTCAGGCTGTGCGGCGCCGACGCCAGCGTGCTGGGCGAAAACACCATCACATAGTTGAAGCCCATCGTGTCCCAGTTGATCTTGCGCAGCGACGCGACCTGCGCCTCGATCTCGCGGCCCAGGATCGACACGGTGATGCGGTCGCCGACCCAGATGTCCAGCGCCTTGGCCTGGTCGGCATCCAGCGACACCAGCGGCGGGCCGACATAATCGCGTGGCCACCAGCGCCCCTCGACGATCTCACTCCCCTCTGGCAGGGTCGCGCTATAGGTGACGCCGCGCTCGCCGCGCAGGATCCACGCCCCTTCGGGCTTTTCCTTGAGGTCGGTGACGCGCTTGCCCGAATAGCCGGTCACCGTGCCGCGCAGGATCGGCACGACATTCAGCTTCGCCACCGGCACGCGCTTGGCAATCAACGCACGAAACTGCGTCTCCGCCCCGGCCGGCATGTCGAGCACGAAAAGGTTCGGCGCCTGTTGCGGCACGGTCCGGCCGATCTCCGCCTGAATGCTGGTCTGGATCGCCGCCAGCGTGACGAACAGGGTCAGCGCCAGCCCCAATGCCACGGTCAGCGCCGCCGTCTGCGCGCCGGGCCGATGGAGGTTGGCGAGCGCCAGCCGCAGCAGCGGCCGCCGCGCATGGGGCATGCGCCGCGCCAGCCACCGGATGCCCTGCCCCATCGCCAGCAGCAGCAACAGGGTCGCTATGATGGCCCCCAGCATCGCCGCCGCGAACAAGGGCGTGCGCGCGGTCAGCAGCACGACCGCCACCAGCAGCGCGATCGCCCCGCCGACCAGCGCCAGCGTGCGCCGGTCGATCCGCCGCCGCCCGTCGACCAGGGTGCGCAGGATCGCCGCCACCGGCTCGGTGCGCGCGCGGGCCAGCGGCGGCAGGGTAAAGATCAGTGCGATCAGCAGGCCATAGGCGGCGCTCGTCACCAGCGGCAGCGGATAGAGATGGAAGCCCGGCGCCACCGGCAGCATGTCACCCGCCACCCAGACCAGCATCGGCGGCGACAACGCGCCCGCCACCAGCCCGGCCAATATGGCCAGGCCCGCGACCACCCCGATCTGGAGCAGATAGATGCGCTGGATATCGGCCGAGGTCGCGCCCAGCACCTTGAAGGTCGCCAGCGCGCCGCGCTTGATTGCCAGATAGGACGCGACGCCATTGCTGACGCCGATCCCTGCAATCACCAGTGCAGCCAGGCCGATCAACGACAGGAACTGGCCCATATTCTCGATGAAGCGGTTGGTGCCCGGCGCCGCCCGCTCGCGGTCCTTATACTCCCAGCCCTGCTCGACATGGCGCTTCTCCAGCCGCTCGCGCAATGCCTGCGCATCCGCTCCGGCGGGCAGGCGCAGCCGATATTTGGCGCGATAGAGACTGCCCGGCTGGATCAGCCCGGTGCGGTCCAGCCCATCCATCGACACGATCGCCACCGGCCCCAAAGTGAAGCCCTCGCCCACCCGGTCCGGCTCGTCGGCGATGATCGCCGCCACGGTGAAATCGGCCGTGCCATAGCGCAGCGTGTCGCCGACGCCGATCGCCATCCGCTCCGCCAGGGCCGGGCTGATCAGGATGCGGTCAGCCGCCAGCGGTGCATAACGCCCATGCTGCAGCGCCAGCGTGCCATAGAGCGGATAGGCATTGTCCACGCCTTTCAGCTCGGTCAGCAACGGCTGCGCCTCGCGCGCCCCGCCATTGTGGACCATGGCGCGCAGCCGCACCGTCTCGCTCATCCGGCCCAGCCGCGCGATCGCCTGCTGGTCGCGCGCCTCCATCACCCGCCGGGTCATGGCGATCTCGACATCGCCGCCCAGGATCATCTGTCCCCGCGCCGAAATCTCGCCGGTGATCGCGCTGGTCAGGCTGCCGATCGCCGCCAGCGTCGTCACGCCCAGGAACAGGCAGACGAACAGCAGTCGCAAGCCGCGGAACCCGGCATGCAGGTCGCGCCGCGCGATCCGCCAGCTTGCCCCCCACCCCAATGTCGTCACGCGGCGACCTCCCCGCTCAGCTGCCCGTCGCGCATCTCGACGGTCCGGTCGCACCGCGCCGCCAGCGCCGGATCATGGGTGATGATCAGCAGGGTCGCGCCGCTCGCCTGTTGCCGGGCGAACAGCAGGTCGATGATCGCCGTGCCGGTCGCCTGGTCCAGATTGCCGGTGGGTTCGTCCGCGAACAATATCGCCGGATCGGGCGCCATGGCCCGCGCGATCGCCACGCGCTGCTGCTCGCCGCCCGACAGCTGGGCGGGATAATGGGACAGGCGGTGGCCCAGGCCCACCGCCTTCAATTCCTGCGCCGCCCGCTCGAACGGATCGGCCAGACCCGCCAATTCCAGCGGCACGGCGACATTTTCCAGCGCCGTCATCGTCGGCAACAGATGGAAGGATTGCAGGATGATGCCGATCCGCCCGCGCCGCGCCCGCGCCAGCCCATCCTCGTCGAGCGAGCGATAATTGACGCCCGCCACGCTGACCGTGCCGCCGCTCGCCTGTTCCAGCCCCGACAGGATCGCCATCAGCGACGACTTGCCCGATCCCGACGCGCCCAATATCGCCAGGCTCTCGCCCCGGCGAATATCCAGGTCGATGCCCTTCAATATCTGCGTGTTGCCGAGCGAGAGGGTGACATTGCGCGCCTGGATCGCGATATGGGGGGCATCGATGGTCGCATGCATGAAAAAGGAAGGCTCCTTGGCGAACGGTTTCCGGCTATATGGGTTCTCGCTGCTGCTTGTCCAACTGCTCGCCGCCTGTTCCCCAACGAAGCAAGAGGCGCTTCCCGCCGCCGACAACAATGCAGTGAACATGACAGCGAAGGCGGCACAGCCAATCGCCGATGGCAAGCTGGTCGTCGTGTTCGGCGACAGCCTCTATGCCGGCTATAATCTTCAGCAGGATCAGGGCTTTGCACCCATCCTTGAACAAGCTCTGTCAAAACAGGGGATCAAGGCCCATGTCGTCAATGCCGGCGTGTCGGGCGACACCAGCGCCGACGGCCTCGCCCGCCTCGCCTTCGGTCTCGACGGCCTGTCCCGCAAGCCCGACCTGGTCCTCGTGGGCCTGGGCGGCAACGACATGCTGCGCGGCCTCAGCCCGCAGGCGACCCGGAGCAATATCGACGCCATCCTGACCGAACTTACCAAGCGCGGCATTCCCGCGATGCTGACCGGCATGATGGCCTCGCCCAATATGGGGCCGGACTATGCCGCTGCCTTCAATCCCATCTATCCCGATCTGGCGAAGAAGCATGGCGTGCCGCTCTACCCCTTCTTCCTCGACGGCGTGATCGGTGAACGCAGCCTGCTGCTGCCCGACGGCATCCACCCCAACCCGCAAGGCGTCCAGCGCATCACCGCCAAGGTTGCGCCATCGGTGGCCAGGCAGTTGGGGAAGTAGGCGGCGAGGGAAATCGGGTGCTTCGTGAAAACGGTTAAAATGGGTGGCTTCCTGCCATTCCCCTCCCGTAAACGGGAGGGGCAGCGAGACTTAGGCGCGCAGCGCGTTAGTCGCAGCGGGGTGGGCTTGTGCGACGTCCAGCCCACCCCCTAACCCCCTCCCGCCTGCGGGAGGGGGAACATGTCCGCTTCTGGTCGCAAGCCGCCCACCCACATCCGTCATGCCGGGCTTGACCCGGCATCCCGCTTTTCTATGCAACAGATAAAGAAGCGGGCCCCCGGCTCAAGGCCGGGGTGACGATGGCAAAAGCTGGTCGCTTCCTGCCCGCCCAAATTTGCGCTCGCAGCCCAGACACTCTCCTCGGCCGCTAGATCAGCGCTCGCACGATCCAGCCCGGCAGCGTCGCAATCGCCAGCAAAGTCCCCAGCGGCACCCGGCTCTGCCCCTGCACAGCCCGGCCCAGCGCCAGCGCGACCAGCGCCCCCGCCAGCCCCAGCGAGGCGGCGATCAGCAGGATGAAGGGCAGCGCCTGCCAGCCCAGCCAGGCGCCGATCGCGCCGAGCAGCTTCGCGTCGCCCAGCCCCAGCCCCTCGCGCCCGCGCAGCGCGCGATAGCCGAGCGCGATCGCCAGCAGCCCCAGATAACCCGCCGCCGCGCCGATCACCCGATCGACCAGCCCGACGTCGGTGGTCCACAGCCCCAGGGTGAAGCCCAGAAAGGCCAGCGGCAGGGTCAGCGCATCGGGCAACCAGAAATGGCGCCAGTCCAGCACCGCCAGGGTCAGCAGCAGCCAGCCGAGCAGCGCCCAGCCGATCCCGCCCGGATCCGGCACGAAGCCCAGCGCCAGCGCGCCGATGATGGCGCAGCCCGCCTCCACCCGGCCATGGAGCGGATCGATCGCCACGCCGCAGGTCCGGCATCGGCCGCGCTGCACCAGCGCGCTCAGCATCGGCACCAGGTCGATCGGCCCCAGCACCCGGCCACAGCCGTCACAGGCCGACCGGCCGCGCATCACGCCGCGCCCCTGCGGCCAGCGCAGGATCAGGGTGGCAAGGAAACTGCCCGCGATCGCACCCGCGACCGCGCCGACCAGGGCAGCCCAAGGATCGATCACAACGTCCCTTCGACCTTCAGCACATAGGCGTTGCCGACCGTGGCGAAGCCCGCCTGCCCCAGCGTCCCGGCCAGCGCCGGGTCGGCGGTTTCCACCCGCATTTCGGCGATATAGCGGCCCGACCGCCAGATGCGCAGATTGATCTTTTCCATGCCCGACTGGCTGACCAGCGGCAGCAGCAGCGAGTCACCATCGCAGGCGACCGTGCCCGACAGCCCCTGCGACAGGTTCAGCCCGGCGATCTGCGTCGCCATCCGCGCCCGCACCCGGCCTTCGGCATGACCGCAGACATCGCCGCGATAATAGCCGCTGACATCCTCCATCATCAGCCCGCTGACCGGCAGCGGCGCGAAGGTGCGGCCCAGCGGCACCGAACCGGTCACATCATCGATGCCGATCCGGTCTAGCCCGACGGTCAGCGCCCCTTGGATGTCGTCGGGCTGGCCGCGATGCCGGGCAATGTCGAACCGCGCCCGGCCGACCAGCAGCGAGACAGGCGACAGGCCGGCGCGCACCGACCCCATCGGCATTTCGCCCAGCATCAGCTGGTCGATCCGCCCGCTCCACACGCTGCCGCGTATCTCGCGCGCGGCCAGGCCCAGCCGGTCGAGCTGCGCCAGCCCCAAAGCCACCCGCATCGGAATGAAGACGATCAGGCCGAATATGAACAGCGCGATCAGGATGATGCGCATCCGGCGCGACAGGATCAGCCCCTTCATTGGCCGCCTCCCCGCACCAGCACCGCCTGCACCGACACGCTGCCCGCCGTCGGCGAGGGCCGCGCGCTCATCGTCTCGATGCGAAGCCCCTGCGCCTCCAGCCCCGCGATCCAGCTCATCATCGCCACCGGTCGGACCGAGGCGATGGCGATCTCCATCCGGTCATTGCCCTGCGGCTGCGCCCGTTCCAGCGTCAGCCCGGCCTCGCCCGCGCTCTGGCCGACAAACTGCTCGATCGGGATGGCCGGGCCGGTCGGTGTGGGCCTGCGCGGCAGATGCTTCAACAGCTTCACCTTGGCACGGATCGCGGCGTTGCGATCGGTCGCTTCGCGCAGGGCGTCGCGGGCGGACCGCTGCGCATGGGTCAGCGGTCGGGCCACGCCCAGCCACAATATCACCACCGCCAGCAGCGCGAACATCACGCCCAGCATCCATTGCTCGCGCGGCGATCGCTCGATCCAATAGGCTTTCATCCTGTCCATCATGACCGCACCGTAATATCTGCCAACGTGCGCCCGCCCGGATCCTGGGAAGGGGTCGCCGTGATCGTGTAACCGGCCGCCTGCAGCGCCAGCAACACGATGTTGATGTCATCCGCCTTGGCGGCGGCCAGCGTCGCGCGCACCATGCCGTCGGGATCGCGCGACAGCACCGTCAGCGACACGCCCGGCGCATCCTGCATCGCGCTCATCAGGCCGGCGACCGGCGCGGTGAAGGCATAGGCCCCGGCCCCGCGCGCGGCGAGTTGCCGGTCCATCTCCGCCTCGACCTGCATCACGTCCGAAGCCTCCGGCAGCACCTGCCGTGCCAGCGCCAGGCTCTCGCCATCGACCTGGCTGGCGGCGACATTCTGCCGCACCAGCGTCACCAGGCTGATGAGCAGGCTGGCCAGCAGGATCAGGCCGCACCAGATCGCGATCCGGCCCAGCGCCCGCGTATCGATCTGCCGCCGCACCCGCTTGGCGAAATCGCCCTGGCGCAGGTCGATCGGCGGCGCGTCGAGCGCCGCCACCAGCCGCGCTTCGATCTCATCCGCCGCAACCTCCCGCACCGGCGCGTCGCCGATCAGTTCGGGCAGCGCCATGTCGGCGGTCAACGCCATGTCAGGGCCGCGCAATACCGACGCCCCGCCAATCATTCCAGATACGAAACCATTCTCACTTTCCGGCAGCAGCAGCGCTGCCGGCACGATGATGTCGGGGTCCAGCCCATGATGCTGCGCCCAAAGCAGCCAGTGCTGCATGTCGCTGCGCGCCGCGATCGCCACGATGTGCGGGCGGGCGGGATCGTCATTCTCATCGGCGGCGGCGAACAACTGGTCGGACGGCAGGATGGCGCCGGCCAGCGCGCCCAGCCGCGCCGCCGCCCGCCCCTGCCGCGCCGGCAGGTCGGGATGCGACACCCAGTGCAGCGCCACCAGCGCGGCCGGCGGCACGAGCATCACCCGCGCCCTGTCGGGCAGCGCGGCAAGGCCACAGGCGGCCAGCCAGTTTGCCCCGGCGCCGGTCTGGACGATCGCGCCATCCACCACCCGCATCCATGTCGGCGCGTCCTCCGCCCCTTCGGGCAGGGCAATGATCAGGGCATCGGCCGAACTCATGCGCCCGTCCCCCAATCGCGCCGCACCAGCCGGATCGGCGGTTGCCGGGCATCGATCAGCCCGCGCTCCACCACTTGCGTTCCCCCTACATTCACCGACACGTCCACTCTGAAAAATCCCGTCGTCAACTTGACCTGCTCTGCCACCTCCGCGAGCGGGCTGAGCCCCGCCAGCGAAGGGGTCGCCCAGAATTGCGTTGTGCTGCCGTAGCCTTCCGCCGGCCGTTGCGCCAGCAATTGCCGTGCCTGCGCGACGCTCAATTGCCCCGGCAGCAGCATCGCGAACAGGGGTGCCTGATCGGGCAGCAAGGTATTGATATTGATCGGCGACATGTCCGACACCGGCAGCGCGCAGACCCAGGGCCGGACCAGATCATAGACCGCCGGCGTGATGCCGTTCACCGCCCGCAACTCGCTGGCGTCGACCATGAAGCGGTTGGCGGTGCGATAGGGCCGCGCCGCGCGGGCATAGGTCTCGTCCTCCGCCCCTGCCGGCTGGGGCACGCTGTCGGTATCGATCCAGTCGGCGAGCGAGGCAGCGGCGACCTGCGCCTGGCGCACATCGACGCCCAGCGCCTGCAACAGCGCCTGGAACTGCGAAACCGCCACCGGCCGCACCTTCAGGCTGTTCTCGTTGTTGCCCGCAACCACGCTGTTGAGGTTGAAGCAGTTGCTGCCGTCGGTCACCCGCGCCGTCGCCATGCCGCCGGGCACCGGGATCGCCTGCGGCGTGCCCATCCAGTTGCCCGCCAGCGTCGTCTTGCCGGGGCTGGCCGCGACCAGATCGCCGATCTTCAGCCGCGCGATCACCATGCCCGCATCGGCAAAGGCCCGCCCCTGATCGACCGCGCCGCCATTGCCGGTCATCCGCGTCGCCAGCGCCACCCGCTCCAGCGCCGTGGCCGCCACCACCGCCATCACCGCGACCAGCAGCAATACGGTCAGCAACGCGGCGCCGCGCTCCTCCGGACGGTTGGGATCAGGTCGCCGCATTGGCCGCCTCCTGATCGTCAAGCGGGGCTTCCTTGGGACCGGGCGCCACCAGGAAGCGCAACATGACCGGCGGCTCGCCGGTGCGCTTGACCACCATCTCCACCGCGCGCGGCATCAGGTCGGGCTGGCCCGGCGTCCACTCCTCGCGCCATTCGCCCTCCCCATCGCGGAAGCGCAGCGTCACTTCCTCGACATGGTCGAGCAGCGCCGCCGGCTCGTCGCCCGCAGCCCCGTCGATCTGGGCATAGCCGCGCCGTTCCAGCCGGCCCTGCCGCACCCAATATTCGACCTTCTGCAAGGACGGCCGGGGCAGGTCGCCCAGATTGTCCCATCCGCCGCGCACGAACTGCATCACCGGCTGTTCCTCGCCATCGCGATGCGCCCAGAAGGCCGGTGCCAGCGTCCCCGCCTCGGTGCGGCTGATGCGCGGCACCGCCTGGCCAAGATCGGCCGACAGCGCGCCCGCCGCCCGCTGGATCGCCGCCATGTCGTCCAGCCGCGCCTTGACCTGCGCCTGCGCCGACACGCTGTTGCCCAGCAACAGCACGCCCGCCGCCGCCAGCATCGCAAAGATCATCAGCGCGACGAGCAGTTCAATGAGGGTAAAACCTTGTTCATCCCGTCCGCCTTCCGGCTTCTCCGGCCTCATCACTCCACCTCCCGCAGGAAGCTGAGCACCACCGGCGATGCGCCCGGCTGGCCGTCGACCAGCAGATCGACCTGCAACAGGCGCTTGTCCTCGGTCGCCTTGACGGTGCGGGTCCAGTGCCAGCGGCGACCGCCATTCTCGACCTCGCCATCTTCCTCGCCCACGGAGGGCGGGGTGACATCGCTCTGCACTTCGACCATCAGGTTGCGGGCAACGATCTGGCCCAGCGCCTTGCTGTCGAGATCGGCGGCGGTGCGCAAAGTCACCCCCTGCAACCGCACCAGCGCCAGCGCCGCCAGGCTGAACACCGCCAGCGCGACCAGCATTTCGAGCAGCGTGAAGCCGTGTTCGGCGGAACGCCTCAAAGGCGTGAAGCCGTGTTCGGCGGAACGCGACGAAGACATGAAGCCGTGCTGGGCGGAACGGCCACCCCAATCACCGCCGTCATCCCGGACTTGATCCGGGATCCATTCGGCGCTCCCTTGCCGGGCGTGAAGCCCTGTTGGGCGGAACGCTTCAAAGCGCAGCGCCGAATGGATCCTGACTTTCGTCAGGATGACGGAAGAAAAGGACCGCCGATCAGCCACCGACTACGACCTTTCCGGCCATGTCGACGCTGACCTGCACCCGCTCCGCCTCGCGCGCCAGGGTGATGGTCAGCGGATCGGTGGGCAGGCCGGTGCCGTCGAAGGCGATCTGCTGGCGGCCGTCCTGACCCACCAGCGCCCGCGTACCGGTCTTCCAATTGGCGCTGACGAAGGGTTTTTCCTCCATCGGCACCCATTGGCTGCCCTCGCGGCGCTGGAAACCATAGCCCGAGGCGGAGACCCACACACCCATCGGGCGCGCGGTGACGACCGCTTCGTCGCGCGCGGCGGCGACGCGCGCGGCAAAGCGATCGGCATCGTCAACGATCCGCCCGCGCGGATCGGGAATGGCGATCACCACGGCAGCCGAAATGAAGCCGATGATCGTCAGCACGACCATCAGCTCGATCAGCGTGAAGCCGTGTTCGGCGGAACGCTTCAAAAGCGTGAAGCCCTGCTGGGCGGAACGCGACAAAGGCGTGAAGCCGTGTTCGGCGGAACGGCCGCCCCGCTCCTCGCCGTCATCCCGGACTTGATCCGGGATCCATTCAGCGCTCCGCTCGCGACGCAGCGCCGAATGGATCCTGACTTTCGTCAGGATGACGGCAGGAGAAATCCACCGGTCAGCCACCGCCATCCACCGTCCGGCCATCAAGGCGAGCGGAAGGCGTGCGGCGTCAGATTTCGCTGGAATAGATGTCCGCATTTTCATTCTCGCCGCCCGGCTGGCCATCGGCGCCCAGCGAACTGATGTCGAACGCGCCCTTCTTGCCCGGCACGGTGTAGATATAGGCGCGGCCCCACGGGTCCTGCGGCAGCTTCTTGATATAGCCGCCACGGCGATAACGCTGCGGCTGCGCCAGCGAGGCCGGCGGATTGAGCAACGCCTGCAAGCCGTCCGACGCGGCGGGATAGGTCAGGTTGTCGAGCCGATATTGCTCCAGCGCCTGCTCGATGGTCGAGATATCGGCCTTGGCCTTTTCGACGCGGGCGGTGTCGGTCGCGGGAATGACGTTGATCGCCACGATCGTCGCCAGCAGGCCGATGATGACGATCACGACCATAAGTTCGACAAGCGTGAAGCCGTGTTCGGCGGAACGCCTCGAAGACGTAAAGCCGTTTTCCGCCGGACGACGGGCGGCAAGCTGCGCCTCCCGTTCGATCAGCGCGGCCCGGATCTTGTTCAACTTCAGCATATTCTACTCCTTCAAGCCCCGGTCAGGCTTTGCAGCTGCAGGATCGGCAGCAGGATGGACAGGATGATGACGGCGACGATGCCCCCCATCAATATGATGATGATCGGCTCCAGCATGGCGAGCGCGGTCGAGGTAAAGGCGTCGAACTCGCGCTCCAGATAGTCGGCCGCGCGTTCCAGCATCGTGTCGAGCCGCCCGGCGCTTTCGCCGCTCGCCGCCAGATAGACCAGCAGCGGGGGAAACACCCCTGCCCGCTTCAACGCCGCCGACAGGCTGCCACCGCCCCGGATCGCTTCCACGATATCGTCCGACGCCTTGCGCAGCACCCGGTTATGCACAGTATTGGCGGTCAGCGACAGCCCCTCCATCAGCGGCAGCCGGCTCGCCACCATCGTCGAGAGCGTGCGCGCCATCCGCGCGGCGTGCAGGTCGCGGATCAGCCGGCCCAGCACCGGCAGGCCCAGCAGCATCGCGTCGAAGCGATAGCGGAAACTGTCGATCCTGAGCGCGCGCCAGAAGCCGAAGGCGCCAAGCCCGATCAGGATCAGCAGCAGCCACCAATAGCCCGCCAGGAAAGCGGAAATGCCCATCACCATCCGCGTGAGCAGCGGCAATTGCTGGCCCACCGTGTCGAACTGTTCGACCACCTTGGGCACGACGAAGATCATCAGCGCCGCGACCACGAACACGGCAAAGGTCGCCAGCACCGAGGGATAGGCGATCGCGGTCAGCACTTTCAAACGCATAACTGCCTGCCGCTCCATCAGTTCGGACAGACGCTCCATGATGGTGGGCAGGCTGCCGGAGCTTTCGCCGGCCGAGATCATCGCGCGATAGAGGGCGGGAAAGCTTTTCGGCTCCGCGCCCAGCGCATCGGCCAGCCGCCGCCCCTCCAGCACGCCCGAATGGACCTTGCCCACGATGGCGCGGACATGATCCTGCTCGCTCTGCCGGCCGATGGTGCGCAACGACTCCTCCAGCGGGCTCACCTGGACCAGGGTCGAGAGTTGCCGGGTAAAGAGCGTCAGTTCCTTGGCCGACAGCTTGGGCGCGCGTAGCGACAGGCCGGCCCGCTTGCGCGCCTTGTCCGCCGCACCGGCCTCGAGACGAACGACGAACAGCTTGCGCGTGTCCAGCTTGACCCGCGCCTCCTCGACGCTGTCCGCTTTGACGCTGCCCTTGCGTTCCCTGCCCGCCGGGTCGATCGCGACATAGTCGAAATCAGCCATCGGCGATGGTTTCCGCCTCGATCGCGTCGCGGCGCGACACCCGGATCGCTTCCTCGGCGGTGGTCTGGCCGTCCCGCACGAGCGCGCGCGCGGCCGACCCAAGGTTGGGCGCATTCAGGAAGGCATGACGGGCAATCAGCGATTCGTCGCCGCCGTCGTTGATCAGGCGGCGGATCGTATCATCGACGCGGATCGCCTCGAACACGCCGATCCGGCCCTTGTAGCCGGTGCCACTGCATTCGTCGCAGCCGCGCGCCCGGTAGATGATCGTGCCGGGGTCAAAGCCCAGCAGCGCGCTTGCCGACTTGTCGGCCTGCACCGGTTCGCGGCAATGCTGGCACAGGCGCCGGACCAGACGCTGGGCGACGACGGCACGCAGCGTGGAGGCGAGCAGGAATGGCTCGACCCGCATGTCGCGCATGCGGGTGATCGCGCCGACCGCGTCGTTGGTATGGACGGTCGACAGCACGAGATGGCCGGTCAGCGACGCCTGCACCGCGATCTCGGCGGTCTCGCGGTCGCGGATTTCGCCGACCATGACGACATCGGGATCCTGGCGCAGGATCGCGCGCAGCCCGGCGGCGAAGGTCAGGCCGACCTTGGCATTGACCTGGGTCTGGCCGACGCCCTCCATCGCATATTCGACCGGGTCTTCGACGGTCAGGATGTTCCGCGAACCGTCATTCAGGTTACGCAAGCCGGCATAGAGCGTCGTCGTCTTGCCCGAACCGGTCGGGCCGGTGACCAGGATGATGCCGTTCGGCTCACCCAACCCCTCGCGGAAGATGCGGTCGGGCGCGCCGGTCATGCCCAGCAGGTCGAGCGTGATGCCGGCATTTTCCTTGTCCAGGATACGCAGCACCACCCGCTCGCCCGCCCGGCTCGGCAGGGTCGATACGCGCACGTCGAGCAGCTTGCCGCCCAGGGTCAGGCCGATGCGGCCATCCTGCGGCACGCGCCGTTCGGCGATGTCGAGCCGCGCCATCACCTTGATGCGGCTCACCACCACCGGTGCCACATGCGGCGGCATGCGCAGCGTCTCGCGCAGCACCCCGTCGACGCGCATGCGCACGACCAGGCCGGTCTCATAGGGTTCGATATGAATGTCCGACACGCCCTGGCGCGCGGCCTCGGCGATGATGCCGTTGATCAGGCGGATCGCCGGCGCGTCGTCCGCACTGTCGAGCAGATCGTCGGCGGTCGGAATGTCGGCGGCCAATATGTCCAGTTCGTCCGCGCCCATCTCGATCGACCCGGCCATGGCGGCGGCACTGCCATCCATCGCATAACGGTCCGACAGATGGCGGTCGAACTGCGGCGCCTCGACAAAGCGCACGTCGAAGCTGCGGGCGAGATGACGGCGCACCTCCAGCAGCACGCGCGGATCGCTGCCCTCGCGCACCGCGATCGACAGTCGCTCGCCATCCTGCGGCAGCATTACCACGCCATGCTTGCGGGCAAAGCCATAGGGGATATCGACGGGCCGTGGCGGAAGAACCGACGGCAATAGCGCCCCTTGCTCCAGTTCGCTCACTTCTTCTCTCCGCTTGGCGGCAGGTCGACCGGGCGGACGACGCCGCTCGACTGCCGCACCGTGGGTTCGATGACCTGAACCTGTCCCGGGGCGGGCGCCGTTGCTGGCGCCCCGGCCTGCGGCTCGACCACGACATCGCCGGGCTGCGGCGCGATCGGCGGCTGCGCGCCCATATAGTCGCGCACCAGCTCGTCGATGGTCGGCTCGCTGTCGGGGCTGCGCTGCAACTGCATGCCGCGCACATAGCCATAGCGCTGCTGGGTCAGGCGCTGGGCATCTTCCTTGGTCCGCAGGATGGTCGGCCGGATGAAGACCATCAAATTGGTCTTGGTCCGGCTCTTGCTGCGCGACTTGAACAGCTCGCCAATGCCAGGAATGTCGGACAGCAGCGGGATGCGCTCGATCGTCTTGCGCTCATTGTCATCGAGCAGGCCGCCCAGCGCCAGTATCTCGCCGTCATCGACCGTGACCGTGGTCTCGATCTCGCGCTTGTTGATGATCAGATCGCTGCTCGAATTGCTGACCGGACCAGCCACGCTCGACACTTCCTGCTTCAGGAACAGCTTGATCGCGCCGCCGGTGTTGATCTGCGGCTTCACCTCCAGCTTGATGCCGACATCCTGGCGCTGGACGGTTCGGAACTGATTGTCGAAATTCTGGCTCAGCGCCTCGCCCGTGGTCACCGGCACCTGCTGGCCGACCAGGATAGACGCCTTCTGATTGTCCAGCGTCATCACCGATGGCGTCGACAACAGGTTGCTCTCGGTATCCGACTTCACCGCATTGATGATCGCGCCGAAAATGCCATTCTTGCCGATCTGCGTCCCAAGGCCGCCAATGATGCCCGATGCGCTCGACAGGCTGTTGACCGCCGCCTCGGTCAGGCTGCTGGCAAGGTCGCTGTTGGTCTGTGTCTCGGTCGTGGTCGTCGTGCCATCGGCCGCCACCACCGTCGTCTTGCTGGTGCCCAGCTGGGTCGCGCCATAGGCGCCCGCGATCGTCAGCAGGCTGGGCGAGGCATTGCTGTAATTGGTCGCGGCAAAGCCGGTCGATGTGCTGCCGAGCAGGAACTGCACGCCCAGCTTCTTGGCCGCCGCGTCGCTGATCTCGACGATGATCGCCTCCACCAGCACCTGCTCGCGACGGGTGTCGATCTGGCGGATGGTTTCGCCCAGCATGCGCTGCACGTCGCTGTTGGCGGCGACGATGATCGCATTGGCGCCTTCATAGCGGGTGACGATCGCCGGGCCACGGGTGGAAATGCCGCTGCCACTCGATCCGCTGGAGCCTGCCGCGACCGGTGCTGCCGCGGCGCTGGCCGGGGCTGCGCCGCCACCAGCACCGCCGCTCGCGCCGGCCGCCGGGACCGACGAGGTGACGGGCGTGCTGCTCGACTGGCCGATCAACTGCTGCAACACCGGCAACAGCTTCTCCGCATCGGCATGTTCCAGCCAGTAGACGCGGATTTCGGTGCCGCTCGCCGCCTGTCGGTCCAGTTCCCGCGCCATGTTCGCCAGGCGGGTGACGGTATTCACATCGCCGCGAATGGCGATCGCATTGCTGCTGTCGATCGGCACCACGCTGGCGGCCGCCGGCGCACCATTCTCGCCGCCGCCGCCGCTCTGCACCAATGCCTGCAGCGAGGTCGCAATCTCGCGCGCACCGGCATTTTTCAGCATCACCATCTGGGTCGAACTGGTGTCCCGGTCCACCCGCGCGATCACCTGGCGGATGCGGGCGACATTGTCGGCAAAATCGGCGACGACGATGCTGTTACCGGCGCGATTGGCCGTGACCGTGCCTTCCTTGCTGATCAGCGGGCGCAGCGTTTCCAGCACGCTCGCCGCATCGACCGACCGCAGGCGGAAGACTTCGGTGACGAAGCTGTTGCGGGTCGCCGCCCGGCCCACCGCGCTCGGCTGGCCGGCCGCCCCGTCCGCCGGCTGGATGCGATAGGCACCACCGGGCGCCGGGATCGCCACCAGCCCGTTGGCACGCAGCGTCGACAGCACGATCTCGAAATATTCCGACTTGGACAGCGGCCGGTCGGTCACCACCGACACTTTCCCCTGCACCCGGTTGTCGATGATGAAGGTGCGGCCGGTGACGCGCGCGGCATCCTGGATGAAGGCGCGGATATCGGCATCGCGCACGTTCAGCGTCTGCTGCGCCAAAGCCGGGACCGGAGCAGCCAGGACCAGCGCGAGGGCGGCGGAATATTTGAGGATATGTCTGGTCATTGGCCTTGCAATATCAGGTTGATCGGCACGGTAACGGCGCCGCGCTCCACGGTCAGGGACAGGCGTGCGCCGGGCACGATCTGGTTCTGCAATGATGCCAGGTCGCCGGCCGACCCGATCGGCTGGCCGTTGATCTGGGTCACGATGTCACCGGCCTGGAAACCGGCATATTGGAAACCCGGCCCCCTGGGGCTCAGCACCAGCCCGGTCACCCGGCCATTCTGGGTGCGCGGGAAAAAGCCGATGTCGCGCTTCACCGCGTCGGCGCTCGGTGCATCGCGGCCCGGCACCGGCGACGGCGCCACCTCGCCCTCGGGCGCGCTGCCCGGTCCGTCGGCTGGTCCGCCAATCGCCGGCGCAGTCTGCGACTGGTCCAGGAACACCTGTTCCTCCACCCCGCCGCGGTCGATCGTCACATGGTCGAAGGATACCGCCTTCAGCACCACGCCGGGCATGATCTCATCCCCCACGGCATAGCTGTTCTGGATGCCATCGGGCGTCGCCAGGATCGCCGATCCCTGCCCCGTGCCTTCATTCAGCCGCACGCCATAAAGGGTCAGCGCCAGCGAGGTGACGACGCCATTGCCGGCCTGCGGCGCGCCGGTGCGGAAAAAGGGATCGAAGCTGGCAAACAGCGCCTGGCGCGCGCTGGCCGAAAGCAGCTGCGCCTGGCGCCCTTCCCAGGGGCCAAAGGCACCGACTGGTGTCAGCAACACCCATATCAGCCGGGCGAGCTGCAACGCCAGCATCGCCAGCAACAGCTTCTCGACCAGCCCCAGCCAGTCGACCGGCCGCGCATAGCGCCGCCACCCTTGCAACTTGTCGCCGAACGGCACACGCATGAGCCGAAATGTCCCCCTTGGTTCGCCCGCCTGCTAGGCAACTGTTCTTACTGCTAGATGACGTTTATGTTACCATAATATGACATCAGACAATGGGGCCGCGACGATGCTTGCATTTCATGGGTCGAGCGATAGCTAGAGCAACGGAAACCGGCGCCCTGCGCCGTCATTCGCGGAAATGCCCATGACCTTGTCCGACCCGATCCTGCCCCCGCCACCCGCCGCGCCCGACGCCGATCCGGCCTGGATCGCCAGCCATCCGCGCGTCCAGCGGGTGCCCAGCAAGGATCTCACCCTTTTCATCCAGCGTGATTTCCTGAGCCTTGAGGAATGCGCTCAGGTGATCGCGCGGATCGATGCGGACCGTCGGCCCTCGACCATCGCCGATGCCAATGGCGACGGCTATTTCCGCACCAGCGAGACCTGCGACCTCGACCATGACGACCCGTTCGTCGCCGCCCTCAACGCGCGCCTCGACGGTTTTGCCGGCATCGCCACCCCATATGGCGAACCGATCCAGGGCCAGCGCTATGGCGTGGGACAGGAATTCAAGGCCCATACCGATTATTTCGAGCCCAAGGGCGCGGACTATGACAAATTCTGCGCGGTCGCGGGCAACCGCACCTGGACCTTGATGGTCTATCTCAACGAACCCGCCGCCGGCGGCGCCACCCGCTTCACGAAGATCGGCAAGACGGTACAGCCTGAAGCGGGCAAGTTGCTCGCCTGGAACAACCGCATCACCCCCGACCGCTTCAACCCCGCCAGCATCCACCACGGCATGAAGGTCCGCAGCGGCGTCAAGCATGTCATCACCAAATGGTATCGCGAACGCCCCTGGGGCTAAGGTCGCGCACGGCGGCTGGGATGGGTGGCTTCCTGCCATTCCCCTCCCGTAAACGGGAGGGGCAGCGAGACTTAGGCGCGCAGCGCGTTAGTCGCAGCGGGGTGGGCTTGTGCGACGTCCAGCCCACCCCCTAACCCCCTCCCGCCTGCGGGAGGGGGAACATGTCCGCACTTGGTCGTCAGACGCCATGTGCTGCATCGGCTTCAGCGAGGAGGCTTCGGAGAACAGCAGCACCTTCCTCGTCTAATGGCAAATCCACTGCCAAGGCGCGGCGGCGGATGCTCTCCATTTGGGCATCGTGAAGCGGGCAGGAAGTGAAGTCATCCCAATCCCATTTGCCACCGGTTCCGGCGAGAAACGCGCTTATCATTTCAACAGTGTATTGCCGCTCGTTCTTCATGCCGACAGCCTTCATGGAACGGCCGCTATCGGGCAAGCCTATTTGCGCGTCGAAGGTCTAAAAATGGTCGTCAGCGGTCAAAGCCCGATATCGTCGCTCGCAATGAAGGGGTTGTTCGCTTCCAGACCATCCTCCCCTGCAAGGGGAGGTGGATGGCCGAAGGCCAGACGGAGGGGTGTCCCCCTCTCGATAGGACGACACCCCTCCACCACTTCGTGGTCCCCCTCCCCTTACAGGGGAAGAATTTACAGCCGCTTCTGGTCGTTTGCAGCCAAAGCCCAACACCGTCATCCAGCCCCCCAACGCAAAAGGGCGCCCGATCGGGCGCCCTTTCCGTTTCCACTCTGCCGCAGCCTTAGAAGGTGGTCGACAGCGAGAAGTTGAAGGTCGTGCCGTAATTATAGGCGTTGTAGATGACCTTGTTGGTGCCGTTCGACTGGCTTTCCTCATAGTCGTTGCCAAGGATGTTGCGGACCTCGAACTTGGCGTCGAACTGGCGCCCCGCGACATAGACGCCCTGGCGCGCCACGAAGTCCAGGTTGATGCCGGGATGTTCATAGACGTCCGGCTGGTCCTGGTTGGCAAGGCCACGGCTGGTCACGCGCTTGCTGGCATAGGACAGGATCAGCGTCTGCTGCGACAGCTTGTCCTGATCTTCCAGGCCGAACTGGAAGTTGACCAGATGGTCCGACTGGCCCGTCAGCGGCGAACCGTTGCGGAAATAGTCGGTCGCCAGCGTCGACGACGCACCGAACACGGCGGTGGTGTCGCCCTCCTTCACCTTCAGCTTGGATTGGGTGTAGGTATAGTTGGCGATCGTCACCAGACGGCGGGTCGAGAAGAACGCGCTATCCGACAGGCGCGACAGGTCGAAATATTTCTGCAGCTCGACTTCGCCGCCATAAAGGTCGGCCTTGGGCGCATTGGCGAAGCTGGTGATGAACGCATCGCTGTTGAGCGAGATGAAGGTTTCGATCGGATTGTCGATCGTCTTGTAGAAGCCCGACAGCGTAAAACGCTGATCCCGCGCGAAATACCATTCATAGCGCGCTTCCGCGTTGAACAGCTTGCTGTCCTGCAGATAGGGATTGCCCTGATAGCGACGGTTGGTGTCGGGATCGAAGTAGAATTGATAGATCAGCTCGCGGAACTGCGGCCGGGCAATGGTCTTCGACGCGTTCAGGCGCACCTGCATGTCGTCGCGCATCTGCCAGGTCAGCGTGCCGCTGGGCAGCCAGTAATCATTGTCGAGCTGGGTCGATGCCGTGCTGGCGCCCGGCGTGTTGAACACCTGCAGCGGCGACACATTGAGCTTGGCCGTTTCGTAGCGCACGCCCGCATCGAGCGACAGGTCGTCCAGGATCTGCCAGTTCAGCTTGCCATAGCCGGCATGGTTCTTGAGCGTCGCGCGGAAGGCGGGATTGCCTTCGTTGGTTTCGATCAGGGCAATGTCATAATAGTTGACGATGCCCGGCGCCAGCAGCAGGTCGGGGCGCAGCACGCCCACGCCCTCGGGCATGTCGTTGGTCGCGCGGAACTGGAAGTCGCGGCGCGAACTGGTGCGGTTGGTGTCGACATAGGCATAGCCGGCGGTCAGCGCCATGTCGGCCGACGGCTTCCAGGTCAGGTCCGCGCCGCCCGACCACAGATCCTCGTTGAGGTCGGAGAAGCTGACCGTCGCGGTCTGGCCGGTATTGCCGTTCAGCCGGTTGATGAACAGATTGCCATAGGGGTCGGCGGCCGCATTGGTGCGGATATATTCGAACGACAGTTCATAGGGGGCCTCGCGCTGCGAATTGGCGAAACCGCCGCGCACGTCCAGGCTGAACGCCGGGCTCAGCTTGAACTCGCCCACCACCTGCGTATCGATCAGCTGGCGCTCATACCAGGCGGTATCCTGCTCCATGATGTCCGACGTCGGCTGGGTCTGCGTGTTGCCCAGGCCCATGCGGGTGTGCTTGAGCGTGTCGCGGATATAGAGGTTGGTCCAGCGGATCTTGTTCTCGCCAAACTCCAGGCCCAGGCCCAGCAGGCCGTTCACGACGATGCGATTGTCGGTCGTGACGCGCTGGAAATCCGAATTGAGCGCCGACAGGTCGGGCGTGATCGAATTTTGCTGACGCTGGTCGCGCGTCGTCCACTTGTTGCTGTAGCCGGCGGTGGCGATCAGGCCCAGCGTCGAACCGCCCAGGTCGAACGAGGTGCCGCCCGAGATGGTCGCCGAATAATTGGGGTCGATATCCTTGATGCGCTGGACGGTGCCCTTGCTGAAGCGCACCATTTCCGCCGCGATCGCAGTGCTGTCGACATTGCCCGAGCTGATCCGTTCGCCGCTGGCGAAGAAGGCGGCGAGCGCCGGCGGGATGTCGCGGCTGCCATTGTCGAAGCCGGTCCAGTCGCTCTTGCTGCCATAATAGCTATAGCCCATCTGATAGGTGGTTTCGGTGTTGGCACCGATACCGCCGCTGATCGTCAGGAAGCTTTCCGCCGGCACGGCATTGGTCGTCAGGTTGATGACGCCGCCGCCGAACTCGCCGGGATAATTGGCCGAATAGCTCTTCTGCACCATCGAGGAAGAGACGATGTTGGTCGGGAACAGGTCCAGCGGCACGACGCGCTTGAGCGGCTCGGGGCTAGGCAGCGGCGAACCGTTCAGCAGCGCGAGCGAATAGCGATCGCCCAGACCGCGGACATAGACATAGCCGTTGCCGACCACCGACAGGCCGGTGACGCGGCCCAGCGCGCCGGCGATGTTGCCGTCGCCGGTCCGGGCGATGTCGGCCGAAGACAGGACCGAAACCACCGCCGGAATATTCTTCTGGACGTTGGCACCACGGCGGCCGGTGACGATGATGTCGGAACCGGGCACCGAAATGTCGGGCGCCGCCTCCGGATCCTCCGCAGTCGAGCGACCGGCGGCAGCGGCCGGATCGGCCGCCTGCGGGTCGGACGTGGTTGCATCGGCGGGCGCGGGCACTTCCTGTGCCAGCGCGGCCGGCGCGACCAGCGCGGTGGAAAGCAGCAGCAGGCCCGCGAACTTGAGCGGCGTCGCCATCGAATATCCCCTAGATATGGTCATTGCACGTTTCGGGGCGGGATGCGGCCATCATGGCCGCATCCCGCCCCGCATCAGATCCGTCCCGTCTTAGAGCGGGATCGAGGTGCAGGCGCGGCGGCCGTTGCTGGTGCTGTCAAACGGCGCGTAGGCCGAGTTGCAGGTCCAGCCGGCATACCAGGTGTCGTTGGCGTCCTTGACCGCGCCGACATAGGTCGTCGTGTCGAAGAAGCTGTCCAGCGTCTTGGCGTCGATCGCGGTGGCGGCGGTTTCGGCCGCACCGTTGATGAACACCGCACTCAGCGAGGCCGTGTAGGCATCATTGTTGTTGTTGCCGCTGAAGATCGCGGCGACATCGGCGGCGGTGTAGGCGGTCGCGCCGCTACCCGAACCGATATACTTGGTCGCGTTGCACTGCATCAGCACCGAACGGGCAGTCAGCGTGGCGCGGGTCGCGGCGGTGCCGGTGCCGTGCAGGCGGACACATTCGTTGTTGGGCGACACGACGATGCCGTTCACCAGCGACAGGTCGCTGTTGCCGCGGTTCAGGATCGACGCCTGGTCATTGGCTTCGTTGTTGCTGCTGACCTGCGACTGGATCGCGGTGAAGTTGGCGACGATCGTGTTCTGGCGCGGGGTATCGCTTTCCAGGCCATTGCTGTCGATTTCCATCAGCGCATCGCCCTGACCCGGACGCTGCACGATCAGCACATATTGGAAGCGACCCTGGATGCCGACGTCGGCGTCAAGACTGTCATCGTCCGCGCCAGTGGCGATGTAATGCTTCATACGGACGGTGCCGCCGAAGAATTCCGCGCCATCGTCCGAGCTGTTGAAGCTCTGGATATAGTCGAGCGTAGTGGCGCTGCCGGTGCCTTCGGTGGTCAGCGCCTGCAGTTCCGAGTTGGAACCCAGAACATAGCCCGAATAGCGGATCTGCACATATTTCATCGTGCCGGCATTGTAGGCGTCGTCGCGACCGCCATAGACGGCCGGATCGGCCGAACCTTCGGTCTGGCGCTCGCAGGTGTCGGCGCCCACCGAGCCGCCGCTGTTACAGTCGGTAACGCGCGCACGGCCCATCAGCACGACGCCGCCCCACTGACCCATCGAGTTTTCGGTCGAGTTGCCGTTGATATTGTCGCGGCTGGTGAAGACGATCGGCGCGGTCGCGGTGCCGACGGCGTTGATCTTGTTGCCACGGTTGACGGCCAGCCAGCTGGTGCCGGTGCCGCCATAGACGATGACGCCCGGTTCGATCGTCAGGGTGACGTTGGTGTCTGCGGTCAGCTGGCCGCCGGTCAGCGTGAAGCCGTTGGCGGTGGTGCAGCCCACGGTCGAGCTGGTGACGGGGGCCGACGTAGTGGGCGCAGCGAAGCCGCTGTCGCAGCCAACGTCGACGCGGCCCTGCATCTGATAGACCAGGCCGGCGATCTTCGGCAGCGTGATGCTGCGCGCAATGATCGAAGGCAGCGTGCAGACGCGCCAGGCATCACCGTTCGAGCTGGAAATGGTGCCACCGTCGGTCAGGCCCTTGGGGTCGGCGATCGTCGGGCAGCCGGCGGCCGGGGTAACGGCGGCCGGGGTCGGCGTGGGGGTCGGGGTCGGCGTGGGGGTCGGCGTCGGGTTGATGATGACGTCGCCGCCGGTGCCGGGCGAAGCGATGTCGTCCGCGCCGCAAGCAGCCAGCGCCGCGCAGGCGCAGCCCGCCATCAGGATATTATGGATACGGTTGATCTTGGCCATGTCGTCTCCGCTCCGGCTTCTGCCGGGTTTGTTGCGATGCGGAGCGCAAGGGGGAAAAGCGAATCGGACAACGCCCCCTGTCGCCCTCGGAAGCGGCAGGTAGGCGCGGTAAATGACAGCCTCATTTTCCTTTTATGACAGATCAGGGTCGTTAAAATTACATTTCAAAGACAGTGGCCCCGCCGCCACAGCCAACAGAAAGGGGCGCCGCCCACCGGGCGACGCCCCTGCGCGAGCCACTGAAACAGGGCGTTCAGCGCATCGCATAGCTGGTATTGAGACGCCCGGCGGCCCGCTGCGCGATCGATCGCGAGGATTCCTCGCTGCCATCGGCCAGCACCAGCATCATGTCGGGCACGCGCGACACCGCGGCATAGGCCTCACGCGCATCGCTGGTGCGACCCATGCCGGCATAGGCATTGCCCAGGTTGATCAGGCGCGCCGGATCATTGATGGTGTCGGGCCAGACCGCCTGCAGCTTGCGGGCAGCCTTGTCGAAATCATGGGCGAGCAGCGCCGACGCGGCCAGACCCGCATCCGGCACGACGCTGACGATCACGTCATCCGCCGCCGACGCCATGGCCGGCACTGCCGAAGCCAGAAGAAAGCCCGCAACTGCCACAGCCTTGAACATCGATTTTCTCCGAAAAAAACTTTCCAACATAGCCGGAATTATTTCATCTTGATGACATCGGCACAAGATCAGGCATGGGCGCCGATTCCATTTTATATCGACGCAATTTCATTGCCTTATGTGATTTTCACATCAGTGTCATAAAAGTGAAATCGAATTCGGTATGCAAATTTCATCCGATTCGAATCGCATCATGGACGCGAAAAAAGACCATGCGCCGCAAGCGGCGTGGCCTGAAAAAACAGCATCTGATGGATTGGGTCCGGAGGCTTCTGTTGCCCGGCGCCTCCGGGGGCCGCTGAATTCCCTTCTGTTGCCCGGTGGGTTCAACCGCGCTATTTTAGAGTAATGTCAGGCCGTGAGGCCCTCAATTACGCTGCAATGGCGAGTGCTTCGTTATCGTTGGCACTTGTGAGTTTTGCACAGTTTAACGGCTTACACGGGCCGGGTAAAAGCATCGCCTTTGAACACACGTCGATCCTAGTTCGGCCCCGTCAGACATCCCGCCAGACCAAAGGCCTTCCGGGACATGTGGTGGAACCGCCGGGTACTGCCCCCGGGTCCGCTGCGTCTATTATACGACACGATTTATCACCATAGCCGGGCGAACCCGGCACCCCCTATATGGCGGCGGCCGCGCCATTTATCAAGCCGGTGTTGAATGATGGAGGCGGCAATATGTGTATCGTGGCACTGGCCTGGTGGGCGCACCCGCGCTGGCAGCTTGTCCTGATCGGCAATCGCGACGAATATCATGCCCGCCCCGCCGCTGCGATGGCCCGCTGGGACGATCGACCGGGTCTGATCGCCGGGCGCGATTTGCAATCGGGCGGCACCTGGCTCGGCGCGGACGAAGAGGGCCGGGCCGCCGTCATCACCAATTTGCGCGGCTTCGGCGATCCCCTGCCCGACCGCGCCTCACGCGGCACGCTGGTCACAGACCTGTTAGCGGGCACCGGCACCTATGCCGATCCTCAGACCGCAGCGCTCGACGATTTCAATCCGCTCAATCTGCTGCTGGCCGACCGCGACCGGCTCGTCTTCCTCACCAATCGCCCCGAACCCCAGCGCAGCCTGCTCGCGCCCGGCCTCTATGGCCTCTCCAACGGCCCGCTCGACCAGCCCTGGCCCAAGACGCTCGCGCTCAAGGACGCGATGCTGCAATGGCTCGTCGCCGGCGCGATCGATCCGAAAAACCTGTTCGATGCGCTACGCCGCGAAACCCTGCCCGCCACCGGCATCGCCCCGGCCACGCCGTCCGACGCCCCGCTGGAGCCACCCCTCTCCCCCATCTTCATCCGCAACCCCGTCTATGGCACCCGCTGCAGCAGCATCCTCGCCATCGCGCCCGACGGCACCGGCCTGGCGCTGGAACGCCGCTTCGACGCGCAGGGCGAGGTCACAGGCGACAGCCACATCCCCTTCCATTGGCCGACAGCCTAATGACAGCGATACTTGCTACCGCCCCAAACAACCAAAAGCGGCCCTCACCATCTTCGTCATCCCGGACTTGATCCGGGATCCATTCAGCGCTCCCTATCCGCCGTAGCGCAGAATGGATCCTGACTTTCGTCAGGATGACGCCGGCTGTGATTGGCAAGAAGCGACCATCTTCCGTCATTGCGAGCGGAGCGGCTACTCCCAATTCCTCCCCTGCAAGGGGAGGGGGACCACGAAGTGGTGGAGGGGTGTCACGCTATCGAGAGGGGGACACCCCTCCGTCTGGCCTACGACCAGAAGCGGACCTGTTCCCCCTCCCGCAGGCGGGAGGGGTTGATGGGAGGCGCGTGACTCCCATCAAGGGGGTGGGCTGGACGTTGCGAAATCCCACCCCGCTGCGACTAACGCGCTGCGCGCGCAAGTCTCGCTGCCCCTTCCGCTTGCGGGAGGGGAATGACAGGACACCACCCAATTCAGCCCCCGCCCAACTAAGCCCCCTTGCCCCCATAGACAAAGGCCCGCCGCCCCGACCGCAGCAGCACCTCCCGCCGGACATAGCCGACCTCATAGGCGTCGGCACTGGCGACATCCGCTTCCGTCAGGCGAAACAGCGTCCCTTCCACCGCGTCCTCGGGATCGTCGCTCGGCTCGACCATCGGGTGCCAGCGCCTGCCGCTCTTGGCGATCACGTCGGGGTCGCTGATCTCGATCATACGCTGGCGATAACCCGGCATCGCGTCCGGCTCGCCCTGCACCAACCGGCCGAACAGCGCCCTCTGCACCTCCGCCAGCCGCAGCGTGCCATAGGAAAAGAGCAATATCTCGGTCATCACCACGCCTCTCGCTTCAGTCCAGCGCCGCGTTGACGATGCGGATCTGGGTGAATTCCTCCACCCCGGCCAGCCCCTGGTGCCGGCCGATGCCCGATTGCTTGGCGCCGCCGATCGGCACGTCGAAGGGCAGGTCGAACAGCCGGTTGACCCAGACCAGCCCGCTGTCGATCCGCGCCGCCATCGCCTGCCCGCGCGCCGCATCGGCGGTCCACACCGACGCGCCCAGCCCATAGGGGCCGTCATTCACCCGGCGGACCAGTTCCGCCTCGTCATCATAGGCGAGCAGCGGGATGATCGGCCCGAACTGCTCCTCGCGCACCAGCCGCGCCTCGTCGGGCAGGTCGGTGACGATGGTCGGCGCAATATAATAGCCGTCCCTCTCCATGGGGGCGCCACCGTGCAGCACCCGCCCCTGCGCCCGCGCCTCCGCCAGCAGATCGACCAGCCGCGCATATTGCGCCGCATTCTGCACCGGGCCGATCGTCGTGCCGGCCGCCCGCCCGTCGCCGACCACCGCCCGCTGCGCGCAGGCAACCAGCGCCGCGCCCAGTGCCGGCACCAGCGCGCGCGGCGCATAGATGCGCTTGACGCCCAGGCAGACCTGCCCGGCATTGCCCATCGCCCCGTCGAACAGGATCGGCGCCACCGCCGCGACATCGGCATCGTCCAGCAGGATCGCCGGATCATTGCCGCCCAGTTCCAGCGTGAAGCGCTTCACCGTGTCGGCGGCCGCCGCCATCACCCGCCGCCCGGTCGCGGTCGATCCGGTGAAGCTGACATGGGCAATGCCCGGATGCGCCGTCAGCATCGGCCCGACATCGCCGGCATCGCCCAGCATCTGCACCACCCCGGCGGGGAAGATGTCGGCCGCCAGCGCGCCCAGCATCAATGTCGTCAGCGGCGTCGTCGGCGCGGGCTTGGCGATCACGACATTGCCCGCGATCAGCGCCGGCGCGAGCTTGAGCGCCAGCAGCAGCAGCGGATAATTCCACGGCACGATCGCCGCCGCCACGCCCAGCGGATGGCGCTGCTCGACCACGCGCTCGGTCGCGCTGTCCTTCAGCACCACCGGCTCCAGCCGCAACCCGGCATGATAGCGCAGCGCCGCCACCGCCCCCTCTATCTCGCCCCGCGCCTCGGCCAGCGGCTTGCCCTGTTCCTGCGTCAGGAGTGCGGCGAAATCCTCGGCCCGGCCCTCCAGCGCATCGGCCAGCGCCGCAATCCGCGCGCCACGCTCGGCAAAGTCCAGCGCGCGCCAGCCGGCAAAGGCCCGCTGCCCGGCCGCCACCGCCCGCTCCACCTGCGCCGCATCGGCACAGGGCGCGGCGGCAAAGACCTGCCCGTCCGCCGGATTGACAAGGTCGATCGCGCGCGCGCCATCGACCAGCTCACCATCGATAAGAAGCTGCATCCGGCCCCTCTACCGCCAAGCCTGTCCTACAGCCAGCCCGACGGGCTAGAATGCAGCCATGTCCTGCGTCCGCACCACCGACAGCCCCCTCCCCGATCCCGCAACAAGATTTCCAACATCTGTTCCAAAATATCAGAATGTGCGGGAAATATGCGAAGTTAAGCGGAGGATTTCCTATTTTTCCGCCGGCGCCTCGACCCGGTCGCCATGGCTTTTGGGTGTCGAATTGACCAGGAAATCGACCGGTGCGCCGCTCCTGTTCTGCGCCCGGTGCGACACGCCCGGCGGTATTTCCAGCCCTTGACCCGCTTTGAGCACATGGGTCACCCCGCCCGCCTCCAGCGTCAGTTCGCCCGACAGGACATAGAAGAATTGCCGCGCCCGCTGGTGATAATGGCGCACCTCCGCCCCACCCGGCACGATCCGTTCCTGGATCACCGACATTGCGTCGCGCTTCACCAGATGCCAGCCGTCATTGCTGCCGCCCCAGACATAATGTTCGGCATTGGCCCTGTCGATCGGCGCGATCGGAACGTCGGGCGGAGCGTCGGGCGGGGCGTCGGGTGCGGCGGCGAGCAGCAGGGGCAAAAGCAGGATCGTCATGCCCGGCCCAACGATCCGCCCCCACCATCCCGCCATGCCACTGGCGCACACCCGGCCGCCCCCCTATAGCTGGACCATGGCATCGACCGAAAAACAGAAGAAAGCCCCCGCGCGCACCAAGGTGCGCCCCGCCGGCTTCCCGACCCGCGATGAGGTGGTGGACTTCATCACCAGCTCCGACCAGCCCGCCGGCAAGCGCGAGATCGCCAAGGCCTTTGGGCTGAAAGGCCAGGAAAAGATCGCCTTGAAGGCGCTGCTCAAGGACATGGCCGACGAAGGGCTGATCGACATCGGCCCGGCCCGCGCCTTCCACAAGATGGGCGGCGTGCCCAAGGTGACGGTGCTGCGCATCGTCGATGTCGACGACACCACCCTGATCGCCACCCCCGAACGCTGGGAGGCCGAGGGCCAGCCCGCGCCCCGCATCCGCGTGGTCGAACGGGGCAAGCGCGGCGCGCTGACGATCGGCGACCGCATCCTCGCCCGCACCGAGGAAGCGGGCAAGGGCTGGATCGCCCATCCGATGAAGAAGCTTGCCAAGGCGACCGAGATGCTGCTCGGCGTGGTCGAGGAAATGGCCGATGGCAAGCTGTGGCTGCGCCCGGTCGACAAGCGCATCCGCAAGGATACGCCGATCAGCGACATCGGCACCGCGAAGAAGGGCGACCTGGTCCTGGCCGAGCCGACCGGCCGGCCGCCGCGGATCAGCGCGCGCGTCACCGACATTCTCGGCGATCCCTTCGCCCCGCGCAGCTTCAGCCTGATCGCGATCCACAAGCATGGCATCCCCCATGTCTTCCCCGAAGCGGTGGAGGAGGAAGCAGTCACCGCGTCGAAGCTGCCGCTGCATGAGGACAAGCGCGAGGATCTGCGCCATTTGCCGATCGTCGCGATCGACCCGGTCGATGCCCGCGACCATGACGATGCCGTCTGGGCGGCGCCGGACGAAGACCCCGCCAATGAAGGCGGCTACAAGGCGATCGTCGCGATCGCCGATGTCAGCTATTATGTCCGCCCCGGCAGCGCGCTCGACCGCGAAGCGCGCAAACGCGGCAACAGCGTCTATTTCCCCGATCTGGTCGTGCCGATGCTGCCGCACCAGCTCTCGTCCGACATGTGCTCGCTGCGCGCCGGGCAGGACCGCGCCGCCATGGCCTGCCATCTGGTGATCGATGCGCAGGGCAAGGTGAAGAGCTTCCGCTTCTCCCGCGCCATCATCCGCGTCGCAGCCGTCCTCGCCTATGAAAATGCGCAGGCGGCGATCGACGGCGAGCAGGAAAATGAGCTGCTCGAACCGGCCCTGAAACCCCTCTGGGCCTGTTGGGCGCTGCTGCGCAAGGCCCGCGAAAAGCGCGATCCGCTCGCGCTCGACCTGCCCGAACGGCGCGTCGTCCTCGACGAATGGGGCAAGATCGTCAGCGTCGCGGTGCGCGAACGGCTCGACGCCCATATGCTGATCGAGGATTATATGATCGCCGCCAACGTCGCCGCCGCCAAGGCGCTGGAGGCGAAGAAGGCGCCGGTCATGTACCGCGTCCATGAAACGCCGGGCCGCGACAAGCTGGTCGCGCTCAAGGAATATCTCGCCACCTTCGACATCGACTTCGCGCTCGGTCAGGTGATCCGCCCGTCCACCTTCAACCAGCTGATCAAGAAGGTCGGCGAGTCGGAGGAGAAGGAGCAGATCATGACCCAGATCCTGCGCTCCCAGACCCAGGCCTATTATGCGCCGCAGAATATGGGCCATTTCGGCCTGGCGCTGGGCAGCTACGCCCATTTCACCTCGCCAATCCGCCGCTATGCCGACCTGCTGGTCCATCGCGCGCTGGTCGGCGCCTATGATCTCGAACTGCCCGCGCCCAAGGACAGGGCGATCCCCGATCGCTCCTCCCTCAGCCAGGAGGATTATGAGAATATGGGCCGGGTCGGCGAGATGATCTCGGGCCATGAACGCCGCGCGATGGAGGCGGAGCGCGAGACGATCGACCGCTATGTCGCCGCCTTCCTGTCGGCCCATGTCGGCGAAGTGGTGAAGGCGCGGATCACCGGCGTCCAGAATTTCGGCTTCTTCGCCACGGTCGAGGGGCTGGGCGGCGACGGCCTCGTGCCCGTATCGACGCTGGGCGCCGAACATTTCTTCTTCGACGAAGCGGGCAAGGCACTCCAAGGCGTCGAAAGCGGCGACCGCTACACGGTCGGCCAGCGGCTGGAACTGCGCCTCGCCGAAGCCGATCCGATCAACGGCGCGCTGCGCTTCGAACTGCCCGACAATCCTTCCCCGCGCGGCAGCCCGCTGAAACGCGACCGCACCCGCCCGAAAATCCACCGCGGCCGCCCCACCAACATCCGCCACATCGGCAACAGCCGGGGCAAGCACAAGAAACGCTAAGGGATGGGCGGCGGAGCGCTGCCGCCCCCCCCCCTTTTACTCCGTCATGCCAGCGCAGGCTGGCATCTCATTTTTCTTCATAGGCCGAAAGAAAGAGAGATCCCAGCCTGCGCTGGGATGACGAAAGAACCATTGCGTCATTCAACATCAAACGATGCGGCGATAGCTAAAGCTTCATCATATTCTGATCGGGCGAACTCGAAAGGTCCGAAGCCGCTATAGTCACGCTTTGGTCGATGAGGTTGGGCGAAAGCATTCCATGTTACAATTTGATCATCCGATTGAACATGAGCGATCAACGGCCAACAACCAGCTTCGCCACACTCGCAAAACAACGTGTAAATTTCACCAGCCTCATCGCCTTCAATTGGCCCCTCTCGGCCCATGAAATACGAAGTCAGCGGACCGAGGTTGAAATATGCCGGCACTATGCCGCCGTAGCCACCCGCCGGATCCATATAGCCATTGGCACGCTCAAAGGCTTCCACAAGATCGGCCAATGTGACGCCGTCGATACAGGGCATCAACGATACAGGCCCCCCATCCAGATATTCGATTTTGAACGTAAGCACTTGGGTCATTAGGTAGCCTAGATCGGCTGAATGCAATTCTGCAAATGATCATTGGCCGATACCCGACAGTGGAAATCCCCCACATCCCCTTCCCCCCATCGTCATCCGCGCCTATAGGCTGTGTCCCATGATCCTCGTCATCGACAATTATGACAGCTTCACCTGGAACCTGGTCCATTATCTGATGGAGCTGGGCGCCAAGGTAGAGGTCGTGCGCAACGACGCCATCTCGGCGGGCCAGGCCCTGTCGAGCGGGGCCAAGGCCTTCCTGCTGTCGCCCGGTCCCTGCACCCCCAATGAGGCGGGTGTCAGCCTGGATCTGGTTGCGGCCTGCGCCGATGCCGGCGCGCCGCTGCTGGGCGTGTGCCTGGGCCATCAGGCGATCGGCCAGCATTTTGGCGGCAAGGTGGTGCGCGGCGGGCTGATGCACGGCAAGACATCGCCGGTGCGCCATGACGGCACCGGCCTGTTCGCCGGCCTCCCCTCGCCCTTCACCGCGACCCGCTATCACTCGCTGATCGTGGAGGATATTCCGGCCGACCTGGTGGTCAACGCGACCAGCGAGGACGGTTCCGTCATGGGCTTCCGCCACGCAACCCTGCCGATCCATTCGGTCCAGTTCCACCCGGAAAGCATCGCGACCGAACATGGCCATGACATGCTGGCCAATTTCATGAAGATCGCCGGCATCCCGGTCCGCGAACGCGAAGCGGCGTAAGCCCGCTTTTGCCCAATTTCACTACCGTCATCCCGGACTTGATCCGGGATCCATTCAGCGCTCGCACGCCGGGATAGCGCCGAACGGATCCTGACCTCCGTCAGGATGACGGCAGGGCGAGCCGCATGTCAGTGCGGCACCGCCCCCGTCTCCACCCCGGTCTTGTCGTGCAGGGCGAAGCGGTCGACGATGTCGGCGCTCGCCCGGTTATAGCCGACCACCTCGACCATGCGGCCCTCGCGCCGCAGCCGGGCGATGATCTTGTCGAGCGCCCCGACACCCGAAATATCCCAGAAATGCGCGCCCGACACGTCGATCCGCACATGGGTCGCGCTTTCCTCGCCCGTGAAGGCGCGGGTGAAGCGGTCGACCGAGGCGAAGAAGATCTGGCCGGTGACGCGATAGGTCGCCCGGCCATCGGCCACGCTGCGCTCCACCGCGAACATGCGCTGCACCTTGGCCGCGAAGAAGATGCCCGACAGCAATACGCCGGTCAGCACACCCAGCGACAGGTCGCGGGTCGCCACCACGACCACCACCGTCGCCAGCATGACGGCCGAGGAGGTCGGCGGATGGCGCCGCAGATTGGCGATCGAGGCCCAGCTGAAGGTGCCGATCGACACCATCACCATCACCGCGACCAGCGCCGGCATCGGAATGCGCCCGACCCACGGCCCCAGCACCGCCAGCAGAAACAGCAGGAAGGCGCCGGCAACGAAGGTCGACAGCCGCCCGCGCCCGCCGGACGTGACGTTGATCACCGACTGGCCGATCATCGCGCAGCCGCCCATGCCACCGAACAGGGACGCGACGATATTCGCCCCGCCCTGCCCCATGCATTCGCGCTGCTTGTCGCTGTCGCTATCGGTCATGTCATCGACGATCTGCGCGGTCAGCAGCGATTCGAGCAGGCCGACCGCCGCCATCGTCACCGAATAGGGCAGGATGATGCGCAGCGTGTCCCAGGTCAGCGGCACCTGCGGCAAGGCAAGGCTCGGCAGCCCTTCGGGCAGGCGCCCCATGTCGCCAACGGTATGGACCGGCAGGCCCAGGCCGATCGACAGCGCACTCAGCAGCGCGATCGCCACCAGCGGCGCCGGCACCGCTTTCGTGATCCGGGGAAAGAGATAGATGATGGCGAGGCCACCCAGCACCATCGCATAGGTCTGCCAGCCGACGTTCGTCAGCTGCGGAAGTTGCGCCATGAAGATCAGGATCGCCAGCGCATTGACGAAGCCGGTGATGACCGATCGCGACACGAACTGCATCAGCAGGTCGAGCCGCAACAGCCCGGCGATGATCTGCACCACACCCATCAGGATCGTGGCGGCAAACAGATATTCCACGCCATGGTCGCGCACCAGCGGCCCGACCAGAACGGCGACGGCAGCGGTCGCGGCAGAGATCATCCCCGGCCGCCCGCCGATCAGCGCGATGGTGATGGCGATCGCCACCGAGGCATAGAGGCCGACGCGCGGATCGACCCCGGCGATGATGGAAAAGCCGATCGCTTCGGGGATCAGCGCGAGCGCGACGACGATGCCGGCCATGATGTCATGGCGCGCCGTCCGGGCGTCGCTGAACCATTGGCGGCGATAGCGGCTGAAAAATTGGGTCATGTCGAAAATCCACATCAAGGCACATGATCGGGCTTTGGGCGCCACCACGGGCGCGCGTTCGATAATCATGTGTGATGTTGTCCGGCGGATCGGCGGCCGGAATAGCCACCCGGAATTTCACCGGGTCCATGCGAATGGCGGCCTTCTACAGCCCTGCCCTGTCATTGCAACCCCGGCCGCTTCACACCCGACACGTCGAGCCGATTGCCGGACCACGCAACAAAATTCCAATTGGCGGGCAAATAGCATGTCGCCCTCGACTTTCGCGCGCAGGCGGGACTAAAGGCTTGGCCCATGACCCAGTTGCCCGATCCCAGCGCGCCCCTGGCCGCCGACGAAGCCGCCCGCGCCTTCGACCTGCTGTTCGACGCCGACCTGTCGGACGAGGTGATCGCCGGCTTCCTCGTCACCATGGCGCGGCGCGGCGAGACCGCGACGGAGATTGCTGCCGCCGCTCGCGCGATGCGCGCCCGGATGATCCCGGTCGACGCGCCCGACGGCACGATCGACGTCTGCGGCACCGGCGGCGACGGCCATCATACGCTCAACGTCTCCACCGCCGTCAGCCTGGTGGTGGCCGCCGCCGGCGTGCCGGTCGCCAAGCATGGCAATCGCGCCGCCTCGTCCAAGGCGGGCGCCGCCGATACGCTCGAAGCGCTGGGCCTCGATCTCGATCGTGCCGCCGCCACGGCGGAAGCGACGCTCAAGGATCTGGGCATCTGCTTCCTGTTCGCGCAAAATTATCATCCTGCGCTCAAACGGCTCGGCCCTATCCGCCGGTCGATCGGCGAACGCACCATCTTCAACCTGATGGGACCGCTCGCCAATCCCGCCAATGTCCGCCGCCAGCTCGTCGGCATCGCCCGCCCCGCCTATGTTCCCATCTATGCCGATGCGCTCGGCCAGCTTGGCGCCACCCATGCGATGATCGTGTCGGGTGACGAGGGGCTCGATGAACTCTCGCTCGCCGGTGGCAACGACATTGCCGAGGTGACGGCCGACGGCGTGGTTGCGATGCGCCGGTTGACCGCCGCCGACCTGGGCCTCTCGACCCATCCCGTCACCGCCATTCGCGGCGGCGACCCGGCCCATAATGCCGCGGCGCTGCGGGCCTTGCTTCAGGGCGAAGCGGGCGCCTATCGCGACGCCGTGCTGCTCAATGCCGCTGCCGCCCTTGTCGTCGCGGATGCCGCCCACGATCTGCATGACGGCGTCGAACAGGCCGCTGAGTCCATCGACAACGGCCTTGCCAACGCGCTCCTCAATTGCTGGATTGCCTATCAATGACCAACAAGCTCATCGAAATCTGCGATTTCAAGCGCGAGGATGTCGCCCGCCGCAAGGCCGCGACCACCGTCGCCACGCTCCACGCCCGCGCCAGCGAGCAGACCCCGCCGCGCGGCTTCCGCAAGGCGCTGGACGATGCCGCCCGCTCGGGCTTCGGCCTCATTGCCGAGGTGAAGAAGGCCAGCCCGTCCAAGGGGCTGATCCGCGCCGATTTCGATCCGCCGGCCCATGCCGTCGCCTATGCAGCCGGTGGCGCCGCCTGCCTCTCGGTGCTGACCGATGAGCCTTATTTCCAGGGTCATGACGATTATCTGATGGCCGCCCGATCGGCCTGCCCGCTGCCGGTGCTGCGCAAGGATTTCATCGTCGATCCCTGGCAGATCCTGGAAAGCCGCGCGCTCGGCGCCGACGCGATCCTGATCATCGTCGCCGCGCTGGAAGATAGCCAGATGCAGGAGATCGAGGACGCCGCGCTCGGCCTTGGCATGGATGCCCTGATCGAGGTGCATGACGAGGCTGAACTGGAGCGCGCCCTCAAGCTCCGCTCACGCCTGATCGGCGTCAACAATCGCGACCTGCGCGACTTCAGCGTCGATTTCGCCCGCACCTATGAACTCGTCGGCAAGGCGCCCGAGGGCTGCACCTTCGTCGCCGAAAGCGGCCTTGGCTCGCATGCCGACCTTACCGCCATGGCCGATCATGGCGTGCGCTGCTTCCTGGTCGGCGAAACCCTGATGCGCCAGGCCGATGTCGAGGCGGCGACCCGCAACCTGCTGACGGGCGCATGACCGGCCTCACCCATCTCGACGCGGATGGCGCCGCCCGCATGGTCGATGTCTCGGCCAAGGCCGTGACCGCGCGCGAGGCGGTGGCCGCCGGCCGCATCACGATGGCGGCCGGCGCCGCGCAGGCGATCGCCGCCGGCCTCGTCAAGAAGGGCGATGTGCTGGCCGTCGCCCGCGTCGCCGGCATCATGGCGGCCAAGCGCACCGCCGAACTGATCCCGCTCTGCCACCCCATCCCGCTGAGCGCCGTCACCATCGACTTCACCCTCCACGACGACGGCGTGACCGTCACCGCGACCGCCCGCACCGCCGGCCAGACCGGGGTGGAGATGGAGGCGCTGACCGCCGCCACCGCCGCCTTGCTCACCGTCTATGACATGGCCAAGGCGCTCGATAAGGGCATGGTAATCGGCGATGTTCGCCTGCTCGCCAAGCGCGGCGGCAAGTCGGGCGACTGGACCGCGCCGGAGAGCAGCGGCCGATGAGCCTGATGCCGGTCGCGGACGCGCAGGCGCGGCTCCTTGCCCTTGCCGCCCCGCTGCCGGCCGAACTTGTGCCTGTCGCCGCCTGTGCCGGTCGCTGGCTCGCTGCCGACATCACCGCCCTGCGCGACCAGCCCTGGGCCGACCTTTCCGCGATGGACGGCTATGCCGTGCGCGCATCCGAAGGCGCCGGGCCATGGCATGTCGTCGCCACCAGCAGCGCGGGCCATGCCGATATACCGGCCCTGCAACCGGGACAGGCTTGCCGCATCTTCACCGGCGCGCCCTTGCCGGCCGGCACGGACGCCATATTGATCCAGGAAAATGCCACGCGCGACGGCGATCGACTGACCCCGCATGACGGCACCCTGTCGCCCGGCAGGCATGTCCGCCCGCTCGGCTCCGATTTTCGCGCCGGCACGCCATTGCTAAACGCCAGCAGCCGCCTCACGCCGGGCCAGATCGCGCTCGCCGTGCTGGGCGGCCATGGCAGCCTGCCGGTCGGCGCGCGGCCGCGCATCGCCCTGCTCTCGACCGGCAACGAACTTGTTGCCCCCGGCGCGCCGACGCCGCCGGGCTATCTCCCCTCATCCAACGCACCGATGCTCGCCGCCCTGCTCGCCGCCCTGCCCTGCGACGTGATCGACCTCGGCATCGTGCCCGACGATCTCGCCGCCATGACGCAGGCGCTGGAACAGGCGGCGCAGGCCGACATCATCGTCTCGACCGGCGGTGCCTCGGTCGGCGACCATGATTATGTCCGCCCGGCCTTCGCGGCGGCTGGCGGCACGCTCGATTTCTACAAGATCGCGATGCGGCCGGGCAAACCGCTGATGGCCGGACGCCTGGGGAACGCCACCTTTCTCGGCCTGCCGGGCAATCCGGTCTCCGCCTTCGTCACCGGCACCCTCTTCCTCTGCCCCCTGGTCCGCCATCTTGCCGGATCGCGCGCGCCGCTGCCGCCCGTCGTACAGGCCCGCCTTGCCGCACCGCTGGGAGCGACAGCGGAGCGCGACGATTATCTGCGGGCGTATCGCGGCGCCGACGGCATCGTCTCGGTCACCTCGCAGGACAGCGCCGCCACCGCCGCCATGGCGCTGGCCGACTGCCTGATCCGCCGCCCGGCCGGCTCAGCCCCCGCCATTGCCGGCGACATGGTCGACATCATCCCCCTGACCGCCTGACGACCTGACCGGCAAAAGCGGCGCGTGGCTTAACGCGCTTGACTTGCCTCGTTCCGTTTCCTATGCGTTCTTCATTCGTTCCATGGAGGACCGCCGATGTTGACGCCCAAGCAGCAGGAATTGCTGAGCTTCATTCAGACCCGGCTGGAAGAAGGCGGCGTGTCTCCTTCGTTCGAGGAGATGAAGGACGCGCTCGACCTGCGTTCCAAGTCCGGCATCCACCGGCTGATCAATGCGCTGGAGGAGCGTGGCTTCATCCGTCGCCTGCCCAACCGCGCCCGCGCGCTCGAAGTGCTCAAGCTGCCCGATGCGATGCACCGCGCACCTGCGCCTGCACTTCCGACGCCCAAGGTATCGGCGCCCGCCGTACTGCTGCCGACCGCCGCCAATGACGTGATCGAAATCCCGTTGCACGGCCGCATCGCCGCCGGCGTGCCGATCGAGGCGATGGAAAGCCACACCATGCTCTCCGTCCCCGCTGCGCTGCTCGGCTCTGGCGATCATTATGCCCTGGAAGTCTCCGGGGACTCGATGATGGAGGCCGGCATTCTCGACGGCGACTTCGCGCTGATCCAGCGCACCGATGTCGCGCGCGAGGGTCAGATCGTCGTCGCCCTGATCGACGACGCCGAAGCGACGCTCAAATATTTCCGCCGCGAAGGATCGCGCGTCCGGCTCGATCCCGCCAACGCCGCCTATGAACCGCAGGTCTACGATCCCCGCCAGGTCCGCATCCAGGGCAAGCTCGCCGGCCTGCTGCGCCGCTACAACTGACCGGACTTTCGGGGCCGGCGACGCACGATCCACGGATGCGCGTCGCCGGGCCGATGGACGGTGTGAACTTTGCCGCTTTCAAGGCCAATCGACAGGCCGCCGGTGCGCGATAGCAACCGGCGGTCGATCTTCATCCAGCGCGGCCGGCACCACCAGGGCAGGCCCCGGTCGCTGATGACGATGTCGGCGGCCGCGCAGTCCCGCTCCAATATCGGCCGATCGACCAGCATCGCGTTGCGCGTCACCAGCAACTGCCAGTCGCGCCCGCCCCGTGGCAACGTCACCGCACATAGATCGCTCGAACAGCGCGCCTGCTTCATCGCCGCGATCGCCTCCAGCCTCCCGCCATAGCCCGCGCTCTCGCTCAGCACGTCGCGGACATAATCACCCGCCCCCTCGCGCAGCAGCGCCATCGTCCCCCCCGGTGTTCGCACCGCGACATGTCGTCCGTCGCCCGTCACCACGATGTCGGGCGGCGCCAGCAGCGCGATGCCGATCAGGCCGACCGCGACCGGACCAAGCCCCAGCCAGCGCCAGCGACTGCGCCAGAGCAGGCACCACAGGCCGCCCACCAGGATGATCGCGAACAGCCCGCCCGGCACCGCCGGCGCCAGCATCACCGCCATCGGGCTCGCCGCCACGCCATGCGCCACCGCCAGCAACAGCGCGATCGCCTTGCCGGTCAGCCACCAGAAGGGCGCGCCCAGCCCGACGAGGTCGAAGCCCAGCGCCAGCGCCTCCAGCGGCATGATGACGAAGGTGGTGAGCGGGATCGCGACCAGATTGGCCACCGCGCCCAGCAAACCTGCCTTGTGAAAATGGAAAAGCGCGATCGGCGCCAGCACCAGTTCGATGACAAGGCCGGTCATCAGCATCGCCGCCGCCGTCCGCCCGGCCTTGCGCAGCCCATGCTCGTCCCGTGCCATCGCGAACGCCTTGAACCGGCGATGCTCGCCCAGCGCCACCAGCGCGACCACGGCGGCAAAGCTCATCTGGAAGCTCGGCCCGATCAGCGCCTCGGGCCAGAAGGCCAGCACCACCAGCGCCCCGGTCGCCACCAGCCGCAAAGTGATCGCCTCACGCCCCAGCGCCAGTCCGCCCAGCACCAGCAGCGCCGCGATGCAGGATCGCACCGTCGGCACCTCCGCCCCGGTCAGCAGCGTATAGCCGATCCCCGCCAGGGCGCCGCCGCCCGCCGCGATCAGCATCAGCGGCCAGTCCAGCGCCGCGCGCGGGATCAGCGCCAGCAACCGCAACAGCAGGAATATCACCGCCCCGACCAGCGCCGTCACATGCAGCCCGCTGATCGACAACAGATGCGCCAGGCCACTGCGCCGCATCGCCTCCGCATCCGCCTCGGTAATCGCCCCCTGGTCGCCGGTCGCCAGCGCCACCGCGATCCCCGCCGGCGCGCGCGCCACCTGTCCGCTGATATGATCGAACAGCCGCGCCCGCAGCGTCGGCCCCTCACGCGCCAGCTCCACCACCTCCACCGGCGCCAAGGCCCGCCCGGTCGCGCCAATCCCCTGAAAATAGGCGCGCCGCGCGAAATCGAACGCGCCCGGCACGCTTGGCGGCGCGGGCGGCATCAATCGCACGCGAAAGCGCAGCACCGCCCCCTTGCCCAGCCCTTCGGGCACATCCGCCTGTGCGATATTCACCCGGATCGCCGTGGGCAGCGCCGGCGCCTCGATCGGCCGCAGCCCCACCCGCACCATCTGCTGCGCCGGCAGCTTGGCAACCGCCGTCACGCTCCCCGTCACCTGTACGAATATGGGACGGGCCAGAGGCGATTGTCCCAGCCACGTGGCCTTGCCCCAGACCAGCAGGCACCCGATGCAGGCGAGCAACCCGGCCGCCACCAGCATATGACGCAATCGCGCACCGTCCGGCAGCAACAGCGCCAGGCAGGCTAGCCCCAGCCCGCCGCAGCAAAAGGCCAGCCAGTCCGCCGGTCCCGGCAGCACGAACCATCCGGCAATGCCCGCGCCCAGCGCCACCGGCACCCACAGCGCCAGTTGTTCGCGCTCCCGTTCCAGCCATTGTTCGATCCGCGCAAATCCATTGTGCGCAATACGCACCGTCCTGCGCCCAACGGACGTTTGTCGTGGCTCAAAAGCCATGCTAGGGGGCGTCGCATCCATGGATCAGGCAGGAAGAATGTCAGCGAATATGACGGCAAGTGCAACGGGATTGAACAAGCAGGTGGTGACCCGTTTCGCCCCGTCGCCAACGGGCTTCCTGCATATTGGTGGCGCCCGCACCGCGCTGTTCAACTGGCTGTTTGCGCGCCATCATGGCGGCAAGTTCCTGCTCCGCATCGAGGATACCGATCGCGCCCGCTCCACCGAGGAAGCCGTGGCCGCCATCTTCGACGGCCTGGAATGGCTGAACCTGGGCGGCGATGAGCCGGCCGTGTTCCAGTTCGAGCGCACCCCGCGCCATGCCGAGGTCGCCAATCAGCTGCTCGCCAATGGCCATGCCTATCGCTGCTATGCGACGCAGGAAGAGCTGGCCGAACTGCGCGAACAGCAGCGCGCCGCCAAGCAGCCGATGCGCTATGACGGCCGCTGGCGCGACCGTTCGCCCGAGGAAGCGCCCGAAGGCGCGCCCTTCGTCATCCGTATCAAGGCGCCGCGGACCGGCGAAACGGTGATCGAGGATGCGGTGCAGGGCCGCGTCGTGGTGCAGAATGCCGAGCTGGACGACATGATCCTGCTGCGGTCGGACGGCACCCCCACTTACATGCTGGCCGTCGTGGTCGACGATCATGACATGGGCGTCACCCATGTCATCCGCGGCGACGACCATCTCAACAATGCCTTCCGCCAGCTGGCGATCATCAAGGCGATGGGCTGGGAAGAGCCGGTCTATGGCCATATCCCGCTGATCCACGGGTCGGACGGCGCGAAGCTGTCGAAGCGCCACGGTGCGCTCGGCGTCGATGCCTATCGTGACGAGATGGGGATGCTGCCCGAAGCGGTGCTGAACTATCTGCTGCGCCTGGGCTGGGGCCATGGCGATGAAGAGATCATCTCGATCGAGCGCGCCATCGAACTGTTCGATATTGACGGCGTCGGCCGCTCCCCCTCGCGCTTCGACATCAAGAAGCTGGAAAATCTGAACGGCCATTATCTGCGCGAGGCCGACGAGCCGCGCCTGGCCGCCCTGGTCGCCCCGCGCGTTGAGTCGCGTCTCGATACGCAACTGAATGACGCCCAGCGCGATATTTTGACCCAGGCGATGGTTTCGCTCAAGCCGCGGGCCAAGACGCTTAACGAAATTGCAGAAGGCGCAGAGTTTCTGTTCAAATCTTGCCCGCTCGATTTTGACGAGAAGGCGTCTGCTCTGCTAGATGAACCCGCGCGTGAGCTGCTGAAAAAGACAGCCGACGCTCTCCAGCCCGTCCAGTCCTGGACGGTTGAAGCGATCGATGAAGTGATACGCCGCGTGGCAGAGGATGCGGGGCTTGGCCTGGGCAAGGTGGCACAACCGCTTCGTGCGGCGCTCACCGGGCGCACGGTCTCGCCGGGTATTTTTGATGTCCTCTTCCTTCTGGGGAAAGAGGAAAGCTTGAAGCGACTGACCGCCGCAGGGCACGCGGTGGCCGGTTGACGGCAGTTAAGGAGAAAAACATGTCGGATAATAATGCCAGTTTGACCGTTGGCGGAGAGGCCAAGGACTATGCCATTCTCGATGGCACCGTCGGTCCCCAGGTCATCGACGTTCGCAAGCTCTACGCCAACACCGGCATGTTCACCTACGATCCGGGCTTCACCTCGACCGCCAGCTGCGAATCGGGCCTGACCTATATCGATGGCGACGCCGGCGTGCTGCTGCACCGTGGCTATCCGATCGGCCAGTTGGCCGAACAGTCCAGCTTCATGGAAGTCTGCTACCTGCTGCTGAACGGCGAACTGCCTTCGGCCAAGGAACTGGCCGACTTCACCACCACCATCACGCGCCACACCATGGTGCATGAACAGCTGACCGCCTTCTTCCGCGGTTTCCGTCGTGACGCCCATCCGATGGCGATCATGGTGGGCGTCGTCGGTGCCCTGTCGGCCTTCTATCATGACTCGACCGACATCAACGATCCGGAACAGCGCCGCATCGCCAGCCACCGCCTGATCGCCAAGATGCCGACGATCGCGGCGATGGCGTATAAATATTCGGTGGGTCAGCCCTTCGTCTATCCGCGCAACGACCTCAGCTACACCGCCAACTTCCTGAACATGACCTTCTCGGTCCCGGCGGAAGATTATAAGATCGATCCGGTCGTCGTCGACGCGATGGACAAGATCTTCACCCTGCATGCCGACCATGAGCAGAACGCGTCGACCTCGACCGTCCGTCTCGCCGGCTCGTCGGGCGCCAACCCGTTCGCCTGCATCGCCGCCGGCATCGCCTGCCTGTGGGGTCCGGCGCATGGCGGCGCCAACGAAGCCGCGCTCAACATGCTGCGCGAAATCGGCACCGTCGATCGCATCCCGGAATATATCGCCCGCGCCAAGAACAAGGACGATCCGTTCCGCCTGATGGGCTTTGGCCATCGCGTCTACAAGAATTACGATCCGCGCGCGACCGTGATGCAGAAGACCGCGAAGGACGTGCTGGAAAAGCTCGGCGTCAACGACCCGATCTTCGACGTCGCCAAGGAACTGGAGCAGATCGCGCTCAACGATCCTTACTTCATCGAGAAGAAGCTCTACCCGAATGTCGATTTCTATTCGGGCGTGATCCTCTCGGCGATCGGCTTCCCGACCGAAATGTTCACCGTGCTCTTCGCCCTCGCCCGCACCGTGGGCTGGGTCGCGCAGTGGAACGAAATGATTTCGGACCCAGCGCAGAAGATCGGCCGTCCGCGCCAGCTCTACACCGGCCCGACGCAGCGCGACTATGTCGCCGTCGACAAGCGCTAAGACGCGGTCACAAGAGACAAGAGGAACGGCGCCCCATCGGGCGCCGTTTTTCGTTGGGCCTCAGCCGCCTGATCCCGCATAGACATAGATCCAGGCCGGCACCCGCCCCTGATCGGTAACGACATCGATGGCGACGCGACGATAATCCGCCCCCTCGAACGCATCGAGCCGTGCCCAATGCGCCGGCAGGTCGAACGAACGGAACATCTGGACCGACACCGCCGTCCCACCTTCATCGGGAATGAAGGCGGGAAAGCCCATGGACGCGGCCCAGCCGCGCGCGACCAGATGGCCGGTCACATGCCCCGCCTGCCAGTCGCCGCGCAAATCCGCCAGTTGATGATGATTGGCCCGTCCGGGCGCCAGCGTGCCATAGGTGGCCAGGCAATGCGATCTGTCCATGTCACCACTCTATCGGTGCGGCACCCGCCGAACAAACAAGCGCTCTTTATCTCATATAAGCGCGGTCGCGTCCGTCAGTCGAGCGCGGGCAAGGTCAGGATGAAGCGCGCGCCCTCACCCGGCGTGCCGCCGATACTGATGTCGCCGCCCATCGCCCGCGCCAGCTTGCGCGAGATGTAGAGGCCAAGGCCGCTGCCGCCCGGATCGTCGCGCCCCAGCCGCTCGAACTTGTCGAAAATCTTCTCGCGATCCTCCAGCGCCACGCCCGCACCCTGGTCGATCACCAACACCCGCGCCTGCCCATGTTCACGCTCCACGACGACGCGGACCTGCGATCCCTCGGGCGAATAGCGCACGGCATTGCCGACCAGATTGACCAGAATCTGCAGTACCCGACGGAACTCACCCCGCGCCACCAGCACCTGGTCGGCATCGGGGCAGTGGATCTTGATGTGGCGATCAAGCGCCTTGACCGTCAGCAGGCCGCCGGCCCGCCGGCCCAGGTCCGCCAGGTCGACATCCTCGATGATCACGCCGAAATCGGGCCGGTCGATCGCCTGCAAATCCGCCAGGTCGTCGACCAGCGCCATCAGATGACGGCCGGCCGTCGCGATATCATTGGCATAATCGGCATAATCGGGCCGCAACGGCCCTTCCAGCTGCGCCCCGATCGTGTCCGCATTGGCGATGATCCGCCCCAGCGGCTGGCGCAGCGAGCGGTCAAGCCGCTTGCCGAACTCGCCGGGATAAAGCGACAATTGCGTCGTATCCGCCCGCGCCAGTGCCGGCGGCCGTTCGATCGGACAGGCCTTGCCGCGATAGCCGACCAGATGGCCGGCCAGGTCGAACAACGGAAAGCCCGCCAGCCGCACATGCTGATCGGGATCATGCACCAATGTCGCGATCTGATCGCGGAAGGCGCGGCGCTGGGTGAAGCCACGCAGGATCGCCATGTCGCCCTCGCCATCGCTCTGCAGCTCGAAATAGCTGGAGAAACGGCTGCCCGGCGATGGCGGCTGCGTCGGCAGCGCGCCCTGTCGGTCGGTCCCGGCAATCGCCATCTGGAACTGCAACTGGGTGTCGATCTGCCAGGTCCAGCCATCGGCCAGCGCCGCCAGGTCGGCCTCGCGCCGACTATGGTCGCCGGTATTGGCGAGCGGTGGCCGCTCGCTCCAGTCGACCACCGCCAGCGACACGATGCGCCCGTCCGGCCCCTCGTCGCTACGCGCCCGCACCCACATGTCGATGTCGCCCCGCTCCGCCGCCGCGACCACCGGCCGCGATACGGTGACACCCAGCCGCGCCGCCAGACGCACCACGGCGGCCAGTTGCGGGATGGCGAGCGGCCCCAGCAGATCGCTCCCCGCCTCCCGTTGCAGGGCAAGCAGCGGCGCATCGGCACTCAATAGCGTGCCGTCCGCCGATGCCGTTGCCCGGACAATGGAGGGGTGGAGCGTCATGTTCATCCCGTAACACGCCGCAGATGGTCGAGCTTCGCGCGGAAGGCGGCCGGCGCGCGCAAGGCGCCCACCACCGCTTCCGCCTTCACGTCGCTCAGCAATTGATATTGATCGGCCTCGGCCACGATCACCGCGTCGGACAGGCCGGGTCGCACCGGCCGCAGCGCCAGCAGCAGATGGCGATAATCCGCGCCCGTTCCGCCCAGCGCACGGCATAGGGTCGCCACCTGCATGACCGGTCCCATGACCAGAATGTCGGTAACCTGCGCCGTGCCAAGGCGCAGTCGCCGCCCGGCCAGCGCGGCGAACAGCAGAAAGCGCCGCTGCCCCAGCGCCGCGCCCAAAAGGTCCGGCGCATCGGCCTGCGGCCCCAGCCGGCGCACCAGCTGGTCGGCCGCCGCGATCGGGCCATTGCTTTCGTCATGGCTGGCGAGCAGCGCCCAGCCCGCCCGTTCGAACGCGCCGAGCAGTTGGTTGTCGGGTTCCAGCGCGGTGCGCTGCACCACGGCCGCCAGGCAGGCTGCCGCTGTCCAGACCAGTTCGGCAAAATGTTCGGCCGGCAGATCGGGGCGCATCGGCTGATCCTCGCCGCCCATCGCCTGCCACTGCCCCTCGGCCAGCGCCAGCGCGACGATCGCGTCGCCAATCTCCGGATCGTCCGACGACAGGATCGATTCGGCCTCTGGATTTTCCGGTGGTTCGCCGTCGGGCCGTCCGACCTGCCGCAACAACAGGCTGACCCCCGCCCGCATCTGCATATGCGCCAGCAGGGCCGGCCCCAGCAAGGTCGGCTGCGCACAGATGGTCGGCCAACACAGCCCGTCGGGCCAGCGGGCCAGGGCCGCCGCAATCGCAGGGTCGCCTGCCAGGCTCATCCGCAACGCGGTCTCAATCGCGGTCAGGCATCCGCCCAGATGACGGCGCGTCTCCGCGATCAGCGCATCATGGCGCGCCCGGTCCTCGACCGGGAAGAAAAAGGCGAGATCAATCGCATGGCCGACGGGCACGGCCGACATGCCGGCCATGACATGTGCCATGGGCCAGCTGTCCGCCATGATCGATCCGGCAAGGGACGTGTGGGCGCTCATGCAAGGCAGCATAACCCCACGTCGTTAAAATGCACTAAACCCTGAAAGCAAAATCACCCGTCGCGGAGCGACAAAATTCCCGCGTCGCGGAGCGACAAAAATCACGCGTCGCGGCGCGACAATATGATCGCCCCGATCGATCCGATCGCCGCCAGCATGGCGACGTCGAAACCAAGCGCCTCCGCGCCCGCCAGCAGGGTCGCCAGCAGCACCAACAAGGCGGTGCCGGGCGTGAAGATCATCCAGGGGCGCGCCGCTCCGGTCCGGCGCCAGCGATCGGCAACCGTGATGATGCCCAGCAGCGCCGCCAGATAGTTTGGCACCATGCCGCTGCCCGACAGCATCACGCCGATCAGCGCCAGCCCCGGCGCCAGAAAGGCGATCCAGCCGCCGGGCGGCCGGCGCAGCGCCATTTCATCCAGCCGGTCGGCCAGCTCCGCCAGCAAAAGGGCGAACAGCAGCAGGCAGAGCCCCGTGCCCGGCCAGCCCAGTTCCAGCGGCATCAGCGCGATTGCGGCGAGTGCGATGGAACCGATCCGTACCTGCGTCGCGGGCACCTGGCTGCGCATCAGCGCCGGCCCCAGCAGGCGGGCCAGCGGCCCGAACAGATAATGTTCGATCCCGCCCCGACTGGCCGAACCCGACCGCGCGCCGGTCGACATCACCGCCTGTGCGGCGAGGTCCGCCTGTTCCTGTCCGTCGACCAGCGCGACCCGCCCCTCCAGCAGGTCATCCTGCGGCACGGTGATTCGCACCGCCCCGCCCTGCACCGCCGATCGCACCAGGGTCAGCGCCAGATCCCAGTCGCCGATCATGTCCAGCGTGCCGAACAGCAGCGCCGGATTGATCCGCGCCAGCCCGGCCCAGCGCTGCCCCGCATCGATCCGCTCGAACGGCGCACTGGCACGGCTGTCGTCGGTGACCAGCAGCGCATTGCCCGGCTGTCCCGCCAGCGCATCATAATGGCCCTGCGCCACCACGGCGCCGTCGGCCACCAGCAGCACATCGGCGTCGCGCGGCGCATCGCGCACCATCGACACCATGTCGCGGACCAGGGCGACGGCAATGCCATCCGCGCTCAGCCGGTCGACGGCCTGGGAAATGGCCGGCGTGATGATGCTGACCAGGATCATGATCCGGTCCGCACCGGCCCGAACCGCCTGTCGCGCCTGATATTCGACCAGCGTCTGGCCGGCGAAATGCAGGGTGGCGCGAAGCGCTGCGGGCGAATCACCCGAAGCCCGGCTGGCACTGAGAATGGCCGCGAATGTCATATTGTCTGGAAACCGACCCGTTTTGATTGCAACGATCTTCTTGCAAGCCGAACGACGCAGCGCAAGCGAACGCTTTCAAATGCCGGTTGCGTCAGCCCTGTTGCAGGGTCGCCAGCGCACCGTGCAGGCGCTGCAAGACCCGCGGATCGCCCGGCACCGCCTCGACCGCCTCGTCCGCCAGCAGCATCAGGCTGGTCAGGCCGAAACTCGCCGCCAGCCCCTTGAGCCGCCACGCCGCCAATTCCCAATTGGCATCGGAGCGCGCCCGGCTCATGAGGTCGAGATGGCGCTCCGCGCTTTCCAGGAAAGCCACGCGCAGATCGGCGATCAGCACCGCGTCTTCACCAACGGCTGCGGCCAATGCCGCATTAAGAGCGCCAGGATCATAGGACATGAGGATGGATGCTATCGAAATTGCGTTAAGTTTTGGTAACAAGGCATTCCAGCGCGTGGAAAAGATGATAGGATCACACCCATGAATGGGGGCAGCACAATCGTCGAATTCTGGCGAGACGAAGCAAACGCGACCGCAAGCGAGTCGCGAACGGACGATGTCCTGCTGCTGAAGCAGGCCGTCCTGGACATTGACGACGCCCCTGGCGACGCGCAGGGCAAGGGCGAAAAGCTCGTGCGCAACGCCCGGATCGGCCTCGGCCTGCTGGCGGCGCTCTGGCTCGGCTTCGCGCTCTGGGCGACGATCGTGTCGGATCAGTGGCGCGCCGGCCCGGCCGCCTGGCCCGGCCTGGTCGCGACCCTGCTGGTCCCGATCAGCCTGCTTGCCATCGCCTATCTGCTGATCGTGCGCAACAGCCGCGCCGAATCCCGCCGCTATCTCGACACCGCCCATGCCCTGCGGACCGAGGCCGAATTGCTCGAACTGCGCCTCGGCCGGATCGCCGACCGGCTCGAATCCGCGCGCCAGACGATGCAGGACCAGGCCGAACTGCTCGACAGCTATGGCGCCGCCGCCAGCAGCAATATGGAGGCATCGGCCGAACTGATCGCCGGCCGCGCCCAGACCACCGCCGATCGCGCCGAAAGCGCCGAGCGCGCCGGCACGGCGCTGGTCACGCGGATGGACGCGCTGATCGCCGCCATGCCGCAGCTCGAGGAACGCGCCGTCCGCATGGCCGCGCAAATCATGGACAATGGCCATGCGCTGGCCGAACGGATCGACACGCTCGAAGCGCGCCTCCATGCGTTGGGCGAACTGTCCGACGAGACCCGCACCCGCACCCTGTCGGCGACCAAGAGCCTGTCCAGCCAGCTTGGCCAGTTGCAGGAAACGACGCGCAGCGCCACCGACGAGGTGAACGGCCTTGCCGACATCGCCGCCGGCCGGATCGAGACATCGGCACAGAGCGCGCGAGCCGCGATGGTCCTGACCCAACGGGATATCGATGCGCAATCCGCCGCGCTGGAAGCACTGGTCCATCGCGTCGCTGTGTCGCTGGGCGAAACCAGCGATGGCGCGGTGCGCGCCCTCACCCAGGATCTCGACCTGGTAGAGGCATCGCTGCGCGGTCGCCTCGAAACCTCGATGGATCAGGTGCGCGACACGATGGAGCGCGCGCAGGAAGGGCTTTCGACCCAGCGCGCCACGCTGGAGGCGCTGGTCGCCCGTGCCCAGGCCAGCATCGCCGCCACCAGCCAGAATGCGCTCGCCGCGCTCGGCCAGGATCTCGGCTCGATCGAGGATGATCTGCGCCAGCGGCTCGACGCCACCCTGCTTCAGGCCCGTGAGACGCTGGCCCTGACCGATGCCGGGCTGCGCGATCAGGCCGGCGCGCTCGACAGCCTCATCACCCGCTCGCGCGACAGCATCGCCGCGATCGGCACCGACACCGTCGCCGGTCTGGCCGACGATATTGGCGAAGTCGAAAGCCGCCTGCACCAGATCAACGACATGGTCGAAGGACAGCGCAGCCTGATGGCCGGGCTGCACGGCACGCTCAACCAGACGATCGACCAGGCCGAGGCACGTTTTGTCGCGCTGGAGGATAATGCCCTCGCCCGCAGCCAGAAACTGACCGAGGCACTGACCCGCCTGACCGAGGAAACGCGCCGGATCGACACCGCGCTACATGATGGCGGCACCACCGCTGAAAAGCTGATCGGCAATGCCGAAACGCTGATGGTCGCGCTCGACTCGAGCGTGCGCGAACTGGACGAAACCTATCCCGGCGCGCTCGCCCGCTTCGACGCCCGGCTGGAAACCAGCCGCGCCATGCTGGGCGCCGCGACGCCCGAACTGGAACGGCTGGAAGCCATTTCGGAGGCGCTGGTCGGCCGCACCCAGGAAGCCGAAGAGATGCTGCGTGGCCAGGGTCGCCGCCTCTCCGAGTGGCTGGAAAGCACCCAGAGCGGCATCGAATCCAACCGCGAACTGGTGGAAAAGCTGCGCACCGCGCTCGACGCCGCGCATGAGGATACGACCCGCATCACCGAAGGGGCCGGTCCGCTACTCATCACCGCGCTGCTCCGCGTCAAGGACACCGCCGAACAGGCCGCCGAGCGCGCCCGTCAGGCGCTCGGCCGCGCCATTCCCGACGCGGTGCAGAACCTGGCCGAAGCCAGCGAACAGGCGATGCAGCAGGCGGTCGGCGATCAGGTTTCGGCCCAGATCGAGAAACTGGCCGATGTCGCGGAAGAAGCCGTGCGCGCCGCGCACAATGCCTCGGACCGGCTGACCCGCCAGTTGATGACGATCGCGGACACCAGCGCCGGGCTGGAACAGCGGATCGAGGAAGCCGGCCGTGCCGCCGAGGACCGCGATCGCGACCATTTCTCGCGCCGCTCCGCCCTGCTGATCGAATCGCTCAACAGCACCGCGATCGACGTCGCCAAGATCCTGTCCAACGATGTGACCGACACCAACTGGTCGGCCTATCTCAAGGGCGATCGCGGCGTCTTCACCCGCCGTGCGGTCAAGCTGCTCGACGCCGGCGAATCCCGCGAAATCGCGCTGCATTATGACAATGACGCCGATTTCCGAGAGCATGTGAACCGCTACATCCACGATTTCGAGGCGATGCTGCGGATCATCCTGTCGGCGCGTGACGGCAATGCCCTGGGCGTCGCCATCCTTTCATCCGACATGGGCAAGCTCTATGTCGCCCTCGCCCAGGCGATCGAGCGCCTGCGCCAATAAGGATCAGGGGCGGCGTCCAGCCGCCCCATCCCCCTTTCTCAAGGCTGGAACAACACGCCGCCGGTCATCGGCTCGGGCGCGCCGGTAGTGCCGGGAAAGCTGATCGGCAGCCCTTTGAGGTGACGCACCGCCATATAGGCAAAGCCCTGCGCCTCCAGCGCGTCGCCATCCCAGCCCAGTTCGTCGACCGATCGGACATCGGCGCCGGTCCGCGCCGCCAGCATCGCCATCAGCGTCGCATTATGACGCCCGCCACCCGCCACATAGATGCGCGTCGGCCGCTCGGGCAGATGATCGACGCCCCGCGCCACCGCCTGCGCGGAGAAGGCGGTCAGCGTCGCCGCTCCGTCCGCCAGCGACAGCCCTTCGACCGGCGCGAGGGTGAAGGCTTCGCGGTCGATGCTCTTGGGCGGGGGCGCCGCGAACCAGGGATCGGCCATCATCGCCGCCAGCCGCGCCTCGTCCACCTGGCCCCGCGCGGCGGTCGCGCCGCCCGCGTCATAGGCCGCATCCCCATGCGCCTGCATCCAGTTGTCGATCAGGCCGCTTGCCATGCCGGTATCGAAGGCGACCAGACCGCCGTCCGATCCGATCGCGGTGATATTCGCCACCCCGCCCAGGTTCAGGATGCCGACCGGCTTTGCCAGCCCGTCGGACAGTGCCCGGTGATAGACCGGCATCAGCGGCGCCCCCTGCCCGCCGGCGCGCACATCGGCGCTGCGCAGGTCGGCGACCACCGGAATGCCGAACGCGCCGGCCAGCACCGCGCCGGCCCCGATCTGCCAGGTCCAGCCCCGCTCGGGCCGGTGGGCGATAGTATGGCCATGAAAGCCGATCACGCCGATATCCTCCACAACATGGCCGCTGCGGCCCAGCATGTCGGCGATCGCGTCGATATGAAAATTGGTGAGGTCCATCTCCACCGCGCGGATCAGCGGGTCGTCACCCGGCGCGTCCATCGCCATTGCCCGCGCGCAGGCGGCGGCCAGCCGCTCGCGAAAATCATCGCTATAGGGCTGGGCGTGGAAGGCGACCGCTTCGGCCTGCCCTTCGCCGTCCGTCTCGATCAGCGCGGCGTCGATCCCGTCGCGCGAGGTGCCGGACATCAGACCGATTGCCAACATGATCGAATACTCCGCCTCTTTTCCACTCGCTGCCCCAATGCTACAGGCGCGCGTCATGAGCAACTATCAGTCCGATCTCCTCCGCCTGCTGGAAGCACGCGGCTACATCCACCAACTGACCGACGCGGAAGGGCTTGATGCCATGGCCGCCAAACAGGTGGTGCCGGGCTATATCGGCTTCGACCCGACCGCGCCGTCGCTCCATGTCGGCCATCTCGTGTCGATCATGATGCTGCGCCAGTTGCAGAAGGCGGGTCACAAGCCGATCGTCCTGATGGGCGGCGGCACCGGCAAGATCGGCGATCCCAGCTTCAAGGACGAGGCGCGCAAGCTGCTGACCGTCGACCTGATCCAGGAAAATGTCGCCAGCATCAAGCGCGTGTTCGAACGCTTCCTGACCTTCGGCGATGGCCCGACCGACGCGATCATGGTCGACAATGCCGACTGGCTCGACAAGCTCGAATATATCCCCTTCCTGCGCGACATCGGCCAGCATTTCTCGGTCAACCGGATGCTGAGCTTCGACAGCGTGAAGCTGCGCCTCGACCGGGAACAGTCGCTGAGCTTCCTCGAATTCAACTACATGATCCTCCAGGCCTATGACTTCCTGGAACTGTCGCGCCGCAGCGACTGCCGCCTGCAGATGGGCGGATCGGACCAGTGGGGCAATATCGTCAACGGCGTCGAACTGGCCCGCCGCGTCGATGGCACGCAGGTGTTCGGCCTCACCACGCCGCTGCTGACCAATGCCGACGGCACCAAGATGGGCAAGACCGTGGGCGGCGCCGTCTGGCTGAACCAGGATCAGCTGTCCGACTATGATTATTGGCAGTTCTGGCGCAACACCGCCGACGCCGACGTCTTCAACCGGCTGCGCCTGTTCACCGACCTGCCGATGGACGAGGTCAACCGCCTCGCCGCGCTGCAGGGCGCGGAGATCAACGAAGCCAAGAAGATCCTGGCGAACGAGGCGACGGCGCTTTGCCGTGGCGTCGAAGCCGCCGCTCTGGCCGCCGAAACGGCGCGCAAGACCTTCGAGGAAGGCGCGTCGGACGCCAACCTGCCGACCGTTGCGCTGGGTGCCGAGGGGCTGACCGTAGTCCAGGCAACCACCGGCCTTGGTTTTGCGACCTCCAACAAGGAAGTCCGGCGCAAGCTCGCCGAAGGCGCGATCAAGGTGAATGGCGAAGTCGTCACCGACCCGGCCGTCACGCTCAAGGCCGGCGACAAGCTCAGCTTCGGCGCCAAGAAGCACGGCCTGGTCACCGCCTGAGGACAAACAGGGTTTCAGCCGAGTTAACGCTAACAGGTAGGAAAGCCTCCACTTTCCGCCCGCTAGGCTGAAACCCATGTCCTCCTCGGTTTTCGCCAATCTCGGCCATGTCATGCGGTCGCGCGACCCGTCCGTCGATCAGCGGCGGGCGGCGCGCGACCTGGTCGACATGGTCAGCCACATCACCGCGGACGGCCGCACCCATGGCGTGCGGATCATCAATATCTCGCCGCTCGGCCTGATGTGCCGCACGGAAGAGTTGCTCACGCTGAGCGGTCGGGTGCTGATCTGGCTGCCGGTGCTCAAGGATCGTCGCGCCCTCGTCCGCTGGAGCGAGGAAGGCCGCATCGGCCTGGAATTTGCCGAGCCGGTTCCGACCGCGGGCTATGACGCCATGATGGCGCTCATCCCGCCGCGCCGGACCGCCTGGTGAAGGCTTCATCCCTCTCCAGCGTCTGACGCCCGCGCACCAGCGCCTCGGGCATCTGCGTCCGCAGGAAGGTCAGCATCGCCTCGCGCACCTCGCAGCGCAGGTCGAAGGCGATCCCGGCATTGCGCGCCGACAGCAGCCCGCGCAGCTCCAGCGCATCGGCGCGATGGTCGGTCACCTGCAAGATCGCCACCCGCCCGTCCCAGCGTCCGTTCGCCTTTACCGCCTCGACGAAGCGCGCGCGGATCCGCTCGATATCGGCGGTCGGATCGACATAGAGGAAGACGGTGCCCAGCAGGTCCGACGTCTTCGTGGTCCAGTTCTGGAACGGCTTCTCCAGAAAATAGGATACCGGCACCACCATGCGCCGGTCGTCCCAGATGCGCACGATGACATAGGTCAGCCTGATCTCCTCGATCCGCCCCCATTCCCCTTCGATGATGACGACATCGTCCAGCCGGATCGGCTCGGAAAAGGCCATCTGGATGCCCGCGATCAGATTTTTGAGCGCTGGTTGCGCCGCCGCGCCCACCGCCAGCGCGGCGAGGCCCGCCGACGCCATCAGCGACACGCCGATCGTCCGCACGCCCGGAATGGCGATCAGCATCATCGCGATCACGAAGAAGCCGACGATGCACTGGCAGATGCGATAGAGGATGCTGATCTTGGTGCGCTGCCGCCGCGCCTTCAGATTATCCTCGACGCTGATGTCGGCGCGCGCCTCCAGCATCGCCTTGCCGGCCCGCATCGCGCGCAGGATCAGCCAACCCACCAGCAGCGCGAATATCATCCGCGCCCCGATCGACCAGATATCCTCGATCCGCGTGCCCATCTCGATCGACTTGAGTCCGGCCCCCAACGCCAACAGCACCACCAGCCAGCGTGTCGGCTGGAAGATGGCCGGCAACAACAGGGGCTCGATCCGCGCCCGTTTCACCAGCCGCAGCGCGATCCAGTAGAGCGCCCAATGGACGACGAAGGCGACGACCACCGACAGCGCGATCGAAAGCGCGGCCATTGGCGTGATATGGGTCAGGCTGATGTCGGTCATGCCAAAGGCAACGCGACCGCCCCACATTTTGTTTCGCAGGTGCAGCAGAGATTGCGGCTTGAGCCTTCCCCTCTACCGGGGTGGACAAGTTCGGGATGGTAGGAAGCGACCAGAAGCAGACCTGTTCCCCCTCCCGTAAACGGGAGGGGGTTAGGGGGTGGGCTGGACGTAGCGAAAGCCCACCCCGCTGCGACTAACGCGCTGCGCGCGCAAGTCTCGCTGCCCCTCCCGCCAGCGGGAGGGGAATGGCAGGAAACCACCCAACTCCGTCACCCCAGCGAAGGCTGGGGTCTCAGGCGGTGGCAGCAGGAGGCCAGCCGTCTCGCGCTATCCGTTTATGTCGCGTTCCCTGCCTGAGATGCCAGCCTTCGCTGGCATGACGGGATAGGGCTAAGTAAGATATTTAATCCCCCTCACCCCCCGCGCAGCAACCCGACCGCCGCATCCTTCTCGAACAAATACAGGCAGGTCCGCGCCGCCTGCCCCCGTTCGCTGTCCAGCCCGCCGTCGCGGTCGATCAGCAGATGGGCGTCGTCGCGCGCGCTGTCCACCAGCGCCGACACATGTTCAGGCGTCGCGATCTTCAGTTCCGCCTCGCCCGACTGGCGCGTGCCCAGCACCTCGCCCGCGCCGCGCAGCTTCAGATCCTCCTCGGCGATGCGGAAGCCGTCATTGGTCTCGCGCATCAGCGCCAGCCGCGCCCGCGACGTCTCGCCCAGCGCATTGCCGCGCAGCAACAGGCAGACCGACGGCTTGTCGCCGCGCCCCACCCGGCCGCGCAGCTGGTGCAACTGGGCGAGGCCAAAGCGGTCCGCCCCCTCGATCACGATCAGGCTGGAGTTGGGCACGTCGACGCCGACCTCGATCACCGTCGTCGCGACCAATATCTGGGTGCGGTTGGCGGCAAAGGCCTCCATCGCCGCATCCTTGTCCGGCCCCTTCATCTTGCCATGGACCAGCCCCACCCGGTCGCCAAAACGCTGGCGCAGCGTCTCGGCGCGCATCTCGGCCGCCGCCTGGTCACTTGTCTCGCTCTCCTCGACCAGCGGGCATACCCAATAGGCCTGCCCGCCGCTTGTCACATGGCGGGCCAGCCCCTCGACCACCTCGTCCAGCCGGTTGGCGGACATCACCAAAGTCTGGATCGGCTGGCGCCCGGGCGGCATCTCGTCCAGCCGCGACACATCCATCTCGCCATAATAGGTCAGGGTCAGCGTGCGCGGGATCGGCGTCGCCGTCATCACCAGCAGATGCGGGGACCGCTCGGCCTTGCTCGCCAGCATCATCCGCTGCGCCACGCCGAACCGATGCTGCTCGTCGATCACGGCCAGCCCCAGCGCCTTATACTGCACCTTCTCCTGAAAGATCGCGTGGGTTCCGACCAATATATGGATGCTGCCATCGGCCAGCCCCATCAGCGTCGCCTCGCGCACCTTGCCCTTTTCGCGGCCGGTCAGGATCGCGATCTCGATCGGCAGGCCCGACGCCATCTTGCGCAGCGTCTCATAATGTTGTCGCGCCAATATTTCGGTCGGCGCCAGCATCGCCCCCTGCATCCCGGCCTCGACCGCGTTCAGCAGCGCCATCAGCGCCACCAAAGTCTTGCCCGATCCGACATCGCCCTGCAGCAGGCGCAGCATCGGCGTGCCCTGCGCCATGTCGCCCTCGATCTCCCCGATCGCGCGGCGCTGGGCACCGGTCGGGGCAAAGGGCAGCTTCAGCATCGCCCGCAGCCGCCCGTCGCCGCTGATCGGCACGCCGCGCCGCCGCCGCGACGATTGCCGCACCAGCATCAGCGCCAGTTGCCCGGCGAAAATCTCGTCATAGGCCAACCGCTCGCGCGCCTGCGCGTCGGTCGGGTCGGCATGGAAGCGCTCCAGCGCCGCGCGCCAGGCCGGCCAGCCCTTCTGGGCCAGCAGGCTCGGCTCGATCCATTCGGGCAGTTCGGGCGCGCGCGCCAGCGCCTGCCCCACCAGATCCCGCATCCGGTTGTTGGTCAGCCCTTCCGACAGGCCATAGACGCTTTCGCGCGCCGGCACGGTGTCGGCCTCCTCGGGCGGCAACACATAGTCGGGATGGACCATCTGGAGGTTGTCGCCATAGGCTTCCAGCTTGCCCGACACGAATTTCGCTTCGTTCAAGGGCAACAGCTTGCGCGGCCAGGCGCTGTTGCGGCCGAAATAGACGAGGGAGACAGCATTGCCATGCGCGTCCACCGCCTGCACCCGAAAGGGCGCGCGCGCATTGCCGCTGGCGCGATGATCGACCGGGGTCAGCATGATGCCGATCACCTTGCCGGCGTCGGCCATGTCCAGTTCGTCGATCAGCTTTCGGTCGACATAATTGACCGGCAGATGGAAGGCGACATCGACCGCGCGCGCCAGCCCCAGCCGTTCGAGCGGACGGGCCAGCGCCGGGCCAATGCCCTTGAGCGCGGAGATTTCGGCAAAGAGCGGATTGAGAATATCGGGTCGCATGGCTATCTGACGGCTCTAGAGCATTTTCGAGACGGCCGGAACGGCCGGCGGCTCGGAAAATGCGACAAACGAAAACGCCAGCCGGGACGGTCATGCAAATATCCGATCGGCTGGTTCGGCATGTCCGTTAAAGGAACAAATTGTGAACGACAACCCGCTGATGCGTCGCCTGAAATTCCGCGCCTGGCACCGTGGCACGCGTGAGGCGGATTATACGGTCGGCGGCTTCTTCGAACGCTACCATGCGACCTGGAACGACGAGCAGATCGCCTGGTTCGAACGCTTCATGGACGAGCAGGACGCCGACATCATCGGCTGGGCACTCGGCACCATCGCCGTGCCGGAAGAATGGAAGGGACCGATGATGGACCAGTTCCTGAAGCTCGATTTCGTCAAGATCGAGAACTGAACATTCCTCCCCTACAAGGGGAGGGGGACCACGAAGTGGTGGAGGGGTATCCCCCCTCTCGATAGGGTGCCCCCCCTCCGTCAGGCCTTCGGCCAGCCACCTCCCCTTAGAGGGGAGGATTTTTGAAGATGATGGACCCATGACCGATCTCCAGAAAATCCTGAAGGCGAAGGCGCCGCTCACCCTGTCCGGCGTGCCGGCCGGCTTCCAGCCCTGGCTGCTGGCGGACATCGCCCGCGCTGCGCCGACACGTGCCGTCTTCGTCGCTTCGGACGAGCAACTGATGCGCGCGGTCGCCGACACCGCCCATTATTTCGCGCCAGAGATCGAGATCATCGAAATCCCCGCCTGGGACTGCCTGCCCTATGACCGGGCCAGCCCCTCGCTCCGCACCGCGTCGGCCCGCCTCGCCGGTCTCCATGCGCTCCAGGCAAAACCAAAGGGACCGCAACTGGTCCTCACCACCCTCAACGCCCTGACCCAGCGCACCCTTACCCCGTTCCGCGTCCGCCAACTGGTCGCGCGCCTCGCCCCCAAGGAGCGGATCGCGATCACGCGCCTCGCCGACATGCTGCAATCCAACGGCTATGTCCGCACCGACACCGTTCATGATCGCGGCGAATTCGCCATTCGCGGCGGCATCGTCGACCTGTTCCCTGGCGGCGAGGAACAGCCGCTGCGCCTCGACTTCTTCGGCGACGAGATCGAGACGGTGCGCCGCTTCGACCCGACCGACCAGCGCACCACTGGCAGCATCGACGGCTTCACCCTGCTCCCCGCGTCCGAGGCGCTGCTCGACGAAGACACGATCAAGCGCTTCCGCGGCCGCTATCGCGAAACCTTCGGCGCGACCGCGACCGGCGACCCGCTCTATCAGGCAGTGAGCGAAGGCCGGCGCCTGGCCGGCATGGAACATTGGCTGCCTTTGTTCGAGGAAAAGCTGGTTCCGCTGGCCGAGCATCTGGGCGATGACGCGATCATCGTCCGCGACCATGGCGTGGTCGGCGCGGCCGACGCCCGGTTCGAGGCGATCCGTGACTATCATGCCAACCGCATCGCCGCGAAATCGGCCGATCCCGGCGCCTATCGCCCGCTCAAGCCCGAAGCCCTCTATCTCGACGCCGCCGAGTGGGACGCCACCGCCGCCAGCTGGCCGATGCACGCCACCACCCCCTTCCATGAACCCGAAAGCGCCACCGTCCTCGACTTCGCCGTCGACGGCCCGCGCGATTTCGCGCCGGAACGCGCGCAGAACGTCAATGTCTATGAGGCAGTCGGCAAGCATATCGACGCCCTGCGCCGCACCAAGAAGAAGGTGGTGATCGCCAGCTATTCGGCCGGCGCGCGCGAGCGCCTGTCCGGCCTGCTCGCCGATCATGGCGTCGCCCGCCTCGCCGCCGCCGACAGCTGGCAGGAAGCACTCGGCACCGCGGCGGGTGGCAGCGCCGTCCTCACCGTGCTCGGCCTCGACCATGGCTTCACCGCGCCCGACGTCGCCGTCCTCACTGAACAGGATATGCTGGGCGACCGGCTGGTCCGCCGCGCCAAGCGCAAGAAGAGCGCCGACGCCTTCCTCGCCGAACTCGCCACCCTCTCACCCGGCGACCTGGTCGTCCACATGGACCATGGCATCGGCCGCTATGAGGGGCTGACGCAGATCCCGGTCAGCAAGACCGCGCATGACTGCGTCGCCCTCTCCTATGCCGGCGGCGACAAGCTCTACGTGCCGGTCGAAAATCTCGAAGTCCTCTCGCGCTACGGTTCCGACAGCGAGGGCGTGAGCCTCGACAAGCTCGGCGGCGAAGCCTGGCAGCGGCGCAAGGCGCGGATGAAGGAGCGGATCCGCGAGATTGCGGGCGAGCTACTCAAGACCGCCGCCGAGCGCGCCCTGCGCCCCGCCGAGATCGCCGAGCCGGATGCCGCCGGCTATCCCGCCTTCGTCGACCGCTTCCCCTATCAGGAAACCGACGATCAGGACCGCGCGATCGGCGACGTCATCGAAGACCTTGGCGCCGGCCGCCCGATGGACCGTCTGGTCTGCGGCGATGTCGGCTTCGGCAAGACAGAGGTCGCGCTGCGCGCCGCCTTCGTCGCCGCCATGGCCGGCATGCAGGTGGTGGTGATCTGTCCCACCACCCTGCTCGCGCGCCAGCATCACATGAATTTCGTCGAGCGCTTCCGCGGCTTCCCGGTGGAAATCGCCCGCCTCTCCCGTCTCGTGCCCGACAAGGAGGCGAAAGCGACCAAGGCGGGCCTCGCCGACGGCACGATCGACATCGTCGTCGGCACCCACGCCCTGCTCGCCAAGGGGCTGGAGTTCAAGCGCCTCGGCCTCGTCATCGTCGACGAGGAACAACGTTTCGGCGTCACCCACAAGGAGCGCCTGAAGTCCCTCAAGACCGACGTCCATGTCCTCACCCTCACCGCCACCCCGATCCCGCGCACCTTGCAGATGGCGATGTCGGGCCTGCGCGAACTCTCGGTCATCCAGACCCCGCCGGTCGATCGCCTGGCGGTGCGCACCTATATCATGCCCTGGGACGGCGTCGTCATCCGCGAGGCGCTGCTGCGCGAACATTATCGCGGCGGCCAGAGCTTCTTCGTCGTGCCGCGCATCGCCGACCTCACCGAGGTCGAAGAATTCCTGCGCACGCAAGTGCCCGAGGTGAAGCCGATCGTCGCCCATGGCCAGATGAGCGCCACCGATGTCGAGGAGCGCATGTCCGCCTTCTACGACAAGCGCTATGACGTGCTGCTCTCCACCACCATCGTCGAATCCGGCCTCGACATCCCAAGTGCCAACACCCTCATCATCCACCGCGCCGACCGCTTCGGCCTTGCCCAGCTCTACCAGTTGCGTGGTCGCGTCGGCCGGTCGAAGACGCGCGCCTATGCCTATTTCACCACGCCCGCCAACCGCATCATCACCGAAACCGCGGAAAAGCGGCTGAAGGTGCTGTCCGATCTCGATACGCTCGGCGCCGGCTTCCAGCTCGCCAGCCACGATCTCGACATTCGCGGCGCCGGCAATCTGGTCGGCGACGAGCAGTCGGGCCACATCAAGGAAGTCGGCTTCGAACTCTACCAGTCGATGCTGGAGGACGCGATCATGGACGCCAAGGCTGGCGGCGCCGGTCTCGAAGCGCGCCGCGACAGCTTCTCGCCACAGATCAGCGTCGACGCGCCGATCATGATCCCCGAAGAATTCGTGCCGGACCTTGACCTGCGCATGGGTCTCTATCGCCGCATCAACGAGCTGGAGGACCGCCAGGGGCTGGAGGCCTTCGCCGCCGAGCTGATCGACCGCTTCGGCAAGCTGCCCGCGCCGACCCAGAACCTGCTCAAGATCATCGAGATCAAGCAGAATTGCCTCAAGGCCAATATCGCCAAGATCGATGTCGGGCCAAAGGGCGCGCTGGTCAGCTTCTTCGAGGATCGCTTCCCCAGCCCCGCAGGCCTGGTCGCCTATGTCCAGCGGCTCGATGGCGTCGCCCGCCTGCGCCCGGACAGCAAGGTCGTCGTCACCCGCGCCTGGCCCGATCCCGCCGCCCGCCTCAACGGCGCGCTGCAACTGTCAAAGGGCCTGGCCAAGGCGGCGGGCTGAGCGCAACCCACCGCCTTGGGCGCAAAACGACTGCGGCAATGAGTATGCGATCGGGTTTCACCGTTTCCGGAACCGTCGCCGTCATCCGGCAGATGATCCATACTGCCCACCGGGAAAGGCATCGTAAATAACCGATGCTTTGTTGACGCACAAAATCGCATCGGATAATTACGATGCATGAACATGGAAGACGCCCTCTCGATTCTCTCCGCCCTGGCGCATCCGACCCGGCTCGACGCCTTTCGCCTGCTCATCCGCCACGAACCTGACGGGCTGTCGACCGGTGCCCTGGTCGACGCCTCGGGGCTTACCCAGAGCACCTTTTCGACCCATCTGGCCGTGATGGCGAAGGCGGGCCTGGTCCAATCCGAAAAACGTGGCCGCCAACAGATCCAGCGCGCCAATCTCGACGTGCTCAAGGGGCTGATGATCTATCTCGCCAGGGATTGCTGCCAGGGGCGCGCGGAACTGTGCGAACCACTGCTGGCTGAACTGACCTGCTGCTGAAGGGGACAATAATGACCGATATCGTGATCTATCATAATCCCGACTGCGGCACCTCGCGCAACGTGCTGGCCATGATCCGCAATGCCGGCATCGAACCCCATGTCGTCGAATATCTGAAGACCCCGCCGAGCCGGACACGGCTGACTGATCTGATCGCGCGCGCCGGCATCACGCCCCGCGCGCTGCTGCGTGAAAAGGGCACGCCCTATGCCGAACTGGGCCTTGCCGACGACAGCCTCGACGACGCAGCCCTGGTCGACGCGATGACGGCCCACCCCATCCTCATCAACCGCCCGCTGGTGGTGTCGCCGCTGGGCGTGAAACTGTGCCGCCCCTCGGAGACCGTGCTGGACCTGCTGCCCGGCGAACAGCGCGGCACGTTCGTGAAAGAAGGTGGTGAAGTCGTCGAATTGAGCCGGCGATGATTCTGTCCGTCCGCCCTGCAACGAGGGATGATGCAGACGCCATCGCCACCATCTATGCGCATCATGTCCTGCACGGCACCGCGACCTACGAAGTCGTGCCGCCGACCGTTGCCGAGACGATGGAGAAGATCATGGCGACAACCGGACGACACTGGCCATTTCTCGTCGCCACCGATGGAACCGACGTCGTGGGCTATGCCTATGCCACGCAGTTTCGCGATCGCCCGGCCTACGCCTATGCCTGCGAAAACAGCATCTATGTCGCCCACGACCGGCGCGGCGCCGGTATCGGCAAACGACTTCTCGTCGCGCTGCTGGCGGCGGCGCAGGCCCATGGCTTCCGGCAGATGGTCGCCGTCATCGGCGGCGGCGAACCAGCCTCGGTCGCCCTGCACGGCGCCTGCGGCTTCGAACAGGTCGGCCGCCTGACCGGCATGGGCTGGAAAGCCGGCCGCTGGCTCGACACGGTTTACATGCAGATCGCCCTGGGCGACGGCACCGCCAGCGCGCCCGACGCGCCGGGTCGGACACTCGCGGACAAGGCGTAACATCATGTCCCTCTTCGAACGCTATCTCTCGCTGTGGGTCGCCTTGTGCATCATCGTCGGGATCAGCCTTGGCCATCTGTCCCCTTCCGCCTTCGCGACAATCGCCGCGCTGGAGGTCGCCAACGTCAATCTCGTCGTTGCGCTGCTTATCTGGCTGATGATCGTGCCGATGCTGCTGCGGGTCGATTTCGGCGCGCTGCACGGGCTGCGCCGGCACTGGCGCGGAATCGGCGTTACGCTGGTGGTGAACTGGGCGATCAAGCCCTTTTCGATGGCGCTGCTGGGCACCGTCTTCCTGGGCTGGCTCTTTGCCCCCTGGCTACCCGACGGCGCCGCCACCTCCTATATTGCCGGCCTCATCCTGCTGGCCGCGGCCCCCTGCACGGCCATGGTGTTCGTCTGGTCCAATCTGGTCGATGGCGACCCCAATTACACGCTCAGCCAGGTTGCGTTGAACGACCTCATCATGGTCTTCGCCTTCGCGCCGTTGGTTGGGCTGCTGCTCGGCGTCGCCGCGATCACCGTGCCGTGGGATACGCTGGCCCTCTCCGTCGGCCTCTACATCGTCGTGCCGGTACTGTTCGCGCAGTTGCTTCGCCGCGCCCTCCTGCGCGGCGGCGAGACGCGGCTCCAGCGCATCCTGTCAGCGCTCGGGCCGGTCAGCCTGTCCAGCCTGCTGCTGACCCTGGTCCTGCTGTTCGGCTTCCAGGGCGAACAGATTGTCCGACAACCGCTGGTCATCGCCCTGATTGCCGTGCCGATCCTGTTTCAGGTCTATCTCAATGCCGGTATAGCCTATTGGCTCAGCCGCCGGCTCGGTGTGGCCTGGTGCGTTGCCGGCCCTTCGGCGCTGATCGGCGCATCCAACTTCTTCGAACTGGCCGTGGCCGCCGCCATCAGCCTCTTCGGCCTCAGTTCCGGCGCAGCCCTGGCCACGGTCGTCGGCGTCCTGGTCGAAGTGCCGGTGATGCTGTCGATCGTCGCCTTGGTGAAGCGGACCCGCCCCTGGTATGAGAAAGCGATGACCGCATGAGATTGCGCAATCTTCCCGATCCCGATCATCTCCCGGCGCTGGACAAGGCATTTGCGCTGCCGCGTCCCGCCATCGGCCTCGGCCCGGACCAGCCGCCGCCGCGCGTCCTGCTCCTTTATGGCTCGCTGCGGGAGCGCTCCTTTTCCCGCCTGTCGGTGGAAGAGGCGGCGCGCCTGCTACAATATTTCGGTTCCGAAACAAGAATCTTCGATCCGAGCGACCTGCCGCTGCCCGATCAGGTGGCCGGTGACGATCATCCGGCGGTGCATGAATTGCGCGACCATGCGCTCTGGTCCGAAGCCATGGTCTGGTGCAGCCCGGAACGGCATGGCCAGATCAGCGGCATCATGAAGACCCAGATCGACCATCTTCCGCTCCAGATGGGCGGAATGCGGCCGACACAGGGCCGCGCACTGGCGGTCATGCAGGTGTCGGGCGGGTCGCAATCCTTCAACGCCGTCAACACGCTCCGCCTGCTGGGCCGCTGGATGCGGATGTTCACCATCCCCAACCAGTCGTCCGTGGCGATGGCCTACAAGGAATTTGACGAGGCCGGGCGGATGCGGCCATCCAGCTATTATGACCGCATCGTCGACGTGATGGAGGAACTGGTGCGCTTCACCATCCTCTTGCGTCCCCACGCCGCCCAGCTTGTCGACCGCTATTCGGAACGCAGGGAAGAAGGAATTCTAACAGCCTCCGCCCCAGACCATTCCGCAATCGCGACGGCCCCGCAATCCTGAGGGCCGATCGCACGCCTCTCAGCCCGCAACCACCCCGATCTCCAGCGCGTCCCCACCTTCCACGATCGCGATCAGCCGATCGACATTGGGGTGCGCACCCGGCCGGTTGCGGGCATCCGCCGTATGTTCGGCAAACACCGCCAGCCCATGCTCTGCCGCCGCTGCATCCAGCGTGCCAAACACCTGCCGCAAATAGGCATAGACGGCCAGCGAGCCCTGCTTGCCCGGCTGGTTCTCGATGCTGGCGACGATCGTGCCGGTCGCGTCTTTCAGGTCGATGCGGGCGATGCCGTCGATCGGCGGCAGCAGTTGGAGATTGTCCTTGAACGTCGCACCCGGTTGAATCATCGCTGGTTTCCCGCCTCGAAAAATTATCAGCGCGGGCCTCTATCAACTTCTCGTGCCCCCGACCAGACAGCTCAGGCGCGCCCGCACCTCATCCGCCCGGCGGCGGCATCGCCGCTTCCGATGCGGTCAGGTCCAGCACTTCGAAGCCCTGTGCCGGCACCCGGCGCCGGATCATTGATCCCTTGGGAACCACATATTGATATTTGGGCGTGATGCGCTCGATCCGATAGCTGCCGGATGGATTTTCCTCGCCGACCTTGGCACTCGCCGCATAGCGCCGTCCCGCAACCTGCTTCAGGATCGCCGGCGCCCAGGCGGGCGATCGCGACCCCCGCAATATCTCCGCCTCCTCGGTGCGCCCATCCGGCCGGACCCAGAAACCCACATCCACCCACTGGATGCTGGCCAGATCGGACGAATTGACCGGCATTACGTCCGCATTGCCAAAGGCCCGCGCATTATTGTTCGCCTCGGCCGCGGCATTGCCGGGATAGGATGGCTGCCAGATCAGCACCGGCGGCCCGTCCTGGCTCGTGCCGATCGTCCCGGCCAGCCGGGTGATTTCCGCATCATCGCCAGCCCGCACCGCCAGTCGCAGGCGCACCACGCGCAGGGCGGTGCGAAAGGCCGGTTCCTGTGCGATCGGCCGTCGCTCCAGCGCGTCCAGCATCGCGCTCGCCTCGCGCATCTTGCCCAGCGCACCGGCCAGCCACACCCGCTTCATCCCCGCCATCATCGCCGGATAGGCCTGCCCTTCGGCCAGCGCCTGCTCCTCAATCCCCCGAAAAGTCGATTCCGCCTGACGATAGCGGCCCAGCTTGATCCACATGTCGCCCAGCGCCGTGGCGGATGCCTGCACCGCCACATCATTCGCCGGCAGATTGTCGCGCAGCGTCTTCACCTGCCCGGCTACCGCGCGGCGATAATCATCCTGGTCGCCCTCATGCAATGACACCGTCGCCATCGCTTCATAGATGGCGGCCACCGCGCGCGGGGCCTCCGCCCCCCTGTCCTTGTTGCGGCTGATCGCTGCGGCCAGCAGTCCCTTGGCATGCACATATTCGCCATTGCGGAACCGCTGTTCGGCCAGGGCGATCGTCGCCTGCGCATCGCGCAGCGGCGTGCATTCGCCGCGCGCACATTTCGCCTGTTCCTCGACCAGCCTCTCGCCTGTCACGATGATATCGGGCGAGGCTGCCTGCAACAGCAGCAGAAGGGCGAACATGATGATTTTTCTCCCGTTATCCCGGCTTCATAGTGCCGGATCGACGGGCGGTTACAACCCTGAAGGCGCGGGACTTGCCATCGATGTGCGCCCCTTTCCTATTTGGATTTTCTCTGGTCTATCCTGGCGAATGAGCAGCCCTGCCCTTGCGTTCGCCCCTTCACCCCAGATGATGACCATGATGGCGCCCCATCATGACCCAAATGTCGCGTCGGCATGACCCAAGTGGCGCGCGACAGGCACACGACAGTGACCCAGCAGCCGCGTCACAGGCGCGCCTATATGATGCATCCGTGCCTTTTCCCGCGCAAAAGCCCGGAAAACAGCAAGCAAGAACGGTGTGAACTTTGAGTTTGATGACCCTGGCGTGACCTTCGCTATCGGACCAGCCGGATCAGATGCCGCCCGGCACCGGGGTCCAGCCCCCCTCCGCCAGCGCGGCGCTGAGGTCCGTGATGCACGCATCCAGCACCGCCTGGTCGGTCGAGCGGACGACGAAATTGGCGCCGGTGCGGCCTTCGCGGAAGAAGGGGTAGCTGCCGATCTGGACGCCCTCATGGGCGCGCTCGGTGGCGCCGAGCAGGTCGGCGATCTCGCTTTCCGCGACCCAGCAGCCGATCGTCGCGGAGAGGACGGGCATGCCCCCTTCCAGCGTGCCGGTCAGACTGTCGAGCATGCCGGCGGTGATATGCGGAACGCCGGCCATGATGAAGATATTGCCATGACGGATGCCCGGCGCGCCCGACATCCGGTTTTCGATGAGGTCGGCGCCGGCCGGCACCCGCGCCATGCGCAGCCGCGCATCGGTCAGGCCGCCACGCGTGACATAATAGCGCTCCAATATCGCCCGCGCCTCGGGATGGATTTCGACGCCGACGCCCAGCGCCGCGGCGATCGCATCGACCGTGATATCGTCATGGGTCGGGCCGATGCCACCGGTGGTGAAGAGATAGTCGTTGCGGGCACGCAGTATGTTGACCGCCTCGACGATCGCGTCCTGCACGTCGGGCACCACCCGCACCTCGCGCAGGCGGATGCCCTGGACATTGAGCCAGGTGGCGATCTGCGCGACATTCTTGTCCTGGATGCGGCCGGACAGGATTTCATCGCCGATCACGATCACGGCGGCGGTCCAGATCCGGTCGTTCATGCCAGCGGCTCCGCGCGGGCGGCGAGCGCCATCAGCCGGGCCAGCCGATCGGGGGGCAGGATGTCCGCCGGCTTGTAGCTGGCTTCGAAGATCGGCACGTCGGCGGGCAAGGCGGCCCAGTCCGACCGATCCGCCACGAAGATCGCCGCATCGGGCCGGATCGCCGATCGATCGTCCAGCGTGCCGACGCGGATCGCCGCGCCCGCCCGGCCGAGACGGGGATAGAAGCTCCAGACCGCCGTGCCGCAACTGGCGCAGCGGACGATCACCTGGGTCTTGCTGCTGCCGGTCGGCACGACATGTTCGCTGAGGTCGCCGGACAGGAGATGGAGATGATCGACCTCGACAAAGGCGTTGACCGCGGACGCAGCACCGCTCTGGCGCTGGCACAGGCTGCAATGGCAGTTGTTGACGAAAATGGGGTCGGCATCGACCCGATAGCGCACCTCACCACAGGCGCATCCGCCTTCCATCACCATGTCCGTTTCTCTTTTCCTGATAGCGACCGAGGGGCTGAGCGAAGACACTCGCAATGCCGGATCGCAGGGTCTATATCAACCACATGACCGAATATATGACGATGACGGCCGATGCGCCGGTTTCCCGCTCGACCGCGATCAAGCTCTACGACGCGGCCGGTTTCGACGGCATGCGCAAGGCCGGCCGGCTGGCCGCCGAGATTCTCGATGCGCTGGCGCCCCATGTGGTGCCGGGCGTGAGCACCGGCGAGCTGGACGACATCGTCCGCCGCATGACGCTGGACGGCGGCGGCGTGCCGGCGACGCTGGGCTATCGCGGCTATACCCATAGCTGCTGCATCTCGCTCAACAATGTCATCTGCCATGGCATTCCGGGCGACTATAAGCTCAAGGACGGCGATATCCTGAATATCGACGTTACCCCGCTGGTCGATGGCTGGCACGGCGACACCAGCCGCATGTTCATCGCCGGGGAAGCGCCGATCAAGGCGAAGCGACTGGTCGAGATCACCTATGAATGCCTGATGCTGGGCATCGAGCAGGCCAAGCCCGGCAATCATCTGGGCGACATCGGCCATGTCATCCAGCGCCATGCCGAAAAACATCGTTATGGCGTGGTCCGCGATTTCTGCGGCCATGGCCTGGGCCGCGTCTTCCACGACAGCCCCGAAGTGGTCCATGTCGGCCGCCCCGGCACCGGCCCGGAATTGAAGCCCGGCATGTTCTTCACGATCGAACCGATGATCAATATCGGCAAGCCCGGCGTGAAGATGCTGGACGATGGCTGGACGGCGGTGACGCGCGACCGCACCCTGTCGGCCCAGTTCGAGCATAGCATCGGCATCACCGAAACCGGCTGCGAGATTTTTACCAAGAGCCCTACCGGCCTCGACTGCCCGCCTTACGCGCGCTGATTTTTGCCTGCCTGATGGCGGTCCCAAAGGCCCGCTCCGTTCATGCCATGGGGATCATTTCAGACCGGCATCGACGGGGCGGGCCTTTTGCATGATGGACGGCTCAACCGCTGCCCAAAAAACAGGCATAGTGACATGATATTGCCCAGAATCCGGGCAATATGGACAAAGATTGCTGCATCGCCGAAAGCAGGCCTAGCGATTCGCCATTTGGCACGGTAATTGATTGTTAAGGGAGACGGCGCTTGCCTCGGGGGGCATGACGATCGTCACTTGAAGGTTTGGATGCGGGTCGCGCCCGCATCCGGTCGTGCGTCATGGGTTGGGATTAAGTGATGAAAAAGATCGAGGCGATCATCAAGCCGTTCAAGCTGGACGAGGTGAAGGAAGCGCTGCACGAAGTGGGCGTGTCCGGGATCACCGTCACCGAGGCGAAGGGCTTCGGCCGCCAGAAGGGCCATACCGAACTCTATCGCGGCGCCGAATATGTCGTCGATTTCCTGCCCAAGGTAAAACTGGAAGTCGTCGTCGACGACGCGCTGGCCGACCGGGTCGTCGAAGCGATCTGCAGCGCCGCCCAGACCGGCCGCATCGGCGACGGCAAGATCTTCATTTCCGCCATTGAGGGCGCGGTGCGCATCCGCACCGGCGAACGCGACAGCGACGCCATCTGATTTTCGACAGGTTCTAGCCGGCGGACAGGGGTTCGGCGGACACAGGCTTCAACTACCCCTTCGGGGGGGTATCCATAGAGAAGGGCAACTGCACATGGCCAACACGCCAAAAGACATCCTGAAGATGATCGAGGAAAAGGAAATCGAGTGGGTCGATGTCCGCTTCACCGATCCCAAGGGCAAGTGGCAGCACCTGACCATGGTGTCGAGCGTGCTGGGCGAAGATGAGTTGACCCAGGGCCTGATGTTCGACGGTTCGTCGATCGAAGGCTGGAAGGCGATCAACGAATCGGACATGATCCTGAAGCCCGATCTGGACGCCGTCTATGTCGATCCTTTCAGCGCCACCCCGATGCTGATCATCTTCTGCGACATCGTCGAGCCCGACACCGGCGAACTCTACAGCCGCGATCCGCGCTCCTGCGCCAAGCGCGCCGAGGCATTCGTCAAGTCCGCCGGCTTTGGCGACACCATCTATGTCGGCCCGGAAGCCGAATTCTTCATGTTCGACGATGTGCGCTTCGAGAATGACTACTCGCAGAGCTACTTCAAGATCGACGACATCGAGCTGCCGACCAACACCGGCAAGGAATATGAAGGCGGCAACCTGGGCCACCGTCCGCGTGCCAAGGGCGGCTATTTCCCCGTCGCGCCGGTCGATCCCTGCACCGACATCCGCGCCGAAATGGTTTCGACCATGCTCGAAATGGGCCTGCCCTGCGACAAGCACCACCATGAAGTCGCTGCCGCCCAGCATGAACTCGGCCTGACCTTCGGCACGCTGGTCCAGACCGCCGACCGCATGCAGATCTACAAATATGTCGTGCAGATGGTCGCCCAGGCCTATGGCAAGACCGCGACCTTCATGCCCAAGCCGATCGCACAGGATAACGGTTCGGGCATGCACACCCACATGTCGATCTGGGACGCTGGCAAGCCGCTGTTCGCGGGCGAAGGCTATGCCGGGCTTTCCGACATGTGCCTCTACTTCATCGGCGGCGTCATCAAGCACGCCAAGGCGCTCAATGCCTTCACCAACCCGACCACCAACAGCTACAAGCGCCTGGTGCCGGGCTTCGAAGCCCCGGTTCTGCTGGCCTATTCGGCCCGCAACCGTTCGGCCTCCTGCCGCATTCCCTACGGCGCCGGTGCCAAGGCGAAGCGCGTCGAGTTCCGCTTCCCCGACGCCATGGCCAACCCTTATCTCTGCTACGCCGCACTGCTGATGGCCGGCCTCGACGGCATCGAGAACAAGATCCATCCGGGCGCCGCGATGGACAAGAATCTCTATGATCTGCCGCCCGAAGAACTGAGCCAGGTGCCGACCGTTTGCGCCTCGCTGCGTGAAGCGCTCAACAGCCTGGAAGCCGACTATGAGTTCCTGCTCAAGGGCGACGTGTTCACCAAGGACCAGATCGATGCCTATATCGAACTGAAGTGGCCCGAAGTGTATCGCTGGGAAATGGCCCCCTCGCCGGTCGAATTCGACATGTATTACAGCGCCTGACCCTTTCACAGGTCGCTGCAAGAGAGGCCCGGTCGCGCAAGCGGCCGGGCCTTTTTTTTCGTTGCGGGAAGGATCAACAACTTCCACATGAAGCCGATGAGCCTGATCGCCGACCTTCGCCTGGCATCCCCCATCATCCAGGCGCCGATGGCGGGCATATCGACGCCGGCGATGGCGGCGGCCGTCAGCAATGCTGGGGCGTTGGGGTCCATCGCCGTGGGCGCGACCGATGCGGCGGGCGGGCGCGCCATGATTGCGGAGACACGCGCGCTGACCGACCGGCCGTTCAACGTCAATCTGTTCGTCCATGCGCCGCCCCGTATCCGCCCGGCCGAGGAAGCGGCATGGCTCGACGCGCTGGTGCCGCTTTTTGCGGCACAGGGCGCCGGGCCGCCGGCCGCTCTCGACACCATTTATCGCAGTTTTGCAGACGACCCGGCGATGCTCGACCTATTGGTCGAAACGCGGCCGCGCGTGGTCAGCTTTCATTTCGGCCTGCCCGGCGCGCAGCAGATCGCAGCGCTCAAGCAGGCGGGGTGCCTGTTGCTGGCATCCGTCACCAATTTGGACGAGGCCGCCGCCGCGCGCACCGCCGGGATCGATGTTCTGGTGGCGCAGGGATTTGAAGCCGGCGGCCATCGCGGCATGTTCGATCCCGATGCGGCCGATGCGATGCTCGGCACCTTCGCGCTGACGCGCCTGCTGGTGGCGAAGACCGGCCTGCCGGTGATCGCGGCCGGCGGCATCATGGACGGGCGGGGCGTGCGCGCCGCGCTCGACTTGGGCGCGGTGGCGGCGCAACTGGGCACCGCCTTCATTGCCTGCCCGGAAAGCAGCGCCGACGCCGCCTATCGCGCTGCCCTTGCCAGCCCGGCCGCCCAGCAAACGGTCATGACCCGCGCCATTTCCGGCCGCCCAGCCCGCTGCCTCGCCAATCGCTTCACCCAATGGGGCGCTGAAAACAGTAGCGACGTCCCCGACTATCCGCGCGCCTATGCCGCCGGGAAGGCTCTCAATGCCGCCGCCAGGACTCGGGGCGAAGGCGGCTATGGCGCGCAATGGGCCGGCCAGGGCGCGCCCCTCGCCCGTGCCCTGCCAGCAGCAGACCTGATCGCTGCGATCGTAGCGGAGATGGAGGCGACATGAGCCGCGTCGCGCATGAGGTCGCCCTGCAACGCACCGGCGTGCTTGCGCTATTGGCGCCCTATGATCCGCATGTTGCAGGCACACCGCCGCTCGGCCTAGACCTGCCGGGCAGCGACATCGACATCGTCTGCGAGGTACTGGACGCCGATGCCTTTGTCGCCTTGCTGACCGAGCATTTCGGCGACCAACCCGATTTTTCCGTTCATGCACGGCCCGACCTTGGCGCCATGATCATCCGCTTCCGCGCATGGGACTGGCCGTTCGAGATTTTCGGCCAGGCCTTGCCGGTCGCGCAGCAACATGGCTGGCGCCATTTCAGGTTCGAACGCCGCCTGCTCGATCTGGGCGGCCCTGCTTTGGCGCAGGCGATCATGGCCTTGCGCCATCGCGGCCTGAAGACCGAACCCGCCTTTGCCGCGCTGCTGGGCCTGACGGGCGATCCCTATGCCGCGTTGCTGGACCTGGAGGGGCAGGACGACGCCGCCCTGCGCGCCCTGCTGCCCTGAATTTTCCGTTCTGAATTATTCTGCGCGATCGGGGATGGCGGCGCCGAACAACAGCACTGAATCACCCGGCGGCGACAGCACGATCTCGCCGCCCGCCTCCATCACCAGCGCACGCACCATCCAGGCAGCCGCCGTGCGGGATGCCAGGCCACCGGCCGGCAGCGTGCCCGCCAGTGCGGCGCGCAGTTCGGGGTCGAGAATGACCTTCGGCCCTTCGCCCCGCACCACGATCTCCGTCACGCCCGGCCGCTTCTCCGCACCGATGTCGAGCTGCCCGCCGCGCACCAGCGCATCGCCGGCGATCAGCGCGAGATTGAGCAGCACCTTGACCGCGAGCTTGGCCAGCATCTGCTCCTCGACCATCCAGCCGAGCTTCACCCGGCCCGAGGCGAACATCCCCTCGATCGCGACCTTCGCCTCATGCGGCGGCACCGCATCGCCAAAACCGCCCGCCGAACCGAAGGCCAGGCGGAAGAATTTCAGCTTGTTGGCCGAGGTGCGGGCGCTGTCGGCCAGCAGGTCCAGGCAGCGCTGCCGCATGTCCGGGTCGGTTTCGTCGGCCATCAGTTCCAGGCCATTGTTGAGCGCCCCGACGGGGCTCAGCAGGTCATGGCAGAGGCGCGAGCAGAGAAGGCTGGCAAATTCGATGCTGTCGATCGGATGGGTCATGGAGATGGAGGCCGCCGGATTTACGGGAAAAGACACCTTCCCGGCTAGGCTTCCCCAGCCGATGATGCAAGCCCGGCTCACCCCCTTTGCATCACCTTATATCGAGCAACGCCTCCACGAAACCGACGCCGCCGCCTTCATCCGGCCGGGCGGCCCATAGCCGAGCAACCGGCCCCGCCACGATTAACCACAAGGCGCCGTCCGGCGCGGCGCAGGCCCGGTCCGTTTCCGACGGAATCGGTACGCCCGACGGATGGGAATGATAATGACCAAGCACTGCCGGCCCGCCCCGGCGCGCGGCCCGGTGCGCGGCCAGCAACGTGGCCGGCGCCAGTTCGAAATGCCGGGCCGGGTCGGGCGCGACATTGGCCGCGGGCAGGATCGCGTCGATACACGCGCCCTGCCCCAGCAGCAGGCCACAGACCTCGCCCGGCTCGGCCGCGGCCAAGTCCATGATTTGTTCCAGCAGCACCCTTGAAATTTCGGCCTTCATTCCTACATCCCTAGGCAATGGTTCCGGGGGTTTCCATCATTGAAACGACGATAGGCGAAGCCCAGGCGGGTTTGCGCCTCGATCGTGCACTGGCCGAACTGCTGCCCGACCTGTCGCGCGAACGGATCAAGGCGTTGATCGTCGAGGGACAGATCGCCTCGGGTGGCCGATCGCTCAACCCGTCGATGAAGGTGGCGGTGGGGCAGGATTACAGCATCACTCTGCCCGCCCCGGTCGCGCTCGACGCCGTGGCCCAGGATATTCCGCTCGACATCGTGCATGAAGATGCCGACCTGATCGTGGTGGACAAGCCGGCCGGCCTGGTCGTCCACCCGGCCGCCGGCAATCTGGACGGCACGCTGGTCAATGCGCTGCTGCATCATTGCGATGGGCAATTGTCGGGCATTGGCGGCGTGGCGCGTCCCGGCATCGTTCATCGCATCGACAAGGATACTTCCGGCCTGTTGGTCGTTGCTAAGTCGGACAAGGCGCATGAGGGCCTGGCCCGGCAGTTCAAGGATCACAGCATCGACCGGCTCTATGCCGCGATCGTCTATGGCATCCCGACACCGGGATCCGGCACGGTCGATGCCTGGGTTGGACGGTCCGACGCTGATCGAAAGAAGATGGCCGTTCATCGGGAAGGGCGCGGCAAACATGCCGTCACCCATTACCGCGTGATGGAGCGCCTGCGCGGCGCGGCAATGGTGGAATGCCGGCTGGAAACCGGCCGTACTCATCAGGTTCGCGTGCATATGGCGCATCTGGGGCACCCCTTGATCGGTGACCCGGTTTACGGTAGAGAAAGAAAAGGTTTCAAATCGATACTGGAAACGCTGAGTTTCAAAAGGCAGGCATTGCACGCGAAACGGCTGGGGTTCATACATCCTGTGACGGAGGAACCCCTGATATTCGATAGCGCGCTGCCTGCGGACATGCAGGAACTGTTAAGCGAGCTTCACGTATAGGTTCTGACAAGTTTGCGCGGCCAAGGGATGCCAGTTTCGGGTCCGTCTGGAGCGCATGTAAAGGGAAGGAATAGTGACATGGCCAATCGGAGCAATGTCCCCGCGGTTCCGGCGCTGGGCGGTGAAGCCAGCCTCAACCGCTATCTGTCGGAAATCCGCAAGTTTCCGCTGCTGACCCCCGAGCAGGAATATATGCTCGCCAAGCGCTACGAGGAACATCAGGATCCCGAGGCGGCGGCCCAGCTCGTCACCTCGCATCTGCGTCTCGTGGCGAAGATCGCGATGGGCTATCGCGGCTATGGCCTGCCGGTCAGCGAACTGATCAGCGAAGGCAATATCGGCCTGATGCAGGGCGTGAAGAAGTTCGAGGCCGAACGTGGCTTCCGTCTGGCGACCTACGCCATGTGGTGGATCCGCGCATCGATTCAGGAATTCATCCTGCGCAGCTGGAGCCTGGTCAAGATGGGCACCACCGCGTCGCAGAAGAAGCTGTTCTTCAACCTGCGCCGGATGAAGAATAATATCGAAGCGTTCGAGGATGGCGATCTGCGCCCCGAGGACGTAACCAAGATCGCGACCGATCTGGGCGTGTCGGAAGATGACGTCGTGTCAATGAACCGTCGCATGGCGATGGGCGGAGACACCTCGCTCAACGTGCCGATGCGTGAGGATGGCGACGGCCAGTGGCAGGATTGGCTGCAGGACACCGATCCGCTGCAGGACGAGCGCGTCGCGGACGAACAGGAAAAGACCCAGCGGCACGAGATGCTGGTCGAGGCAATGACCGACCTCAACGACCGCGAGAAGCATATCCTGGCCGAGCGTCGCCTGGCCGAGGAGCCGAAGACTCTGGAGGAACTGAGCCAGGTCTATGGCGTGTCGCGCGAACGCGTCCGCCAGATCGAGGTTCGCGCCTTCGAGAAGCTGCAGAAGGCGATGATGCGTATCGCCGGCGGCAAGCTGGAAAAGATGGCGCGCTTCGCCGCTGCTTGATCGGGCCACACACGAAAAAGAAAAGGCCCCGGAGCGATCCGGGGCCTTTTTTCGTCTTAGAGCAGTCGCACCATCGAGACGCTGTCCGCGCCATAGCTGGAGGCGGCAACCAGCGCGTCAACGAAGCCCTGTCGGCGCCAGAAGGCGTCCGCGCCGTTTACGGCCGTCAGGGTGATACGATCGAAGCCGGCGGCGCGGGCCTGCGCTACGGTCAGATCGACGGCGGCCGCAGCAGCACCGGTGCCGCGCGCTTCGGGCAGCAGGGCCAGATCGTGGAGATAATAGCGATCGGGTTCATCCGGCAGCACACCGATCAATTGGTCGAGCGCCGGCGGTCGGTCGCCGGCCCAGGGATGGGTGACGAGATAGCCGAGCGCCTGACCGTCCCGCTCCAGCAGGAAGCAGCCCGCCGGATAGAGGCGTAGTCGCTCGGCATAGATGGCCGGTCGTTCGGTGTAGCTGCCATGGACCTGGTCGGACATGTTTGCCACCGCATCGACATTCCCCTGTCCCATCGGGCGCCACTGGGTCGCGGCGCTCATGCCTCGACACCCATAGCGCGACGATTGGCCGCCAGCAGTTCCGCTGACAAGGCCGGATCATCCACCGCGCGGGCCAGCACCATCGTGCCGACCAGTTGGGCCATGCGGGCCAGCGCCGCGTCGCGATCGGCGATGCCGGCATTTTGCAGCGCGGCGGTCAGATCCTCGAACCCTTCGCGGAAGGCGGTGGCGAGCGGCCCACCCTTGCGCGCAGCGTCCGGACCAAGCGCGATCAGCGCGCAGCCGGTTTCCGGCGCATCCCGGTTACGGGCACTGAGATAATCGGCGGTGATCGCATCCGGCCCATCCTCCGCAGACAGACGCCGCCACTTGGCGGCCCCTCGCGCGAGCGACGTGGCGCAGGCTTCGGCCGCCAGCGCCTCCTTCGATTCGAACTGGTTGTAGAAGCCGCCATGGGTAAGGCCGCATTCGCGCATCACCTCGCCAATGCCGACGCCCTCGACTCCGCGGGCGCGGAACAGGCGGGATGCGGCGTCCACCACCTTCTCGCGATTACGCTCCGCCTGTTCACGGCTGACTTTCATGATCCTGCGTCTCCAATTGGCCTCTTGACCTTATATATGATACCTATCATTTAACGCCAGTCCGTTTTCCAATCGAAGCGCCAGTCCAAGGGGAAGTCGATGCTGTCCACCATGTTCGCCCGCCGCCTGGCCGCGCGCAATGTCCATTATGGCTGGGCGGTCGCGGGCACGACCTTCCTTACCATGCTGGTGGTGGCCGGCGCGGTCGGCGCGCCGGGCGTATTCATCGTGCCGCTGCAGAAGGAATTTGGCTGGAGCGCGGCGGATATTTCCGGGGCGCTGGCGATCCGTTTCCTGCTGTTCGGCGGCATGGGGCCTTTTGCCGCCGCCTTCATGAACCGCTTCGGCGTGCGGCGGATGATGCTGATTTCGCTGTCGATCGTGATCGGCGGCCTGCTGCTGTCGCTTGGCATGACGCAATTGTGGCAGCTCGTCCTTCTCTGGGGCGTGGTGATTGGCGTCGGCACGGGCCTGACCGCCATGGTGCTGGGCGCAACGGTCGCCACCCGCTGGTTCAGCGAACGGCGCGGACTGGTGATGGGGCTGCTGTCGGCCAGCACCGCGACCGGCCAACTGGCTTTCCTTCCTCTGCTTGCCGGCCTGACCGACAGCCATGACTGGCGCACGGCTCTACTGCTGGTCTGCGGCGCAATCCTGATCGCGGCGGTCACAGTGATGCTGCTGATGCGCGACCGACCGTCCGACCTGAACCTGGCCCCCTATGGCGAGCAGGCGATCCAGCCCGTCCCTGCCCAGCCGGCCAGTCTGGGCGCGCTGCTGGCGACCCCACTGATCATATTGCGCGACGTGGCGAAGGTGCCGACCTTCTGGATCCTCTTCTTCTCCTTCTATATCTGCGGCGCCAGCACCAACGGCCTGGTCCAGACCCATTTCATCTCGCTATGCGGCGATTATGGGCTGGCAGCGGTGGGCGCGGCGTCGATGCTGGCGATGATGGGCCTGTTCGACTTCGCCGGCACGCTGGCATCGGGCTGGCTCAGCGATCGCTATGACAATCGCTGGCTGCTCTTCTTCTATTATGGGCTGCGCGGCCTGTCGCTGCTCTATCTGCCGTTCAGCGATTTCTCGATCTACAGCCTGTCGCTGTTCGCCATCTTCTATGGCCTCGACTGGGTGGCGACAGTGCCGCCGACGGTGAAGCTGACGGCACAACGCTTCGGCCCGGAAAAGGCGAATATCGTGTTCGGCTGGATCTTTGCCGGACATCAGCTGGGCGCGGCGAGCGCGGCCTTGGCCGGCGGCCTGTCACGCACCGCCTGGCAAAGCTATATGCCCGCCTTCATCGCGGCAGGCATATTGTGTCTGATCGGTGCGGCGCTGGTGCTGCTAATCAACCGGGGCCGCACGCCGAGCCTGGCGACGGCCTGAAGGAATCGATGACGGCGGCGCGCGGGCGCGTTAGTTTGCGGCCATGAAGAAAGCCAAAGCCGCGCCCAAGCCTGCCTCCCCCCAGAAACGTCGTTCCCGCTGGATCAGCATCCCCCTCAAGGTCGCCATCGGCTTTGTCGGCCTGTCGGTCGGCACGGTGGTCATCTATCGCTTCGTGCCGCCGCCGGTGACGATCACCATGCTGCTCGACCCCAATGGCATCACCAAGGAATGGAAGCGCCTGGACGCGATCGACCCGGACATGCCGCGCGCGGCGATCGCGGCGGAGGATAGCCGTTTTTGCAGCCATCATGGTTTCGACGCGGTCGCGATTGCCCAGGCGATGCGCCACAATGCCAGCGGCGGGCGCATTCGCGGCGGCTCCACGATTAGCCAGCAGACGGCGAAGAACGTCTTCCTGTGGCAGGGCGGCGGTTTCGTCCGCAAGGGCTTCGAAGCCTGGTTCACCGTGCTGATCGAGGCGATCTGGGGCAAGCGGCGGATCATGGAAGTCTATCTGAACGTCGCGGAGACCGGCATCGGCACCTATGGCGTGCAGGCCGGGGCGATCCGCTATTTCGGCCATGGTGCGGGCAAGCTGAGCCGGGCCGAAGCGGCACGGCTGGCGGCAGTCCTGCCCCTGCCCAAGAAGCGCGCCGCGATCGACCCGCACGGCTTCACCCGCCGTTATGGCAACAGCATCTCGGCGCGCATCCCGGTGGTGCAGCGCGACGGGCTTGACGACTGCCTGAACTGACGGCGGCCAGGCGCCCGAAAATAGGAAATCGGGCGCTTAACTTCCCATATTTCCCGCACATTTCGACATTTTATTGCGCTGTCCTGATCCTATCGGAAAGCGCACACTACCCTACCCCCAACCATAATCGAGCGACGGCGAATAGGACATGAAAAAGGAGGCGCGGATCGCTCCGCGCCTCCCTTCCTTTTTGCCTGTCGGCGCCTGGCTTAGAAGCCGATGATCAGCGAGGCGCTGATCGCGCGCGGCGAACCGAAGTTCACGAAGGCCGAGGACGAGCTGGCGAGCGTATCCAGACCGCCGCTGAACGAGCCGACATAATATTTGTCGAACAGGTTGCTGACGTTCAGCTGGATCGCGCCCTTTTCCATGCCGACGCTGGCCAGCGAGTAGCGCAGGTCGAGGTCGACGACGGTGTAGGCACCAAACTTCGCACCGGGGAAGATCATCTTGCTGGTGCCATCGGTGAGCGTCACGCTCTGAATTTCACCGTTGATGTCGTTCAGATAGCGCGAGCTGGTCTTCTTCGCCTGGACGCCCAGGGTGAAGTCGCCCAGATTGCCCTGCAGACGGCCACCGAACAGATATTTCGGCGCGCTGCGTTCACGCTTGCCCGAGGTACGGAGATAGGCAACGCCATCCTGCACATAGCACAGGCCCGCCAGAGCGATGTCGCTGGTCGCGGCGCAGCTGCCGGTCACGGCGTCGTTCTGGATCTCCGACTTGATGTAGGAGCCGAACAGATAGGCGGTGATTTCCTTGATCGGGCTGTAGGAAATATTGGCGTCGACGCCATATTTCTTCACCGGACCCAGGTTGGTGTCGGTGCCGTTACCGTCGATGTCATAGGCAGTGACCAGACGGTTCTTGTACTTCGAGTACCAGCCGGTGACAGCCGCCTGCACCTTCGACGAGGTGTAACGGAGGCTGGCGTCGAAGCTGTCCGAGGTTTCCGGCGCGCGATAGGCGGAGGCGCTATTAACCGGGAAGATGAACGCGTTGTAGAGCGCATCGGTGCTGGGCACCGACAGGTTCTTGGCATAGCTGCCCGCGATGCTGATTTCCGGCGTGATCTTGAAGGTCGCGCCCACGTTCGGCAGGAACTTGTCATATTTCAGCTTGCGCGCCTGCGGCAGAGCCGAACCGGTCGCACGGCCGGTCGTCTTGTTGAAGCTGTAAGGATGGGTCGCGATATAGTCGGCCTGCTGGTCTTCCGGCACGCAGTTCACGAAACCACCCGAGCTGGTGGTGAAGCAATACTGGTTCAGTTCGCGCTTGAAGAAGGGCAGACGGCCACCGATCAGCACCGACAGCTTGTCCTCGAAGAACTGGCCGCGATATTCACCGGCGATCTGGTTCAGTTCGGCGATCGACTTGCGGTCACGCTTCTGCAGGGCGTTGCCGGCAGCATCAAGGACCGGATCGTTGATCGGGAACACGTCGAACGGCGTGCCGCCATCGTCAAGGAAGCCAGCATAGCCGGTCTGGCGGTGACGGGCACGGTCGTAGCTGTAGGACAGACGGACGCGATGGCTGTCGTTGATCTCGTAAGCAAGGTTGGCGATGCCGACCCAGCGACGGGTGTTGGTCTGGCTCGGCTGGAGCAAGGTCACGCGACCCAGCACGCCATCACCGTTCAGGTCACGACCGAAATAGAAGCTGCCGCCATAGTTGCCGGTGCCGGTGAATCCAGTCGAATCCGTGAAGAAGGTTTCGTTGGCGCTGGTGGTGCCGCCGCCATTGGCCTTCACCCACTGATAGGCACCGTCGACCGACAGGGTCAGACGCTCGGCCAGGGTGAACTTCGAGTTCGCGCGGACGTTGCCGGTGTTCGACGGATTGAAACGACGCTCGAAATCGGTGCCGCAGGCGTTGGGGGTGCTGGTCTGGCTGACCTGGCAGGGATAGCCGCCGGCGACGTCATAGAAGCGATCGCTCTTGTCGCCGGTGAAGGCGCTGGCGCGGAAGGGCGAACCACCGAAGTTGTTGCGGTTCTGGTTATAATGGGCAGCGACTGAGATGAAGTCACCGTTGCTGCCGATGTCCTGCCAGATCTTGGCATTATACTGCTGCTTCGACACCTTGCCATAGTTGGCGAAGGCGGCGGGGACTGTCAGGATTTCCGTGTGTGGCCGGGCATAATGGGCAACAAGGAGTCCCACTATGTCACGACGCAAAGAACCTGCCATACCGAATGAGCTTCTCGATCAGCTTTTGGCGGGCGGCGCTGCCAGTGCCGCCTTCGAGCAGGGCGGTCTGCTCGATTCGCTGAAGA
>NZ_JACIEU010000002.1 GCF_014197035.1 Sphingobium scionense | reverse complement strand
CCGGCAACTCAACGAAAGGCCAAGGAAAACGCTCGAATACCAAACACCCGCAGAGCGTTTCCAAGCCTGTGTTGCCGCCACCCGTTGAACCCACCACCTGATCCCATAGTTCAATCCGTTCTAAGTCCGCCTCCCACAACAGGCGCTCCTGCTCTAGCTGGGCTGGGGATTTGGCCGCTGGAGGCTTGGACTTTCCCTGATCCGATACAGAATCTTTTCGGGCACTAGCGAACAGCGCGTCGGATTTTATGATTTCTTTCGGGATAAGCCGCTTGGCGTGCTCCCTATCCTTGGTCCGCAGGGACAGCATGATTTCACGCTTACCGAGGACAGCGCGCAAATCGTCAGGCACAATGCGCCGAAAATAGTAAACCGAGCCGCGCTTAGCGAGATAGGACATGGGCTGTTCCATAACTGTTACAGATGTAACAGACGCCCGTAAAAAGTCCTTATCTTTCAACGTTTTCCAAGCCTTTCAACAGCTTAGAGACGATGGTGGGCCCGGCAGGACTCGAACCCGCAACCTAGCCGTTATGAGCGGCCAGCTCTAACCATTGAGCTACAGGCCCCACCCTGCGCGGCTGGATAGGCAGCATCAGGCGGCTTGGCAAGCCTCCGCGCGCGCCGGAATGGCATCCAGCAACTGATCCAGGCCAACCGCCGCTACGCCGCGCCGCGCCAGATGGTTCAGCACCCTATCCCACCAGCCGTAAAAGGCCGTACGATCGGCTTCGTCGCGAACATAGGGCGTGTGGCCCGGCTCCAGCGTGGGCGAATGGAAACTGAAGTTGAGGACACGCACGCCCTCCTCGATCAGCGCGTCGATCGCCGCCGTCGCTTCGGACGCGGTAATGCCTTCGGGCGTCAGCGGCACGCGCGAGAGCATCCGCGCCCGCGCCAGTGCACCTGCCAGCGGCCCCATCGCCTGGGTCGCGCGATAAAGCCCCTCGCCTCCCCCCCGCAACAGGCCGGTGATCGCCGTCGACAGCGGCAATTCGACCAGGCTGCGGGTCGGCCCCGCCCAATAGGGATTTTGCGGCAAGCCATGGAAATCGGGGCCATGCTGGCCGCTATAGTCGAACCGGCTACGCACCGATGTGTCCAGGCGAAAACCCGCCGCTTCCAGCAGCCGCGCGCTGTTGGGGCCGACACCGTAACGCCCCGCACGATAGGCGATCGGCCGCCGGCCAAAGCGATCCTCAATCCGCCGGCACAGCGCCTCCAGCTTGGCAGCCTCCACCGCTTCGGGCAACGAACCGACATAGGAATTGGCGGCGTTCACATCCTCGACATGGGGCGGATTGACCCAGGGGTGGAGATGCGCGCCGACATCGGCTTCGCCCGCGGCCACCCACGCCCCCATCATCCCGGCGGCCGCATCACTATCCACCACCGGATAGTCGGTGACATAAACGGGCTTCACCCCGGCCCCCGCGAAATAGGCCTGGCCGCGCGCCATGCCGGCCAGCGCGGTGACGCCATGCCCTTCGCGTCGGAAGGGCGCGTTCCAGTCGAATTCCTCCTCGGTATCGACGAACAGCATGAAACGGGTGCCGAACGCGGCCGGAAGCGCAATCATGTCCTCGGGCAGCGGCGCCCGAAGCAGATTGCCGTCATGATGATGATGAGCTGATTGCATCGCCCTTCCCTATCCCGCAATGGTTGCGATAGGGTTTCGTTCCGGTCAAGCCCGCGCCCGACCAGCCCGAAAATCAGCCATTGCCAACGACATCCTCTTCCATCCCGTCGACCGGGATGCGCAGCAGGAAACGGTCCGGGCCGACATCCAGGCTGCCGCCGCAACCGGCCGCCAGGCTGCGGATCAGACGCAGCGAGAAGCCCAGCCCCAGCAACGGCCCATCCGCCCAATCGCCCTCCGGCGTATAGCCCGGATCCAGCAGATGCGCCTCGTCCATGCCGCTCAGCGTCGACGGGCGATCGATCGCCAGCACGACCTTGCCCGACGCGCCATCGGGCTGGAACCAGCAGGTGCCGGTCACCGCCTCGCCCTCGGGCGCGACCGAAATCAGCGTGCGCAGCAGATGCTGCACCATGCGCTCGCCCTGCACCGGATCGATGCTGATCTGCGGCAGATCCTGCGACACGGCGATGTCGATCGGCGTCACTACCCGGCCTTCCTGATCGCGGAAACGGGCCGCGACCTGCATCACCAGCAATGCCGGATCGATCGTCTGCGGCGCGCCGATGCCATCACCGCGCGATACCTTCGCCGCCAGATCGAGATCGTCGAAAGCCGCCAGAAGATGGCGCGCATCGACGGCGATATTGCCGGCCATCTCGCGATATTCAACGCCCGCCGGGCCGAACAATTCCTGTTCGATGATCTCGGCGAAGCCCAGGATCGCGTTGAGCGGCGTGCGCAGTTCATGCACCAGCTGGCGCAGCGAATCCGCCGACAGGCCAGCAATCGTCACCGCCCCCGAAGGGGTCGTCGCCACTTCGTGCAGATAGGGGCGCCGTGCCTGGCCGCGATAGCCCTGGAAACGGCCCGAGCGCGGATCGAAGAAGGGCGTCGCCGACAGCCGCCATTCGCCCGCCATCATCCCGCCGATGATGGTGAAGCGGCCATTCTGGAAGCCGCTGCGACGCTGGAAGGCACCGGCGACATGGCCGTCCGGGCCGCTCGCCCCTTCTAGCGCGATTTCGCCGAGCGACAGGCCGACCAGCGCGGCGCGCGGCCCTTGGTCCACCCAGACCAGCACGCCGGTCGAATCCGTCTCGAAGGCGAAGAAATGCGGCTGCTCGTTGCGCAATGCGGGCTGCGACACCGGCGCGACGATGATTTCCTGCGCAGGCGTCTCCTCGGGCGGGCGCCGGTTGCTGGTGAAGCGCGCGATGCGATCGACCAGATTGCGGATCTGGTCGGGGCCGGGTTCGCCCACCGGCTGCGGCGCAACCTCCTGCTCGACGGCGGGTTCGGTTGCGAGCGCCATGTCCGCCGTCAGCAGCATGTCGGTTTCGCTGGCGCCTGGGCCACTGGTCAGCACCAGGTCGGTCGGGCCGAAGGCTTCGAGCCCCTGCCGCGTCTCCGGCCCCATGTCGCGGCGGCCGCGCAGCACGCCCCGTGCGGTGGGGCTGAGATGCGGCAGCAGTTTGGCCCAGAGCGGATCGGAGAGGCGCGCGCGGGCCATAGCCGCACCGGCAATCGCCGGCCGATCGCCGGCAAAGAAACGGATCAGGCTGGCCGAACGCAACCGACCGCCCAGTTCGACGACGGTCGCGATTCGCTGCATTTCAGACAGTTGCGGCCGCAACTGGCCCAATCGGTCAAGCAAAGCCTCGCGATCGGGTGCGTCCATGGGGGGACGATCATAGCGATCATGCTGTGCCAGCAGGTCGACGCATTGCCGCCACAGCGTCACCGCGCCCACGCCGCTGCGATTGTCGGCAGCCAGCACGGTTTGCATGATGTCGTTGAAGCGCAACCAAAGTCCCCATATTCAAGCGGTAGCAGGCGGCATGCCTGCATCGCCGTTCGTTACATCCTAACCGATAAGCAGTCCTTACCCAAAGCGAAAGCGTGATTTCCGCGCACAATATGAGCGTCGCATAGTGGGACAATTGCATTGCTCTGAAATATTATTATGATGCGCCCGCAGTAACAGGTAAGGAAATAATCAATCTGATGGCGGGGCCAAATATCGACGACATCGACCTGCAGATCCTGGGCGAATTGCAGGACAATGGCAGGATGACCAATGTGGATCTGGCGCGGAAGGTCGGGCTGACGGCTCCGCCATGCCTGCGCCGCGTCCGCGCGCTGGAGGAAGCCGGCGCCATCACCGCCTATCATGCCGTGGTCGACCCGGCGATGCTCGGCTATACCATCACCGTGTTCGCGATGGTCAGCCTCAAGAGCCAGGCCGAGGCCGATCTCAAGGCCTTCCAGGACCATGTCGATGCGCTGCCCGAAGTGCGCGAATGCCATATGCTGAACGGCGAGATCGACTTCATCCTGAAGGTGGTCGCGCGCGACCTGCAGAGCTTCCAGCAATTCCTGACGTCGAAGCTGACGCCCGCCCCCAATGTGGTGAGCGTCAAGACATCGCTGACGATCCGCACGTCGAAGAATCTGCCCGGCGTCCCGCTGCCGGTCTGATCCGGCCAGCCCGCGACAGCCGGCACACAAACGCAACGAAAAGGGCCGGCCCCGCAGGGGGACCGGCCCTTTTGCATGTCACGTCACGCCGCGATCAGCTGGCCGTCTGGGCCGTGCCCTGCTGCGCCGACTTGCGATGTTGCAGGTCCACCCAGACCGACCAGAAGCCGGCGACATTGCTCCAATTGCTGCCGCTGGTCACCTGCGCCAGCGTCGTCTTGGCACCGGGCAGATCGCCCGAACGCGCCAGCGCGATGCCGAGGCGCGCATTGGCCCGATCGGCATCAATGCTGCCCTTGCTCAGCGCCAGCCGATATTGCTCGACGGCCTGCGGATATTGGCCGAGCGAAAAATAGCCATCGGCCGCGTTCAGCGCCGCCTTGCCATCGCTGGCGGTCGCCGCCTTCTTCGCCAGCGCGGGCATGCCGGCGATATCCTTGGTCGCCTTGGGCGTGACGGCTTTCAGCAATTGGGCCGTGGTCGCCTGGCTCGCGGTCAGCTTGCCGGCCGAACGGCCCGCTTCGATGATCGCCTTGGCCTCGGCAAAATTGCCGGTTTTTTCGGCCAGTTGGGCGTAGGTCTGATAGTCCCGCTCGCTCGCCATCGCGCCGTTGGCGGCCTGGAGGCGATAGAGGTCGAGCTGGATCTGCGCGTCGCTTTCCTGCCCGGCCAGATAGTTGATCAATGCCGATCGCCATTCGGGCGTCGAAGGATAGACTTCCAGCCGCTCGCGATAGAGGCTGCTCACCTCATTCCAGTCATTGGCCTGATAGGCCATGGAAATGGCGCGGTCATACCAGGGCGCCGGGATCGGCTGCCCCGACGCCTTCTGCAATGCCAGCGCCTCCTGCACATAGACGCGCGCGTCCTTGGGCTTGTTCTTGCGCATCGCGATGTCGGCGCGCAACATGGTGGCGTCGATGCCGGTATAGCCGAGCGTCTTGGCATAATCGAGCTGAGCGACAGCATCGGTATAGTTGGCCACCATGTAGGACAGGTAGCCGGCGATGAAGCGCAGGCGCGGCGCATCCGCCTTGGGCACGGAACTGGTCTTGAACATGTCGGTCAGCGCGATCCGCTGTGCCTGGATGTCCCGACGCAGCACTGCCACCTCGAAGCGCAGGCCGGCCGCGGCATAGGCTTCGATGTCAGTGGTCGGGTTCAGAGCGGCGATCCGCAGATTGGCGGTCGATGCGTCACGCGCCTTGATCGCGGCGTCAGCAGCCTGCACATCGGCGCGGAAGGCGTCCGACATCTCGATCGGCGGCCCCGCCACCACGATCTTCTTCTTGGCCGATGCCGGCGTCGCCAGCACAGCACCAGCCAGCATGACCGGAAGCCCGATAGTCAGAAAAATATGATCCCGCATGGCCATGACAGGCCTCCCCCACTGTAAATCCCGGCCCAGCCGGTCATTCAAAAAATGAAGGCATATAGGCCATCGGACGACCGATGGCCTATATGCTTATACTAGTTTCAAGCCTTGGTGCCCAGATAGGTCAGCCACAGATCAGCGATCTGCTTGCGTGCGCCACCCTGGACCGCCTCGAACGCCGTCTTGGCGCCAGCATTGTCGCCACCCATCGTCTTGGCAATGCCCAGACGGGTGTTGATCTCGTCCGCGTCCACGCCGCCCTTCTGCTTGGCCAGTTCAAACATCGCCGCCGCCTTGGCATAGTCGCCATAGCCCAGATAGGCGTCGCCGGTCGCGGCCGCGACCTTGCCATTGGCGGCCTTGCCGGCATCCGCCTCGGCAGCGCCCAGCGTAGACTTATCGCCCGGAATACGGCCGACAGCCGCCTGGTAGATGTCACCCGCCTGGCTGACGTTCAGCACGCCCTTGGCGCGGCCGGCGTCGATCGTCGACTTGACCTCGCCATAGATGCCCGTCTTCGACGCCATTTCGGCCAATTCGGTGAAGTCGGCAGCAACCACCAGACCCTTGGCCGCCGACATCAGGCGCAGCACGTCCAGATTTTCGCGGTTGGTGATGTTCGGGTTCGCCTGCTGGAACAGGCGGATCAGCGTGCGGAGATTTTCGCCGCTCGGATTGGCAGCATAGGCCCACTTGGCCCATTCGGTGACTTCCGGCAGGCGCGCAGCGGCCGCACGGCTGACGCCGATCTGATACCATTGCGCCGGCACGGGCTGGCCCGACGCCTTGGTCGCGTCAGCGGCGGCCTTCAGCGCGGCCAGGCCCTGCTGGTTGAAGCCGCGGGCGGGTTCCGCCGAAGCGTTGCCCGTACCGGCCTTGCCGAAATAGGCCTGGGCGATGGTCGGGTTGACCTGTTCCGACTTGTAGCCGGCAGCCAGCGCCGCCTGGCCGCGCGCGATTGCGACGTCATAATTTTTCTGCGCCAGCGCGGCGTCGGCCGCCACCATGTTGAACTGGCCGGTCTGCTCGGGCGGGGTCAGACCGCTGTCGAGCATCTGGTTGAGGCCTTCCATCTTCAGCGCATCATCCTTGCCCTGGATGCCGGTGTTCAGCTTGATCGCGCCAATCTGATATTTGTCGTCGTTCGACGCCGCCTTGCCATCGGCCTCGGTCAGCGCCGTCTTGGCACCGGCAAAATCCTGGGCATCGGCGGCCTTCTGGGCGGCCTGAAGCGACTTGAGCACCTCCGGCGACACATTCAGCTTGCGGCCGGCCGGCTTTTCTTCCTTCTTCGCGGCGGAGGCGGGAGCCGAAACGGCGCCGCCGGTCAGCGCCAGAGCCAGCGCGAGCGACAGCGGGGTAACAAAACGCATGATCCTCATCTCCTTTTCGCGCCTGGCTAGGGGACCACAGGCGACATCCGGGTTGAGCGCCGATTAGGGGTCGGCGCGTGAACGGGCTTTGAACAAGCCTATATCCGCGCATTTTGCAACTGTCATGCTGCGGCTTCGTTCCGCTTTTCTGCACGCCCGCCAATCACCGCCTTGGCTGCACATGCGGGCGCGCGGGCGCGCGCGAGGGGTGACAGATTTGTTTCGCTCGGCTAGTGCAGTGGTAACGCATCACACCCATCCAAAAAGAGAATCGCCTTGACCGACGAGACCGTCCTCGCCGACCCTTCGGACATCAGCCCCATCAGCATCGTTGATGAGATGAAGTCGAGCTATCTCGACTATGCCATGTCCGTCATCGTCTCCCGCGCCCTGCCGGACGTGCGCGACGGCCTGAAACCGGTGCATCGCCGTATTCTCTTCTCGGCCCAGGAATCGGGCTTCGTCTACAACCGCCCCTATCGCAAGTCGGCCCGTCTGGTCGGTGAAGTCATGGGTAAATATCACCCCCATGGCGACAGCTCGATCTACGACGCGTTGGCCCGCATGACCCAGGACTGGTCGATGCGCGTGCCGCTGATCGACGGCCAGGGCAATTTCGGTTCGATGGATCCCGATCCGCCAGCCGCCATGCGTTATACCGAAGCGCGCCTTGCCAAGGTCGCGACCGCGCTGCTGGACGATCTCGACAAGGATACGGTCGACTTCACGCCCAACTATGACGCCTCGGAAAGCGAGCCGCAGGTACTGCCGGCCCGCTTTCCCAACCTGCTGGTCAATGGCGCCGGCGGCATCGCGGTCGGCATGGCCACCAACATCCCGCCGCACAACCTGGGTGAAGTGCTGCGCGCCTGCCTCGCCTATATCGAAAATCCGGCGATCTCGACCGACGAACTGATCCAGATCGTCCCCGGTCCCGATTTCCCGACAGCGCCGCTGATCCTGGGCCAGTCGGGTGCCCGCAACGCCTATCATACCGGCCGCGGCTCGATCCTGATGCGCGCCCGGCACGAGGTGGAGGAAGGCCGCGGCGACCGCCGCTCGATCGTCCTCACCTCCATCCCCTATCAGGTCGGCAAGAGCGGCCTGGTGGAGAAGATCGCCGAAGCCGCCAAGGACAAGCGGATCGAGGGCATCAGCGACATTCGCGATGAATCCAACCGCGAAGGCGTTCGGATCGTCATGGATCTGAAGCGCGATGCCACCCCGGACGTCGTCCTGAACCAGCTGTGGCGCAACACCCCGGCCCAGTCGAGCTTCCCCGCCAACATGCTGGCGATCCGCGGCGGCCGCCCGGAACTGCTCGGCCTGCGCGAGATCATCGAAGCCTTCGTCAAGTTCCGCGAAGAGGTCATCACCCGCCGCACCAAGTTCGAGCTGAACAAGGCGCGCGACCGCGCCCATATCTTGCTCGGCCTGGTCGTCGCCGTCACCAATCTCGACGAGGTGGTGAAGATCATCCGCGGTTCGGCCAGCCCCGCGGCTGCCCGCGAATCGCTGCTGGCGCGCGAATGGCCGATCGGCGAGATCGCGCCCTATCTGCGCCTGGTCGAGGCGATCGAGACCGAAGTCAGCGGCGAAAGCTACAAGCTGAGCGACGTCCAGGTCCGCGCCATCCTCGACCTGCGCCTCCACCGCCTGACCGCGCTCGGCCGTGACGAGATCGGCAAGGAACTGGCCGAACTGGCCGAAGCCATCGCCGAATATCTCGCCATCCTGGGCGACCGGGTGAAGCTCTACGCGGTGATGCGCGAAGAGTTCGAGGCGATCGAGAGCGAATTCGCCACGCCGCGCGTGTCGGTCATCGCCCCTGCCGCCGACGGCATCGATGACGAGGATCTGATCGAGCGCGAGGAGATGGTCGTCACCGTCACCGTGCAGGGCTATATCAAGCGCACCCCGCTCGAAAGCTTCCGCGCCCAGGGCCGTGGCGGCAAGGGCCGGTCGGGCATGGCGACCAAGGATGAGGATGCCGTCACCGAATTGTTCGTCACCTCGACGCACACGCCGGTGCTGTTCTTCTCGACCGCCGGCAAGGTCTATCGCATGAAGGTCTGGCGCCTGCCCGAGGGCGGCCCCGCCACCCGTGGCCGGCCGATGATCAACCTGCTTCCGCTGGCGCCGGGCGAAACCATCCGCACCGTCCTGCCTCTGCCGGAGGATGAGGAAAGCTGGAAGGAACTGCACGTCATGTTCGCCACCGCGAACGGCACCGTGCGCCGCAACAGCATGGACGCCTTCGCCAATGTGCCGAGCAACGGCAAGCTCGCGATGCGCTTCGACGAAGGCAGCGACGATCGCCTGATCGGCGTTGCGCTGCTGACCGAAGAGGATGACGTCCTGCTCGCCACCCGCCAGGGCCGCGCCATCCGCTTCGCCGCCACCGACGTGCGCGAATTCCAGAGCCGCACCTCGACCGGCGTGCGCGGCATGACCTTGAAGGACGGCGACGAGGTCATCTCGCTCTCGATCCTCAAGGGCTTCGACGCGACCACGGAAGAACGCGACGACTATCTGCGTGCCGCCCCCTGGAAGGAGAATGAGGCGACCCCGGCGATCAACAGCGTCGAACGCATGGCCGCCTTTGCTGAAGCCGAACAGTTCCTGCTGACGGTTTGCGCCAATGGCTATGGCAAGATCAGTTCGGCCTATGATTATCGCCGCACCGGTCGCGGTGGCCAGGGCATCACCAATATCGACAATATCGCCCGCAACGGCCTGGTCGTCGGCAGCTTCCCGGTCGCGCTGGAGGATCATCTGATGCTGGTCACCGATCAGGCGAAGCTGATCCGCATGGGCCTGTCGTCGATGCGCGTCATCGGCCGCAACTCGGCCGGCGTGCGCCTGTTCAACGTCGCCAAGGACGAGCATGTCGTTTCCACCGCCCGGATCGAGGACGGCGAAGATGACAGTGCGGAGGCCGGGGCTGAGGCTGCGGCCGAAGCCACCGTTGAGAGCACGCCTGAAACCGGCAACGAGGGTGGCGAAGCGTGAGCGAGCTGTTCGCCTACAAGATCCTGACCGCCGAACAATATGACCAGTTCAAGGCCGACGGCGTGTTCAAGGGCGCGCCGATCGACCTGCAGGACGGCTATATCCACATGTCCACGCGCGATCAGGCGGCCGAAACGGCGGCCAAGCATTTCGCGGGACAGGATCGGCTGGTGATGCTGATGATCGACCTCGCCCCCTTTGGCGAGGCGATCAAATGGGAAGTGTCGCGCGGCGGCGCACTCTTCCCCCATCTCTATGGCGACCTGCCGATCAGCGCCGTCGCCGGCAAGGTGATCCTGCGCCTCGACGACGCCGGCAATCACCTGTTTCCGGCGGGGTTCTAATCCATTCCCATTCCTTCCCGAGCCAGTCTCGGGGAGGAATGGAGATTACCCCCGCCCCATCTCCACCACCCGGCCGCGCACGACGCGATAGGTCCAGCCGCCCCAGCGGATGCGGTTGGAGAATGACGCCTGGAGTTGCACTGCCAGATGCGCCCAGCAGACGGCAAACGGCGTCACCATGTCCCACCAGAGCGATCGCCGCGCACGCGCCGCCTGCGCCGGTTCCAGCACCGCGCCCAATATCCCCCGTCGCACCATCGCCCGGCCCCAGGCCGCGCCATAGCCGATAGCGATGGCCGGCCAACCGCCCCAGCCCAGCGCCCACAGCCAGAAACCCGATTGCAGCGCGACCGCGCCGGTCGCCACCGCCCACATGCGCGGGCTGTTGGTGATGATATGGCGATATTGACGCACCCCAAAGCCCCAGAGCGGGCCAGGTCCGCCATCCAGTAGGCTCGCCACCAGCAGGTCGCGCACCGGCCGCATCCGCAGCTTCGTGCGCCAGCCAGCCAGCCCGATCGCCATGTCGTCGGACAGACGCCCGGCCAGCGCCGCGTCGATATCGATCCGCTCGGCCGCCGCCCGCGTCATCGCCATCGCGCCGCCCCAGGGCATGGTTGCACTGGCCGCGCGCGGCAGCGTCGCCAGTTGCATCTCGACCGCGCCGACCAGCGCCGGCATGCCGTGCCCGGCCGGCAGCAGCAGGCGATAGCCTGTCACGATATCGGCCTTGCCCCGCACCAGCGGAAAGAGCAGCCGCCCGACCAGCCGCACCGGCGGCTCGATATCCGCGTCGACAAAGATCAGATAGCGATCACTGTCACGCAAAGTCTTCAATGCTGCCCGCAGTTTGTGGACCTTCTGTCCCTCGTCGCTGGCCACGCCGGCGCGCACGATCTGGACCCAATCCGGCTCGGCGGCTGCCAGCGCCTCCGCCGCCGCACAGCCGCCGGAGGTCGCGAGCAGCAGCCGAAACGGCGCACTCTGCGCCCTCAACCGGGTGACAAGTTCGCTGTCAGCTTCCCAGTCGTCCCGCACCGACAGGATCATGACCGCGCCGTCGGGCGCCTCCTCCTGCCGGTCCGCCGGCAGATGGCGCCAATAATTGATCACGCCCAGCAGGCTGATCGCCTGCAGCAGGAACCAGATCGCCAGGAAGATGCTCAAGATCGGGATGCCCCTTTACCCTTTATCGCGCCCGTGTATGACCGACGCCATGCCCAGTGCCAACCCATCCATGCGTGCGATCTGAATGCTCTACAGCCCCTTCATGTATCGCTTGATGCGCGTCCTTCCGGTGAGCGCCGGATCGGCGATCGGCGCATGGCTCGGCGGCATGGTCGGTCCGCGGCGCATGGCGGTCCGATCCGAACGGGCGCGACGCAACCTTGCCCTGCTGCGCCCCGATCTGTCGGAAGGCGATGCCGCCGCGCTCCTGCACCAACGCTGGCGCAATGTCGGCCGCTTTGCCGCCGAACTGCCGTCGATGGGGCGACTGCTTGCCGGCGGCCATCTCTCGATCGAGGATCATGACGCCTATCGCACCATCGTCGATGGTCCCGGCGCGATCATCTTCGTGTCGCTGCATATCGGCCATTGGGATGTGATTGCCGCCCACCTGAAGACCCAGATGGATCGCCCGTCGATCGGCGTGCAGCAACCGCCGGAAAATCCGCGCCATGCGAAAATGCTGGAAAAGGCCCGTGCCGCCTATGCCACCGACGCGTTGCCGCCGGGCGAGGGCGCGGCCCGCCGCATCCTGCGCCATCTGGCCAAGGAAGATCGCGCGCTCGCCTATATGCTGCTCGACGAACGGCGCGACCGGCAGGTGACCTTCCCTACCTTCGGCCGGCCGCTGGGACCACAGGGCAATGTGTCGATCGCGCTGCGCATGGCCAAGGCGTCAGGTGCGCGGATCATGCCGCTCTATCTCGTCCGCACCGGCAGCACGCACTTCACCCTGAAATGGCATCAGCCTTTCGACCCCGCCGACATGGATCAGGCCGCGATCTTCGCCGCGCTCGACCATTTTCTGGGCGATGCCGCGCTTGCTCATCTCGACCAGTGGCTGGGGCTGCAGGATATCGACCTGACCGATCCGGGCCACGCCCCTGCCCTAGCCCGGATGTGACTTCCCTTCCCTTACGGTCTAAAGGCCCGCCCATGTCCCGAATCGCGATCAAGATCTGCGGCCTGTCGACCCCGGAGACGGTGGGCGCCGCCGTGCAGGCGGGGGCGAGCCATGTCGGCTTCGTCCATTTCCCCAAGAGCCCGCGCCATGTCGAACCCGACCGGATGCGCACACTCGCCGCCGCTGTCCCGCCCCATGTCGATCGCGTCGCCGTGGTCGTCGATGCCGATGACGAACAACTGTCGCGCCTGACCGGCACCGGTGCGCTCAGCGCCCTGCAACTTCATGGCAAGGAAAGCCCGGAGCGGGCCGCCGCCATCCGCCAGCGTTTCGGCCTGCCGGTGTGGAAGGCTATTTCGGTCAAGACCCGCGCCGATATCGACTCTGCCCAGGCCTATGCCGGCACGGTCGACCGGCTGCTGTTCGACGCGAAGACGCCCGATGGCGCGGCGCTGCCCGGCGGCATGGGCCTGCGCTTTGACTGGACCTTGCTGCGCGGCGTCGCCATGCCCGCGCCCTGGGGGCTTTCCGGTGGCCTTGGCATCGACAATGTGTGCGATGCGATCCGCCTGACCGGCACGCCGCTGATCGACGTTTCTTCGGGCGTCGAGGATGCGCCGGGCATCAAGAGTGTGGACAAGATCATGGCCTTCTGCAAAGCGGTGTCGGCATGTTGACGCTGAACGCCCCTGCCATGCGCATCGAAGGACGATGGCGCTGATCGCTTCCTGACCACAAGCGAACGCCCATCATTTGTCCCCGGAAAGATATTCATGACCGACACCATCACCCATTCTGCCGCTCTGGCCAACAGCCTCCGCAGCCAGCCCGACGACAATGGCCATTTCGGCGCCTTTGGCGGCCGTTATGTCGCCGAAACGCTGATGCCGCTGATCCTGGAGCTGGAAAAGGTCTACAAGGCGGCCAAGGTCGATCCGGAATTTCACGCCGAATATGCCGAGCTGCTGCGCTCCTATGTCGGCCGCCCCAACCCGCTTTATTATGCGCAGCGGCTGACCGAAGCGCTGCGCGCCAAGGCGGAACCGGGCAAGGGTGCCAAGATCTACCTGAAGCGCGAGGAACTCAACCACACCGGCGCGCACAAGATCAACAATTGCATCGGCCAGGCCCTGCTCGCCCGCCGCATGGGCAAGAAGAAGGTCATCGCCGAAACCGGCGCAGGCCAGCATGGCGTCGCCACCGCGACCGTCGCCGCCCTGTTCGGCATGGAATGCAAGATCTTCATGGGCGCCAAGGATGTCGAGCGGCAGAAGCCCAACGTCTTCCGCATGAAGCTGCTCGGCGCAGAGGTGATCCCGGTCCATTCCGGCTCCTCGACGCTCAAGGATTCGATGAACGACGCCCTGCGCTACTGGGTGTCGAACGTCCATGACACTTTCTACATCATCGGCACCGCCGCCGGCCCGCACCCCTATCCGGAACTGGTGCGCGATTTCCAGTCGATCATCGGCAAGGAAATCCGCGCGCAGATCATGGAGGCCGAAGGTCGCCTGCCCGACATGCTGATCGCCCCGGTGGGCGGCGGCTCCAACGCCATCGGCATGTTCCACCCGTTCCTCGACGATCCCGAAGTAGCAATGATCGGCGTGGAAGCGGCCGGCGAAGGCCTCGACAAGAAGCATGCCGCCAGCCTCGCCGGCGGCGCATCGGGCATCCTGCACGGCAACCGCACCTATCTGCTCCAGGACGAAGACGGCCAGATCACCGAAGCGCACAGCATTTCTGCCGGTCTCGACTATCCCGGCATCGGCCCGGAACATAGCTGGCTGCATGAGATCGGCCGGGTGAAATATCTGCCGATCAAGGATGACGAGGCGCTGGAAAGCTTCCAGACCCTCTCGCGCCTCGAAGGCATCATCCCCGCGCTCGAATCCGCCCATGCCGTGGCCGCGGCCGAACAGGTCGCGCCGACGCTGGACGCGGACAAGATCATCGTCGTCAACCTGTCGGGCCGGGGAGACAAGGATATCTTCACCGTCGCCGACGCGCTGGGAGTGGAGATGTGAGCATGGATCGTCTCGCCACCCGCTTCGCCGCCTGCAAGGCGCAGGGCCGCGCCGCCCTCATCACCTTCGTGACCGCCGGTGACCCGGACGTCGCCTCGACCCCCGCCATCCTCGATGCGCTGGTCGCGGGCGGCGCCGACATCATCGAACTGGGCATGCCCTTCACCGATCCGATGGCCGACGGCCCGGCGATCGAACTGGCGAACCTGCGCAGCCTCGGCTCCGGCACCAAGACGAAGGATGTTTTCGCGCTGGCCGCCGATTTCCGTGCGCGCCATCCCGAAACGCCGCTGATCCTGATGGGCTATGCCAATCCGATGCTGGCGCGCGGGTCCGACTGGTTCGCCGACCAGTGCCAGGCCGCCGGTGTCGACGGCGTGATCTGCGTCGATATCCCGCCGGAGGAAGATGCCGAACTCGGCCCCGCCCTGCGCGCCGTCGGCGTCCATCTCGTCCGCCTTGCGACCCCGACCACGGACGCCGCCCGCCTGCCCGCCGTGCTGAACGGCGCCAGCGGCTTCCTCTATCATGTCGCCGTCGCCGGCATTACCGGCAAGCAGCAGGCGGCACAGGCCAATATCGAAATGGCGGTTGATCGGCTGAAGGCCGCCACCGACCTGCCGATTGCGGTCGGCTTCGGCGTGCGCACGCCCGAACAGGCGGCCGCTATCGGCCGCGTTGCCGATGGCGTGGTGGTCGGTTCGGCGATCGTCGACATCGTCGGCTCGCATGGCGATGCCGCCGCGCCCTTCGTCCAGGAATTCGTCGCGTCGCTCAGCGGCGCCCTCACCACTTCTATCCGGGAGACCGCAGCATGAGCTGGATCAACCGCGTTCGTAACGCCCTGCCCTTCACCAAGAAGGAAACCACCGCCGAAACGCTCTGGCACCAATGCCCGTCGTGCAAGGAAATGGTCTTCATCAAGGAATGGGAGGAAAATCTCTCGGTCTGCCCGCGCTGTGACCATCACGGCCGCATCGGCCCGTCGGATCGGTTCGAGCAGATCCTCGACGCCGGCTTCATCCTGCTGCCGACGCCCAGCGTGCCGGAAGACCCGCTGAAGTTCCGGGATAGCAAGCGCTACCCCGACCGGATCAAGGCCGCCCGCGCTTCCACCGGCGACCAGGACGCGCTCATCAACGCGCGCGGCGCGATCGACGATGTGCCGCTGGTCATGGGCGTCCAGAATTTCGCCTTCATGGGCGGTTCCATGGGCATGGGCGTGGGCGCGGCCTTCATCCAGGGCATCAACGACGCGATCGCGCATAAATGCCCTTATGTCATCTTCACCGCTGCCGGCGGCGCGCGCATGCAGGAAGGCATTCTTTCGCTGATGCAGATGCCGCGCTCCACCGTGGCGATCCGCAAGCTGCACGCCGCCGGCCTGCCCTATATCGTCGTGCTGACCGATCCGACCACCGGCGGCGTCACCGCCAGCTATGCGATGCTGGGCGATATCCAGATTTCGGAGCCCAATGCCCTGATCGGCTTCGCCGGCCAGCGCGTCATCGAAAGCACGATCCGCGAAAAGCTGCCCGAAGGTTTCCAGCGCGCCGAATATCTGCTCGACCATGGCATGCTCGACATGGTGGTCCATCGCAGCGAACTGCGCGACACGCTGGCCCGCGTGATCGGCTATCTGACGCCGCGCGCCGCCGCCTGAGCCTCAAAAGCGCGATAGGGGGATCAGCGCGCCATGGCCGACCATGCCGTTTCGGACGACCCGCAGGTCCAGGCCCAGCTTGACCGGCTCTGGTCGCTGTCCCCCGGCGCCGACATATTGGGACTGGAGCGGATCACCCGGCTGCTGGAGCGACTGGACGATCCGCACCGTCGCCTGCCGCCGGTCTTCCATGTCGCCGGCACCAACGGCAAGGGGTCGACCTGCGCCTTCCTGCGCGCCGCGCTGGAAGCGGACGGCAAGACCGTCCATGTCTTCACCTCACCCCATCTGGTCCGCTTCAACGAACGCATCCGCATCGCCGGCAAGCTGATCGACGATGCCATGCTCGCCGCCTATCTCGCCCGCGTGCTCGACGTGGCCGAAGGGATCGGTGCCAGCTTCTTCGAGGTGACGACCGCCGCCGCCTTTCTCGCCTTTGCCGAACATGATGCCGATGCCTGCATCATCGAGGTCGGCCTTGGCGGGCGGCTCGACGCCACCAACGTCATCGTCGATCCGGTCGTCTGCGGCATCGCCCAGCTCGGTATCGATCATCAGGCCTTCCTGGGCGACACGCTGCCCGTGATCGCCGCGGAAAAGGCCGGCATCGCCAAGCCCGGCGCCCCGCTGGTCACGCAGCGTTACGACGCCACCCTCGCCCCGGTGATGCAGGACGCCGCGGATCGTGCCGGTACCCGATGGCTCGCCATGGGCGACGCCTGGGACGCCGCCGTCTATCGCGACCGGGTCCATTATCGCGACGAACAGGGCCATGTCGACGTGCCGATGCCGCGCCTGCCCGGCGCGCATCAGGTCCAGAATGTCGCCCTCGCGATCGCCATGCTGCGCCACCAGCAGGCCGTGCCGGTCAGCGAGGCAGCGCTGAAGGCCGCGCCGCTCTGGGCGCACTGGCCCGCCCGGCTGCAGCGACTGGAACACGGTCCGTTGCTCGCTGCCCTGCCCGACGCGGCCGAAGCCTGGCTCGATGGTGGCCATAACGAGGCTGCCGGCCAGGCGATCAGCGCCTTCTTCACCGCCGACCGGCTGCACAGCCGCCAGATCCAGCTCGTCATCGGCATGCTCGCCAACAAGGATATGGACGCCTATCTCGCGCCGTTCGGCGGCCGGATCGCCCATGTCCACGCGCTGCCGGTGCCGGGGCATGACCATCATCCGCCCGAACGCTTCGCCGCCGTCGCCGCCCGCTGGGGCATAGGCTGCACCGCCCATGACGGCCCGCAGGCGGCGATCGCCGCCATCGCGCAGGACGCCGCCCATGCCCAGGATGCGGCACCGATCATCCTGATCGCCGGCTCGCTCTATATGGCCGGAGAGATTTTGCGGTTGAACGGACAATTGCCCGATTGATTTAGACTTGCGAATGCCTCGCAATAGCGTAGCTTGTGTGTCCCCGAGTCACACAAAGGCGCACCCGCATGGCATATGGAGAAAGCTACCCCGTCGAACTGCCCCGGCCCATTCCGGGCGGCTATGGCAATCGACTGTTCCTGTTTGTCATGCGCCGCATGGCGACGGCCGGGGTCAATGACGCCCATGCCGCCAATGCGATGCTGGGCGCCTTCGGCAAAAGCTATCGCCGGCCCCTGGTGCTGATGCGCGCAATGATGCTGGAACTGGCGCGCGCCGCCAGCCGCAAGATCCTGGTCGCGCCCTGCTGCTGCGCGCGGATGACGGCGGACGAGGCGGCGATCATGCAGGCGGTGGGCGATGCGCTGCGCGATCCGCATACCGCCTTCGACAATGTCTCGGGACTGCTGGGCAATGACGATGCGCTGGGCGCGCTCACCTGCCTGCAGGCGGTGGCGCAGGCGCATAGCGACCTTGGCCGGCCGCTGGACCTCTACGCGGCGAATTAAGCCGCCGCTTTCCGCAACTCCGCCAGCCGCTCGCCGGCCCAGCGATACATCTCGGCCTGGGCGGCGCGCTGGGTGCGGTCGAGCCGCCTGGCCCGCTGCTCGACCTCCTCCAATATCTGCCGTGCGCGCAGCCGGTCACCCTGCTCCAGCAGGAAGGCGGCATAATGGCAGCGCGCCTCCTCGCCGGCATAGCGGCTCATCACATCCTCGAACAGCAGGCGCGCCTGCGCATCCTCGCCGATATCGGCCAGCATCCGCGCCCGCAGCAGCGCGCGCCGATCCCATTCGCTACCCCGGCTGACCTCCGGCACGCCGTCCAGTTGTGCCAGCCCGTCGCGGCTGCGCCCCAATTCGAACAGCGTCTGCGCCAGCTTCACCTGCGTCGTCGCATCCTGCCCCGGCCCCAGCGCCAGCCCCTTGCGATAGGCCGCCTCCGCCTCGGCAAAGCGGCCAAGGTCGAGCAGCGCGTCGCCCAGCGCGATCTGGTTGGCGGCGGTCTCCGCCAGGTCCAGATCAGCCCGCGCCCTGCGCAGGCCGCGTTCCGGATCGACCTTGCCGACCACCTGGCTGCGCGCCGTGCGCAGATGGCGATTGCCCCAATAGGCCGGCAGCACCTCCAGCATCAGATAGGCAAAGCAGCCCGCCAGCGAGAAGAGGAAGATGAACAGCATCCAGATCTGGTTGCGGCCGCTGCGCACGACATCGACCGCGCAGATGATCTGGATACAGATGGAGGCGACGAGGAAGATCATGTGGCGCTTCCGCCCGCCTTGTCGCTGTCGGCGGTTGCCGCCGTGCCGATGCTCGCGTCGATCAGCCCGGCCCGCATCATCAGCCAGAACAGCAATATGCCCGGCACCGCCAGCGCCGTAGTCAGCAGATAGAAATCGACATAGCCGAACCGCTCGATCAGCGCGCCGGCGGTCGTCCCGGTCAGGAAACGGCCAACGATGCTCGCCGCGGCCGAGATCAGCGCATATTGGGCAGCGGTGAAGCGCAGATCGCACAGCGCCGAGAAATAGGCGACGACGGTGACCCCACCGATGCCGCTCGCGAAATTCTCGAAGCCGATCGCGCCGGCCATGCCCCAGTTGCTCTTGCCCAACGCAGCCAGCGCGGCGAAGCTGAAATTGGACACGCACATCAGCACCAGACTGACCAGCACCGACCGCTTCATGCCCATACGGGCATAGAGGATGCCGCCGACGAAGATGCCGATCAGATAGGCCCAGAAGCCGATCCCCACATCGTAGATGGCGATCTCGTCATTGCTGTAGCCCATGTCGTCGAACAGCAGGCGGAAAGTGAGGTTGGCGAGCGTGTCGCCGATCTTGTGCAGCAGGATGAAGCAGAGGACGAGCACCGCGCCCCGGCGGCGGAAAAACTCCACCAGCGGACCCGCGATCGACTGCCATACCTCGCCCATGCCGCGCCGCGCCGCCGCCTCGCGATGTCGCTCCGGTTCGCCCAGCACCAGCCCGGTCAGCATCGCTGGCAGGGCGAAGACCGCGCAGGCCAGATAAGCGCCATGCCAGCCGATCCGTGCCGCCAGTACCAGCGCCAGCGCACCGGCCGCCACCGACCCGATCCGCCAGCCATATTGCGACATGCCGGAGCCTACGCCCAGTTGCTCGGGTTTCAGCGTCTCAATCCGATAGGCGTCGATCACGATGTCGAAGGTCGCTCCGGCCGCCCCGACCAGGATCGCGGCATAGGCGGTCTGCAACAGGCCGGCCGCGGGATCGACCAGTGCCAGATTGGCGACCGCTGCCATCACCAGCACACCGGTCAGCAACAGCCATGATACGCGCTGCCCCAGCCGGCCGATGATCGGCAGGCGCACGCCATCGACCATCCACGCCCATAGCCATTTGAGGTTGTAAACCAGGAAAGCGAGCGTGAAGGCAGTCACCGCCTTCTTGTCGATGCCGTCCTGCGCCAGCCGCGTCGTCAGCGTCGCGCCGATCATCGCATAGGGAAAGCCTGACGAAACGCCCAGGAAGAAGGCCGCCAGCGGCTCCTTCTGGACATAGGGCTTTACCGCGTCGCTCCAGCTGCGCGTGCCGCCGGCCAATTCCGTCATGATCTGTGATGCCCCCGATGATGCGATCCGGGCGCCACCATATGAGCAAATGCGGCAGAGGCAAGCGGCACGGCCGCCTGCCTGCCCCCGATCAGCCCGGCTTCAGGCGATCTCGGCGAACAGCTTCATGCCGCGCGGCTTGCGTGGTGGCGCACGCCCGGCCAGTACCGCATCGACCACCGCGATCGCCGCCAGCAGATCGCGCGGGGCGAAGGGCTTGGCGAGGCAACCGACCGCCAGCGACCGTGCATCGACGGGACAGGCGCCGGTGACGAACAGCACCGGCAACTGTCGCGCATGGGCGTGGCGCGCGACCTCTATGCCGCAGCGCCCGCCGCGCAGATTGACGTCGGTGACGACTAGGTCGACCGAGCCGGCATCGATCACGCGGGCAGCATGGGCATGGCTGTCGACGGTGGCGGCGATGCGATAGCCCGCCTGAGACAGGATATGCTCATGGTCGAAGGCGACGAGCGGCTCATCCTCCACCACCAGCACGCTACGGATGGCGCTGCGCGGCGCCACCGCTGCTTCTCTGGCCCCATCCCTGGCGGTGTCGTCCCCTCTGATTCGCCCGAAAAACATTTGCTGTCCTGCCCCGTTTCCGCCATGCAACCGACCAACGCCGCGCCCCGGCGCCGGGTTGCGCCCGGCCGGGGCTTTGCCGTTCACATGGACGGCGCTATGGCACCGTTCATCATATTGCACATGCCGCCCTGATATGGGGATGGCCACCCGTCACGAAAAGGAATGCATCAAGTGGAACCGCCAAAAAAATCTGGTCCGCCGCGCCGGTCAGGTCCGGGCGGTCCCAAGCGTCCCTCCGGCCCCGGATCGCGTGGCGGCGCCGATCGCGGCACTGGCCGTCGCCCGGCCCGATCCGAGGGTCGTAACGAAGGTCGTTTTGACAGCCGGAACGAAGGCCGTTCGGACCGCCCCGCCCCGCGTGGCGAGCGCCCCGATCGCGGCCCGCGCCCCGATCGCAATGGCCCCGGCGAGGCCCGTGGCAATCGCTTCGGCGAGGGCCGGAGCGAACGCGGCGAAGGTCGCGGCACCCGCCCCGATCGCAGCGCTTCGGGCGAAGGCCGTGCTGGTCGCTTTGCCGGAAACCGCGAAGAAGGCCGTGGCGAACGCCCGGCCCGTGGCGCACGTCCGGATCGCAACGCCGCCGGCGAAGGCCGTGGCCGCTTCGGCGAGGCCCGGGGTGAACGCAGCGAACGCCCTGCCCGTGCCCGCCCCGATCGCGCCGCCCAGCCGGATCGCGCCGAACGCCCCGTCCGCAGCGGTCGCCCGACCGAAGGCAAGCGCCCCGAGCGCGCCGCCGCTGATCGCCCCGCCCGCGCGCCCTTTGGCGATCGTGCCGCCCGCCCCGCTTTCGGTGACCGCCCGGCCCGCCCGCGCCCCGAAGGTCGCACGCCCGGCACATCCTATCCGCCGCGCCGCCCCGGCAGCAAGAAGCCGGCTGCCCCCCATGTCGCCAACCCGCACCCGGCCCGCGCCGCTGCGGAAACCAGCGGCAAGGGCGAACCGCAGCGCATCGCCAAGCTGCTCGCCCGCGCCGGCATCGCCTCGCGCCGCGAGATCGAGCGGATGATCGAGGAAGGCCGTATCGCCAAGGACGGCGTCACGATCGACACCCCCGCGACGCTGCTCACCTCGCTCCATGGCGTCACCGTCGACGGCGATCCGGTCGCCGCGCCCGCGCCCGCCCGCCTGTTCCTGTTCCACAAGCCGACCGGCTTCCTCACCACCGAGCGCGATCCCGCCGGTCGCCCGACCATCTACGACATCCTGCCCGACGACCTGCCGCGCCTGATGCCGATCGGTCGGCTCGACATGAATACCGAGGGGCTGTTGCTGCTCACCACCGATGGCGAGTTCAAGCGCGAGATGGAATTGCCCTCGACCGGCGTGCCGCGCACCTATCGCGCCCGCGCCTTTGGCGAGGTCAGCCAGCAGCAACTGGAGGATCTGTTCGACGGCATCGAGATCGACGGCATCCAATATGGCCCGATCGAGGCTAATCTGGAACGCCGCACCGGCCGCAACCAGTGGATCGAAATGACCCTGACCGAAGGCAAGAACCGCGAAGTGCGCCGCGTGCTCGAACATTTCGAGCTCAAGGTCAATCGCCTGATCCGCACCAGCTACGGCCCGTTCGAGCTGGGCGAACTGGCCAGCGGCGCGGTCGAGGAAGTGCGCCAGCATGATCTGGTCGCCTTCCGCAGCAGTCTGAAGAAAGCACAGAAATGAGAATCATCTCGGGTCAATGGCGCGGCCGTCCGCTGGTCGCGCCCAAGGGCGACGCCACTCGCCCCACCGGCGACCGCACGCGTGAGACGCTCTTTTCGATGCTGGCGAGCCGGCTGGGATCGTTCGAGGGACTGGCTGTGGGCGATTTCTTCGCCGGCTCGGGCGCGCTGGGCTTTGAAGCTCTGTCGCGCGGGGCCGCCACCTGCCTGTTCGTCGAGCAGGACAAGCCAGCGATCGATGCGATCCGCGCCAATGGCGACAAGCTCGGCCTGCGCCCGGACATCCGCCAGACCAGCGTGCTGTCGCTCGGCCCGACGAAGACGCCGCTCGACCTCATCTTCATGGACCCGCCCTATGACACCGGCGCGGGCCAGGTCGCGCTCGACAAGCTGGCGCGCCTGGGCTGGACCAGCCCCGCCACCTGGATCAGCATCGAAACCGACCGGCGCGAGGATGTATTGGTCAAGGGCTTCGCCGTCGATGCCGTGCGCGACGTCGGCAAGGCGCGCCTCACCCTGCTCCGCCCAGAGGATAGCGCGCCCGAAGTCTGAGCATCGGCGGCGGATAACCGGACCTTAAGACCAGCCCCCTAGACCGCCCCTGTTTCGGTCCAAGGGGGGATGATCCATGCCTTTTCGATATGCCTTTGCCATGCTGGCAACGCTGACGGCCGTGGCGGTCGATGCCCAGCCGGCGGACAGCCGCTATTTCTACGGTCCGATGAACAGCCGGGGCGACGGCTATAAGGATAAGCTGACGAAGGATGGCTTCTGGCAGGTCGACGCCGGCATCAGCCATATCGGCAGCGCCATCGCGATCGACTTCGCCATCTATCGCGCCGCAGAACTGGCGCAGGAAAATGGCTATCGCTATGTCGAAATCCACGATGCATCCGGCCGCAGCAGCCGGCTCGGCGGCGCAGAGACGGCAACCCTCTACGCCCGCCCGGCCGAAGCGCCAGCCCATCCGGCCGCCTGCCGCTCGGGCAAGCCCAAGCGCTGCTACACAGCCGACATTGCCCTCGTCTATGCCCGCCTCAGCGGCGTCGACGGCCAACACCCCGGCATCGCCGCGTCCAGCTATGTCGACAAGTTCGGCCGGCCAGTGATGGAAAGTGGCTTCGGCACCGGCGCCGTCGGCACGCCGCCCACCAGATAATTGGCCAGATGGTCGGTCAGGCGGCCTCTGCGTAGGCCGCCTTTTCCTTGCCGATCAGGATATTGGCCAGGAACGTATAAGCTTCCGCCCAGGCGCCCAGCACTTCGTCGGTCGCCACCTCTTCGCCCAGCACGTCGCGGATCGCCGGCAGCAGCGCGGCCGCCACCTTGGGATAATGGTCCGGCTGCACGCCCGTATCGACATGGCGCTGCACCATCCGCGCGATCGCCCCGTCCAGCGCCTGCAACTTGTCGACATTCTCCGCAAAGCCCAGGATCGCCGCCGCCAGCCGGCGCGGCTGCTCGCCGCTGGCCTGCGCGGCCTGGTCGAACATGTCCTTGATCGACGCATCCTCGAACAGCCGCGCATACATGCGGGTGGTGATCTCGACGCCATGACGGCGCAACGCCGGGCCGGTCGCCTTCACGATGGCGATGGTTTCGGGGGACAGGTTTTCGCTCATGGCAGGTTCCTCATCGGAGACTCGATAAGGTTCATTTAATAGGCATCTTTTAAGATGTAAATTGAATATATGTTTATACCACCCTGCCCGCACGATAGGAGGGCGCGATGCAATTGACCCGCCATACCGACTATGCGCTGCGCGTGCTGATCCACCTCGCCGCCGTGCCTAGCGGACGGGCGACGATCCCGGAAATTGCCGATGCCTATGGCCTGTCGCGCAATCATCTGATGAAGGTGGTCTATAGCCTGGGTCAGGGCGGCTTCATCCGTACCCAGCGCGGTCGGGGCGGTGGCTTCGCCCTTGCCGCCGACCCTGCCGACATCCGCATCAGCGCAGTGGTGCGCCATAGCGAGCCGGACATGGCGATGGCCGATTGCGCATCCTGCGCGATCCGTCCGGCCTGCGGCCTGTCAGGCATATTGGCGCAGGCGGTCGGCGCCTTCCTGACGGTGCTGGATGGCTACAGCCTGGCCGATGCGGCGCGCAATCGGGCAGGTCTCGCAGCGCTCATCGCCGCCCTGCCCAGCCCGGCATCGGCCGATCCCGAACCTGACCTCAGCCCGGCCTGCGCATCCGCTTCTTTGCCTCGCCCGGATTGACACAACCATCCTGCACGCCCTTGCCGCAAACCGGATAGGCCTTCGCCTCGGTCGGCGGCGGCGTCATGTTGCCACCCACCGTCACCGGATTGGCCGCCGTGCCCACCGGCGCGGCCGGATCGCGTGGCACGTCCGCAGGGGCGGGCACCATGCCGGTCTCCGCCGGCACCGCGCCGGTCGGTTGTGCGGCATTGGGATCCTGGCTCTGGGCCGGCGGCGACATCGCCTGCGCCCCGGCCTGACCGGGCAGCGCTGCCATCGACAGGGCAACAAAGCCGGCAATCATGATGATCTTCATCGGGCTGGTCCTTCTCTCCTTGCCCCGAGCAAGGGAGAAACCGGCCATCCCGCCTCTCCGTTCCCGGCGCCAGCGACGAACCGTGCCGCCGCTGACGCCGGTCGCGCGCTCAGTCCGCCGGATATCGATCGAACCGGGGCAGGTCATGCGCCGCCGCCATCCACGGTGCCGCCTCGGCAAACTGGATATGCACCGCCGGCGGAAAGGCGCCCTGGTCGTCCAGCGTCGCACTTTGAATGTCGATCATGCCGGGAAACACCGTCGGATTGGTGTAGAACAGGCCCGTGCCGCAGGTGCCGCAGAAATGGCGGGTCGCATTGTCCGACGACTGATAGGTCACCGGATCGCCCTCTATCGTCACCTTGTCATGCGGGAACAGCGCCCAGCCGACCATCGGCGCGCCCGCGCTCATCCGGCAATCGCTGCAATGGCAGAGTGCGCTGTAAACCGGCTCGCCCTCCGCCGCATAATGGATCGCCCCGCACTGGCACCGCCCCGTCACCATCATCTTGCTCCATTCGCATCTTGCGTGATTCTCTTTTTGTTCTCATAGATTGCGGCCCGCCGCAAGGCCATCCGCCCTTGCCCCCGCAACCACCCATCCCTAGTTGATCGCCCATGACCGTGCCTGCCCCCTCTCCCAATGACCCGCCCTATCTGAAGGGGCTCAACGAACCGCAGCGTCAGGCTGTGCTGACCACGGAGGGACCGGTGCTGGTGCTGGCCGGTGCGGGCACGGGCAAGACGGCGGCACTGACCGCCCGCCTCGCCCATCTGGTCGCGACCCAGCGCGCCTGGCCCTCGGAAATCCTGGCCGTCACCTTCACCAACAAGGCGGCACGGGAAATGCGCGAGCGTGTCGGCCGGATGATCGGCCCGGCGGTCGAGGGCATGCCCTGGCTCGGCACCTTCCACGCGATCGCCGCCAAGATGCTGCGCCGCCATGCCGAACTGGTCGGGCTCCAGTCCAATTTCACCATCCTCGACACCGATGACCAGCTGCGCCTGATGAAGCAGCTGATCCAGGCCGAGGGGATCGACGAGAAGCGCTGGCCTGCCCGCCAGCTCGCTGGCCTCATCGACCAGTGGAAGAATAAGGGCCTCACCCCGGAGGAGGTCGGTGCCGGCGAGGCGGAGGGCTATGCCCATGGCAAGGGGCAGAAGCTCTATGCCGCCTATCAAACCCGCCTGCGCGAGGTGAATGCCTGCGATTTCGGTGATTTGCTTCTGCATGTTCTGACCATATTGAAGCGCCACCGCGACGTGCTGGAGCAATATCAGCAGCGCTTCAAATATATCATGGTGGACGAATATCAGGATACCAATAGCAGCCAGTATCTCTGGCTCCGCCTGCTCGCCCAGACCCGGAAGAATATTTGCTGCGTCGGCGACGACGACCAGTCCATATATTCATGGCGCGGCGCAGAAGTCGCCAATATCCTGCGGTTCGAAAAGGATTTTCCTGGCGCCGTAATCGTCCGGCTGGAACAGAATTACCGCTCCACTCCGCACATATTGGGCGCCGCGTCCGGTGTGATCGCGGAAAATGGCAATCGCCTGGGCAAGACATTGTGGACCGACATCGATGTCGGCGAAAAGGTGCGGGTGCTCGGCGTGTGGGACGGCCCGGAGGAAGCCCGCCGCGTCGGCGACGAGATCGAGGCGATCGCCCGCGCCGGCGGATCACTGGATGAGGTGGCGATCCTCGTCCGCGCCCAGCACCAGACCCGCGAGTTCGAAGACCGCTTCATCCAGATCGGCCTGCCCTATCGCATCGTCGGCGGCTTCCGCTTCTATGAGCGCGCCGAAATCCGGGATGCGCTCGCCTATCTGCGCCTCGTCAATCAGCCGGCCGACGATCTGGCCTTCGAACGCATCGTCAACGTCCCCAAGCGCGGCCTGGGCGACAAGGCGGTCGAGAAGCTGCACCGGCTGGCGCGGGCAGAGGGCATTCCCCTCGCCCTCGCCGCCGCCCGCATCCTCGACACCGACGAACTGACGCCCCAGGCGCGCCGCGCACTCGGCGCCTTCATCGGCGACCTCGCCCGCTGGCGCGACCGTGCCGGGCAATTGCCCCATGCCGAACTGGCCCGCCAGATACTGGACGAAAGCGGCTATACCGCCACGCTCCAGGCTGAACGCTCCACCGAAAGCGCCGGGCGCCTGGAGAACCTGTCCGAACTCGCCCGCGCGATGGAGGAATATGAGACGCTGGGCGCCTTCCTCGAACATGTCAGTCTGGTCATGGATAATGAGGCGCAGCAGGATGAGCGCAAGCTTACCATCATGACCATCCACGCGGCCAAGGGGCTGGAATTCGACAATGTCTTCCTCGCCGGCTGGGAGGAAGGCATTTTCCCCTCGCAGCGCGCGCTCGACGAGGGCGGGCTCAACAGCCTGGAGGAGGAACGGCGCCTCGCCTATGTGGCGATCACCCGCGCGCGCAAGCGCTGCACCATCCTTCATGCCGCCAACCGCCGCATCTATGGCCAGTGGACCAGCTCCATCCCCTCCCGCTTCGTCGGCGAATTGCCGCCCGAACATGTGGATGAGGAAAGCAGCATGTCCGGCGGTGCCTCGCTCTGGCGCGCCAACTGGTCCGAACGGGACGATCCCTTCGCCAATGTCGCGCGCGGTTCGTCGCGTGGCCCCGGCTGGCAACGCGCCCAGACAGGCGGCCAGTTCAGCCGCGAACCGGTACGCGTCGTCGAAGCCCGCACCTCCGCCGTTTCGCTCGGCAACAAGGGCCGCGACGATGTCTCGCTCGGCCAGCGCGTCTTCCACCAGAAATTCGGCTATGGCACGATCGCCGCGATCGAAGGCAACAAGCTGGAAATCGACTTCGAAACCGCCGGCCGCAAGCGGGTGATGGACAGCTTCGTCACGCTGGCATAAGCCCGGCAAAGCCCGCTCCACTACCCCTTATGCTTTCCTATTTGCACTGTCCCTGCTCTATCCTGGGGATGGTACGGCGCCCCTGTTCACCGCGATGCGCTTTGGTCGGGTTGCTCTGGTGTCACCCGGAAGAGGCGTGCCAGACGCGCGATGCTAACCCGCCTTCACCTGCCACAGACGCTTCGGCGGGACCTGGCAGGCGCGTCGCCGATGCGGCACAGGTGCCAAAGCCCCGAACAGGCCGTTTACACTGTGAACTTCGTAGGAGAATCCCGCTGTGATGTCGCCATGACGGCCTCGCCCCTAGCCAAGCGGTTGCATGCGCGGCACTAAGGCGCCCCCGGCGGGCGGGTGACCGTTCGTGCCAGGGCCAGAACAGGGAGCATTTCGTGAACCGACGGCAATTCCTCACCACCAGCGGCGCCACGGCGCTGGCCGCATCCACCCCGCGCGCCTTTGCGCAGCCGGGATCGCAGGATGCCCGCCTGCGCGCCATGCTGGACGGCTTCTTCTATGAGCGGCTGGACGACAGCCCGGAACAGGCCACCCGCCTTGGCCTCGACACCGGTGCCCGCGCCGCGCTGCGCGGCAAGCTCAGCGATACCAGCGCCGCCGGCGCGGCCCGCGACCTCGCCCGGACCAGGACGCAGGCGAAGCAGCTTGCCGGTCTCGACCGCGCGACGCTCAGCCCGGCCAGCCAGCTCGACTATGATGTCGTCGCCTATCAGCTCGACCGCGCGGTGGGTGGCGAGCGTTTCGCCTATGGCGAGACGGCGGGCCGCTACGCGCCCTATATCCTCAGCCAACTGACCGGCTCCTATCGCGAGACGCCCGATTTCCTCGACAGCCAGCACCGGGTGAAGGACGCGGCCGATGCCGACGCCTATCTGGCGCGGCTCGAAGCCTTCCCCGTCAGCATGGATGGCGAGCTGGAACGGCAGAAGGCGGACGCGGCCAAGGGCGTGTTCGCGCCCGACTATATCCTCGACACGACGATGAAGATGCAGGCGGCGCTGCGCGACCAGCCCGCCGCCCAGACCGTGCTGGTGGCGAGCTTCGCCAGGAAGCTGGCCGCCGCCGGCCTGCCGCCCGAACGCGCCGCGCAAGCGGAAAGGATCGTCGCGGAAAAGGTCTTCCCCGCCGTCGATCGCCAGCGCGCGCTGGTGCAGCAGTTGCGCGCCAAGGCCGTGCATGACGCCGGCTGCTGGCGCCTGCCCGATGGCGAGGCTTTCTATGCGGCCGCCGCCGAGGCCGCGACCACGACCCGGCTGACCGGCGACGAAATCCATCAGATGGGCCTGGATCAGGTCGCCAGCATCTCGTCGCGGATCGACGCGATCCTGAAGGGCGAAGGGATGAGCCAGGGCACAGTCGGCGACCGGCTGGTCGCGCTCAACAAGCGCCCCGACCAGCTCTACCCCAATACCGATCCGGGCCGCGAAGCACTGCTGGCGCAGCTCAACAGCCAGATCAAGGCGATGCAGGCGCGGTTGGGGGAGGCGTTCAACACCGTGCCCAAGGCACCGGTCGAGGTGCGCCGCGTGCCGGTGACGATCCAGGCGGGGGCGCCGGGCGGCTATTATCAGAATGCCTCGCTCGACGGGTCGCGGCCGGCCATCTATTTCATCAACCTGCGCGACACGTTCGACCGGCCCAAATTCGGCCTCGCCACGCTGACCCATCATGAGGCGGTGCCGGGCCATCACCTGCAGGTGACGGTGGCGCTGGAATCGGATTCGATCCCGATGATCCGCCGCCGCGGCTTCTACAGCGGCTATTCCGAAGGCTGGGCGCTCTATTCCGAGCAGCTGGCCGACGAGATGGGCATGTACAAGGGCGATCCCCTGGGCCAGGTCGGCTATCTCCAGTCGCTGCTGTTCCGCGCCACCCGGCTGGTGGTCGACAGCGGCATGCACGCCAAGCGCTGGAGCCGCGAGAAAGCGACCGATTATCTCATCGCCACCACCGGCATCGCGCGCGGCCGCAGCCAGGGAGAGATCGACCGCTACACCGTCTGGCCGGGCCAGGCGTGCAGCTACAAGATCGGCCATACGGTATGGAACGACCTGCGCGAGCAAGTGAAGACGGCACAGGGGGACAAGTTCGACCTCAAGCAGTTCCACGAAGTGCTGACGCTGGGCGCGATGCCGCTCGACATATTGAAGCAGGCGGTGCGCCAGCGAGCGGGGATAGTCTGACACAACCGCCGTTCGTTTCGAGCCTGTCCAGAAACGAGGGCACTGCGCTACGCACTTCTCGACTTCGCTCGAAGCGAACGGAGTAGGGTGAGCGAAATGAAAAAAACGGCCCGGTGGTGCGCCACCGGGCCGTCGAGGTCCTTCCACCCAAATCGCGAAGGGCCACACCTCAAAAAGAAATGTCGAATTCCCCGCGAACTGACTGTCTTCACGGCCCCGGCCGCGAAACCCTAATCTTCCATGCTTGTTACGCTTGCGGAACCCATCTTCCCGACAAGCATCGGGATATCGCCGGGAAGATGGGGCGCGTGCGGTCAACTCCAACCCGTCATTCCCGCGCAAGCGGGGATGATGGGGATAGGGTTTAGGCCGCGAACTGATTCATCGTGTTGTGCGTGCCGCCGGCCTTCAGCGCGGCGTCGCCGGCAAAATATTCCTTATGGTCGTCGCCAATGTCGGAGCCGGCCATATTCTGGTGCTTCACGCAGGCGATGCCCTGGCGGATTTCCTGCCGCTGCACGCCCTTGACGTAGCCCAGCATGCCGGCCTCGCCGAAATATTCCCTGGCGAGATTGTCGGTGCTGAGCGCGGCCGTGTGATAGGTCGGCAGGGTGATGAGGTGGTGGAAGATGCCAGCCTGCGCCGCCGCATCCTTCTGGAAGGTGCGGATGCGTTCGTCCGCCTCGATGCCGAGGTCGGTGGCGTCAAAATCCGCGCTCATCAGCCTTGCCCGGTCATAGGCGCCGACATCCTTGCCCGCCGCTTCCCACGCGTCGAACACCTGCTGACGGAAGTTCAGCGTCCAGTTGAAGCTGGGCGAGTTGTTGTAGACCAGCTTGGCATTGGGGATCACCTCGCGGATGCGGCTCACCATGCCGCCAATCTGGCCGATATGCGGCTTTTCGGTTTCGATCCATAGCAGGTCGGCGCCGTTCTGGAGCGCGGTGATGCAGTCGAGGACGCAACGATCCTCGCCGGTGCCGGCGCGGAACTGATAGAGGTTCGAGGGCAGGCGCTTGGGCTTCAGCAACCGCCCGTCGCGGCTGATGAGAACGTCGCCATGGCCGATCGCGCCGGCATCGACCGGATCGCAGTCGAGGAAGCCATTATAGAGGTCGCCGATATCGCCCGCTTGCCGGGTGAAGGCGATCTGCTTGGTGAGGCCCGCGCCCAGCGAGTCCGTCCGCGCGACGATCACGCCGTCGTCAATGCCCAGTTCCAGGAAGGCGTAGCGGACTGCCCGGATCTTCGCGAGGAAATCCTCATGCGGGACCGTGACCTTGCCGTCCTGATGGCCGCACTGCTTTTCGTCCGAAACCTGGTTCTCGATCTGGATGCAGCAGGCGCCGGCCTCGATGAACTTCTTGGCGAGCAGATAGGTCGCCTCCGCATTGCCGAACCCGGCGTCGATGTCGGCAACGATCGGGACGATATGGGTTTCGTAATTGTCGATCTGCTGCTGCAGCTTCGCGGCGCGGACCTCGTCGCCTTCCGCGCGGGCCTTGTCGAGATCGCGGAACAGGCCGCCCAGCTCGCGGGCGTCGGCCTGGCGCAGGAAGGTGTAGAGTTCCTCGATCAGCGCGGGGACGCTGGTCTTTTCATGCATCGACTGGTCGGGCAGCGGGCCGAACTCGCTGCGCAGCGCCGCGACCATCCAGCCGGACAGATAGAGGTAGCGGCCCTTGGTGGTGCCGAAATGCTTCTTGATGCTGATCATCTTCTGCTGGCCGATGAAGCCGTGCCAGCAGCCCAGCGACTGGGTGTAGTTGGCCGGATCGGCATCATAGGCGGCCATGTCGGCGCGCATGATCTTCGCGGTATAGCGGGCGATGTCGAGGCCGCTCTGGAAGCGGTTCTGCAGGCGCATGCGGGCGACGGATTCGGGCGCAATGCCGTCCCAATGGCCCTGGCCGCCGATCAGCGTGTCGGCCTTCGCGATTTCACTTTGATAGGTCATGTCGTCATTCCCTCGGGGTGAGCTGCAAGAAAGAATGACAGCGAAGTAGACACAGGAACCGGGGTGCGGCACCCCTGCCAAAGTCCAGTTGTCGATCTTTACAAAAATCTGCTGTAAAGTTGTAAAGAGCGTACAGGAGTCGGTGTCATGGCCAAGGATCGTCCCGTCTATATGGGGCCGCGATTGCGGCGGCTGCGGCGCGAGCTGGGCCTGACCCAGGCGGACATGGCCAATGATCTGGAGATCAGCGCCTCCTATGTCGCGCTGCTGGAGCGCAACCAGCGGCCGCTGACCGCCGACATGCTGTTGCGCCTCGCCCGCACCTACAAGCTCGACATGGCCGAGGTGGCGGGCGACGGCGGCGCGGAGCAGACGGCGCGGCTACAGGCGGTGCTGAAAGACCCGATGTTCGCCGACATCGACCTGCCGCAACTGGCGACCGGCGATGTCGCGGTCAATTATCCCGGCATTACCGAGGCTTTGCTGCGGCTCTATACCAGCTATCGCGAGGAGCATCTGGCACTGGCCGACAGAGGGGCGGACCGGGGGGCGGAGGCGGAACCGCAGGAGGATGGCGCCGATCCGGTGGCGGAGGCGCGGCGCTTCATCGCCGCGCGGCGCAACAGCTTCCCGTTGCTCGACGATGCGGCCGAGAAGCTGGCGACGGAGGCGGAGGCCGAGGGGGGCTTAGCTGGCTGGCTCAAGGCGCGGCATAATTTGCGGGTGCGGCGATTGCCGTCGGACGTGATGGCGGGATCGATGCGGCGGCTGGACCGGCATCGCGACGCGGTACTGCTGGACGATGCGCTGGACGGCGCCAGCTCCGCCTTTCAACTGGCGTTGCAGATCGCCTATCTGGAGATGCGCAAGGGCTTCGACGCGCTGCTGAAGGACGGGCAGTTCGCCAGCGAAAGCGGGCGGCGGCTCGCCCGGCGGGCATTGGCCGGCTATGGTGCGGCGGCGATCCTGATGCCCTATGGCGCCTTCGCCAAGGCGGTGGAGGCCAAGCGCTATGATGTCGAGGCGCTGGCCCGGCAGTTCAGCGTCAGCTTCGAACAGGCGGCGCATCGCCTCACCACATTGCAGAAGCCGGGGCAGGAGCGCGTCCCCTTCTTCTTCCTGCGGGTCGATCCGGCCGGCAATGTCTCCAAGCGGCTGGACGGGGCCGGCTTCCCCTTTGCCCGCCATGGCGGTTCCTGCCCGCTCTGGTCGGTGCATCGCGTGTTCGAAACACCGCGCGAGGTGGTGACGCAATGGCTGGAACTGCCCGACGGCCAGCGCTTCTTCTCGATCGCGCGCACCGTCACCGCCGGCGGCGGCAGCTGGGGCGCGGCGAAGGTGGAGCGGGCGATCGCGCTGTGCTGCGCGGCCGACCATGCCCATCGGCTGGTCTATAGCCAGGATGCGCCGCCGCCCGCGCCGACGCCGATCGGCGTCACCTGTCGCCTGTGCCACCGCAGCCAGTGCATGGCCCGGTCCGCCCCGCCGATCGGCCGCGACATGCTGCCCGACGATTATCGGCGGACGCGGGCGCCGTTCGGCTTTGCCGATGGTTAGGGAGTGGGGGATTGTTCTGATGGACGAGGAGACGCCACCGATGGGGCAGCCACCCGGCCTCTCGAAGCGATCGCTGGCGATTGCCGGGCTGTCGACCATCGTCGAATGGTATGACTTCACCCTCTATCTCTATCTCGCCACCTTGTTGTCGCGCATCTTCTATGGCGGCGGCGCGGCGGGCATCGGCCATGTGCTGGCCGGCTTTGCGGTCGTCTATCTGATGCGGCCGCTGGGCGCGATAGTCTTTGGCCATATCGGCGATCGTCATGGCCGGCGGCCGACCATGTTGCTGTCGATGGCGCTGATGAGCGCGGCGATGCTGGCAACCGCACTGCTGCCGACCCAGGCGCAGGCCGGGGCGATGGCGGGCTGGCTGCTGCTGGCGCTGCGCTGTGTCATGGCCTTCTCGGTCGGCGGAGAATATACCGGCGTCGTCGCCTATCTGCTGGAAGGGGCGCCGTCCGGCAGGCGCGGCCTCGTCACATCCCTGGCGTCGGCGGCGAGCGAGGTCGGCGGGCTGCTGGCGGTGGCGCTGTCGGCCCTGACCGTGGCGCTGCTGGACGAGGCGGCGCTGGCCGACTGGGGCTGGCGCATTCCCTTCCTGGTCGGCGCGGGACTCGCGGCCCTCATCCTGCTTGCGCGGTCGCGGATCGAGGAGTCGCCCGATTTCCTGGCGCAGCGCGCCCGTGGCAGCATCCCGGCCCAGCCGCTGCGCCTCAGCCTGCATGCCTATCGCCCCGCGATCGGCCGCGGCTTTGCCATTTCGGCGCTGGGGTCGATCACCTATTATGTCGGCATCGTCTATGTGCCAAGCTTCCTGATCGCGACCGGCCGCATGGGCGAGGCCGATGCGCTGACACTATCGACGCTCGCCGCGCTGGTGGTGATCCTGGTGACGCCGCTGGTCGGCGCTTTGTCCGACCGGATCGGGCGGCAGCCGGTGCTGGTCACGCTGGCGCTCGCAGGCGTCACGCTGCCGGCCCTGCTCTTTGCCCTGATGGCACAGGGAAGCGCATTGGGCGGTGCGCTGGTGGGCGCGATCCTGCTAGCGGCGCTGGGCGGGGCAGTGAGCGCGGTCGGCGCCGTGACCACGGCCGAGCAATTTCCCGGCGAAGGGCGGCTGAGCGGCCTGGCCTTTGGCGCGACCGGCGCGACCGCGCTGTTCGGCGGCCTCACTCCCTATCTGTCGCACCAGTTGACGCAGGCGAGCGGATGGGCGTCCGCCCCCGGCTGGCTGATCGCGATCGTGGCGCTGGGCGTGCTGCCGGTCCTCTGGCGCCTGCCCGAAAGCGCGCCGCGCATGATGCGCTAAGCCGCGAGGATAAATCCGGGAACTGCCGGACGGCAAGGATGAATGGATAGCTGACCACCAGCTTTTGGCAGGACGCATCGACTGCACTGATGAGGGCGGTGCAAACAGAGCAGGTGAATGATGATCCTGCCGCTGAGACGGATCATAGCGCGAAAAAGCCTAATCCGACCGACATGACCAACATTATTGGACAGATCACGACCAAGGCGATCCACAAACGCTCATTTGTTGCACAGGCCTTCGCGGCCCAAAGGCGCGAACAACGCCCAACCTGCTACGGGGACAAATGAGTAGGTCGCAATCGCTGCACAATGAAGGCGGTTCGCGCGCATAATGTTATTTGGAAAAATGGTGGAGCCTAGCGGGATCGAACCGCTGACCTCCTGCATGCCATGCAGGCGCTCTCCCAGCTGAGCTAAGGCCCCATCCTGATACGGCGCACGCCGCGTCCCGATGGATCAGACCATGTCCGGCAATGCCGTCGGCCGAATGTCCTCCCGCGCTTACGCTTGGGAATTTTTCGGGAAAATGTCCCCCGGACATTTTCGGATTCCGAAAAATTGGTGGAGCCTAGCGGGATCGAACCGCTGACCTCCTGCATGCCATGCAGGCGCTCTCCCAGCTGAGCTAAGGCCCCGTACCATCATGAGGCGCCGTTGGGTCCGGCGCCTCGGAGGTCGCTGCCTCTAGGATCAGGCGATCCCGTTGGCAAGCAGAATTTTCACTTAATTATCGTCGTCATTGTCATCGCCGCCGGCTTCGACGCCCAGGTCGTCATCGCCGCCCAGATCGACGTCATTGTCCGGCGAATCGCCATCGTCGTCGACGTCCAGATCGATGTCCAGATCATCGTCCGCCGTCTCCAGCTCGCCATCGGCGGTCTCGACGACCTTCTTGGGCGCAACCTCTTCATACGGCAGCGGCTGCTTCGACTTCAGCACCGGTTCGGGCTCCCAGGCGGCGCCGCAGTTGATGCAGGTCACCGGGTCATCCTTGCCCAGGTCGTAGAAGCGAGTCGCGCATTTCGGGCAGGTCCGCTTCGTGCCCCATTCAGCCTTCACCATGTCCGGCCTGTTCCTTCTTCGATGCTCAAACAGAAATCACGCGGCACGACGGAAGTCGCCCACGAAACGTCGGGCGCCTTGCCATAGCGAGACCGCGCTGTCAAAAGCCGGGCGCATTTTTTCGGTTCCAAGATGATGGATACCCCGTGACCAGCCATAATGACCAACCCAGCCCGATGACCTTCACCGCCGCCCCTGTCCTGTCCGGCGCCGTGGCGGTTCCGGGCGACAAAAGCATTTCCCACCGTTCGCTGATGCTGTCCGCCCTGGCCGTGGGCGAAAGCCGGGTCGAAGGCCTGCTGGAGGGCGAGGATGTACTGGCCACCGCGGCAGCCATGCGCGCGATGGGCGCGGACATCCAGCGCGACGATGACGGCATCTGGCATATTCACGGCGTCGGCGTCGGCAGCCTGCTCCAGCCGCTGCAAGCGCTCGACATGGGCAATAGCGGCACATCGACCCGCCTGCTGATGGGCCTGGTCGCCAGCCATGGCATCACCGCCACCTTCGTCGGCGACGCATCCTTGAGCAAGCGCCCGATGGCGCGCGTCACCGAACCGCTCTCCCGTGTCGGCGCCAGCTTCACGACCAGCCCCGGCGATCGCCTGCCGCTGACCATGACCGGCGCCTGCCCGGCCGTGCCGCTCGACTATACCCTGCCCGTCGCTTCGGCCCAGGTGAAGTCGGCGATTTTGCTCGCCGGTCTCAACACGCCCGGCATCACCCGCGTGGTCGAGCCGATCCCGACCCGCGACCATAGCGAACGCATGCTCAAGGGCTTCGGCGCCGACCTCGATGTCGAGGTGCAGGCCGACGGCACCCGCATCATCACGCTCAAGGGCGAGGCCGAACTCAAGCCGCAGAATATCGTCGTGCCCGGCGACCCCTCGTCGGCCGCCTTCCCGATGGTCGCCGCGCTGCTGGTGCCGGGATCGCAGGTAACGATCAGCAATGTCGGCCTCAACGCCACCCGCGCGGGCCTGATCGACCTGCTGCGCGAGATGGGCGGATCGATCGAGATCATCAACGCCCGCGAAGTCGGCGGCGAGCCGGTCGGCGACCTGGTCGTCACCGCCTCCGCCCTGAACGGCGTCGAGCCCGATCCCGCCCGCGCGCCCAGCATGATCGACGAATATCCCGTCGCCTTCATCGCGGCAGCCTTCGCACATGGCCGCAGCATCTTCCGCGGCCTCGACGAGCTGCGCGTCAAGGAATCGGACCGCATCGCCACCATGGCCACCGGCCTGCGCGCGATCGGCGTCACGGTCGAGGAACTGGAAGACGGCATCATCATCGAGGGCAGCGGCGGCCAGCCCCTGCCCGGCGGCGGCCCGATCGCCACCAAGCTGGATCATCGCATCGCCATGAGTTTCGCGGTCGCCGGCCTGGTCTCGCGCGATGGCGTCACCATCGACGACATGCGCCCGGTCGCGACCAGCTTCCCGACCTTCACCACCCTGCTCCAGACACTCGGAGCCATCGCATGATCATCGCCGTCGACGGTCCCGCCGCATCAGGCAAGGGCACGATCGCCAAGGCGCTGGGGCGCCATTATGGCCTGCCCGTGCTCGACACCGGCCTGCTCTATCGCGCCGTGGGCTTGTCCGTGCTGAAAAATGGCGGCGACCCCGATCATCAGGCCGACGCGCTGGCCGCCTGCGGTTTCGACGACGCCATCCTTGCCGATCCGGCGCTGCGCAGCGAAGCGGTCGGCAGCCTCGCCTCGCGCGTGTCGGTGCATCAGAGCGTGCGCGACGCGCTGGTCCAGCGCCAGCGCGACTTCGCCACCCAGCCGGGCGGCGCCATCCTCGACGGACGCGACATCGGCACCGTCATCGCACCGGACGCCGATGCCAAGATCTTCGTCACCGCCAGCGTCCATGTCCGCGCCGAACGCCGCTTCAAGGATGCCCAGGCCCATGGCGGCCAGCCCGACATGGACAGCCTGATCGCCGACATCCAGGCCCGCGATACCCGCGACATGAGCCGTGACCACGCCCCGCTCAAGATCGCCGATGGCGCCGACTTGCTAGATACCAGCAATTTGACTATAGACGCGGCCGTCCAGCGGGCGATCGCGCTTGTGGACGCCCAGCTTGAAGGTCGCCCGTAAGCGTGTGACCCGATAAGGCGCGCGGATGTTTCCGGGCGCCCTTTCGTTTTTCCAGCCCGGACGTTCCACCGCCCAACCCCTTGGATACGCGCCGGATATTCGGTCCTGCGCGTGGTTTGGCCAAAGACCATCGGACACAACCGATTGGCCAGCAATGATGAGTGAAGGACCAACCATGGCCTCTACGGCATTCCCCTCGCGCGACGATTTCGCCGCGCTTCTCAATGATTCTCTCGGTGGCGAAGACGGCGGCTTTGAAGGCCGCGTCGTAAAGGGCACCGTTACCGGCATCGAAAACGACATGGCGCTGATCGACGTCGGCCTGAAGTCGGAAGGCCGCGTGCCGCTGCGCGAATTCGCCGCTCCCGGCCAGAAGGCTGACCTCAAGGTCGGCGACGAAGTCGAAGTCTATGTCGACCGCGTCGAAAACGCCCATGGCGAAGCCATGCTGTCGCGCGACCGCGCTCGCCGCGAAGCCGCCTGGGACAAGCTGGAAGCCGAGTTCACCGAAAGCGCCCGCGTCGAAGGCGTCATCTTCGGCCGCGTCAAGGGTGGCTTCACCGTCGACCTCGACGGCGCCGTCGCCTTCCTGCCCGGTTCGCAGGTCGACATCCGCCCCGTCCGCGACGTCACCCCGCTCATGGACATCCCGCAGCCCTTCCAGATCCTCAAGATGGATCGCCGTCGTGGCAACATCGTCGTGTCGCGTCGCGCCATCCTGGAAGAAACCCGCGCCGAACAGCGCTCGGGCCTGATCCAGACCCTGGCCGAAGGCCAGATCATCGAAGGCGTCGTCAAGAACATCACCGACTATGGTGCGTTCGTTGACCTGGGCGGCATCGATGGCCTGCTGCACGTCACCGACCTGTCGTACAAGCGCATCAACCACCCGAACGAAATGATCAACATCGGCGACACCGTCCGTGTCCAGATCATCCGCATCAACCGCGAAACCCAGCGCATCAGCCTCGGCATGAAGCAGCTGGAAAGCGATCCGTGGGAAGGCGCAGCCGCCAAGTACCCGGTCGGTGCGAAGCTGTCGGGCCGCGTCACGAACATCACCGAATATGGTGCGTTCGTTGAACTGGAGCCGGGCATCGAAGGCCTGGTCCATGTTTCGGAAATGTCCTGGACCAAGAAGAACGTCCACCCCGGCAAGATCGTTTCGACGAGCCAGGAAGTGGAAGTCATCGTTCTGGAAGTCGATCCCGAGAAGCGCCGCATCTCGCTCGGCCTCAAGCAGGCCCAGAACAACCCCTGGGACAGCTTCGCAGAGCGTCACCCGATCGGCTCGACCGTCGAGGGCGAAGTCAAGAACGCGACCGAATTCGGCCTGTTCATCGGCCTGGACGGCGACGTCGACGGCATGGTCCACATGTCGGACATCGCTTGGGGCATCTCGGGCGAAGACGCGCTGGCGCTGCACCGCAAGGGCGAGACGGTTCAGGCCGTCGTTCTCGACATCGACGTCGAGAAGGAGCGCATCAGCCTCGGCATGAAGCAGCTTGAGCGTGGCGGCCCGGCCGCTGGCGGCACCACCGCCGCTGCTGCTGGCCTCAACAAGAACGCGATCGTCACCGTGACCGTTCTGGAAGTTCGCGACGGCGGCCTGGAAGTCCAGGCTGGCGAAGATGGCGCCACCGGCTTCATCAAGCGCAGCGACCTGGGCCGCGACCGCGACGAACAGCGTTCGGAACGCTTCCAGCTGGGTCAGAAGTTCGACGCCATGGTAACCGGTTTCGACCGCGCCAAGAAGCCGACCTTCTCGGTCAAGGCGATGCAGATCGCCGAAGAAAAGCAGGCTGTTGCACAATATGGCTCGTCGGACAGCGGCGCATCGCTGGGCGACATCCTGGGCGAAGCGCTCAAGGCCAAGAACGAAGGCTAATCCCTTCCTTCCTGCCAACAGGCAAAGAAAAGCCCGCCGGAACCCAGGTTCCGGCGGGCTTTTTCCTGTCCATGCGACATTTCCTTGCCGCTTCGAAACGATTTGATTGCTCCCCGATTGTCAACGGCTTGCCAATTGTTTATAAATGTCCGGAGGGGAATATTTGGGGTGCTGGAGGACTTATGATCCGTTCTGAACTGATCCAGAAACTCGGCGAAGAAAATCCGGGCCTCAGCCTGCAGGAGGTGGAGAAGATCGTCGACCTCTTCTTCCGGGAAATTGTCGACCGTCTGTCGGGCGGAGGCCGGGTCGAACTGCGCGGTTTCGGCGCGTTCACCACCCGCGCACGCGATGCCCGCACCGGCCGCAATCCGCGTACCGGCGAACAGGTGCCGGTCTCGGCCAAGCGTGTTCCCTATTTCAAGCCGGGCAAGGAAATGCGCGAGCGGCTGAACGGCAAGCTCGCCGACTGACCGCCCCTCTTGACCTGCCGCGCCCAAGCCTTCAGGGGAAGGCGCAGCGCGGACGTGGCGAAATCGGTAGACGCAGCGGACTTAAAATCCGCCTCCCCCGGGGAATATGGGTTCAAGTCCCATCGTCCGCACCATCATCAGACCTGATCTTCGGTAGGCAAAGGCAAGAGCTTGGCAGGACTATGGAAGCGGTGCCTACGCGCTATGCGGCGCAGGAGGCACAGACATGATGATGCCCGGCAGTTGGTCGATATTCTCTATCGCAAGCTGCTGCTGCGCGCGCCTGATCCGACAGGGCATGCCCATTTCGCCGCAGCTCTGTCGGATGATCGGGCATCGGTTTCGGATGTGCTCGACGCGATCCTGCACTCACCGGAATTTTACGCGCGGCGAGCCGATATTGCGCGGCAATATTATCCGCAGGAAAAGAACGGATTTTTCGCCGACATGTCCCAGTTCGGCGAGGTATCGCTGCTGATCCGCGCGATGATGGACACAGCCTGCTCCAATAAGATCCTGGTTGATGTCGGCGTAATGGGCCGGACAGGATCGAACAGCTATGACTTGCTGCGCTGGTTTGGCTGGCGCGGCCTGTTAGTTGAAGCCAATAGCAAGCTGATCGACAATATCCGCGAGGAATTTGGCGCACTGGACTATCGAATCGTCAATGTCGCCGTGTCCGACAGGGCCGGTAGCGCGACATTGCATATCGGATCGTCCGATGGCGTATCATCGCTCAATGAAAATCACAGCCGGATGTTCGGTCCGACAAGGGGGAGCCTCGCGGTCGACATGGAAACATTGCCGACCATATTGGAAAGGGAGAATATCCCGCTCTACTTCGACCTCCTGTCGATCGACATCGAAGGTGAAGACATCAAGGTACTCAACCATCTGATTGGCAGTTCCCCTTATCGCCCCAATTGGATCATCTTCGAAGCGGGCGAAGTCGGCGCCTATCGCCCCGGCCTGCTGCCCCTGATCGCGCAGTTCGATGATGAATATGAAATGGTCGTCAGGACACAGGCTAATCTGATCTTTCGCAATCGATCACTGCCAACGCCCGTGCGCGAAACGGCAAGCAGCTAGTCTAGCCAGACCCCGGTTTTCCGAAGCATCGCGCAAGATTGAGAATCGGTTTTGCGCGTTGCGTTCTCCCATCCACCGGCAATATCCGCTCTAATCCCATCGCCTGCAGCAGCCTGCCCTGGCCAATGATCAGAAATCGGCGTCGATCAACGCCAAACGGTCGAGCGCGAGCATTTCCCGGCGGGTCGGATGTTCGGGATCGTCAGCACCCAGCCACAACCTTACCAGTTGCGCCTCCTCCATCCGGGAAAGCTCGGATGCGATCTCGACATCGGCGGCAGAGCCTATGGCCCGCCCGCACGCCCTGGCCTTGACCAGCGCCGCCAGGGCCGCGTTCTTCCCGGCGAGAGCCTGCTCGACCCGTGCCCAGATCAGGATATCCCCGGCGCTGATCGGCGCATCTTGCAGCGGCGCAGCCATCATTCCCATCACCATTCGTCCATAGCAAATCCGACCGCCCTTTTAGCACCCCCGATTTTTCACCCGGATGTCCGGAAAATTACAGGCCGGTAACGCAAATGCCATGCGCCCCGCGACACAAGCTCCAGCGCGCCTCATGGGATTTCTTTTGGCGAAAGGGTGGCAATTCCCCGCTTCCCCCGCAATGATGCGTCATGACCGACGCAATCAATCCGCAGAGCTTCAGTGACTCCCTCGTCATCCTGGGAGCTGCTGGGTTGGTCATTCCCGGCTTTGCCCGCTTCCGCATCAGCCCCGTCATCGGTTTCATTCTGGTGGGACTTGCTGTCGGCCCGGCAGGACTTGGCTCGCTGGTCGGCGAATATCCCTGGCTCTATCATGTCACCATCTCCAACCGGGCGGCGATTGAGCCATTTGCAGAATTGGGCGTCATATTATTGCTCTTTTCCATAGGGCTGGAACTGAGCTTCCGGCGTTTGTGGAGCATGCGCGCGCAGGTATTCGGCGTCGGTGCCACCGAACTGCTGGGCAGTGCGGCCCTTATTGCCATGGGCCTCTATCTGCTTGGCCAGCCGACGGCCGGCGCGATCGGCCTCGGCCTGGCCCTCGCTTTATCCTCCACCGCCGTAGTGCTGCCCATGGTCGGCACCCAGAGCGCGGTCGGCCGGTCGGCCTTCTCGATGCTGCTGTTCGAGGATCTGGCGCTGGTACCGATCATCTTCATGCTCGGTGCCCTCGCCCCTTCGGTCGCCACCAGCCCGGACGCCGCCTGGAACGAACTCGCCACCACCCTTTTGAAGGGCGGGCTCACCATCGCCGTGATGCTGGTCTTCGGCCGCTTCATCCTGCCCCATATCTTCCGCCAGGCCGCGCGCACCAAGAGCCCAGAAGTCTTCCTCGCCGCCAGCCTGCTGGTGGTGATCGTCTCCAGCCTCGCTACCTCGATCGCCGGCCTCTCGCCGATCGTCGGTGCTCTGCTTGCAGGCATCCTGATCGCCGAAACCGACTATCATGGCGAGGTCGAAGTGATGACCGCCCCGTTCAAGGGGCTGGCGCTCGGCGTCTTCCTCATCACCGTGGGCATGAGCCTGGACCTGCGCGTGATCCTCGCCAACTGGCCCAGCCTGTTGCTCGCCGTGCTCGGCGTCGTGCTCGCCAAGACGCTGGTCACCGGCCTGCTTCTCTATTTCTCGGGCGTGCGCAAGGGCGTCGCGCTGGAAGTCGGCGTGCTGATGTCCAGCCCCTCGGAAACCACATTGATCGTGCTGTCGGCGGCGGCCGCCGCCAAGCTGATCCTCCCCTCCACTGCCGCCTTCTGGCAAATCGTCACCGCCATCGGCCTCACCATCACGCCGCTGCTTGCCCGCTTCGGCCATGACATCGCCCAACGGCTGGAAAACGCGATAGGCGAGGAACGTATCGAAGCCGATCCTGACCAGATCGAGGCGGCCGCCGTCGTCATCGGCTTTGGCCGCGTCGGGCAGATGGTCTGCGACCTGCTCAAGACCCATGGCCAGCGCTTCATCGTCGTCGAATCCGACCCAGACGTCGTCGCCGAAGCCCGGCGCCTGGGCTATCCCATCCTCTTCGGCGACGTCGCACGCGCCGAAATGCTCGACCGCCTCCGCCTCGGCCATGCCCGCGCCCTCATCCTGACGATGGACGATCCGGTCCTGTCGGTGCGCGTCACCAAGCGGGTGCGTGGCTGGGTGCCCGACCTGCCGATCATCGCCCGCGCCCGCGATGCCGACCATGCCACTCAACTCTACAAGGCGGGGGCCAGCGACGCCGTGCCCGAAACGCTCGAAAGCTCGCTGCAACTGGCCGAAACCGCACTGGTCGACCTGGGCGTCGCCATGGGCCCGGTGATCGCCTCGATCCACCAGGCACGCGAGGATCTGCGCGTCGGCATCAAGGAAGCCGCCCAGCTCCAGTCCGCCCCCCGCCTGCGTCGCCTGCGCCAGGACGAGGTGCCCTGAAGGCACCAGCCTTTCCTATTGCGCTCATCTCTGTTCTATCCTCCGCGATGAAACGCGCGCACAACATCGCCCATATCGACCGCAACTGTCGCTTCGCTGTCGCCTGGCTGTCGCTTCACTGTCGCGTCGAAGGCGCGTGGCTGTGACCCGATTGTTACGTCGCTGTCGCGTGGGTAACGCGTGGCAGGCGCGTTTCCGGTGCAAATGGCCCAAATCCATCCTGACGACACTGTGAACTTCGACTGTCGCGTCGCCGCGTCAGCCCTGATGCACCTCGGGCGGGCTGAACACCGACCAGCCGGTCCGCCGCGCCAGCATCTCCAGCGCCTTTGTGCCCAGCGCGCTGTTGCCGCTGGCGTTGAGGCCGGGCGACCAGACCGCGATCGCCGCGCGGCCCGGCACGATCGCCAATATGCCGCCGCCCACGCCCGACTTGCCGGGAATGCCGACGCGGAAGGCGAAATCGCCCGACGCATCATAATGGCCGCAGGTCAGCATCAGCGCATTGATGCGCCGCGCCCGGCTGGGCGATACGACCCGTCCGCCCTCGGGATGGCGCCCGTCGAGCATCAGGTAACGTCCCGCCAGCGCCAGTTGCCGGCAACTCATCTCGATCGCGCATTGATGGAAATAGCTGCCCAGCACCAGATCGACCGGATGGCGGACATTGTTGAAGGCGCGCATATAATTGGCGAGCGCCATGTTGCGATAGCCGGTCGCCGTTTCCGACGCGGCGACCTCCTCATTGATGCGGATCGCGTCGTCGCCAGCCAGGTAGCGGACGAAGCGCAGCATTTCGCCGATCGCCACGCGCGGCTGATGCCCGCCCAGATTGACGTCGGCCACCACGATCGCCCCGGCATTGATGAAGGGATTGCGTGGGATGCCATGTTCCTGCTCCAACTGGACGATGGAGTTGAACGCATTGCCCGACGGCTCACGCCCGACCCGGTCCCACAGCTGGTCGCCGACCTTGCCCAGCGCCAGCGTCAGCGCGAACACCTTGGAAATGGACTGGATCGAAAAGCCGCTATCGGCGTCGCCGCCGGTCAGCAGGCGCCCGTCGGCGGTGGCAATCGCAATCCCGAACTGGCCGGCATCCACCTTCGCCAGTTCGGGGATATAGCTGGCGACGGTGCCCCGCTCCGTCTCCCTGGCCATGGCGGCCACGATATCGTCGATCAAAGCTGTCAGATCCATGGCAGCCTCTTAGTGCCTGTTTCAAAAATCGCGAAAGGGCGATTTTTCGGTACGGTACCAGCCCGCGCCCCGCCCAACCACCCGATCCAGTGTCATCCTGTCGGGTGGTTGGGCGGGGGCGCGGGCTGGTACCGGCTTTCTCAAACGGCGTTTCAGCCAAACAGCCAGTGGCCCAGCATCCGATCGAAGGGCAAGGTGAAGAAACCGGCGATCAGCAGCGCGCCCGTCACCATGCCGCGCACCGAGCGACGATGGCGCTTGAGGTCATGGCGCCGCGCAGACAGCAGGATGATCGGCACCTGGATCAGGGTGAAGATCGACAGGAGATGGATGATGCTGAACCGGCTGCCGGGTCCGTGCAGCAGGAAACTGTCGACCGCGGTCAGGAACAGCGCGCCGCTCCACACCCAGCCCATCCAGCGATGCCGCCCGTCGCCGCGCCGTCGCAACAGCATCACCGGCGTAAGCGCCAGCGCGAGCAGGATCGTCAGCAGATGGAACCAGACCAGCCCCGGCACCTGCGCCACTGCCCATGCCCCCGCCCGATCGCGGTCAGCACCACGGCGAGCAGGATGATCGACGCCACCGCCAGGAAGCGCTCATAGCGATCCGGCGCGAGACTCCGTGGCTGCGACGATGTGCTTGCAATGCTGGCCATATATCCCCCTGCACCGCACCCTGTCAGGCGCGCAGGGACGGGTCAATCGGCTGCGGACAGCGCCTTGTTGGCTGCTGCGATGCGCCGGCGAACCACGGCGGTCAGTTCTTCGATCGTCGACACCTGTTCCACGCCATAGCGGGCAGCGGTGATGTCGACATTGCCCTTGCGCCAGAAACCTTCGGGGCACAGCACCACCAGCTTCCCGCCGCGCGCATGCAGGCCCATTTCCAGCAGGCTGACCGGGCTCTGCGTGCCGGGCGCCAGATAGAGGATGATGATGTCGGCGCTGTCCAGCGCGGCCAGTTCCCATTCCACCTGCTGGCGGAAATGGGGGTCGTTCGCCTCGGGCTTCCAGGCCGGGTTCCAGTCGGCCCGGCGTGGGTTCAGGATCGCCACTCTCTCATCAGCCAGCGCCGCGATCATGTCGCGCTGCCAGTCGGTCGCCTTGCCCATATCGATGCTGCCGCCCAGGAACAGGCGTGCGCGATCATGCGCGACCGGCAACGGCTCGGGCGAGGTAATGATCACCGCCTCGCCCGCCCGCGCTGTCATCGGCAGGGCGAGCAGACAGGATGCAAGGATCAGGCGCAGCATAGGGACGGAAGGCGCACCGGCGGCGCGCCTTCCCATCTTGTCAGGCCGGAACGCTGGCGAGTGCGGCCTTGACCGCGTCGATCGCGGCCTGCGCCTTGTCGCCATCCGGGCCGCCGCCCTGGGCCATGTCGGCACGGCCGCCGCCGCCCTTGCCGCCCAGCGCCTCGACGCCCGCACGGACCAGATCGACCGCGCTGAAGCTGCCGGTCAGGTCGTCGGTCACGCCCACCGCAATGGTCGCGCGGCCATCGACCACGGCCAGCACCGCCGACACGCCGCTGCCGAGCGTCTTCTTGTTGCCATCGACAATGCCGCGCAGTTCCTTGGGGTCGAGGCCGTCGATCACCTGGCCCAGGAAGTCGACGCTGCCGACCTTCTCGGGACCGGCCGGCTTGGCCGAACCGCCACCGCCCGCCCCTGCTCCTGAAAGGGCCAGCGCCTTCTTGGCCTCGGCCAGTTCCCGCTCCAGCTTGCGGCTCTGCTCGACCAGCGCGGCGATGCGCGCGGGCACCTCTTCCGGCGTGGTCTTGAGCGCCGCCGCGGTCTGGCGCAGCTTCTCGTCGCGCTCGACCAGCCACAGGCGCGCCGCCTCGCCGGTCAGCGCCTCGATCCGGCGCACGCCCGAGGACACGGCGCTTTCCGACACGATCTTGAACAAGGCGATGTCGCCCAGCGCGCGAACATGGGTGCCGCCGCACAGTTCGACCGAATAGCTGTGGTCGTCGCCCTTACCCATGGAAAGGACGCGGACTTCATCGCCATATTTCTCGCCGAACAGCGCCATCGCGCCGGCGGCGATCGCGTCGTCCGGGGTCATCAGCCGGGTCATGACCTCGTCATTATGACGGATCTGCGCGTTCACATCGGCCTCGACCTTGGCGATCTGGGCCTGGGTCAGCGCCTCGGGATGCGAGAAGTCGAAGCGCAGGCGGTCGGCCGCGACCATGCTGCCCTTCTGGGTGACATGGCCGCCCAGTTCCTTGCGCAGCGCGGCATGGAGCAGGTGGGTGGCGCTGTGGTTGGCGCGAATGCGATCGCGACGCTCGACATCCACCGTCAGGTTGACGGTGTCGCCGACCTTGACGCTGCCCGCGCTGATCGTCGCCTGATGCGCATGCAGGCGGCCAAGCGGCTTGGACGTGTCGGCAACCTCCGCCACCAGGCCGCCCAGCGTGGTGATCGTGCCGGCGTCGCCATTCTGGCCGCCGCTCTCGCCATAGAAGGGCGTCTGGTTGGTGATGATCGTCACCTTGTCGTCGGCCGACGCTGCATCAACCCGCGCGCCATCCTTGAGGAGGGCCAGCACTTCGCCCTCGCCCTTGGTCGAGGCATAGCCGATGAACTCGGTGCTGCCGAGCGTTTCGGCGATATCGTACCAGATCTCGTCCGACGCCTTTTCGCCCGATCCCTTCCAGGCGGCGCGTGCCGCGGCCTTCTGTTCGGCCATGGCGGCGTCGAAGCCGGCCCGGTCGACAGACAGGCCCTGGGTGCGCAGCGCATCCTCGGTCAGGTCATAGGGGAAGCCATAGGTGTCGTAGAGCTTGAACGCGGTCTCGCCCGGCAGGGTCGCCCCCTCGGCCAGATCGGCGGTCGCCTCGTCCAGCAGCTTGAGGCCGTTTTCCAGCGTCTTGCGGAACCGGGTTTCCTCGCGCAGCAAGGTTTCCTCGATCAGCGGCTGGGCGCGGACCAGTTCGGGGAAGGCGCCGCCCATTTCCGACACCAGGCTCGACACCAGGCGATACATCAGCGGATCCTTGGCACCGATGATGTGCGCATGCCGCATGGCGCGGCGCATGATCCGGCGCAGCACATAGCCACGGCCTTCGTTCGCCGGCAGCACGCCGTCGGCGATCAGGAAGCTGGTCGAACGCAGATGGTCGGCGATGACGCGGTGGCTGGCCTGGAACTCGCCGTCGGTCGCGGTGCGGGTCAGCGCCCCGCTCTCGGCGATCAGCGCCTTGAACGTGTCGATATCATAATTGTTATGGACGCCCTGCATCACTGCGGCGATGCGCTCCAGCCCCATGCCGGTGTCGATCGAGGGCTTGGGCAGTTCCGAAACGATCTCGTTGGCTTCCTGCTCATATTGCATGAAGACGAGGTTCCAGATCTCGACGAAGCGGTCGCCATCCTCTTCCGGCGATCCGGGCGGGCCGCCCCAGATATGGTCGCCATGGTCGTAGAAGATTTCCGAGCAGGGACCGCACGGGCCGCTGTCGCCCATCGCCCAGAAATTATCCTTGGTCGGGATGCGGATGATCTTGTGATCGGGCAGGCCGGCGATCTTCTTCCACAGGTCGAACGCCTCGTCGTCCGTGTGATAGACGGTCGTGGTCAGCTTTTCCGCGGGCAGGCCCCATTCCTTGGTCAGGAGGGTCCAGGCATGATGGATCGCCTGTTCCTTGAAATAGTCGCCGAAGCTGAAATTGCCCAGCATTTCAAAGAAGGTATGGTGGCGCGCGGTATAACCGACATTGTCCAGATCGTTGTGCTTGCCGCCGGCGCGGACCGACTTCTGGCTCGACGTCGCGGTCTTGTAGGGGCGCGTTTCCAGACCGGTGAAGACATTCTTGAACGGCACCATGCCGGCGTTCACGAACATCAGCGTCGGGTCGTTGTGCGGCACCAGCGGCGCGGACGGAACGATGGTGTGGCCATTGGCCCCGAAATAATCGAGGAAGCTGCGGCGAATGTCGTTGGTCGAGGTCATGCGCGCGATTTAGTGGGAAGCGGCCCGCCGCACAAGCGGGGGATTTGGTCTATTCCTCCCCGGCACGGGGAGGTGGCAGGCCGAAGGCCTGACGGAGGGGCACCGGCGGGCAGTCGGAGACTTTCAATCACGCAAAGCGCTCATGGCGACTGCCCCTCCACCACGCCCTTTCGGGCACCGCCCCCTCCCCGGTCCGGGGAGGAATTACCCCATCGGCGCCTCGATCGACACAGGCGGCTTGGAGAACCATTGCGGCCCCTGCGCGGTCATGTGGAAGCAATCCTCCATGCGCACGCCCATCGCGCCGGGCAAATACAGCCCCGGTTCGTTGGAGAAGCACATGCCGATGTCCAGCTTGGTCGTCTCGCCATGGACGAGGTTGACCGGCTCATGCCCTTCCATGCCGATGCCGTGGCCGGTGCGGTGGGACAGGCCGGGCAGCTTGTAGCCGGGGCCGTAGCCCAGTTTCTCATAATAAGCGCGGACCGCATCATCGACCGTGCCGGCCGCCACGCCCAGCTTCGCCGCCCGGATCGCGACCTGCTGGCCCTGTGCCACCGCGTCCCACACCTTGCGCTGCTGCGCCGTAGGCGCGGCGCCATAGACGAAGGTGCGGCTGATGTCGGACTGATAATCCTCGACCGTGCAGCCGCAATCCATCAACACCACCTCGCCCGCCCGCACCGACTGCGGCTTGCCCGAGCCATGCGGATAGGCGGCCGCTTCGCCCAGCAGGATCAGGTTGAACTCGCCCTTGCCGCCGAGCGCGCTGGTCGCCGCGCTCATCAGCGCGCCGATATCGGCCGGGGTCATGCCCGCCTTCACCTGCGGATGGGTCCAGCGATAGGCGGCCATGGTGACGTCCGCCGCCTTCTGCATCAGCGCGATCTCGGCTGCCGTCTTGCGCATGCGAATGGCCCGCGTCACCGGGTCTTTCACCAGGGTCGCGGCGGGCAGCGCGGCCTTCAGCCCATCGACCGCGAAATAGCGGACCGTCTCCTCAATGCCGATGCGGCCCTTGTCCAGCCCTCGCGCCTTCAGATAATCGGCGATCGGCGCATAGGGGCTTTCATGCTCCTGCCAGACGCGGACCTCGGCGGGGATGGCGAGCGATTCGTCGATCGAAGGCTTTTCGAAAAAGGGACAGACGACCAGAGGCCTGCCGCTGGCCGGAATGACCAGCGCGGTCAGCCGCTCGGAACGCCACCAGCGAATGCCGCTATAATAGATGAGGCTGGCGCCCGGCTCGACCAGCAGCGCGTCGATACCCTGTGCCTGCATCAGCTTCTGCGCCCGCGCCAGCCGGTCGGCGCGCTCGGCCCTGCCGATCGGGGTGACGTCGCGCGTGATCGACTGAAGCGCCTCGACTGCCTTTTCCTGCGCGAACAGGCGCGGACTGACCAGCGAGGTAGCGACCCCGGCAGCGGCATAGCGAAGCAAGGTGCGGCGATCAGGCGTAAGCATAATGTCCCCCGGTGCGCAGCGCGGCCTGATAGGCGGGCCGCGCCTGTATTCTCTCCAGCCACCCGATCAGATGCGGACGCGATTCGTCAAGCCCGCCGCGCGCCCGCGACGCCTCGATCGGAAAGCTCATCATCATGTCGGCGGCGGAAAAGTCCGGCCCGGCGAAATAAGGGCGGCTTGCCAGTTCGCTTTCCAGCCAGTCGAGATGATCGTCCAGCATCCCCTGCACCGTCGGTCGCGCCGGCCGGCCGAGCAGGCCCAGCTTGCCGACCACCAGCAGGGCCAGCAGCGGCGGCATCATCGATCCTTCGGCATAATGGAGAAACTGGCGCCAGCGGATCGCGCCCTCCGCCTCGGTCGGCGCGCCGAAGCGGCCACCGGCCCGCGCGACCAGATATTCCATGATCGCCCCGGTCTCGATCAGCCGGTGGCCATCCACCTCCACCACCGGCGACCGGCCAAGCGGATGGACGGCGCGCAGGGCGGCCGGCGCCCGCATCGTCTTGCGATCCCGCTCATAGCGGCGCACTTCATAAGCCTCGCCCAGTTCCTCCAGCAGCCACAGGATTCGCTGCGAACGGCTGTTATTCAAATGATGGACGATGATGGTCATGGCGCCTCTCCCATGCTGCGACCCGATCAGGGCTAACGCAGCATGGGAAAGAGTGACAGCGAAGTTTACGCTATCTCGAGGGTTTCCTCCGCCTTGGCGCGGGCGCGATAGGCGTGCAGCAACGGCTCGGTATAGCCATTGGGCTGCGCGACACCCTCGAACACCAGGGCGCGTGCCGCCTGGAAGGCCAGGCTCTCGCCCTCGCGCCCGCTCATCGGCTGATAGAGCGGATCGCCTTCATTCTGCGCATCGACCTTGGCCGCCATGCGGACCAGCGCGGTATCGACCTGTTCCGCGGTGCAGACGCCGTGCAGCAGCCAGTTTGCCATATGCTGCGAAGAAATGCGCAAGGTCGCGCGATCCTCCATCAGGCCGACATCATGGATATCGGGCACCTTGGAACAGCCAACACCCTGGTCGATCCAGCGGACGACATAGCCCAATATGCCCTGCGCATTATTGTCCAGTTCCTGCGCGATCTCTTCTTCGGAGAAGTTGCGGCCGACCGCGACGGGGATGGTCAGCAGCCGGTCGAGCGAAGCGATGCCCTCGTCCTTGCGCTCTTCCTGACGGGCGAAGACGTCGATACGGTGATAATGGGTCGCGTGCAGCGTCGCCGCCGTCGGGGACGGAACCCAGGCGGTGTTGGCGCCACTCTTGGGATGGCCGATCTTCTGCTCCAGCATGTCGGCCATGCGATCAGGCGCCGCCCACATGCCCTTGCCGATCTGCGCCCGGCCCGACAGGCCACAGGCTAGGCCGATCTGGACGTTGCGATCCTCATAGGCCGTGATCCAGTCACTCGCCTTCATCTCGCCCTTGCGGATCATCGGCCCGGCCTGCATCGACGTGTGCATCTCGTCCCCGGTGCGGTCGAGGAAGCCGGTATTGATGAAGACGATCCGGTCGCGGACGGCATGGATGCAGGCCGCCAGATTGGCCGATGTGCGCCGCTCCTCGTCCATCACGCCGACCTTGATCGTGTGGCGCGCCATGCCCAGCATATCCTCGATCGCGTCGAACAGGCGGTTGGTGAAGGCCGCTTCCTGCGGCCCGTGCATCTTGGGCTTGACGATATAGACGCTGCCCGCGCGGCTGTTGCCATCCGCCTTTGCCAGATCATGCAGCGCGATCAGACTGGTGACGATGCCGTCGATAATCCCCTCGGGCGCATCCTGCCCATCGGGCAGCGCGATCGCCGGCGTGGTCATCAGATGGCCGACATTGCGGACGAACAACAGGCTGCGGCCCGGCAGCGTGAAGCCGCTGCCATCGGGCGCGCTATAGGCGCGATCGGGATTGAGCGCGCGAGTCATCAGCTGCCCGCCCTTCTCGAACGTCTCGGTCAGGTCGCCCTGCATCAGCCCCAGCCAGTTGGCATAGGCGGTGACCTTGTCCGCCGCATCGACCGCCGCGACCGAATCCTCCAGGTCGCAAATAGTGGTCAGCGCGGATTCCAGGACGACATCGGATATGCCGGCCGGGTCGGTCGCGCCGATCGGGTGGGCCGGGTCGAAGACGACCTCGATATGCAGGCCATTATGGCGGAACAACTTGCCCTTCGCGCTGGTGCCGACGAACTGCGCCGGATTGGCCAGCATGATTTCCTCGCCCGCCAGATCCGTCCAGCTTCCGCTCGCCAGCGGAACGGCATCGTCCAGAAACGCCTTGGCCCAGGCGATGACCTGCGCCCCGCGCGCCGCATCATAGCCCTTGCCCGAAGCCGCGCCCGCTATGGCATCCGTGCCATAGAGCGCGTCATACAGGCTGCCCCAGCGCGCATTGGCGGCGTTGAGCAGGAAACGGGCATTGAGGATCGGGACGACCAGTTGCGGCCCGGCCATGCGGGCGACTTCGGCATCGACATTCCTGCTGCCAATCTCGAACGGCGCGGGTTCCTCGACCAGATAGCCGATCTCGCGCAGGAAGGCCTGATAGGCGGCGGCGTTATGCGCCTGTCCTCGACGCACCTGATGCCAGGCATCGATCTGCGTCTGCAGGTCATCGCGCGTGCGCAGCAGCGCCGCATTATCGGGGGTGAAGCGCGCCAATATGTCGGCGGTGCCCGCCCAGAAGGCGTCGGCGTCAATGCCCGTGCCCGGCAGCGCGCGCTGCTCGATGAAGTCGGCCAGCGTTTCGGCAACCTTCAGGCCGGCACGTTCTGTCATGCGGTCGGTCATGCAATCCACTCCTTGCTATGCCGTCCTTTTACGCCTTTCCAATTATACCGTGTAGACGCTATTATTCGAATAAAGACTTTCCTGTGGTGAACGAATATGATGGACCCGGACCATGAATTGTTCGTGAGCATCGTCGATGAAGGCGGGCTGGCGGCCGCCGGGCGGCGGCTCCACATATCGCCGGCGATGATGTCGAAGCGGCTGGCCCGGCTGGAGGACAGGCTGGGCGCCCGGCTGATCCACCGCACCACCCGCCGGCTGGCGCTGACCCCGGCGGGCGAGCGGCTCCATAGCGACCTGCGCGCGATCCTCGCCACCCTCGACGAAGCCGAACGGCGCGTGTCGGGCGTGTCGGCGATCGCGTCCGGTCCGCTGCGAATCACTGCCCCGACATCCTTCGGCCGCATGCATCTTGCGCCCTATCTCCAGCCTTTCCTGGATAATCATCCCCGTATTGATCTGCGGCTCGACCTGTCCGACGATTATGTCGACCTGATCGAAAGCCGGGCGGACCTGGCCATCCGCATCGCCGCCGATCCGGGCGCCGGCCTCACCGCCCGGCGGCTGGCGCCCAACCGCCGCATCCTGTGCGCCGCGCCCGCCTATCTTGAGCGCTTCGGCACGCCGCATCGCATCGCCGACCTCAAGCATCACCGCCTGCTCGCCGCCGACGGCCAGCTGCCCTGGCGTCTGATCAGCCCCAAGGGGCCGGTCGCGATCGACGGCCACAGCCATATCCGCACCAACAGCAGCGAAGTCGTGCGCGAACTGGCGCTGTCGGGCAGCGGCATCGCGCTGCGCTCGCTCTGGGACATCAGCGACGCGTTGGCGCAGGGCGATGTGCGCCAAATCCTGCCCGATCATGAAGGGTCGAGCGACGTCGCCCTCTATGCCGTGCAACTGCCACAGGCCAATCCGCCACTGGCCATCACCGCCTTCGTCGACTTTCTTGCTGCGCAATATGCCCTTGCGCCGCCGTGGGAGTCGCGGACGGACCGCACTGGCTTGCCCTAGCGGAACACAGTCTCTAAGGCGCATCGCATGGACGATAACACCCGCCGCGCCGCCCTAGACTATCACCGCTTTCCCCAGCCCGGTAAGCTCGCGATCGAGCCGACCAAGCGCATGGTGAACCAGCGCGATCTGGCGCTGGCCTATTCGCCGGGGGTGGCCGCCCCTTGCGAGGAGATCGCTGCCGATCCCGCCAAGGCGCTGGACTACACGGCGCGCGGCAATCTTGTCGCGGTCATCTCCAACGGCACCGCCGTCCTCGGCCTCGGCGCGATCGGCGCGCTGGCGTCGAAGCCGGTGATGGAAGGCAAGGCCGTCCTCTTCAAGAAATTCGCCGACATCGACGTGTTCGACATCGAAGTCGACACCACCGACACGGACAAGTTCGTCGAAGCCGTCGCCCTGCTGGAGCCGACCTTTGGCGGCATCAATCTGGAAGACATCAAGGCGCCCGAATGTTTCGAGATCGAACGGCGCCTGAAGGAACGGATGAACATTCCGGTCTTCCATGACGATCAGCACGGCACCGCCATCGTCGTCGCCGCCGCCGTGCGCAACGCGCTGGTGCTGCAGGGCAAGACGCTGGCCGATGCAAAGCTCGTCACCTCGGGCGCCGGCGCCGCCGCGCTCGCCTGCGTCGACCTGCTCGTCTCGATGGGCCTGCCGATCGACAATGTGACGATGACCGACAAGGACGGCGTCATCCATTCGGGCCGCGAAGGCATGCTGCCCAATATGGCGCGCTATGCCCGCGACACCAACGCGCGCACCCTGCCCGACGTGCTGCCGGGCGCCAACCTGTTCTTAGGGTTGTCGGCGCCGGGCGTGCTGAAGCCGGAATGGCTGCCGCTGATGGCGCCCAATCCGCTGATCTTCGCGCTCGCCAATCCGGAGCCGGAAATCCGCCCGGAAGCCGCGCGCGAAGTGCGCCCGGACGCGATCATCGCCACCGGCCGGTCGGACTATCCGAACCAGGTCAACAACGTCCTGTGCTTCCCCTATATCTTCCGCGGCGCGCTGGATTGCGGCGCGACCCAGATCAACGAAGCGATGAAGGTCGCCGCCGCCGACGCGATCGCCGCCCTCGCCCGCATGCCCGCGCATGACAGCGTGGCGCAGGCCTATGGCGGACGCAAGCTGGTGTTCGGCGCCGATTACATCATCCCGACCCCGTTCGATCCGCGCCTGATCGGCGAGATTGCCGGTGCCGTCGCCAAGGCGGCGATGGACAGCGGCGTCGCCACCAAGACGCTGGACCTGGAAGAATATAAGCGCGCGCTGTCGCACCAGAACACCCGGTCGGGCCAACTGATGTTGCCGGTGTTCCATGCCGCGCGCGGCAGCCAGTGCCGCATCGTCTATGGCGAGGGCGAGGATGAGCGCGTGCTGCGCGCGATCCAGGACGGTCTGGACGAAGGCATCGTCAAGCCGACCATCGTCGCGCGCCGCCGCCTGCTGGAACAGAAACTGGGCGACATGGGCCTCAGCTTCCAGCTCGACCGCGATGTCGAGGTGATCGATCCCGAGACGGATCATGACATCATGCGCGAACTGGTCGAGGCCTATCGCGCCATCGCCGCGCGCAAGGGCGTGCCGCCAGACGAAATCCTGCGCCATGTCTATCGCCGCCCGACCGTCACCGCCGCCATGCTGCTGCGCACCGGCCGGGTCGACGCCGCACTGGTCGGTGGCCGCTCCGAATATTGGGGCCAGGTCGAACATGTGCTGCGCATCATCGATCGCGCGCCCAACCACAGCCGCATCTATGCCCTGTCGGGCCTGATCCTCGACGCCGGCGCGCTGTTCATCACCGACACCCATATGGTGCCGGACCCGACGCCCGACCAGATTGCGGAAATGACGCTGCTGGCGTCGACCGAATTGCAGCATTTTGGGCTGAAGCCGCGCGTGGCGCTGCTGTCGCACTCCAATTTCGGCGCGTCCAACAGCCCCAGCGCCCGCAAGATGCGCGCCGCGCTCGACCTGGTGCGCCAGGCCGCGCCGGAGCTGGCGGTCGATGGCGAAATGCACGCCGACGCCGCGCTCAGCCAAGCGCTGCGCGAGCGGCTGATCCCCGACTCCCGGTTCGAGGGACCGGCCAACCTGCTGGTGATGCCGAACCTCGACGCGGCAAATATCACGCTGACGGCGCTCGGCGCCTCGTCCAGCTCGCCCACGGTCGGGCCGATGCTGATCGGCACCGCCCAGCCGATCCATGTGCTGACGCCCGGCGTCACCGCGCGCGGCATCCTCAACCTGACCGCCATCGCCGCCGCCGAAGTGGCACGCGAAGGCTGACCTTAACCTTTGCCGGTTAGGCTGTTAGCTTGACCGGCAAAGGATGAAGCGAGGAAGATCATGGCAGGCGTCATCGGCACTTTGGCTCGCAGCCTTGGCCCGAAACTGCTGATCGGCGCCGTCCTGGGCGGCGGCGCGCTGCTGCTGACCGACAAGATTGATCGCAACGCCGGCAACGCGACCCAGGCCAAGCCGGCCGAGGCCGCCGCCGCGCCCAAGCCGCTGCCGCTGGTCGAACGGCGCAGCGACCAGGGCATGAAGGTCGATCCTCATGCGCTGGCGGTCAAGCGCGTGCTCAAGATCGAGGGGCCTTTCGAGCATGGCGACTATGCCTGGGACGAGGAAGGCGCACCGGCCAAGGGGCCGGTCATCATCACCGTCGACCTGAAAGCCCAGACCCTCTCCGTCTTCCGCGACGGCTATGAAATCGGCGCCGCCGTCATCCTCTATGGCGCGACCGACAAGCAGAGCCCGCTCGGCGCCTTCCCGATCATGCAGAAGGACGCCGACCATTATTCCAGCACCTACAACAACGCGCCCATGCCCTATATGCAGCGGCTGACCAGCGACGGCGTCGCCATCCATGGCAGCGACGTCAAATGGGGCTATGCCACCCATGGCTGCATCGGCGTGCCCAAGGAATTTGCACAGAAGCTGTTCGGCGTGACCAAGGTCGGCGACATGGTCATCATCACCAACGGCAAGATGCTGGATACCAGCAAGGCCGTCGTCAGCGGCTGACCCACCCCTATTGCGGCGCATCCTCGATCGCCGGCGCATGACGCACCGTCAGCGCGCTGCCGCCTGACGCCGCAATGATGCAGAATATCGCCACGCCCTGCAGCACCGTCAACCGCTCGCCCAGCACGACGAAGCCCGCCAATGCCCCGATCGCCGGCGCCGCGCTCAGCAACAGGCCGAACACCGGCGCGGGCAGGCGCCGCATCGCCTCCATCTCCAGCGAATAGGGCAAGGCACTCGACAGCAGGGCGATGGCCAGCCCGACCATCAGCACCCAGGGCGAAAAGAGCGATGCACCGGCATGGGTCAGCCCGACCGGCAGCACCAGAATCGCCGCCGCCAGCATGCCCCAGGCGACCGCATCGCCGCGCAGCGCGCCCGACACCCGCTTGCCGGTCAGGATATAAAGCGCCCAGCAGGCCGCCGCCCCGACAGCGAAGATGACACCCAAAGGATCAAGCACGGCATCGCTGCGCAGCGGCAAGAGCAGCAGCAGGCCGATCACCGCCGCCCCTAGCCACAGGAAGTCGCGCGGCCGGCGCGCCCCGAACAGCACGATCGCCAGCGGCCCCGTCACCTCGATGGCCATGGCGATGCCCAACGGAATGCGGGCGAACGCCTGATAGATGAGCAGGTTCATCAGCGCGAGGGTGGCGCCATAGATCAGCAGCGGCCAGCGCACATCGGCCGGGATCGGTCGGCGCCATGGCCGCCGGAACAGCATCAGCAGGATCGCGGCCAGGAAGATGCGCAGCGCCGCGATGCCATAGGCGCCGACGACCGGGAACAGCGTCTTGGCAAAGGCCGCGCCCATGTTCATCGACAGCAGCGACGCCAGCACGGCGCCCGCCCCCGCCAGCACCGCCCCCTGCCCGTTCATTCCGTTCCTGCTCATGCGCAATGGATACCATATACGATTAATTGGAAAAGCGTCATTCGATACCGCGTTGCACCAGATGCGTTGCCAGTTGCAAGAATCTCATACGTATGCAGCCTTGACCAACGCTGTCACTCGGCCCATCTGGCGGACTTCCGTCATTTTGCATTGCAGCATGGAGCTTGTCATGGGCAGCCAGTCCCACAAGGCGCACCCCGCGCTCGTCCTTTTCGCGCTGTCCGTGGGCGCCTTTGCGATCGGCACCACCGAATTCGCCTCCATGAGCCTGCTGCCCTTCTTCGCGCGCGACCTGCATATCGACCTGCCGACCGCGGGCCATGCGATCAGCGCCTATGCGCTGGGCGTGGTGGTCGGCGCGCCGCTGATCGCCGCCTTTGGCGCGCGCCTGCCGCGCCGCACGCTGCTGATCGCGCTGATGGCGATGTTCGCGGTGGGCAACGGCCTGTCGGCCCTGTCGCCCAGCTATCACTGGATGCTCCTGTTCCGTTTCCTCTCGGGCCTGCCCCATGGCGCCTATTTCGGCGTCGCTGCGCTGGTCGCGGCCAGCCTGGTGCCGATCGAAAAGCGCACCCTGGCGATCGCCAAGGTGATGTCAGGCCTGACCATCGCGACGGTGCTCGGCGTGCCGGTCGCCAACTGGATGGGCCAGATATTGGGCTGGCGCTCGGGCTTCTTCGTGGTCTGTGCGCTCGCCGTGCTGACCATGAGCCTGGTCGCACTCTACGCCCCGCGCGACGCCGGCGACCCGAAGGCCAGCCCGATGCGCGAACTGGGCGCGCTCGGCAAGTCCCAGGTCTGGCTGACGCTGCTGACCGGCGCGATCGGCTTTGGCGGCCTGTTCGCGGTCTACACCTATGTCGCCTCGACCATGATCGAAGTGACCCATGTGTCCGAAACCTATGTGCCGCTGGTGCTGATCGTCTTTGGCCTGGGCATGACGGTCGGCAATCTCGCCGTCGCATGGCTGGCCGACCGCGCGCTCAACCGCACCGTCATCGGCATCCTGTTGTGGAGCGCCGTGGCCCTGGCCCTCTTCCCCTTCATGGCCGGCAATATCTGGAGCCTCAGCCTGATCGTTTTCCTGATCGGCATTGGCGGTGGCATGGGCACGCCGTTGCAGGCGCGACTGATGGATGTGGCCGGCGACGCGCAAACGCTGGCGGCTGCACTGCATCACAGCGCCTTCAACGTCGCCAATGCGCTTGGCCCCTGGCTCGGCGGTCTGTCGATCGCGGCCGGCTATGGCCTGGTATCGACCGGCTGGATCGGCTGCGCCTTGTCGCTCGGCGGCCTGGCCATCTATCTGGTCGCCATCGCCACCGCACGGCGCAGCGCCCAGCCCGCGCTGGCCCCCTGCGAATAAGCCGCTTCCTTCCATCCGTTCCGCTGGTTAAGGCGGGGGGATGACGGATCGGGCACGCGAACAGACCTTACAGGAAGCGGCGATCGCCGCATTGCGCCGTGGCGACGCGGCAGTGGCCCGCGCCACCCTTGGCGAGATGGCCGATCCGCCGGCCATGCTGCTGGCCCAGGCCTGCAACCGGCTGGGTGATCTTGACGGCGAACAGGCGGCGCTCAACCGCATCCTGGAACAGGATATGCGCAATCTGCCCGCGCTGCTCGCCATGGGGCAGAATTTCCAGCGGCGCGGCGATCAGCGCGGCGCGACATCCTGGTTCCGCAGCGCCCTGGCACAGGCCGCCGCCCATGGTGCGGCGCCCGCGCTGCAACCGCTGCTGCAACGGGCGCAGGAGGCGATCGCCGGCGCCAGCCGGGATTTCGAGGATCATCTCGACGCGGCGATGGCGGGCCTCCCCACGCTCCCCCGCATTGCCCAGGCGACCGACCTGCTGCTGGGGAAAAGCGAACTCTATCTCCAGCAACCCAGCATGTTCTATTTTCCCGGCCTGCCGCAGCGCGCCTTTTACGAGCGCGACGAATTTGCCTGGGTGCCCGCAGTAGAGGCGGCAAGCGACGCCATCATCGCCGAACTGAACGACGTCCGTGCCGGCGCCCCCGATTTCGCGCCCTATGTCCAGACGCCCACCGATCGCCCGGCGCCCAACAACCCGCTGCGCGACGATCCCTCCTGGGGCGCCTATTATTTCTGGCAACAGGGCGAGGTCGTTGCCGATCATGCCGCCCGCTGCCCCACCGTCATGGCCGCGCTCGACCATGCCGATCGCCCGATGATCACCGGCCGCTCTCCGATGGCGCTGTGGTCGCTGCTCAAGCCCGGCACCCATATCCAGCCCCATCATGGCCTGCTCAACACCCGCCTGATCTGCCACCTGCCGCTGATCGTGGCCGACAATTGCGCGCTGCGGGTCGGTGCAGAGACTCGCGCCTGGGCACCGGGCGAGATGCTGATCTTCGACGACAGTATCGAACATGAGGCCTGGAACCGGGGCAATGACACCCGCGTCGTCCTGCTGTTCGAAGTCTGGCGCCCGGAAATCCACGCAGAGGAGCGGATCGCGCTCACCCGCCTGTTCGAAGCGATCGACCGCTTCGGCCCGAAACAGGTCGACGCCGGCTAACCCGCCTCTTTCCAGAACGCCCATCTGCGACTATGGGCGCGGACAAAGACGACAAGAGAGGATGGCACGGGGCGCTCACGCTTTTCGGACATGCCATGACCTCGATCGACCCGACGCCCCCGGCGCCGTCTCCTGCCCTGCCCGTTCCGCCCGCCCATGTCGCGCGGCCGCATAGTCCTGCCGAGGATTTCTATGCGATCGCCATCGGCTGCGCGTTCATCGCCATGGGGCTGATGCTGCTGAAACAGGCAAAGCTGGTGACCGGCGGCATGGCCGGCATCGCGCTGCTGCTGTCCTATCTCATCCATCTGTCGCCCGCGACGCTGTTCCTGCTGATCAACATCCCCTTCTTCCTGTTCGCCGGACGGGCGATGGGCATGGCCTTCGGCCTCAAGACCCTGTTCGCCAATATCGCGATCATGGGCGTCGGCCTTGCCATGCCCTATGCGATGGAAATTGCCCGGATCAGCCCCTTTTTCGCCGCGCTGTTCGGCGGCTCGATCATCGGATTCGGCATCCTGGCCATCGCCCGCCATGGCGCGGGCGTCGGTGGCGTCGGCGTGGTCGCGCTGATCCTGCAGAAATCGCGCGGCTGGAATGCCGGCCGCACCCAGATGGCCTGCGACGTACTGATCCTGCTCGCCTCGCTGCCGATCCTCAATGCGGAACGCTTTGGCCTCTCCGTCCTGTCAGCCGCCGCGATCAACGCCGTGCTGTTCGTCAACCACCGCCCCGGCCGCTATATCGGCCATTGATGCGCGCCTGCGTCCCCGGCTAGACGGACCCCGGCGCCCATGCCGGTGCGCCCGTCATAAAAGGGGTCCAGAATGAAGCGGTTCGCGCTCTGTATAGTATTGGCCAGCACGGCCCTGTCGGTTCCGGCCAGTGCCGCCACGCCCACCAGCGCAACCGCACCGGCCGACGCCCGCACCATCGCCGCGATCCGCGCGCGCCCGGCGGTCAAGGCCGCCTTCGCCGCGCTGGAGGCCGAACATGACCAGTGGGTCGACAATATCGTCACCCTGACCCAGATCCCGGCGCCGCCGTTCAAGGAAGAGGCGCGGGCCAAGGCCTATGCCGACATGTTCCGCGCCGCCGGCCTCACCGATGTGGAGATTGACGAGGGCGGCAATGTGCTGGGCCTGCGCCGTGGCAGCGGCAAGCCGGGCGGCAAGCTGATCGTCGTGTCCGCCCATCTCGACACCGTCTTTCCCGAAGGCACGCCGGTCACGGTGCGGCGCGAGGGCAACAAGCTCCACGCGCCCGGCGTCGGGGACGATGTCGCCGGCCTCGCCACCCAATTGAGCCTCATCAAGGCGATCGTCGGCGCCAATATCAGCGCGCCGATGGACATATTGTTCGTCGGCGATGTGGGTGAGGAAGGCCTGGGCGACCTGCGCGGCATGAAGCAGTTGTTCCACAAGGGCAAATATAAGGACCGCATCGCCAGCTTCTTCTCGATCGACGATGGCTCGGTCGATGGCCTGATCAATGGCGGCGTCGGATCGAAACGCTATCGCCTGACCTTCAGCGGTCCCGGCGGCCACAGCTTCGGCGCCTTTGGCCTGGTCAATCCGATGACGGCGATGAGCCAGGCGATCGTCGATCTCTACAAGATCCCGGCGCCCCTGTCGCCCAAGACGACCTACAGCGCCAGCGTCGTGGGCGGCGGCTCCTCGGTCAACGCCATCCCGCAGGAAGTCTGGCTGCAGGTCGACATGCGATCGGAAAGCGCGGCTGAACTGGCAAAGCTGGAACAGGCGTTCCTGGCCACGGTGGACAAGGCGGTCGAGACCGAAAATGGCACCCGCTCGATCAAGGAAGGCCCGATCCGCGTCGACAAGAAGGTGGTGGGCGATCGTCCGGCCGGCAGCACCGCCGCCGACACGGCGCTGGTCCGCCAGACCGCCGCCGCCTATGCCGCCGAAGGCGTCACCGCGCGCATGAGCTTCAGCTCGACCGATGCCAATGTGCCGATGAGCCTGGGCATCCCGGCCATCACCATCCCGCGCGCGGCGACCGGCGGCCGGGGCCATTCGCCCGACGAATGGATCGACGTGTCGGCGCCGGAATCGCTCAAGGTCAAGCGCATGGACCTGGTCGCCCTGCTCGCCGCAGCCGGCTATCGCTAATTGCCATGGCGGGGCTGGCAGATATGCCAGCCCCGTTCAGTCCGCCTCGCACAGCGGCTCGTCCTCGCGATCGCGCGCGCGCAGGGCCGCACCCGCATCATTGGCGATGCGCGGGAAGGTCACCCCTTCCAGATTGCCGCGCCCGTCGCACAACCGGTCACAGGCCATGTCGACCACGCCGGGCAGCGCCACCTGGTCGCCATCATATTGGGCGACGATGATGCACTTCCTGCCCCCGGAAAAGCTCAGGATCAGCTTGTCGCCGGCCCGCCGCGCCGTGCCCGCGCCATGACAACTCTGTTCGGTGCCGAAGATCGCCTCCAGCCCGAAACGATAGTCGCCCGACTTGGCGGGAAGGACGCAGAGCGAATCCCGTCCCGCCTCATGCCGGCGCTGGAACAGCCCTACCGGCGCGACCTTGGACGTGTCCGTAATCGCCCCCGTCTCGATCGCCGCGCGCTCCAGCCCCGACGCCGCCGCCCCATCGCGATCGGGCGCGGCTGCGCCCGGCGTCGCCGCCTGCTGGCACCCGGCCAGAAGAAATGCGAAGAAAAGGCTAGTGCGCCGCATCGACGCCCGGTTCATCGACCGCGCTCAGCCCATCGGGTCCGATCCGGCGGAAGAAGCAGGACCGCGCGCCGGTGTGGCAAGTCGGCCCCGCCGGCTCCGCCAGCACCCAGACCGCATCCTGGTCACAGTCGATCCGGATGTCCCGCACGCCAAGCATATGGCCGGAACTCTCACCCTTCTTCCACAGCGCCTTGCGGCTGCGCGACCAAAAATGGGCAAGGCCGGTCTCGACCGTCAGCGCCAGCGCCTGCGCATTCATATGCGCCACCATCAGCACTTCCCCCGAGGTGACATGGGTCACCACCGCGGTGATAAGGCCATGGTCATCATATTTGGGGTTGAGGGTCAGCCCCCGGTCGCGTGCGTCATCCATCCGCGCGCTATAATCGGCAATGCGGCCCGTGCGAAGTCCCTTCGGCGCTCGGCATTGCGGTCACGGCCTGACAGTGCCATGGGGTCGGACTGTCGCATTTTGGCAAATCTGTTGCACGGATGCTACAGAATGGCGACAGTCTTGCTTGCCCCAAGGCGCGCGCGCGCATAGCGTCGCGCGCGATCCGCAACAGCGGACACAAGCAGGGAAACGGATGCCAGGCCAATCAAGGGGGCCAAATATGACATCTTCGCATATCTTTACCAGCATTTCGCGCGGCGCGCTCGCCGTCGCTCTCACCGCTCTGGCGCCGATCGGCGCTGCCCATGCCCAGACCGAAGCGCCCGCCGCATCGGGCGAAGGCCTGGGTGAAATCGTCGTCACCGCCTCGCGCCGGGCTGAAAATGCCAAGGACGTGCCGGTCGCCGTGACCGCCATCGGCGGCGAAAAGCTCGACGCGCTCAACAGCAGCGGCCTCGACGTCCGCTTCCTCGCCGCGCGCACGCCCAGCCTTCAGGTCGAAAGCTCGTTCGGCCGCACCTTCCCGCGCTTCTACATCCGCGGCCTTGGCAACACCGATTTCGATCCCAACGCCGCCCAGCCGGTCTCGGTCGTGCTCGACGATGTCGCGCTCGAAAATCCGATGCTCAAGAGCTTCCCGGTGTTCGACCTTGCCAGCGTTGAAGTGCTGCGCGGCCCGCAGGGCACGCTGTTCGGCCGCAACACCCCGGCGGGCGTCGTCAAGATGACCTCGGCCGCACCGACCGATCATTTCACCGGCTATGCCAGCGCCTCCTGGGCCACCTACAACACCGTCAATGCCGAAGCCGCGATCGGCGGCCCGATCGCCGACGGCCTCAGCTTCCGCGTGTCGGGCCTGCTCCAGCGTCGCGACGACTGGGTCAAGAACGACAATGAAGGCGGCAACGCCGCCAGCGAGCTGGAAGGCTATCGCGACATGGCCGGCCGCGTGCAGCTGGCCTATGAAGCCGGCGACTTCAAGGCGGTGCTGAGCGGTCATTATCGCGACCTCGACGGCAGCCCGCGCGTGTTCCGCGCCAACATCTTCCAGCAGGGCAGCAACCATTTCGTCGACGGCTTCGACAAGGATCATGTGAACCTGGACGGCTATACCAGCCAGTCGATGAAGCAGGGCGGCGGCAATCTGCGCATGCAGCTCCATGTCGATGGCCTGGGCACCTTCTTCTCGACCACCGGCTATGAGAAGGCCAGCGTCGAAAGCACCGGCGACATCGATGGCGGCGGCTGCTACCCCTATACCGGTTGCACCGCCGGCCAGCTCGGCGTCGGCTCGTTCGACTCCAACACCGGCGGCGTGACCAAGCCGGAGGAATTCAGCCAGGAATTCCGCTTCGCAACGGACGACATGAACGGCATCCGCCTGCAGGCGGGCACCTATTTCTTCCACCAGCGCCTGAAGTACAACGAATATGCCTATGATCTCGCGGGCAACCGGGTGAGTGCGATCCTGCACAACAACACCAACGAGAATATCGGCCTGTTCGCCTCGGGCGAAGCCAAGGTGACGTCGGCCCTGACGCTGCGTGCCGGCGTGCGTTATTCGCACGACGACAAGCGCGACACGATCACGCTCGATCCGGCGCTCGCCGCCAGCAGCATCTCGTCGCAGCTGATCGGCGTCGACCTGCCGCTCAGCAACACCGCGCAGGGCAGCAACCTGTCCTGGGACGTCAGCGCCACCTATGCGCTCACCCCCGACGTCAACCTCTATGGTCGCGTCGCCACCGGCTATCAGGGTCCGGCGATCCAGGACCGCGTGACCTTCTTCAGCGTCCCCTCGGTCGCCAAGAAGCAGACCACCATCTCCTATGAAGGCGGCATCAAGGGCGCGATCGCCAACATGGTCCGCTTCGACCTGTCGGCCTATTATTGGAACACCGACGACCTCCAGCTGACGGCGGTCGGCGGCGTCGGCAACTCGGCTCGCCTGATCAACGTGAACAAGGCGGTCGGCTATGGTCTGGAAGGCAATCTGGAGGCGCAGCCGCTCGATCACCTGAACCTGACGGTGGGCGGCAGCTACAACTTCACCGAAATCCGCGACAAGAACGCCTTCGTGGCAGTCTGCGGCTCGGGCATGTGCACGCCCACCGGCAACACCTTCGTCAATGGCGGCACCACCTACAGCTATCTGGATGGCAATGACCTGCCCCAGGCGCCGCGCTACATCGCCAATGCGACCCTGCGCTATGGCATCCCGGTCGGCGACGTGGGTGAAATCTTCGCCTATACCGACTGGGCCTATCGTAGCAAAATCAACTACTTCCTCTACTCGGCGGCCGAATTCCGCGGCCGTTCGTCGCTGGAGGGCGGCCTCAAGGTCGGTTACAAGTCGAACCATGGTTATGAGATCGCGGCCTTCGCGCGCAACATCACCAACCAGATCCGCGCCGTCAGCGCGATCGACTTCAACAACCTGACCGGCATGATCAACGAGCCGCGCATCATCGGCGGCATGATCAAGGCGAGCTTCTAGAGCCTGATCGCTTGAGGTGGGAGCAGTTCGCGCTTCCACCAATGGCGTCAATCAGGCTCTAAACCGAAGTCTAAGCGCCCCATAGGCGTTAGTCGGCAGAGGAAGGGCGTCCCGCAAGGGGCGCCCTTTCTTGTTGCGCCCAGGACACCGGAAAGCCGCCGCGAAGCGCCAGGAAAATGATCGAAGCCGGAAACGCGAAAACCCCGCTCTACCGAGGCAAAGCGGGGTTTTATTTCGCGCATTCCCGAAGGAAATGGGGCGATCGACGGGATCCGAACCCGCGACCTCCGGTACCACAAACCGGCGCTCTAACCAACTGAGCTACGATCGCCACAGGGGCTGTTGCCCCGCGAGAAGGGCCACATATGCGGCCGCCCCTCCCCCGTCAAGCGGCTTATGTGAAAGGATGAAAATTATCGCCCGGCATCGTTGCCGGACGCCGCCAGACGGGCGCGCAACACGGCCAGTTCGTCCGCCCCGACACGCGGCCGCCCCTCTGCCGGCTTGCCCTTGCGCAGCTTCTTGCGGTCCTTTTCCGAGGGATCGACGGCGCGAACCCGGACCGCCGCATGACCCTGCCCGCGAATCCCAAGTTCCTCCGCAGCCCCGCGCGACAGGTCGATGATCCGCCCGCGCGAAAATGGGCCTCGGTCGTTGATCCGCACCAGGATCGTGCGCCCGGTGTCCAGCGCCGTCACCTCGACATAGGCGGGCAAGGGCAGGCTGGTGTGCGCGGCGGTGATCCAGCCAGGCCGGAAGCGTTCGCCATTGGCGGTGCGATTGCCCGACTCCGATCCATACCAGCTGGCATAGCCGACCAGATCATAGCCCGGCTGATCCGCCGGTACATAGGTGGTGCCGCGCACCGTATAGGGCTTGCCGATCCGCACCGGCATATCGCTCACCGGGCGGAAATTACCGCCGCCACAGGCTGAAAGTGCACCCAGCAGCGCCAAGGCCGCGCCCGAAGTTCCGATGCCCCGTCCGATCGCTCTCATGCCCCTTCCTAACCCCGCCGACCGATCAGGTCGAGGGCAACGGGCCGGCCAACGCCGCCATCCGACGCATAAGGCCATGAAAAAAGGGGCAGTGGCTGCTGGCCACTCCCCCTTCCTTTCGGCATACACGCGCGCAACGGGGCTGTCCCCTATTGCTGCGCCACTCTCCCTTAATCTGTCCCGACCGCGACGCCGGCAAAATCATCGAATGACAACGCGCCCGACCGGGCGCACCTGCATCCTTAGTTGACCGAATCCTTCAGGCCCTTGCCGGCCTTGAACTTCGGCTGCGACGACGCCTTGATCGTCATCGTCTCACCAGTGCGCGGGTTGCGACCGGTCGATGCCTTGCGCTGCGAAACGGAGAAAGTGCCAAAACCCACCAGGCGTACTTCGTCGCCCTTCTTCAGCGCACCGGTGATGGCGTCGAATACGCCCTCGACCGCCTTGCTGGCGTCGCTCTTGCTAAGACCGCTGCTTTCAGCGACCGCGCTGATAAGATCCTGCTTGTTCATGCCTTAGGAACCCCCTTTTTAGCTGTTTGATCGTCAAGGAATCGCGGCGTAGGCGGGGCAATAAGGCCCAGCTTTCAAGCGGTGTCAAAGGGAAAGCGATAAATGCGCCGGCTCCGGCGCGTTTTTGCCTTCACAGGCTCAAACGCGCCGAAAACAGGGATTTAGTGGCGGATGGCTGCGTCCCCATCGCGCCCCTGCCCATGGGTCGGCTGCGCCGCCAGATCATCCTCTTCCGTCCAGGTGATCGCCTCGGGCTTGGACACCAGCGCCCGCGCCAGCACCTCGTCCACATGGGACACCGGAACAATCTCCAGCACTTCGCGGATGTTGGCCGGAATTTCCGCTAGGTCTTTCTCGTTTTCCTGCGGGATCAGCACCGTCTTGATGCCGCCACGCAGCGCCGCGAGAAGCTTCTCCTTGAGGCCGCCGATCGGCAGCACCCGCCCCCGCAGAGTGACCTCACCGGTCATCGCCACATCCTTGTGGACGGGGATGCCGGTCAGGGTCGACACGATGGTCGTGACCATGCCGATGCCGGCCGACGGACCATCCTTGGGCACTGCGCCCTCAGGCAGGTGGATATGGATGTCCTTGCGGTTGAACAGGCTCGGCTTGATGCCATAGCCGGGCGAACGCGCCTTCACATAGGAGAAGGCGGCCTGCACCGATTCGTTCATCACTTCGCCCAGCTTGCCGGTCGTCTTGATAAGGCCCTTGCCGGGCACGGTTACGGCCTCGATCGTCAGCAGTTCGCCGCCGACCTCGGTCCAGGCGAGGCCCGTGACGGCACCGATCTGATTCTCTTCCTCACCCACGCCATGGCGGAACTTCTGCACGCCGGCATAGTCGGCCAGATTGTCGGGCGTGATCACGATCTTGTCGAACGCGCCTTCGAGTATCTTGCGCAGCGCCTTGCGGGCCAGACGCGCCACTTCCCGCTCCAGCGTGCGGACGCCGGCTTCACGAGTATAATAGCGGATCAGGTCGCGGACCGCAGCCTCGGTCACTTCGAACTCGCCATTCTTCAGGCCATGGGCGTCGATCTGCTTGGGCACCAGATGGCGCTGGGCGATCTCGACCTTCTCGTCCTCGGTATAACCTTCGAGCCGGATGATCTCCATACGGTCGAGCAGTGGCTGCGGCAGATTCAGCGAGTTGGCCGTGGTCACGAACATCACGTCGGACAGGTCGACGTCGATCTCCAGATAATGGTCCTGGAACTTGCTATTCTGTTCGGGGTCCAGCACTTCCAGCAGCGCCGACGCCGGATCGCCCCGGAAATCCTGGCCCAGCTTGTCGATCTCGTCGAGCAGGAACAGCGGGTTCATCGTGCCCGCCTTCTTGAGGTTCGACACGACCTTGCCCGGCAGCGAGCCGATATAGGTCCGTCTGTGGCCACGAATTTCGGCTTCGTCGCGCACGCCGCCCAGCGACTGACGCACGAACTCGCGGCCCGTCGCCTTGGCGATCGACCGCCCCAGCGAGGTCTTGCCGACGCCCGGCGGGCCGACGAGGCACAGGATCGGCCCCTTCAGCTTGTTGGTGCGCGCCTGCACCGCCAAATATTCGATGATCCGGTCCTTGACCTTCTCCAGCGCGAAATGATCCTCGTCCAGGATCGACTGCGCCTTTTTGAGGTCGGTCTTGACCCGGCCCTTCTTGCCCCAGGGCAAGCCCAGCAACACGTCGAGATAGTTGCGCACTACCGTGGCTTCAGCGGACATGGGCTGCATGCCCTTGAGCTTCTTCAGCTCTGCCGTCGCCTTGGCGCGTGCCTCCTTGCTAAGCTTGGCCTTGGCGATCTTCTCGGCCAGTTCGGCGAGTTCGTCGCCTTCCTCGCCTTCACCATTGCCCAGTTCGCGCTGGATCGCCTTGAGCTGCTCGTTCAGATAATATTCGCGCTGGGTCTTTTCCATCTGGCGCTTCACGCGGCCACGGATCTTCTTCTCGACCTGCAGCACGCCCAGTTCGCCTTCCATGAAGGCAAAGACCATCTCCAGCCGCTTGACCGGATCGGCCTCGACCAGCAGCGACTGCTTGTCAGCGACCTTGACGTTGATGTTAGCGGCGACGGAATCGGCCAGGCGACCGGCGTCCTCGATCTCGCGCAGTTGCACCGGCGTTTCGGCCGGCAGCTTCTTGTTGAGCTTGGCGTAATTCTCGAACTGCTCGGCAACCGAGCGCATCAGTGCGGAGGCTTCAGGCCCTTCGGCGACGATTTCCTCGACCGGGGCGACCTCGGCGATCAGATAGCCTGCCTCGGCCGGGGCCAGATCGGCAAGCTGGGCGCGATGCTTGCCCTCGACCAGCACGCGCACCGTGCCGTCGGGCAGCTTGAGCAGTTGCAGCACCACCGACACCACGCCGGTGTCATACAACGCGTCCTTGCCCGGATCATCCTCGGCCGGATCGAGCTGGGACACCAGGAAGATTTCCTTATTGCCCTCCATCGCCGCTTCCAGCGCGGCGACGCTCTTGTCGCGACCGACGAAGAGCGGGACGATCATCTGCGGGAAGACGACGATGTCGCGCAGCGGCAGAAGGGGATATTGCGTAGTCATTCACTCTCCAGGGCCGAACCTACGGCCCGTCATGCGGTTCATCGCCTTTATGGGGATGCCCGTCGCGTCAATCAATCAGCGATCACCATATTGCTGCAACGATGAACAAGGCCTTATCCACCAGCGGGCGCCGGTTCAGGCCCTCAGAACGGCAGCTTGAAGCCGGGGGGCAGCGACAGGCCGGCGGTCATCTTGCCCATTTCCGTGTTGCTGACCTCGTCCGCCTTCTTGCGCGCATCGTTGAACGCGGCGGTGATCAGGTCTTCCAGCATCTGCTTTTCCGACGGTGCCAGCAGGCTGTCGTCGATCGACACGCCCAGGATACGGCCCTTGGCCGATGCCTTCACCTTGACCAGGCCGCCACCGGCCGCGCCTTCGACTTCCAGCTTGTCCAGATTGTCCTGCGCGCGCTGCAGCTCTTCCTGCACGCGGCTGGCCATCCCCAATATTTCGTTCAGATCCTTCATGCTTCGGCACTCCATTGTTCCGGCTCGTCCGAATGGACCAGCTCGGCATCGGGGAAGGCGTCCATTGCCGCCTTGACCACCGGGGTTTCCAAAATTGCGGCGCGGCTGTCGGCCAGCTGGCGCTGTTCATTGGCCAGCAGGGTCGGCTTGGCCTCCCCCTCGCCCTGCGTCACCGTCCAGGCCACGCCGGTCACCTCGCGCAGCGCCGGGATGATCCGGGTGGCGAAGTCGGGCGACAGGCTGGCCGTGCCGCGATACTCCAGCATCGGCGGATCATAGCGGATGATCCCCACGCAATCATGCATTTCCTGCGCCAGATGCCCTTTGCTCTTCTGCCAGAAGGCTTCGATCAGATCCTCGAAGGTGGCGGGCAGGCTGGACGCGGGTTCCGGCGCAGATGGAGCGGCGGCCGGCGCCTGGCCCGGCATCACCGGCGCGGCCATCGGCACCCCGCCCTGCAGCATCCTGGCAAGGTCGCTCGGATCGGGCATGGTCGCGGCATGCATCACGCGCAGCAGCGCCATCTCGCACGCCTCGATCGGCAGGGCGGCGGTCGCCACCTCGTCATGGCCCTTCAACATCAGCTGCCACAGCCGATGCAGCGGGCCGAAGCCGATCTGCGATGCCCAGTCGGCGAGCGCGCCGCGCTCCTCGTCGGACTGGCCCGGCGTCGCAAGGTCGCGCCCGGCCTTCACCAGCGTGACCGCATGCATCAGCTCCAGCAGGCCGCGCATCAGCGACAGCGGCTCGACCCCCAGCGCATATTGGTCGCGCACCCCGCCCAGCAGCGCGGCGGTATCGCCCTCCAGCAGCAGGCCGAGCAGCCGACGGGTGGATCCGCGATCCGACAGGCCCAGCATCTCGCGCACCTGCGCGGCCGTAACCATCGGCTCGCCCTCACCCATTTCGGCATGGGCGATCGCCTGGTCCAGGATCGACAGGCCGTCACGCGCGGAGCCTTCGGCCGCCTGCGCGATCAGCGACAGCGCATCCGGCTCGGCCGCGACCTGTTCGGCTTCCACCACATGAGCGAAATGACCGGCCAGCATCTCGGCCGGGATGCGGCGCAGGTCGAACCGCTGGCAGCGCGACAGCACCGTCACCGGCACCTTGTTCACCTCGGTCGTGGCGAACAGGAATTTCACATGGGCAGGCGGCTCCTCCAAGGTCTTGAGAAGCGCGTTGAACGCATTCTTCGAGAGCATATGGACTTCGTCGATGATGTAGATCTTGTAGCGCGCCGACACGGCGGCATAGCGCACCGCCTCGATGATCTCGCGCACATCGTCGACGCCGGTATGGCTGGCGGCGTCCATCTCGACCACGTCGATATGCCGGCCCTCGGCGATCGCCATGCAGGGTTCGCACACGCCGCAAGGGTCGATCGTCGGCCCGCCCTGCCCATCAGGGCCGATGCAGTTCAGCGCCTTGGCGATCAGCCGCGCCGTCGACGTCTTGCCGACCCCGCGCACGCCGGTCATCAAAAAGGCATGGGCAAGGCGGCCGCGCCGGATCGCGTTACCCAGCGTCTGGACCATGGCGTCCTGCCCGATCAGTTCGCGAAAGTTGCGCGGACGATATTTGCGCGCAAGCACGCGATAGGGCTGAGGGGAATCGGACATGCCTGTTTCCTAACCGTTCGGGTGCGGCTTGTCGAAGCCCGTTCGGACCTTGCGAAGAGATGATGCTGTGCGGAAAGGTGGGAGCCGGAACGACCCGCAGAAAAATCGTTGTGGCTGCTTCCGTCAGGATCTGACCAGGTTGGCGACGACTACGTCCGCCCGACTCCCGGCCGGGCATATGGCGAACTCATGACAGGAAGGCAAGGGCCTCGATGCCCTTGCCATTCCATAAGCCTAGTTCAGCCCGCTCTTCTGCGCCTTGCTCACGAATTCCAGCGCCGAATGGGCCGCTTCGGCGATCGCTGCCTCCGCCTTCTTGTCGTCCACCGTCGGCCGATCGAGATAGATGGCCAATATATATTCCTCGCCCGCCGGCGACTTCACCAACGCGACATCATTATAGGCGGTGCCGCAACTGCCGGTCTTGCTGCCCGACGTCCAGCCTTCGGGAAGGCCGGCTTTGATCCGCTTATCGCCGGTAGTGCTGGCGTTCAGCCAGCCGCGCAGCGTGTCGGCATCGGCCGCAGCCATGTCGCGGAACAGCAGCCGCCCCATCAACCCGGCCATGGCAGCGGGGCTTGTCGTGTCGCGCGGGTCGCCTTCGATATTCTCGTTCAGCTCGGGCTCGATACGGTCGAGCCGCGTGATCTTGTCGCCATGGGCGCGGATGAAAGAGGTCAGCCCCTCCGGTCCGCCCAGCATCGGCAGCAACAGGTTGGCGGCGCTGTTGTCGCTCACCTCGACCGCCGCCTCGGCCAGCTCGGCCATCGACATGCGGCCGCGCTTCTTGTTCTTCTTCACCACCGGGGCGTAGTCGAGGATATCCTCCTTGGTGAAAGGTATCTCCCCCTCCAGCCCGAACTTGCCGCCCTGCGCACCGATCAGCACGGCAGCCGCCAGCGGCGCCTTGAAGGTCGAGCACATGGCAAAGCGATCGTCGCGGTTGAAACCCAGAATCAGCGCACCCTCGCGATCGACCAGCGCGATCCCCATGCGCCCGCCAGTCTCTTCCTCGATCTCCTTGGGGTTGCGGACCGATGTCAGGGCCGATTGCGGCACCAGATAGCGCGGCGCGGGCGGCAACAGCGTCGGCAGGGTCGGCGCCTCTTCCACCTTCTTGGCTGGCGCCTTCTTCTTGGGCGCCGCCGACAGCGGCAAGGCCAGGACCAGACAAGCGGTCAGCGCCGCCAGCGAGAGGGATTTGCGCAGCGCCATGGCTCACATACCTTGCATATTGTAGAATTCACCGGGGATACGGACGGTCAGCGTTTCCAGCTGTTCGGACAGGATGATCTGGCACGCGAGACGGCTTGTGCGGGTCGCGGCGGCCGCCAGGTCCAGCATATCCTCCTCATCCTCGCTCGCGCGCGGCAGTCGGTCGAAATCGGCGGCATCGACGATGACATGACAGGTCGAACAGGCCATCTGCCCCTCGCATGTCCCCTCCAGCGGCTGGCCCGCCGCCTGCGCAACCTCCAGCAGGACGGACCCGGCAGGCGCATCGACGTCCCGTCGATTTTCGCCGTCGGCGCTGATGAAGGTGACCATGGTCATGCTATGCGACGCTCCCTGCTCACGGCGCCGCTTGTGCAGTCGCCGCCCCGTTAATCACCTTCGCAGCCTCCTCCAGTTCGGCCGATGTCGTGTATCGGCCAAAGCCGATCCGCACCGATCCACGCGCCTGACTGTCTGAAAGACCCAGCGCGCGCAGCACATGGCTAGGCCGCCCGGACCCGCTCGCGCAAGCGCTGCCGAGCGAAAAAGAAACATTGCGGCAATCGGACAACAATCGCGCGCCGTCGATCCCGGCGCGACGAATGTTGAGATTGCCGGGATAACGCGCGTCGGCGCTGCCGTTCAGCGCCCAGTCGGCGAACAGCGCGCGCGCCTGCGCAGACAGCGCCGCCACATGCGCGCGGTCGGCCTCCGCCTGTTCCCGCATCAATCGCGCCGCCACGCCAAAGCCCGCGCACAGGGCCGGCGACAGCGTGCCGGACCGCAGCCCGGCCTCCTGCCCGCCGCCATGGATCAGCGGGTCGATCTTCACGCCGTCGCGCAGCCACAGCGCGCCTATCCCCTTCGGCCCATGGATCTTGTGCGCGCTGATCGCCACCATGTCGCACTGGCTGGGGATTACCTCCCGGCCATAGCCCTGCACTGCGTCGCACAGGAACAGGGCGCCGGCATCATGGGCCAGATCGGCGAGCGCAGCAACCGGCTGGATCACGCCAATCTCGTTATTGACCAGCATCGCGACGACCAGCGCCACCCCTGACACGATCTCCCGCGCCGCCGCCTCCATATCGACCAGCCCGTCGCCATCCACCGGCAGGACCGTCACCGCCCGGCCCGTCCGCCGCATCGCCGCCACCGTATCCAGCACGGCGGCATGCTCGGTCGCGATGGTGACGATGCCACCCGCCGGCGCGCCCTGAATCGCGATGTTCAGCGCTTCGGTCGCGCCTGACGTAAAGAGCAGCCTGCCGCCCGGCGGCAGCAACTGGACGATCGCATCACGCGCCAGTTCCACCTGCGCCGCGACCATGCGCCCGGCGCGATGCGCGCTGTGCGGATTGGCAAACTGGTCACGCAGCAGCGGCACCATCGTCTCGAAGGCTTCGGGCGCCAGCGGCGTCGTCGCCTGATAGTCGAGATAGATCACCGGCCCGCCCGCTTCGCCATGGCGGTCCATGTGGCAAGGAAGCGATCGACATCTGCCGCGCTCGTCTGCGGGCCGAAACTCACCCGCACCACTTCGCCCGCCGCCGCCGCGTCCCAACCCATGGCGCCCAGCACATGGCTGGTCTTGAGCGAGCCGGACGAACAGGCGCTGCCCGCCGACACGGAAATGCCGGCGAGATCGAACTGGATCAGCTGCGCCCGCGCCGACAGGCCAGGCATGCGATAGCTGGCGATCGCCGGCAGGCGCGGCGCATCGCGCGCGACGATTTCGCCGCCCGCCGCCTCGATCCCGGCATCCAGCCGTGCCCGCAGCGCGGCCGCCACCGGCATCCACTCGCCCCGCGCCTCCAGCGCCGCCGCCATCGCCATGATCGCCGGCAGATTTTCGGTGCCGGCGCGATAACCCTGCTCCTGCCCGCCGCTCGGCTCGACCAGCGCCAGGTCGCGGATCAGCAGTGCGCCGATCCCCGGCGGCCCGCCAAACTTGTGCGCGCTGACCGCGATCATGTCGGCGTCGGGCAGCGCCAGCTTGCCCGCGCCCTGGGCGCAGTCGGCAAACAGCAGCAACCCCGCGCGCCGGAAATCCGCCAGCGGCTGGATCACGCCCGTCTCGTTGTTCACATGCTGGATTGCGACCAGACTGCCCGGCGCCAGCTCCGGCAACAGCACCTGACCATCGCCATCCACCGCCAGCCGCTCCGCATCCTTGCTCACGCGCAGCACCGCATCATGCTCGACCCGCGAGGTGACGATTCGCGCCGCCTTGGCGCGGGTCAGCGCGATGGCGATCGCCTCGCTCGCGCCGGAGGTGAAGAGGATATGGCCATCCCATCCCAGCGCCGCCGCGATCCGCCGCCGCGCATCTTCCAGCATGGCCCGCGCCGCGCGCCCGTCGCTATGCGGGCTGGACGGGTTGGCCCAACTGGCCATCGCGGCGACCATCGCGGCCTGCGCCTGCGGCAGCATCGGGGTGGTCGCGGCATGATCGAGATAAAGGCGGTCGGCGGCCAAGCGGAACTACTCATTGATTGCGGAAATGGCGGCGGCATCTATATAGGCGGATTGCCGCGCTGCGCCAGCGTGAAGGCCATATGGCCAAGCTCCGGCGCGCGCACGGACCCTTTCCTCGCTGCCCCGTGGCAGCCCAGACCATAACAGGTGCCATGCCCGACGTCATTTTCCCCGGACCCGAAGGTCGCCTCGAAGGCCGCTTCAGCCCCCCGCCCCGCCCGCGCGCACCGGTCGCCATGATCCTGCACCCGCATCCGCAGGGCGGCGGCACGATGAACGACCGCATCACCCAGGCGCTCTACAAGACCTTCGTGAAGCGCGGCTTTGCCGTGCTGCGCTTCAACTTCCGCGGCGTCGGCCGCAGCCAGGGCACGTTCGACAATGGCATCGGTGAACTGAGCGACGCCGCAGCGGCACTCGACTGGGTACAGAGCTTCCACCCCGAAGCGCAGACCACCTGGATCGCCGGCTTCTCCTTCGGCGCCTGGATCGGCATGCAGTTGCTGATGCGCCGCCCGGAAATCCGTGGCTTCATCTCGGTCGCGCCGCCGGCCAACATGTATGATTTCTCCTTCCTGGCGCCCTGCCCCTCGTCGGGCATCATCGTTCAGGGCACGGCGGACGAAGTGGTGACTGCCAGCGCGGTGCAGAAGCTGGTCGACAAGCTGCGCACCCAGAAGGGCATCACCATTCATCATGACGAGATCAAGGGGGCCAACCACTTCTTCGAGCATGAGCTGGACCAGCTGATGAAGTCGGTCGACAATTATCTCGACATGCGCCTGTCGCCGGACTCGCCGATCCGCTGAGGACCGGCCCGATCGGGACGATATGGGGGGCTGCCGCCGGGCAGCCCCTTTTTCTTTGCCAGCCCGATCCGAAACATCATTGGGACAAGGCGCCCCTACCCGCGAAACCGGGTCTCGCTTGCCAGTTCCCATGGCCCGCCGCGATAATACCAGGCGGCCAGGCCGGCGATCGCCAGCAGGCGGGGATGGAAATCGGCGCGCAATTGTTCGGCCAGCGCCCGCGCGACCCTCGGCTCCACCTTGTTCTGCACGGTCAGATGCGGGCGAAAGCCGGCCTGGTCCTGCGGCGTCAGCAGGCCGGTGAAGGCGTCCGCCAAGTCGCCACGCAACGCCGCCAGATCGGGACTGTCGATGCGATAGGCGACCCCCCGCCCCAATAGCAGCACATCGCCCAGCCGCGCCCGTGGCGCGGGGCCGGCGCATGCCTGCTTCATCCGCGCCTTGAGTTCCGGCAGCAGCGAAGGCGGCAGATGATGGAACAGCGTGACATGTGCCGGCACCTGATTGCGTTCGGGCGGAAAATGGGCGCGGCGCAAGCCGTCCGCCCAGGCGAAATCGGCAGCGCCCAGCAGCGCGGTGACGATGATAGGATCAGCCAGGAGCGCCTCCCTGCAACGCGATGGCGGACTTTCGCCCGGCCGAGACAGGCTATATGATGACACAGGCCGCGCCCGGCAAGCAGGCGCGGACCAGGAGGGGAAGCATCATGCGCGCACCGGCATCCTTCGTCATCATCGCCGTCATCCTGCTGCTATGGAACCTGATGGGGGTCGCCGCCTTCGTCATGCAATATGGCGCCGACCTTGGCGAACTCGCCAAGACCGATCCCGACACCGCCCGCGCCTTCGCCCAGATGCCCGGCTGGGCCTGGGTGGTCTATGCGGTGGCGGTGGGTGCCGGCACGCTGGGGGCGATCGCCCTGCTGATGCGCCGCCGCGTCGCGGTGCCGCTGTTCCTGCTGTCGCTGCTCGCGGTGATCGTCCAGTTCGGATACACGTTCCTCGGCACCGACCTGCTGGCGGTGAAGGGCGCGGGCTCAGCAATCTTCCCGGCCGTCATCTTCCTGATCGGCATCGGCCAGTGGCTCTACGCCCGCAGTCAGGCGGCCAAGGGTCTGCTGCGCTGATCAGCGCCGATCAGGCCGCGCTCTGCAATATCTCCTGGCCGATCATGTCCACGTCGAACGGCGCAGTCTGGTAGAGGTCGTTGATCCAGTTGCCGAACAGCAGATGGGCATGGCTGCGCCAGCGATTTTCCGGCGGCCGGGCCGGGTCGTCGTCAGGAAAATAATGGGCCGGCAGTTGGCGGCCGCCGTCGCGCGCATATTCGTCGCCCAGGGTGCGCGTGTCATATTCGACATGGTTGAACATGTGCAGGAAGCCATGACGCGGATCATGGACCAGGCATGGCCCGGTCTCCGCGCTGTCGGCCAGCAGTTGCAGCCCGCGATCGACCGGCAGCGATTCCCGCCGCACTTCCGACCAGCGCGACACGGGGATCGAGAAATCGTCGGAAAAACCCCGCAGATAGGGCGAGGCCGGGGCATGGTTGCGATGGCGGAACACGCCGAACGCCTTGCGCTCCAGCGCATGCTTCTCGACCCCGTGGAAATGATAGAGCGCCGCCTGCGCCGCCCAGCAGATGCTGAGCGAGCGATGCACATGGGTCTGGGTCCAGTCGAAGATGGCGCGCAATTCCTGCCAATAGCGCACCTCCTCGAACGGCAGATGCTCGACCGGCGCGCCGGTGATCAGGAAGCCGTCGAACCGCTCGTCGCGCACGTCGCTCCAGGGGCGGTAGAAAGACTGCATATGATCGGCGGAGGTGTTGCGCGACACATGGTCGCTGATCCGCACCAACGTCAGTTCCACCTGCAGCGGCGAGGCGCCGAGCAGACGCGCAAGCTGCGTCTCGGTATCGATCTTGTTGGGCATCAGGTTCAGCAGCGCGATCCGCAGCGGGCGGATATCCTGCCGCACCGCGTCCGCCTCGCCCATCACGGCAACGCCCTCGGCTTCCAGCGTGCGGCGGGCGGGCAGGTCGTCGGCAATCTTGATCGGCACGTCTCGTCAGTCCTTCCTGGCGGGGCGACGATCGGTGGCTGAGGTCCGCTTTGTTGCCGGATCGGCCACATCCTCCCGGATCGGGAGTGCCACCTTGCCCGGAACGGCAGGTTGGCGTTGGGCGTCGCCCCAACTCTTGATGCTGATCTGTCTCTAACGCGCGCCGAAGCTCATGGCAAGCCCGGCTATCAACGCCTCAAGCTGCGCTTACAGCTCGCCCCGCGCGCGCCGGATCTCAAACCATTTGCGCACATTCTCATTATGCTGCTGATAGGTGTCGGCGAAAATATGGCCGCCCTTCCCGTCCGCGACGAAATAGAGCGCGTTGGTTTCGGCCGGGTGCAGCACCGCCAGGATGGACAGGCGACCGGGATTGGCGATCGGTCCCTTGGGCAGGCCGGTCATGGCATAGGTGTTGTAATCGTTGACGTCGGCGATCTCGGACTTCTTGATCCGGCGGCCAAGCGGCTTGCCCCTGGTGATCGGATAGATGATCGTCGGGTCGGCCTGCAGCATCATATTCTTGCGCAGGCGGTTGCTGTAGACGCCGGCGACCATCGGCCGCTCCTTGGCGATCGCGGTTTCCTTCTCGACGATCGAGGCGAGGATGATCGCCTCCTGGGGCGACTTGGCGATCGTATTGGGGGCGCGTTCGGCCCAGAGCTTGGCCAGCGCCTTGTCCATCGCCGCCTGCATGCGCTTCAGCACCGCAGCGCGCGGCTCGCCCTTGTCGAAGGCATAGCTGTCGGGCAGCACGCTGCCCTCCTGCGGCACCGCGACATCGCCGGTCAGCTCGTCATTGGCCATCAGCCGTTCCTGCACCAGGATCGACGGCATGCCTTCGGGGATGGTGACCAGCCGGGTCAGCGTCTTGCCGCCCTGCAGGATCGACAATATCTCGCGGTTGCTGGCGCCCTTGGGCACCACGAACTCCCCGGCCTTGATCGGCTTGGCGCCGCCAAAGACCTTCGCGCGGGTCAGGAAGGCATCGGCCGAACGCACCGCGCCGGCCGATTTCAGCAGCACCGCGGCATCGGACAGGGTCGATCCCTCCGGCACGACGATGCTGATATCCTGGGGGGCCGGCCCCGTCTCGGTCCAGCCATGGACGAAACGGAAGCCGACAAAGGCGACGACGGCCAGGCCGATCAGAAGGATGATGCAGCCCAGTTGCCGCACCGGATTTGCGCCGGATCGTCTTGCCATCATCCCAACTACCCGACCCAAATAATGCCCACCGGCTATGGCTTACATGATCCTCCCCCATTGGGGGAGGGGGACCGCGCCCGAAGGGCGTGGTGGAAAGGTATCCCGCTATCGATAGGGTGATACCCCTCCGTCAGGCCTTCGGCCTGCCACCTCCCCTTTGCAGGGGAGGATTGGAAGGTCAGATCGCCTTCATGATGAGCGAGGCGTTGGTGCCGCCGAAGCCGAACGAGTTGTTCAGCACCGCGCGCACCTTGCGCTCCTTGGCCACATGCGGGACGAGGTCCACGCCCTTGCAGCTTTCGCTCGGCTCGTCGAGGTTGAGCGTCGGCGGCACGATCTGGTCGCGCATGGCGAGGATGCAGAAGATGCTCTCCACCGCGCCCGCGCCGCCCAGCAGGTGGCCGATCGCCGACTTGGTCGACGACATGGACATGCTGCCGAGGTGATCGCCAAACAGGCGCTTGACCGCGCCCAGTTCCAGTTCGTCGCCCAGCGGGGTCGAGGTGCCATGCGCGTTCACATAATCGATATCTTCCAGCGCGAGGCCCGAACGCTTGAGCGCCATCTGCATCGAGCGGAAGCCGCCATTGCCTTCCGGATGGGGCGCGGTGACATGATAGGCGTCGCCGGTCAGGCCATAGCCGATGACTTCGGCATAGATTTTCGCGCCACGCTTCTTGGCATGTTCATATTCTTCCAGCACGACCACGCCCGCGCCTTCGCCCATGACGAAGCCGTCACGGTTGACGTCATAGGGACGCGACGCCTTTTCCGGCGTGTCGTTGAAGCCGGTCGACAGGGCACGCGCCTGCGCGAAGCCAGCGATGCCGATCGGGCAGATCGCGCTTTCCGCGCCACCGGCCAGCATCACGTCGGCATCGTCCATCGCGATCATGCGCGCGGCGTCGCCGATCGAGTGGGCACCGGTCGAGCAGGCGGTGACGACCGCATGGTTCGGCCCCATCAGGCCGTATTTGATCGACACCTGACCCGAGATCAGATTGATCAGGCGACCATGGACGAAGTGCGGCGAAACGCGGTTCGGCCCCTTGTTGGCCAGCACCAGCGATTCGCTTTCGATACCCGGCAAGCCACCGATGCCCGAGCCGATCGAACAGCCCGCGCGCAGGCGCTCTTCTTCCGACATATTGTCGAGGCCCGCATCGCGCAGCGCCTGGCTGGCGGCGGAAATGCCATAGACGATGAACGGATCGACCTGACGCTGGATCTTGTGATCGACGTCGATCGAAGCGTCATAGCCATATTCATGATCCGCCGGCTTCACCTCGCAGGCGATGCGGCATTTATAATCGGTGGCATCGAACCGGGCAATCGTCGCCGCGCCGGATTTCGACGCGATGATGTTCTTCCAGGTGGTTTCGACATCCCCGCCAAGCGGACTCACCATGCCAAGGCCGGTTACAACGACGCGACGCATATGCTTGCTCCGAAATTCCAATTTTTGGTTCCGTACCGCCCATCTAGGCGTTCCACACGCACTTGTGAACGGCAGACCAGATACGAAAAGGCTCCCCAAGCTCCGGGATCACCGGACAGGAGGAGCCAATCCTTGTGCAAGGAGGGCGGCCCACCACATAGGCAGGCCGCGAAGCCCTTAGGCCTTGCTGTCGATATAGTCGATCGCGTCCTTGACGGTGGCGATCTTCTCGGCCGCATCGTCAGGGATTTCGACGCCGAACTCTTCTTCGAACGCCATAACCAGTTCCACGATGTCCAGGCTGTCTGCGCCCAGATCGTCGATGAAGCTGGCGTCCTCGGTCACCTTCTCGGCTTCAACGCCCAGATGCTCGACGACGATTTTCTTTACGCGATCCGCGGTCTCACTCATGAGTGGTCCTTCTTACTGGGTATCGTTGGTGGTTCTGAATAACCGTTAAGGCATTGCCCTAGTGCCAAGCCCCGATAGAGGCAAGAGGCAAGGCCGCCAAGCCCCAAGATGGAGCGGCAGGCACCTTTCGGCAACAAAAAGGCCGAAAAAACCCGGAAACAAGGACTTGTTTACCAAAATTTCAGCCGCTTGTGCCAGCAAATAGCCATGATCGCCCGCCTGTGCCCCGACCATCTCATCACCCCCGAGAGGGTCCGAATGACCGCCTGGTTGATGCTGGCAGCGACGTTGATCGGCCTAACATACCTGTTCGCGACGGCCCATGGCACGGTAGATTCGCTCGGACGCCCGCTCGGCACCGACTTTTCCGACGTCTGGACGGCGGGATGGATGGCCGACCATGGCCAGGCCGCGCGGGCATGGAACTGGCCTGCCCATCATGCGGTGCAGAAGGCGGTCCATCATGATCCCGCCATTCCCTTCTATGGCTGGCACTATCCCCCGCCGTTCCTGATCCTGGCCACGCTGCTGGCGCAAATCCCCTATGTCCCTGCCCTCATCCTGTGGCAGGGATTGACGCTTGCCGGCGCATTGCTGGTCGTCCGCCATGTCCTGCCGGGTCAGCGCGACGCCCTGCTCATCACGCTCGGCGCACCGGTGGTGATGGTGTGCCTGGGCCATGGCCAGAATGCCTTTATGACCGCCGGCCTGCTGGGCGGCGGCATGGCCCTGCTCGACCGACGCCCGTGGATCGCCGGCATGCTGCTAGGCGCATTGGTCTACAAACCGCAATTTGCCGTGCTGATCCCGGTGCTGATCATCGCGCGTGGCAATGTCCGCGCCTTCCTGGCCGCCGGCCTGACCTCGGTCGGCCTGTGCCTGCTGACATTGCTGATCTGGGGCTGGCCGGTGTGGCAGGCCTTCATCGATTCTCTACCGCTGACGCAGCATATCATCATCGAAAATGGCGCCACCGGCTGGGAAAAGATCCAGAGCCCCTTTGCCGCCCTTCGCCAGTGGGGCGGCAGCATTCCAGCCGCCTATGTGGTCCAGGGCCTGGTGACGGCCATCGCCATCGCTATCGCCGCGCTGGTCGCCCGCCGCGGGACGATGGAAGTGCGAGGGGCCGCCGCGCTCAGCGCCGCGCTGCTCTGCACGCCCTATGTCCTCGACTATGACTATGTGCTGCTGGGGATGGCGATCGCCTTCGTCGCGGCCGACATGGGCAAGCGCGGCCCGCTTCCCTGGGAACGCAGTTGGCTCGCCTATGCCTGGATGGCGCCGCTGTTCGGCCGGGCCGTGTCGGAATGGACCCATGTGCCGGTCAATTTGATCGCCGCGATCGCGGTGCTGGCGCTGGCGATGCGGCGCGCCATCCTGCTGGACGGCGCGCTCGCTTATAGTCTGCCCGGCCGGACGAAGATCGCCTGACCGGGCCGTCGGTCAGATCATCGCCATGCCGCCGTTGACGTGCAGGGTCTGGCCGTTGACATAGCCCGCTTCCTTGCTCGCCAGATAGGCGACCGCCGCGCCGATATCGTCGCCATCGCCCAGGTCCCCGACCGGGATCTTGGCCAGGATCGTGCCCTTCTGCGCATCGTTCAGCGCATCGGTCATGGCCGAACGGATGAAGCCCGGCGCCACGCAGTTGACGGTGATGCCGCGGCTCGCCAGTTCCTGGCCCAGCGACTTGGACATGCCGATGATGCCCGCCTTCGACGCGCAATAGTTGGACTGGCCCGGATTGCCGGTAACACCCACGACCGAGGTGATCGAAATGATGCGGCCAAAGCGCGCCTTCATCATCGGCTTGGCGGCGGCGCGGCACAGGCGGAAGGCGGCTTCCAGATTGACCGCGATCACCTGCGACCATTCCTCGTCCTTCATGCGCAGGATCAAATTGTCGCGGGTGATGCCCGCATTATTGACCAGGATGTCGAGCTTGCCGCCCAGCGCTTCCACCGCCTGTGGCACCAGCGCATCGACGGCGGCCGGATCGGACAGGTTGCACGGCAGAATCGGATGTTCGATTGAGCTTCCATCGAACCCATCAACAGAAAAGTGGACCGCCTCCCCATCGCGCAACACCTGCGTCCGTTCCCGCGCAGCAGAGAGCTTTTCCTCACTAGTGCCAGAAAGCGCGACTTTTGCGCCCTGTCGCATAAGAGCGCGCGCAATTTCAAAACCAATGCCCCCCGAAGCGCCAGTCACCAGCGCGGTCATTCCCGTCAGATCGAACATTCTAATCTCCCTTGAAGTGTGGCGGCCGGCGGTCGAAGAAGGCGGTGATCGCCTCGTCATGATCCGCGGTCGCATGGGCCAGTGCCTGCATGGCGCCCGCCATTTCCAATATTTGTGAAAGTTCGGCCGTCTGCGCCGCACGTAGCAGCCGCTTGGTCATCCGCGTCGCATGCGGCGGATTGGCGGCGATGGCATCGGCCTGCGCCCGCGCCACCGTCATCAAGTCCGCGTCGGGCACGACATCGCCGACCAGCCCGATCCGCAGTGCCTCGCCCGCGCCGATCGTTTCGCCGGTCAGCGAGAGTTGCGATGCCTTGGAAAAGCCGATGATGCGCGGCAGCAGCCAGGCCCCGCCATCCCCGGAGACGAGGCCGAGCTTCACGAAGCTTTCGGCAAAGCGCGCGCTCTCGCCCGCGATGCGCAGGTCGCACATGCAGGCCAGGTCCAGCCCCGCGCCGATCGCCGGGCCATTGACCGCCGCGATCACCGGCAGTTCGATCGCCTGGAACAACAGAGGCAGGCGCTGGATGCCCGCGCGATAATTGCGCCGCGTCTGCGCCGGCAGACTGGCGCGCAGCCCCCCGGCATCCGGCCGCATCGCGTTGAGATCGCCGCCCGAGGAAAAGGCACTGCCCGCCCCGGTCAGGATCGCGACATGGATGCTCGCGTCCCGGTCTGCCGCCTCGAGCACTTCGCACAGCGCATCCACCATCGCCGGATCGGAGATGGGGTTGCGCCGGTCGGGCAGGTTCAGCGTGACCGTCAGGACGGCCCCGTCGCGGTGAGTAAGGACCGGACTCTCGCTCACAGCGCGCCCAGCACCGCCTCGATATCGTCCATCGTCACCACGCTGCGCACGGTGGCGTCCGGCGCGATGCGCTTGACCATCGGGCCGAGCACCTTGCCGCCCAGTTCGACGAAATCGGTGACACCCGCATCCCACATCGCACCGATCGACTCGCGCCAGCGGACGCGGCCGGTGACCTGCTCAACCAGACGCTCGCGAATGTCGGCGGGGTCGCTGATCGGCGCGGCCAGCACATTGGCATAGACCGGCAGCAGCGGCGCGTTGATCGTCGCCTTTGCCAGTGCTTGCGCCATCACGTCGGCGGCGGGCTGCATCAGCGGGCAGTGGAAGGGCGCCGACACCGGCAGCAGCACGCCGCGCTTGATGCCATAATCCTTGACCAGCGCGACGGCGCGCTCGATCGCACCCTTGTGGCCGGAAATGACGACCTGGCTCGGATCATTGTCGTTGGCGACGGTGCAGACTTCGCCTTCGGCGGCGGCATCGGCCAGCGCCTGCGCCTTTTCGATGTCGGCGCCCAGCAGCGCGGCCATCGCGCCCTCGCCCACCGGCACGGCGGCCTGCATCGCCTGACCGCGCAATTTCAGCAGGCGGGCGGTGGTGCCAAGGTCGAACGCCTCGACAGCGCAGAGCGCGCTATATTCGCCAAGGCTGTGGCCCGCGACATAATCGCCCTTGTCGGCCAGGCTGAAACCGCCTTCACGCTGCATCACGCGCAGCGTGGCGAGCGCATTGGCCATGATCGCCGGCTGGGCGTTCTCGGTCAGGGTCAGGTCGCTTTCCGGGCCTTCCACCATGATGCGGAACAAGTTCTGCTTCAGGGCGTCATCGACTTCCTGGAACAGTTCCTTCGCCGCCGGGCTTGCCTCGGCCAGCGCCTTGCCCATGCCGACCGACTGGCTACCCTGGCCCGGGAAAAGAAATGCCCTCATCTTCCATCCTCTGATCTACTGGTGCTTTTTCAAGGAAAAACACGGGAATTCACGCACGTTACACTTTGAGACATATATGGCATTGAGGCGTACATGGCTTTTCGGCACGTAACGACCTGACATAGCTGCCCCCTGTCTCTCCGGGGGAATATTGCTGGCCCCTTTAACGACGACGGAGTGCAAGGAAAAGGTGCGATATCGCATTGCATGGCTCACGGGATCGGTACTCGCCCTGTCCGCCTGCGCGGCGGGGCCGAACTATCACGCGCCGCAATCCGCTGCGCTGGGCGTGCCTGCCGGCTATAGCCAGGGCAGCGGCACCGCGCTGGACGACGCCACCCTCGCCACCTGGTGGACGCGGCTCAATGACCCGACCCTGAGCGGCCTGATCGACCAGGCGATCGCCGGCAATCTGGATATCGTCCAGGCGCAGGCCCGGCTGCGACAGGCGCGGGAGTCGCTGCGCCAGGCCAATGCGTCCTTCCTGCCGCAGGTGAGCGGATCGGCCAGCGGCGGCAAGAATTATCGCAGCCAGGCCGGCGGCACCCGTGTCGACGACAGCGGCAATGTCATCAGCACCGGTGCCAGCAACTGGTCCAGCAGCTATTCGGCCGGCGCCAATGCCAGCTGGCAGATCGACCTGTTCGGCGAATTGTCGCGCTCGGCCGAAGCCGCGCGAGCCGATCTCGCCGCGTCGGGCTATGACCTCGCCAATGTGCGGATGACCATCATTTCCGAACTGGTCACCAACTATGTCCAGGCCCGCGCATCGCAAGAGCAGCTGCGCATCGCCCGCGAGACGCAGAAGGTGCAGCAGGACAATTACGACATCGCCCGCTGGCGGCTGCAGGCCGGACTGGTGTCCTCCCTCGACGAGCAGCAGGCCAAGGCCCAGCTCGCCCAGACCAACGCCACCATCCCGCAGCTCGAAGCCAGCCTGAAGGGCAGCCTCAACCGCATCGCCGTGCTGACCGGCCAGGCGCCGGGCGACGCAACCCGCGCGCTCGAAACGCCGGCGCCGATCCCGACCGCCGCAACCGACATCGCGACCGGCATTCCCGCAGATACGCTGCGTCAGCGGCCCGATGTGCGGTCGGCCGAACGGGCGCTGGCCGCCGCCACCGCGCGGATCGGCGTCGCCCAGGCGCAGCTCTATCCCTCGCTCGGCATCAGCGGCAATATCGGCACAACCTCGAACGCCTTCAAAAACCTGTTCGACCTCATCACCGGCGGCGTCTTTGCCAATGTCGCCCAGACCATCTTCGATGGTGGCCGCCTCGCCTCGCAGGTCCGCGCGCAGAAGGCGGCGACCGATGCCGCCTTCGCCGCCTACAAGCAGAGCGTGCTCGGCGCGCTGGAGGATGTCGAAAATGGCATGGCCTCGCTCGACAGCGCGCGCCGGCGCAAGGTCGAGTTCGCCACCGCTTACGAAGCGTCGAACAATGCCGCGATCCTGGCGCGCAGCCAGTATCAGTCCGGCCTGATCGACTTCCAGACCCTGTCCAGCAGCGAAACCACGTTGCTGAACGCCCGCAACAGCCTTGCCAGCGCCCGATCGGACGAGATCCTGGCCATCGCCCAGCTCTACAATGCACTGGGCGGCGGCTGGCAGAATATGGATGACCGCCCCAATGAGCAATGACGCCAGCCCCGATCAGAACCTTAACGATTTTCTGGGCGCCCCGCCGGAAAAGCCGCATCGCAAATGGGTGATGCGCGGCATTATCGGCGTCGTGCTGCTGATCCTGGTGCTGCTTGTCGCCCGCTGCTTTGCCGGCGACGACAAGCCCAATTATGCCACGCGGGAGGCGCGTCAGGGCGATCTGACGGTCAGCGTGTCGGCCACCGGCAACCTGAAACCCATCAACCAGGTCGATGTGGGGTCCGAACAGTCGGGCAAGATCACCGCCGTCTATGTCGACGTCAATGATCGCGTGACCAAGGGGCAGAAGCTCGCTGAACTGGACACCCGCCGTCTGGTAGACACGATCAACCAGAACAAGGCTCAGGTCGCGTCGTCCCAGGCGGGCGTTGCCCAGGCCCAGGCCCAAGTCGCGCTGGCCAAGGCGACGCTCGATCGTCAGCTCAACGTCTTCCAGCTTTCCGGCGGCCGCGTGCCGGCCAAGACCGAACTGGATGCCGCCCGCGCCGATTATAATCAGGCGCTTGCCACGCTGCGATCGTCGCAGGCCCAGGTCGATGTGTCCCGCGCCCAGCTGTCGACCGCCCAGACCAACCTGTCGATCGCCCAGATCGTCTCGCCGGTCACCGGGGTCGTCCTGTCACGCGATATCGAGCCGGGCCAGACCGTCGCCGCTTCGCTGAACGCGCCCGTCCTCTTCACCATCGCCGAAGACCTGACCCAGATGGAGGTCGAGGTATCGGTGGACGAAGCGGATGTCGGCCAGGTCAAGGAAGGCCAGAGCGCCAATTTCGCCGTCGACGCCTTCCCCGGCCGTACCTTCCCGGCGAAGGTCACGCGGGTCAATGTCGGATCGAACAGTTCCAGCAGCAGTTCATCCTCATCGACCAGCACGACCACCAGCACCACCGGCACGGTCGTCGCCTATACCGCCGTGCTGTCGGTCGACAATCAGGACGAGACGTTGCGTCCGGGCATGACCGCGACCGCCGATATCGTCACCCAGGAACTGCATGACGTGCTGCTGGTGCCCAACAGCGCGCTGCGCTTCAAGCCCGCCACCGCAGCACAGGGTGGCGGTATCACCAGCGTGCTGCCCGGCCCCGGCCGCATGCGCCGCAGCGGCGCCAACCGCCAGGTCAATTTCGGCGCGGGTAGCAGCCAGACCCTCTATGTCCTGGACGAAAAGGGCGATCCCAAGGCGGTTCAGGTGACCGTCGGTGCCAGCGACGGAACCCGCACCGTCATCACCGGCGGCGACCTCAAGCCCGGCATGAAGGTGATCACCGGGCAGCTTGCCGCCGGTGCGCAGCAGCCCGCCGAGGATCAGAAGGCCGATCCTGGCGCCGGCGGAACCAAGGACCGCCCGCGCAATCCGGCCGCTGACGGCAAGCCGGCCAGCATCAAGTCGCTCGGCAATTCAGGCGATGCAGCGCCCGAAACCGCGCCGGTCACGCCTGGCCCCGACACCCCCCAGGGCAACGGCACGGGCAGCCGGGGCACCGGCCGCCAGAGCGGAACCTGAGCCGATGGTCCCCGACCCGATCATCTCGCTGCGGGGGATCACCAAGATCTTCGGCAGTGGCCCGACGGCGTTCCAGGCGCTCAAGGGCATTGATCTCGACATTGCGCAGGGCGATTTCGTCGCCGTCATGGGGCCTTCGGGCTCGGGCAAGTCGACGACGATGAACATATTGGGCTGCCTCGACGTGCCCACCGGCGGCGAATTCCTGTTCAAGGGCCGCCATGTCGAGACGCTGGACCGCGACCAGCGCGCGCTGCTGCGCCGCCGCTATCTCGGCTTCGTGTTCCAGGGCTTCAACCTGCTGTCGCGCACGACCGCGCTGGAGAATGTCGAACTGCCCCTGCTCTATCGCGGCGAGGACAAGAAGACCCGCTACGACATGGGCATGGCCGCGCTCGACAAGGTGGGCCTGAAGGACTGGTGGGACCATACGCCGGCGGAACTGTCCGGCGGCCAGCAGCAGCGCGTCGCGATCGCCCGCGCCATCGTCACCCAGCCCGACGTGCTGCTGGCGGACGAACCGACCGGCAATCTCGACTCCGAACGGTCGGTGGAGATCATGCAATTGCTGACCGACCTCAACCAGAATAGCGGGATCACCGTCCTGATGGTCACGCACGAACCGGACATGGCCGCCTTTGCCCACACTATCGTCCATTTCAAGGACGGGCTGGTCGAACGGATCGAGGACGGCCAGGGCGCGGCGCAGAAAGGAATGATCGGCTGATGCTCGGGACGACCGTCATCCTCGCCTTCCGGGCGATCAACCGGCACAAGATGCGCAGTTTCCTGACGACGCTGGGCATCATCATCGGCGTCGCCGCGGTCGTGACCATGGTGACGCTGGGCAATGGTGCCACCGCGGCCGTGCGCGAACAGATCAGCTCGCTGGGTGCCAATGTGCTGCAACTGCGCCCCGGCCAGGGTTTCGGCCGTGGCGGCGGCGGCCCGCGCCCGCCCAATTTCAAGGAAGCCGACCTCACGGTCATCGAAAACCAGCTGACCGGCGTGCGCGCGGTCGCGCCGATCGTGCAGTCGAGCGGCACCGCCATCTATGAAGGCAATAACTGGTCGACCACCGTCTATGGCACGACATCGGCCTATTCGCAGGTCCAGTCCTGGAACGTCGCCGAAGGGCGCCTGTTCATGCCGGAGGAAGAGGAAGCCGGCAAGGCGGTGTGCATCATCGGCAATACGGTGCGCACCAACCTGTTCCAGGGCGCCGACCCCGTCGGCAAGCGGATGCGCATCAAGGGCGTATCCTGCCAGGTGATCGGCGTGCTGGCGACGCGCGGCCAGGGCGGTTTCGGCGACCAGGACGATGTCGTCGTCATGCCGATCAAGTTCGTCCAGCGCCGTTTCACCGGCGACCGCGACATCAGCCAGATCATGGTGGCGGTCGACGACGCCTATGACACCTCGACCGTCCAGAGCAGCCTGGAAGAGCTGATGCGCGAACGGCGCAAGATCAAGGCGGGCGCGGAGGATAATTTCAACGTCTTCGACACCAAGCAGATCAGCGACACGCTGACCGGCACAACCACCATCCTGACCCAGATCGTCGCGGCGGTGGCGGCGATCTCGCTGCTGGTCGGCGGCATCGGTATCATGAACATCATGCTGGTATCGGTGACCGAACGGACCCGCGAGATCGGCATTCGCCTGGCCATCGGCGCGGTCGCGCGCGAAGTGCTGATGCAATTTTTGGTGGAGGCGATCGTGCTGTCCTGCATGGGCGGCGTCATCGGTCTGGTCATCGCCCTGATCGCGTCGGTCGGCATCGCGCCGCTGATGAAGGTGCCCTTCACCTTCGATCCCCAGGTCAACCTGATCGCCTTCCTCTTCTCGGCCGCGATCGGCGTGGTGTTCGGCTATTTCCCGGCGCGCCGGGCGGCAAGCCTCAATCCGATCGACGCGCTGCGGCACGAATAGGCTGATACATTTTCCGACAAAAGGGCGGTCATCCGGGATAATGCTGCGACATCTTCTGCCTAATCCCTCCTTCCATGGCGCCGCTCTGGCGCCGTGGAAGGAATGCCTCCATGAAGATGATCGCCGCCAGCCTCATCAGCAGTGCACTGTTGCTCGGGGTCAGCCTCACCCCCTTTGCCGACGCGCAGGCACCGCAAACGGCGCAATTGCTGGAGGGCAAGGATCATCCCATCCTGCTCGCCCGCATGACCGTCACCGCCACGCCCCTGCCCGCCTCCGCCGACTGAGCCGCCGCCGCGCGCCGGAGCGGCGCGCATGAACGGCGTCATCGGCCTGCTCGGCACGCTGGCGCTGCTGCTGGCCGCAGGCGGCGCGATCGGCCTGATCGACCGGCGCCGCTTTCGCCCCGGCTGGCTGCTGGTCGCCGCCGCTTTGGTCGCTGCCAATGACGCGCTGCTGACCCGCGCCTATCGCCATATCCCCGACCTGATCCCTGCCGCCGACTGGAACTGGCAGGGCAAGTTGCTGGCTCTCATCCTCACCTTGCTGATCGCATCCCTGCCTACCTTCGGCTGGAAGCGGGTCGGCCTCACCCTTCAGCAGGCGCGCGGCAGCCTGACCGCCGCCCTGCCCGTCGCCCTGCTCTATTGCGCCTTCTTCACCGCGCTCGCCCTCTATTTCCCCGATGATCCCAGCAGTGCCGAGGAAATCGCCTTTCAACTCACCATGCCGGGGCTGGAGGAAGAACCCTTTTATCGCGGCATCCTGCTTTTCGCGCTCGATCGCGCCTTTACCCGCCGGGTCCGCTTCCTGGGCGTCGACTGGGGCTGGGGCGCCTTACTGTCCTGCGGCCTGTTCGGCCTCGCCCATGCGTTCGGCTATTCCGGCGGCCATTTCAGCTTCGATCCCGTCGTGATGGCGCTCACCGCCATCCCCTCGCTGCTCGCCGTCTGGCTGCGCCTGCGCACCGGCAGCCTGCTGCTGCCGATCCTGCTGCACAATTTCGGCAATGCCATCTCGCTGATGCTGTGAGTCGCGCAAGATATTGAAAAAGCGCCATTTATGAACCGATATTCAGGTTAAATCGGCTTTTGATACAATTTCCGACAAACTCGCCCCACCCTTGGGACAGGCTTGCGACAAGCGCGGCCTATCTCTGTCTTCGACGCCGGAAGCGGCGCCCTCGATTGAAACAAGAGGAGTGAAGACATGTTCAAGAAGATCATCCTGGCCCTGGCCGCCACCGCCGTTGCCGCCAGCCCGATCGTCACCGCCCAGGCCCAGGCCGCGCCCCATCGCGAGACCGTCCGGGTCGTGAAGCAGACGCCGCACCGCACCGTCGTCCAGAAGAAGACGGTCGTGCGCAACGACCATCGCTGGGCCAAGGGCCAGCGCTTCGACCGCCGCCAGGCAAGCAATTATCGGGTCGTCGACAATTATCGCGGCTATCGCCTGTCGGCCCCGCCGCGCGGCTATCACTGGGTCCGCTCGGGCAATGACGCAGTGCTGGTCGCCATCACCAGCGGGATCATCGGCGCAGTGGTCGCCGGCGCCATCCGCTAAGCACACCATGTCCTGAAAAGCGCCCTGGAGCCACCGCTCCGGGGCGTTTTCGCGTTCAGACCAGGCCAGTCAGATAATAAACGGCGATCACGACGAAGACGGTCATGGTCTTGATGAGCGTCAGCGCGAATATGTCCTTATAGGCCTGCCGATGGGTGAGGCCCGTCACCGCCAGCAGGGTGATGACCGCGCCATTATGCGGCAGGCTGTCCATGCCCCCCGATGCCATCGACGCGACCCGGTGCAGCACTTCGCGCGGGATACCGGCCGCATCGCCCGCCGCCACGAACTGGTCCGCCATCGCCGCCAGCGCGATCGACAACCCGCCCGACGCCGATCCGGTGATGCCGGCCAGAGTTGTCACCGTTATAGCTTCGTTGATCAGCGGGTTGGGCACCGCCTTCAGCGCGTCCTTCACCACCAGGAAACCCGGCAGCGCCGCGATCACCCCGCCAAAGCCATATTCGACCGCCGTGTTCATCCCCGCCAGCAAGGCGCCGCCGACCGCCGCCTTCGATCCTTCCGCAAAGCGCCGCGCCACGACCGGGAAAGCGAAGATCAGGATGGTGGCGATGCCCATCAGCAGCGCCCCCTCCACCGCCCAGAGTGCTGCTTGTTGTGTCACTTTCGCTGTCACCGGATCGGGCAGCCCCGCCAGCCGAATGCTCACCGTCTCCGCCCCGCCGGTGATGCGCGGGATTATCAACGTCAGCGCCAGATTGCCCAGCCCCACCACCAGCAGCGGCAGCAGTGCGACCAGCGGATGGACGGTCACCGCCGCCTCCTGCCGATCAGGTTCGTTGACCAGCGTCTCGGGCGCGCCATAGCCTTCCCCCGCGGCCGCCATCGCCCGGCGCCGCCAGTTAAGATAGGCAAGGCCCGCCGCCGCGATCACGACCGATCCGATCACGCCCAGCACCGGCGCCGCCCAGGCGGTGGTGCCAAAGAAGCTGGCCGGAATGACATTCTGAATCTGCGGCGTGCCGGGCAGCGCATCCATGGTGAAGGTCAGCGCGCCAAGGCCGATGGTCGCGGGCACCAGCCGCTTGGGGATGTCGGCGCGGCGGAACATCTCGGCGGCGAAGGGATAGACGGCAAAGACCGCGACGAACACCGACACGCCGCCATAGGTCAGCAGCGCCGTCACGATCATGATCGCCGGGATCGCCCGCCCCGCGCCGACAAAGCCGATCACGGCCGTCACGATCGCACGGGAAAAGCCCGATATCTCGACCAGCTTGCCAAACAGCGCACCCAGCAGGAAGACCGGGAAATAGAGTTTCAGGAACGTGGCGACCTTGTCCATGAACAGGCCGGAAAAGGCCGTAGGCACCGCCGCCGGATCGGTCAAAAACACCGCCAGCATCGCCAGCAATGGGGCCATCAGGATCACACTCATGCCGCGATAGGCCGCCAGCATCAGCAATATCAGCGCCAGTGCCGCAATCGCGACCGCCATCCGTCTCTCCTTCTCTTTTTCTGGAGGGCAGGATAGAGACAGGTGAAGCCTGACTGCAAGCAGGGCCGCTGCCGCCCGTATCTGCACCGATGCCGCTTGCCTTTCCCCCGCTTTTCCGTCATAGGCGCGCCTTCGCTCGGCCCCGGATTCGGACGTCGGACGATTTCGAATGCTTGAGACGACAGCCGGAGGGGCGTTCCACATGGGGTGGGCGTCAGCGATCGGCCAACAGATGAGGCAATACCCATGGCTCTTTACGAGCATGTGTTCCTTGCGCGCCAGGATCTGGCACAGGCGCAGGTGGACGCTCTGGCGGAAACCGCCACCAAGATCGTCGAGGAAAATGAAGGCAAGGTGACCAAGGTCGAGACCTGGGGCCTGCGTTCGCTCGCGTATAAGATCGCCAAGAACCGCAAGGCGCACTACGTCATGCTGAACATCGACGCCCCGGGCAACGTGATTGCCGAGCTGGAGCGTCAGACCCAGATCAACGAAGACATCATCCGCTACATGACCATCAAGGTCGAAGAGCTGGAAACCGGTCCGTCGGTGATGATGCGCAAGCAGGAGCGTTCGGAGCGCGGCGATCGTGGTGATCGCGGCCCCCGTGGTCCTCGCGAAGATCGTGGCCCGCGCCGCGACCGCGAAGAAGCCGCCCCGGCTGCCGAATAAGGAGATCTGAAACATGGCACGCCCGTTTTTCCGCCGCCGCAAGAGCTGCCCCTTCGCCGCCAAGGATGCGCCGAAGATCGATTATAAGGACGTCCGTCTGCTGCAGGGCTTCGTGTCCGAGCGCGGCAAGATCGTCCCCAGCCGCATCACGGCCGTTTCGGCCAAGAAGCAGCGTGAGCTGGCCCAGGCCATCAAGCGCGCCCGTCACCTGGGCCTCCTGCCCTACATCGTGAAGTAAGGGAGTAGATACCCATGGAAATCATCCTGCTCGAGCGTATCGAGAAGCTGGGCGCGATCGGCGACATCGTCACCGTGAAGGACGGCTATGCCCGTAACTTCCTGCTGCCCAACAAGAAGGCGCTTCGTTCGAACGCCGCCAACAAGAAGGTCTTCGAAGCCAACCGCGCGAAGATCGAAGCCGACAACGCGGCTCGCCGCTCGGACGCCGAGACGGCTGCCGAGGGCGTCAACGGCACGCAGATCGTCCTGATCCGCCAGTCGTCGAACGCCGGCGCGCTCTACGGTTCGGTTGCCGTTCGCGACATCGTCGACGCGCTGCATGCTGATGGCATCACCAACGTCTCCAAGGCGATGGTCGTGCTGGAACGCCCGATCAAGACCCTGGGCGTCTTCGACGTCAAGGTCGCGCTGCATCCGGAAGTCGCCGTCACCATCACGGTGAACGTTGCGCGCTCGCCGGAAGAAGCCGAACTGCAGTCGCAGGGCGTGGACGTGATGGCCGACCTGTTCGAAAAGGACGAGAGCGGCTTCACCGAGGATTATGATCCGAACGCCGAGCCGGGCGAAATCGCCGTCGAGGCGGAAGAAGCCCCGGCCGAAGAAGCCTGAGCCTCTTCGCTCTGAAAAACGAAAAAGCCGCCCGTCACCGGGCGGCTTTTTTGTTGCCTTGAAGAGAGCGGACGCGGCTCAGATCTGCGCGAAGCCGCCATCGACGAACAGTTCGACGCCGTTGACATAGCTGGCGTCGTCGGAGGCAAGGAAAGCCGCCGCCTTGCCGATCTCGCGCGGGTCGGCCAGCCGGCCGAGCGGGATTTGCGCCGCCAGACCACCTTCCAGCGCCTGCCATTCCGCGTCGTCAGCAGCCAGTCCCTGTAGCCCCGGCGTGCGGGTGGCGCCCGGCGCGATCGTGTTGACCCGGATATGCCGGTCCTTGAGGTCCAGTATCCAGTGGCGCGCAAAATTGCGAATCGCCGCCTTGGTCGCACCATAGACGCTGAACGCCGGCAGCGCGCGCACCGACTCCGTCGATCCGGTCAGGATGATCGAAGCCCCGTCGCGCAGCAGCGGCAGCGCCTTCTGCACCGTAAACAGCGTCGCCTTCACATTCAGGCCGAAGGTGCGATCGAACTCCTCCTCGGTAATGGCGCCGATCGGCTGGAAGCTGCCGCCGCCGGCATTGGCGACCAATATGTCGATCTGGGCGCCATGCTGCTGCACGACATCATAGAGGCGATCGAGATCGGCGAACTGGGTCACGTCGCCCTGCACCCCGACGGCGCCATGGCCAATGGTGCGGACCGCCGCGTCCAGTTCCTCCTGCCGTCGGCCGGCGATGAACAGCCTGGCCCCTGCTTCGGCCAGTTCCTGCGCGATACCCAGGCCAATGCCGGTCGTCCCGCCGGTCACCACCGCGACCTTGTTTTCCAATTTGCGTGCCATGATCATTTCCTTTCTGTCCGGCGATGCACCCTGCACTGCCTGTGTCATTGGAAATAATCCTGGAACGATTTTCGCTGTAGACAGCAAAATTGACATCCATCGTTCCATAATTAGAACAATGATATGCAGGATATGAATGATCTTCGTCTGTTCGCGGCGGTCGTGACCCATGGCGGATTTGCCGCCGCCGGCCGGGCGCTGCGCCTGCCAAAGTCGAAGCTCAGCCGACGGGTTGCGGAGCTGGAACAGCGACTGGGCGTGCGACTGATCGAACGCTCCTCCCGCCGGTTCCGGGTCACCGAGCTCGGCTTGTCGGTCTATGACCAGTGCCGCATCGCCGTGGCCGCCGCGGAACGCGCAGAAGCGCTGGTCGAATCCAGCCTCAGCGAACCCAGGGGCACTGTGCGCTTTTCCTGCCCGACCGGCCTCACCCCGTTCGTCGCCGCCATATTGCCCGATTTCCTGACGCTCTATCCCAAGGGCCATGTCCAGATCGTCGCGGTCGATCGCCCCGTCGACCTCATCGGCGAGCGGATCGACGTCGCCCTCCGCGTGCGCATCCGGCTGGACACCGATGCGGAACTGACCATGCGCACCCTGGCGCGCAGCCGCCGTATCCTGGTCGCCAGCCCCGCGCTGGCCAATCAGATGGCAGGACAGGACATCGATGCCCTGCCAACCCTGCCGACGCTCAGTTCATCGGGGGAGGATGGCGCGGTGAGCTGGCATCTCGAAGGCCCCGATGGTGCGGCACGGGTGATCGAGCATCATCCGCGCCTGAGCTGCGGCGATTTCGAGACCATCCGCCGCGCCGCCATTGCCGGACTGGGCGTGGCATTGCTGCCCGATCATGTCTGCATGGCCGACCTGCGCTCGGGCGCCTTGGCACTGCCTTTCCCCGAATGGCAGGCGCAGGAGGGGATCGTCCACCTCGTCTTCACCACCCGCACCGGGCTGCCGCCGCTGGTGCGGGCCTGGATCGATCATCTCGCCGCCCATTTCAGCAACGGCGATATCTTCTCGCCCTGATTTCAGCCCTGCGCCCGGTGGCGGCGCGTTTCCCAGCCCTTCTTCGCCGCGGCCGATCGATCCGCAGCCTTGCGCCGCTCGGCGGCATGGCTGTCGGGCTTGCCCCGCCCCGATCCCGACAGGTTTCCGCCGCCCGAATCCTTGTTCACCGTCGCCCAGGCCCGCGCCTCCGCCTCGTCATGCGACACACCACGCCCTTCATAGCTTTCGGCGATATGCGCAGCCTTGCGTTTCTGCTTGTCGGTGTAACGGCCCTTGTCGCCTCGTGGCATGCCTGCCTCCTTTTTCTGCGCCATATCGGTTCAAATCCCGAGGGGCATTTCCGTTCGATCGCCATTAGGTTGCGACACGAGAAGATGAGGAACGGAGAGTCGCCATGAACGTTCCGGACGTCATGGATCAACGCACCCTGCTTGAGCGCCTCGCCCGGCATCTGGCCGCCGGCGCAACGCATAACTGGCCCTATTGGGTAGAGGATGCCGCCAGCATATTGGCGCTGCTCAAGGAACCCGATCCGGCGATGCGCGAGACAGGGGACGTTACCGCCTGGCAGGCGATGATCGATACTGCCCTGCAGCAACGCTGGACCATCTTCCCACCCGGCATGACCGGCGCCGACGAGGATCATTCCGGCAGTGCAGACGAGGAGGGCGAAATTCGCCTGCCCCCCGAAGCCATCGACCAAGACGCTGCCAAATGGGTCCATCTGCACAGCCCGCCAAAGGAAGCACCATGAAGGGATTGTTGAAACTGGCCTTTCTGACCGGACTGGGCGCCGTCGCCTGGAAAAGCCTGAAGGACCGGTCCGCGACGGATTGCAACGCCGATCCCAAGGATGTGGACGATCGCGGCCCGGTCGGCTCATCGGGCATCGTTCGCGACGCCGGCCCGCAGACGGGAGACAGCGATTGGGACATGATCGACGAACAGTCCGACGAATCCTTCCCCGCGAGTGATCCGCCGGGCAATTACTGATATAGCCGACGCCCGGTCACGAACCGGCAATCATCGCTCCATTGCCCATACCCTGCCCGCGCATTAAGAAGCGCGCACGGACGATATCCGTCCGTTTCAACAGGGGAATTATTCAACCATGCCTTCGGGTCTGATCGCGTTGCTCGACGACGTCGCCGGTATCGCCAAGATGGCGGCCACGTCGCTGGATGACGTCGCCGCTGCGGCCGGCAAGGCCGGTACCAAGGCCGCCGGCGTCGTCATCGACGATACTGCCGTCACGCCCAATTATGTCATGGGCCTGACACCCGACCGCGAACTGCCGATCATCTGGAAGATCGCGCGGGGATCGCTGCGCAACAAGCTGCTGTTCTTGCTGCCAGCCGCGCTGGCGCTCAGCGCCTTTGCCCCCTGGCTACTGCCGCCGCTGCTGATGCTGGGCGGTGCATTCCTCTGCTTCGAGGCCGCAGAAAAGCTGCTGGAAGCGATCCAGGGTGGCCATGACGAAGTGGCAGATGCCGCCGCGACATTGACGTCCAAGGAACTGGAGGACCAGAAAGTCGCCAGCGCGATCCGCACCGATTTCATCCTGTCGGGTGAAATCATGGCGATCGCGCTCGGCACGGTGGCCAGCGAGCCGATCTGGGAACAGGCGATCATCCTGGTCGTCGTCGCCATCGGCATCACGGCGGGCGTCTATGGCGTCGTCGGCCTGATCGTGAAGATGGATGATATCGGCCTGCACCTTGCGGAGCGCAGTGCGGCCGTCACCCGCGCCATCGGCCGCGGCATGGTGAAGGCGATGCCGGTCGTGATGAGCGTGCTGGGCGTCGTTGGCACGGCGGCGATGCTGTGGGTCGGCGGCGGCCTGATCGTTCATGGCCTGCACGAATTTCATTGGGATCTGATCCCCGGCACCATCCATCATCTGGCGCAAGGTGCAGCCCATGCCGTGCCTGCGATCGCCCCGGTGGTCGACTGGCTGGTGAATGCGATCGGCGCAGGCATCGTCGGGCTGGTGATCGGCGGCATCATCGTTGCCGTGCTGCATCTGTTCAAGAAGCATTGAGGCGATTAAGGGGAGCGCCCGCCCCCTTGCCGGCGCCTCCCTCGTTCCGGACCTTCCAAGTGACCCAATCTTCCCCCTGGCGCATCGAGGCGCGCGCGCTCGTCACGCTCGCCATTCCCATGATCGCGGGCAATGTCGCCTGGTCGGGGATCGCCGCGACCGACCTGCTGCTGGTCGGACGACTGGGGGCGGAAGCGGTCGCCGCCGGCGCTCTTGCGATCAACCTCTTCAACGCGCTGCTGATCTTTGGCCTCGGCCTCGTCACCGCTGCCGCGCCGCTGATCGCCAGTGAGCGCGGCCGTCGCCGCCATTCGGTGCGCGACGTGCGCCGCACCGTCCACCAGACACTGCGCGCCGCCGCCTTCTTCGTGCTGCCGGCATGGCTGATCCTGTGGCATTGCGAGGCGATCCTGCGCGCCATGGGCCAGGAGCCCGATCTGGCGCGCGAAGCTGGCCACCTGATGCGCGGGATGCAATGGGCGCTGCTGCCCTTCCTCTGCTTCACGACGCTGCGCAATTTCATCTCGGCACTGGAACGGCCGCTCTGGGGCCTGATCATCATGCTGCTCGCCATCCCATTCAATGTGCTGGTCGGCTGGGTGCTGATCTTTGGTCATCTGGGGTTCCCCGCCCTCGGCCTTCTGGGCGCCGGCATCGCCAGCACCCTGTCCTCGACCTTCCTGTTCCTGGGCCTGCTGACCGTCATATTGGTCGACCGCCGCTTCCGCCGCTATCGCCTGATGGGCCGCTTCTGGACGCGTGATCGCGAGCGGCAGCGGGCGGTGTGGACGCTGGGCCTGCCGATCGCGATTACGCTGGGGCTGGAAGTCACGGTGTTCAACGCCTCAGCCTTCCTGATGGGGCTGATCGACCGGGAATCGCTCGCCGCCCATGCCGTGGCGATCCAGATCGCCTCGCTGGTGTTCATGGTGCCGATGGGCATCGGCCAGGCTGCGACCGTGCGTGTCGGTGTAGCCCATGGCCGGGCCGATCCCGCCGCGATCGGCCGCGCAGGCTGGCTGGCGCTGATCGTCGGCACCGGTTTCGCCATGGCGGCCGCTCTGATGCTCGTGCTCATCCCGCGTCCGCTTGTGTCGATCTTCCTCGACGTCCATGATCCGGCCAATCTCGCCACGGCTAATCTGGCGGTCAGCTTCCTGGCGGTCGCCGCGCTGTTCCAACTGGTGGATGCCGCGCAGGCCGTGGGCGCTGGCGTGCTGCGCGGGATTCAGGACACCAAGGTGCCGATGATCTTCGCCCTGGTCGGCTACTGGATTATCGGTATCGGTGTCGGTGCCCTGCTCGCCTTCCCGCTCGGCCTGCGCGGGGTCGGCATCTGGTTCGGTCTGGCTGCCGGCCTGGGCACCGTAGCCGTCCTCCTGATCGCGCGCTGGTCGCTACGAGACCGACTGAACCTCGTCTCGCATGACCGCAAATAGCACACACGATTCGTCGTAAAAATCCGGCTGGTTGCGTCGCGGGCATATGCTGCGACGCACAAAGCAATTGAAACGAGTCCCGGTTTTTTGATATGGGCGGCTCATCATGGACTCCCCGACCCCTATCTTCGAAGCAATCGCGCTTCAGAAGTGCCTCAAGGCGACCTATAACAAGATGGTCGTCACGCTGGCCCCGCACATTCTCTACACGCGCCATGACGAGATGTTCATGGACGCCGTGACCGTCGACCGCGATGGCCGCCCGCCGCGCGAGTTGAAGCTGGGCACCTTCAAGCTGGCGGGCCTGAGCGATGTCGAAACCCTGGACGAGACGTTCGAGGCGATGCACGGCCTCTACGATCAGGGCGACGACAAATATAAGGGCGTGACACTGTTCGCGATCGATCCGCAGAGCGCGGCCGCCTGATCGACAGCAACATCGCATCGACCGGAATGAAGAAGGGCGGCCAATGGCCGCCCTTTTCTTGTACCGTTACTTCTTGAGCCTATAGCCGGTGCGGAACACCCAGGCGATGATGCCTAGGCAAACTGCCAGCATGCCCCCTACGAACAGCAAGCTGAATTCGATCCCGACATCACCCTTGCCGAAGAAGGTCCAGCGGAAGCCCGAAATCAGATAGACGATCGGGTTGAACAGGGTGATCGTCCGCCACGGCTCGGCCAGCATGTGAATCGAGTAGAAGGCGCCGCCCAGAAATGTCATCGGCGTGATGATGAGCAGCGGGATCACCTGCAACTGCTCGAACCCCTGCGCCCAGATGCCCAGGATGAAGCCGAACAGGCAGAAACTCACCGCGATCAGCAGCATGAAGCCGACCATCGCGAACGGGTGCGCAACCTGGAGATCGACGAACAGATGCGCCGTCGCAAAGATGATGAAGCCGACGATCAGCGCCTTGGTCGCCGCAGCACCGACATAGGCAATCACCGTCTCCATCGCCGATACCGGCGCCGACAGCAGTTCATAGATGGTCCCCGTAAATTTGGGCATGTAGATGCCGAAACTCGCGTTGAAGATGCTTTCGGTGAACATCGACATCATGATTAGGCCAGGGACGATGAAGGCTCCATAGGGGATGCCGTCAATCTCCGTCATGCGCGACCCGATCGCCCCGCCGAACACGATGAAATAGAGCGAGGTAGTGATGACCGGCACCAGCAGACCGGTCAGCCAGGTGCGCCGGAACCGGTGCAGCTCGAACTTGTAGATGGCGGCGATGGCGCGCAGATTGGGGCCGTTCATGCCGCCTTCTCCTGATGAACCAGGCTCACGAAAATATCCTCCAGGCTGCTCTGCCGCGTGTTGAGATCCTTGTAGCCGATGCCCAGGTCGCCAAGCTTGCGCAACAGCGAGGAAACGCCGGTGCGTTCGGCGCGGGTGTCGAACAGATATTCGATCTCCTGCCCTTCCGCCTTCAGGGCCACATCCCAGTCGGCCAGTTCGGGCGGCAGCGCCTCGATCGGCTCCGCCAGCATGATCGACAGCGTCTTCTTGCCCAGCTTCTCCATCAGCGCGGTCTTGTCCTCGACCAGCATCAGCTGACCATGGTTGATGACGCCCACCCGGTCGGCCATCTCCTCGGCTTCCTCGATATAATGGGTGGTGAGGATGATGGTCACGCCGGTCTGCCGCAGTTCGCCGATCAGCTTCCACATGTCGCGACGCAGTTCCACATCAACACCGGCGGTCGGTTCGTCGAGGAACAACACGCGTGGTTCATGGCTCAGCGCCTTGGCGATCATCACGCGGCGCTTCATCCCGCCGGACAGCTCGCGGATCTTGTTGTTGCGTTTGTCCCACAGCGACAGGTCGCGCAATATCTTTTCGACATAGGCATCGTTGCGCGGCTTGCCGAACAGGCCGCGGCTGAAGGTGACGGTGTCGATCACCCGCTCGAACTGATCGGTATTGAGTTCCTGCGGCACCAGCCCGATCGCCGAACGCGCACCGCGATAGTCGCGGATGATGTCATGGCCGGCGACCGTCACGGTGCCGCCAGAGGGGCGGACATTGGCGCAGATGATCGAGATCATCGTCGTCTTGCCCGCGCCATTGGGACCGAGCAGCGCGAAAATCTCGCCCTCCTCGATATTCAGGTCGACGCCCTTGAGCGCCTGAAAGCCCGACGCATAGCTTTTCGTCAGGCCCTTGATTTCGATGATGGATGCCATGCGGCAGCGCCCCCTTTCCTTGTGCCGGGAAGATAGGAGGCAGACCGCGCCATGCAACCGGCGACGTGGCAAATAGCGAAGCGGGGCAACATATTGGAAAAAGATTGAAGCGGACCAGCGCCGGGCATAGGCTTTACGCCCCACCATGTGGAGAAGGCTATGAAAAAGGCAGTTCTCTATCTTTCGATCGCGTTGATCGTCGTTCCCGATATCGCCATCGCCCAGCAGGGCAACAGGCCGCCATCCGGCAATGGCGGCGCACGACCTGCGCCTTCGACGCGGCCTGCCCCCGCCCCGTCACGCCCCGGCGGATCGGCACAGCCTTCCCGCCCACCTCGTCCCTCGCCCCAGCCCACGCGCCCTGGCGGTCCCTCAACCCAGCCATCCCGACCCGGCGGTTCCCATCCGCAGCCGCCCCGTCCCGGATCTGGACAGCCAGGTGGGCCGGCAATCCAGCCACCGCGGCCGGGCGGTCCTTCGCCTCAACCGCCGCGCCCCGGTGGTCCCGGCGTGCAGCCGCCACGGCCCGGCCAGCCCCATCGTCCGGGTGCCGGCCGTCCACCCAATTTCCGCCCACTCCCTGGCCCCGCCTATCGCTATCCGCACGGCTATCGTTATCGGCGCTGGACGGTCGGCCTGTTCCTGCCGGCGGTCTTCTTCTCCAGCTATTATTATTACAATGATTATTGGCGCCTGGGCCTGGGCGCGCCGCCCTACGGCTATCGCTGGGTGCGCTATGGCCCCGACCTGCTGCTGGTCGAGGTCCGGTCGCGCCGCGTGGTCGATGTCGTCTATGGCGCCTTCTACTGAGGCAGAAACAGGAAGGGCCGCATCCTGCGATGCGGCCCTTTCCTCTTGTCCCGACTATTCGCCGCGCCGGGTGAAGCGAAAGACCGTTGCCGGCGGGAAATTGCGGACCGTATGGCCGGCGCGGACAACCTCCAGGCCTAGCTGATCCAGCACCGCACGGCTGACTGGCGGCCGCGTCGAATAGGTGAACTGCACCAGGCTGCCGCCCGGCTTCAGCATGCGGAAGGCTTCGGACAATATGTCGATGTGCATCGCGCGGTCCATCGCCAGCAGCGGCAGGCCGCTGACCACGGTCTGATAATCGCCAGGGCCACCGGCGGCGGCGACCGAGACGATCTGTGCCGGCGTCTCCAGGATCGACACATGAGGAAAATGGCGACGCAGCCCGCGCGCGAAGGCGGGGTTGATCTCCACCACCTCCAGCATGTCGGCCGGCAGGCCGGTCTCCAGGATGGCGCGGGTGAAGACACCAGTGCCGCCGCCCAGTTCCAGCACGCGGCCGCCCTGCGGATCAATGTTGGCCACCATCAGCCGCGCCAGATAGCGGCTGCTCGGCACGACAGACGCAGTCTGCCGGGGCTTCTTCACCCAGGCGGCGAGGAAATCGAGATATTCGGTGGCGCGGGCGCGAAACTCGCTGTTCGGCAGGGCGATTGCCCGGCTGCGCTTCGGCTTGTGCTGCATGGGCGAAATGCGACCGCTCCTTTCTGGTGCCGACTCCCCTTAGCGGGCCGGAACGCCCCCGTCGATTGGCTTAACAAGATTTCATGCCGGACCAGCAACGTCCGGTCCGGCATATGTCGTTATTTTTGCTTGGCAGCCTCGGCTGCGGCCAGCACCCGCAACACGTTGCCGGACCAGATTTTCTGTACGTCAGCCTCGCCATAGCCGGCCTTCAGCAAAGCGTCGGTGATCTTGGGAAGATCGACCACATCCTCCATGCCGACGACACCGCCGCCGCCATCCCAGTCAAGGCCAATGCCGACATGATCAGGGCCGACCACCTTCAGCGCGTGCAGCATATGCGCCATGAAATCGTCGAAGGTCGGCCGGTCGGTGTCGGGATAGAGCCTGTCGATCTCCTGCCGCTTGGCGAGCATCGCCGCCCGCGCCTCGGGCGAAATCTTCGCGTCCTCCCGCATCTGACTGTAAAGCGCCATCAGCGCTTTCTGCCGTTCCGGATTGGGCTTGGATGCGCGCAGATAGGCGCCATAGGCGTTCATCTGGATGACGCCACCCTTGGCCGCCAGGGCTTTCAAGTGGTCATCATCGATGTTGCGCGGATGATCATAGACCGCCTTGCAGCCCGAATGGGTCAGCAGCACCGGCGTGGTCGACAATGCCAGCAGATCGTCCAGCACCTGGTCACTGCTGTGCGAGGCGTCGGGCACCACGCCCAGCCGGTTCATTTCCTTCAGCAATTCCTTGCCGAGCGGACTGAGCCCACCATAGCGCGGCTTCTTCGACGGATCGGTCGAGCTGTCGGCGAACTGGTTGTGCGCGAAATGGGCAAAGCCCGACACGCGCACGCCCATGTCGTAGAATGTCTTGATCAGCGAAACATCCTCGCCGAGCGGATAGGCATTTTCGATCGACATATAGACGATACGCTTGCCCGCCGCGGCGATCGGCGCGGCGTCCTTCGCCTCCAGCGCCAGCGTGAAATTGTCGGGATCGGCCGCCACCATCGACCGGATCGACATGCCGCGCAGCAACGCGAAGTCGCGCGCCTTGCGGAATCCCTCGATCGTCAGCGGCCCCTGCCCGGTGTAGATCGCCCAGAAACCGCCATCCAGGCCGCCCTTCTTCATGCGCGGCAGGTCGACCTGGGTATAGTCGCTATGGACGCCATGCTCCTCGTCGATCGACCAGTCGGGCAGGTCGAGCGAGGCCGGCGTGTCGAGATGGCTGTCGAGCGTGATCAGCTTCTGGTGCAGCTGATAGACTTGTTTCGACACGCCCCCAGACGCAGATTTTGACTGGGCCTGCGCGGTGATCGGGAGCAGCGCGACCAGCGCTGCCCCCATCAGATAATAGTTGCGCATCAGATCTCGCCCGAGATGGTGAACTGGAAGGTGCGAGGGGACAGCGGCCGGAAATTGCCGTCACCCGTCACCGAGGAGGAGATGTAGGACAGCGTATCCTTGTCGAAGATATTGTCGATGTTGAAGCGCGCCTTCACCCCCTTGACCGGACCCAGGCTGATGCCGTCGCCAATATCCACATAGGCGCTGAACACGGTATAGCCCTTCACGCTCGACCCGGCAGAATTGTCGAAAGTCGACCAGCGCCGCGACGTATATTTGCCGCTGAAATTGCCCACCAGCCAGCTTGCCGGCTCGATCGTGACGCCGCCACTGACGATCCACTTGGCGCTGTCGGGAATATATTTGCCGTCGGTCTGGTAGGTGGTCGTCGCGGTTACGATGTCATCCTTGAACTTGGCGATATTATAGGTGGCGTTGAGGTTGAAATAGGCCAACCCATCCAGATAGCCCGGCTTGTAGGTGCCGCTGAATTCCGCGCCATAGGCCGTAACCCGGCCGACATTCTGGTAGAAGGTTTCGATGACGTTGGTCGTGCCGGGCAGGATCGACCCGATCGACTGGATGCGGTTCTTGAACTTGGTGTAATAGACGGCATAGGACGCGTAGAATTCGCCCTGATTGGTGCGGATGCCTGCCTCGAAATTCTGCGACCGCTCTGGTGCGGGTGCAGGTACGCCTGCCGCCGTGCTGGCGAGCGAAACCGAGAAGATATCGTCCATCCCCTTGGGCAGCGCCATATTCTCTGCATAGGAAGCGAAGATCTGGCTCTGATTGTCCAGCTTGTAGAGGACGCCCGCCTGCGGCAGGAAGCCGTCGCTGTAACTGGCGCGCAGCGTCTGCGGCCCCCAGCCGGCAACCCAGACGGGTGCCGCCGTCGTGCCGGCATTGCGATAATAATCGTTGAAGTCGCGATAGCCGCTGTATCGATAATCGATGTTCAGCGCCTTGATACCAAGATCGAAAATCAGGCTGTCATCCAGCAGGGAAATCCGGTCCTTGACGAACGCCTGCGTCGTATTACGCTGGCTCTGATAGTCGCGGCGAACATAGACGAGTTCGTCCAGATTGGGAGTGCTGGCGGGCGAACCGTCGGTCGTGTTGTAGCGTGCCTGGGTCCGGTTATAAGTATCGACCTCGCCCCACAGGCCCACTTCCAGCGTCTGCGCACCGATTTCCCAATGCAGCTTGCTGGTCAGACCATAGCGATCGCCACCGACTGTAGAGAGGCCATATTGAGTGCCCTTGGGTGCGGTGAGCGCGATGCCGGCCGCCGTCTCCCGCGTATAATAAAGCAGGCTATTGGCATAGGTGTCGGGCGAGACGCCATATCCTCCCTTGTCCTCATAATAGGCGGTCGCTTCAGCCCAGACACCGTCGGCAATACCGGCATGAATCGTGCCACCATAGAGCTTGTCGTCGCGCACGTTGATGGCGAGGGTGTTGGTATAGGCGTAATTGGCGTTGCTGTAGGCGGGGCCGCCCGCGACCGGCGCGAAGCCCGGCGTGGTGTTGGGCACGACCGAGATATAGCCGCGATCCCGGCCGCTCTTGCCGCCGACATCGGTGCCGGTCAGATACTGGCTGCGGCTGAGCGAAGGCGAGTCGAAGTCGTTGAACTTGTTCGAGACGAACTTGAAGCGAGCCCAGCTGTCGCCGCCCAGATCGGCATGGACCATGCCTTCCCAATGTTCACGATCAACCGTACCATCACCGCGCCACAGGTCGGTGTCCAGCTTGGTGCGGCTGACATAGGCGCGGAACGGTCCGACTTGGCCGGTGCTGGCACGGATGAAGGTGCGCTTCATGTTGAAGTCGCCGAAGCTCTGCGACACGAACAGGCCCATCTCTTCCTGGGGCTGGATGCTGTTGTATTGCACCACCGGGCCAAGCGTCGAATAGCTGGGCAGGCCGACATCGCCCGCGCCGACCGCAGCCTCCACCACGCCCAGATTTTCATTATCGACATAGCGGAAGACCGGGCTGCCGCCGAAGGCATCGCTGCGGCCGGTGGGAATGCCGTCGACCACGAAGCCGATCTGGTCGAGGTTGAAGGCGCGGGTCTGAACGCTGTTGCCGAATTCATAGAGGCCCAGCGCACCATCGGTCTGGACGTTGAAGCCGGGCAACTGCTCCAGCATCTTCAGGCCCGAAATGCCCGACGGCGCGGACAGCAGCGCCTCGCGCGTGACCGCCACGACGTTGGTGACCCTGTCTTCTCCGATCGCTTCCGACGATTGCGAGATACGGCGACCGGTTACGGTGATGCCGTCATTTTCGTCCGTTGGAGCGACCTCCTGCGCCCAGGCAGCAGTAGATAAGGCACCCGCGCAGCAGGCAATCAGCAGGGCAGCGCGAGACACGCGATGAACAGACGAAATCGAAGGCATAGAGGCTCCCTGTAGGCCCTTAAATAGGGGCAGTGCGCGCCAATCAGGAGCGCCCGCTCCTTCGAACTATCGCGCCGTTCCTCCCCGGACCCCGCCCTGTCGATCATCCCTTCGGGCGACCGCAGATCATGTCATCCATTTGTCATCTGAAACGAGCCCTTCGGGAAAATCCACCACGCGCTTATGATGATTTCCTAACCAGAACGAGACATCTCAAAGTATTGAGATTGCTCAATCAATGCCCGCTTCCTCGCACACGCGCACAAAAAATCCTCCCCAGGCCTGGCCTGGAGAGGATCGAAAAATCGCATACCCTCTCCTTTCCGGAGAGGATCGTTTTTTAGGTCTTTATCGCCCTTTCCAGACGCCCGGACGCTTCTCGACGAAGGCGGTCATGCCTTCCTTCTTGTCCTGCGTGGCGGTCAGTATCTGGAACAGGCGGCGTTCGGTCAGGATGCCCTGGGCCAGGTTGGTCTCGAAGGCTATGTTGACCATTTCCTTGTTCACCATCGCCGCCATCGGCGGCATCGCGGCAATCGCCGCTGCCGTCTTGAGCGCATCATCGAGCAACTCGGCCGCCGGCACGATCCGCGCCACCAGCCCCGCACGCTCGGCTTCTTCAGCCCCCATCATCCGACCGGTCAGGCACATTTCCATCGCCTTGGCCTTGCCGACGGCACGGGTCAGGCGCTGCGACCCACCCATGCCCGGCGCCACGCCCAGCTTCACCTCGGGCTGGCCGAACCTGGCGGTATCGGCTGCCAGGATGAAGTCGGCCATCATCGCCAGCTCGCACCCGCCGCCCAGCGCAAAGCCGGCCACCGCCGCGATCCACGGCTTGCGGGTGGCGACCACCTTGGTCTGCCAGTCGGAGAAGAAATCCTGCAGGAAGAAGTCGGCCGCTTCCTTGTCGACCATCTCCTTGATGTCGGCGCCGGCGGCAAAGGCCTTCTCGCTGCCGGTCAGCACCGCGCAATGCTGGGTCGGGTCGGCATCATAGGCGGCAAAGGCCGCTCCCAAATCCGCCAGCACCTGGCTGTTGAGCGCGTTGAGCGCCTGCGGCCGGTTGAGCGTGATCAGCGTCACCGCGTCCCGCTGTTCCACCAGGATCGTTTCATATGCCATTGCCGTCTCCCTAAGCTGTCAGCGCCGATCTATGTCGGCCAAAAACGGATCGCCAGTCATTGCGACGCGGCGATTTTGCCGATCCTATCGTCAAAGATGCATGAAATCCTGATCATAGCTGCGCATATGGGCGCCGCCATCGACATAGAGGGTCTGGCCCGTCACCGCCGTCGCCCCGGCCAGATAGAGCACCGCCTGCGCGATCTGCTCTGCCTGCGGCAGCCGGCCGAGCGGCATCAGCTGCTCCAGCCGCGCCATCTGATCCGCATCATAATCGGGCGTGGCGATGGTGAGGCCCGGCGCCACTGCATTGACGCGCACCTGCGGCGCCAGGCTGCTGGCCGCCGTTTTCGTCAGGCCGGCGAGCGCCAGCTTGGACAGGGTATAGGCCAACTGGTCGCCATGGGGATGGTCGATCCGCTGGTCGAGGATATTGACGATGCAGCGATCGCCCGTCCCGGCCGGCACAGTCGCGAACGCCTTGGTCAGCATCGTGGGCGCGGCGCAATTGACCGCATAATGGCGCATCAGATCGTCGGCTGTCACGCTGTCGATCCGGTCCTGACCAAAGATCGCGGCGCTGTTGACCAGCAGGTCGGGCGGCCGGCCAAAGCGCTCGGCAACCTGCGCGACCAGTTCCTCGGCCGCTTCGGGATCAGCGAAATCGACGACGAAGCCTTCCCATTCCGCGCCATTTTCCTCCAGCGCAAGCGCCAGATGGGAATCGAGCCGCGTGTCATGGCTACCGTGGATGGCAAGCGAATAGCCGGCCTTCGCCAGCGCTGCCGAAATGATGCCGCCCAGCCGCCGATGACCGCCGGTCACCAGCGCCAGCCGGCGCGAGGCGAGCGGCAAGGGGCCGGTCGCCCCCCCATCCTTCTTAGTGCCGCCGATCGGGCGATAGGCGGGCTCCGCGACTTCCTCCTGTTCGCTCACCCCTTCACTCACGAGGCGATGAGCTTCAGCACTTCCTCGCGCGACTTCTCGTCGTCGCGGAAGACGCCGAGCATGCGGCTGGTCTTCATGATGACGTTCGGAGTGCGCACGCCACGCCCGGTCATGCAGCCATGGGTCGCCTCGATCACCACGGCGACGCCTTGGGGCTTGAGGTTTTCCCAGATGCAGTTGGCAACTTCGGAGGTCAGTCGTTCCTGCACCTGCAGCCGGTTGGCATAGGCGTGCAGCACACGGGCCAGCTTGGAAATGCCGACCACATAGTCGCCGGGCAGATAGGCAATATGCGCGCGACCGACGATCGGCGCCATATGATGTTCGCAATGCGACTGGAACGGGATGTCCTTCAAGAGCACGACATCGTCATAGCCCCCCACCTCGTGGAAGATACGCGAGAGGTGATAGGCCGGATCGTCATTATAGCCGCGGCAATATTCGCGCCAGGCGCGCGCCACACGCTCGGGCGTTTCCATCAGCCCTTCGCGCTCCGGCGCATCGCCCGACCAGCGGATGAGGGTGCGGATCGCCTCCGACACTTCGGCCGGGACCGGCTCCTTCGAGCCTTCGCCTACGGTTTCCGCATCGGGATCATATGCCATGAACTGGGCCACTCCATAATTGTTGGCCCCGGCATATGGCGACTGCGGGTCCGTCTGACCAGCCCTTTTGCCCCGGCTGGACACAACATCGCTGTGGTGGCAAATCACAGGGCAACGGGAACGCACCACAGAAAAATGTCATTACAATCGCACGATCATGCGCACTGAACGCATCGCCGCCGTCCTGCTGGCAGCCGGCATGTCCACACGCTTCGGCGAGGAAGACAAGCTGATGGCCGACCTGCGCGGCAAGCCGGTCGCCGCGCACACGCTGGAAACGGTCGCGTCCATGGCCTTTGCCGAACTGGTCGCCGTCGTCCGGCCGATCGAATTTGCGCCGGTGCTGCACCGCAAGCTCGATCGGCGCGGCTATGACATCCTGGTCAATGCCCATCCCGAGGAAGGGATTTCGAGCAGCATCCGCCTGGCGGTCGAGCATCTCATGGACAAGCGCAAGGTACGCGGCATCCTGATCTGCCTGGCCGACATGCCCGACGTGCCGCAGACCCATTATAACCATATCTGCATGGCGGCGGAGGATATCCGCTCGGTCGTCGCCAGCACCGATGGCTTTTCCTCAACCCCGCCCGCCTTCATCGGGCGCAAGCATTTCCCCGAACTGCTGGCGCTCAAAGGCGACCAGGGCGCGCGCGCGCTGCTGAGCCACGGCATCCAGATCGAAACGATCGGCAATGTGCTGCACGACATCGACACGCCGGAGGATCTTGGCCGCCCCCCGGTGACACCGACCTGAGGCACAAAAAGAGCAGGCGAAGCCGCTTTGCCTTGCCCCGCTTCAGGTCGATCGCGTCGGATCGGTCAGACCGTCGCCCATTTCTCGCGGATCAGGAGCACGACTGAGCGGCAGCGATCCGGTCTGGCGTTCCAGCATGCGATGCACCACCGGCGCCTTGCCCCCGCTGTGCAGCGCGTGGATCGTCTCACTATTGGTGACGTCGGCGATGGTGCGCCGCTGGTTATGGCGGACATAGTCGAGCCAGGTCGACACATGATAGCGCTCGACCCAGAGTTCCGGATCGCCCAAGTCGCGCATCAGCGACCAGCCATGTGCGCCGTCCCGCTTGCGGATGCGGCGGCGCTCGCTCATCGCGCTCAGGAACGGCACGACCGATCCGGCCGGAATGCGATATTCGATCGTCACGACCACCGGGCCGCTGCGCGGCTCTACCGGCACCGCCGTTTCCGGCTCGCGCCAGCGGTTCTGCAGGTCCAGATTATCCTCGCCGATCTGCGGCAGCGGTCGGACCAGGCCGATCATGGCGGCAAAAAACTGGACGGCGGCCGAGACGTAAAGCGCGACATCGACGCCATGGCCTTCGGCCAGATTGCCGAACAGCCAGGCGCCGATCGCCATGCCGCCGAAAGCGGTCATCTGGTAAATGGCGACGGCGCGGGCGACGACCCAGCGCGGCGCCGACATCTGCACGGAGACGTTGAAGGTCGACAGCGCCATGACCCAGCCAGCGCCCGCCAGCAAATAGCCCAGCAGCGCCAGCGCCAGATAGCCGGACATGGCGGTGATAGCCGTACCCGCCGCCAGCGACAGCGCTGCCGACCGAACGATCGTCTCGATCGAAAAGCGCGTCCGCAATCGCCGGGTCGACAAAGCCCCTGCCACCGCCCCGACGCCAAAGGCGCCGCTGGTTAAACCGAAGGTCAGTGCGCCGCCGCCGAGCACATCGCGCGCCACCAGTGGCATCAGCGCCGACACCGCACTCGCCCCGATGCCAAAGGCCCCGCCACGCAGCAGCACCAACTGGATATTGGGCGACATGGAGACATAACCGAGTCCGGCCCACATCGCGACGCCCAGCCGCTCGCGCGGAAGCAGCTTGGGTGGCAATTCCGGCCGCCAACGCGCCAGCACCGCGACCAGGCCGATATAGCTGACCGCATTGGCGAGAAACGCCGCTGCCGCCCCCGCCGCCGCGACGATCACGCCGCCCAGCGCTGGGCCGGTGCTGCGCGCCAGATTGAAACCCATGCTGTTCATCGCGACGGCACTGGGCAGCACGGCGCGCGGCACCATGTCGCCGACCGACGCCTGCCAGGCCGGACCGTTGACCGCCGTTGCGCAGCCGATGAGGAAGGTGAAGCCCAACAAGGTCCAGGGCGTCAGCGCGCCGAGCCAGGCGACCAGCGCAAGCGCCGTCGACACCAGCAGCATGACGATCTGGCAGGCCATCATAACCTTGCGCCGATCCAGATTGTCGGCGACCGCGCCGGCCCAGAGCGAGAGCAGCATGATCGGCAGCGTCGTCGACGCCGGCACCAGCGCCACCAGCACCGGTGAGGCGGACAGAGAGGTCATCATCCAGGCCGCACCGACCGACTGGATCAACCCGCCGAAATTGGACGCCAGGCTCGCGATCCAGATCGCGCGAAAGATGGGAATGGCAAAGGGCGAGGAAGGCTGGGGGGACTCGGTGTCAGGCACGCAAACCATCAAGCGGATTTAGGAACGTCGGTCAAACCCGCGACTCGACCTTTGGTTCATATCCGTCCGGTGCGCAGCGCCCGGCCCCAGTCGGGCCGTCCCCGTGCATCGGCCGTGACGGCGGCACGTTCGACGTCATAGGTGACCAGGACGATCTCCGCATGCCAATCGTCAGCCGTCCGCTCGACCAGCGCATAGCGGGCCTCGGGCGATCCGGTCTCCACCTTGTGCGGCCAGGGACGATCATCGTCATAGGCCGGCAGGCCGACGCTGCCCGGATTGACGATCAGCCCACCATCGGCGCGACGATGGATGCGCGGCACATGGGTATGGCCGCACAGGATCAGCGGCGCGACAACGCCCCCTGCCCGCGCCTCGACCTCCGCCTCGGTCGCGCCGCGTAAGCCGGTCGGCTCGATCGTTTCGAGCCAATAGTCGAGGTCGCTGCCCGGCGTGCCATGGACCATCAGCACCTCGTCGGTCAGCCACAATGTCTCGGGCAAGGCGGCGATCCAGTCGCGATGGCGCGGCGCCAGCCGATCATGAGTCGCCCGGTCCGACGCGCCCATCCGGTCGGGCGCCAGCGTCAGCAATTGCCGCTCATGATTGCCCCGGATCGTCGGCAGGTCCATCGCCATCAGCCGATCGGCGGTCTCGCAGGGGAAGAGCGGCCCCGACAGGATGTCACCGAGATTGACACATAGATCGACATTGCGTGCGGCCACGTCCGCCAGCACGGCGTCGAGCGCATCGATATTGCCGTGGATGTCGGAAATAACCGCAATCTTCATCTGGCGCTTGCCCCGCTGAAATCCGGCCCCACATCAGGTCCGCACCTGACCTTACGGCAAGGCCATGTCGGCGGAAACCGACCATTTCGGGCTTGCACTTTACGTAAACGTAAATACATTCAGGGCCACTTCCGGTGCGCCAAAAGCCGCCAACGGAGAGGGAAAAGGAACCATGGAAGCCTATATCTACGACGCCGTCCGCACGCCCCGTGGCCGGGGCAAGAGCGACGGTTCGCTCCACGACATCACCCCCATCCAGCTTGCGACGCAGATGCTCGAAGCGGTGCGCGACCGCACCCAGATCGACACCGCCGACGTCGACGACGTGATCCTGGGCTGCGTCAGTCCGGTCGGTGAACAGGGCGCGGATATCGCGCGCGTCGCCGTGCTCAATGCCGATTATGCCCAGACCGTGCCGGGCGTGCAGATCAACCGTTTCTGCGCATCGGGGCTGGAAGCGGTGAACATGGCGGCGGCCAAGGTCTATTCGGGCGAAGCGATGTTCGCGATCGGCGGCGGCGTCGAATCGATGAGCCGCGTGCCGATGGCATCGGACGGCGGCGCCTGGGCAATGGACCCGGCGGTCGCCTACAAGACCTATTTCGCGCCCCAGGGCATCGGCGCCGACGTGATCGCCACCAAGTTCGGCATCAGTCGCGACGATGTCGACGCCTATGCCGTCGAGAGCCAGCGCCGCGCCAAGGCCGCCTGGGACGAAGGCCGCTTCAAGAAGTCGATCGTGCCGGTCCGCGACGTGATCGGCGGCATCGCGCTCGACCATGACGAACATATGCGCCCCGACGCGACGATGCAGTCGCTCGGCAGCCTGAAGCCCAGCTTCCAGGCGCTGGGCGAGGACATGCCCGGCTTCGACACGGTCGCCCTGCTGCGCTATCCCGAGCTGGAAAAGGTCAACCATGTCCATCATGCCGGCAACAGCAGCGGCATCGTCGATGGCGCCGCCGCCGTGCTGGTCGGCAACAGGGAAATCGGCGAGAAATACGGCCTGAAGCCGCGCGCGAAGATCAAGGCGATGGCCTCGATCGGCTCCGAACCGCTGATCATGCTGACCGGCCCGGAATTTGTCGCCGGCAAGCTGCTGGCCCGTGCCGGCATGACCACCGCCGACATCGACCTGTGGGAACTGAACGAAGCCTTCGCCTCGGTCGTGCTGCGCTACATGCAGGCGATGAACCTCGACCACGGCAAGATCAACGTCAATGGCGGCGCGATCGCCATGGGCCATCCACTGGGCGCCACCGGCGCCATGGTGCTGGGCACCGCGCTCGATGAGCTGGAACGCTCGGGCAAGGGCACCGCGCTCATCAACCTGTGCGTCGGCGCGGGCATGGGCACCGGCATCATCATCGAGCGCGTGTAAGCGGCGGATTTAGGAGAGACACATATGGAAACCATCCGCTTCGACATCGATGCCGACGGCATCGCCACCCTGACGATCGACGTGCCCGGCCAGTCGATGAACGTCATCGGCCCCGACTTCCTGGCCGATCTCGACGCCGCCATCACCCGCATCGCGTCGGAAGAAGGCATCAAGGGCGCGGTCATCGCATCGGGCAAGGACAGCGGCTTCATGGCCGGCATGGACCTGAAATATTTCGGGTCGATGCTTGCCAGCGCCGATGGACAGCGCCCCGCCCCCACCGCGATCTTCGACAATGTGTTCGTGCTGAACCAGCTGTTCCGTCGCCTGGAAACCGCCGGCAAGCCGGTCGCCTGCGCGATCGAGGGCACCTGCGTCGGCGGCGGCTTCGAACTGGCGCTGGCCTGCCATCGCCGCTTCGTCGGTGACAGCCCCAAGACCCAGCTCGGTCTGCCCGAGATCCTGATCGGCCTGTTCCCCGGCGGCGGCGGTTCGCAGCGCCTGCCGCGCATCATGGGCGTGCAGGCGTCGCTGATGTATATGCTGCAGGGCAAGTTGTTCCGCCCGGCCGAAGCCGCGATGCTGAAGGTCGTGGACGGCGTGGTGCCGCAGGGCACGGCGCTCGCCGCTGCCAAGGACTGGGTCAAGGCCAACCCGACCGCCAGCACCCAACCCTGGGACGTCAAGGGCTTCAAGGTGCCCGGCGGGGCCGGCGGCTTCAACCCCGCCTTCGTCCAGACCATGGCCGGCGCCCTGCCGATGACGCTCAAGCAGACCCAGCGCAACATGAACGCGCCGATCGCTTTGCTGTCGGCGGTCTATGAGGGCATCACCTTGCCGATGGACCGGGCGATCCGGATCGAAAGCAAATATTTCGCCAAGGTCGCCGCCGATCCTCAGGCGTCGAACATGATCCGCACCCTGTTCGTCAACAAGCAGGCGGCCGAACGCGGCGCGCGTCGTCCCAAGGACGAGGCCAAGGCGCCGACCACCAAGCTCGCCATGCTGGGTGCCGGCATGATGGGCGCGGGCATCGCCACCGTCGCGGCGCAGGCCGGGATGGACGTGGTGCTGTTCGACCGCGACCAGGCCTATGCGGAAAAAGGCAAGGCCCATGTCGAGGCGGTCCTCTCCAAGCGTCTGGGCCGTGGCATGACGCCCGAGAAGATGGCCGCCACCCTGGCCCGCGTCACCCCGACCACCGACTATGCCGCGCTTGCCGGCGCTGACTTCGTGATCGAGGCGGTGTTCGAGGATGTCGCGATCAAGGCGGAAGTCACCAAGCAGGTCGAAGCCGTGCTCGGCGCCGACACCATCTTCGGTTCCAACACCTCGACCCTGCCGATCACCAAGCTGGCCAATGCCTGGTCCAAGCCCGAGAATTTCATCGGCGTCCATTTCTTCTCGCCGGTCGAGAAGATGCCGCTGGTCGAAATCATCCTGGGTGAGAAGACCGGCCCGGCGGCGATCGCCAAGGCGCTCGACTTCGTTGCCCAGATCAAGAAGACGCCGATCGTCGTCCATGACAGCCGCGGCTTCTACACCTCGCGCAGCTTCGGCACCTATGTCCAGGAAGGCGCGGAGCTGGTCGGCGAAGGCATCAACCCGGCGCTCATCGAAAATGCCGGCAAGCAGCTTGGCATGCCGACCGGCCCGCTGGCGGTCAGCGACGAGGTATCGATCGAACTGGGCGTCAAGATCATGACCGCGGCCAAGAAGGAACTGGGCGATGCCTATGTTCCCCAGGGGTCGGACGACATCATGCTCAAGATGGTCGAGGCCGATCGCCTGGGCCGCAAGAATGGCAAGGGCTGGTACGACTATCCCGAAGGCGGCAAGAAGCATCTCTCGCCGGTGCTGGGCGATCTGTTCCCGCGCGCCGACGCCCAGCCGGACGTCGAGGAAGTCAAGGAACGCCTCCTCTATCGCCAGCTGATCGAATGCGCCCGCTGCTTCGAGGAAGGCGTGCTGGAAACGCCGGAAGATGGCGATATCGGCGCGATCTTCGGCTGGGGCTTCGCGCCCTATACCGGCGGTCCGTTCAGCCATATGGACACGGTCGGCATCGCCCATGTCGTGGCCGTGCTGGACCGGCTGGCCGCCGCCCATGGCCCGCGCTTCGCCCCCACGGCGCAACTGCGGGAAATGGCGGCCAACGGCGCGACCTTCTATCGCCCCGTTCCGTCTCGCGCTGCAGCATGAGCGATTTGTAAATCGTAACGCTTCTGTATTAGGTCTCCTTGGACATATTCGGGGAGACCTTTTTCTTATGAGCAAGCCAACGGTTCTGGTCACGGGCGGCGCCGGCTATATCGGCAGCCATGCGGTGCTGGCGCTGAAGGATGCCGGCTATGGCGTGGTGGTGATCGACAATCTGGTCACCGGCTTCCGTTGGGCCGTGCCGCAGGATGTCCCCTTCGTGCAGGGTGATATCGCCGACCAGGTGCTGGTGCAGGCGACGCTGCGTGAGCATGGCGTCCAGGCGATCATGCATTTCGCCGGATCGGTAGTGGTGCCGGAATCGGTCGAAAACCCGCTCAAATATTATAACAATAACAGCGCCAAGACCCGCGACCTGCTGGAGAGCGTGGTCGCCGTCGGCGTGCCCCATTTCATCTTCTCCTCGACCGCTGCCACCTATGGCATCCCCGAGGAAAGCCCGGTCAGGGAAACGACGCCGCAGCGGCCGATCAATCCCTATGGCATGTCGAAGCTGATGACGGAGTATATGCTGCGCGACGTCGCCGCCGCCCACGCCATGAACTTCTGCGCGCTACGCTATTTCAACGTCGCCGGCGCCGATCCGCAGGGTCGCACCGGCCAGTCGACGGCGGGCGCCACCCACCTGATCAAGGTCGCGGTCGAGGCGGCGCTGGGCAAGCGCAGCCATGTCAGCGTCTTCGGCACCGATTTCGCCACGCCCGACGGCACCGGCGTGCGCGACTATATCCATGTCAGCGATCTGGCCGCCGCCCATGTGCTGGCGCTCGAAGCGCTGATCGCCCATCCCGATCGCAACTATATGCTCAATTGCGGCTATGGCCGGGGCTTCTCCGTGCTCGAAGTGCTGGACGCGGTCGACAGGGTCACCAACATGACGATCGAGCGCCGACTGGAAGGGCGCCGTGCGGGCGACCCCGATGCGCTGATTTCCGACAATAGCGCGCTCATGGCCGAATTTCCCTGGCAGCCGCGTTATGCCGATCTCACCCAGATCGTCGATCATGCGCTCGCCTGGGAACGCAAGCTCAGCGACATTCAAAAGGGATGAGGCAGAAGGCATGAGCGAAGCCAGCGTCCGCGCCTTCTTCGCCGCGCAGGCCCCCGATGTCGTCATCATCGATCAGGGCGTCAGCACCGCAACGGTGATCGAGGCGGCGGCCGCGCTCGGCGTCGAACCCGCGCGCATTGCCAAGACCTTGTCGCTGCGCGTCGGCGACAGCGTCGTGCTGGTCTGCGCGCGCGGCGACGCGCGCCTGTCCAATGGCAAGGCGAAGGCCGCGCTGGGCGCCAAGCCGCGCATGCTGGGCGCGCATGAGGTGGAGGAGATTACCGGCCATCCGGTCGGCGGCGTCTGCCCCTTCGGCCTCGCCAGCGCCCTGCCCGTCTATTGCGATGCCTCCTTGCAGGCGTTCGACACCGTATTTCCGGCGGCGGGATCGCGCACCGCCTCGGTCGAACTGACGCCCGACCGGCTTGCCGCCTTGACCGGGGCGCAATGGATCGACATCTGCACCCTTCCAGAAATCGTCGAGTGAGAGCCATGCCGACCGAACATCTTTTCGCCACCGGGGCGCAGGCCGCCACCGATATCGCCGCCCGGATCGCCACCCTGTTGTCGGACGCGATCGCCCAGCGCGGTGTCGCGACGCTGGCCGTGTCGGGCGGCCGCTCGCCCCGCCCGGTGCTGGAAGCGCTGTCGAAAGTGCCGCTCGACTGGACCAGGCTGATCGTCACTCTGGTCGACGAACGCTGGGTCGATCCGGTCAGCGCCGACAGCAATGAACGGCTGGTGCGCGAAACCCTGCTTCAGGGTCCGGCCGCCGCCGCCCGCTTCGTGCCGATGAAGAACAGCGCCGCCGACGCCTATGCCGGCCAGAGCGCGGTCGAGGCGGACGTCGCCGCTTTGCCCTGGCCATTCGACATCATCCTGCTGGGCATGGGCGATGACGGCCACACCGCATCGCTCTTCCCGGAGGGCGAGGAACTGGCCGAGGGGCTTTCCACTCAGGCTTATACCATCGCCGCCACCCCGCCGGTCGCGCCGCACCAGCGCCTGTCGCTGACCGCGCACGCGATCCTGCAAAGCCGCCACATCTTCCTGCAGATCGGCGGCGCGGGCAAGAAGGCCATCTATGACCAGGCTCTCGCCGGCGGCCCGGTCGAGCAACTGCCGATCCGCCTTGCCCTGCTGCAGGACAAGGTGCCGGTCGAGGTCTGGATCGCCGAAGCCTAAAAACATCCTCCCCTGCAAGGGGAGGGGGACCATTTGCGCAGCAAATGGTGGAGGGGTATCCCGTTTGCGATAGGGCGACACCCCTCCGTCACGCGCTACGCGCGCGCCACCTCCCCTTGCAGGGGAGGATTATCGGTCGCGCAGCGCATGTTTCGAGATCAGATAGCGCCACACGCCAACCCCGTTGATCGCCAATAGAGCAACATTCTGCCAGCCGATGCCCTCGCTATCCTTGTCGAGGAAGCCCCAGCCGATCAGCGCGATGGAGCTGGTGACGAACAGCACAAAGGCCCAGCCGGTGATCCGCCTTCCCAGGTTCAGCGACACCAGCAGCGCCGCGAGCGTGGCGGCGCCAGCACCATAATATTGCAGGGCGGTGAGCAGCGCTTGGTTCATGCCAGACAGAACGTAGCGGCCATGGACATGGTTGCCCGCACAGAATAGGCACCCCGCATGATTGCCCAGATCGATCCCTTCCACGCCATCGCCATCAGCCGCGAAGCCCATGCCCTCAAGGCTGCGGGCCGCTCCATCCTGCACATGGAATTCGGCCAGCCCTCGACCGGCGCGCCCGCCGCCGCCATCGCGCTGGCGCACGAGGTGCTCGACACCGATCCGATGGGCTATTGGGAAAGCCCGGCGCTCAAGGAACGGATCGCCCGCCTCTATGCCGATCGGCACAATGTCGCCGTCGATCCTGAACAGGTGCTGCTGACCTGCGGCGCCTCGCCCGGTCTGGTGCTGGCGCTCACCAGCCTGTTCGCGCCCGGCGCCCGCGTCGCCACCGCGCGGCCGGGCTATGTCGCCTATCGCAATACGCTCAAGGCACTCTATCTGGAGCCGGTCGAGATCGCCTGCGGTCCGGCCGAACGCTATCAGATCAGCGCCGACGCGCTGGCCGCGCTCGATCCAGCGCCAGACGGCCTGATCCTTGCCAGCCCGGCCAACCCGACCGGCACGATCATCCCGGCCGACGAACTGGCGGCGATCGCCAGGGTCTGCGCCGACCGCGGTATCCGCATCATCTCCGACGAAATCTATCATGGCCTCAGCTTCGGCGAGCCGGCCCGGTCGATGCTGGAATTTGCCCCCGACGCGGTGATCGTAAACAGCTTCTCCAAATATTTCAGCATGGCCGGCTGGCGGCTGGGCTGGATCGTCGTGCCCACCGACCTGATCGGCGCGGCGCGGGCGCGGATGGGCAATCTGTTCCTCACCCCCCCGGTGCTGGCGCAGCAGGCCGGCCTTGCCGCCTTCGACTGCACCGATGAGCTTGAAGGCCATGTCGACACCTATCGCCGCAACCGGCAATTGCTGCTCGACGCCCTGCCCGCGCTCGGCCTCGCCAGCATCGCCCCACCCGACGGCGCCTTCTACATCTATGCCGATATCAGCCATCTCACCAATGACAGCCTGGCCTTCTGCCAGAAGCTGCTGCGCGAAACCGGCGTCGCCACCGCGCCGGGGATCGATTTCGATCCGGTCGACGGCCACCGCTTCATCCGCTTCAGTTTTGCCGTCTCGACCGACCGGGTCGAGGACGCGATCGCGCGAATGATCCCCTGGTTCCAGGCCCAGCCAAACCGCTGATCAAAGAAAAGAGAAATAACGGATCCGAAAGGGTCCGCAAGGGCGCCAAAATGATTATGGCGGCCGCCCGAGCTTATGCGAGGAAAGCCAAGCGGGCGGATGCCCGCGCCGGCGCCTGAGGCTAATCAAAGATGGTGCGGGCGGTCGGAATCGAACCGACACTCCTTGCGGAACCGGATTTTGAGTCCGGCGCGTCTACCAGTTTCACCACGCCCGCATCTGATCGTGGAAGGGGGCACCTAGCAGGTCGCGAACCGGCTGCAAAGCCCCCAAAATCACTCCCGCAACAAAGCCGCCAGGCAGGCGAAACAAGGGCCTAGCGGCGGGCGCGCAGCCGGGCGCGCAGAGAGAGGCCGTAGCCGATCGTCACGGCCATCCCCGCCCCCACCGCGATGCAGCCGCCGACGACCGCCACCGGTATCGGCGCGAACGCCCAGAAGCCGGCATAGACGATGCCGCTGAGCGCCATCGACCAGCCGCCGACCCGCGCCATCTGCCGCGCGCAGGCGTCCGGCAGGAAAGCCTTGGGCATGCGATTGCCATACCAAGCGATCATCACCCCGTTGGCGCCGATCACCAGCCGCGTGACCATGTCACCGTCCAGCCAGTCGAGCTTGCGCCCCTGGCTGGCGGCCAGCGCCAGCAGCAAGATACCGCCACCCCAGAGCAGGCCCGCCTTCAATTCCCTGTCCATCCTGCCTTCTCCCGTTGCTGATCCGGCGCCCCCACACCGATGCCGAACGACTGGGCGAAGCCCAGCAGCGCCTCTTCCAGCACCGACAGCTTGAGATGATAGATGACCGACTTGCCGGCCTTTTCCGCATGGACCAGGTCAGCCTCCTTCAGCACCGCGAAATGCGCCGACATGGTCGGTTTGGAGACATCGAACTGGTCACTCAGGTCTCCCGCGCTCATCGGCCCCTGCCGCAGCAATTGCAGCACCCGGCGACGGGTCGGATCGGACAAGGCGCGGAAGACCTGGCTCATGATGAGATAATTAGCTAAATATCGAAATGAGTCAAGCGGCCATGACGATCCCCGTGGCGCTCCCGCGCCGGCTGCGATAGGGAGCGGCCAAAGTTTCCTTCAATCCAGGCAGAGATATGGCCCGCAAATATTCCAAACATGGCCCCTATGAAGATGTGCATCGCGAGGAAGAGGAAGCGCCGCCTCCGCCGCCCTGCTGGCTGTGCGGGCGTCCAACGGGCACGACCATCGTGTGGCACCATCCCGTTCCCAAGAGCCGGGGAGGCCGCGACGTCGTGCCGATGCATGGCATCTGTCAGCAGACGCTGATCGCCAATTTCACCAATTCCGAATTGCAGCGCCACGGCATGGACGTGGAGGGCCTGCTGCTCCATCCGCCGATCCGCAAGTTCGTCGACTGGGTGGCGAACAAGGATCCCGATTTCACCGCGACCATCACCAAGAAGCAGCGCTGAGCGAAGTCAGCGCTGCCGCCTGATCGGCCAGTCGGTCAAAACAGACCCGGCACCTCGCGCTGGGCCGGATTGGGCCGCTGCGGCGCCAGCAATTCGCGCGGAGCGGAAACCGGCGACGTCACTGCCTTTCGGCTGAGCGTCGCCACCGCGCCGCCGATCGGCGTGCAGCTACGCCCGGCGATGAAGTCCAGCGCCTGGCGGGTCGCCGCCTCGCGCGGATCGCCCAGCGGATAGCTGATATCGTCCCACGCCTGGCAACTGGCCTTCATGCTGCTCGCCAGCCCATCATAATAATCGGCGTTGCCCGCGCCATTCTGGGTCGCAAAGGCAACCACCCGCAACCGGTCGTCACAGGCCTCGCGATCGATCGCGATCTGCCCGACCGGCTTGCCATAGGTGTTGGCGCCGATCAGCGCCGCCTGCGTGCCGAGCAAGGGGATGAAGGCGTTGATGACGCCTTCGCTGGCCGATGCCGTGCCGCCGCTGCCGATGAAGGCGATGCGGGTGGGCGCAACGGACTGCGCCAGCGGTTCGAAATAATGGGTCTGGTTCTGGCCGCTCTTTTCCGTGCGATAGGTCATGCGCATGAAGATGTCGGTGGGCGCCCGGTTCGCGCCGAGCAGATCGCCCAGCACCTTGGCGGTCGAGACAAGGCCGCCGCCATTATAGCGCAGGTCGAGGATGATGTCAGTCACGCCCTGCGCCTTGAAACCGGCGAAGGCGTCGCGCAGCGGCTGTTCGGCCGACAGGATGAAGGTGCGCAGATTGACATAGCCGACACGGCGGCCGCCATCGTCGATCACCCGCGCGCCATAGCGGTTCGATACCGGCATCAGGTCGAAGTCGCGCTTGGTCACGGATACGGTGCGGGTGCTGTTCGCGTCGGCGATGCGCAGCAGCCGCGTGGTTCCGGCACTGTCCGGCCCCATCGCATCGGCCACGGCATTGGCGCCGCCCGACGCGAACAGCGACGACACGCTGCGCATGTTGGTGATGCTGGTGCCGATCTCCAATATCTCCGCGCCGCGATCGATGCCGGCGGCCAGCGCCGGGCCGTTCTCGAACGATTCGATGACGAACAGGCGGGTCGCCCCGCTGTCGGTCGCGAAGCGAAGGCCGAAACCGGCACTCGACCCCGACTGATAATAGGCATCCTCCGCCTTGATGGAGGTGAGATAGGTGAAATAGCGATCCCGCCGCTGCGACCGCGCGCCCTGCGTCAGCGCGTCGATATAGCTGTCGACGCTGGCATAGCCGGCCGGGCTGAGCGCAGACGGCAGGGTTTCGGGGAAAAGATACCATTCCTTGAGCGTCGCCGCCGCCCAATCCTGCCGCTCCCGCACCGAACAGCTTGCGGTCGGCGTGGGCGTTGGCGTCGCCGTCGGCGGTGCAGTGCCCGCGCTGTCGGACCCGCCACCGCCGCAAGCCGCCAACATCGCCAGCCCACCCGCCAGCAACGCCAGCCGCGCAACTCCATGCTTCATCGATATTCCCCCCAAAGACCGCGGACGGGATAATCGGCGCGCCGTGGCGCGGCAAGACAGCCTTGAAACAAAAGAGCTTTCCGGGCCGGAAACCAATGGCTCCGACAGCGTATTCCGCCCTCGCCCTTGACTTCCCATGTCCCCATATCGATATGCGGGGAATAAATGTAATATTATATCATTCAGGAAAAATCATGCCCCATTGCGAAGCGCCGGACCACGGCCCGGCCGGCCGCCCCCGCTCCTGGCTCGACGGCTTCGCCGTCTGCGCCTCCGCGCTCTGCACCGTCCATTGCCTCGGCCTGCCGCTGCTCTTCGCCTTGCTGCCGACCATCGCTGCGCGGATTGATCCGGGCGAATCCTTCCACCTACTGATGCTCGCCATCGCCGTGCCGACCAGCCTGTTCGCGCTGTTGCAGGGCTGGCGCCGCCACCGCGCCGCCCTGCCATTCGGCATCGGCCTGACTGGCCTGTCGCTGATGGCGGTCGGCGCACTGGTCGCCCGTACCCCGCTCGGCGAAGCGATCTGGACCGTCGGCGGCAGTGCCCTGCTGGCCGGCGCACACATCCTCAACTGGCGCCGGGGCCTGCGCACCGCCTGTTGATCGCGGCTCTCGGCCGCCCGACCCCACCGCGAGTCGTTCGCAGTTGCAGCATCATTTTCCTGCCTATAGCCTGCTTGCGTAACAAAGCACGGCCGGTATAAGGACCGCATCGTGCAGATATAGATAACTAACGGAGAAGGACTGTCCTTTGACCGAACCGTCTGCCACGTTCCTGTTGTTCGGTGCCACCGGCGATCTCGCCCGGCGCATGATTTTCCCATCGCTCTACAATCTTCTGTCGGACGACTTGCTGCCCGACGACTTCCTGATCATCGCATCGGGCCGGACCGAGATGGCGGACGAGGCGTTCCGCGACGAAGTGTGCGCCGCGCTCAAGCAGTTCCTGCCTGCCGACCGCTATGATAGCGACATCGCCACGCGGTTCCGCACAATGATCATCTATCAACCTGTGGACTCCAGCAACGGCGCCCATTTCGCCGAACTGGCCGAGCGGGTAGACGGACGCCTGGAACGCGGCATCTCCGTCTATCTCTCGACCCCGCCCTCACTGTTCGGCCCGACCGCTCAGGGACTGGCCGACGCCGGCCTCATCACGCCCAAGACGCGGATCGCGATGGAAAAACCGATCGGCAAGGATCTCGAATCCTCGAAGGTGGTGAACGACAGTATCGGCCACCTCTTCGCCGAAGAACAGATTTTCCGCGTCGACCATTATCTGGGCAAGGAGACCGTCCAGAATCTGCTCGCCCTGCGCTTTGGCAATCTCATGTTCGAACCGCTGTGGAACGCGACCGGCATCGACCATGTCCAGATCACCGTCGCCGAAACCGTCGGGCTGGAGGGCCGCGTCTCCTATTATGACGGTGTCGGCGCGCTGCGCGACATGGTGCAGAACCATATCCTCCAGATCCTGTCGATCATCACCATGGAGCCGCCCGCGCGGATGGACCCGACCGCGGTGCGCGACGAAAAGGTGAAGGCACTGCGTTCGCTGCGCCCGATGACGGCCGAAACGGTCAAGACCCACAGCGTGCGCGGCCAATATACGCCCGGCGCCGTCGGCGGCCAGATCGTCACCGGCTATGCCGACGAACTGGGCCAGCCGTCCGACACCGAAACCTTCGTCGCATTGAAGGCCTATATCGACAATTGGCGCTGGCAGGGCGTGCCCTTCTACCTGCGCACCGGCAAGCGGCTGCCCGCGCGCCAGTCGGAAATCATGATCCAGTTCAAGCCGGTCCGTCATTCGATCTTCGGCCGCGACGGCCAGCATTCTGGTGGGGGATCGGGCCTCGAACCCAATACGCTGATCATCCGCCTGCAGCCGGAGGAATATATCCGCCTGCTCATCATGTCGAAGCGGCCGGGCCTGGAACAGCAGGTCCATCTGGAGGAAGTGACGCTAGACGTGTCGCTGACCGCCGCCTTTGCCGGCCAGCGTCGCCGTATCGCCTATGAACGGCTGATCCTCGACCTGCTCGCCGGCAACCAGACCCTGTTCGTCCGCCGCGACGAGGTGGAAGCCCAATGGGCCTGGATCGATTCCATTATCGACGGATGGAAGGAGGCCCACATGAAGGTGTCGCCCTATTCCTCCGGGAACTGGGGGCCGTCCTCGGCCATTGCCCTTATCGAACGCGACGGAGCCAGCTGGCATGACTGATCTTCACCCCGTGATCGCCAAGGTCACAGACCGCATCACCGAACGCAGTGCGGCGACGCGCCTCAAATATCTCGACCTGATCGAACGGGGCCGCAATGCGGGCACCAACCGCGACCAGCTGTCGTGCGGCAACCTCGCCCATGGCTTTGCCGCCAGCGGCGAGGACAAGGCTGTCATCCGCACTGGCCGGGCGATGAACATCGGCATCATCACGGCCTATAACGACATGCTTTCGGCGCATCAGCCCTATGGCCGCTACCCCGAGCAGATCAAGATCGCCGCGCGCGAGATCGGCGCCACGGCGCAGGTGGCAGGCGGCGTGCCCGCCATGTGCGACGGCGTGACCCAGGGCCAGGCCGGCATGGACCTTTCCCTGTTCAGCCGCGACACCATCGCGCTCTCCACCGCCGTATCGCTCAGCCATGCGATGTTCGAAGGCAATCTGATGCTCGGCATCTGCGACAAGATCGTGCCGGGCCTGTTGATCGGCGCGCTGCGCTTTGGCCATCTGCCGACCATCCTGATCCCCGCCGGACCGATGCCCTCGGGCCTCGCCAACAAGGAAAAGGTCCGCATCCGCCAGCTCTATGCCGAGGGCAAGGTGGGGCGCGACGAACTGCTCGAAAGCGAAAGCGCCTCCTATCATGGCGCGGGCACCTGCACCTTCTACGGCACCGCCAATTCCAACCAGATGATGATGGAAGTCATGGGCCTGCACATGCCCGGCGCCGCCTTCGTCAATCCGGGCACGAAACTGCGCAGCGAACTGACCCGCGCCGCCACCCATCGCATCGCCGACATCGGCTGGGACGGCAATGACTATCGCCCGCTCGGCCACTGCGTCGATGAAAAGGCGATCGTCAACGCGATCATCGGCCTGATGGCCACCGGCGGTTCGACCAACCATGCGATCCACCTACCCGCTATCGCGCGCGCGGCCGGCATCCATATCGACTGGACCGACTTTGCCGAACTGTCGGACGTGGTGCCGCTGCTGGCGCGCGTCTATCCCAACGGATCGGGCGACGTGAACCATTTCCACGCGGCCGGCGGCATGGCCGTCATCATCCGGGAACTGCTCGACGCCGGCCTGCTCCACCGCGACATCATGACCGTCGCGCGCCAGGATCTGACCGACTATGGCAAGGAACCGGTGCTACAGGATGAGGCGCTGGTGTGGCAGGACGTCCCCGCCAGCCGCGACGAGGCGATGCTGCGCCCGGCCTCCAACCCGTTCCAGCCTGACGGCGGCATGAAGCTGCTCCAGGGCAATCTTGGCCGCTGCGTGATGAAGGTCAGCGCGGTCGACAAGGAACGCTGGACGATCGAGGCGCCGGCCGCGGTCTTCCACGATCAGGACGATGTGCTGCGCGCCTTCAAGGCGGGCGAACTGGAACGCGACGTGATCGTCGTCGTCCGCTTCCAGGGCCCGCGCGCCAACGGCATGCCCGAACTGCACAAGCTGACCCCGGCGCTGGGCGTGCTGCAGGATCGCGGCTTCAAGGTCGCGCTGCTGACCGACGGCCGCATGTCGGGCGCCTCGGGCAAGGTGCCCGCCGCCATCCACCTGTCGCCCGAGGCGCTGGGTGGTGGTCCGATCGGCAAGCTGCGCGATGGCGATCTCGTCCGCGTCTGTGCGGAGAGTGGCCAGGTCGAGGCGCTGGTCGATGCCGCCACCTGGGACGCGCGCGACATTCCCGCCGCCCCGCCGCCGCCCTATGACACCGGCCGCGAACTCTTCGCGCTGTTCCGCCACAATAGCGACCTCGCCGAACAGGGCGCTTCCCCGATCCTCGCCGCGATGGACGCAGAACTCGCGATATAAGCACAGCCATTCGCGCTGCGCTCGCCTGTCCGATGCGCCGGCGCGGATGTCCGGAGAGAGAGACATATGACCGACATCATCGCCGCCGACATTGGCGGCACCAATGCGCGCTTCACCCGCGCCTCGCTGGACGACAAGGGCGTGCCGACGCTCGGCACCGTCCGCAAGTACAAGGTCGCCGACTATCCCAGCCTCCAGGCCTGCTGGGAGGCCTTTGCCGATGATGAAGCGAAGGCCGGCGCAGGCCCGTTGCCCGACGCCGCCTCGATCGCCTTCGCCACCGCCATCGGCCGCGAAGTCATCAAGCTGACCAACAGCAACTGGGTGATCCGCGCCGATACGCTGGCGGAGGATCTGGGCCTGCGCACGGTGCGCCTGGTCAATGATTTCGAGGCCGTCGCCCATGCCGTCTCGCGCCTGCCCGACGAAAATCTGCCCCTGCTGTTCGGCGAGGACCGCCCCTTCCCGCGCGACGGCGGCGTCACCGTGGTCGGCCCCGGCACCGGCCTTGGCGTCGCGATGATCGCCTATGACGATGGCCATCCCCATGTCATCGCGACCGAGGGCGGCCATCTCGACTTCGCCCCGCTCGACCAGATCGAGGTGAAGATCCTCGACTATCTGCGCGACAAGTTCCTGCGCGTCTCGACTGAACGGATCGTGTCGGGGCCGGGCCTCAACTATATCTACAAGGCGCTGGCCACCATCGGCCATGACCGGGTGATGCTGATGGAAGACCCCGAACTGTGGCAGGCCGCGCTCGACGGCAGCGACGAGTTCGCCCGCCGCGCGCTCGACCGCTTCTGCCTCTGCTATGGCTCGGTCGCGGGCGATCTGGCACTGGCGCATGGCCCCCATGCGGTGGTACTGGCCGGCGGCCTCACCCAGCGGATGAAGGATTTTCTCGAACAAAGCGGCTTCCACACCCGCTTCAAGGCCAAGGGCCGGTTTGAGAGCCTGATGGCGACCGTGCCGATCCGCTGCGCGATCCATGAAGAAATCGGCCTGTTCGGCGCTGCCGCGGCCTTTAGGGAGAAGAATGCATGAGCTTGACCGTCGAACAGGTGATGGAACTGGCCCCGGTGATCCCGGTGCTGGTGGTCGATCGGGTCGAGGATGCGCTCCCCATTGCCCAGGCGCTGGTGAAGGGCGGCCTGCCCGCCCTTGAAGTCACGCTGCGTACCCCCGCCGCGCTCGACGTCATCCGCGAGATGGCGAAGGTCGAAGGCGCGGTCGTCGGCGCCGGCACGGTGCTGAACCCGGCCCAGCTCGACGCCGCGATGGAAGCGGGCGCCCGCTTCATCGTCAGCCCGGGCCTCACCGAACCGCTGGGCAAGGCCGCGATCGCCGCCAACATTCCCTTCCTGCCGGGCACCGCCACAGCCGGCGACATCATGCGCGGCATGGACATGGGCCTTTCCCACTTCAAATTCTTCCCCGCCGAAACCTCGGGCGGCCTGCCGGCGCTCAAGGCGCTGGCCGCGCCGCTCCACACTGCCCGCTTCTGCCCGACCGGCGGCATCACCGCCCAGAGCGCGCCCGAATGGCTGGCCCAGCCCTTCATCAAATGCGTCGGCGGCAGCTGGGTCGTGCCCAAGGGGCCGATCGATCCCGCGGTGATCGAGGCACTGGCGCGCGAAGCCGCCGCCCTGCCCCGCTAATCTATAGCCGGGACGGGGTTACGCCATTGCGCCTCCCCCCGTCCCGCCCTAGATGCAGATCATGATCACGCGCCGCTTCCTTCCCACCATCGCCCTGATCCTGTCGGGCTGCGCCGGCGCGCATGAAAGCTATCCCTCGCTCGCCAAGCGCCCGGTCGAAAGCGCGCCGATGGCAGAGGCGCCCGCCGCGCCGATCCCGCAGCCGGCCGACGACAAGCTCAAGGCCCAGATCGGCCAGCTCACCAGCCAGGCACAGAGCGGCGGCGCCCATTTCGACAAGGCCTATGCCAGCGCCGACCGCGCCGTGAACAGCGCCGGCCGCGCATCGGTATCGAGCGACGCCTGGGTCGCCGCGCAGGTCGCGATCAGTGCCGCCGAAGCCGCCCGCAACGACAGCGTCTCCGCCCTCGCCAGCCTCGACACCCTGTTCATCGAACGCTCCAACGCGGTCGCCGATGGATCGGAAAAGGGCGGCGTCGCGGATATCGACGCAGCGCGCGCCAGCGTCCTGTCGATGGTCGACAGCCAGAATGACCGCATCGACGCCCTGAAAAATCGCCTGCCCCAGCCTTAAGCCTTCACTGACCATTTGGGCGCATAGCGAATATGTGTCCGGAGACCATCCGCGCGATGGCAGGGGGTGATGATGCAACGATTTTTGCTGGCTGCGCTCATGAGCGCCATATGCGGATCGACATCCGCCCATGCGCAAATATCAGTTGCCACCCCCCTGCCGCCGCCACCGGAGAATATGACCATCAATTCTGAAGGGCGCGGCAGCAGTCTGGGCTATGTCGTCAGCCTGGGCTATTTTACCGAGGCGGAGATGCAAGATCCGGAATGGGAATTTGCCCGGGCGAAAACCGCAAACATATGGTGGTGCCGGTCGGAGGCGCGTCTGAGGCGGCGTGACATACGATGGGTTCCCGCCAATGACGGCTCCGGCAAGCAATGCGCGATGGCGATTTACACCTCGGAGTGCCTGGAACCGCGCGACATGGCGGAAAATGTCGATCCCGGATTTTCAGACAGGCTGGAACAGGACAGGCATGAACTGATGACCAAGCCCGTTCCGGGACCATCGGGTGTGGGCTGCGGCGAGAAGGATCGCGCATTGCGGCATGATCCACCTTCCAAATAGAGCCTTAGACTTTCGCATCCGGAAGTGACTGTCGGATAAGACAAGGCCTCACGCCTGTAGGGCATAGGCCACGACTGTCCCGCCTTCACCCCATCTGTCGCACCGCGCCCTTATGCGCTTTCCCGTTATGGACATAATGGTCCACGCCTTCCCGCATGGTGATGATCGCCTCGTCGGTCAGGTCGCGCATATATTTGGCCGGGCGCCCGGCCCATAGCTGCCGATGCAGCACCGTCTTGCCGGGCGAGAGCAGCGCGCCCGCCGCCAGCATCGCGTCGCTTTCCACCGTGCAGCCGCTCATCACGATCGCCCCCAGCCCGACGAACGCCCGGTCCTGCAGCACGCAGCCATGGACCATCGCCATATGGCCGATCAGCACATCCTCGCCGATGATGGTGGGATAGCCCTCCGCCGGATAGCCCGGACGGCCGTCGCCGGGGCTGTCGCAATGGACGACCGCGCCGTCCTGGATGTTGGTACGCGCGCCGATACGGATATGGTTCACATCGCCCCGGATCACGCAATTATACCAGATACTGGCGTCCGCGCCGATCTCGACATCGCCGATGATCCGGCATCCCGGCGCGATGAAGGCGCTGGGGTGGATCAGCGGCGCCTTGCCGTTCAGCGGGATGATCGAAACATCAGGATGGTCGGCGGGATGATCGGTCATCTACGCCTCAACCGTTCAGCAGTCGCGCCGCGTGCAGCGCATGATAGGTCAGCACGCCCGAACAGCCCGCCCGCTTGAACGCCATCAGCGTCTCCAGGATCAGCGCATCGCGATCGCCCGAGCCGGCGGCGGCGCCATGTTCGATCATCGCATATTCGCCCGACACCTGATAGGCGAAGACCGGCACGGAGAAACGGTCGCGCACCCGCGCGACGATATCCAGATAGGGCAGGCCCGGCTTCACCATCACACTGTCCGCGCCCTCGGCCAGGTCCAGCGCAACCTCACGCAGCGCTTCCTCGCCATTGGCCGGGTCCATCTGGTAATTTTTCTTGTCGCCCTTCAGCAGCCCGCGCGATCCCACCGCGTCGCGGAACGGACCATAGAAGGCGCTGGCATATTTGGCGGCATAGGCCATGATCTGGACATTGGCGTGGCCGGTTTCCTCCAGCGCCTCGCGGATCGCGCCGATCCGGCCGTCCATCATGTCGCTGGGCGCGATGATATCGGCGCCCGCCGCCGCCTGATTGAGCGACTGGCCGATCAGCATGTCGATCGTCGCGTCATTGATCACATAGCCGGTCTCGTCGAGCAGCCCGTCCTGACCATGGGCGGTATAGGGGTCGAGCGCCACATCGGTCAGCACGCCGATGTCGGGCACCGCATCCTTGATCGCACGGATCGCCCGGCACATCAGGTTGTCGGGGTTCAGCGCCTCGGCGCCATCGTCGCTACGGCGATCGGCCTGGGTATTGGGGAACAGCGCCAGGCAGGGAATGCCGGCGTCGCGCGCCTCCTTCGCCCGCGCCACCATCAGGTCGACCGACCAGCGCGACACGCCGGGCAACGCCGCGATCGGTTCTTCGACGCCATCCCCTTCGGTGACGAACAGGGGCCAGATGAAATCGCTGGGCGACAGGCGGTTTTCGGCATGCATCGCCCGGCTCCAGGCGGTGGCACGGGTGCGGCGCATACGCAACGCCGGATAGGAGGCAAGTGTCATGGCCCGGGTGTAGGCCGCTGCCCCAAGGGGATCAAGCCGGACCGATTGTCCTGCCCTGGCGGGATTGGGTGGTTTCCTGCCATTCCCCTCCCGCTGGCGGGAGGGGCAGCGAGACTTGCGCGCGCAGCGCGTTAGTCGCAGCGGGGTGGGCTGGACGTTTCTTGTCGGTCACAGCCGGCGTCATCCTGACGAAAGTCAGGATTCATTCTGCGCTACGACGGGTGGGACGCGCTGAATGGATCCCGGATCAAGTCCGGGATGACGACGATGGAGAGGGCAGCTTCTGAGCGCTACCCGACCTCCGGCACCTCAACGCCCGTCGTCATCCGCGCCGGCGCTGCCACCAATAACCGTTCGGGTATAATCGATGCGGATGCGCACCCAGGCGCCGACCTGGGGCTTGCCGTCGACGCGGGGCGGGCGCACCAGGAATTGCCAGGCGGCCAGGCGCACGGCACGGCCAAAGCCCGATCCGGTCGGATATTCGCTGATCATCTGGCAATTTTCGACATGATAATGGTCGATCGTCTTGCACGCGACCAGGCCATAGCCCTGCGCCGGCGCATTGGCGGGCAGGTAGCTCGACAATTCGGCATGGGTCGGCCGGCGATACCATTCCGCCTCGAACAATTGCACGCCGCCCGGTCCCTCGCCCGGCCCGACGATCGCCTTGGCATTGCCGGTGCCACTGTCGCCGACGCCCGCGGTTTTCTTTTCCATCTTGCCGATGTCGGCCGCCGCCATCTGGCGGCTGTCGAGCGTGATGAAGGGGAAAGGCGATGGCGGCTGCACGCTCGGCGTCTCGACCGGCCGGGGTGGCGTCACCACCGGCTCGCTCTTCTGCTTGGGCGCGGCGGTATCCCGCTCGCGCTTTTCCGCCTTCTGCGCCTTGGACTTTTCCTTGTTCGCCTGCTTGGCCGGCTCGATGTCGAAGCTCACCGGGTTGCGGTCATCGACCTTCTTGGGGTCCAGATGCGGTGCCATCGTCAGCAATGCGAGCAGCAGGATCGCGTTCAGCACCAGCGCGAACGCCAGGCCGCCGGCCCGCTGCCGCAACTTGTCCCAGGGAATATGCGAAATTATCAAGCGTGCCGACCGGTCTCTATGCGTTGCGCGTCATGCCCAGACGGCACCGCACAGTCAACGCCGTGGCGACTGACAAATCGGTAATGTGGTGGGATTGGCCGGCCGATGGCCTGCCCGTCAGCAGACATCCTCTTCGCGCACCACCGGCCGGCTCTCGCGCGTTGCCCGCATCCGGCTGGCCTTGTCATCGACATCGGAAGTCAGCACGACATGATCGTCATGCACTTCCAGCAGTACCCCGGCGAAGGGAAAGCCCTCCAGACTGCCGGTCACGCGATAACTGACCGAATCGCCGACCTTGAAGCTGGCCGGGTCCATGTTGAAGCTGAAAGGGCAGCTGCCCTCCCCCATATCCTGCATCGCACTCTCCTGTTTGCGCCGATCCTATCGCGGCCGGAGCATCCCGATCAAGCATCGCCGCGTCCATTCTTCAGGGCTTTTGCAGCCATCGCCGGCCCGTTAAAGGCGAGTCCATGGATATCTGCCTTGCCGCCCCCGCCGACCTGCCCCTGCTCCACCGCGTGATCGAGCGCGCCTATCGCGGCGATGAGGCGCGGGCCGGCTGGACCTTCGAATCCGACCTGCTGACGGGCGCCCGCACCGATATCGAGGAATTGCAGGCCATCCTCGCCAGTCCGACCGACCGGCTGCTGGTCGCGATCGACGACAAGGGCGCACCGATCGGCTGCGTCCAGATCAGCAAGCGCGACGAAGGCGTTGCCTATCTCGGCCTGCTCTGCATCGATCCGCAGCTTCAGGCCGCCGGGCTTGGCCGCCGCATGATCGCCGCCGCCGAAGACCAGGCCGCGCGCGATTTCGGCGCCACGACGATCGAGATGACGGTGATCGACCAGCGTCCCGAACTGATCGCTTATTATCAGCGACGCGGCTATGCGCTGACTGACGAGAAGCGCCCCTTCCCAGTGCCGTTCGTTCCGCCGCTGGAAATGGTCGTCCTGGCAAAAGCGCTGGCGGCTCCCGTGCAACTGGGCTAGGCCCGCTCGCGATGCTCACCAAGCTCTATCAGTGGATGCTGGCCAAGGCCGCTCACCCGCACGCCGAACGTTGGCTTTTCGCCTTCAGCTTCATGGAATCCAGCTTCTTTCCGATCCCGCCGCATCCGCTGCTGGGCCTGATGTGCCTGGCGCGGCCGGAAAAGGCGATCCGCTATGGCCTCATCTGCACCATCGCCTCGGTGCTGGGCGGCCTGCTCGGCTATGGCATCGGCCATTTCCTCTACCAGGCGGTCGGCGCGCAGATCCTGCACTTCCTGGGCCTGTCGGCGAAATTCCCGGTCGCGGCCTGCTATCTGCGCGACTATGGCGCGGAGATCATCCTGATCAAGGGCGCGACCCCGATCCCGTTCAAGCTGATCACCATCACCGCCGGTTTCATCGGCCTGTCGCTGTTCACTTTCCTGTGGGCCAGCATCCTGTCCCGCGCCTTCCAGTTCATGATCGTCGGCTTCCTGTTCTGGAAGTTCGGCCGCCCGATCAAGGCGTTCATCGAGAAATATCTGGCGCCGCTCTCGGCCCTGTTCCTGGTGCTGGTAGTCGGCGGCTTCATCGCGGCATCGATGCTGTCGGGCGGCGGGCAGAAGAGCGATCGCTGCTCCAACGCCACCTTGTCCAGCGTCTCCTGATCCCCCGCACGTGACCGTTCTCTCCATGAACGCCCTGCTCGCACGCCGTCCCCGGCTTGCAGCCCTGCTCGTTGGCTTCCTCTCGGCCGTCGGCTTTGAGCCGCTGAAACTCTGGCCGGTCACGATCGGCTGCTTCGCGCTGCTGATCCTGCTGATCGAGCGCGCGCCTGATCGCCGCGCCGCCTTCTTGCGCGGCTGGCTGTTCGGGGTCGGGCATTTCACCCTGGGCCTCAACTGGATCGCCCATGCCTTCACCTATCAGGACGCGATGCCGCACTGGTTCGGCTATGGCGCGGTGATCCTGCTCTCGCTCTATCTCGCCGTCTATCCCGGCCTCGCCATATTGGGCGCATGGTGGGCCGGGCGCCGTTTCGCCTTGTCCGGCACCGCTTTCCTGCTGCTGTTCGCCGCATGCTGGATCGCGAGCGAATATGTGCGTGCGACCCTGTTCACGGGCTTTGCATGGAACCCGCTGGGCGTCACCCTGCTGCCGACCGGAGCGGCCATCGCCGCGACGCTGATCGGCACCTATGGCCTGGGCGCGCTCGTGCTGCTCGCTGCCGGCGCCTGCCTGCTGGCCGTGCGCCGCCAGTATCGCCACGCCGCCGCCATCGCCACGCCGCTCGTCGCCCTTGCGCTCTGGGGCCAGCTCTCGCCGGCCCCGGTGGCGCCCGCCGGCGCGCCGCTGATCCGCGTGGTTCAGCCCAATATCGGCCAGGACGAGAAATATTCGGCCGAACTGGAACAGGTGCATTTCCGCACCCTCGCCACCCTGTCGGGCAAGCCCCGTCCGGCACCGCGCCTGATCTTCTGGCCCGAAGCGGCGATCCCCGCCTATCTCGACATGGAGCCCGAATGGCGCTGGCGCCTTGCCGATCTGATGGGTCCGGGCGACCTGCTGATGACCGGCGCGACCAAGGTCTATTTCAAGGACAAGGGGCCTTATGGCACGACCGAACTGGCCGGTGCCAACAACAGCCTGTTCGTCGTCACGCCCGATGCCCAGCTTGCCGCCCGCTACGACAAGGCGCATCTCGTCCCCTATGGCGAATATCTGCCGATGCGCAGCATCCTCGAGCCTATCGGCCTGTCGCGGCTGGTGCCGGGCGATGTCGATTTCTGGCCCGGCCCCGGCCCGCAGAGCCTGACCCTGCCCGCTACCCTCGGCCGCCCCGCGCTCAAGATGGGCGTCCAGATCTGCTATGAGATCATCTTTTCAGGGCAAGTGGTCGACCGCGCCAACCGCCCGGACTTTCTGTTCAACCCGTCCAACGATGCCTGGTTCGGCAGTTGGGGGCCGGTCCAGCATCTGGCCCAGGCCCGCCTGCGCGCGCTGGAGGAAGGATTGCCGATCATCCGCGCGACCCCGACCGGCGTATCCGCCATCGTCGATGCGCGCGGCCATATTCTCCACGCCCTGTCCAGTCATCGTGCCGGCTATCTCGACAGCCGCCTGCCGCCGCCGCTGCCCGCCACGCTGTTCGCGCGGATCGGCAACTGGGCGCCCTTCGCCTTCCTCCTGATCCTGGTCGGGACGGCTCTTGCCTTGCGCAAAGGCAAAAGCTAATAACCACATAAAGTTTTCTTTATATCTATTCGTCCGCAAGCACCTTACGGGAGTCTCATGCGTAACCAATTCCTCTTCACGTCGGAATCCGTTTCCGAAGGCCACCCCGACAAGGTCGCGGACCAGATTTCCGACTCGATCGTCGATCTGTTCCTGTCCAAGGATCCCGAAGCCCGCATCGCGTGCGAAACCCTGACCACGACCCAGCTGGTCGTCCTTGCCGGCGAAATCCGCTGCAAGGGCGTCTATGAAAATGGCGAATGGGCACCGGGCGCCAAGGAAGAAATCGAAGCGACCGTCCGCGCCACCGTCAAGCGCATCGGCTATGAGCAGGATGGCTTCCACTGGGAAACCTTCCGCTTCGAAAACAACCTCCACGGCCAGTCCGCCCACATCGCGCAGGGCGTCGATGAAAGCGGCAACAAGGATGAAGGCGCCGGCGATCAGGGCATCATGTTCGGCTATGCGTCGGACGAAACTCCCGACCTCATGCCCGCCACCCTCTATTACAGCCACAAGATCCTGGAACGCATGGCGGATGATCGCCACAACAAGGTCGTGCCCTTCCTTGAGCCCGACGCCAAGAGCCAGGTGACGCTCGAATATATCGATGAAAAGCCGGTCCGCGCGACCGCCCTCGTCGTGTCGACCCAGCATGCCGCCGGCATGGACAATGACGACAGCCGCGCCGAACTGCGCGCCTACGTCAAGGGCGTGATGGCCGACATCCTGCCCGAAGGCTGGCTGCCGGGCGACGAAAGCATCTACGTCAACCCGACCGGCCTGTTCGAAATCGGCGGCCCGGACGGCGACGCCGGCCTGACCGGTCGCAAGATCATAGTCGACACCTATGGCGGCGCTTCGCCCCATGGCGGCGGCGCGTTCAGCGGCAAAGACCCCACGAAGGTCGACCGTTCGGCAGCCTATATCACCCGCTACCTCGCGAAGAACATCGTCGCCGCCGGCCTCGCCCGTCGCTGCACGATCCAGCTCAGCTACGCCATCGGCGTCGCCGAGCCGCTCTCGCTCTATGTCGACCTGCACGGCACCGGCACGGTGGAAGCGTCCGCGATTGAGGCCGTCCTGCCGACCCTCGTGCGCCTGACGCCCAAGGGCATCCGCACCCATCTCGGCCTCAACAAGCCGATCTACCAGAAGACCGCCGCCTACGGCCATTTCGGCCGCACGCCCGAAGGCGACTATTTCCCCTGGGAAAAGACCGACCTGGTCGACGCGCTCAAGGCGAAGCTGGCCTGATACCGGCCGCCGCGTGAATCACGGGAAGGGCGTCGGAGCATGGCTTCGGCGCCCTTCTTCGTTGCAGGCCTTCCTTGCCGGAACATGACGAAAAGTTCATTGGCCTGCGCCCGCCGAACCGCGCATAGAGAGGGCGTCGGGCTCGCACCCCTGTCGAGCCCGGCACCCTCCACCCAGGGCAACGCCATGACCCGTCCTCTTGCTACCGCCTTCATAAGTCTTGCATTTCTGGTTGTCAGTGCCGCTCCTGCACTGGCAGCTCCCTGCAAGGATGCGAAGGGCAAGTTCGTCAAATGTCCGCCCAAGGGCGCTCCTAAAAAAGGCCCCTGCAAGGACGCCAAAGGCCGCTTCACCCAGTGCGAGTGACCTGACGGATTGAAGACGTCGGTCGGACCTTGACCATCCGGCCAGCCTTCGGGTCGCACCATGGCTAGCCAGCTTCAAGGGCCATCCTGCCGCTCTCCCCTGTTCGGCATCCCATGGCTCTTGTCCCCTGCCCCCTTCCCGTCACCTTGCCTGCATGCATGGCGGAAGGGGGCAGATATGCCTTCCCGGCTTGCTCCATCGGCCCGCCCCCGCTATCGGCGCACCCCATGACCGCGCATAAATCGGGCGACCCGACCACCCTCAACCGCCTTTATGGCCGCCAGTCCGGCCCCAAGCTCCGCAAGGGGCAGCAGGAGCTAGTCGACACCCTCCTGCCCGCCGTGTCGGTGCCGGCCGAAGGCGACGTCACCGCCGCCGACCTGTTCGGCTATGACCGCCCGCTCCATTTCGAGATCGGCTTCGGCGGCGGCGAGCATATGGCCTATCGCGCCGACATGCTGCCCGACCATGGCTTCATCGGTTGCGAGCCGTTCCTGAACGGCGTGGTCCAGGCGCTCGGCCATATTCGCGACGGCGCGCTCGGCAATGTCCGCCTGCACATGGGCGATGCGCTCGACGTGTTGTCGCGCATCCCCGACGGATCGCTCAGCTTCGTCTATCTGCTCCATCCCGATCCCTGGCCCAAGGCCCGTCATGCCAAGCGCCGGATGATGAACCCCGGCCCGGTCGAGATGATCGCGAAGAAGCTCAAGCCCGGCGGCGAATTCCGCTTCGGCACCGATCATCCCGTCTATCTGCGCTGGGCGCTGATGGTGATGAACGGCCATCCCGAATTTGACTGGCTGGCGAGCGAGCCGAAGGACTTCCTGACCCGTCCGGGCGGCTGGCCCGAAACCCGCTATGAGGCAAAGGCCCGGCGCCTGGGTCATGAGGTCTGGTATTTCCGCTATCGCCGGAAATGAGGCGCGGGCCGTTTCGCGCGGCCCGTTCCTGTGCCATGGTGGCCGACCCTGTATAGAGGCCCCATGACCGATATCGACCAATTCATCGCCGGACTGCCCAAGGCAGAGCTTCACCTCCATATCGAAGGGACGCTGGAGCCCGAACTGATGTTCGCGCTGGCCCGGCGCAACGACGTGACGCTGCCCTACGGCTCGATCGACGAGATCCGCCAGGCCTATGATTTCGGCAATCTCCAGGATTTCCTGGACATCTATTATGCCGGCACCAATGTGCTGCGCACGCCGCAGGATTTTCACGACCTGGCCGCCGCCTATTTCGATCGCGCAGCGCAGGACAATATCGTCCATGCCGAAATCATGTTCGATCCGCAGGCGCATACATCGCGCGGCGTGCCCTTCGTCCATGTGATCGAAGGGCTGCTATCAGCCATGCGGGACGCGGAAGAACGCCATGGCATCACCAGCGACCTGATCCTGAGCTTCCTGCGCCACCTCAGCGAGGAAGAGGCGTTCGAGACGCTGCGCGCCGCCACCCCCTGGCTGCCGCAGATCAAGGCGGTGGGACTGGACTCCTCCGAAGTTGGCCATCCGCCCGAGAAATTCGCCCGCGTCTTCGCGGCCGCGGCCGACGCCGGCCTCAAGCTGTGCGCCCATGCGGGTGAGGAAGGCCCGCCCGCCTATGTCTGGGAAGCGCTCGACCTGCTCAAGGTCGACCGGATCGACCATGGCAATCGCGCGCTGGAAGAGGATGCCCTGGTCAAACGGCTGGTGGACGAGCAGATGGTGCTCACCGTCTGCCCGCTCTCCAACCTCAAATTATGCGTGATCGACGATATCGCCAGCCATCCACTCGACCGGATGCTGGACATGGGCCTGCGCGCGACGGTCAATTCCGACGATCCCGCCTATTTCGGCGGCTATCTCAACGACAATTATCGCGCCGTTGCCGCAGCCAGAAACCTGACCCGCGAGCAGATCGCCCTGCTGGCGCGCAACAGCATCACCGGCTCCTTCCTGCCTCAGGAGGCCAAGGACGCCCATCTGGCGACCATCGACGCCTATATCGCCCAGGCGCATTGAGGCCCTGATTTACCGGCCCCTTCCCCGATGATATAGCCTGTCTCACAGGATGGCAGGCTTTTGGGAAAGGGCCGGACGCATGGCTGACTGGGTGAAGGCGGCGAGCGCGCTGGGCATCGGCCTGTCGCTCGCCTCGCTTTCGATCGAACCCGCCTTTTCGCCCGCGACGCTCGCCGCGCTCGATCCCGTCCGCCTCGCCCGCAGCCTGTGCAGCGGCCCACGGGTAGGCTCCGCGCTCGCCCGCGAATTGCTGATCGCGGCCGCCGCTGCCCAGCCGATCGCCGACGCCCCACCGATCCCGTTGTTCGACGACCTCACCCGGTCCCCCTTCCCGTTGACCACCGCAAATCCGCAGGCGCGCCGCTATTTCAGCCAGGGCCTGCTGCTCATGTATGGCTTCAACCATGCCGGCGCGGTCCGTTCCTTCCGGATGGCACAGCGGCTCGATCCCGCCTGCGCGCTGTGCTGGTGGGGTGAGGCGGTGGCGCTCGGCCCCAATATCAACGCACCGATGGACGCCGGCGACCGGGGCGCCACGCTCGCCGCGATGGACCGGGCGATGGCGCTGCGCGATCGGGCGTCGCCGATGGAGCGCGGCCTGATCGCGGCGGCGGCGCTGCGCTATGCCCGTGATCCCGATGCCGACCGCGCCGCGCTCGACGGCGCCTATGCCGATGCGATGCTGGCGCTCGCGGCGCGCTTCCCGGCCGATGACGATGTCGCCGTGCTGGCGGCCGAAGCGGCAATGGACACCAGCCCGTGGAATTATTGGGAGGCCGACCGCAAGACCCCGATCGGGCGTGCCGGCGCGGCCATCCACCTGGTCGAAACGGTGCAGGCGCGCAATCCCGCCCATGTCCAGGCCGCGCATCTGATGATCCACCTGCTCGAAGCGAGCGATGCAAAACGCGCCGAAGCGGCGGCCGATCGCCTCTCCGCGGATGGCGCGCCCAGCGCCGCCCATCTCGTCCATATGCCGAGCCACATCTATCAGGTCGTCGGCCGCTATCGCGACTCGATCCGCGTCAACATCGCCGCCGCCCGCGCCGACGAAGCCTTCATCCGCGCCACCGACGACCGCAGCCTGGTGCGCTACGGCTATTATCCGCACAATGTCCATTTCATCGTCGCCTCCGCCCAGATGGCGGGCGACATGGATAGCGCCGTGCGGGAGGCGCGGCGGCTGCGCACCATCCTCGATCCCGCGACCTCGGCCGCCATCGCCTGGATTCAGGCGATCGACGCCGCCCCCTATCTGGCCATGGCGCAATTCGCCGCGCCCGCCGACATCCTCGCCCTGCCCGCGCTCGATCCGCGCCTGCCCTACGCCATCGCCATGCGTCATTATGCCCGCGCCGTCGCCTTCGCCCAGCAGCGCGACCAGCGCGGCTTCGATGCGGAGATCGCAGCGATGAGCGCGCTCGCCCGCTCCGACGCTCTGGCCCCGATGATCGCGCAGGGCGTCCCCGCCCCCGACCTGATCGCGCTCGCCATCGCGGTCGCGCGCGGTCGTCTCGCCACCGCCCAGCGCCGCTACGCCCAGGCTGCCGATCATTATCGTGCCGCCATCGCGCTGGAGGGCAAGATACCCTATCAGGAACCGGCCTATTGGTATTATCCGGTGCATCAATCGCTCGGCGCCGCCCTCTTCCTTGCCGGCCGCCCCGACGAAGCCGCCGCCGCCTTCCGCCAGGCGCTGATCCAGGCCCCCAACAATGGCTGGGCGCTCTACGGCCTCGCCCGCGCCGAAGCCGCCCAGGGACACAAGGCAGAGGCCGCCGCCGCCCGGAACGCGTTCGACAGGGCCTGGTCCGGCAACCCGGACTGGCTGCGCATCGATCGGCTCTAAGGGCCTCCCCCGCACAAACCCCGATTGACGCCACGGTCCTGCACGATGCAGCCAGAAGCCATCGGATCGATGGCCGTGGAGTGTCCCGCATGCGCAAGCCCACCCTGTTGCTCGCCGCCGCGCTGGCCCTTGCCAGCAGTCCCGCCCGCGCCGACGAGGCCTATATCGAATTGACCGGCGGCCTCAGTTGGAATGGCGAAGGCACCGATGCCATCAGCGGCATCGCCGGCGGCTATGATGTCGATCTGGACGAACGCTTCTTCGTCGGCGTCGAGGCGGTCGCGGAAAAGCTGCTGGTCCGCGACACGCGGGTCGCCTGGGGCATTGGTGGCCGTATCGGCGTCGAACTGGTGCGCGAGAACAAGCTGTTCGTCGGCGCCAACTGGCAATCGAAGGATTGTCGCGAATGCAGCGACGCCATCGGCATCGGCACCGGCTGGGAACATAATCTGACAGAGAAGCTCTATCTCAAGGTGGAATATAAGAGGCTGCTGATCGGCAATGGCGAGCCCGACGCCAATGTCGGCATCCTCGGCATCGGCGTGATGTTCTGACCACGGCCCGGCTTTATCCGCGAAAATAGCCCGGAAAATACTGGCCATCGCCCATTTTGCTGGTAGGGACGGCGCGTCCAGCCCACCGGGATCGATATTTCGCGCCATGGCATCCGCGCCGCCCCCTTTCCGCGTCCTGCGTCAATCGCGCCCCAGCGCGCAGCGTCCGTCATGAGCCGTCAGAGCCAGCGCTGGAGCCGCCGCCGCGCCCGCGCGCTTCTGCGCCATAGCGGGCCGACGTCATTGCTGTTCCGCCGGCGCCTCGCCCTGATCGGCGGCGCCGTGCTGGTCGGCCTCGCTGCCCTCGCCTTCGCCTGGGCCGCGGACGAGGCGACCGAGGCTTTCCATCGCCTGGCCACCGCCAATCGCTGGCTGCCGCTGCTGCTGACCCCGCTCGGCTTTGCCGCCCTGGCCTGGATCACCCGCAGCGTCGCGCCCTTTGCCGGCGGATCGGGCATCCCGCAGGTGATCGCCGCCACGCAATTGCCCGAAAAGGTCGGCCGCTGCCTCGTTGACCTGCGCATGGCCCTGCTGAAGGTGGTGCTGACCATCGCCGGCCTGCTGGTCGGCGCCTCGGTCGGCCGCGAAGGCCCCACCGTCCAGATTTCCGCCGCCATCCTGGCCCGTGTCCATGCGCTGCTGAACGTGCCGTTGCGCGCATCCGTCATGGTCGCGGGCGGCGCGGCCGGCGTCGCCGCCGCCTTCAACACGCCGCTCGCCGGCATTGCCTTCGCGATCGAGGAACTTGCCTCCGCCTATGAGCAGCGCATGACCCTGCTGGTCATCACCGCCGTCATCATCTCGGGCATGGTCAGCCTCGGCCTCGCCGGCGACTATGTCTATTTTGGCGCCGTCGCCGCGCATTTGCCGCTGCAATCGGCTGTGCCGATCGCGCTGCTGGCTGGGCTGCTGGGCGGCATGTCCGGCGGCCTGTTCGCCCGGCTGGCCCTCGATGCCGCCACCGCACGCAATCGCATGACCGACTGGATGCGGGCCCATCCGGTGCTGTTCGCCGGTGGCTGCGGCCTGCTGGTGTCGGCGATCGGCGTGGCCACGGGCCTCACCTGGGGCACCAGCTATGCCCCCGCCCGCACCATGATCGCGGGCGGCGACCAGCCGCTCTGGTTCGCTCCCGCCAAATTCCTCAGCACCCTCGCCACCAGCGTCTCGGGCATTCCCGGCGGCATCTTTGCCCCCTCGCTCGCCACCGGCGCGGGGTTCGGCAATCTGCTGCGCTGGGTCTTCCCCGGCGAACCGGCGAGCGCCGTCGTGCTGTTGGGCATGGTCGCCTATTTCACCGGGGTGGTGCGCGCGCCGCTGACCGCCGTCATCATCATTTCGGAAACCACCGGCAGCCGCGGCTTCATGCTGCCATTGCTCGGCGCCGCACTGGTCGCCGACGCATCGGCGCAGATCTTCTGTCGCGAGCGCCTCTATCACGGCCTGTCCCGCAACTTCCTGGAGCGGGCCAAGGCCGCCGAAACGGGCCGCTGACATGGCGGCGCTCGGCTGCCTGCTCCTGATGATATTGCCGATTATCGGCTTTCTCGCCGGCCAATATATGGCGGGGCTGGACGGCGCCTGGGTCGGCGCCGCTATCGGCCTTGTCGGCGCGATCGGCTTTTCGGCGGTGACCTTCTACGCTCTGCTCCAGGCCGGCCGCCGCCGCTAACTCAGCCCTCGGCGCGCAGCTTGTCCGCCAGTTGCTGGATTTCATCGGGATGGAGCAGCCAGGTCCGGGTCTTCTGCCCCTCGCGATGCACCGGCTGGGTCAGCAGCACCCGCGCCTGTTCCTTGGCAAAGGGCTTGAACAGGCCATAATGTATGACGCAATCGCGCACCGTCGCGATCAGCGGCGCCTTGCCATCCAGGTCGATCATGGTGGCAGGCTGGTCCCAGGGGATGGTCGAGATAATCATGGATATTCCATGACCACCCACCGCGCGCGAAATCAAACGAAAAGCATCCCGCCAGATCACAAGAGCAGATTACGCGCCCTATAGGCACCAGCCAGCTTTTCCCTTACGATAGCGCAACAAGACGTAAAGTCGGGAGGGATTGTGGCACGGCATTCGGCGTTATCCGTTTCTGCCCTGCGATGCGGCCTGTCGCTTGCCTTGTTGGCAGCTATCCCGGTCCGGTCCCAATCCACCCTGCCCGTTCCGGCCGAAAATGATATCGTCGTCATCGCCCGCAAGATGCGCCAGGTGAAGATCGACTATGCCGCGTTCGGCACCGACCTGCGCCAATGCGTCATCACCAGGTCGAGCGGCGACGCCCGGATCGACCGGATCATGTGCGCGATGCTCAGCGCCTGCGTGCGCGAGGGCGTCAGCGACCCGGCCGGTGGCAAGGCCTGCATCAACGCCAAGATCGCCAGCTTCGAGGATGAGGTCGTGCCGGTGCCTGCGCCCGTCGTCGTCACCGAACAGGTTGGACTGATTCCCAAGGAAGCGCCACCAGCCCCGCCAAAGGGGCCGCCGATCGTCGTCACCGGCCGTCCCAACCCGATCCTCGCGGGCCAATGGGCATTCAGCCAGCACCAGACCGTGATCCGTGATTACAGCGCCCATACATTGCCGATCCGAACCTGGAACCTCTGTATCCCCGATGGCACGCTCGACGCCACGATCGAGGTGATGCTGCAGGACAGCTTCGCCGGACCCGGCACGTCCAGCCATTGCTCCCGCCTGACACTGGCGGGCGACGGGCCGACCATTCGCGGCGACCAGCGTTGTTGGATCGGGCCGGGCGTGCGAATGCGGGGCAAGATCGAAGGCGAGATCGGCCCGCGCAGTGTCGAGGTCAGGCGCAACATCCGCCTGACAGAAATTCTGAGCAAGCCCATTCGGGATCTGGGCACATCCATCGACGGTGATGTGGAATTTCTGATGTCGATCACCGGCACCCGCGTCGGCAATTGCAGGCCCCAGCGCTGACCCCGCGGTCAACCGCCCCGGCCGCAACCATGATGCAACCGCGCCAGGGGCAACAGGTCATGCGCCCAATCCCATCGACCAAGCCAAGCCCATAACCAATCGATTATCGTATTTCGTCCATCTGTTCCCTGGCCGCCCTGGCTTCGGCGCAAAATAACTTCGCCTCCCGGCAGCGCCGCTCCATCTTCTCGACGGCCGCCTTCCATTGCTGCAGGACATAGGGGTCTCCCGCGATCGACGGAGAGAATATCCGTCGGCCCGATGGCGCCGATGCCGGCCCGCCCGACGACACGGCAGAAGGCGGTGCCTCCTGCCGATGCGCCGCGCGCTGCGACACCCCTATACCCAGCAGGAAACAGCCAGCCGCCCCCACCACCAGGCCGCATCCGGTCAGCATGCGCCTGGCCCGGCTCATGATCGTCTCCGCCGCTCGACCTGCGCCCTATTTCACGAACCGCCTATTTCACGAACCGCTTGAAGAAGCTGTCGCTGTTCCAGCTCGGCCGCGTGTCCGCATTGGCGACACGCAGCGTCACCGCGGTCACATAATCGTTCAGCTTCGCCGTCTCGGCCGGCATCACCGGCTGGTTCGCGTCGTCGAAGGGCGAATGATAGATATTCGCGCGCCACGCCTTCTCCACCGTCGCTTCCGGCGTCCCGGCCTTGAAACCATATTTGAAGAACAGCGCCGGTATCCCCTCGCGGATGAAGGCATATTGGTCGGACCGGATGAAGACATTGCGGTCGGGGAAGGGATCGGGCGTGATTGGCAGGCCCATCGCTTCGCTCACCGCCGCCGCATCCTGGCCCAGGCTGCTCTGGTCATAGCCGACCGGGGTCACGCTGGTCAGCTTGAAGATCGGCAGCGCCATGTCGAAATTGAGGTCGGCCACGATGCTCTTGCTCGGCACGGTCGGCCGCCGCGCGAAATAGCGCGATCCCAGCAGGCCCTTTTCCTCGCCGGTGACGATGGTGAGCAGGATGGATCGTTTCGGCTTGACCTTGCCTGCCTTCAACGCCTTCGCGATCTCGATAAGGCTCGCGACACCCGACGCATTGTCCAGCGCGCCATTATAGATGGCGTCGCCCTTGATCGGCGTGCCGACGCCATAGCCGTCCAGATGCGCCGACAGCACGACATAGTCCTTGGCCAGCTTGGGGTCGCTGCCCGGCATCACCGCCACCAGATTGGGCGAGGACAAGGCCACCCGCTTGGCCGCGACCGCCGCCTTGAGCCGCAGTGTCAGCGGGAAGCTGGCGACCGGCTTCGACGCATCGGCCGCCGCCGCGATCGCGGCGAAATCCTGGCCGGTGCCGGCGAACAGATCGGCCGACCGGGCCGGGTCGAACTGGGCATTGAGGAAGGGCGTCTGCGTGTCGCGCATCGCCACATCCTCATAATAGACCGCCGGCGCGCTCGCCAGCGCCTTGCGCCGGTCCCAGGGAATCTCGACCTGTCCCGGCGTCACCAGGCTGATCATGCCGACCGCCCCCTGCGCCGCCAGCCAGTGCCCCCGTTCCGATCGGGCATGGGATTTGAGCGCGCCGCTGATCTCCGCCGGCCCGCCCGAGACGACCACCACGATCTTGCCCTTCAGGTCCAGCCCGGCAAAATCGTCATGGCCCACTTCGGGCAGATGCAGGCCATAGCCGGCAAACACCATCGGCGCGTCGATCGCGCCGGGCACCGGGCCGCCGCTGCCGGAAAAGATGATGTCGCCCGGCACCGACAACGCCGTCTCGCCACTAGCGCCGGCCAGGCTGGCGCTGCTCTCGCTCGACAGCACCGTCTGCTCGACGAAGGCGATCGGCTGCTTGTAGCCCTCGACCCCGGCGGGTTTCAGCCCCAATGCCTGAAACTGGCCGATCACATAGTCGGCCGCCTTGTCATAGCCCGGCGTGCCGGTGCCGCGCCCCTGCATGTCGTCCGCCGCCAATATCTGGACATGGCGCCACCATGTCGCGCCGCGCGCCGCCAGATCATCCTCAGCCGGCGCGGCGCTGGCCGCCGCTCCCATCATCGCGATCAGCGGCAGGGCGGAAAACAGCTTGCGCATCGGTGGAATACCCTTCTTTTATCCTGCAGATATCATGCCTTATCCTGCCCGACGAACAAGGGGGCTTGGAACCGCCACGGCAAGAGTGTATTGTAAAGGCAATACAGCATGGAGATAATGATGCCGCGCCTGCCCCTGCCCCGCCACCTGACCCTGGCCACCCTGCTCGCCATCGGCCTTGCCACCAGCGCCTGCTCGCGCGGCAACGATCATCAGTCCGACGGCGGCAACGGCGAATCCCCGGCCTCCACCAGCACCCCGCAGGACTGGGCAAAGCTCAGCCAGTTCAGCCGCATCGACGTGACCGGACCTGACAATGTCGTCGTCACCATCGGCCCCAAATTCTCGGTCACCGCCGATGGCGATCCCAAGTCGGTCGCCCTGCTCGACATCCGGGTGAAGGCCGACACGCTCCAGATCGGCCGCAAGTCCGAAGGCATGTGGAACAAGGTCGATGGCGGCAAGGGCGCGACCATCCATGTCACCCTGCCCTCGATCAGCGCGATCGACGTCACCGGCTCGGGCGACTTCACCCTCGACAAGGCAGAAGGCGGCGACCTGGCCCTCTCGCTCACCGGCTCGGGTGACCTCGACATCGCCCAGGTAAAGCTTGGCAGCCTCAAGGCGGAAATCACCGGATCGGGCAGCATCACCCTCGCCGGCACGGCCGATCAGGGCGAATTGTCGATCACCGGCACCGGCGACATCGATGCCGCCGGGCTGAAGCTCGGCCGCGCCGAAGCCGATATCATGGGCACAGGCGACATGGACTTTGCCTCCGACGGTCCGGTCGCTATCAAGATCATGGGCACTGGCGACGTCAAGGTGAAGGGCAAGGCGCAATGCACGACGAACACGATGGGACCGGGCGAGGCGCATTGCGGCCCCTGATGCTGGCAGCGGCGGCGGCACTGGCCGGGGCTTCCCCCGCCGGCGCCGCCACCCGCGGCTATACCATCACCAGCTTCGACCAGATCCGCGTCGACGCCCCGGTCACGGTCATCATCACCACCGGCACCGGCGTTTCGGCACGGGCGGAGGGGGACCAGCGCGCGCTCGACCGGCTGCGCGTCGATGTCTCGGGCCGGCTCGCCATCATCTCGATGGAACGGCCCGAACCGGGCGAAAAGGGCCTTGGCCCCGCCACCATCCGCCTCTCCACCGGCGAAGTGAACCGCGTCGTCCTGACCGGCGGCGGCGCCGTCGCGGTCAGCGCGATGAAGGGCCTCAATGGCGAGATCGTCCAGGGCGGCAATGGCGATGTCAGCGTCGCCTCGCTCCAGCTCGACAATCTTCAGGTCACGCTCGCCGGTGGTGGCCGCACCACGCTCGCCGGCACCGCCGGCGTCGCCAATCTGCGCATCAGCGGCCCCGGCGCGATCGTCGCCGACCATCTGGTCGCGCGCCAGGCCGCGATCCTCAACGACGGTTCGGGCAATGTCGCCCTCTCCGCCAACGGCCCGGTCAGCATCCGCTCGACCGGATCGGGCGATGTCAGCGTCGCCGGCCGGCCGATCTGCACCGTCGAAAATGAAGGCACCGGCCGCATCCAGTGCGGCACCGAGGCTTTCTGACCTGCGCGGCGGCGGACCACCGCGCAGGAACATTGCCATGCTTATCGAAGTCTTTACCCTGCCAAGGCTAGTCAGGGCGACCTGACCCCAACCGGACCTTCCTCCATGCGCCCAGCCCTTGCCCTGCCCGTCCTTGCCGCCCTGTCGCTGGCCCAGCCGGCCGCGGCCCAGGTGGCGGCGCCCGACAGCGGCGATACCGGCTGGATGATCGCCTGCGCCCTGTTGCTGCTGCTCGCCGCGCTACCGGGCCTGATGCTACGTCATGCGGGGCTGGCCAATGTCCGCCACGGGCTTGCCGCCATGGCCCAGACGCTGGTCGCCAGCGCGACGATCCTGCTCGGCTGGGGCCTTGCGGGCTACAGCCTTGCCTATGCGCCGGGCAGCGACTGGCTGGGCGGCGGCAGCAATCTGCTGCTCGCCAATCTCGCGCCGCTGCGCGACGGCCTCACCGTGCCCGAATCCGCCTTCGTCCTGTTCCAGATGGGCTTTGCCGTGCTGGCCGGGGCGATCGCAGTCGGCGCGATCGCCGGCCGCGCCCGCCTTGGCTGGGTCGCCGCCTTCGCGCCGCTCTGGCTGCTGCTGGTCTTCGCGCCGATCGTCCACTGGATGTGGGGTGGTGGCTGGCTCGCACAGCTCGGCGCGATGGACTTTTCCGGCGGCCTGGTCGTCCATGTCCTGGCCGGCTTTTCCGCCCTTGCCCTGGCGCTCGTCGCCGGGCGTCCCCGCGATGCGCAGGGTGGCGGCCACGCCCATATCCTCGCCATCGCCGGTGGCGCGCTCTTCTGGGTCGGCTATGCCGGCGCGGTCGGCGGCTGGGCACTGGGCGCCACCGACGATGCCGCCACCGCCATCCTCAACCTCTTCTTCGCCGCCTGCGCCGCCAGCCTCGGCTGGGCGCTGGTCGACCGGCTGCTCGGCGCCCATGCCAGCGCCACCGGCTTTCTGTCCGGCGCCATTGCCGGCCTCGCCGCCATTTCCGCCTCGGCCGCGCTGGTCGGCACCGGCGGAGCGATGCTGATCGGCCTCGCCGCCGCGATCATCGCCCGCATCGGCGCCGGTTTCGTCAGCGCCTGGATCGACGATCCCGCCCATGTCTTCGCCGTCCATGGCCTGGGCGGCGCGACCGGCGCGCTGCTGCTGCCGCTGTTCGTCCTGCCGCTGCTGGGCGGGGTCGGGTTCGACGCCGGCATCAGCGCCACCGCCAGCCTGCTCGCCCAGGCGATCGGCCTGGTCGTGATTGCGCTGTGGGCGCTGGTCGGCACCGCCATCGCCGCGCTGATCGTCTCGATCCTGGTGCCGCTGCGCGCCACACCCCAGGCCGAAGCCGATGGCCCGGATGCAGTCGAGCATGGCCAGCAGGGCTGGGACTTCCGCTGATCCCGCCATGGTCGTCGCCGTTGCCATCTTCGCCCATCAGGAGGAACGCCGGATCGCCGGCTGCCTCGGCTCGCTGCCGCTCGACCGCCCGGACACGATCTTCCATGTGCTGGTGAACGGCACCACCGACCGCACCGTGGAGCGCGCCCGCGCCGCCGCCGCCGGCCGCGCCCATGTGATCGTCCATGACATCGTCGCGGGCGGCAAGTCACGCACCTGGAATTATTTCGTCCATCACCTGCTCACCGGCACCGAGGATGCCGTCATCTTCCTCGACGGCGATGCCCAGATCGCGCCCGGATCGATCGACGCGCTGGTGGCAGACCTTGCCGCCCATCCCCAAGCCAACGCCGCCGCCGGTATGCCGGTCAATGGCCGCGAAGTGGAAACCTATCGCCGCAACCTGCGGATCGAGCGCGGCATCTTCGGCGATCTCTATGCCCTGTCCGGCCGCTTCGTCGCCGCGATCCGGGCGAGCGGCCTGCGCCTGCCCGATGACCTGATCGGCGATGACGGGCTGGTCGCCTCCTGGGCACATACGGACCTGGCGAGCGATGCCGACTGGCAATTGGAGCGCGTGCTGGCCTGTGAGGGCGCAGGCTTTGCCTGCGAACCGGTCGGCCTCACCCGGCCGCTCACCTGGCGGATGCATTATAAGCGGCTGATCAACTATTCGGTCCGCTATTATCAGAACCGCATCGTCTCCGACATCATGAGCCGGGACGGCCCCACCGGCCTGCCGCGCGAACTGGTCAGCCTCTATCCCGACTGGCTGCCGCGCTGGCGCCCGCGCCCCGGCCCGATCGGCTGGTTCGACCGCAAGGGCCTCGCCCGGATGAAAGCACGGGTCGCCGCCACAAAAAAAGCGTGATCGGCCAGGCCGATCACGCTTCTCATTCTGGCAAGGCCGTCGGCCGGGATCAGCGATCCCGCGCCGCCAGCTCCTTGTTGACGTAGAGCGCCACCATCGTCGCGATCGCACCCGACAGCAGGTAGATGCCCGACGCGGCGAGGCCGAACTTCACCGACAGCAGCAGCGCCAGCAGCGGCGCGAAGCCGGCACCGACCAGCCAGGCCAGATCCGACGTCAGCGCCGAACTGGTATAGCGCGCTTCGGTCGCGAAGTTGGATGCCACCACGCCCGACGACTGGCCGAAGGCCAGGCCCAGCAGCATGAAGCCCAGGATCATGAAGGCAACCTCGCCCAGATCGCCGCCATTGAGCAGCAGCGGCGCGACCACCGCGAAGATCGCGATGCCCAGCGCCGACCAGCCGAGCAGCGAGCGACGGCCGATCTGGTCAGCGATGAAGCCCGACACCACAATCGCCAGCAGGCCGACCGACGCGCCGATCATCTCGATCACCAGGAAGCGTTCGATCGGCTGGTCGGTGAACAGCACCACCCAGCTCAGCGGAAACACGGTGACCATGTGGAACAGGGCGAAGCTCGCCAGCGGTGCGAAAGCACCGATGATGATGTTGCGTCCCTCCGCCTTGACCGTCGGCAGCACTTCGGACGGCACCAGATCCTTCTGCTCGAACAAACGCTCGAACTCATGCGTCACCACGATGCGCAGCCGGGCGAACAGCGCCACGACGTTGATCGCGAAGGCGACGAAGAAGGGATAGCGCCAGCCCCAGTCGAGGAAGTCCGCTTCCGACAGGGTCAGCAGGAAGAAGGCGAACAGCCCGCTCGCCACCAGCAGCGCCAGCGGCGCGCCGAGCTGCGGCACCATCGCATACCAGCCCCGCTGGTGCGGCGGCGCGTTGAGCGACAGCAGCGAAGCGAGGCCATCCCATGTGCCACCCAGCGCAATGCCCTGCGCCGCCCGCAAAACGACCAGCACGACCGCAGCATAGTGGCCAATCGTCGCATAACCGGGCATAAAGGCGATCGCCGCGGTCGATCCGCCCAGCAGGAACAGGGCGGCCGTCAATTTGGTGCCGCGGCCATAATGCCGGTCGATCGCCATGAAGATCAACGACCCGATCGGGCGCGTGATGAAGGCGACGGAAAAGATCGCGAAGGAATAGAGCGTCCCCGTGAGCGGGTCGACATAGGGGAATACCAGGCTCGGGAAAACGATCACCGAGGCAATGGCATAAACGAAGAAGTCGAAAAATTCGGAGGTGCGGCCAATGATCACACCAATGGAGATATCCCCCGGTGCAATGCTGTGGTCGCGTGCATTGATTTTGCGCGCATCATCCTCAAGCTGGCTTGAAGTGAAGGCAATGGCCTGTGAACTCATAGGCATCCGCTCCCTGGCTGGGCCGACGGTGCCTATTTTGGGTCTCCCGACGGCCAGAGGATGGCAACATAACAGAAAACCCACAGAGTCTAAGCAGTATCCCACATCCGAAACATTTTTTGCGCGCGCACAACATTGGACAAATTGCCCTCTATCCGACTCCCTGCGGAACCGGTAGGCGCGCGCCATGTCACAGCCACCCTCCCCCCTCTGGACCCGCCTCCTGCGCTGGTCCGCTCCGATCCTTGCGGCGCCGCTGGCGGGCTGCAACTGGGTCGTGATGAACCCGTCGGGCGATATTGCGGTGCAGCAGCGCGATCTGATCCTGATCTCGGTCGCGCTGATGCTCCTCATTGTCGTGCCCGTCATGGCACTGGTCGTCTATTTCGCCTGGCGCTACCGCGCGACGAACGAGGCCGCCGAGAAGGAATATGACCCCGACTGGGATCATTCCACCAAGCTGGAGCTGCTGATCTGGTCGGCCCCGCTCCTGATCATCATCTGCCTCGGCGCGCTGACCTGGGTGAGCACGCACAAGCTGGATCCCTATCGTCCGCTCGACCGGATCAACGCGACCACCGCGATCGATCCCAAGGTCAAGCCGCTGACCGTCCAGGTCGTCGCGCTCGACTGGAAGTGGCTCTTCATCTATCCGGACCTTGGCATTGCCACCGTCAATGAACTGGCGCTGCCGACCAATGTCCCGGTCCGCTTCGACATCACCGCCTCGACCGTGATGAACAGCTTCTACGTCCCCGAACTGGCCGGCCAGATCTACGCGATGCCCGGCATGCAGACGCAGCTTCACGCCGTCGCCAACAAGCCCGTCACCGGGATCGGCTTCTCGGCCAACTATTCGGGCGCGGGCTTTACCCATATGCGCTTTGGCTATCATGCCTTCGACCAGGCCGGCTTCGATGCCTGGGTCGCCAAGGTGAAGGGCAGCGGCGCGGCACTTGACCGCACCGTCTACCAGACCCTGGCCAAGCCGAGCGAGAAGGCGCCCGTCGCCTATTTCGCCACCAGCGAACCCAAGCTGTTCGACGCGATCGTCAACCTCTGCCCCAAGCCTGGTCAGCGCTGCATGAGCGAGCTGATGCACATCAACCAGATGGGCGGCGCGGGCAAGGAATCGGCCAAGGAGACCGAAGGCCTCCAGTATGACTTCCCCAACAGCCATGTGATCGACCAGGAAGACCGCAACAAGGGGCAGGAAACCGCCCCTGACGCGCCGGGCGCTGGTGCGGCTGCACCTGCGGCCGATCACTCCTCTCACAGCGGCGCTGACGCGCACGCGCAGCATCGGTAAGGCCCATGACTGGCACACTCACAACAGCACAGATGATCTTTGGTCGTCTGACATGGGACAGCTTCCCATGGCATGAACCCATCGTCGTCGCGACTTTCTGCGCGGTGATGCTGGGCGGCGCGGCGCTCGTCGCCGGGCTGACCTATTTCAAGCTCTGGGGCTATCTCTGGAAGGAATGGTTCACCAGCGTCGATCACAAGAAGATCGGCATCATGTACATGGTGCTGGGCCTCGTCATGTTCCTGCGCGGCTTTGCCGACGCCGTCATGATGCGCCTGCAACAGGCTTTGGCCTTCAACGGGTCCGAGGGTTACCTCAACGCCCACCATTATGACCAGGTGTTCACCGCGCACGGCGTGATCATGATCTTCTTCGTGGCGATGCCGTTCATCACCGGTCTGATGAACTATATCGTCCCGCTGCAGATCGGCGCCCGCGACGTCAGCTTCCCGTTCCTGAACAATTTCTCGTTCTGGATGACCACGGGCGGCGCGGTGCTGGTGATGGCTTCGCTGTTCCTGGGTGAATTCGCCCAGACCGGCTGGCTCGCCTATCCGCCGCTCTCGGGGATCGACTATAGCCCGGCCACGGGTGTCGACTATTATATCTGGGCACTACAGGTGGCCGGTGTCGGCACGACATTGTCGGGCATCAACCTGATCGCGACCATCGTCAAGATGCGCGCGCCGGGCATGTCGCTGATGAAGATGCCGGTGTTCACCTGGACCTCGCTCTGCGCGAACATCCTGATCGTCGCGTCCTTCCCGATCCTGACCGCCACCCTGGTCCTGCTCTCGCTCGACCGCTATATCGGCACCAACTTCTTCACGAACGACTTCGGCGGCAACCCGATGATGTACGTGAACCTGATCTGGATCTGGGGTCACCCGGAAGTCTACATCCTCATCCTGCCGCTGTTCGGCGTCTTCTCGGAAGTCACCTCGACCTTCTCGGGCAAGCGCCTGTTCGGCTACACCTCGATGGTCTACGCGACCTGCTGCATCATGGTGCTGTCCTACCTCGTGTGGCTGCACCACTTCTTCACGATGGGCTCGGGCGCCAGCGTCAACAGCTTCTTCGGCATCACGACGATGATCATCTCGATCCCGACGGGTGCGAAGCTCTTCAACTGGCTCTTCACCATGTATCGCGGCAAGATCCGTTTCGAACTGCCGATGATGTGGACCGTCGCCTTCATGCTGACCTTCACCATCGGTGGCATGACCGGCGTCATGCTGGCCGTTCCGCCGGCCGACTTCGTGCTGCACAACTCGCTGTTCCTGATCGCGCACTTCCATAACGTGATCATCGGCGGCGTGCTGTTCGGCCTGTTCGCCGCAATCAACTACTGGTGGCCCAAGGCCTTCGGCTTCAAGCTGAACGTGTTCTGGGGCAAGGTCAGCTTCTGGTGCTGGCAGGTCGGCTTCTGGCTTGCCTTCACGCCGCTCTACATCCTGGGCTTCATGGGCGTGACCCGCCGCATGCGCGTGTTCGACGATCCCAGCCTGCACATCTGGTTCATCATCGCCGCCGTCGGCGCCGCCATCGTTGCGGCCGGCATCGGCGCCATGCTGGTCCAGTTCGCAGTGTCGATCTGGAAGCGCGACGAACTGAAGGTGGAAGGCGATCCCTGGGATGGCCGTACCCTGGAATGGGCGACCAGCTCGCCCCCGCCGGAGTATAACTTCGCCTTCACCCCGGTCGTCTACGATGCCGACAGCTGGGCCGACATGAAGAAGAATGGCTATCAGCGTCCGCTGACCGGCTATCAGCCGATCCACATGCCCAGCAGCACCGGCACCGGTGTGATCCTCGCGGGTCTCGCTACGGTCTGTGGCTTCGCCCTGATCTGGTACATGTGGTGGCTGGCAGCCCTCAGCTTCGTCGGCATGATCGGCTTCGCCATCTTCCACACCTTCAACTACAAGCGCGACTTCTACATCCCGCAGGATGTCGTCACGCGCACCGAGGAAGAGCGCACACGCATCCTCGCGGCGGGAGTCTGACCCACATGAGCAGCACAACTGCGACCCTGGAACCTCGGGCATATCATTTGCCCGAGGAACCCCACCTCCACGAAGGCCACAGCACCATGCTGGGCTTCTGGATGTACCTGATGAGCGATTGCCTCATCTTCGCCATCCTGTTCGCCACTTACGCCGTGCTCGGCGGCAATTTTGCCGGCGGCCCCGGCCCCAAGGATCTGTTCGACCTGCCGCTCATCGCGCTCAACACCGCGATGCTGCTCTTCTCGTCGATCACCTATGGCTTCGCCATGCTGGCGATGGAAAAGAACAAGGTCAGCGCCACCCAGGGCTGGCTGTTCATCACGCTCCTCTTCGGCGGCGCGTTCCTGTTCATCGAACTCTACGAATTCTCGCACCTCATCCATGAGGGCGCGGGTCCGTGGCGTTCGGCCTTCCTGTCGGCCTTCTTCACCCTGGTCGGCACCCACGGCCTGCACGTCACCTTCGGTTCGATCTGGCTGATCACGCTGATGGTTCAGGTGGCCAAGAAGGGCCTGATCCCGGCCAACAAGCGTCGCCTGATGTGCCTCAGCATGTTCTGGCACTTCCTCGACGTCATCTGGATCGGCGTCTTCACCTTTGTCTATCTGATGGGAGTCCTGCGGTGAGCGATGCTGTCCATCCCCACGGTCATGACCATTCGCACGGGCATCACGATGACCATCATGAAGAAGGATCGCATGGCAGCTTCGGCAGCTACATGATCGGCTTCGGCCTGTCGGTGATCCTGACGGCCATCCCCTTCTGGCTGGTGATGTCGAACGTGCTGGGCAATCCCGCGCTGACCGGCGTCATCATCATGGCCTTCGCCGCGGTGCAGGTGGTCGTCCACATGATCTACTTCCTGCACATGAACACCCGCATCGAAAGCGGCTGGTCGTTCATGGCGATGATGCTGACCATCGTTCTGGTCGTCATCGTCCTCTCGGGCTCGATGTGGGTCATGTATCATATGAACAACAACATGATGCCGCACGGCGATATGAACATGAGCGCCACGCACGACATGAGCGACATGCAGAATATGAGCGAAATGCCGTGACATCACAAAAGATCGGGGGGCGCCGCCGGCGCTCCCCGGGCTTTACGATCGGCCTGACGCTGATCGCCCTCATCCTTTTCTCCGGTCTTTTTGCGCTCGGCAGCTGGCAAGTCTATCGCCTCGCCTGGAAGCGCGATCTGATCGCCCGGGTCGACGCCCGCATCCATGCCGCGCCCGTCCCCGCCCCCCGCAGCGCCACCCGTGACGACGAATATCGCCGCATCACCGCATCGGGCCATTTCCTGCATGACAAGGCGGTGCTGACCCAGGCCGTCACCGTGCGCGGCCCCGGTTTCTGGGTGATGACGCCGCTGGTGACCGATGCCGGCTTCACCCTGATGGTCAATCGCGGCTTCGTGCCGCAGGACAATCGCACCCGCTACAGCCGGCCCCAAGGCACGGTCCAGATCGTCGGCCTGCTGCGCCTCACCGAACCGAAGGGGGGATTCCTGCGCAGCAATGATCCCGCCGCGGGCCGCTGGTATTCGCGCGATGTCGCCGCGATCGCCGCCGCGCAGCATGTCGCCCCGCCGGTCGCGGACTATTTCGTCGATGCCGGCGCCAATTGCACGCCCGACACCGCGCCGGTCGGCGGCCTGACCGTCGTCCGCTTCCCCAACAACCACCTCCAATATGCCATCACCTGGTTCATACTGGCGGCGATGGTCGCAGGCGCCTACATCTTCCTCATGCGTCGGGATCCAGAAGACAGCGCGGAATGAGCGAGACCCAAGCCGTCAGGCGCCGCTGGCTGCCCAGCCAGTGGCCCGCCGATGCCGCCGGTCGCAAGAATATGGCGCTGCTGATCCAGCTGCGCTGGATCGCGATCGCCGGGCAGCTGGTAACTATCCTGATCGTCCAGTTCCTGATGGGGGTGCGCCTGCCCCTCGCCCCGATGCTGCTGGTCGCGGCCGTCGCCGTTCTGGTCAACGCCGCCAGCTTTGCGGCGCTGCGCCCCCGGACCGACATCACCCGCGCCGAACTGTCGGTATCGCTGCTGTTCGACGTGCTGCTGCTGACCGCCCAGCTCTATCTGTCGGGCGGCGCGACCAATCCCTTCGTCTCGCTCTATCTGCTCCAGGTCGCGCTCGGCGTGCTGCTGCTCGACCGGGCCAGCGCCTGGGGCATCACCGCCGTGTCGGCGCTGTGCGCCGGCCTGCTGGCGCTCGACTATCGCCCGCTCGACCTTAGCGACCGGCTGGCGGGCCGGCTGTTTGACCTGCACATCATCGGCACCTGGATCTGCTTCACCATGATCGCGGTGCTGCTGGTGCTGTTCATCACCCGGATCAACCGCAATCTTCAGGCGCGCGAAGCCTATCTGGCCAGCATGCGCCAGCATGCGGCGGAGGAAGAACATATCGTCCGCATGGGCCTGCTCGCCTCGGGCGCCGCGCATGAACTGGGCACCCCCCTCGCCCAGCTCGCCGTGGTGCTGGGCGACTGGCGCCGCATGCCCGAAATCACCGAGCATCCCGCCCTGGTCGAGGAAGTTGGCGAGATGCAGAGCGCGGTGCTGCGCTGCAAGGCGATCGTCACCGGTATCCTCCTCTCCTCGGGCGAAGCGCGCGGCGAGGCGCCGGCCGTGACCAATGTCCGCGACTTCATCGAAGGGATTGCAGCGGAATGGCGCCGCGCCAATCCGGGCATGCCGTTGCGCTGCGACTTCGGCCCGCATGACTATCCGCGAATCATCGCCGACCCGGTGATCCGCCAGGCGGTCGGCAATCTGCTCGACAATGCGCGGGAGGCCGGCGCCACCTATATCGACCTGCTGGTCGGACGCGACAGCGCCTCGCTCAACATCGCCGTGCGCGACAATGGCAGCGGTTTCTCCCAGACCATGCTCGAGGATTTCGGCAAGCCCTATCGCTCCAGCAAAGGCAAGGAAGGCCATGGCCTTGGCCTCTTTCTTGTGGTCAATGTCGTCCGCAAGCTGGGCGGCAGCGTATCGGCCAGCAATGGCGCCGATGGCGGCGCGCTGATCCTGCTGCGCCTGCCGCTGGAAACGGTGGCGCTGGAAGAAGAAGGTGACAACGAAGATGACAGCTGAACGGCTGCTGGTGATCGTGGAGGATGACGAGGCATTCGCAAAGACGCTCAAGCGCTCCTTCGAGCGGCGCGGCTACAGCGTGCTGACTGCCGCCAGTCATGGCGCGCTGGAAGAGGTGCTCAAGGACAATCGTCCCGGCTATGCCGTGGTCGACCTGAAACTCGGCCCGGAATCCGGGCTGGTCTGCGTCCAGATGCTACACGCCCATGATCCTGCCATGCTGATCGTGGTGCTGACCGGCTTTGCCAGCATCGCCACTGCGGTCGAGGCGATCAAGCTTGGCGCTACCAACTATCTCGCCAAGCCGTCCAACACCGACGATATCGAAGCCGCCTTCGCCCGCTCCGGCGGCGATCCGGGCGCGCCACTCGCGCCGCGCCCGACATCGATCAAGACGCTGGAATGGGAACATATCCACGAGGTGCTGAAGGATTGCGACTTCAACATCTCCGAAACCGCCCGGCGCCTGGGGATGCATCGCCGCACCCTCGCCCGCAAGCTGGCGAAACGCCAGGTCGGCTAATTTCGCGCGCGCCCATCAAGCCCCGTTGACCACGCGCCATGGCCATGCCATGGCCGGTCGCGACGCGGGTGTAGCTCAATGGTAGAGCAGCAGCTTCCCAAGCTGACGACGGGGGTTCGATTCCCCTCACCCGCTCCAGACAGCCCCGTCCTGTCCTACAGCGCGCCCGCGCGCTATCATCCCCACAGCCTCTTGCATCGCTTTCCGATAGGATCAGGCGGACGCAACATAATGTCAGAATGTGCGGGAAATATGCGAAGTTAAGCGCGCGATTTCCAACATTTACCCGATCACACTCGCGCCGCCCGCGTTGCATATATCTGAAGCAACAGCGTTAAAGCGCCGTTTACGTGATCGCGCTCACGGATTGATCGTTGCGAAAGCGATATTCCCTGCCCTGCAGTCGAACGGAAAAGGGCGGACGGATCAATGACCGAAGGCAAGAGTCCGGAAGATATCTGGCACATCATCAGCGAACAGCGGCGCATGATGCGCGACCATTTTCGCCGCGATCCCACCGGCTATTCGGTGCGTCGGGAAATGTCGCGCCGGCAGATGGCGCAGAAGCAGGACGATCAGACGCAGGACGTCTGAGCGCCGTCCTCGAACGCCGCGATGATCGGGCACGGCCCCTCATCGGAGGCATGGCATTGCCGGGCCAGCCGCGTCAGCGCCGCCCGCGCCGCCTCCAGTTCAGCGATCTTCAAATCCAGCGCCGCGATCCGATCGGCCGCCAGTTCACGCGCCCGCTTGCGATCCTGCCCGGCATCGAGTTGCAGCAGCTCGCCAATCTGTTCCAGCGTAAAGCCCGCCGCCTGCGCCGACCGAATGAAGCGCAGTCGGCGGATATCGCCCTCGCCATAGCGGCGCACACTGCCCTCCGGCCGATCGGGCGCATCCAGCAGGCCGCGCCGCTGGTAGAAGCGCACCGTCTCCACCCCGACATCGCCCGCGCGGGCCAGTGCGGAAATTGTCATGCTCATGCCTTGACTCCGTACCATGGTACAGACCCTATATGCGGGGCATCGCACCAGAAACAAGCCTGACAAAGGATGATGCAATGCCCACAGCCTCGGAAAATTCGGGCGCGGAAAAGACGGCCCAACTTTATCGCATGGTGATGCCCGGCCATGTCTGTCCCTATGGCCTCAAAGCGCGCTGGCTGCTGCGCCGCCATGGCTATCAGGTCGAGGACTATGCCCTCGCCAGCCGGGCCGAGACCGACGCCTTCAAGGCGCAGCATGAGGTCAAGACGACGCCGCAAATCTTCATCGATGGCCGGCGGATCGGCGGCCATGACGATCTGCGCCGCTTCCTGGGCCTCAAGGTGCCTGTGCCCGGCGCGACCAGCTATGTGCCGGTGCTGGCCGTCTTCGCCGTCGCCGCCTTGATGGCACTGGCGATCAACTGGCTGACCTTGGCACCACTGGTCGGCCTGCTGGCGCTGGAGCGGTTCATCGCCATCGCCATGATGCTGCTCGCCATGCTGAAGCTGCAGGATGTGGAGCGGTTCGCGACCATGTTCCTGAACTACGACCTGCTCGCCCGCCGCGTCATTCCCTATGGCCGTGTCTATCCCTTCCTGGAACTGGGCGCGGGCGCGCTGATGCTGACCGGCCTTGCCCCCTGGCTGTCGATCCCGGTCGCCCTGTTCATCGGCGGCATCGGCGCGATATCGGTGTTCAAGGCGGTCTATATCGAGAAGCGCGAACTCAAATGCGCCTGCGTCGGCGGCAGCAGCAACGTGCCACTCGGCTTTGTCTCGCTGACCGAGAATGTCATGATGGTCGCCATGGCCCTGTGGATGCTGGCAGGCATCCACTGATCCAACAGCGCGGATGCTGGCCGGCATCCACTAAATCGGCAGGACGGGGAGGCTACTCCCCGTCCCGTCCGTAATCGTCGGGCAGGAACTGCACCCCGTCCGCCGTCGGCACCGCCGTCAGATAGGTGAGATAGACCGGCACTGGCCGGGGCAGCGGCACATATTGTTCGGGCGCATCGCTGTCGGCCGTCGGCGTCTTGCCGAAGAACCAGCGCCCGAGCCGCTGCGCATCCTCCAGCCGGACGCAGCCATTGCTGAAATGGCGTACCGGCTTGGCGAACAGGCCCCGGTCGGGGGTGTCGTGCAGATAGATGCCCAGGTCATTTGGGAACATGAACTTGATCTTCCCCATCGCATTATTGCCGCCGGGCAACTGGCGCACGCGCAATTCGCGCTGCCCCGCTGCCACCGCCTGCCAGTCGATCTCGCTCTGGCTGAGCGTCTGCGCGTCGGCGGTCCAGTCGTTCAACGCCTCATAGCGCATCTTCCTGAGCGTCGCCCCGTCCAGGATCTTGGGAGCCACCTTGCGCTCGACCAGGTCGGGCGGGATGTTCCAATAGGGATTGAGCGTCGCATAGCGGATCATGCCCGCCATCATCGGCGTCTGGCTTTCCTTCGCACCAGCCACGACCTTCATCGATCCGTCCAGTTCGCCGCCGCTATAATAATAGAGCCGCGCCGATGCCGCATCGACCTCGACATGGCGCACCCATGGACCGGGCAACAGCCGCGCCCGCTCCAGATTGAGCGTCAATATCCGGCCATAATAGCCTGGACCACGATTGAGCGCCTCGATCGTCTGCGCGCCGGCAATGCCGTCGGCATCCAGCCCGTGATCGGCCTGGAACAGCTTGACCTTTGCCGCCAGCGCCTTGTCATAATCGACCCCGTCGGGCAGCCCCAGCCGATGCCGCAGGATCGCGATCTCGCCGCTCGATCCGCCCGGCCGCAGCTTGACGTCGGTCGGCACAATCACCGCCGGCAGACCACCCCAGCGCTTCTCATAGGCGCCACTCGCCGCGCGCAACTTCATGTAGGTCGGGCTCATCCAGCCCGCCTTCTCGACATAGGTCGCCAGCGACGGCGCCACCGCCGCCGCGCGCAGCACCTCGGCCGCATCGGGCGCCTGCGGCTCCACCTCGGGGTCGAGATAGCGCATCTTCACCGCCTTCGATGGGCGGCGGACATCGGCGACATAAGTGGCCAGCGCTTTCGACAGGGCGACATCGACCCGCGCCAGCGCCTTGGGGTCGCCCGAAGCATCAGCCTCCTTGATCGCCCGCAACAATCCCCTGGCATCATAGTCGCGCGACCGCAGCCCGTCCTGATCGGCACTGTCGAGCAGCGCCAGCAGAGCTTGCGCCGGTTCGGCCCGGACCTTGCCCTTCTCGCTCCACAGCGGCCAATAGCCGCGCGTGCCATAGAAATCGCGCAACTTGCCGCTGGCCGCCGCCCGGATTTCGGCGGCCACGCTGGATCGCGCCGCCGTATCGCTGGCGACCGGCTGCGCAGCCGCCATCCCCGGCACGGAACCGGCGATCAGCATGGCGAGGATCAGGGAAGCAGCATGTCGGGGGGCGCGGCGGAAATGCCGCGCCCGGAAAGAAAGATTGCTCAGCCGCGTTCTCCGGAACGGGGCGGTGCCGGCGGCGGCGGGGGCGGCGGACAGGGCGGTCCCTGGACCGGGTGATAGATGCCGTCCGACGTGTAATAGCCGTCGACATAGCCATCGCCATTGCGGTCTGCGGCCACCGTGCCGGCAATCGCGCCCGGCCCGAGCGGCGGCGCGCTGGTCACCGGCGCATCATTTTTCGAGCAGGCGCTCAGCGCCAGCAAGCTACCGGCGACCAGCGCCATTGTCTGGATTTTCATATCATCTCCCTGTGCGCCACGATCCTGTCGCAACGCCAATTGGACCCACTGCCGGGATGCAGTGCGGGGACAACGGTTCAGGGGCGAAATGGAATCCATTACCCTTGTGCAATGACGGCAGGACGTGCCCCAAGCACGCCCAGCCGTTAAGCATATGGGATTAGTCGCGGACCCAGTCGGCCGAAGCGATGCCCTGCGCATAGAGCAGCACCGACAGGTCGCCATGGACGATCTCGGCCGCCGCCGCTTCGCGGGTCTTGGGCTTGGCATGATAGGCGACGCCCAGCCCCGCCGCTTCGATCATCGGAATGTCATTGGCGCCGTCGCCCACCGCCAGCGTCAGCCCACGGTCGATCCCGCCGTCGATCGCGGCCTCCAGTTCGGTGCGCTTGCGCGCGGCATCGACGATCGGCACGGTAACGGTGCCGAGCAGCGCGCCGTCGGCAATTTCCAGCACATTGGCGACATGGACGTCGAAGCCGATTTCTGCCGCGACCGGCCCGGTGAAGCGAGTGAAGCCGCCAGAAACCAGCAAGGTGCGCGCGCCGCGCGCCTTCATCGTACGCACCAGTTCGCGGGCGCCGCCCATGATCACCACCCGCTCCTCGCGGCACTGGTCGATCGCGCTGTCGGGCAAGCCTTTCAACAGGGCGACGCGGCCGTGCAGCGCGCCTTCGAAATCCAGTTCGCCGCGCATCGCCCGTTCGGTGATCTCGGCAATCTGCGGCTTGATCCCGGCATAGTCGGCCAGCTCGTCGATGCACTCGACGGTGATCATGGTCGAATCCATGTCGGCGATCAGCAGCTTCTTCTCGCGGCCCGCCGCCATCTGCACGATCACGTCGACCCGATCGCCAATGTCGGTCAGCGCTGCGCGGGCGGTAACGGGATCGCTGCCGAAGAAAATATCGGCCGCCTTGCCCTCGTCCAGCCAGACGCTATCGACCGGAGCGCAGCCGGCAGAGGCCAGCCGTCCGGCCGCTTCGGCAATATCCGCCTGTTTCAGGGTCTCAACTGCCACTAAGGTCGCGACGAACATGAACACTCCCGCACATATGCCGGGCGAATCCCGCCCACCGGTCGCGCTTATTGCCGGGCCGACCGCCAGCGGCAAGAGCGCGCTCGCCGTCCGCCTGGCCCAGATCGCCGACGGCGTCGTCATCAATGCCGATGCCAGCCAGGTCTATGCCGACCTTGCGATCCTGTCCGCCCGGCCCTCGCAAGAGGAAATGGGCGGCGCGCCCCATCGCCTGTTCGGCCATATCGACGGAGCGGAAGCCTGCTCCGCCGCGCGCTGGGCCGCCGAGGCCAGGGCAGAGATCGACGCGGCTCATGCCGCCGGCAAGCTGCCGGTGCTGGTCGGTGGCACCGGCCTTTATATACGGACCTTGCTCGACGGCATCGCGCCGGTGCCGGACATCGACGCCGATATCCGCGCCGCCGTGCGCGACATGCCGGTGGCGCAGGCGCATGAAGCGCTGCGGGTCGAAGACCCGGAAGCCGCCGCCCGCCTCGCCCCAGCCGACACCACCCGCGTCGCCCGCGCGCTGGAGGTGGTGCGATCGACCGGCAAACCACTCAAGCAATGGCAGCAGCACAAGCAGGGCGGCATCGCCGATCGCATCAACCTTTCCCCGATGATCCTGCTGCCGCCGCGCGACTGGCTGATCGAACGCTGCGACCGGCGTTTCGAGCTGATGATCGATCAGGGCGCGGTCGCCGAAGTGGAGGCCCTGCTGCCCCGCAATCTCAATCCCGACCTGCCGGTGATGCGGGCGATCGGCGTGCCTGAAATCGCCGCCTGGCTCAAAGGTGACATCGATCGTGACACGATGATGGCGCGCGGCCAGCTTGCCACGCGCCAATATGCCAAGCGGCAATATACCTGGTTCTCCAACCAGCCGCCGCAGGACTGGCACCGCGAAAACAGACCGATTAATGCCGAAATTGCCAGTGAATTAGCAATTAAATTACAACAATAGGGGTTGACCACGCATTTTATGTCCTCTAGACGCTGGCGCCTTGCCAATGCGGGCGCGACGGCGCAGACCCGCGAGCCAGCATCTTAAAAAAGAGGAGTTTCATCGTGGCCGAAAAGAGCGGCGCGGACATTTTGGTCGAGTGCCTGGTTGATCTGGGCGTCGAAGTTGTGTTCGGCTATCCGGGCGGCGCCGTGCTGCCCATCTATGACGCGCTCTATAATCACCCCACGATCAAGCATGTCCTAGTGCGCCACGAACAGGGCGCGACCCACATGGCGGAGGGCTATGCCCGTTCGACCGGCAAGCCCGGCGTCGTCCTGGTCACGTCCGGCCCGGGCGCGACCAATGCCGTCACCGGTATCACCGACGCGCTGCTGGATTCGATCCCGATGGTCGTCATCACGGGCCAGGTTCCCACGCAGCTGATCGGCACCGACGCCTTCCAGGAAGCGGACACGGTCGGCATCACGCGCCACTGCACCAAGCATAATTATCTGGTGAAGACCCCCGGCAAGCTGGCCGAAGTCGTTCATGAGGCTTTCCACATCGCCACCACCGGTCGCCCCGGCCCGGTCGTCGTCGACATTCCCAAGAATGTCCAGATCGCGACCGCGCCCTATGCCCGGCCGGAGCTGAGGGTCCATGCCAGCTATCATCCGCAGACCAAGGCGGATGCCACCGCGATCGACGCGGCGGTCGAGATGCTGGCGGCGGCCGAGCGGCCGATCTTCTACACTGGCGGCGGCGTCATCAATTCGGGTCCGCAGGCCAGCGCGCTGCTGCGCGAACTGGCGGCGATGACCGGCGCGCCGGTCACATCGACCCTGATGGGCCTGGGCGCCTTCCCCGCATCCTCCGACCAGTGGGTCGGCATGCTGGGCATGCACGGCACCTATGAAGCCAATTGGGCGATGAACCAGGCTGACCTCATCCTCTGCATCGGCGCGCGTTTCGACGATCGCGTCACCGGCCGGCTGGACGCCTTCGCGCCCAACAGCCGCAAGGTGCATATCGATATCGACCGCAGCTCGATCAACAAGATCGTCGATGTCGATGTCGCGGTCGTCGCCGATGTCGGCAGCGCGCTGGAGGACATGATCGCCCTGTGGAAGCAGCGCGCCCATGAAAAGGCGGACCTGTCGGCCTGGTGGGCGCGGATCGCCGAATGGCGCGCCAAGAAGAGCCTGTCCTACCCCGAAAGCGGCAGCGAGATCATGCCGCAAAAGGCGATCGCAGACCTCTACAAGGCTACCCGCGCAACCGGCAAGGACATCATCATCACCACCGAAGTCGGCCAGCACCAGATGTGGGCGGCCCAGCATTTCGGTTTTGAAGACCCCAACAAATGGCTGACCTCGGGCGGCCTGGGCACGATGGGCTATGGCTTCCCCGCTGCCATCGGCGCGCAGATGGGCAATCCCGACAGCATCAGCATCTGCATCGCCGGCGACGCATCGATCCAGATGAACATCCAGGAAATGGGCACCGCGACCCAATATCGCCTGCCGGTGAAGATCTTCATCCTGAACAATGAATATATGGGCATGGTCCGCCAGTGGCAGGAACTGACCTATGAAAGCCGCTATTCCAACAGCTATTCGGACAGCCTGCCCGACTTCGTGAAGCTGGGCGAAGCCTATGGCTGGACCGGTATCCGCATCGAAGGACCGCAGGAACTGGAGGCCGGCATCCGCCAGATGCTGGAAACCGACGGCCCCGTGATCGTCGACTGCCGCGTCGCGAAGCTCTCCAACTGCTTCCCGATGATCCCGTCGGGCGCGGCCCATACCGACATGCTGCTCGATCCCAACCAGATCGAAGGCGTGATGTCGGACGAGGCGAAGGCACTGGTGTGACCGCCACCGCCAAGGTCCGCATTTTCGTGACCGAACCCTGGGATTTCGAACGGATCACAGGCGCGACCGAACTCACCGGCTGGACCAGCGACCATGCTGACCCCGACAATGAGGAATGGGAAGTGCATCTGGATAGCGGGTTCGAATATCATGGCTTGCAGGTCGATCGGCTGCTGGCCGGCCCACGCTATGTGGGCGAACATCTCCTGCGGATGTTCGACGCGGTGACGGCCTTCCCCGTCCGCCTCGCCCACCCGCAGGACGATGATTGGCACTATGCCTTTATCGGCATGATCTCGCCGCGCCCCGAGCGCGAAGAAATGGAAGACGGGAACAGCATCTGATGCATATCCACGAAGAACAGAGCGAGCGGCACGTCCTGTCGCTGACGGTGTCGAACGAGGCGGGCATATTGGCCCGCATCGCCGGCCTGTTCACCGCGCGCGGCTATAATATCGACAGCCTGACCGTGGCCGACATTACCGACGACCATGCGATCAGCCGCATCACCATCGTCACCAACGGCCCGCCCAAGGTGATCGACCAGATCATCGCCCAGCTCGACCGGCTGGTCCCGGTCCACAAGGTCACGGACCTGACCGACGCCGGCCCGTTCGTCGAGCGCGAGCTGGCGCTGGTCAAGGTTGCCGGCACCGGCGATCACCGGATCGAAGCACTGCGCCTGGCCGATGTGTTCCGCGCCAAGGTGGTCGACACCACGATCGAAAGCTTCATCTTCGAGATCACCGGCACGACCGAGAAGATCGACAATTTCGTCGGCCTGATGCGCCAGGTCGGCCTGGTCGAGGTCGGTCGCACCGGCGTCGCCGGCCTGATCCGCGGCAAGGAGCCGGCCTGACATTCCATTCCGCGCTGTTTCGGCAGCGTTCCGTTCCACCACTATTGTCTAACGCCCCCTGCATGGGGGGACGAGAAGGGGTTTTCCAATGAAGGTTTATTACGATCGCGACGCGGACATCGGCCTGATCAAGGGCAAGAAGGTCGCCATATTGGGCTATGGCTCGCAGGGTCATGCCCATGCGCAGAACCTGCGCGACTCCGGCGTTGCCGAAGTCGCCATCGCGCTGCGTCCCGGTTCGCCCAGCGCCAAGAAGGCCGAAGGCGCCGGCTTCAAGGTGCTGCCGAACAAGGAAGCCGCCCAGTGGGCCGACGTGCTGATGATCCTGGCGCCCGACGAGCATCAGGCCGCCATCTATGAAGCCGACATCAAGGGCAATCTGCGCCCCGGCGCCGCGCTCGCCTTCGCCCATGGCCTGAACATCCATTTCGGCCTGATCGAAGTCCCCGCCGACATCGACGTCATCATGATCGCGCCCAAGGGTCCGGGCCACACCGTGCGCGGCGAATATCAGCGCGGCGGCGGCGTCCCCTGCCTGATCGCCGTCCATCAGGACGCGACCGGCAACGCCCATGACATCGCCCTGTCCTACGCCTCGGGCGTCGGCGGCGGCCGCAGCGGCATCATCGAAACCAACTTCCGCGAGGAATGCGAAACCGACCTGTTCGGCGAGCAGGCCGTTCTGTGCGGCGGCGCCACCGCGCTGGTCCAGGCCGGTTTCGAAACCCTGGTCGAAGCCGGCTACGCCCCGGAAATGGCCTATTTCGAGTGCCTGCACGAGCTGAAGCTGATCGTCGACCTGATGTATGAAGGCGGCATCGCCGACATGCGCTACTCGATCTCGAACACCGCCGAATATGGCGACATCAAGACCGGCCCGCGCATCATCACCGAGGAAACCAAGAAGGAAATGAAGCGCGTTCTGGCCGACATCCAGTCGGGCCGCTTCGTCAAGGACTTCATCCTCGACAACCGCGCCGGCCAGCCCGAACTCAAGGCCAGCCGCAAGCAGGCTGCCGCCCACCAGATCGAAAAGACCGGTTCGCAACTGCGCGCCATGATGCCCTGGATCGGCGCCAACAAGCTGGTCAACAAGGACAAGAACTAAGCGGATAGCAGCCCCTCCCTTCCAGGGAGGGGTTGGGGTGGGTGCGAGCGAAGCGAGCCCGTCGCTCAGCGAATTGGCGCCGCAAGTGCGGCGCACCCACCCCCTGCCCCTCCCTGAAAAGGGAGGGGAGAAATAGCGGCAAACCGGAACGATCCGTTTCCGGTTACGCCTCTGGAACAATCGAGGGACGTGGCATATTCTGTGCCGCGTCCCTTGAATGCTTTTGGAGAGCGTTTCCCATGCGCAAATATCTGATCTCTGCCGCTGCCCTGATCGCGGTCGCCGGCGGCACTGTTGTCATCGCCCAGGCCCCGATGGCCGTCCCCGGCAGCAAGGATGCCGCCAAGGTCACCGGCGGCACCTACAGCGTCGAACCCAGCCACACCCAAGTCGTCTTCGCCTATGACCATATGGGCTTCACCAACAATATGGGCGTCATCACCCAGCCGACCGGCACGTTGACGCTGGACAAGGCCAACCTCTCCGCATCGAAGGTGTCGATCGAACTGCCGATCGCCAACCTCACCACCGGCATTCCGGCGCTGAACGAGCACCTCGCCAAGCCCGAATTTTTCGACGCCGCCAAGTTCCCGACCGCGACCTTCGTGTCGACCGGCGTGAAGGCCGACGGCGCGACCGGCGCGGACATCACCGGCAACCTGACCATCAAGGGCATCACCAAACCGGTGACGCTGGACGCCGAATTCTACGGCGCCGGTGCGAACCCGATGAACAAGAAGGAAAATGTCGGCTTCGTCGCGACCGGCACGATCAAGCGCAGCGACTTCGGCATGGGCGGCTTCGTTCCCGTCGTCGGCGACAATGTCGAACTGAAGATCATCGTCGCCTTCCAGAAGTGATGCGATGATCCCCCGCACGGCCCGCGCGATCCTGCTTCTGAGCCTGATCGCGTGCGTGCCGGCGGCGGCCAGTCCTGCTGGCGGCCCTGCGCTCTATGCGCCGGGCCGCTATGCGGTCGACAATAATGCGACCAAGGTCCACTTCCATGTGAAGGCCCTGGTTGGCGGCTATGAAGGCGATTTCACCCAGCCTGAGGGCATGGTGATGATCGACCCCGCCCGGCCCGAGCGGGCCGACGTCGACATCAACTTCCCGGTCGAGAAGATGACCACGGGCGATGCTTCGACCGACGCCATGCTGAAAGGCGACAGCTTTTTCGACATGGCCCATTTCCCGACCGTGCGCTTTACCGCCAGGGACGCGCCACTGGCCGGCAGCGACAGCGCAACGACCATTCCCGGCGAACTCACCATGCACGGCCAGACCCGCGCGGTCGCCCTGTCCGTCCGACTGACCGGGGTCACGCCCGACGAAGCGCCCGGCATCGCCACCCTCCACTTCACCGGCAGCATGAGCGTCGAGCGCAGCCACTATGGCATGGGCTTTGGCCGCCTCTTCGTGTCCGACAAGGTCGATCTGACCATCGACGCAATTTTCCATCGCGCCTGAGCCCCCTTTCGCAAGAAACGGCTTTACGCTCCCCCTGTCGGCGTTTATGGGGACAGCATCATGCAGAGCGTCGCGCTTCTTACCCTGCTACGACTTACACGCCCTTAGGCGTGGCTTTTGTGCTGCCTTCCGGCTAAGGGCAGCGTCGATCCGCCTAAGGGCATTCATCACAGTCAAGTCGTACCCCGGAGCGCACAATAGCGTCCCGTGCCAGGAAGTAGTTTGATCCCATGATGCTGACCGATCCTTCGCAGAAATACCGTCCCTTCCCCCAGGTGGACCTGCCCAATCGCCAATGGCCGTCCAAGGTCATCACCAAGGCGCCCCGCTGGCTGTCGACCGACATGCGCGACGGCAACCAGTCGCTGATCGACCCGATGAACGCGGAAAAGAAGCGCCGCTTCTTCGACCTGCTGGTCAAGGTCGGCGTCAAGGAGATCGAGGTCGGCTTCCCCGCCGCCGGCGCCACCGAGTTCGATTTTATCTCCGGCCTGGTCAAGGACGGCGCGATCCCCGACGATGTCATGCCCCAGGTGCTGACCCAGGCGCGCGAGGATCTGATCGCCACCACCTTTGAAAGCCTGCGCGGCGCGAAGCAGGCGATCGTCCATGTCTATAACGCGATCTCGCCGGCCTGGCGCAACATCGTGTTCCAGATGGAACGCCCGGAAATCAAGCAGATCGCGATCAACGCCGCCAAGCTGCTGCGCGACAATGCGGCGCGGATGCCCGACACCGACTGGCATTTCGAATATAGCCCCGAAACCTTCTCGACCGCCGAGCTGGATTTCAGCCTGGAATGCTGCGAGGCGGTGATGGACATTCTCCAGCCGACGCCGGAACGGCCGCTGATCCTGAACCTGCCCGCCACGGTCGAGTGCGCGACCCCCAATATCTATGCCGACCAGATCGAATGGATCTGCCGCAACATCTCGCGCCGCGACAGCGTCGTGATCTCGCTGCACACCCATAATGACCGTGGCACCGGCGTTGCCGCCGCGGAACTGGGCATCATGGCAGGCGCCGACCGTGTCGAAGGCTGCCTGTTCGGCAATGGCGAGCGCACTGGCAATTGCGACCTGGTGACCGTCGCGCTCAACATGTACACGCAGGGCATCGATCCGGAACTGGACTTCAGCGACATCGACGAGGTCATCCAGACCGTCGAATATTGCAACCAGCTGCCGGTCCACCCGCGTCACCCCTATGCCGGCGAACTGGTGTTCACCGCCTTCTCAGGGTCGCATCAGGACGCGATCAAGAAGGGCTTTGCCGCACAGGAAGCGCGCAACGACCTGTTCTGGAACGTCCCCTATCTGCCGATCGATCCCAAGGATCTGGGCCGCGACTATGAAGCGGTGATCCGCGTCAATTCGCAGTCGGGCAAGGGTGGCGTCGCCTGGGTGCTGCAGCAGGACAAGGGCTATAAGCTGCCCAAGCGGATGCAAGCCGACTTCTCGAAGGTGGTGCAGGCGCTGGCCGACCAGTCGAGCCGCGAACTCAACGCCGCCGACATCTCGGCCGCGTTCGATGATTATTATCACCAGACCGGCGACCAGGCCTATAGCCTGATCGACTATCATGAGAGCGGCAGCGCAGGCGACCGCATCTTCACCGGTAAGATCGTCCATGAAGGCGGCGAACGCTCGATCTCGGGTCGCGGCAACGGCCTCATCTCGTCGGTGTTGGCCGCGCTGCGCGACGAACTGGGCGTGGTGCTGGAGGTCGCCGACTATAATGAGCACGCCATCGGCGCCGGCACTGATGTGAACGCCGCCGCCTATGTCGAATGCCGCACCGCCGACGGCCGCACCGTCTTCGGCATCGGCACCGACAGCGACGTCGCGACCGCATCGGTCAAGGCCGTCCTCTCGGCCGCCAATGCGGTGGCCGTGCGGGGCTGATATTCCGCCCCCGCATTCATGAATGCCCGTCATTCCCGCGAAAGCGGGAACCCATCTCCTAGCCTTGCCCAATAGACCGACGTTCGGGAGATGGGTCCCCGCTTCCGCGGGGATGACGAGAATTTAGCGGCCGGAGCTACTTCGACAGCGCCCGCACCACGCTGTCCCACTGGGCCAATGAAGCGGCAATGCCCGCCACCGGCACCCGTTCATTAAGGCCATGGGCAAAGCCATCCTCGGCCTTCATGAACAGGCTGGAGACGCCATAGCTGGGCACGCCCAGCGCGCGGAAATAAAGGCTGTCGGTCGCGCCGGCCGACATGCCCGGCATCACCGTGATCGCCGGCGAGCGCGCCTTAATCGCGGCCGCCACGGCCTTCACCACATCGTCGCGCAACGGCGAGGCATCGCTGCCGGTCGGGTCGTTGAGCGTGGTGAAGGTCGCGCTTTGATCATCCACCACCTTGACCAGCTGCGCCTTCACATCCTCGATCTTCACGCCGGGGAAGATGCGGCAATTGACGCTGACCTTGGCGCTCTGCGGCAGGGCATTGAGCGCATGACCGCCCGACAACATGGTCGCGACGCAGGTGGTGCGCACCTGTCCCACAAATTCGGGCCGGCTCGACAATAGTTCCGCAGAGGCCGGATCCTGGGTCGCGGCATAGAGGCGCATCGCCTCCCCCACATCGCCGCCGATCCGCTGCGCCGACAGGCTGAGCGACGCCTTGGTCAGCTCGTTGATCATCGGTGGGAACTGATAGGCCGCGATCCGGTCTATCGCCTTGGCCAGCCGATAGATCGGATTGCCTGGCGTCGGCGCGCTCGAATGGCCGCCCGGATCGGTGAAGCCGATCTCGAAATCGGCATAGGTCTTCTCGCCCGCCTGCAACTGGTAGAGGACGGGCTTGCCCGTCTCGTCGAGCAGGCCGCCGCCGCCATCGCCGTTCAGCAGCAGCTCGGCATCCTTATATTTGGCCGCCAGCGCCTTGGTGGTGACCATGTTGGTCTCCTCGTCGCCCGACAACAGAAGGATGACGGTGCGGCGCGGGGTCCAGCCCTCCTTCTTGAGCTGCGCCAGCGTCGCGACCATCATCGCCACGTCATATTTATTATCTTCCGACCCGCGCCCGAAAATATAGCCATCCTCCTCGACCGGGACGAAGGGATCGCGCGTCCAGTCGGCGCGGTTGGCGGCCACCACGTCCATATGACCGATCATCAGCATCGGCTTGAGGCTGGGGTCGCGCCCCTTGATCGTCGCCGCCAGCGTCGCGGTCTCGCCCATCGGGGTGATGACGATATCGCCATCGGCAAAACCCGCCTGCTTCAGCACCGAGGCATAATAAGCGGCGAGCGCGGGCACCTGCCCCGCCCCCTCGACCGTCTTGAACGCGACCGATCGATTCAGTATCTCCTTGGCCGCGCCGGCATCCGCCGCCGCCTGCGCCCCGATCGGCATTGCCAGCATTGCTCCCGCCAGCAATATCCCCCGCAATTGCATATATTTATACTCCCTGATGGACCCGAACGGTGATTGTGGCATAGCGGATCGCGTCGTTCCATGCGTTTGATCGGACGGCACGCGGAAAGAGGGCCACCTTATCCGCACTGAACCCCTTGAAAGAATTGCTTGCGCGCAATCGGATCGATGCCATCCGATATAGCGCGCCGGTCGTCCAAAGGAATAAAGCCATCATGGCCCTCAATTATCGCAGCTTCGGCTTCCAGGTTCTGCTCGGCATGGTCGTGGGCCTCGCCCTCGGTCTCGTCGCGCGCCAGATCGGCGCGGGTCCGGATGGGGACCTCAACTGGCTGGCGACCACGCTCAAGACAGTCGGGTCGATCTTCGTTTCGCTGCTAAAGGCGATCGTGCCGCCGCTGGTCTTTGCCGCGATCGTCGCGTCGATCGCCAATCTGCGCGCGCTCGACAATGCCGCCCGCCTGGCCGGCCAGACCCTGCTCTGGTTCGCGATCACCGCGCTGATCGCGGTCGCCATCGGCATCACCATCGGCGTGATCGTGCAGCCGGGCGTCGGGATCAGCAGCGCGGCGCTGGCCGCCAAGCAGCCGGACTCGGTCGGCGGCTGGCTCGATTTCCTCAAGGGCCTGGTGCCCGGCAACAGCCTGGCCCTTTCCGCCGGCACCAAGATCACCGACGGCAGCGCCAGCACCAGCATCTCGTTCAACATCCTGCAATTGCTGGTCATCTCGATCGCGGTCGGCCTTGCCACGCTCAAGGTCGGTGACAAGGCAGAGCCCTTCCTCTCCTTCGTCCGCTCGCTGCTCGCCGTCGTCCGCGCGATCCTGGGCTGGGTCATCCGCCTGACGCCGATCGGTTCGGCCGCGCTGATCGGCACCGCCATCGCCACCTATGGCTGGAGCGCGCTGGCGCAGCTCGGCACCTTCACCGCCGCCATCTATCTTGGCCTCGGCCTCGTCCTGCTGGTGGTCTATCCGCTGCTGCTGATCGCCAATGGCCTGAAACCCGGCCCCTTCTTCGCCAAGGCCTGGCCGGCGATCCAGCTTGCCTTCGTCTCGCGCTCGTCGGTCGGCACGCTGCCGGTGACCGAGACCGTGACCGAGCGGCTGGGCGTCGACAAGGGCTATGCCGCTTTCGCGATCCCGCTCGCCTCGACCACCAAGATGGATGGTTGCGCCTCCATCTATCCGGCGCTGGCGGCGATCTTCGTCGCGGGCTTCTATGGCATCCCGCTCCACTTCATCGACTATGTGCTGATCGTCTTCGTCTCGGTCATCGGCTCGGCCGCGACCGCCGGCCTGACCGGCGCGATCGTGATGCTGACGCTGACCCTCTCGACGCTGGGCCTGCCGCTCGAAGGCGCCGGTCTGCTGCTGGCGATCGACCCGATCCTCGACATGGGCCGCACCGCCGTCAACGTCGCGGGCCAGGTGCTGGTCGGCGTAATCGTCGCCAAGCGCGAGGGCATCCTCGACGAGAGCGCCTATTATGGCGAGGGCGAACTGGTCGCCGCCTGATCGAAAACCGGGCGGCGCGGGCGTTCCGCGCCGCCGTCAGGGCAGCTGGCCGCGCCCGGTCGCCGTCCAGTAGATGCCGCCCATCAGATGGTCGAGATAGCGCTGATCGCGATACATCTCGCCATTATGGCCCAGCGCGGTGACGAACACCCGCCCCTTCTCATAAGCATGATACCAGGCGACGGGATGCTCCCGCCCCATCGGCCTCGCCACCTGTCCCGGCCAGATCTTGGTCGGGTCGTAGCTGCTTTCCTCGACATTCAGCACGGGATGGATCGTCACCTTATAGGGGTTGGCGGTGACATAATATTCGTCGGTCCAGATCCAGCGATCGGGCAGGCCATAGGTGGCGGGGAAGCCCTTGTCGGTCGGCGTCACCACCGCCGTCTGCACCATCGGATGGATGACGAAGCTGCGCCCGACCATCTTCTCGTACCAGGCCCATTCGCCCGGCGGGGTGATGAGCGCGCGATGCACGACGATGGCATTGCCGCCCGCGCGCATATAGGCCTCGAACTTGGCGCGCTGGGCCGGGTTCAGTTCCTCGCCCGGCGTGTTGAGGAACATCACCGCCGCATATTGGCTGAGATCACCATCGAAAGCCGACGTGTTGTTCGCCCAGGTGAAGCTGAAATCATGCAGCTTGCCCAGATGCTCCAGGCTGTCGCGCGCGATCGGTATATATTCATAATGATATTTGTTGGGAATGGCGAGGACGAGCAGCTTATACTGATCCTCCGCCCGCACCGCTGCGGGCACCGACAGCGCCAGCAGGGCCATGAGCGCCCCGGCCTTGTTTCTCATCCGCCTGTCTCCTTCGCTCACCTATCGCTAGGACAGGCGGCGACGGAAAGATAGCGCTCCCATGGTTGTAGTCAGCCCGGCAGCAGCCCGATCGCGTCGACCTCGACCAGGCAGTCATGATGGAGTTCGGGCGCCGGCACCACCGTGCGCGCCGGTCGGGCATCACCCATCATCTGCGCATAGATGGCGTTGAAACGCGGCCAGTTCTCGACGCCGACGATATAGGCGGTGACGCGCACGATCCGCTCCGGCCCGCATCCTGCCTCTGCCAGGATCGCCAGCATATTGCCGATCGCCAGCCGTGCCTGATCCTCGAACGACAGGTCGCTGCGTGGCCCCTGCCCCGCCACCACCGGCAATTGCCCCGACACGAAGACGAAGCCATTCGCGATCGTCGCCTGCGCATAATGACCGGCGGGCGCCGGCGCCTTGTCGGTCTCGATCCGCTGCACGTCCATCACCATCCTCCAAATCGCGGCCAGACCGCTTCCACCGTATCGCTGCCGGCCCGCACCACATGATAGCGATCATGCTGCGCCCCGGTGGCACAGGCATGATTGGGCAATATCCGCACCCGATCGCCCACCGCCAGGTCCGGCAGCATACCGGACGCACCGGGCCGCAGCGCGATGATGCCATGTTCCTGATTGGCATCGACCAGGATCAGATCGCCATAGGGCCGCCCGTCCCGGTCGCAGACCAGGCCATAGCCCTGATCGACATCCTGTTTCGCCGTGCCGCGATCGCGCGACATCGCCATCCAGCCGGCATCGACCAATATCCAGCCCTTTTCCCGCTGATGCCCGATCACCGTCGCCAGCACCGACAGGGCGATATCGTCCACCGAGCAGATGCCGATCCCGGCCATCACCAGATCGAAGAAGACGAAGACGCCGGCGCGCACCTCGGTCACGCCGCTCAGGTCCGTGGCATGATGCGCGGTCGGGGTCGATCCGACGCTGATCACCGGGCAATCATGCCCCGCCGCCCGCAAGGTCCGCGCCGCTGACAGCACGGCATCCCGCTCGGCATCGGCGCAGGCGCGCAGTTCCGCCGCACCCCGCGCGCGATAGCTGCCGCCGGCATGGGTCATCACGCCGCGCAAGGCGCCGCCCTGCGCCAGCGCCGCGCCGATCGCCCGCAACCGCACCGCATCGCCGGGCTGCACGCCCGACCGATGGTCGTCGCAATCAATCTCGATCAGCGCCGGAATGGCGGTGCCGGCCGCGCGCGACGCGGCCGCGACCGCCTCCGCCTGCTCGACCGAATCCAGCACGATCGCCAGGTCCACCCCCTGCGCCCGCAGCGCCAGGATCTCGGGCAATTTGGCCGGGCTGATGCCGACCGCATAGAGAATGTCGCGCACCCCGGCCTCCGCAAAGCGGCGTGCCTCCTGCAGGGTCGATACCGTCGCCGGCCCCTGCGGCGTCGGCATCAGCCGCTGCGCGACCTCGACCGACTTGGCGGTCTTGAGATGCGGCCGCATCCCCACGCCCAGCCCGTCAAGATGCCCGCGCAACCGCGTAATGTTGCGATCCATCCGGTCGGCATCCAGCACCAGGCAGGGCGTCGGCAATGTATCGAGGGAGGAGGGATCGTCGGAAAGGACTGGCATAAGGGGCTCCGTTGCTGATCCGCAGATTGCCGAGATGCTGCGGCTTTTCAACGGGCTCGACGGATTTCGGCGATTTTTCCTCCGCCGTCGCCGCCCTCTTGCCCGACTCACTCTATTCCGTTATTTCTGTTTTTACAGAAAGGAACGTCATGCCACTTCTCGACCATCCCGATGCCAAGGCGTTCCTGCTCCATTGGGGCGAGATGGGCACACAATGGGGCGTCAACCGGTCGGTCAGCCAGGTCCATGCGCTGCTCTATCTGTCCGACCATCCCCTGCCCGCCGACGAGATTGTCGACCAGCTAGGGCTTGCCCGCTCCAATGTCTCGACCGCGCTCAAGGAACTGCAATCCTATGCGATCGTCCGCCGCGTTCATGTCGAGGGCGACCGGCGCGACCATTTCGTCGCGGAAACCGATCTGTGGGAAATGCTCACCCGGATCGCCGCCGAGCGCAAGCGGCGGGAGATCGACCCGACCATCGCCCTGCTGAACGATCTCGCCCAGCGCCTCGCCAAGGATGAAAGCTGTCCGCCCCATGTGCGCGAACGCATCACCCGCATGCATGAATTCATGTCAACGCTCGGCAACTGGTATGAGCAGGTCAACAAGCTGCCCAAGTCGACCCTGGTCGCTCTCATGAAGCTCGGCAACAAGGTCGCCCGCTTCATCCCCACCGGCAAGAGCAAGAACTAGCCGCTGCTGATCGATGCGCCCAGACGCCCGATCGCGCCAGCCAGTTTCGGAGTTTACAGAAATGTCTGACACGAACGACAAGAACCCCGATCCCATCGCCCCGCCCGTTCGCACCGGATCGGCGGCGCTGCGCATCGCCTCGGCCGTCGCGCTGGCCATGGCCTTTGCGATCGGCGTCTATCTGCTGCTCGACGCCACCCGCGTGAACGGCCTCGTCAGCTTCACCTTCCTGCTGCTCCTGCCCGCCGCGCTCACCGCGTTCGTCGCCTATGTCGGCGATCCCTGGGCGGAGCGGTCGCGCCGCTATTATATGACCATGCCGCTCTGGCTGCTGGGCGCAACCATCCTCCTGTCCGTCCCGGTGCTGAAGGAAGGGGTGATCTGCATCGTCATGCTCGCCCCGCTCTGGATCGCCAGCGGCATGGCCGGCGCCTATGCCACCTATCGGCTGCGCGGCCGGGCCGGCGATCGCGGCACCAGCTATTGCATGGCCGTGCTCGCCATGCCGCTGATCGCGATGCAGGTCGAACCGATGATCCCCCTGCCCGACGCCACCGCCACGGTCAGCCGCTCGATCATCGTCGAGGCCAGCCCGGACCGGATATGGCCGTTGCTGCGCGGCATTCCCGATGTCCGGCCGGGCGATGGCACATGGACCTTCACCCAGGATGTGCTGGGCGTGCCTCGCCCGCTCGGCGCCCATATGCTGGGCGAGGGGATCGGCGCGGTCCGCATGGCCGACTGGGGCCGGCAGGTGCGGTTTCGCGAACATATCATCGACTGGCAACCGGGCCGCAGCATCGGCTGGCGCTTCGACTTTCGCGGGCTCGACGCCTGGCAGTTCACCGACCGGCACCTGATGCCCGACAGCGCCTATTTCAAGGTGACGACCGGCGGCTATCGCATGGAACCGGCCGGCCCCGGCCGCACCCGAGTCATCATCGACACCCATTATTGGATGCAGACCCCGGTCAATGGCTATTCCCGGCTGTGGGGCGAAATCTTCCTGGGCGACATCGAAAAGAACCTGCTCGCCCTCATCAAGCAGCGCGCCGAACGGCCGGTCGCGTCCACCATTCTCTGACTGCCAAAAGGAGATGAACCATGGTTGAAACCGCCTATGCCCTCTATCTGGTCATCACGCTCGCCATCACCATCTGGGTCGCGCGCACCCTGTCGAAAAATGGCGAGGTCTTCCTGACCCAATGTTTCGGCCATGATGCGCAACTGGCCCGGTCGACCAACCATCTGCTCGTCGTCGGCTTCTACCTCGTCAACATCGGCTTCATCACCCTGACGCTCAGCCTGGGGAAGGAACCGACCAGCTATGCAGAAACGATCCGCTTCCTCAGCGCCAAGATCGGCCTCGCCGTGCTCGTGCTGGGCGGGATGCATTTCTTCAACATGGGCGCGATCGCCCATTTCGGTCGCAAGGTGAATGGCTGGCTGAACGACGGCCATCCCCAGGCCGCCTGATCGCTTGGCGGGAGGGTGCCCCACACCCTCCCCTTTTCCGGGAGGTTCCGATGTCCCATGCCGATCCTGCCCATCTTAGCGGCGCCGGCCGCGCGATCCTGACCGCCGGCCCGCTGTTCATTACGCTCTATCTGGCCGCAGCGACCTATCGTCGCATACCCGATGCGATCACGGTGGATTGGGGCATTTTCATCGTCCTGCCCCTCATATTGCTGTTCGCGCTGATCTTCGGACCGCTGATCGCCGCCATTCCGATCATTATCGGGACGACGACGATGCGCGTCCTGGCATATCATTGCCCTGTTTTCGCCGCCCGCGCTTTCTGGCTGCTCGCCGGTGCCGCCATCGGCTTCGGCGTGGCTTATGGCTGCAGCCTGCTCGGGGAAGTCCCCGATTTGAGCTTTGCCCTGATCGCCACCAGCGGTCTCAGTGGCTGGCTGGCCTACACGCCGGAATAGAATTTCGCGCGCCCTGTCCTATTGGACCATGCCCCGCTATACTGATTGCATCTCATAACAATATGTCCCACTGGCGTTCGGAAATTGCCGAATGTGCGGAAAAAGTGCGAAGTTAAGCGAAATATGTCCAATCATCAGATCCATGTCATCGGCGGCGGTCTCGCCGGTTCGGAAGCCGCCTGGCAGCTCGCCCAGGCCGGTATCAAGGTCCGCCTGTCAGAAATGCGTGGCACCGGAGAGATGACCCCGGCGCACCAGACCGACGGCCTTGCCGAACTGGTCTGTTCCAACAGCTTCCGCTCCGATGACGCAGACAAGAATGCCGTCGGCCTGCTGCATCAGGAAATGCGGCGCTTGGGCTCGCTGATCATGGACCGCGCCGAACCGGCCAAGGTGCCGGCCGGCTCCGCCCTGGCGGTCGATCGCCATGTCTTTTCCGACGGCGTCACCCGTGCGCTCGCCGAACATCCCAATGTCGAGATCGTGCGCGAGCGGATCGACACGCTGCCGGCACAGGGCATGACCATCGTCGCCACCGGGCCGCTGACCGCCGCGGCACTCGCCAGCAGCATCGGCGAAGCGGCCGGCATGGAGCATCTCGCCTTCTTCGACGCGATCGCGCCGGTCATCCATTTCGACAGCATCGACATGGAAGAATGCTGGATGGCCAATCGCTGGGACAAGATCGGTCCCGGCGGTGGCGAGGGCAAGGACTATATCAACTGCCCGATGAACAAGGAGCAGTATCAGGCCTTCGTCCAGGGACTGCTCGACGGCGAAAAGACCGAGTTCAAGGAATGGGAGGCGAGCACCCCCTATTTCGAGGGCTGCATGCCGATCGAGGTGATGGCCTCGCGCGGGCCGGAGACGCTGCGCCACGGCCCGATGAAGCCGATGGGGCTGGACAATCCGAAGACCGGTCGCTGGCCCTATGCCGTGGTCCAGCTGCGCCAGGACAATGCGTCGGGCACGCTGTGGAACATGGTCGGTTTTCAGACCAAGCTGAAGCATGGCGCACAGGTCGAGCTGCTGCGCACCATTCCGGGCCTTGAAAAGGCCGAGTTCGCGCGGCTGGGCGGGCTGCATCGCAACACCTTCATCCAGAGTCCCAAGCTGCTCGACCCGACGCTGCGCCTGAAAAGCGCGCCGCATATCCGTTTTGCCGGGCAGATGACCGGGTGCGAGGGCTATGTCGAGAGTGCCGCCATCGGCCTCATCGCCGGGCGCTTCGCCGCAGCCGAGATATTGGGCCAGGAACTGGCGCCGCCGCCCGCCGATACGGCACTGGGCGCGCTGCTCGGCCATGTCACCGGCAATGTCGAGACCGCCGACTATCAGCCGATGAACGTCAATTTCGGCCTTTTCCCTACGCTGGACGACGTCAAGAAGAAGCAGCGCAAGGAAGCCTATACCGCCCGCGCCCGCGCCTCCTTCGGTCGCTGGCTGGGTGAGGTGGTGGAACCGGCCTGATCCGTCCCGGACAGGCTCAGCATTTGCAGCGTGGTCTCGCCGCCCGCTTCGGCGCGGTGGTGGCGAATTCGGCCGGGGTCAGCTTGCCGTCCTTGTCCGCATCGGCCCCGGTGAAGCGATCCGCCGTCGCCACTGCCCATTCCTCGAAAGACAGGAGATTGTCCCTGTTCGTATCGAGCTGTTTGAACGCGGCGGTGCGGCTGCCCAGCATCTCGATCCGGCTGATGATGCCGTCGCGATTGCGGTCATAACGGGCAAAGCGCTTTTCCTCGCGGCTCTGCGGGCTGGCCTCGCCCGGCATCGGCGGCGCCTCCCCGACCGCATCGGGGTCGCCCTCGGGCAGGGCTTCATTTGCGGGTGGCGGCGGTGGCGCGAGCAGCGCCTTGGGCGGCGGCTCATTGCTTGCACGCCCCTGCCACCAGAACAGGCCCGCCGCGACCAACAGCAACGCCCCCATGCCACCTGCCAGCAACCGTCCCATCGCCCGCTCCCCCCTTTGTGACGGCAGCGAACCTATCGCGATCGACTAGCGCCCGACAAGCGCGATCCGCATCAGCCGCCAGGCCATGCTCCGCGTCAGCCCGACCGACGCCCGCTGCCCCCGCTCGACATCGTGCCGCGCAAGCAGATACGCGATGCGCAGCGGCTTCCACGCCCTGGGCCACACTGGATCGCCCACCTGCGGCAACAGGTCGCGGGCCAGGCCGATGGCGGCGTCCGCCAGTGCTTCGTCGCCACTATGGGCGGACAGATCCCACAAGGCCCAGACCTTGCCCGCCGCGATCAGCCAGTCGGGCGCCTCGGCCACATCGGCCAATGCCTGGAACAGCCCGCCGCCGCGCCCGGCGGCATAGTCGCGCAGGCCGGTGAGGTCGATCTCCGGCTCCACCACCAGCACTTCCCAGCCATCGAGCATCGCCGGGATACCGGGTGCGTCCAGCGCACCGATCGCGCGCAGCCAGTCGACCACCGGTTCGCCCTGTCCCTTGACACCCGCCTCGTCCGTGACGACGCCCAGCCACCAGGCAAGGCGCATCTGCCCGATCGCCGGATCGCTGGTGGTTCGCGCAATTTGCGCAAAGCGCTGGTCCAGCGCCCAGAGCGCCCGATGCCGCTCGGCAAAGCGCCCGGCATGCCCGGAAAGCAGGCGCGCCAGCGGCGCCAGATCGTCCGTGCGATCCATCATTTCGATCCCGATCTAAAAATGGCTTATCAATCCTTTAACCAGACTTCGCATAGAGACCCTAACCAGTCCCGTTGCATGGCCGACGATGGCCCTGTCCAGAGTTCTGGGGGGAAACGGGCGACATGGGTGAATGCGGAACATGGGCAAGCAGATCAAGCGCGCGATGACATTCCTCGGCCGGCTTCGGCGCAACCAGGCGGGCAACACGCTCGCCATGGTGGCCGCAGCCGTCATTCCGCTTGCAGCGCTGATCGGCGGCGGCGTCGACATGAGCCGCGCCTATATGGCCAAGGCGCGTCTGCAGCAAGCCTGTGACGCCGGCGCCCTTGCCGGTCGACGCTCCATGACGACCTCGGCCATGACGTCCACGGACATTGCGGAAGCGCAGAAATTCTTCAATTTCAACTTCCCGCAAAACACGTTCCAGACGGACAGCTTCACGCCGAACATCCGCAGCGATCCGAGCCTGACGACCACCGTGCTGGTGTCCGCCGACACGCGCATCCCGACCACTATCATGCGGATATTGGGCTTCCAATATCTCGACCTGTCGGTATCGTGCAGTTCGAAATTCGACATCGGCAATACCGATGTGATGCTGGTGCTGGACACCACCGGATCGATGAGCAGCAATATCAGCGACGGCGCGGGCGGAACCACGACGCGGATCGCAGCCCTGCGCCAGGCCGTCCGTGCCTTCTACGACACGCTCGGGCCCGGCAATACGAATACCGGGCGGGTGCGCTATGGCTTCATGCCCTATGCCAGCAACGTCAATGTCGGACGCCTGCTGCCTACGACGGCATTGGTCGGCGGAACCGCTGGCGACGCCTGGGGCTATAATAGCCGCCAGATGACCTATTATAATGATACGCCCGCTTCGACCAGCACCTGCTATCGGGGCTACAAGAGCAGCGGAAGCAATAGCTGTCGAACGGGTTCAAATGGTCCAACTAATGCCCAGAGCGATTCCAGCAATGGGGACCTCGCCACCTGCAGATCATGGGCGCAAGCCACCACCTCGATTAGCGGCAATTATCCCAACACGATCACCAGGATCACCTATTCCGCCTATTCGTGGGACGGGGTCACGCCATTCCCATCCTCTGGCAATAACAACAAGAAATGTGTTCGCCAGGAAGTGACGACCACGCATACGAGCAATGTGACCGGTGGTACCGGCAACACGTCGCTCGACAAATGGTCCTACAACAAGATCAACCTCACGGTCTCCGACTATGTCCGCGGCACGGCCATTCCAAACCCCGCCTATAATGACGGCACGACGTCGACCTGGGGCGGCTGCATTGAGGAGCCGGATACGATCAACACGATCAATTCGAGCACCTCGTCCAGTTCCGTCCCCACCGGCGCGAACGACCTGAACATCGACCTGATCCCCGATTCCAACGCGACCCGCTGGCGCCCATTCTGGCCGGACGTATCCTGGTATCGCACCTCGACGCCTGCCACCTCCCCTTATTGGAGCAGTTGGGGCGGCGATCAGGCAGCCTGCCCGGCCGCAGCCCGACCGCTGGCGGAATATACGTCGCGCGATGCGGCTCCCAGCAACGATCCCAGCGCTACATCGTTCAACGCCTATGTGAACTCGCTGGAACCCTGGGGTTTCACCAATCATACCACCGGAATGGTCTGGGGCGCCCGCATGATGTCGCCGAACGGGATTTTCGCCGCCAATAATGGCGCGGCCCCCAACGGCTTCACCATTTCGCGACACGTCATCTTCATGACGGACGGTGCGATGACCGCGGCGGACGGCAATTATGACGGCTGGGGCATCAACAGGCTGGACGGCCGACTTGCGCCGACCGGCACCAGCACCGATGATCTGGTGACGATCCAGAACAAGCGGTTCTCGATCGCCTGCGAAGCAGCCAAGCGCAGGGGTATCACCATCTGGGTGATCGTCTTCGCTAGCGCGTCCAATGCCACGCTCAACAGTTGCGCTTCGAGCACCGACCATGTCGCCGTGTCCACCAACGCGGCCGCATTGACCACCCAGTTCACGACCATTGCCCAGAATATCGGCGGGCTGAGGCTCTCGCAATGATCGCGCGGCTCCTGCCTGTCCGCAACCTTGCGACTGACAGCCGCGGCGCGACGCTGGTCGAGTTCGGCTTCGTCATAGGGCCGCTCTGCCTCATCATCATGGGCATCGCGGACCTGGGCTATCAAAGCTATCTGAACGCCGTCACCAAGGGCGTCCTGGACCAGGCTGCCCGCGCAGCCTCGGTCGGCACGATGACCTCGGCCCAGATCGACACCTATATCAATCAGCGCATGACCCCCATCGTGTCGAAAAAGGGCAGCGTGGATATCACCAAGACCAGCTATTATAATTTCTCGCGGATCGGGAAGCCCGAGAAGATCCTGACCGACACCGCGCCATTGGGCACCTATAACGCAGGCGACTGTTTCGAAGACAGCAACGGCAACGGCATCTACGACACCAGCGCCGGTGCGACCGGCCTCGGCAGTGCCGACGACGTCGTCTATTATCAGGTCACGGTCACCATGCCCCGCCTATTTCCCATGGCGAAAATCCTTGGCTGGCCAGCGACGCAAACAGCCAAATCATCGGTCATTCTTCGCAACCAGCCCTGGTCGAACCAGATCACTCCGACGAAAGTCTGCACCTGACATGCGCATGCCTTCGCGCCCCCTTCTGCGCCGGCTGCGGCAGGATCAATCAGGCCTGGCCCTGATCGAGTTCGCCTATTCGCTGCCTATCCTGCTGGCGTTGACGCTAGGCGGACTGGAAGTCGCCAATCTGGCCATCACCCATATGAAGCTCAGCCAGCTCGCCATGCTGGTCGCGGACAATGCCTCGCGCGTGCGCGCGTCAATCGACGAGGCCGATATCAACGAGATATTCAGTGGCGCGGCTCTGTCCGCCAATGGACTCAATTTCGCCGCCAATGGAAAGATTTTCCTGTCGGACCTGGAACCCAACAAGCAGGATGCGCCCAACACAGGCCAATATATCCGCTGGCAGCGCTGCTATGGCAGCGGCAGTTTTACCTCCACCTATGGAACCACAGGCAATGGCGCATCCGATGCCAGCATGGTCGACGGCATGGGACCAACCGGCCGAAGAATCAGCGCGGGTAACGGCACGGCAGTGATGTTCGTCGAAGTCGCCTATAAATATCAGCCGCTCATTTCGAACAGCATCTTCGGCGAAAAGACCATCCGCTACACCAGCGCGTTCAACGTGCGCGAACGGACCGATCAGGCGATGAAAAATGCCGGCAACCTGTCCGCCACGCAGACAGCAGCCTGCTCCTGATAGCCGGCGGCCATAGGTCCGATAGAAAAAGGGGCGATCCATCCGGACCGCCCCTTTTCTGTGCTTACTTGTAGCAGACCTTCTTGGCCGCTTCGACCACGCGGGCCGCGTCGATCAGCGCCAACTTTTCGAGGTTGGCGGCATAAGGCAGCGGCACATCCTCGTTGGTGACGCGCAAGACCGGGGCATCGAGATCGTCGAAGCCCTTTTCCATCACGACGGCGGCGATTTCCGACGCGATCGAGCAGGTCGGCCAGCCTTCTTCCACCACCACCAGGCGGTTGGTCTTCTTGAGGCTCTCCAGCACCGTCGCGGTGTCGAGCGGACGCAGCGTGCGCAGGTCGATCACTTCGGCGTCGATGCCTTCGGCAGCAAGCTGCTCGGCCGCGTCGAGCGCCAGCCCCACGCCGATCGAGTAGCTCACCAGGGTCACGTCCTTGCCCGGACGCATGATGCGCGCCTTGCCGATCGGCAGGACATAGTCGTCGACCTTGGGCACGTCGAAGCTGCGACCATAGAGAAGTTCATTCTCCAGGAACACGACCGGATCGGTCGAGCGGATCGCGGCCTTCAGCAGGCCCTTGGCGTCGGCCGCGTCATAGGGCGCGATCACGATCAGGCCGGGGACGGCGGCATACCACGGCCCATAGTTCTGGCTGTGCTGCGCGCCGACGCGGCTGGCTGCGCCGTTGGGGCCACGGAACACGATCGGGCAGCGCATCTGGCCGCCGGACATGTAGTTGGTCTTGGCCGCCGAGTTGATGATGTGGTCGATCGCCTGCATGGCGAAGTTGAACGTCATGAACTCGATCACCGGACGTAGGCCACCCATGGCCGCGCCCGAACCGATGCCGGCAAAGCCATATTCGGTGATCGGCGTATCGATCACGCGCTTGGGACCGAATTCGTCGAGCAGGCCCTGGGTCACCTTGTAGGCGCCCTGATATTCGGCGACTTCCTCGCCCATCACGAAGACGCGCGGGTCCGACCGCATTTCCTCGGCCATGGCGTCGCGCAGCGCTTCGCGCACGGTGGTCTTGACGAACTCGGTGCCGGCCGGGAGGTCCGGATCCTGCACGGTCGCCTTGGCTTCCGACGCCAGCTTCGACGTGCCGCTTTCCGCCTTCTTGGGGGCTTCTTCGGCCTTGGGAGCCTCGGCCTTGGGCGCAGGTGCCGGAGCAGCCTCGCCGCCCTCGCCCGCCATCGTCGCGATGACGGTGCCGACCTTCACGCCTTCGGTGCCTTCGGCGATGACGATCTGGCCGATCTTGCCTTCGTCGACGGCTTCGAATTCCATCGTGGCCTTGTCGGTCTCGATCTCGGCGAGGATATCGCCGGACTTCACTTCATCGCCTTCCTTCACCAACCACTTGGCCAGCGTGCCCTCTTCCATCGTCGGCGAGAGCGCCGGCATCTTGATTTCGATACCCATTAATATTGCTCCACCAGCACGTCGGTATAGAGTTCATGCATCTCAGGTTCGGGCGAGGTTTCGGCGAAATCGGCCGCTTCGGCGACGATCTTGCGGATATCCTGGTCGATGACCTTGATCTCGTCCTCGCTGACGCCGGCGTCGATCAGATATTTCTTCACGCCCTCGATCGGGTCGCTGTTCTCACGCACCGCCTGAACCTCGTCACGCGAACGATATTTGGCTGGATCGGACATGGAGTGACCACGATAGCGGTAAGTCTTCATTTCGAGCAGGATCGGGCCATTGCCGCCCTGGACCCACTTGAGCGCTTCCTCGGTCGCGCCACGCACGGCCAGAACGTCCATGCCGTCGACCTGGATGCCGGGGATGCGGAAGCTCTCACCGCGGCGATAGAGCTGGTCTTCCGACGAGGCGCGGTTGACGCTGGTGCCCATGGCATATTGGTTGTTCTCAATCACGAAGATGATCGGGAGCTTCCACAGCTCGGCCATGTTGAACGATTCGTAGACCTGGCCCTGGTTGGCCGCGCCGTCGCCGAAATAGGCAACACACACGCCGCCATCGTCATTATATTTGTGGCCGAAAGCCAGGCCAGCGCCCAACGATACCTGCGCACCGACGATGCCGTGACCGCCGTAGAATTTATGCTCGACGCTGAACATGTGCATCGAACCGCCCTTGCCGCGCGAAATGCCGGCTTCGCGACCGGTCAGTTCGGCCATGATCACCTTGGGATCGATGCCATAAGCGAGCATGTGGCCATGATCACGATAGCCGGTGATGACGCTGTCCTTGCCGGGCTTGAGCGCCGACTGGATGCCGACCGCTACCGCTTCCTGGCCGATATAGAGATGGCAGAAGCCGCCGATGAAACCCAGACCATAAAGCTGGCCGGCCTTTTCCTCGAAGCGGCGGATCAGAACCATCTGCCGATAGAATTCCAGCAGCTCTTCCTTGCTGGCCTTGTAGTCGGTGGGCGTTTCGGGGCGCGGACGATTATGGTCCGCACCGGCCGGCACTGCGGCCTTTGCCTTTGCGCTGTCGGCGCGCGGCGTGGTTGGTTTCGCCAAGGCTATTATCCTTTTGCGTGGGTAGGATGGAAGGAAGCCCGATATGCGTCAGAGTTGCATAGATTGCAACGGCGGACCCCACGGAATCCCGGCATAATGAATGTCCCGAGTGCAAAATCGACAATCGATGACAACGCTGTCGAAAACAGGTCGCGAACCACCGGCAACAAAATGTTGCCGCAGCCTGATTTTGCCGAACAAATGGAAAGCACGCACTGTCGGCACATAGGTCAGTTCAGCGGAACGATCACTTCGTCATGGTGAATCACACCAAGCTGGCGGCGGATCAATTCGTCTGAAAGGTCGGGATCGACACGGCGCGGATTGAGCAGGTCGACCCGGTTGCGCAACTCCTGGCGATGCAACTGGACGATCTTCAGTTCAGCCTTCGCGTCGCGGAGCTGGCGCGAATAATCACCCCAGGCGAGGACGCCATTGGAGCCCAGCACGACATAACCGGCAAAGAACAGCAGCAACAGCACCGCGATTGCCGGCCCGAGGGCCGACATCAATAGCATGCGGAGCTTCGCGATATGCGCCATGGACTGCTTGAATCACAGGATTCGGCGGGTCGCAAGCAAAAACATACCCGATGCGACCAGCCGAATCTCTAATTGGAAATTAGCCGCGGATCAGCGGAAGATCGAACGACCGGCATAGACCGCCATGTCGCCCAGCTCCTCCTCGATGCGGATCAGCTGGTTATACTTGGCAAGCCGGTCCGAACGGGCGAGCGAGCCAGTCTTGATCTGGCCGCAATTGGTGGCGACTGCAAGGTCAGCGATGGTCGAATCCTCGGTCTCGCCCGAACGGTGCGACATCACCGCCGTATAGCGGGCGCGGTGCGCCATATCGACGGCAGCCAGCGTTTCGGACAGCGTGCCGATCTGGTTGACCTTCACCAGCAGCGAGTTAGCCAGCCCCTTGCCGATGCCCATCGACAGGCGGGCCGGGTTGGTGACGAACAGGTCGTCGCCAACCAGTTGGACCTTGTCGCCGATCTTGTCGGTCAGCGCCTTCCAGCCCTCGAAATCATCCTCGCTCATGCCGTCCTCGATCGACTTGATCGGATAATCGGCAGCCAGCGCGGCGAGATAGTCAGCCATCTCGACCGGCGTCAGCGACAGGCCTTCGCCCGAAATCTCGTACTTGCCGTTCTTGAAGAATTCGGTCGCGGCGCAGTCGAGCGCCAGCACGACGTCGTCGCCCGGCTTGTACCCGGCCTTTTCGACCGACAGCATGATGAAGTCGAGCGCATCGCGGGTCGAGGCGATGTTGGGCGCAAAGCCGCCCTCGTCACCAACCGAGGTAGCGAGCCCCTTGTCGTGCAGCCCCTTCTTGAGGGTGTGGAAGATTTCAGATCCGATCCGCACGGCGTCGGCGATGCTTTCCGCACCGACCGGCATGATCATGAATTCCTGGAAATCGATCGGGTTGTCGGCATGCTCGCCGCCGTTGATGATGTTCATCATCGGCACAGGCAGGACGTGCGACGAGACGCCGCCCACATAACGATAGAGCGGCAGGCCGCGCGCATCTGCCGCAGCCTTGGCGGTGGCGAGCGACACGCCCAGGATTGCGTTGGCGCCCAGACGCGACTTATTCTCGGTGCCGTCGAGCGCGATCATCGTGGCATCGACTTCGCCCTGATCCTCGGCGTCGAGGCCAATGAGCTGCCCGGCAATCTCGTCATTGACGGCGGCGACAGCGGCCAGCACGCCCTTGCCCATATATTTACTCTTGTCGCCGTCGCGCTTTTCGACCGCCTCATAGGCACCGGTCGACGCGCCCGAGGGCACGGCGGCGCGGCCGAAGCTGCCATCTTCCAGCATCACATCGACTTCGACGGTCGGGTTGCCACGGCTGTCGAGAATCTGGCGGGCGTGAATATCGAGAATGGCGGTCATGATCGCTCCCTGATCTGGGCCCGGACAACCGCCGGGCGGCCTTTTCGCGGCCCCGCTTAGCCAGCGGCCTCAAACTTGGCAATGCAGGGACTTGCCACGGACCAAAAAATGCCGATGCTCAAAATAGTAACGGCGCCGGAACTGTAGGCCGCCGCCAAGCATTAGGATCATGATAGCCCGCCCTGCGCGGGACCATGAGGTTGAGCTTTAGGGAGACTTTGGACGATGGCCGACACCCCGGAAACCCCGCCCGTCAAGCGCGTGAAGAAGGCGGTTGCCGCCAAGGCGAAGCCGGCGTCGGCCAAGGCTTCCACCCCGGCCGTCAAAGCTGCACCGGTGAAGAAGGCTGCTACCCGCAAGGCAGCCGCAAAGCCCGAAAATGGCGCCGCCCACGGCTGGTCCGCGCAAATCGCACCAATCAAGGCGCAGGCCGAAAAGGCCGCCAAGGCAGCAACCGACAAGATCAATTCGGTCGACTGGAAGGCGCATATCGACCCGATCAAGGAACAGGCCGGCAAGACTGCAAAGTCTGCGGCGAGCAGTGCCAAGGAAAAGACCGGTTCGGCGATGCAGAGCCTGTCGAAGCTGATCGCCGACACCGCCGGGACGGTCGATGCGAAGCTCGGCCCCCAATATGGCGACTATGCCCGTCAGGCCGCGGAATCGGTGGCCAGTGCCGCAGATACGCTGGACAGCAAGGATGTTGACCAGTTGATGACCGAAGCGCGCGATTTCGTGCGCAAGAGCCCGGCCGTTGCCATCGGCGCGGCGGCTGTGGTGGGCTTCGTGCTGATGCGCCTTGCCAAGGGATCGTCCGACAGCGACGCCTGATTGACGCGAGACAGGATTATCGTGACGGCTAACCGCAGGCCCCGGTTGACGGGGCGGAGGGGCAATTGACGCAGGAACCAGCGGATACGGTGGCGACACCGCAGACCGGGGGCGACGAGGAGTCTGTCCGCGCGACATTCGCCCGGCTCTACACCGACGGTCGCGCCTATGCGCAGGCAGAGGTCGAGCGGCAAAAGCTGCGCGCCGGCATTGCCGGTGCCGGCGTGCGCAATGCCGCGATTTTGGCGATTGTTGCGCTGATGCTGCTGTTCGCCGCGATCGTAACGCTACTGATCGGGTTGGTCATCGCGTTGTCCGCAATGATCGGGCCACTGTGGGCGACGCTCGCGGTCTTTGGCGGGTCCGTGCTGATCGCAGTTCTGCTGCTGCTGCTGGCCAAAGGGCAGATCAGCCATATGCTGAAGGCAATCAAGTCATGAGCCGTGAACTCGCCTATCGCGCGGCGACCGAACGGGCCGCCCATCTCCGCTCTCAGGCCTTCCTCAGCCTGGCCGATGCCAAGGCGCGGATTGCGCCCGGCCGGCTGAAGGCCGATGTAGAGGCGAAGGTCACGGCTACAGCGCTTAACGGCGTCGCCTATGTCGGTGCCAAGGTGCGCCGGCGGCCGGTTGCCACCGGTGCGGCGGCAACCGGCATCGTCCTGTTTCTCTTCCGCCGCCCCCTCACGGCACTTTTCGGACGCCTGTTCGTTCGACTGAGGAACCGTAACACGGAAATTTCGGAGATTGATGATGGCTGACATCCGCGCCCAACTGACCCGCGTCCGCGAAGCGGCCAATGATGCCGCCGGCAGCGCGACCGACATGATCAAGGACGGCACCGGCAAGGCGCGCGAAAGCGCCGGCGAACTGATCCAGACCGGCAAGGACAAGGCGAGCGAAGCCTATGGCGACGCGCGCGACCGGGGTCAGCGGGTCGCCGCCCGCGCCAACGAGATCATTCAGGAGCATCCGGTGGTGGCAGTCGCCGGCGCGGTGGCGGCCGGAGCGGTCATCGCCTGGATGTTCCCCAAGAGCCGCAAGGTGATGAAGGCGCTTCCGGGCCTGGCCGCTACCGCCGGGGCACGTGTGCTGGAAGCCGCCGCCACCGCCCGCACCACCGCGAGCGAGAATAGCGACTCGCTGCGCCACAATGCTGGTGAGGCGCTCACGAGCGCGCGGGACAATGCCGGCGAGGTGCTGAGCAAGGCCCGCGAAACGGCAAGCCACGCGCTGTCGAGCGCGAAGGAAAGCGCCAGCGACACCGCTGCTGCGGCCCGTGACGCTGCGGCATCGGCCGATCTTGGCGGCAAGGCATCGAAGCTGGCGGACGAACTGGTCGCGCTCGTCTCCACCCGTGTCGAGGCGCTGGGTGATGCGATCAAGGCGCGATTGCCGAAAAGCTAATCGCGATTGCCGCAAACGCAATCGACACACAGGCCGCTTTCCTTGGCGGATCGCAGGGACGATGCTAAGGCACCGCGATCAGTCAAAGGAGAACATATAACGCCATGAGCAAGATGCATCTGGTGATGGGCGGCCGCGTAACCAACCCGCAGACGCTGGAATTCCAGGACCTGAGCAAGGTCGACCTGGTTGGCGTTTTCCCGGACTATGCCTCGGCCGAAAAGGCCTGGCGCGGCGCAGCACAGCGCACCGTCGATGACGCCGAAATGCGTTATGTGATTGTCCACCTGCACCGCCTGCTGGAGCCCGAGTTGCCGGCAGCCTGATCGCATGTTTCGGGCGAGACCGGATCATGCCCCGGTCTCGCCCGAACACACATTATCGAACGATCAATTGATAGGCTGGGGCCGTTTGCGGAACCGCCAGCGCAACAAGGGCCGGGTCAAGGCCAGCCCTGCCAGGAAGCCGCCGATATGGGCGGCAATCGCGATCTGACCCAGATCGCCCAATCCCCCCGCCGTCGCCACGCCGATCATCAGCTGGATTGCGATCCATGCGGCTGCCAGCCACAGCACCCGCACAAAATTGGCTGACAACGGCCCGATCCGCCGCACCTGTTGCTGACTATAGAGCAGCGCGTAGGTGGCGATGATCGCGGAAATGGCGCCGCTCGCCCCCACCATCGGATTGATCGATTCCGGCGTGATCGCCCATTGCGCGAAACAGGCGGCATAGGCGCCGGCGATATAGAGGATCAGCGTGCCGGTGCGGCCCAGCACATGTTCGACCTGCCGCCCGCAGAAAAGCAGCATCAGCAGGTTGAAGCCGATATGCAGCCAGCCGGCATGGACGAAGGTGCAACTGAGCGGCGTCAACCACCAGGGCACCGCCGCCATGCCGTCCAGCAAGCCGGGATTACCGACGCGGGCGGGAATGAACCCGCCCAGCAAGGCCGCATTGTCGATCTGCCCCGTCGCCAGACACAGCAGGAAAAGGACCAACGTGAGCAGTGCGATCGCGTTGGTCGTGCGTCCGGCGGGCAGTTTCACGGGATCAGATGAACGCGATCTTGTCGACCAGGTAGAATTTGTCGCCCGACGGGACCGACACTTCCACCTCATCGCCAACCTCGCGGCCGATCAGCGCACGGCCCAAGGGGCTGTTATAGCTGATCATGCCGGCCTTGGCGTCCGCCTCGGCCTGACCCACGATCTGATATTTGACCGGCTTGTCGTCTTCGTCCAGCAGGGTCACGGTCGCGCCGAACACGATCTTGTTGCCCGACAGTGTGGTCGGATCGATGATCTGGGCGCGCGACAGCTTGTCCTCCAGATCGTTGATCGTCGCTTCGACCTGGCCCTGCCGTTCCTTGGCAGCATGATATTCGGCATTTTCCGACAGGTCGCCGTGGGCACGAGCTTCCTCGATGGCGTCCACGATCAGAGGGCGCTCGGCCTTCAGTTCGCGGAGCTGCGCATTGAGCTTGTCATAGCCCATCTGCAGCATCGGCATCTTCTCGACGGTCGCCATTATTGCAAATCCTTCGTCAAAACTTCCCTTTGGCGGCGACCTACGTGGCGCCACCCGCAGCATGCTTCCTGGTGAAGGGGATCAGGCGTGCGACCCGGGATAATAGGACTGTAGCGAGCGCACTTCAAGGGCACGGTCCCGCAAAGCCTCGATTGCGTCCGCCGCAGCGACACTGGCGGTCGCGGTGGTGAAACTTGCAATCTTGGCCCGCAGTGCGCTGGTGCGGATCGCCTTGCTGTCCTTCAAGGACTGCCAGCCTTCGGTGGTGTTGAAGATCAGCTGTACGTCGCCATCGGTGATCCGGTCGACGATGTGCGGGCGCCCTTCGGCCACCTTGTTGACATGCTCGACGGCGATCCCCTGCCCTTCCAGATAGGTCGCGGTGCCGCCGGTGGCGATGATGGTGAAGCCCATGCCCGCCAGCTTCTGCACCGCCGGCAGGATCACCGGCTTGTCGCTGTCCTTGACCGAGACGAAGACGGTGCCGCTGGTCGGCAGCACGGTGCCCGCGCCCAGCTGCGCCTTGGCAAAGGCGGTGGCGAAATTGCTGTCGATACCCATGACTTCGCCGGTGCTCTTCATTTCCGGCGAGAGCACGGGGTCGACGCCCGGGAAGCGGTTGAACGGGAAGACCGCTTCCTTGACCGCGACATGGTCGATCGCGTTGCGATCGATCTTGGGCAGATCCTTGATCTTTTCACCGGCCATGACGCGCGAGGCGATCTTGGCGATCGGGGTGCCGATCGCCTTGGCGACGAAGGGCACGGTGCGGCTGGCGCGCGGATTGACCTCGATCAGATAGACAGTGCCGTCCTTGACCGCGAACTGGATGTTCATGAGGCCGCGGACCGACAGGGCATGGGCCAGCACTTCGGTCTGGCGCTCGATCTCGGCAATGATCTCGTCCGACAGGCTGTAGGGCGGCAACGAACAGGCCGAGTCACCGGAGTGGACGCCCGCTTCCTCGATATGCTGCAACACGCCGGCCACGACCACATCGTCGCCGTCGCACAGCGCGTCGACGTCCACCTCGACCGCATCACGCAGATACTGATCGATCAGCACCGGGGATTCGCCCGACACCTGCACGGCGGTGGTGATATATTCTTCCAGCTGGGCCTGGCCGTCGACGATCTCCATGGCGCGACCGCCAAGGACGTAGGACGGACGCATCAGCACCGGATAGCCGATCCGGTTGGCGACCGCGATCGCCTCTTCGCGGCTGCGGGCAATGCCATTGGCCGGCTGGCGCAGCTTCAGCTTGTCGATGAGCGCGGCGAAACGCTCGCGATCCTCGGCCAGGTCGATCGCGTCCGGGCTGGTGCCCAGGATCGGGATGCCGGCATCTTCCAGCGCCTGCGCGAGCTTGAGCGGCGTCTGGCCACCAAACTGCACCAGCACGCCGGCCAGCGTCCCCTTCGACATTTCGACATGCAGGATTTCCAGCACGTCTTCAGCCGTCAGCGGCTCGAAATAGAGGCGGTCGGACGTGTCATAGTCGGTCGACACGGTTTCCGGGTTGCAGTTGACCATGATCGTCTCATAGCCGGCTTCGCTCAGCGCAAAGCAGGCATGGACGCAGCAATAGTCGAACTCGATACCCTGGCCGATGCGGTTGGGACCACCGCCCAGGATGACGACCTTCTTGCGGTCGCTGGGCTGCGCCTCATTCTCCGGCTCGCCGAAGATCGGGGCTTCATAGGTCGAATACATGTAGGGCGTCTTCGCCTCGAACTCGGCGGCGCAGGTGTCGATGCGCTTGAACACCGGACGCACGCCCAGCTTGTGGCGCAGGCTACGCACTTCGTCCTCGGTCACGCCGCCGGTCATGGCGACGACAGCATCGTGGATCAGGCCGCTGCCACGCGCCACGCCGCGCTCATTGCCGCGCAGATTGACGGACTTGAGCGCCAGCCAGGCAAGACGCTTGTCGGAAAAGCCCATGGCCTTGAGGCGGCGCATGCCGTCCGCATCGCGCGGCAGGCCATGTTCCAGCACTTCATTTTCGGCGTCGACGATTTCCTTCAGACGCTCCAGGAACCAGGGATCGAACTTGGCGATATTGTGGATTTCCTGAACGCTCAGCCCTTCGCGCAGGGCCTGCGCCGCGACCAGCAGACGATCAGGCGTCGCCTGCGCCAGCGCGGCGATGATGTCGTCCTTGGGCGCGCCGACCAGATGATCGACCTGGTTGAAGCCGGACAGGCCGGTTTCCAGACCGCGCAGCGCCTTCTGCATCGATTCATGGATGTTGCGGCCGATCGCCATGACTTCGCCAACCGACTTCATCGCGGTGCCCAGCAGCGGCTCGGCCCCCTTGAACTTTTCAAAGGCGAAGCGCGGAATCTTGGTCACGACATAGTCGATGGTCGGCTCGAACGAGGCCGGGGTCGCCCCGGTAATGTCATTCTCGATCTCGTCGAGCGTATAGCCGACGGCCAGCTTCGCCGCGACCTTGGCGATCGGGAAGCCGGTCGCCTTCGACGCCAGCGCCGAGGAACGCGACACGCGCGGGTTCATCTCGATCACGATCAGGCGGCCGTCCTTCGGATTGACCGAGAACTGCACGTTGGAACCGCCGGTCTCGACGCCGATCTCGCGCAGCACCGCGATGCTGGCGTTGCGCATGATCTGATATTCCTTGTCGGTCAGCGTCAGCGCCGGCGCGACAGTGATGGAGTCGCCGGTATGGACGCCCATCGGATCGACATTTTCGATCGAGCAGATGATGATGGCATTGTCGTTGCGATCCCGCACGACCTCCATCTCATATTCCTTCCAGCCGATCAGCGATTCCTCGATCAGCACTTCGGTGGTCGGGGAAGCGTCGAGGCCGCCGCGCACGATGTTGACGAACTCTTCGCGATTATAGGCAATGCCGCCGCCGGTGCCGCCCATGGTGAAGCTGGGGCGGATGATCGAGGGAAGACCGGTATATTCCAGCGCCTCCAGCGCCTCTTCCATCGTGTGCGCAATGCGCGAGCGGGCCGATTCCAGGCCGATCTTGTCCATGGCGTCGCGGAACTTGATCCGGTCCTCCGCCTTGTCGATCGCCTCGGCGTCGGCGCCGATCATCTGGACGCCGAACTTCTCCAGCGTGCCGTCATTATAGAGCGCCAGCGCCGTGTTCAGCGCCGTCTGGCCGCCCATGGTCGGCAGCACCGCATCGGGCCGCTCCTTCTCGATGATCTTCGCCACGATTTCGGGCGTGATCGGCTCGACATAGGTCGCGTCGGCAAATTCCGGGTCGGTCATGATCGTGGCCGGGTTGGAATTCACCAGGATGATGCGATAGCCCTCTTCCTTCAGCGCCTTGACCGCCTGCGTGCCCGAATAATCGAACTCGCACGCCTGGCCGATGATGATCGGACCAGCGCCGATGATGAGGATGGAGGAGATGTCGGTGCGTTTGGGCATTAGTTTTTCTTCGCCTTTAGGGATTCGATCATTCCATCGATAATTGAGCGGCCTTCCGGGCTGCTTGCGTTCATGACGTTGACGCCAGCACTCACAATCGGCCCATTTTTGGGTTCGAAGGACCAGCCTAGGAAATTCATCTTTGCGGCGCTGGCCACCTCCAGCATCCTAGGCATCCTGTCGTTCAGCCAAGCGATTGTAGGATAGGCGTTTTCCCAAGCCTCAACGCCAGCACTTCCCCCGATGCCGTCAATCTCGACATCGAATGGCATGGCATCAAAAATCGGCTTGGAAAGCTGAACACATTCAGCGTCCTCATCCCAGCGATCATTCTCTTCATCCGCAGGGCAGAAGAAATGGTAACAGACGTGGCAAGCTGCTGGATCAATGGCACCGAGCGCATCGATATCCGACAATGCCGCCTTACCGACCTCCAATAGATGGTCTAGCGAGGTTGCAGCAGCACTCAATGCACGCCCCCCGCCTGCGCTTCGCAGCCCCAGCCGTCATATTCGACACCGCAGAGGATTTCGATCTGGAGGCACTTTTTGGTCAGCGCGCGGATCGACTGCTCATCGACCGGCTGCACACATTCCAGGAACAGGAACAGGTCGCCATCCTCATCTTCCTCCCGGTCCAGTTCGACGAAGCCGAACTGGCTGGCGATGGTCAGAACGCGCTCGAAATCCTGCTCGCTGCCCCGGAAGCTGACATCCACGGGCCGCGCGAGACGCGCGACGTCGCCATTGCGCTTGAGATTGGCGAGGACTTGCCTGTCCGCCTCCCACTCTGCGGCAAGGCGCGCTTCGTCAACCGGGGGCAGGTTCTGGCTCACGCGGCGACCGCGCCCTTGAGGCCATCGACGAACTTCTTGAACAGGTAGAAGCTGTCCTGCGGGCCGGGCGAGGCTTCGGGGTGATACTGCACCGAGAAGGCGTTCTTGTCGGTGAGTTCAATGCCGCAATTGCTGCCATCGAACAGCGAAATATGGGTCGAGCGCGCATTGGCCGGCAGCGTATCGACATCGACGGCGAAACCATGGTTCATGCTGGTGATCTCGACCAGGCCGTCCGACAGGCGCTTGACCGGATGGTTGGCGCCACGATGGCCCTGATGCATCTTGATCGTCTTGGCGCCAACGGCGAGGCCCAGAAGCTGATGGCCGAGGCAGATGCCGAAGACGGGGATGTCGGCAGCCAGCACCTGGCTGATCACCGGCACGGCATATTCGCCGGTCGCGGCCGGATCGCCCGGACCGTTCGACAGGAACACCCCATCGGGATTGAGCGCCTTGACCTGATCGAAGGTCGCGGTGGCGGGCAGCACGGTGACGCGCGCGCCGGCCTGCACCAGATTGCGGAAGATGTTGTTCTTCGCGCCATAATCGATGGCGACGACATGGGGGCGTTCCTCACCCGCTTCATTGAGGCCATAGCCATGACCGATGGTCCAGACGCCATCCTTCCACAGGCGGCTTTCCTTGCCCGTGACTTCGATGGCGAGGTCCATGCCTTCAAGGCCCGGCCAGGCGGCCGCCTTGGCCGCGAGCGCGACGATGTCGAAATTGCCGTCGGGATCATAAGCGATGACGACGTTGGGCGCGCCCTTCTCGCGGATCAGACGGGTCAGCGCGCGGGTGTCGACACCGGCGAGGCCGATGCGGCCCTGCTCCTTCATCCACTGGTCGAACGGTTCGACATTGCGGAAATTGCTGGGCGCGGTGACGTCCTGCCGCGCGATGCAACCCAGCGCATGGGGCGAGGCGGCTTCGACATCATCCAGATTGGTGCCGACATTGCCGATATGCGGGAAGGTGAAATTGATGATCTGCCCGGCGTAGCTGGGATCGGTCATGATCTCCTGATAGCCGGTGATCGAGGTATTGAAGCAGAGTTCGCCGACCGCTTCGCCGACCGCGCCGAAGCCGCGACCGAAGACAGCGGCGCCATCGGCAAAAACCACGACCCCTGTCGCTCCTTTGGGCACAATGAGGGTCTTGGCGTCAGCCATGGTCTGCGGTCCTTTATGCTTTTGCGGGAACCCGTCTGGTGCGGGTTAAACGGCCGGTCACCTATTCCTGCGAGGCGTGAAGGTCAACGTCTGTTAAAAATCTCTTTTCGCATTATATCTGCTCCTTTCCGCAAGAGACAGGATTTATTCGCCGATGATTCGCGACACCATCAAGAGCGCCCAAGTGCAGTCCATGAAGGCCGGCGACAAGGATCGCCTGGCCGCCGTGCGCCTGATCCTGGCCAAGCTCAAGGATCGCGACATCGAATTGCGCACCGCCAGCAATGTCCCCGACGACGACAGCATCGTGGTCGAGGTGCTGCAGAAGATGGTGAAGCAGCGCCGCGAATCAATCGACATGTTCAAGAGCGGCGGCCGCGACGAGCTGGCTGCCAAGGAACAGGCCGAGCTGGACGTCATCGAGACCTTCCTGCCCGCGCAGCTGAGCGAGGACGAGACCAAGGCGGCGATCGAAGGCATCAAGGCAGAAGTTGGTGCTGAAAGCGTCAAGGACATGGGCAAGGTCATGGCCGTGCTCAAGGAACGCCATGGCGCGGTGATCGACATGAGCAAGGCGAGTGGCCTGGTGAAGGCGGCGCTGAGCTGACCCTTCCGCACTAGTCCCCCTCCCGCTTGCGGGAGGGGTCAGGGGAGGGCATGTTCTTGACCGATGGACAAAGGCTATGCTCGCCCTACCGCGAAAGCCCGCGCGCTGCGCAATAATGCCACGGAAGCCGAGCGTGCTCTGTGGCAGGTGATCAGCGCCCGCAAGATTTCCGGCATCCGCTTCAACCGTCAGGTGCCAATCGGCCCGTTCATCTGCGATTTCGTAGCCCGCGCGATCGGTTTGGTAATTGAAGTGGATGGCGGACAGCACGATGATGCCGTCAACGCTGATCGGACGCGCCATATCGAAGCACGAGGCTTTCGCGTGATCCGTTTCTGGAACAATGATGTTCTTGGCAATATCGAAGGCGTGACTGAGGAAATTGAACGGGTGATTGCGGACATGCCCTCCCCCGATTTGGGTAAACAGCGCCCCGCGCTGTTTAGGCCAAGCCGGGGGCTTGACCGACCCAAATCGCCCTCCCGCATGCGGGAGGGGAGATTTTGACCCTCACGCCCCAATGGCTGGACGAACTGCGCGCGCGGACGTCGCTTTCGACGTTGATCGGCAAGACCGTAAAGGTGCAAAAGGCAGGCCGCGAATATAAGGCTTGCTGCCCCTTCCATAACGAGAAGACGCCCAGCTTCACGATCAACGACGAGAAGGGCTTCTACCATTGCTTCGGTTGCGGAGCGCATGGTGATGCGATCCGCTGGATGACCGAGCAGCGCGGCCTGCCCTTCATGGAGGCGGTGAAGGAACTCGCGCAGACGGCCGGCATGGACGTGCCCGCCGCCGATCCGCGCGCGGCCAAGCGCGCCGAGCAGGCCAAGGGGCTGCATGACGCGATGGGCGCCGCACAGGGCTTTTTCGAGGAGCAACTGGCTGGCATCGATGGCGGCGACGCCCGTGCCTATCTCGCCAAGCGCGGCATCAGCGATGCGACCCGGCGCACGTTTGGCTTTGGCTATTCGCCGGATTCGCGTGGGAAGCTCAAGACGTCGCTGCGCGATTTTGGCGAGCCGATGCTGGTCGAGGCCGGGCTGCTCATCGATCCGGATGGGGAACGCGACACCTACGACCGGTTTCGTGGGCGCCTCATGCTGCCGATCCGTGACATTCGCGGGCGGGTTATCGCCTTTGGCGGCCGGATCATCGGCCAGGGCGAACCCAAATATCTGAACTCGCCCGACACGCCGCTCTTCGACAAGGGACGTACCCTCTACAATATCGACCGCGCCTCCCCCGCCAGCCGGCAAAGCGGCCGGGTGATCGTGGTCGAGGGCTATATGGACGTGATCGCGCTGGCCCAAGCCGGTTTCGGCGATGCGGTCGCGCCGCTCGGCACGGCGCTGACCGAGCATCAGATCGAGCGGCTGTGGAAGATGGTCGAGGTGCCTGTACTCTGCTTCGACGGAGATGCGGCCGGGCAGAAGGCGGCGATCCGTGCCGCGACCCGCGCCCTCCCCCTGCTGCGTCCCGGTCATAGCCTGTCATTCGCTACCCTGCCGACGGGGCAAGACCCCGACGACCTGCTCCGCGCCGAGGGGCCGCGCGCGATGGATGCGGTGCTGGCCGCCGCGCAACCGCTGGTCGATCGCCTGTGGGAGCATGAGCAGAAGGTCGCACCACTCGACACGCCCGAGCAGAAGGCAGCGCTCAAGCAGCGGCTCGCCGCCCATAGCGACTCGATCCAGCATCCCGATGTCCGCGCGCTCTATGCCCAGACATTCCGGGAGCGGTATGACGCGCTCTTCTTTGCCCGCCCCGATCGTTTTGGCGGCGGCCAGCGTTCGCAGCGCAGCGCAGGCGGTGGCGGCGCCCGCGCCGGCTGGCAGCGTGACAAGAAGGGCAATTGGAAGCCCCCCGTCCCGCCCGCCGGTAACGAGGCGCGGGAGATCGGCGCAAGCGGCATGGAACATCGGCTGCTGCGCGCGATATTGGCCAGCCTGCTGCGCGATCCGGAGCAGATTGTCCTGCACCGCGAGACGCTGTCAGGCCTGCGAATCGGCGATCCGGCGCTCGCCCAATTGCTGGATGCGATGATCGCCGCATCCTTCCGCAAAGAAACAGTTGAAACGCAGGCCCTCCTTACCATATTGGGGCAAGGTGACTTGTATAATATGGCTAAGGGGATGCTCCGGGCCGATACGTTCACATTCACCCCACATAGGATGACAACCGACCCCAGTCGCGTGCAGCGCGACCTGGACGAGGCCATCCGGGTGATGGCGCAAGGACCGGAGCTGGAAACGGCGCTGGCGGAGGCTACTAGACGGTTCGAGAGCGACTTCAGCGAAGAGAATTTCGCTGAGCAGCAGCGCATCCGCGCACTGAAAGCCGATCACGACAGCCGCCTGGCGGAACTGGCGCAGTCCGAAGACATTGTTTGATTAGGGTCGTTCCTGTCGGGACGACGGAGTTAAGGCGAATAAATGGCGACCAAGGCGAACAGCAAGAATGGCGGGATGGGCGATGGCGAGGATGGCGATGCCCCCCTGCTCGACCTCAACGAAGCGTCCGTCAAGAAGCTGATCGCGCGCGCGAAGAAGCGCGGCTACATCACCTATGACGAACTGAACGATGCCCTGCCGCAGGACCAGATGTCCTCCGAGCAGATCGAGGACATCATGTCGGCGCTCAACGAGATGGGCGTCAACATCGTCGAGAATGAGGAAGCCAGCGAAGACGGCGACGAGCAGCGCGAGCGCGAAGATGCCGAGGATGCCGAGGATGATTCGGGTGACGATGACGGCGCGCCCAAGCTGGTCACCGAAAAGAAGAAGGAAACGGTCGATCGCACCGACGATCCCGTGCGCATGTATCTGCGCGAAATGGGCGCAGTGGAGCTGCTCAGCCGCGAGGGCGAAATCGCCATCGCCAAGCGGATCGAGGCCGGCCGCGACACGATGATCCTGGGTCTGTGCGAAAGCCCGACCACCTTCAACGCGATCATCGAATGGTCGACCGCCCTCAACAATGGCGAGATGCAGCTGCGCGAGATCCTCGATCTCGACGCCATGCTGTCCAAGGATCCTGCTCCGGAAAATCTGGAGGAAGGCGCCGAGGACGATGATGGCGAGATCAGCGAGAAGACCGCCGGCCCCAGCTTCAAGGAAGAGGAAGAGCCGGAGGAAGAATCCGCCGACGGCGACGAAGATGAGGACGGCGCGCCGCGTGCCCGCCGCAATGAGGAAGAAGAGGAAGAGGACAACACCCTCTCCCTCGCCCAGATGGAAGAAACTCTCAAGCCGATGGCGCTGGAGAAGTTCGCGACCATCACCGAGATCTTCCGCGCCTTCTCCAAGGCCCAGGCATCGCGCATGGTCGCCATGGCCAATGGCGAAAGCCTGAGCCAGAAGGCTGAGGACAGCTATCACGAGTTGCGCGAGCAACTGACCGCCGAGGTCGAGAGCGTCCAGTTCCACCAGCAGAAGATCGAATATCTGGTCGATCAGCTCTATGCCTATAACCGGCGCCTGACCGCGCTGGGCGGCCAGATGCTGCGCCTGGCCGAGCGCCACAAGGTCAGCCGCAAGGACTTCCTTGAGCGCTATATGGGCCATGAACTGGACGATGCCTGGCTGGAAAAGGTGCAGGGCCTCGACAAGAAATGGGCCGCCTTTGCCGCTGCCGAAGGCCGCGCGGTCGAACGCATCCGCAACGAAGTGAGCGAGATCGCCCAGGCGACCGGCATGTCGCTCAGCGAATTCCGCCGCATCGTCAACATGGTGCAGAAGGGCGAGCGCGAAGCGCGCATCGCCAAGAAGGAAATGGTCGAGGCGAACCTGCGCCTCGTCATCTCCATCGCGAAGAAATATACGAACCGCGGCCTGCAGTTCCTGGACCTCATCCAGGAAGGCAATATCGGCCTGATGAAGGCGGTCGACAAATTCGAATATCGTCGCGGTTACAAGTTCAGCACCTATGCCACCTGGTGGATTCGTCAGGCGATCACCCGTTCGATCGCGGATCAGGCGCGGACCATCCGTATCCCGGTCCACATGATCGAGACGATCAACAAGCTGGTTCGCACCAGCCGCCAGTTCCTGCATGAACAGGGCCGTGAACCCACGCCGGAGGAAATGGCCGAGCGCCTGTCCATGCCGCTCGAAAAGGTGCGCAAGGTGATGAAGATCGCCAAGGAGCCGATCTCCCTCGAAACGCCGATCGGCGACGAGGAAGACAGCCATCTGGGCGACTTCATCGAGGACAAGAATGCGATTATCCCGGTGGATGCGGCGATCCAGGCGAACCTCAAGGAAACGGTCACCCGTGTCCTTGCCAGCCTGACCCCGCGCGAGGAACGCGTGCTGCGCATGCGCTTCGGCATCGGCATGAACACCGACCATACGCTGGAGGAAGTGGGCCAACAGTTCAGCGTGACCCGCGAGCGTATCCGCCAGATCGAGGCGAAGGCGCTGCGCAAGCTGAAGCACCCCAGTCGCAGCCGCAAGATGCGCAGCTTCCTGGACCAGTAATATAGGCTAGCAAAAAAGACCTGGCCCGGATCATCTCCGGCCAGGTCTTTTTTTACCTAGTGAGCTTGGCGGCTAGCACCACGATTTCAGGCCTCCACCGCCTCCATCTGGATGCCGTCCGGCATTGCGACGTTATCGGTAACTGGGCTAATCACCCCATCAAACAACAGATCGATGACGGCCAATTCATGCGATCCTTGATCCGGCAAGCGCGCCGTTCCCCGATGCTGGATATTATCATAGCCGACCTGCTCGGCCTCTGCATCTGCGACCAAACGAAGCGAGAAGCGCTCCTCGACATCCAGTGACGCACAAATCTGCTTGCCGAAATATTGATCGGGAATGACCAAGTTGAGCAGGAACGGATATTTCTCGTCATCGAGCGCACGCCGTCGTAGCGAAAAATAGCTTTTATGTGCACCGAACTGCGCACAGACAACGCCATCCTCGCGCGTGGACACTACCATGACAGCGACAACACTTCCCTGAACATTGAAGGAAATTTCGGCTCCCTCACCAATAATAGCGGCACGTTCTGAAAATAAAGAGTTAGAAAAATCACGAAATTTGGTATCAGCAGGCAACATCATATCGAATTTATTAGCCATCACCGCCGATTGCGCATTGATGAAATGACCAGGCATGATTGGCGCATAATCCCGTGCTAAACCATACCCCTCTCCCTTCAATATCCGATCTGCAACCATCTCTCCGATCATCACCTGCAGGAACTTATGATAATGGGATTGATCTCGGTGCCATTCCTTGGCTGGGTCCCAATAGTTGAGCGGCGCCTTCGCCAAAAGCTCCTGTGTGACGTCGATTGTCGACACCCCGTAGCGCATGTTGATCAACGCCACGCCGCTGCTGATACCTGAAATTTGCGTCCGACCGGTGTTGCTGCGAGAGAAAAGCAGCGGCGTGAGAATTTGCGCCGTCGGATTGTCTCTACGCAGACGCGCAATCATCCCTTCATAGGCCTTGGTCCATTGCTGATGGATTCCGAAACGCGCAAGTTCCGCATCATTAAGGGCATACTCAACGATGATGACGTCTGCATCAATATGCTGCCCCTTTGTCACCACTTGCCATAAACCGAAATGACAAAATGTACCGCCGACCGAGAGATTGCGAAAATCGACCTTCTTACCGGTGCGCCTCTCAAGATTGGCCACAAGAGGAGGGGTGTATCCATTTCTCATCAAAGAATTAGATCCACCGATTACGCAAAGCTTCAATGTATCAGGCATCTTGCCCCTTTCGATCCTGCCCAGGCGAACCATTTCAATATGCACCAAAAATAGGCGTGTGAAGAGAAGTTTCGTAATAGCGTCATATGGGGAGCAAAGTCTGGATGGATTATCCTGATCGCCGCCTCCCTATCGCTAAAACTCGGCTCGTCGCATGCATATTGCGTTCCATCGACACAGGCTCAGGTTTAACCCGGCGTTTACGCACCTTGCCCTAAATTATGCCCAGCGGCGCCCCTTACGCCGTTGCCACAGGGAAATTTCTATGAGCGAAGTGACGGCGCTGCGCCGGGGCGACGATATTGCGCAAATCCTGGATATGCTGGTTCGTACCGATGGCAGCTATGGCCATAACTACACGATCCAGGCGAGCCAGGATGCACGGTCGCGCGATGCCCTGGGCCTGCCGGACCTTGCCGATGCCGCCTATTATCTCTGCCTGCTCCATGGTCGCCATCCCGGCGTAATCGATCATGCCGCCACACGGTCCGTCGAAAATGCCTCGCGCCGCTGGCTAATCGAGGCAGCAGACGCGTTTGCGCGGGAGCGCGCCTATCTGACCCAGGTGACCGTGGCCGCAGGCCCAGCCCCCAGTACGGCGGGCCAGAGCAACTGCGAAGCGCTCGTCAGCCAGCAGCGCCATGCGCTCGACATGCTGGCCCAGTCCGACCGGCGCGGCTGCGCCATGGGCGCGGCGATTGCGCTGGTGCTGGACTGGCGTGCCGTGCGCAAGCTGCTGGACATTGCCGCGCTTCGTGCGGGCATAGAGCCCGTACCCTGTGCCCTACCTGATCATCGCGCAACACTGGAAGTCGCCCGCGCCATCGGCGGCGATCCGGCTGTCGATCGCGCGATCCAGTTCGGCATGCGCCAGTTGCTCGCCCAGCATCGCGGCTTGTGGGATCTGCTTGAAGCCCGCGCCGCCATCCGCCGCCAACAGCAAGACTGATCCATCGCCCTGCCGGTTTGCCGCAACGCACAAACGCGTTGCGCCCCAATCCCGCTTTGCCTAGTCCGGTCCTCCAGCAATGATGGAGCGGAAGAGAGCCATGCGCTTTGAGGGCACCCAGGATTATGTCGCCACCGACGATCTGAAGGTCGCGGTCAATGCCGCGGTGCTGCTGCGCCGGCCGCTGCTGGTGAAAGGAGAACCCGGCACCGGCAAGACCGTGCTGGCCCAGGAAATCGCCAAGGCCATCGACGCCCCCCTCATCGAATGGAACGTCAAGTCTACGACCAAGGCGCATCAGGGCCTCTATGAATATGATGCGGTGGCCCGTCTGCGCGACGGCCAGTTGGGCGACGAGCGGGTCCACGACATCGCTAACTATATCCGCAAGGGCAAGCTGTGGGAGGCCTTCACCTCCCCCACCCTGCCCGTGCTGCTGATCGACGAGATCGACAAGGCCGATATCGAATTTCCCAACGACCTGTTGCAGGAACTCGATCGCATGGCCTTCCATGTCTACGAAACCGGCGAGACGGTCGCGGCCAAGGAACGGCCGGTCGTCATCATCACCTCGAACAACGAGAAGGAATTGCCCGACGCCTTCCTGCGTCGCTGTTTCTTCCACTATATCAAATTCCCCGATCGCGAGACGATGCAGGCGATCGTCGATGTCCATTTCCCCGGCATCCAGAAGATGCTGGTCAGCCGCGCGATGGACATTTTCTACGACATTCGCGAAGTTCCGGGCCTCAAGAAGAAGCCCAGCACCAGCGAATTGCTCGACTGGCTGAAGCTGCTGCTGAACGAGGACATGCCGCTCGACGTACTGCAGAATGCCGACCCGACCAAGGCGATCCCGCCACTACACGGCGCGCTGCTCAAGAATGAGCAGGACATCATGATGTTCGAGCGCCTGGCCTTCATGGCGCGGCGCCAGGGGCGCTGAGGCCGCGATTCGGCCTGGGCGAATCGCGGCCGTCGCGCTGGATGAACCCGACCGGGTCACACCCCAAGGCCTGATCTGGACCGATACTGCGCCACGATCAGCCCATCACGACCCGCAATTGCCACGATTTCCGGGGCAAATAGCGCCGGCGACATGAAGGCCGCTTGCGCCCCTGTGGAATCCATGGTCTCCTGACCCTCTGACATTCAAGCCCGCGCCAAGACGGTCTGAATCGAGAGAGAGGATGCCAATGCCCAAAAGTGCGTTGTTCCTGTGTTCGATGGCCCTCTGCCTGACCTTGCCCTCGCTGGCGCAGGCGGCGGACGATATCGAGGCATGGACGCCCAGCGATACTGCCATAAGTGCGACCGCCGCCGGCATCAGCCTGCCGCAGACGGTCGCCAGCCTGTCACTGACCAAGAGTGGCGAAGTGTCGAACGGCGGCAAGGGCATCGACAATTACGCCCAATATATTTCGCAGGATGGTGCCATCCAGGCGACCCTCTATGTTTATCTGCCGGCCTATGCCGACGCCTCGCTCGCCGCATACATGACCGACAAGGCGGTGATGGAACGGTTCGGCACCAAGACCCATCGCACCGCCTATGACAGCGTCGCAGCCGGCGGTACTGCGGGCACCGCGATCCGCGCCGTCTATGACGATGCCGCCGATGGCGCACTGACGACGGCGGCCGCCTTTGCCCATGCCGGGCGCTGGATGGTGAAGCTGCGCGTCACCGGGCCGACCGAACGCCGCGCCGAAGTGCTTGCAGGGCTGGACGGGATGTTGGCCGGCTTGCAATTCGACGAGGTTTCAGCGCTGCACGCGACCAGTCCGGCCAGCTTCGGCGCCTGTCCCACCGGCGACATCAGCGATGCCCGCCTGACCAAGGCCGTGCCCAGCGGCACCGCCGGCCAACCCGTGCCGCAGGATGTCCGCATCCCGCGCGAGGGTAAGGACAATCTGTGCATTCGCGGCACCGTCCAGACTGCGCAGGGCAGCTATGACATGTTGCAGCAGACGGGTCGCAGCGACGGCGCGATCATCGTGCCGGTCGACGATAGTGGCACCGTCCTCGCCTTCGATCCCGCCACCCGCGACCTTGGCTATCAACTGTCAATCCATATGGTCGGCCAGACTGATCTTTACGGCATCTATGACAAGGTGCCCAGCGGCCGCCAGATCGCCGCGATCCTGGACGGCAAGGATCCCCAGACGGCCCAGGCCGAAGCCACGGCACTTTATGCCGCCAATGGCGAGGTGACGATTAGCCAGGGGGCACGCAAGCCCAACTGAGGCGGTTTTACAAAGTCCTGGGTGCTCCGGACATTATCCGGAGCGCCCTTTCGCTCCCGATCAGCGACCGGGGCACGCGCCGACGCGCTCCCCCGACAATTCGGTCTTCAGGCTCCCGAAGAAGCGCGGCTTCTCTGGCCCTTTCCCGCGCGGCCCCCGTCCGCCAACCGTCTTGTGTTCGGCAGATGCCTCCAGCGCATCGCCCGTGACCGTTCCGTTCATCCTGCCATAGGAAAAGCCGCCATGCGCACGGCCACAATATAGTCGCCCCTCGAATTTGCGCCCTGACACAGTGACCCGCCATTGGCGGCATCCATGCGGGCCACCGGTCCCAGCCGGAAGGGGCGGTCCCTCCACGGCATAGCGGATCGCCAGATCATCGCGACGATCGGGGATGCAGGCCTCCCACTGGCGGGTGCCCGGAGGATGATGTCCGGAAACGCTGCTCACATAGGTGCCGATCTCGGTAAAGCGCCACAGGCCCGGATTGATGACATGGCGCGCGCCGGTGACGATGATCGCGTCGGATTTTTCCGCATCGTCCGCTGGTGCATCCTGCCCGGCGGCGGCGGTTTCAAGCGCAGCCTCGCTCACCAGCGCAGGCAGGGTGCCACGATGATTGGCGAGATCGTCGATCCGGGCATTGACGCATTGCTTGGCCTCTTCGCGCCGTGTCTTCCCGTCGAGCAGGCATTGTTGCAGCAACATGCAGATCGCCCGGTCGGCCGCCGGCGTGCCGGTCGTCCCGTCGAGATTGCAGGCCTTGAGCCAGGGACCACGAAGCGCATATTCGATGTTGATGATCTTCATCCTGGCGACGATCACGACGATCTCGTCCTCGGCCTGTTGCGGCGTATCGGTCCCCAGCGCCGCGCCCGAAGCGCCGAGCAGCGCCAAAGCCAGCGCCCGCGTCCATCGCCGTCCCGCCATCGGCAGCCTCTCCCCATTCTTCTGTTGTTCCGTCAGCTTAACGATCATGCGCGCACTGCAAAGCATTTTCGTCGGGGCCGGAATGATTGGCGGCCGGGCCATGGCGCGCTAGATATCAAGACATGAACGACCCCACGGGCGCGACCCGCTTTGCGCGGATACGCGCCCATCTGGAATCGGTCCGCGTTGCGGCGGGGCCGCGCGCCTGGGCCTACGAATTCCTGCTGTTCGGCTTCAAGCAGGGCTGGGCCTGCCTGTTCGGCGGACTGATGTTGGCGCTGCTACTCGCCACCCATCTTTTCTATCCCGCCGGTGCGCCGCTGCATCGCTATGATTTCCTGACCTTGTCGGCGATCGCGATCCAGATCGCGATGCTGGCCCTGCGACTGGAAAGCCCGCGCGAGGCGCTGGTGATCTGCGCCTTCCACCTGATCGGCACGATCATGGAATTGTTCAAAACCCATGCGGGCAGTTGGGTCTATCCCGAGGCCAGTCTGCTCCATATCGGCCCGGTGCCGCTCTTTTCCGGTTTCATGTATGCTGCGGTCGGCAGCTATATCGCGCGGATCTGGCGCATCTTCGACTTCGGCTTCAGCCGCTATCCGCCGGTCTGGGCGACAGTGCTGCTGGCGAGCGCCATCTATGTCAATTTCTTCGCCCATCACTGGCTGCCCGATGTCCGGATCGCCCTGTTCGCTGCCGCCATGCTGTTGTTCGGGCGGACATGGATCTGGTTCACGCCCTGGCGGGAGCCACGGCGCATGCCGCTGCTACTCGGCTTCTTCCTGGTCGCGCTGTTCATCTGGCTGGCGGAGAATATCGGCACCTTCGCCAATGCCTGGACCTATCCCAGCCAGCGCCATGGCTGGGAGATGGTCAGCCTGATGAAGCTGGGCGCCTGGTATCTGCTGATGATCATCTCCTTCGTTCTGGTCTCGTTGATCCATGGCATCCGGCGCGTCGATCAGATCAGATACCCGACCTCATAGACACCCCATCGACGCCCGGCGAAACGCAGCGGCACGAACACGCTGCGCAGTGCCCGATAGCGCCCCTCCCCCAGATTCTGGCGATAGGTGAAGAGATAGAAGTCGTCGTCGCCGTCGAGCGCGCGGCGGGTCTGGGCGTCCATGAAGATTTGCCGGTTGCGGGCATGCTCCATGTTCCAGCGCGGGTCACCGATGCGCTGCGGCTGGCTGCGCGCGCTGATATGGGTGGGCAGATAGCCGTCCATGTCGATCAGGCAGCAACCGATGATGGTCGCGTCCTTCGCGGTATGGCGGTCGAGCAACGGTCGCACCCGCAGATCGGCATAGGCGGTGAAGCCGGTCTGATATTGGGTCGGTTCAGACCCCGCGATCGGTCGATGGCTGCGATCGAACAAGGCCTGTTGCGACAGTTCGCCGCAGGCCAGCGCATCTTCGAGCAGGGCCGCGACTTCCGCCGCGCCATCCTCGGCCAGCGCGATATAATGGCTGTTGCGGGTGCGCAGCCGGCTCTGCGCCGCCGTGTTGAGCATGTCGTTGGCCAGGCCCTCCAGCGTCTCGATCTTGTCGCGGGCCATGTCGACCCGCCCCGCGCTTTCGGTCGAGGAACGGCCGAACAGCGCCAGCCCCTGGTCCAGCGCCGCGACATGGGCGTCGGCCTCGTCGGTGCAGGCGACGATCGCATTGGAACGCTCGCCAAACTGGCTCACCAGCGAGGCGATCTCCGCCATGGACAGGCGCAGCTGGTCGATATGGGTGCCGACGTCGCGGCCGCGCTGGATATTCGCCTCCACCCCGCCGATCAGATGGCGGGCATCGCGGTCTAGCTGGCCAAGCTTGCTGCCGACCGAGGCCGAGGATTCGGCCGCCTGCTCGGCAAGCCGGCGGATTTCCTCCGCCACCACGGCAAAGCCCATCGTTGCCTCACCACCGCGCGCCGCCTCGATCGCGGCATTGACACCCAGCAGACGGGTCTGGCGGGCGATCGTGCCGAGCTGGTCAGAAATGCCGCCCACCGCCTCGATCACCTGCAGAAACTGGCGCAAATGGCCTTCGAGGCCGGTGACATGCTCGACCAGCCCCGCCACCTCGCCCAGCGACAGGGTGATGACGTCATGCCCCTCGGCAATGATGCGCCCGGCGCGCCCGGCGGTCAGGCTCAACTCCTGGGCCGCCGCCACACTCTCATTCTGGCTGGCGGTCAGCGTCTGCATGTTCGCCTGAAGATCCGACAGGCGCGCCGAATCGCCCTGGATCCGGCGGTTCACCTCGCCCAGAAATCCAGCGGTTTCGCTGCATTGCAATGCTATGTCGCCCGACCGTTCCCCCAGGTCAGCCAACAATTCTCCGTTTTCCAAGCCGCCCCCGCAACTTAACTGTCATAATGAATACTGGACTGTTTACCGTGCGGTGCAACACTTAATATTTCGCCAATGCGATCCGCCCGGCGCTTGCATCGCCCGACCCGCTGGCCGACAAGATCGGCACCATGATGCTCAATTTCCTCGACGCGCTGCGCGCCGCCGGCATCCCCGCCAGCATCAAGGAGCATCTGTTGCTCCTGGAAGCGCTGGACCGCGACGTGATCGAGCGGCGGCCGGAGGATTTCTACTATCTCGCCCGCGCCACCTATGTGAAGGATGAGGGGCTGATCGACCGGTTCGATCAGGTCTTTGCCAAGGTCTTCAAGGGCCTTTTGGGCCAGGACGGAGTCGAGGCGGAGATACCCGAGGAATGGCTGTGCCTGGTCGCGGAGAAGTTCCTCAGCCCCGAGGAGATGGAGAAGATCAAGTCGCTGGGCGACTGGGACGAGATCATGAAGACGCTGAAAGAGCGGCTGGAGGAGCAGAAGGAGCGCCACCAGGCCGGCAGCAAGTGGATCGGCACCGGCGGCACGTCCCCCTTCGGCCATGGCGGCTATAATCCCGAGGGCGTGCGGATCGGCGGGGAAAGTCGGCACAAGCGCGCGATCAAGGTCTGGGAAAAGCGCGAATTCGCCAATCTGGACAGCAATCGCGAGATCGGCACCCGCAATATCAAGGTGGCACTGCGCCGGCTGCGGCGTTTTGCGCGGGAGGGCGCGGCCGACGAGCTGGACCTGGACGCCACGATCCGCGGCACCGCGCGGCAAGGCTGGCTCGATATCCGGATGCGGCCCGAGCGGCACAATGCGGTCAAGCTGCTGCTGTTCCTGGACGTGGGCGGATCGATGGACCCGCATATCAAGCTGTGCGAGGAGCTGTTTTCCGCCGCGACCAGCGAATTCAAGAATATGGAATTCTTCTATTTCCATAACTGCCTCTATGAAGGCGTGTGGAAGGATAATCGCCGCCGCTTTGCCGAGCGCACCCCGACCTGGGACCTGCTGCACAAATATGGCCATGATTATAAGGTGATCTTCGTCGGCGACGCGGCAATGAGCCCCTATGAGATCAGCCATCCCGGCGGATCGGTGGAGCATATGAACGAGGAAGCCGGTGCCGTCTGGCTGCAACGCGTCGCCCATACTTACCCCGCGACCGTGTGGCTGAACCCCGCGCCGGCGGAACATTGGGGCTATAGCCAGTCGACCCGCACCATCCGCGACCTGATGAACGAACGCATGTATCCGCTGACGCTGGAGGGGCTGGACGAGGCAATGCGGGAATTGACGCGCAAGCGGTAGGGCTGGCCTTCACAGCACGTAGACATATCCGACAGGTCAAAGAGCCATCCGCATTATGGCGGAGGGGTGCGGTGTAGGACAGCGCGAATTTTCTGCTTTGAGGGTCGCCGGTCGGCGAACGACGCGACAGTTTATTTCGGCCCGAAGTTCACAGTGTCGTCGGGCCATTTCGGGCCTTTTGCAGCTGTCACGCGCCCGCGACGCGACAGCAACGCGCCTGTGACGCGACTATTGCGTCACGATCAGGGTCACCGTCCCGCGCCACCGACGCGACAGTCAGGCGACAGGGACGCGACAATTCTGGACATGCGTGCGTGAGGGGGACGGCTGTTCATGGCCGGAGTAGATCATGAACGGGGCGAATAGGACAGACCGGGTGCGGCCTTGGTCGGGTCGCGCTCGCAAAGCAAGAAAAGCGGGATGCCGGGTCAAGCCCGGCATGACGGGATGGGGTCGGGCGGTTAGCGACCACTTTTTGCCATTTGCCTTCGCTGGCATTGCTCTCAATTGCGGACGTTGAAATTGATCGCCATAACGCAGAAATGATCGAAGACCGCTTGAACCATTTGCGCCGTGTCATAGCTGATGGGCAGACAGCTTTAGCTGTAGATGCTGCACTCGATCCGATTGCGAGTGCCGCCAATCCGGAAACCATCAAACCGTTGCTACTGATGTTGAACGATGACAGCGACGATGACGGGATGTGGTCGATCGTCCATGCAGCAGAGCAGTTCGACGATCATGTCTACATCAGCAGTTTTGTCGCAGCGCTTCCATTCCTGAACATCGCTTCGGCCCGCTGGGCATCAATCGTTATGATGCGCGTGCTGAACTCTGATGCTGCAAAATCCGAGTTGGTTCGACAGTTGCGGTCTGCCCCTGAGGATGCGCGAAAGGTTGCAACCATAATTTGCGAGCGCATCAATACCGCTGATCCTCGTTTTTTAGCGAAAACGACGGCCATCCTGATAGCTGCGAAGTAGTTTGCAGCCTGACAGCTAACGCCCTGTCGGATGTTCAAAGCCGACCGTCCGCCATTCACCCTTATTCGTCATCCCCGCGAAGGCCCGGTCTCATGCGGTAACAGACGGAGATCAGCCGTTTGCGCTATCCGTTTCCTTCGCTTGCGCCTGCCAAAGATGCCAGCCTTCGCTGGCATGACGGGGGGAAAAGCAGAAGATAGTCATTCATCCCTGCATGGCGCTTCCCTGGCATCGGTTTTGCCCGCGCTCGCAGTACATAGCCCGCACTCAGCGTGGCGGATGGAGGCCGGGGATGTTGTCGATCGTCACCCAGCCCTGCACATAATTGGCATAATAGAGCCCGAACAGGACGGCCGAGAGCAGGGTCGCGCGCAGCATGACGCGGCCGGGGCGGAAGTTGCTGGGGGCGCTGTCCGCCTGGCCTTTCAGCAGCGCCTCGCCCGTCTCGTCGGGCGTGCGCAGGCCGAAGGGCAGGACGAGGAAAGCGCTGATCACCCAGAACAGCACATAGATGGCGAAGATGGCGTACCAGTTCATCCGGCCCGCCCATTATTGCAGCCCATGCCCCTATCCTCTCCCGTCATTGCGGCGCTTCTTCGCTCGCCATGACGATTCAATCTTGATCGGCCCGAGCCTAGAGCGAGATGACATGAGATCAACCCATGCTGTCATTTCGCTCCAGATGTTTCCGGCTTCGCGCGAAAGCGCCGTTCGCATCTGCCCGAAGGTCGGAGGCGAACGGCGCTCTGGCCTAAATCATGCGCGGATCAGCAGCACGTCGACGATCGGCTTCTTGCCGGTCCAGCGGGTCGCGGTGCGGCGCACGGCGAGGCGCAGGCGCTCGCGCAGGGCTTCCGGCTCCATCGATCCCTTGGCGACGGCCGCTGCCGCTTCCTCCGCCGCTTCGGCGAGGAAGGCATCCTTGTCTTCCTCCACCGGCACGCCCTGAGTGCGCAGCACGGGTTCGCCGATCAGGCGGTTCTTGGCATCGAGCGCCACCGCCACGCTGATCTGGCCGTGCAGGCCGAGCTTGCGCCGTTCGTTCATGGTCGCGCCGTCGGCCGGCAGGATGACATCGCCGTCAAGCACCAGACGGCCGGTATCCTCATGGCCGATGATCGTCGGCTTGCCCGGTGCCAGACGCAGCAGGTCGCCGTTCGACTGGACCACCGCATCGGGGATGCCGGTGGCCAGGCCAAGCCGCGCCTGTTCCGCCATGTGGCGGCGCTCGCCATGGACCGGCAGCAGGATGGCGGGGCGGATCCAGCGATACATGGATTCCAGTTCCGGACGGCCCGGATGGCCCGAGACATGGACCTCGGCCTGGCGGTCGGTCACCATGATGATGCCCTTGGTCGCCAGCGCATTCTGGATGCGGCCGATCGCGATCTCATTGCCCGGAATCTGCTTGGACGAGAAGATGACGGTGTCGCCTTCGGCCAGCTTGATCGGGTGGCTGTCAAAGGCGATGCGCGACAGGGCGGCGCGCGCCTCGCCTTGGCCGCCGGTGGCGATGAACATCACTTCCGAGCGGGGCAGATCCATCGCATCGTCCCAATCCAGCACCGGCGGGAAATCCTTGAGATAGCCGGCCGCCTTGGCGGTGCTGATGATGCGGTCGAGCGAGCGGCCGGCGACGCACAGCTTGCGCCCGGTGGCGGCCGCGACCTCGCCCAGCGTCTGCACGCGCGCGGCATTGGAGGCAAAGGTGGTGACCAGCACCCGGCCCTTCGCCGCCGCAACTGTCTGCATCAGGCCATCGCGCACCGTGCTTTCAGAACCCGACGGTTCTGGATTGAAGACATTGGTGCTGTCGCACACCAGAGCCAACACGCCCTCGTCACCGATCGCGGTCAGTTCCTCCGGGGTGGAGGGCTGGCCGAGCAGCGGGGCAGCGTCCAGCTTCCAGTCGCCGGTGTGGAAGATGCGGCCGTGCGGCGTGTCGATCAGGACGGCATTGCCCTCCGGGATCGAATGGGCCAGCGGCACATAGCGGAAACCGAACGGGCCGAGATTGAAGCTGCCCTCATTCTCGATAACGTGGAGCTTCACCTCCTTGGTGAGGCCCTCTTCTTCCAGCTTCAGACGGATCAGGCCGGCGGTGAAGGGCGTGGCATAGAGCGGCACGCCCAGGTCCGCCGCCAGATAGGGGATGGCGCCGATATGATCCTCATGCCCGTGGGTCAGCACGATGCCGAGCAGGTCGTCCTTGCGCTCCTCGATGAAGGCCAGGTCGGGCAGCACCAGTTCCACGCCGGGATACAGGGGATCAGCAAAGGTCAGGCCGAGATCGACCATGACCCATTTGCCCTGGCAACCATAAAGATTGACGTTCATGCCGATCTCGCCCGAGCCGCCAAGGGCCAGGAAGAGCAGCTCGTCTTTGGGTGTCATTCTGTTTTAAAACTCCGTTCGTACAGCAATGCGAGGCCCTGGATCGTCAGGTCGGGCGCGATCGCATCGAAAATATCGCTATTGTCATTGAAGAGGACAGCGAGTCCTCCGGTCGAAATCACTTTGGTCGGGCGGCCGATCTCGGCGCGCATGCGGGCGACCAGCCCCTCCATCATCGCCACATAGCCCCAGAAGACGCCGATCAACATGGCGTCGGCCGTGGTCCGACCGATAACCGATCGGTTCTCTGGCGGGGCGATCGCGATGCGGGGCAGCTTGGCCGCTGCCGCCACCAGCGCATCGAGCGACAGGTTGATGCCCGGCGCGATGATGCCGCCCTTATAGGCGCCGCGATAATCCACCACATCGAAGGTCGTCGCCGTGCCGAAGTCGATGACGATCAGATCACCAGCATAAAGGTGGTGCGCGGCGATCGCGTTTACAACCCGGTCGGCGCCGACCGACGCAGGCTCCGCCACATCCAGTTCGATGCCCCAGTCGACCGGCGCCTGGCCGGCGACCAGCGCAGTGGTCTTGAAATATTTGTCGGCCAGCACCTGAAGATTGTGGAGCGCACGCGGCACGACCGTGGCGACGATCACCGCGTCGACATCGGCCATGGCATAGCCTTCCAGCATCAAGAGCTGGTTCAGCCACACGGCATATTCGTCGGCGGTGCGGCGCGGGTCGGTGGCGATGCGCCAGCGCGTCTTGATCTCACGCCCGTCGAGCAGCGCGAAAACGACATTGGTGTTGCCCGCGTCGATCGCGAGAAGCATGGCCGAACCCTCAGATGAGAAAGATATCGCCGGCATGAATGGCACGGGTATCGCCATTCGCCAAGCGCAGGATCAACATACCCTGGCTGTCGAGCGTGCCGAAGCCACCCTCCACCACGTCGCCGTCGGGCTGGACGACGCGCATCGGCGTGCCGGTCGGATGGGCATTGAGCAGCCAGTGGGCGCGGACCGGATCAAGCCCCTGTGCCCGCCAGATCGCCAGCCAATGGCCGAAAAGCTGGGCGAGGCGCTCCAGCAACGCGGCGGCATCCGCCCCTTCCCCGGTCGCGCCTTGCGCAACGAGACTGGTGACCGGACGGTCGAGGCCCTGGGGGAAATGGGTGACGTTGAGGCCGATACCGACCACCACGGCATCGCCGGTGCGTTCCAGCAGGATACCGGCGATCTTCGCACCGTCGACCAATATGTCATTGGGCCATTTGATCCGCGCCTGTCCGGCACAGAGCGGCGCGACCAGCGCATGGACGGCGTTCGCCGTGACCAGCGCCAGCGTATGCGCCATCGGGTCGCCCGGCTGCAGCCGGATCAGAGTAGAGCAATAGAGATTGCCGACCGGGCTTTCCCACGCCCGGCCCAAACGACCGCGGCCTCCGGACTGTCGCTTTGCGCGCAGCCAGAGGCCCTCGGTTTCACCCTGCTCCGCCAATGCCAGCATGTCGGCATTGGTGGAGCCGGTTTCTTCTACGGTGCGAAACTGCGTCAGAACAGCGAAGCCGCCGCAGCCGCGCTGGCCTTGTCCAGCAGCGGGTTGAGCAGATAACCGAAGACGATCACGATGGCGCAGGCGGCCATGATGATGTTCTCGACCGCCCCGCCCTTCGCCTCATAGGGCGCGGCCGGCTCGTCGAAATAGATCGTCTTGATGATCTTGAGATAATAGAAGGCGCCGATCACCGACATGGCGATGCCGAAGGCGGCGAGCGCGGTCAGGTTGGCCGCGACCGCGGCATCGAACACCAGGAACTTCGCCCAGAAGCCGAACAGCGGCGGGATACCGGCCATCGAGAACATGAAGATCGCGAAGGCGGCCGACAGGCCCTTGCGCGACTGCGACAGGCCGGCGAGGCTGGCGATCGTGTCGACCGGCTTGCCGTCGGCATCCCGCATCTGGAGGATGCAGGCGAAGGCACCGATGGTCATGACGACGTAAATCGCCATGTAGCTCATCGTCGCGGCAACGCCGGCGGGCGTGCCGGCGGCGAGGCCAACCAGCGCGAAGCCGACATTGTTGATCGACGAATAGGCCATCAGACGCTTGATGCTGGTCTGGCCGATCGCCGCGACCGCACCGAACAGGATCGAGGCGAGCGCAACGAAGATGATGATCTGCTGCCAGTCGAGACCGGCCGGGCCGAGCGCTTCGATCGCGACCCGGACCATCAGGCCCATCGCGGCGACCTTGGGCGCGCTGCCGAAGAAGGCGGTGACCGGGGTCGGCGCACCTTCATAGACGTCGGGCGTCCACATGTGGAACGGCACGGCGCTGATCTTGAAGGCGAGACCCGCGAGTACGAAGACCAGGCCGAACAGCTCGCCCTTCGACACGCCGTCGCCCATGGCGATGGCGATGCCGTCGAACGCGGTCGAACCGGTGAAACCATAGAGCAGCGAGATGCCGTAGAGCAGGATGCCGCTGGCCAGCGAACCGAGCACGAAATATTTGAGGCCCGCTTCCGACGACTTTTCGTCCTGGCGCATGAAGCTGGCCAGCACGTAGGACGCGAGGCTGTTCATTTCCAGGCCGACATAGAGCGTCAGCATGTCGCCGGCCGAGACCATCATGCCCATGCCGATAGCGGCAAAGACGATCAGGACGGCATATTCGGGACGCAGCGCGCCGCCGGCAGCGAAGAAGCGCGGGGCCAGCAGGATGGCCGCACCGGCCGCGCCATAGATAAGCGCCTTGGCATAGACCGAGAAGGCGTCGGCACGGACCAGGCCGTCGAACGCGACCGGGCCGTGCGCCATCGAGGTGCAGAGGCTGAGGCCGGCGGCGAGCAGTGCGAGCACTGCCAGCCAATTGACGGCATGGGTCGAGCGGTCACCACCGAAGGCGGCGATCAGCATCAGCACCAGGCCGGAGCCGGTGAGGATGAGTTCCGGCAATACGGCCAGAAGGGAAGCGGTTTCGATCATTAGTGCGCCTCCCCGTGCGCAGCGGCTTCTTCATGATGGCCCTCGCCCGCAGGCTTGGGCGCACCCATCTTGATCTGGGAATCTCCTGCGGGAGCCGCAGGGGCGAGACGCGCTTCGAGCGCGCGGATGTCGGGACGCATCGGGGCCAGGAAGCTTTCCGGATAGACGCCCATCCAGAGCACCGCCGCGGCAATCGGGGCGAGCAGCCAGATTTCACGCGCCGACAGGTCGGGCATGGCGGCGGCATCGGCATTCACCTGATCGCCGTAGCAAATGCGGCGATAGAGGTAGAGCATGTAGGCCGCACCCAGGATGATGCCGGTGGTGCAGATCAGCGCCGCCCAGGTCGAAACCTGATAGATGCCCATCAGCGACAGGAATTCGCCGACGAAGTTGCTGGTGCCCGGCAGACCAACCGAAGCCATGGTGAAGAGCAGGAACAGCACGGCGTAGCGCGGCATGTTGATCGCAAGGCCACCATAGCGGTTGATCTCACGGGTGTGCAGGCGGTCATAGATGACGCCGACGCAGAGGAACAGCGCGCCCGAGACGAGGCCGTGGCCCAGCATGACCATCATCGCGCCTTCCAGGCCCGCCTGGTTGAAGGCGAACAGGCCGATGGTGACGATCGCCATGTGCGCGACCGACGAATAGGCGATCAGCTTCTTCATGTCCGACTGAACCAGCGCGATGAGGCTGGTATAGACGACGGCGACCATCGACAGGCCCCAGACCCAGGGCGCGAGCTGCGCCGAGGCTTCCGGGAACATCGGCAGCGAGAAGCGGATGAAGCCATAGCCACCCATCTTCAGCAGCACGCCTGCCAGGATGACCGAACCGGCGGTCGGCGCCTGAACGTGCGCGTCGGGCAGCCAGGTGTGGACCGGCCACATCGGCATCTTCACCGCGAAGCTGGCGAAGAAGGCCAGGAACAACCAGATCTGGATCTTCGGATCGAAGTTGTAGGCCATCAGGTCGGGAATGCGGGTCGTGCCGGCCTCATGCACCATCCACATCATCGCGATCAGCATCAGGACCGAGCCGAGCAGCGTGTAGAGGAAGAATTTGTACGAGGCGTAGATACGGTTCGCACCACCCCAGATACCGATGATGAGATACATCGGGATCAGGCCGGCTTCGAACATGATGTAGAAGAGGTAGAGATCCTGCGCGGTGAAGACGCCGATCATCAGCACCTCCATGAACAGGAACGCCGCCATATATTCGCCGACGCGCTTGTTGATCGCGTTCCAGCTGGCGCCGATGCAGATCGGCATCAGGAACACGGTCAGCGCGATCAGCAGCAAGGCGATGCCGTCGATCCCGAGCGCCCACGCGAAGCGGCCGAAGATCGGCGCATATTCGGTGAACTGCCACTGGGCGCCTGCGCCCGACTGATCGAAATTGATCCACAGGACGACGCCCAGGACCAGATCGACCAGCGTGGCGATCAGCGCAATCCAGCGCGCATTGTTGGCGCCAGCGAAGAGGCAGGCGATGGCACCAGCCATCGGCACTGCCATCATCAGGGAGAGGATGGGGAAGCCGTCCATTATCGTGTCATCGCCCAGGTTGCAGCCGCGGCGAGGCCAATCAGCATCACCAGCGCATAGGTGTAGAGGTAGCCGGACTGAAGCCGACGGGTGATCTTGTTGCCCTGCACGACCAGAGCAGCCAGCCCGTTGGGGCCGAAGCGGTCGATGAAGCCGACATCACCGAACTGCCAGAAGAAGCGGCCGATGGCGAAGGCAGGCTTGACGAACAGGAAGTTGTACAGCTCGTCAAAGTACCACTTATTCAGCAGGAACTGGTGCAGGGCGCCGAAGGTGGCGACGAAGCGCTGCGGCCAGTCGGTGTTCTTGATGTAGGCGAGCCAGGCAATGACCAGGCCGGTCAGCATCACGGTGAACGGACCGAACTTGACCCAGGTCGGCACTTCATGCGCGGCGTGCATCAGGTGGCTGTCGAACGCGAGCGCCCCCTTCCAGAACTCGATGCCGCCTTCCGGACCAATGAACTGGTCGTGGAAGACGAAGCCGGCGAACACGGCGCCCAGGCTGAGCACCAGCAGCGGGATCAGCATGACCAGGCCGCTTTCATGCGGATGGTAGCCACCGGTGCCGTCGCCAGCGTCATGGGCATGATGGTCATGGCCATGATCGGCGTGCGCGTGGGCATGATCGTCATGACCATGGCCAGCATGGGCGTGATCGTCATGGCCGTGGCCGTGATCGTCGTGCAGCGCATGCTGGATATGTTCCGACTGGGTCCAGCGCGGCTTGCCGAAGAAGGTCAGGAAGACCAGGCGCCAGCTGTAGAAGCTGGTCAGCAGCGCGGCGAAGATGCCGACATAATAGGCACCGATGCCTGCACCGCCCGAAGCGAAGGCCGCTTCGAGAATGCCGTCCTTCGAATAGAAGCCGGCGAAACCGATGCCAACGAGCGGCAGGCCGACGCCAGTGATGGCGAGAGTGCCGAGCGTCATGGTCCAGAAGGTCACGGGGATCTTCTTACGCAGGCCGCCATAGTAACGCATGTCCTGCTCATGGTGCATCGCATGGATGACCGAGCCGGCGCCCAGGAACAGCAGCGCCTTGAAGAAGGCATGGGTGAAGAGGTGGAACATCGCCGCGCCATAGGCGCCGCAACCGGCCGCAAAGAACATGTAGCCCAGCTGCGAACAGGTCGAATAGGCGATGACGCGCTTGATGTCGGTCTGCACGGTGCCGACAGTGGCGGCGAACAGACAGGTGGCGGCACCGACATAGGTGACCACGGTCAGCGCGGTCGGCGACATTTCGAACATCGGCGACAGACGGCAGACCATGAAGACGCCGGCCGTGACCATGGTGGCCGCGTGGATCAGCGCCGACACCGGGGTCGGGCCTTCCATCGCGTCGGGAAGCCAGGTGTGGAGGCCCAGCTGCGCCGACTTACCCATCGCGCCGATGAACAGCAGCAGGCAGAGCACGGTCATGGTGTCGAAGCGGTGACCCAGGAAGCCGATGGTCGAACCCGCCATCGACGGGGCCATTTCCAGGATTTCCGGGATCGAGATGGTGTTGAACACCAGATAGGTGCCGAAAATGCCCATCATGAAGCCAAGGTCGCCGACGCGGTTGACGACGAACGCCTTGATCGCGGCCGCGTTTGCACTCGGCTTACGGAACCAGAAACCGATCAGCAGGTAGGAGGCCAGACCCACGCCTTCCCAACCGAAGAACATCTGCAGCAGATTGTTCGCGGTCACGAGCATCAGCATCGCGAAGGTGAAGAGCGAGAGATAGGCGAAGAAGCGCGGCTGATCCGGCTCTTCGTCCATATAGCCCCAGCTATAGAGGTGGACGAGGCTGGACACGCTGGTGATGACCACCAGCATGACCGCCGTCATGGTGTCGACCCGCAGTGCCCACTGGGCATCGAAGCTGCCGCTTTCGATCCAGGTGAAGACGGGCGCGACATAGGGTTCGGCGTGGCCGGTCAGGAAGCTGATGAAGATTGGCCAGGACATGGCGCAGGCAGCGAACAGCGCGCCGGTCGTGACGATCTTCGCCGGAATCTTGCCCAGGGCCTTGTTGCCAAGGCCGGCGATGGCTGCGGCGAGCAGCGGGAGAAGGACGATAAGCTGGATCATGGGATTTGGCTCAGCCCTTCATCCGGTTGACATCGTCGACGGCGATGGTGCCGCGACCACGGAAGTAAATGACGAGGATGGCGAGGCCGATGGCCGCTTCACCCGCCGCGACGGTCAGCACGAACATCGAGAAGACCTGGCCCACCAGATCGCCCAGGAAGGCGCTGAAGGCGACGAGGTTGATGTTCACGCTGAGGAGGATCAGCTCGATCGCCATCAGGATGATGATGACATTCTTGCGGTTGATGAAGATGCCGAGCACCCCCATCACGAAGAGGATGGCGCTGACCACCATATAATGTTGAAGGCCGATCACAGCTCCACCCCCTGCCCCACGGGCTGATTGATGTTGCGCACGGCGTCCTGCGGACGACGGCGGTTCTGCTTGGCAACATTCTGGCCACGGACGCCGCCACGGGCACGATGGGTCAGCACGATGGCGCCGATCATCGCGACCAGCAGGACGATACCCGCCGCCTCGAACAGGAAGATGTAGCGGGTGTAGAGAATACCGCCGATCGCCTGGATGTTGGAAAGTTCCGGATTGGCCGGGGCCGCACGCTGGGCCAGTTCAACCGGGCCGGCGCTCCACAGGCCGATGCCCAGGACGATTTCCGCCAGCAGCACCAGCGCGATCAGCAGGCCGAACGGCAGATAGCTGACGAAGCCGGCGCGCAGTTCGGCGAAGTCGATGTCGAGCATCATGACGACGAACAGGAACAGCACCACGACCGCGCCGACATAGACGATGACAAGCAGCATCGCGATGAATTCGGCGCCGAGCAGGATCATCAGACCGGCAGCGTTGAAGAAGGCCAGGATCAGCCAGAGGACCGAATGGACCGGGTTGCGCGACAATATCGTGAGCGCGCCGCTGCTCACCACCAGAATGGCGAACAGGTAAAAGGCGAGGACGTGGATCACAGGTTCATATTCCCTTTGACGCCGGCGGCTTAACGATAGGGTGCATCGGCAGCAAGATTGGCAGCGATGGCACGCTCCCACTTGTCACCGTTTTCCAGGAGCTTGGCCTTGTCGTAGATCAGCTCCTCGCGGGTTTCGGTCGCGAACTCGAAGTTCGGACCTTCGACGATCGCATCGACCGGGCAGGCTTCCTGGCAAAAGCCGCAATAGATGCACTTGGTCATGTCGATGTCGTAGCGCGTGGTACGGCGGCTGCCATCGTCGCGCGGCTGCGCCTCGATGGTGATCGCCTGCGCCGGACAGATGGCCTCGCACAGCTTGCACGCGATGCAGCGCTCTTCCCCGTTGGGGTAGCGGCGCAGCGCATGTTCACCACGGAAACGCGGCGAAATCGGGTTCTTCTCGTAGGGATAGTTGATCGTCGCCTTGGGCTTGAAGAAATACTTCAAGGTCAGCCAGTGCGCCTTCACGAACTCCCAGAGGGTAAAGCTTTTGACGTAGTAACCGAGGCTCATTGTGCGCCTCCATAGCGCGTCAGCATGAGGAAGCCCGAAACCAGGAAGACGAAGAAGAGCGAGGTCGGCAGGAAGATCTTCCAGCCCAGGCGCATCAGCTGGTCATAACGGTAGCGGGGCACCGTCGCCTTCACCCAGGAGAAGACGAAGAAGAAGAAGGCGATCTTGAGCAGGAACCAGATGATGCCCGGCACCAGATAGAGCGGCGCCCAGTCGAACGGCGGCAGATAGCCACCCCAGAACAGGATCGCGTTGAGGCCGCACATCAGGATGACGTTGGCATATTCGCCGAGCCAGAAGAGCGCGAAGGCCATCGACGAATATTCGGTCTGGTAACCCGCGACCAGTTCGGATTCCGCTTCGGTCAGATCGAACGGCGCACGCGCCGTTTCCGCCATGGCCGAAATCAGGAACATGATCGCCATCGGGAACAGCAGCGGGTTGAAGCCGTTGCCGTTGAGGAAGCCATAATAACCCTTCTGGCTTTCCACGATCGCCGACATGTTGAAGCTGCCGGCCCACAGCACGACGGTGATGAGGATGAAGCCGATCGAGACTTCATAGGAGATCATCTGCGCGCTGGCGCGGATCGCGGAGTAGAAGGGATATTTGGAGTTGGACGCCCAGCCCGCCAGCACCACGCCATAGACGCCGAGCGACGAGATGGCGAGGATGTAGAGCAGGCCGACATTGATGTTCGACACCAGCACACCGGCGCCGAACGGGATGACGGCCCAGGCCATCAGCGCCACGGTGAAGGTGATGATCGGCGCGATCAGGAACAGGGCCTTGTTCGACGCCGAGGGAACGATGGTTTCCTGCAGGAAGACCTTGAGGCCGTCCGCGAAGGACTGAAGCAGGCCCAGCGGGCCGACGACGTTGGGACCACGGCGCAGCGCCATGGCCGCCCAGATCTTGCGGTCGGCATAGATGATCATGGCGACGGCCAGCATCAGCGGCAGTGCGATGACCAGGATACCGATAATGGTCGAAAGCAGCCAGGCGCCTTCGAAAGGCAGGCCGAGGCCTTGGAAGAAAGCGGTCACTCTGCGGCCTCCGCGAAGCTTTCACCATGGATCAGCTCGGCCGAGCATTGCTGCATCGTCGGGCTGGCGCGGCAGATCGCGTTGGTGAGGTAGAAATCCTTGATCGGCGAACCCAGCTCGCCGGTCGCACCGGTCGGCAGCGAAGGCACGGACCAGCCATAGTCGGCGATACCTTCGACGCCCAATGCGGGAACCGCCTTGACCATCTGGCCACGCAGCGCGTCGAAGCTGTCGAAGGGCAGCCTGGCGCCCAGCGCTTCCGACAGGGCGCGCAGGATCGACCAGTCCTCGCGGGCGTCGCCCGGCGCGAACACGGCCTTTTCACCGAACTGCACCCGGCCTTCCAGGTTGACGTAGGTTCCGGCCTTTTCGGCATAGCTTGCGCCCGGCAGGATCACGTCCGCCGCATGGGCGCCCTTGTCGCCATGATGGCCGACATAGACCTTGAAGCTGCCCTCGAAGGCCGAATAGTCGACTTCGTCGGCGCCCAGCGAGAAGAGCAGCTTCGGCGCGGCCGCAGCCACAGCCTTGATGCCGCCCTTGGTCGCATAGCCCAGCATCAGGCCGCCCATGCGGGCCGCCGCGAAGTGCAGGACGTTGTAACCGTTCCAGCCGTCCTTGATCAGGCCCAGCGTATCGACCAGCGCCAGCGTGTCGCCATGCGCGCCGTCCTTGGCCAGCACGCCGCCACCGACGATCATCGCCGGACGGGCAGCGCCCTTGAAGGCTTCGACCACGGCTTCGGGCAGCTTGGCCAGCAGCGACGCGTCATTGCCCAGCCATTCGACCTTGTAGGTCAGGTCGAATTCGGGACCGACGGCGAAGACCTTCGCGCCCTTCTTGATCGCCTTGCGGATGCGGGTGTTCACCAGTGGCGCTTCCCAGCGCAGGTTGGTGCCGACCAGCAGGATGACGTCCGCGGTTTCGAGATCGGCGAGCGGCGTGTTGAATACCACCGACGACAGGCTCGACACGTCGTAGGACAGGCCGGTCTGACGGCCTTCCAGGAGCGAACCGCCGAGCTTTTCGACCAGCGCCTTGCCCGCGAACATGGTTTCGCAATCGAGCAGGTCGCCGGCGATGGCCGCGACGCTGCCGCCATGCTGGACCGCGGCGACGGCGGCAAAGGCTTCCGCCCAGGTCGCCGGAACCAGCTTGCCATCCTTGCGGACGAACGGCTTGTCGAGGCGCTTGCGGACCAGACCGTCGACATTGTGACGGGTCTTGTCCGACGCCCACTCCTCGTTCACGTCGTCATTGATGCGCGGCACGGCGCGCAGCACCTGACGACCACGGCTGTCGAGGCGGATGTTGGTGCCGAGCGCGTCCATCACGTCGATCGCATGGGTCTTCTTGAGTTCCCACGGACGCGCTTCGAAGGCGTAGGGCTTGGCGGTCAGCGCGCCGACCGGGCAGAGATCGACCACATTGCCCGACAGCTCGCTCTTGGCGGCATGTTCGAGATAGGTGGTGATTTGCATGTTTTCGCCGCGATAGATGGCGCCGATTTCCGGCACGCCCGCAACTTCCTCTGCAAAGCGCACGCAACGGGTGCACTGAATGCAGCGGGTCATGACCGTCTTGACGATCGGCCCCATATTCTTCTCGGTGACGGCGCGCTTGTTTTCGTCATAGCGCGACGAACCACGGCCATAGGCGACCGACTGATCCTGAAGATCGCACTCGCCGCCCTGGTCGCAGATCGGGCAATCGAGCGGGTGGTTGATGAGCAGAAACTCCATCACCCCTTCGCGGGCCTTCTTGACCATTTCGCTGTCGGTGCGGATTTCCTGGCCTTCGGTGGCCGGAAGTGCGCACGACGCCTGCGGCTTGGGCGGTCCAGGCTTCACCTCGACCAGGCACATGCGGCAATTGCCGGCGATGGAAAGGCGCTCATGATAGCAGAAACGGGGGATTTCCTTCCCCGCCTGCTCGCAAGCCTGGAGGACTGTGGCGCCCGCCGGGACTTCGAGTTCTACGCCGTCTACTTTGACCTTCGGCATGGTTACTCCGCTGCCTCCATGACGGGGGCACTACCCTTGTTCTCGTTGATCCGGCGCTCGATTTCCGGACGGAAGTGCCGGATCAGCCCCTGGATCGGCCATGCTGCTGCGTCGCCAAGCGCGCAAATGGTGTGGCCTTCAACCTGCTTGGTCACCTGGAACAGCATGTCGATTTCGCTCTGGTCGGCGTCGCCGGTGCGCAGGCGCTCCATGACGCGCCACATCCAGCCAGTGCCTTCGCGGCACGGCGTACACTGGCCGCAGCTCTCATGCTTGTAGAAGTAGGAGAGACGCGAAATGGCGCGGACGATGTCGGTCGACTTGTCCATGACGATGACCGCGGCGGTGCCCAGGCCCGAACCCAGCGCGCGCAGACCGTCAAAGTCCATCGGTGCGTCCATGATCTCCTTGGCGGGGACCAAAGGCACCGAAGAACCGCCCGGAATGACCGCGAGCAGATTGTCCCAGCCGCCACGGATGCCGCCGCAATGGCGGTCGATCAGTTCGCGGAACGGGATCGACATCGATTCCTCGACGACGCAGGGCTTGTTCACATGGCCGCTGATCTGGAACAGCTTGGTGCCGCGGTTATTCTCACGGCCGAAGCCGTTGAACCAGGCGGCGCCGCGACGCAGGATCGTCGGCGCAACCGCGATCGATTCCACGTTGTTCACGGTGGTCGGGCAGCCATAGAGGCCCGCGCCGGCCGGGAAAGGCGGCTTCAGGCGGGGCTGGCCCTTCTTGCCCTCGATGCTTTCGATCTGGGCGGTTTCCTCGCCGCAGATATAGGCGCCGGCACCACGATGGACGAACACGTCGAAATCATAGCCCGAGCCGCAGGCATTCTTGCCGATAAAGCCCTTTTCATAGGCCTGCTCCACGGCGGCGAAGAGTACCTTCGCCTCATAGATGAATTCGCCGCGAATATAGATGTAGGCAGCACGCGCCCGCATCGCGAAACCGGCGATCAGCGCGCCTTCGATCAGCTTGTGCGGATCGTGGCGGATGATTTCGCGGTCCTTGCACGAACCCGGTTCGGATTCGTCGGCGTTGATGACCAGGAAGCTGGGACGGCCGTCCTTGCTTTCCTTGGGCATGAAGCTCCACTTCATGCCGGTCGGGAAGCCGGCGCCGCCGCGGCCGCGCAGGTTCGACGCCTTGATGGTGTCGATGATCGCGTCCTGGCCGATTTCCATCAGCTTCTTGGTATTGTCCCAATCGCCACGCTTCATCGCGGCGTCGACGCCCCAATCCTGGAAGCCGTGGACGTTGGTGAAGATGCGGTCCTTGTCGGACAGCGGCCCGACGAAGGGCGCCGGTGCGGGTGCATCGGTCATGCCGTCGCTCCTTCGTTCCATTGACCGCGATAGTCGTGATTTTCGCCGACCATCTCCTTGAGGGTGGTCGGGCCACCTTCCGGCGCGCTGGTCTGGCGATCGATCTGCGGGCCGATCTTGGGCTGGCCGCCGGCGGCCAGCGTTTCCAGGATGGCGATGGTGCTGTCGTAGGTCAGATCTTCGAAATTATCGTCGTTGATCTGGACCATCGGAGCGTTGGCGCAGGCACCAAGGCATTCGACCTCATTGAGGGTGAACAGGCCGTCGGGGGTCGTGCCACCCTTGACCAGGCCCTTGTTCTTGCACGCGGCAAAGACATCGTCCGACCCGCGCAGCATGCACGGCGTCGTGCCGCAGACCTGCACATGATAGCGGCCGACCGGCGCGAGGTTGTACATGGTGTAGAAGGTCGCGACCTCATAGACGCGCATGTACGGCATATCGAGCTGACGCCCGATATATTCCATGACCGGAACCGGCAGCCAGCCGTTGGTCTGGGTTTCCGCACCGACCTGACGCTGGGCCAGATCAAGCAGCGGCATCACTGCCGACTGCTGGCGACCCGCGGGATAGCGCGCGATGACCTTCTTGGCCTGCTCGGCATTTTCGGGCGTCCACGCGAACGCGCCCCAGCGCGCGCGGGTTTCGGCCTCATCGGGGATATGAACTGCGTCAGCCATTATCGGTCACATTCTCCGAACACGATGTCCATCGCGCCCAGTACAGCGGTGGTGTCGGCGAGCATGTGGCCCTTCATCATGAAGTCCATAGCTTGCAGATGCGAGAAGGCGGTCGGGCGGATCTTGCAGCGATAGGGCTTGTTGGAGCCGTCGCTGACCAGATAGACGCCGAATTCGCCCTTGGGGCTTTCGGTCGCCACATAGACTTCGCCCGCGGGGACATGGAAGCCCTCGGTATAGAGCTTGAAGTGGTGGATCAGCGCTTCCATGTCCCGCTTCATCTCGCCGCGCTTGGGCGGGGAGACCTTGCGGTCGAAGCTGGCGATCGGCCCTTCCGGCATCTCGTTGAGGCACTGTTTCATGATGCGCGCGGACTGGCGCACTTCCTCGACGCGGACCATGAACCGGTCATAGCAGTCATAGGCAGTGCCGACGGGCACATCGAAGTCCATGCGGTCATAGACGTCGTAGGGCTGCGCCTTGCGGATGTCCCAGGCAATGCCCGAACCACGCAGCATAGGGCCGGAGAAGCCCCACTTCAGCGCATCTTCCTTGCTGACGATCGAGATGTCGACATTGCGCTGCTTGAAGATGCGGTTGTCGACGACCAGGCTCATCGCGTCCTCGAACAGACGCGGCAGGCGGGTGTCGAGCCAGTCGGCGATGTCGGTCAGCAGTTTCAGGGGCACGTCCTGATGGACGCCGCCCGGCCGGAAATAGGCCGAATGCATGCGGGCACCCGAGGCGCGCTCGAAGAAGTTGAGGCAATCCTCGCGGATTTCGAACAGCCACAGGTTCGGCGTCATCGCGCCGACGTCCATCACGTGCGAACCCAGGTTGAGCATGTGATTGCAGATGCGGGTCAGTTCCGCGAAGAACACGCGCAGATATTGCGCGCGCAGCGGCACTTCCAGGTTCAACAGCTTTTCGACCGCCAGAACATAGCTATGCTCCATGCCGAGCGGCGAACAATAGTCCAGCCGGTCGAAATAGGGCAGCGCCTGCATATAGGTCTTATATTCGATCAGCTTTTCGGTGCCGCGATGCAGCAGCCCGACATGCGGGTCGCAGCGCTCGACGATTTCGCCGTCCAGTTCCATGACCAGACGCAGAACGCCGTGCGCCGCAGGGTGCTGCGGACCGAAGTTGATCGTGTAGTTCTGGATTTCCGTGTCACCATAGGCCGGGTCGGCCGCATCGGTGACATGATCCATCTTTTCGAGATAGTCGGACATCAGGCCTTACCTTCGGGCTTGGCAGCCCCCTTGCCTTCATCGGTTTCGGCGGCGGGCTTGGCCGGCGCGTCGGCCGACTTTTCCTCCGCCTTCTTGTTGGCGGCATCGCCAGCACCGGTGTCGGCCTTGCTTTCCGTCGCCTTAGGCGTGGGTGCGGCTGCGGGCGCAGCAGCAGGCGCGGCAGGCGCCGCGGCCTTCTCGTCACCCGGCAGCACATATTGCGCGCCTTCCCAGGGCGACATGAAGTCGAAGCTGCGGAAATCCTGCGCCAGTTTCACCGGCTCATAGACGACGCGCTTGTCTTCCTCGGAATAGCGCAGCTCGACATAACCGGTCAGCGGGAAGTCCTTGCGCTGCGGATGGCCCTTGAAGCCATAGTCGGTCAGGATGCGGCGCAGGTCGGTATTGCCGTCGAAGATGACGCCATACATGTCGAACACTTCGCGCTCCAGCCAGCCGGCGACCGGCCAGAGGTGCGTGACGGTCGGCACCGGCGTATCCTCGTCGGTCGAGACCTTGACGCGAACGCGGTGGTTACGGGTTACGCTGAGCAGGTGATAGGCGACCTCGAACCGGTCCGGGCGTTCCGGATAATCGACGCCGGCGATTTCCATCAACTGCTGGTAATGCGCCATGTCGCGCAGCGCGACCATGGCATTGGCCAGGTCGTCACGCGCGACAACGAAGGTCAGCTCATCGGCATGATCGATGGTCTCGATCAGCATCGAACCCAGCAGGGCGCCGATTTCCTCGGCGATCCCTTCGGGGTTCACGATCTTGGGTGCAGAATGGCCCATATTAACGCTCAATCGTCCCGATCCGGCGGATCTTCCGCTGCAGCTGCATGATGCCGTAGAGCAAGGCTTCGGCGGTCGGCGGACAGCCCGGCACATAGATGTCGACCGGCACGATGCGGTCACAGCCACGGACGACCGAATAGCTATAGTGGTAGTAACCACCGCCATTGGCGCAGCTGCCCATCGAAATCACATATTTCGGGTTGGACATCTGGTCGTAGACCTTGCGGAGCGCCGGGGCCATCTTGTTGCACAGCGTGCCCGCGACGATCATCACGTCCGACTGGCGCGGAGACGCGCGCGGCGCGGCGCCGAAGCGCTCCATGTCGTAGCGCGGCATGTTGACATGGATCATCTCCACGGCGCAGCAGGCCAGACCGAAGGTCATCCACCACAGCGAGCCGGTACGCGCCCACTGAAACAGTTCCTCGGTCGAGGTGATCAGGAAGCCCTTGTCATTCACTTCGCTGTTGAGCGAGTCGAAGAAGGCCTGGTCGGGCTGCGTCCCCATCGGCGGCATGGTGCCGGGAATGGGGCTGGTCAGTTCTACTCCCAATCGAGTGCTCCCTTCTTCCACGCATAGACGAGGCCGAGCACCAGCTCCGCTATGAAGATCATCATCGTCGCCCAGCCGGCCCAGCCGATCTGGTCGAGGCTTACCGCCCACGGAAAGAGAAATGCCGCCTCCAGATCGAAAATGATGAACAGGATGGCGACAAGGTAGAAACGCACGTCGAACTGGCTGCGCGGCTCTTCAAATGCGGGAAAACCGCACTCATATTCGGAGAGCTTGGCAGGATCGGGCTTGTGCGCACCGGTCAGGCGGCCAACCAGCATCGGCAGAAAGACGAAGGTGCCGGAAAGCAGCAGAGCGATCCCGAGAAAGATCAGGATCGGCAGATATTGGCTGAGATCGACCAATGGAATCCCCTGGGCGAAAATTGTTCTGGGGGGCCTTTAGGCCTGCTGCATATGCGAAGCAAGGGGCGAACCTGTGAGAATGATTCGCAACAATTGCAAAGGCTTGATCGCGTTACCAAAAGCGCAAGGGACGATTGCCCCAGACACAAAAAAACAGGCGCCGGACCACCTCTGGAAGCCCGAAGACTCGCAGCGGTGGGCCGACGCCCTTTGCTCTTAAATCAGGAGCTTAGCAGAGCCTGATTCACGCCATCGGCGGAGGCGCCCCGAGCGCTTCCACCTCAGACGATCAGGCTCTTAGCGCAGCGCGCCGGCCACCAGCTTGTGCAGCTTGCTGTGGGTGGTGTCATTGCCGGCGATCATTTCCCTGCGGTCGATCATCTGGTCGCCGCCACGGAAGTCGCTGACGAAACCGCCGGCCTCGCGCACCATCAGGATGCCGGCCGCCACGTCCCAGGGCTGGAGGCCGCTTTCCCAGAAGCCGTCATAGCGGCCCGAGGCGACATGGGCGAGGTCGAGCGAGGCCGCACCGAAACGGCGCAGGCCGGCGACCGAGGGCGCCACCGCGCCGAACACGCGGCTCCATTCGGCCATGTTGCCATGACCCATGAACGGAATGCCGGTGGCGATCAGGCAGTCGGCGAGGTCGCGGCGGGCCGAGACACGCAGACGCTGGTCATGACGCCAGGCGCCGCGATTCTTTTCCGCCCAATAGCTTTCGTCGGTGACCGGCTGATAGATCAGGCCCGAGGTCACTTCGCGCTTGCCGCCGAACAAAGGCTCCTCGACCGCGATCGAGATGGCGAAGTGCGGGATGCCGTGCAGGAAGTTGGTCGTGCCGTCGAGCGGATCGATGATCCAGCGCGGCTTGTTGGGATCGCCCTCGATCACCCCGCCCTCTTCCAGCAGGAAACCCCAGTCGGGACGCGCCTTCTGCAATTCCTCGACCAGCGTCTGTTCGGCCTGCTTGTCGGCCTTGGACACGAAGTCCGCCGGCCCCTTGCGCGACACCTGCAGATGCTCGACCTCGCCGAAGTCGCGGCGCAGCTTGGAGCCGGCCTTGCGGGCGGCGCGTTCCATGACGGTGAGAAGGCCGGAATGGGATACCATGTAAAATCTCCGCCGCCCCGGTGGGCGGCCTTTGCTTTATTTCTTCGGGGCGGACTTGGCGGCGGGCGCTGCCGGGCGATAGCCACAGGTGCCGGCGATCACCGCCAGCATCTGCGAGGGATCCTTGCGGTTCACCTTGCCCGGATTGCCCGCGATCACCTTGTCGGTCGCCGCGCTGATCTGCGACAGCGGATTGGCGTAGAGGCATTCGAACAGCGCGGTCTTGACCGGCGGCTCGACATCCTTCGATTCCAGCGCGCTGCTGATGACCTGCAACACATAGGCGGCACTGTCGATCTGCGCCTTGGACGGCTTGTTGACCGTCTGGGCAGGGAGCGCAGCCGGCAGGACACCGATCGCGAGGCCAGTTGCCAAGAGAGCGGCGGCTGCCGTGCTGCGCCCGAACCGCATCAGTCGGCCCGCTTCACATATTCGCGCTCATAGACATCGACCACGATGCGCGTGCCGGTGACGATGTGCGGCGGAACCATGACGCGGACGCCATTGTCCAGGATCGCCGGCTTGTAGCTGGCCGATGCGGTCTGGCCCTTCACCACGGCGTCGGCTTCGACGATGGTCGCTTCGACCGTCTCGGGCAGTTGGACGCTGATCGGGCGTTCTTCATACATTTCCAGCATGACCATCATGCCGTCCTGCAGGAAGGCCGCAGCGTCGCCGACCAGGTCCATCGGCAGGTTGATCTGGTCATAGGTTTCGGTGTCCATGAACACCAGCATGTCACCCTCGGGGTAGAGATACTGGAAATCCTTGGTGTCGAGGCGGATGCGCTCAACGCTCTCGGCCGAGCGGAAGCGGACATTGTTCTTGCGGCCATCGATCAGGTTCTTCAGCTCCACCTGCATATAGGCGCCGCCCTTGCCGGGCTGGGTGTGCTGAATCTTGACGGCGCGCCACAGGCCACCCTCATATTCGATATTGTTGCCGGGACGAATGTCCACGCCGCTGATCTTCATGGGAAGAGCCTGCCTATATGTCTGAATGTGGAAAAGAGCCGGCCTCTGCGAGGCTGGCCGCGCCTTTACCGCGAGACGGCGCCAAGGGCAAGAGGGCGGCGTTTCCGCTTAACTTCGCACATTTCCCGCACATTTTGAAATTCGCTTTCCTACTTCGGCAATTTTCGATCGCGGCTGGCCCCGATGATAGCCGATGACGAACAAGTAGGACAGGTCATTGACCGACCAGCAGCGGATAGGGATTGATCGGTCGGCCACCATGCCAGGGGTCGCCGGGTGCCATGATGTTGACGGCGAAATGCAGATGCGGCGCGGCGGGATCGGCATTGCCGGTGCTGCCCACGGTCGCGATCCGCTGCCCGCGCCTGACCACCTGCCCTTCGCGCAGGCCCGGCGCATAGCCGTCGAGATGGGCGTAATAATAGACGGTCCGGCCATCGGGCGCGCGTTCGTAGAGGGTGCGGCCACCGGCCTCGCTCCAGAAGATCTTTTCGATCCGGCCATCGGCGGCGGCCAGCACCGCCCTGCCCCGCGCCGCCATGATGTCGATCGCGTCATGCGGCCGGGCGCCGCCCGCGCGCGCCTGGGTGAAGGTATCGGTGAGCGCGGAAGCGGGCATGCCCTCCACCGGAATCAGCAGTGCTCCCTTGCTGGCAGTTGGCGGCGCAGATGCCGCGGATCGCACGGGCGCGTCGGCCGGGACGATCCGCACGCAATGTTGGGCGAAAGCGATGCAGAGCAGCAGCACCAACGCGATGCCGCCCCACAGCCGGACGTTCATGCCTGGAACTTCGCCTTGACGCCGCTCTTCACCATCTGGGCGAGCCGCGCCGCATCCCAGTTGGTAAGACGGATGCAGCCATGGCTTTCGGTGCGGCCGATCAGTTGCGGCTCGGGCGTGCCATGGATGCCATAATGATCCTTGGACAGATCGATCCACACGACACCGACCGGGCCGTTGGGGCCGGGTTTCAGCACCGCCTTCTGGTCCTTCGACGCGGCATCCCAGAACAGGTCGGGATTATAGTGGAAATCGGGATTGCGGCTGACGCCCTTGATCGTCCATTCGCCCAGCGGCAACGGATCATGCTGTGACCCGGTCGTGACCGGGAATTGCGCGATCAGGCGATTGTCCGCGCCATAGACCTTGAGCAGCCCTTCCGACTTGTCGACCACCAGATGGTCGGCCTGGGGCTGGTCCTTGGCGACGCCGAGGCTGGCGAGTGTTTCGCCCCAGCCGCGCTCGTCACCCTCGATCTGCGCAACCGGCTGGTTGGCGATCGCCGGCACGCGGATCGTCGCCCCTGCCGCGACCTTGGTGTTGGGCGCATTCATGCCGGTCAGCACTTCGGGCGTGGTGTGGAAGCGCTCCGCCAGTTTTTCGAGCAGATTGCGATAGGTGAGCGCGGGCAGACTCGCCTGATTGTTCAACCCCTTGGGAATGTCGAAGAACGGCCCACGGGCAAAACCGTCAGGGATACGCACCAGCCAGGTGGTCGGCTTCGCCTCCCCCTCCAGCAGCGCGGCCGAGGTCTTCTGGTCATAGTCGCCGGTGACCGGCAGCTTGTTCGCCTCCTGGAAGCCGCGCAAGGCCGCCTTGAAACTCATCCCGTCCTTGCCGTCGATCACGCCGGGCGAGAAGCCCCAGCGGTCGAGCACCACCTGCGCCTGCAAGATCGGACTGGGCTGCCAGGGCTTACCGCCGGGTTCGTCCACGACCTGGAAGGCATAGGCCGCCGAGGGATCGGGCGCCGCCTGCGCCTGGTTAACGGGCGCTGATGGCTGGCTTTCATTGGCGTCGGTGGTCGACACATTGCAGGCCGCACACAGCAGCGGCAGGCCGAGAAGGTGATATTTCAAGGCGATACTCTCCCATTTCCTGGGAGATACAACGCAGCAGGCGGCGGAAAGCTGCCTGCATCACTGCGATCAGATGGCCTCCGCCTTGGCCTTTTCACGTTCCCGCAACCCCTCCATATCCCGATCGAGGAAATAGTTGAGGAAAGTGCGTATGGCGGCGATCGCGGCCAGCTTGCCGATATCGGCCCAGCTTGGCGCGATGCTGGTCTCTACGATGTCGGCGGCCAGCTGAAAACTCAGCCCCGCCACCAGCCAGCGACCAAAGCTCATCCAGACCGGCATCAGCTTGGCTTCGTCCGCCTTGAACAGTAACAGACCGCTGAGCCCTACCGCACTCTGAACAGCGCCGATGGCAATCGCCAGGATCGCGAGCAGGTTGATGACCAGCGCGATATATTCCGCCAGCCGATGGACGAATTCTTCCAGCACCATGCCTAGCACCCCTTGCCCGATTGCAAGGGATGCTGGGCCGCCGGCAGTCATTTTCCTATCGGGATAAACCCGCGCCCATGGCCCCGGCGGCGCTTTTCTGCGCGCCTGCGCCCCTGACTACTCAGGCTTTTCAGGCTTTGGCGGGAGCACCGCGGCGAAAGCGGCGACACCCGCCTTTGGCCCGTCGGGATGATTCCACACCGCACCGCTGACGGCCAGGAAGTCGGCGCCCGCGGCGATCAGCGGCGCGGCATTGTCCGGCGTGACGCCGCCGATCGCGACACAGGGCAGTTCGAACAGGGTCGTCCACCAGCCCAGGATCGACGGCTCGGCACGATGCGTCGTTTCCTTGGTCGTGGTCGGGTAGAAGGCACCGAAGGCGACATAGTCGGCCCCCGCCTCACCCGCTTCCATCGCCAGATGGCGGCTGTCGTGACAGGTCACGCCGATCTGCACCTTGGGACCAAGCTGCTTGCGCGCCTCGCGCGGGTCGCCATCTTCCTGCCCCAGATGGACGCCATCGGCGTTCAGCCGCTTGGCAAGGCCGATGCTGTCATTGATGATGAAGGCGACCTCCTGTTCGGCGCAGAGCGCCTGGATCGGCCCGGCCAGCGCTGCGATGGCATGATCGTCGATTCCTTTCAGCCGCAACTGGAAGGCGGCGACCCTGCCTCCATCGAACGCCTGCGCCAATTGATCGACGAACGTCTCGTCGATCGCCGGCGGCGAAATCAGATAGAGTTGGCAGGCAGGGCGAAAGCCCTTTTCGAATTGCTCGGCAAAATGGGGGTCGAGCGCCAGTTCTTCGTCAGTGAAATCGGTCATGCGCGCCTTATAGCCGCTCGCGCGGCTGCGCCAAGTGCGGCTATGACCACGACCATCGAACCGAGGGATAATTCATGCGTCACGCTTTCGCCGCCCTGCTGCTTTTGTCCGCCGCGCCCGTGCTGGCGCAGGAGGCGCCCCGCCCCCGCGCGCGGGAGGCAGGCGTGACCGTCGGCATCCTCCGGCCCGGCCCGCTCAACGCGATCACCGACGTCGCGGGGGTGAAGGTGGGCCAGGTGACCTTGCCGCGCAGCAAGGACGTCAACACCGGCGTGACCGCGATCCTGCCCCATGGCGGCAACCTGTTCCAGGACAAGGTGCCGGCGGGCTTCGTCGCCTATAACGCGTTCGGCAAGTTCATGGGATCGACCCAGGTCGCCGAGCTGGGCGAGATCGAGACGCCGATCCTGCTGACCAATACGCTGAACGTGGCGGAGGCCGGCGCGGCCTCGGTCGAATGGACGCTGGCGCAGACGGGTAATGAGGAGGTGCGGTCGGTCAATGCCGTGGTGGGCGAGACCAATGATGGCATGCTCAATGACATTCGTGGGCGGCATGTGACCATCGCCGACGCCCGGCGCGCGATCGAGAGCGCCAAGGCCGGCCCGGTCGAGGAAGGGGCGGTCGGTGCGGGCACCGGCACGGTGGCCTTCGGCTTCAAGGCGGGGATCGGCACATCTTCCCGCAAGCTGCCTGCGTCGCTGGGCGGCTGGACCATCGGCGTGCTGGTGCAGGCCAATTATGGCGGGGTACTGACGATCGCGGGCGTGCCGGTGGGTGTGAAACTTGGCCGCTATGACTATCGCCAGCAGGTCGAGGAAAGGAAGGCCGACGGATCGGTCGTGATCGTGATCGCAACCGATGCGCCGCTGTCCGACCGCAATCTGCGCCGGGTCGCCGAGCGCGCCTTTGGCGGCATCGCGCGGACCGGGTCGAGCTTCTCCAACGGGTCGGGCGACTATGCGATTGCCTTTTCCACCAGCGACGCGGTGCGGCGCACGGCGGCAAAGCGCAATGCCGTGGCGGCGGTGGATGACCTGCCGAATGATCGCATCTCGCCGCTGTTCCAGGCGACCATCGAGGCGACCGAGGAAGCGGTGTTGAACGCGCTGTTCAAGGCGCAGACCGTGGTCGGCAATCGCGGCACGGCAGAGGCGCTGCCGCTCGACAAGGTGCTGCCTATGCTGAAGGGCGCGCGCTGAATGCGGCAATGAAGGCGGCGGGATCGTCAAGCCGGTGAGCGAGGTAGCGGATCGTGCGCCGCCCTGCCTTGGCCGGTGGGTCGAGCGCGATGACGATGTTGGGGTGGGCGATCAGCGCGCCGTTGAACAGGCCCGCCGCCTTGAGATCGGCCAGCGTCCAGTCGTCGCGCAAACCCGCGACTTGGGTCCAGGGGATGGCGAAGCTTCGCAGCTTGCCGACGGGCCAGATCAGCCCATCCGGGTCGATCCGCACCGGATGGTGGCGCAAGGAGCGGATGAAGAGGATGAACCAGCCGATCGTGGCAAGGCTCAAAAGCGAGAGGATGAGCGCCGCGCGCGGACTCCACAGCGCAACCAGCAGATGGGCCACGGACGTCTCGACGACCATCAGGCCCAATAGCACCCAGAGCATCGGCGCGACCCCCCGATGATAGGAAAAGGCGGCGCCGGCGGGACTTTCCCCCTGCCCGGCGCCGTCCATATGCGTCAGGCCGCGACCGGGGTCTTGGTGGCCGAAGCGGCGTAGATTTCGTCGATCGCACCGCCCAGCGACGCGTTGAATTCGTCGTCACTCATCTGGTGGCGCAGGTCGTTGAGCAGCGCGCGGCTGAAGCTGGCGATGATGCCCCGATTCTTGGCGAGTTCGGCGCAGGCTTCGGTGCGGCTGAAGCCACCCGACAGGGCGACGACGCGCAACACCTTGGGATGATCGACCAGCGGATCGAACAGGCCGGCCTTGGCGGGCAGCGAGAGCTTAAGCATCACCTGCTCGCCTTCGGGCAGGGCGTCGAGATTCGTGAGGATTTCCTCCAGCAGGATCTGGTCGGCTTCGGCGCGTTCGGGCGACTTGATGTTCACTTCGGGCTCGATGATCGGCATCAGGCCGCCAGCCAGAACCTGCTTGCCGACTTCGAATTGCTGGGCGACCACGGCGGCAATGCCCTCGCGGTTGGCGAGGTTGACGACCGAGCGTTCCTTGGTGCCGAACACGCCCAGGCCCTTGGCGCGGGCGAGCAGTGCGTCGAGTTCGGGCATCGGCTTCATCAGCTGCACGCCGTTCGCCTCATCCTCCAGGCCCTTGTCGATCTTGATGAAAGGCACGACGCCGCGTTCGATCAGCGCGGTTGGGGTCGGCTTGCCGTCGACGATGCCGTCCATGGTGCGCTCGAACAGGATGGCGCCCAGCACCTTGTCACCGGTGAAGGCGGGCGAGGTGATGACACGGCTGCGCATCGCGTGGATCAGGCCGAACATCTCCTCATCATTGCTCCAGGCGCTTTCCTCGACGCCATAGCCCTTGAGCGCCTTGGGCGTCGAACCGCCGCTCTGGTCGAGCGCGGCGATGAAGCCCTGACCGTCGGAAACCTTCTTGACCATGTCCTGATCCAGCATCTGCACATACCTTCTCTTGGGGCGCGCCACCCCCTCGGCAGCGCGGAAAAATGGAAGCTGTCGGGCCGACCCGAAAGCATGACTGTAGCGGTCGGGAAAGCCCGCTGGTATCCGGGCTGTTAGCTAGTCCCATGCCGCACCGCAAGATACTTGGACCGGCCGGGCGACGGGGCGGCCGCCAATATCGTTGGCGCGTGCGAAAACGGCTGATAGGCTGCGGCCAAAGGTCTGAATCGGGGGAAGAATGGGGATCGGGAAAATGCGGCCCGTCATGGCGGCCGCGCTGATGCTGGGACTGCTCGATAGCGGGGCAGCACAGGCGGCGACCAAGCCGGTGGTCGGCGAGATGGCGCCGGATTTCGAATTGACACTGATCGACGGCAGCAAGGTGTCGCTGGCGGAGCTGAAAGGGCAGGTCGTGCTGCTCAATTTCTGGGCGACCTGGTGCGTGCCCTGCCGCAAGGAATTGCCGACGCTGGACAGCTATTATGGCCTCCAGAAGAAACATGGGCTGAAGGTGTTCGCGATCACGACGGAGGGATCGGTGCCGGTCGCACAGTTGAAGCAACTGTTCGCGGCGATGCACATCCCGTCGGCAAAACGGATCAAAGGCCCCTATGGCCCACTGACCGGGGTGCCGACCAATTTCGTCATCGATCGGTCCGGCAAGCTGCGCTACGCCAAGTCCGGCGCGTTCGAGCTGGACGATCTCAATGCGCTGCTGGTTCCCTTGCTGAACGAACAGCCCCCCGCCTGACGCCATTTTCAGTTGCATTGCACAATGAAATTTCCGTCATCCGGTTGAAAGCCGCCCGTGCGGTGGCCATTAGGGCGGGATGACCCATTCCGCCGCCCTGCCCCTGCCGCACGATCATGCGCCCCTGTCCCGCTTTGCCATATTGCTGATGGCGGTCGCGTGCGGGACGATGGTAGCCAACCTCTATTATGCCCAGACGCTGATCGACGTGATCGGGCCGGAAATCGGCATGTCGGCCGGGGTCGCGGGCCTCATCACCACGCTGACGCAGCTTGGCTATGGCCTGGGCATCATTCTGGTCGTGCCGCTGGCCGACCTGTTCGAGAACAGGCGGATCGTGCTGATATCGGCAGTGGCGACGGTGCTGGGCTGCATCGCCATCGCCCTGTCCAATGGTCCCGCGACCTTCCTGATCGCCTCCGTCATGACCGGCGTGGGTGCAACCGGGGTGCAGGTGCTGATCCCGCTGGCCTCCCACCTCGCCCCACCCGAGCGGCAGGGGCGCGTGGTCGGCACGGTGATGAGCGGCCTGTTGTTCGGCATCATGCTGTCGCGGCCGATCGCCAGCTTCCTCGCGGGATCGATGGGCTGGCGGGCGACCTTCCTGCTGTCGGCCGGAGTGATCGCGCTGGTCGCGGTCGCGCTGCTGATCGCCTGTCCGCAGCGCCGGCCCAAGGGCGGCATGCATTATGGGCAGGTATTGGCCTCGACCTTCTCGCAGCTCGGCAAATATCGTGTGGTGCGGATGCGCGCCTTCTACCAGGCGTCGATGTTTGCGGCGTTCAACCTGTTCTGGACCGCCGCACCGCTGAGCCTGATCCATGATTTCGGGCTTGGCCATAACGGCATCGGCGCCTTTGCCCTGGCGGGTGCAGGCGGCGCGCTGGTGGCCCCGGTGGCGGGCTGGCTGGCCGACCGGCGGCTGACCGGCCCGGCCTCGCTCGGCGCGCTGATCGCGCTCGCCATCGGATTCCTGCTGGCGGACTGGACGGTGGCGGCGGGCAGCCTGATCGGCTTCACCATCATGGCGGTGCTGATCGACGCGGCGGTGCAGGTCAGCCAGATCACCGGACAGAAGCTGATCTTCTCGCTCGATCCCCATGCGCGCGGCCGGATCAACGCGGCCTATATGACGGTGATGTTCGTGGTCGGCGCGCTGGGATCGGTGATCGGATCGACCACCTATGAAGCGGGCGGCTGGAGCCTGAGCGCGATCGCCGGTGCGGCGATCGGCGGCGTGGCCGCGCTGGTCTTCATCCTGTTCGACCGGGGCGCCAGCGCCACGCGCTGACGCCCCGGGCTGTTAAGGGACTTAAGCGTAGAGCGCCTTCACGCCCGGCAGTTCCTTGCCTTCCATCCATTCGAGGAAGGCGCCGCCGGCGGTCGAGACGAAGGTGAAGTCGGCGGCCGCGCCGGCATGGTTGAGCGCGGCGACGGTGTCGCCACCGCCCGCGACCGAGACCAGCTGACCTTCCTTCGTAAGCGCCGCCGCCGTCTTGGCGAGGGCGACGGTCGCCGCGTCGAAGGGCGCGATTTCGAACGCGCCGAGCGGGCCGTTCCACACCAGGGTGCGGCAGTTCTTGAGCGCATCGCCGAGCGCCTCGACCGCGGCCGGGCCGACGTCGAGGATCATTTCATCCTCGGCGACTTCATGGACGTTGCAGATACGCACCGACGGGGGGTTGGCGGCGAATTCCTTCGCCACGACCACGTCATAGGGCAGATGGATGATGCAGCCGGCTTCCTCGGCCTTGTCGAAGATCGCCTCGGCCGTGTCGGCCAGATCCTTTTCGCACAGCGACTTGCCGACATCGACGCCACGGGCGTGAAGGAAGGTGTTGGCCATGCCGCCGCCGATGATCAGATGATCGACCTGGGTGACGAGATTGTTGAGCACGTCGAGCTTGGTCGACACCTTGGCGCCGCCAACGACGGCCGCGACCGGCTTTACCGGGGCGCCGAGCGCGGCTTCGAGCGCATCCAGTTCCTTCTCCATCGAGCGGCCGGCAAAGGCGGGCAGCTTGTGGGCCAGCCCCTCGGTCGAGGCATGGGCGCGGTGCGCGGCGGAAAAGGCGTCGTTGACATAAAGGTCGCCGATCGCGGCGATGGCATCGACCAGCGCGGGATCATTTTTTTCCTCGCCGGCATGGAAGCGGGTATTTTCGAGGATGGCAATGTCGCCCGGACGCATCACCGCAATGCCGTCGATCGCGGCTTCACCCTGGCAGTCGGGAATGAACTGCACCTCGCGGCCCAGCACCTGGGTCAGCGGACGGGTGATCTTGCTCAGCGAAAATTCCGGGTTCTTCTGGCCCTTGGGCCGACCGAAATGGGCCAGGATCAGCACCTTGGCGCCGCGATCGGCCAGTTCCAGGATGGTCGGCATTGCCGCGCGCAGACGGGTGTCGTCGCTGACCGAACCGTCCTGCATCGGCACGTTCAGATCCTCGCGCACCAGCACCACCTTGCCGGTGATGTCGCCCATGTCGTCGAGTGTCTTGAACGGCTTTGCCATGATCGCTCCTAGAAATTGGAATTATATCAGAAGAAAAACCCCGCCGGTTGGTCCGGCGGGGCTGAGAAGGCTTAGAGGAACTTCGCCACGACACCGGTGGTGTCGATCATGCGGTTCGAAAAGCCCCATTCATTGTCGTACCAGCTGAGCACGCGGACCAGATTGCCCTCGATCACGGCCGTTTCCAGGCTGTCGACGGTCGAGCTGCGCGGATCGCCATTATAGTCGATCGAGACCAGCGGCTCGTCCGAATAGCCCAGGATACCCTTGAGCGGGCCGGCTTCCGACGCAGCCTTGAGCAGGCCGTTGACTTCCTCGACCGTGGTGGCGCGGCTGGGGATGAACTTGAGGTCGACGACCGAAACGTTCGGGGTCGGCACGCGGACCGACGAACCGTCCAGCTTGCCCTTGAGCGACGGCAGAACCTCACCCACGGCGCGCGCGGCACCGGTGGTGGTCGGGATCATCGACAGCGCAGCGGCGCGGGCGCGGCGCATGTCCTTGTGGATCTGGTCCAGCGTGTTCTGGTCGTTGGTGTAGCTGTGGATCGTGGTCATGAAGCCGCGTTCGATGCCGATCGCATCGTGCAGCACCTTGGCGAGCGGCGCCAGGCAGTTGGTGGTGCAGCTGGCGTTCGAGATCACGACATCGTCGGCGGTCAGTTCGTCATGGTTGACGCCGAAGACGACAGTCTTGTCGACATTGGTGCCCGGTGCCGAGATGACGACGCGCTTGGCGCCGGCGGTCAGGTGGGCGCCGGCCTTGTCCTTGCTGGTGAAGATGCCGGTGCATTCCAGGGCGATTTCGACGCCCAGTTCGGCATGCGGCAGGTTGGCGGGATCGCGCTCTGCCGTCACCTTGATCTTCTTGCCGTCGACCACCAGGAAATCGCCGTCGACGCTGACGTCGCCAGCCCAGTTGCCATGCACCGAGTCACGCTTGAACAACAGGGCATTGGCCTTGGCATCGCCCAGGTCGTTGATGCTCACCAGTTCCAGATCATGGTCGGTGCGCGAGAGGATGGCGCGTGCCACCAGACGACCGATACGGCCGAAACCGTTGATTGCTACCTTCGTTGCCACTGCACTTGTCTCCCGGTTTGCGTGTTGGTCTTGGGTTCAGGCGCCGAGCGCGGCCTTGATCTGCGGAGCGATCTTGGCGGCGGTCAGGCCGAAATGGTCGTAAAGGACTTCGGCCGGAGCCGATGCGCCGAAGCTGTCGATGCCGAAGCGCAGGCCCTCGATGCCAGTATAGCGTTCCCAGCCGAAGGTGGTGCCGGCCTCGATCGAGGCGCGCAGCACGCCGGCAGGCAGGATATCGGCCTTGTAGGCGGCGTCCTGCGCGTCGAAATGCGCCCAGCTCGGCATCGAGACGACGTCGGCGCCGATGCCCTGTTCTTCCAGCGCCTTGGCGGTGGCGACGGCGATCTCGACTTCCGAACCGGTGGCGAGCAGCACGACCTGGCGATCGGCGGTCGCGGCGACCAGGCGATAGGCGCCCTTGGCCGACAGATTCTCAGCTTTTTCGAGGCGCAGCTGCGGCAGGTTCTGGCGGGTCAGCGCCAGCACCGACGGGCCGGTCGCATCCTTCAGCGCCAGTTCCCAGCACTCCGCCGTCTCGACGATGTCGGCCGGGCGATAGACGTCGAGGTTGGGAATCATGCGCATCGACATGACATGCTCGATCGGCTGGTGGGTCGGGCCGTCTTCGCCCAGACCGATCGAGTCATGGGTGAGGACGTGGATCACGCGCTGTTCCTGCAACGCGGCCAGACGGATGCCGGCGCGCATATAGTCGGAAAAGACCAGGAAGGTGCCGCCATAAGGGATCACGCCGCCATGCAGCGCCATCCCGTTCATCGCGCAGGCCATGCCGAATTCGCGGATGCCATAATAGACATAACGACCCGAATAATCGTCGCGGGTCAGCGGGCCGGTCGACTTGGTCTTGGTGTTGTTCGAGCCGGTGAGGTCGGCCGAGCCGCCGACGGTTTCGGGCAGCAGATCGTTGATCGCGCCCAGCGCCAGTTCGCTGGCCTTGCGGGTGGCGACCTTCTGCGGGTTGGCGATCAGGCTATCGATATAGGTTTCGAGCGAGAAGCCGGCCGGCAGTTCGCCCGCCATGCGACGCGAAAATTCAGCACCCTCCGAGGCCTTTGCCAGGCGGCCTTCCCAAGCGGTCCGCACATCGCGGCCCTTGGTGCCGATCGCCTTCCAGGCGGCGTCGATGTCGGCGGGGACGACGAAGGGTTCGGCGGCCCAGCCGAGGAACTCGCGGGCGGCGGCGACTTCGGCCTCGCCCAGCGCCGAGCCATGGACGCCCGAGGTGCCGGCCTTGTTCGGCGCGCCATAGCCGATCTTGGTGGCGCAGGCGATCAGCGAGGGACGCGGATCGGCCAGCGCCTCGTCAATGGCGCGGCGCACGTCGGCAACGTCATGGCCGTCGCACGACACGACATGCCAGCCGGTGGCGGCATAGCGGGCAAGGACGTCCTCGTTGCTCGACAGGTCGACCGCGCCATCGATGGTGATCTTGTTATCGTCCCACAGCACGATCAGGCGCGACAGGTTGAGGTGACCGGCGAGGCCAATGGCCTCATGGTTGATGCCTTCCATCAGGCAGCCATCGCCGGCGATCACCCAGGTGCGGTGATCGACCAGATCGTCGCCATATTCGGCGTGCAGGTGACGCTCGGCAATCGCCATGCCGACGGCGGTGGCCAGGCCCGAACCCAGCGGACCGGTGGTCGCCTCGACCCCTGCCAGCTCGAAATTCTCCGGGTGGCCGGCGCACGGGCTGCTGAGCTGGCGGAAGTTGCGGATGTCGTCCATCGTCGGACGGGCATAGCCGGTCAGGTTCAGCAGCGAATAGATCAGCATCGAGCCATGGCCGGCCGACAGCACGAAGCGGTCGCGATCGGCCCATTTGGGCTGGGTCGGATCAAACTTCACATAATCCTTGAACAGCACGGTGGCGACATCGGCCATGCCCATCGGCATGCCGGGATGGCCGCTGTTGGCAGCCTGCACGGCGTCCATGGAAAGCGCCCGGATGGCGTTGGCGAGCTGCGTGTCGGAAACGGTCATAGCGGGAAGATGTCTTTCATGACTGGCATGGAATGGCCCGCGCGAACGGGCGAGTCGATTTGGGTTCCCTTTGTCGCGTCAATCCCCATGCGTCAACCGCGGGCGGGGCGCGGCGCGCGGCAAGCCGTCCAAACAGCGCTTTTGCAAGGCGAAAACATTGGCTATGCAGAGATCATGGCAAGCGACCGCATGATGCAGGCGATCGGCACGCTGGAGCGCGCGATCAGTCGGCTAGAACAGAATGTGGCCAGCCTCCCGGAGGCTGCCCCCCATGCCAATGGCGTCGATCAGACGGCCGCGCTGGCCGCGCTGCAATCGCTGGACGCGCTGATAGGCGAACTCAGGGAGCGCACCGATGGCTGAAATCATGCTGCAGATCGCCGGACGCCCCTATCAACTGCGCTGCCGCGATGGCGAGGAGGACCATATGGCCCATCTCGCCCAGATCATCGAGGACAAGGCCTATCAGGCGCAGCGCAGCACGCCGGGCCTGACCGAAGTGCGCACCTTGCTGTTCGCGGCACTGTTCATGGCCGATGAACTCAACGAGTTGAAGCGGGCGGCGGCGGGGCGCCAGGAGCGATTGGCGCTGGACACGGATGACGAACCGGCGACCCGTGCGGTCGAGGCATTGGCCGCGCGCGTAGAAAAGCTGAGCGAAGCCCTTGCCGCCCGGGCTGCAGGCGCCTAGATTGATGGAGACGGGCACTGCCTGGTGCGAGCTTTAGCGAACATCCCTGAGGCGATAATCACATCCAAGGGGGCTGTCCCTGGGCGGGTTCCGGCCCGATCTACATGGTCCCCACCTGACGTTGAGGCGTCAGAGGATATTCCAGCAAACGGCCAAGGCGGTCCCGTCACCCCCTTTCCTACCAGCAAAGGCACCCCATGCCCGACGACAGTGATGCCGCCGACAAGTCGACCCTGCGCGCGATCGCGCGGCAGCGGCGCCGCAACTTCGTCGCCTCGCTCGACGCGCTGACCCACAGGCTGGCGTTCAAGGCCGTCCCCTCCCCGCTTGCCCGGCGCATCGCCGACGCGCAGGTGGTCGCGCTCTACATGGCGCTGGATGACGAGGCGCCGGCACAACGGCTGGCCGCGCAGTTGGGCGTGATGGGCAAGCAGGTCGCGCTTCCCCGCGTGCTAGATCGGCTCGGCAGCATGGATTTCCTGCTCTGGCGGCCGGAGGATCAACTGTTCCCCGGCCTGTTCGGCACCAGCCATCCCGAACCTTCGGGCGGCGCGGTGGCGCCCGATGTCATCATCGCACCGCTGCTGGGCTTTGATCGGGCGATGAACCGGCTGGGCCAGGGCGGCGGCTATTATGACCGCGCCTTTGCCCGCCATCCCGATGCCTTGCGCGTCGGACTTGCCTGGTCGGTGCAGGAACTGGATGATGTACCGGCCGACCCCTGGGATCTGCCGCTCGACATGATTCTGACCGAATCGGCCCTGATCGAGGCAAACTGAACCCATGAGCATCGACCCGCGCCATTATCACCAGCCCAGCTGGCGCAAGCCGGCCGGCATGTTCGCGATCCTGGGGCTGATCCTGGCCTGGGCAGTGCTGGTCGGCAGCCTGTCGCCGCTGATCGGCCAATTGCCGATGTGGGGCCAGGTGCCGGTCTATATTGTCCTGGGCCTTATCTGGATCTGGATCCTGCCGCTACGGCGGCTGCTCGCCTGGATGGAAACGGGGCGGTGGCGTCAGGGTTAATCCCGATGCCCAGCCCATGGCTTTTCGCCTTATCCCTGACTGTTAGGCGACCGTAACGGACGCATCGCGGCTTAACGCGATGCGGGAGGCTCGCCGGAAACGGGGGCAACGGCATGTCCATGCGCCAGTCACCAGCATCGGCCGCCCATGCCGCGGACCGCCCCCTGACAGCATCCTGCATTCTCCGGGCGGCGCCACCCCGCACCGGTCCAAAACCATGTCCGGTGGCAGGCGCATAGTGCAACAGGAGGAGCAGATGGTTCCATTGAGCAAACGGTTGTTTGCCGAATGTTTCGGCACATTCTGGCTGGTGTTCGGCGGGTGCGGCAGCGCCGTGCTGGCCGCCGCCTTTCCCGATGTCGGCATCGGCCTGCTGGGCGTGGCCCTGGCCTTCGGGCTCACGGTGCTGACCATGGCCTTTTCGATAGGCCATATTTCGGGCTGCCACCTCAATCCGGCGGTGACGATCGGCCTGTGGGCCGGCGGCCGCTTCCCGGCCCGGGACATCGCCCCCTATATCGTCGTGCAACTGGTGGGCGCGGTGATCGCTGCCGCCCTGCTGCTGTTCATCGCCAGTGGCCAGCCGGGCTATGAGCTGGCGCCCAATGGCCTGGCGGTCAATGGCTATGGCCCGCATTCGCCGGGTGGCTATGCACTGTCGTCCGGGCTGGCGATCGAAGTGGTGCTGACCTTCGGCTTCCTGAGCGTCATCCTGGGCGCGACCGACAGACGCGCGCCAGCCGGATTCGCGCCGATCGCCATCGGCCTCGCGCTGACCTTGATCCACCTCATCAGCATCCCGGTCACCAACACATCGGTCAATCCGGCGCGCAGCACCGGCCCCGCGCTGCTGGTGGGCGGGCTGGCGCTGCATCAGCTCTGGTTGTTCTGGGTGGCGCCGGTCATCGGCGCGCTGGCCGCCGGCGGCGTCTATCGCTGGCTCGCCAACGAACCGCTGCCGCCGCATGTGACCGGCGAGCATCTCTGAAACGAATCGTCACGGGCCGATGCCGTTGGTGTCGGCCCGCTGGCCTGTATCGCTATGGGGAAAAGGATCGCCTGGCGATCGGATCACTTCGGGAATGAAGTGGCGCGAGTGACGGGGCTCGAACCCGCGACCTCCGGCGTGACAGGCCGGCGCTCTAACCAACTGAGCTACACCCGCGCAGGGCGGCATCCTATTATGGCACTGGGCCATCAGACGATGCAAATCTGTTTACCTTCCGACTTTCCGGTCAAGGAAAGTGGCGCGAGTGACGGGGCTCGAACCCGCGACCTCCGGCGTGACAGGCCGGCGCTCTAACCAACTGAGCTACACCCGCGTTTGGTGTGGGCGGCCGTCTATGCGGGTCCGGCCAAGCTGTCAACCGCCCTCGCCCTCAGTTTCGTCACTTGTTGCATTTTCTTTGCGGCGGCTGACCGTCAACGTCCCCTGTTCGAACAGGAAACCGGCGATATCCGGGGTGCCGGCGGCGGCCACCACGGTCTGCACGATGATGAGCAGCGGAACCCCCAACAAGGCACCAGGCGTGCCCCATACCCAGCCCCAGAAGGTCAGCGAGACGAGAATCAGCAGCGGGTTCATCGTCAGCCGTCGGCCGAGGATTGTCGGGGTGATGACATTAGCCTCCACCAGATGGAAGCCGATCTGCAGAAAGGCCGGCAGCAGCGCCGTCCAGACATCGTCGAACACCATCAGCCCGCCTAGCGCCAGCAGCAACGCCGCCAGCATCGGCCCGAAATAGGGGATGAAGTTGAGCAGTGCGACGATGCCGCCCCACATCCAGGGCGATGGCATGCCGATCAGCCAGAGCGACAGCGCCACGGCCAGCCCCAGGCACAGGTTGATGGTGGCGATGGTCATCACATAAGCGGAGGTCGCGTCCACGACATTCTGGATCACCCGCGCGACCGCCATCGCGCCGTCGAAACTGCCCCGGCTGTTGATCGTGCGCCGCCGCAGCCGGGTCCAGCCGGCCAGGAAGAAATAGATGATGAGCAGGGCGAACACCATCTGGATGATCGCCGAAGGGGCCGAGGCCGCAGCGAACTGCAGCAGCGAATCGGGGGTTTCCACCGCGGCCCGATGCGCGACCGATGCCGGGCCTGCAGCGAGCATCTGGACGGTTTCATCGACGAACCGCTGCGCCTGCGAATAGAAATCGATCAGCGGCGCCAACGTCGCCTGAATTTTCGGCAAACGCTGGGGCAGCATCCGGAACCAGTCGGTCGCCGGCACCACGATCAGCACCAGCGCAATATTGGCGACACTCAAGAAGGCGACCACTGCCAGCAGCGCCGACAGGCCCGAAGGCAGGCCGCGCCGTTCCAGCCATTCGAGCAGCGGCACCAGCGCGATCGCAATCACCAGCGCAGCAGTGAGCGGCAGGAAGAATTCGGCGCCGGCCCGCAAGGCGAAGGGCAAGGCCAGCAACAGGCCGATCCCAGAAGACAGGGCAATCGAGGCCAGCAACCGGTCGCGCCGCCGATTAACTTCCAGTTCCTCGTTGGTGATCACGCCCTGTCCATCCCCTGTGCATTCGCCTTGCTGCTCTGCACCCGAGGCCCAGACGGGTCAAATGACATCGACCGACATGCCACAAGAGACGGCAAATGGCAGCTTAACCAAATATTCGGCGATGCCAGTCAAGATAACGTCACTGACGATAAGGGGGATATCGCATGGCATTGGGGCGCCTGGCATGGGCATGCCTGCTGACGGGGCTGGTGGCACCATCTGCGGTGCTGGCCCAGCATCCGGACATGCAGTTGGACAGCCGCATGTTCGTGGAGCGGATACAGACCGATCTCAACGGCCGCGCCCGACGTATCGTTGCCAGTCCCGATCGCCGCCAGCCCGGCGATCAACTGATCTTCATCGTCGACTGGCGCAACACCGGCCAACGGCCAGTTCGCGGCTATAGCCTGGTCCGGGCGGTGCCCCGCGGCACCACGCTCGACTTGTCCGATCCGACCATGCAGGTCTCGATCGATGGCGGCGAGCATTGGGGCCGGATCGACCAGCTCTGGCTGCCGACACCGCTGGGCGGCACGCGCCGCGCGATCGCGTCCGACATCACCCATATACGCTGGCTACTGGCGAACGAAATCCCGCCGGGCGAAAGCGGCCGGCTGAGCTATCGCCTGTTAGCTCGCTAACCCCCTGATTCGGCAAAGGCTTGAGTTGCTCTGTGCATCCCCATAGAGACGGGGAGGAACGGAGACATCATCGTGCCCAAAAAAGGGGAACTCGCCTATCTCGCCAATACCGGCGACATTGGCCGCCAGCATTCACTGGAAAAGCCCTTTTCCGATCCGCAATGCGGCCTGAACCTCGCCTCCATCGGCTATGTCATGTCCCTCTTGCCGCCGGCCCCTGCCCGCATCCTCGACCTGGGCTGTGGCGGCGGCTGGACCAGTATCTTCCTGGCCAAGCATGGCTATCGCGTCACCGGGCAGGATATCGCGCCCGACATGATCGATCTGGCGCGGGAAAATGCCGCGCGCCACGGGCTGGACGATCGGCTGGATTTCGTCTGCGGCGATTTCGAGCAGATTGGCGACCACGGCCAGTTCGACGCCGCGATCTTCTTCGATTCATTGCATCATGCCGAGGATGAGGCGTTGGCGATCCGGGCAGCCTGGGCGGCGTTGAAGCCCGGCGGCCTGCTGATTACCCATGAACCAGGCGAAGGCCATGCGACCCATCCCGATTCGATCGAGGCGATGCGGCTTTATGGCGTCACCGAACGTGACATGCCGCCGCACCTGATCATCGCACGGGGACGTGAGGCGGGCTTCACCCAATATCGTGTGCTGCCGCTGCCGCAATATCTCCATCACCTGTTCTACGAGGATAATCGCTATCTGCGCCAGCGCCTGAGCCAGCGCTACTGGCGGCGGGTCGGCCGGATATTGCGGCTGATCTTCCGCCCCGACCTGCGGCGCGGGGCGATCGTCGTCCTGACGAAATAGGGCCAGGCGGCAATCCGCCCGGCCCCATCATGCTCAGCCTTCGAACAGCAGGACCGGCGTTTCCAGCAGCTTGCGCACCGCCTGAACGAAGCTCGCCGCGTCCCAGCCGTCGACGACGCGATGGTCGCAACTGATCGACAGGTTCATCAGCTTGGCCGCGACGATCTCCTTACCCCGGAACATGGGACGCTCGATCACCCGGTTGGGGCCGATGATCGCCACTTCGGGCCGATTGATGACCGGGGTGGTGGCGATGCCGCCCAGCGGGCCGAGCGAGGTCAGGGTCAGGGTGGAACCCGACAGTTCGGCCGAGGTCGCCTTGCCGCTGCGCGCAGCGTCGGCGAGGCGGCGGATCTCGGTCGCCAACTGCCAGACATTCCTGTCCTGCGCGTCGCGGATCACCGGCACCATCAGCCCTGCGTCGGTCTGCGTCGCCATGCCGAGGTGGACGGCGCCATGGCGCGTCACCACGCCGGCCTCGTCATCATAGCGGGCATTGAGCATCGGGAAGTCGGGCAGCGTCCTGCAGATCGCCACGATCAGCAGCGGCAGCATGGTGAGCTTGGGCCGATCGCCGCGATGGGCGTTGAGCTGCGCCCGCGCCTCCTCCAGCGCGGTGACGTCGATTTCCTCGACATAGGTGAAGTGGGGGATGTGACGCTTGGACGCGGCCATATTCTCGGCAATGCGGCGGCGCATGCCGATCACCTTCACCTGCTCGTCGGCGCGCGGTGCCGTCCGGCCAGCGGGGCGATAGCCCTGCCCCGAACCGTAAAGGAGATAGGCATCGAGATCAGCGTGGCGGACATGGTCGCCATTGGGCTTCACCAGGGCGAGGTCGATGCCCAGTTCCCTGGCACGTGCGCGGACGGCGGGCGACGCGAGGATGGGGGCGGCAACATCAGTCCTCCTCCCTTCCAGGGCCGGGTTAGGGGTGGGTACCGGCGAAGCCGGTGCTGCTGGCTCAACGGCAGGCAGCTCGCTTTGCTCGCCACCCACCCCCGACCCTTCCCTGGAAGGGAGGGGAGCATCAATGGAGGCCTCGACCGTTTCGACCGTCGACGCAGGTGCGGCGGCCGCCTCGCCTTCCGTTTCGATCTCGACCAGCATCGATCCGATCGACACCTGATCGCCCGGCTCACCGGCCAGGCGGACGACGGTGCCCGCGACCGGGCTTTCCATCTCGACCGTCGCCTTGTCGGTCATCATGTCGGCGATCGGCTGGTCTTCCTCGACCCAGTCGCCGACCTTGACGTGCCAGCCGACAATCTCAGCCTGCGCAATGCCTTCGCCAATGTCCGGCAGCTTGAAGGTGAAAAGAGCCATTACATCCTCCCCCGTTCGTGCAGGGGCGTAGGAATGATCTGGCAAATGTCGTGCATGGCACGAACGGAACAGGGAGGTGTAACGACCATAGCCCTCAGTCCTTCATGATCTTGTTGATGGCTTCGCGGATGCGCACGGGGCCTGGGAAATAGGCCCATTCCAGACTGTGCGGATAAGGCGTGTCGAAGCCGGTGACGCGCTCGATCGGCGCTTCGAGATGGTAGAAGCAGCGTTCCTGCACCAGCGCCGACAGTTCGGCGCCAAAGCCGCTGGTCCGCGTCGCTTCATGCACGATCAGGCAGCGGCCGGTCTTTTTGACCGATGCCTCGATCGCATCGATGTCGAGCGGCACCAGGCTGCGCAAGTCGACAATCTCGGCATCGATGCCCAGCTTCGCCACGGTATTTTCGACGACATGGACCATCGTGCCATAGCAGAGGATGGTCAGCGCCGCGCCAGGCCGGGCGATGCGCGCCTTGCCGAGGTCGATGCGATAATAGCCCTGCGGCACCTGCGCATCGGCATGCCCCGCCCAGCTCTTGGCCGGCGTGTCATAATGGCCGTCGAACGGGCCGTTATAGATGCGCTTGGGTTCGAAGAAGATGGTCGGATCATTATCCTCGATCGCCGCGATCAGCAGTCCCTTGGCATCATAAGGAGTGGACGGGATCACCGTCTTGACCCCGGACACATGGGTGAAGATGCCTTCCGGGCTCTGGCTGTGGGTCTGGCCACCGAAGATACCGCCGCCAAAGGGCGAGCGCACCGTCATCGGCGCAATGAACTCGCCGGCCGAGCGATAGCGCAGCCGTGCCGCCTCGCTCACCAACTGGTCGAGCGCGGGATAGATATAGTCGGCGAACTGGATCTCCGGCACCGGCCGCAGGCCATAGGCGCCCATGCCGACCGCGACGCCGATGATGCCGCATTCGGTGATCGGCGTATCGAACACGCGGTTCTTGCCATATTTCTGCTGGAGGCCGGCGGTGGCGCGAAAGACGCCGCCGAAATAGCCGACATCCTCGCCCATCACCACGACATCGGGGTCGCGGCCCATCATCACGTCCAGCGCGCTGTTGATCGCCTGGATCATGTTCATCTGGACGGGCTCGTCCTGGCCGCCGGCGGCGACCGTTTCCATGCGCATGTCGTTCACAGCCCTGCCGCCTTCCATTCGTCGAGCATCTGCTGCTGCTGTTCCTGAAGGTGCCAGGGCATGTCCTCGAACACGTCCTGGAACATGCTTTCCATCGGATGGTGGAGGCCATGGCCCAATATGCCGTTCTTTTCCGCCTCGCGCGCGGCGTCGCGGACCATCTCGGCCAGTTGCTGGTCCATCGCGGCGTGGCGCTCCTCGTCCCAGATGCCGAGATTGATGCAATGCTGCTTGAGCCGTGCGATCGGATCGCCGAGCGGCCATTGGCTGCTTTCCTCGGCCGAGCGATAGGCGGTCGGATCGTCCGACGTGCTGTGCCCTTCGACGCGATAGGTGAAATGCTCGATCAGGGTCGGGCCGCCATTGGCGCGGGCGCGGTCTGCGGCCCAGCGGGTGGCGGCATAGACGGCCAGCACGTCATTGCCATCGACGCGCAGCCCGGCAATGCCATAGCCGATCGCGCGGGCGGCGAAGGTGGTCGCCTCCGCCCCGGCAAAGCCGGAGAAGCTGCTGATCGCCCACTGGTTGTTCACCACGTTCATGATGACCGGTGCGCGATAGACGCTGGCGAAGGTGCAGGCCGAATGGAAGTCGCCCTCCGCGGTCGAGCCCTCGCCGCACCAGGTGGCGGCGATGCGGGTGTCGCCCTTGGCCGCGCTCGCCATCGCCCAGCCCACGGCCTGGGGATATTGGGTGGTGAGGTTGCCGGAGATGGAGAAGAAGCCGGCTTCCCGCGCCGAATACATAATCGGCAGCTGGCGCCCCTTCATGCGGTCGCCCTTGTTCGAATAGATCTGGTTCATCATGTCGACGATGGACCAGTCGCGCGCGATCAATATGCCCTGCTGGCGGTAGGAGGGAAAACACATGTCGTCGCGCGACAAAGCAAGCGCGGCGCCGATCGACACCGCCTCCTCGCCGGTCGACTTCATGTAGAAGCTGGTCTTGCCCTGGCGCTGGGCACGGAACATGCGGCCGTCAAAGGCGCGGGTCAGCGCCATGTAGCGCAGCATCCGCAGCAGCGTGTCGGCCGGCAGCTTGGGATCCCAGGCGCCCACCGCATGGCCATCCTCGTCGAGCACGCGGACCAGCCCATAGGCGAAGTCGCGCATCTGCGAAGGATGGGTCGCCTCGTCCGGGCGCGGCGCCGCGTCGGCTGCGGGAATGTCGAAATGGGTGAAGTCCGCGCTCTCGCCGGGCCGCGCCGGCGGCTCGGGCACATGCAGCTGTAGCGGCGGCAGGTTGCGCCCCTGCCCGTCCGTCACAGCGCCGGATTCGATCGAATCGGTCATCCTGCCTCCTATTGTGCGTTGCAATAATATTGCTTGTGGCAATTATTATATTTCAACGCCGCGCAAGGCAAGCCTTACTGACCCAATTCCTTTTCGCCTGTCGCCTTCGCTGTCACCTCAGACGGCGACAGGCGCGGAAATATGGGCCTGCGGCGCATAATCCTGCACCTCGAAATCGTCGATCCCATAGTCGAAAATGCTCGAAGGGCGGCGATTGATCCGCAGCTTCGGCGCGCCGGCCGGGGTGCGGCTGATCTGCTCCTCCACCAGATCGGCATGGTTGAGGTAGAGATGGACGTCGCCGCCCTGCCAGACCACCTCGCCCGGCTCCAGATCGCATTGCTGGGCCAGCATCCGGGTGATCATCGACAAGCCGAAGATATTGAAGGCAAAGCCCAATCCCAGGTCGCAGCTGCGCTGGAAGAGCAGGCCGTTGAGGCGGCCATCGGACACCTGGAACTGATAGGTCATGTGGCAGGGCGGCAATGCCATCTGCGCGACTTCCGCGACATTCCAGCCAGTGAACAGCAGGCGGCGCGAACCGGGATTTGTGCGAATCGCATCGACCAGCGCGGCGATCTGGTTGTGGCCCTGCGTCGCCCGGCGGAACAGGCCATCGCCGGCCGGCTCGTAGCGCGGCCAGTTCACCCATTGGGCGCCATAGACCGGACCAAGATCGCCCCATTGCCGGGCGAAGGCTTCGTCTTCGATGATTCGCGCCTCGAACGTGTCGCGGTCGATATCCTCGCCGGTGGCCTTGCGGTAGCTGTCGAGCGGCCAGTCGGTCCAGATATGGACATTCTGCTTCACCAGTTCGCGGATATTGGTGTCGCCGGTCAGGAACCACAGCATTTCGCGCGCGGCGACCTTCCAATAGACCCGCTTGGTGGTCAGCAGCGGCACGGCGTCGTCCGCCAGCGAGAATCGCAGGGTCGCGCCCAGGATCGAGCGGGTGCCAACGCCGGTGCGATCAATCCGCTCGTCACCATGGCGCCAGATATGGCGCATCAGGTCGAGATACTGCTCTTCATAATGGGGCGGCTGCGGCGACATGGCGTGCAAGGTCGATGATCCTGGGATGAGGCGTGAGTCTGGGCGTCACGCCCATGTAGCATCCGCCCTGCCCCGCTGTCCCGACCAAAGGTCACGCCAGATCGGATGTGACTACCCGCCGGGCCTGCGGCGTCCCGCCACTTCGGACCATTCCCCATCTGCGCGCCCTGCGCATTGCTGACAGGCTGTGCCCCAGGGGGATAGCGATGCTGACATTGGTGATTCTCGACGAGGACGGCCAACCGCGCGACCGGTTGCACCCCGATGGCAACTGGCCCTGCCTGGTCGCCCATCTGCTGGGCAGCGACGCCCGGCGGGTCATCCTGCACCAGCGGCGGACCATGCCGGCACCGCTGGACCGCGACATCGCTCTGACACGGAGCCTGCACCGCCGCCTGCGCGCGCTCGACATCCATCTGGCCGATCATCTGATCGACACGCCGACAGGCCGGTTCAGCTTCCGCAATGCGGGCCTTTTGTAGAATCTTCAAAAAAGCGCATCAGGTGGCTTGCCAGCCCTCAAACCCCTCTCTATAGGCGCACTCCTGCCTTACGGGGCCGCCCCAAAAGCGGCTTCGGCATCGGTCGGGGAATAGCTCAGCCTGGTAGAGCACTGTCTTCGGGAGGCAGGGGCCGGAGGTTCGAATCCTCTTTCCCCGACCAACTTCTTTTCCAACAATCTAGCGCGAATTTTCCCTTCGGGGACAAGCCTATATTCGCGTCCGCCAGACACATCAGCCACCATTGCCGCGCGCCTGCGCTCGGGGCATTATCCCTCCATCTATAATGGCGGGAGGCCGGCGATGGAGACGATCGGGCGCGATCTGCGCGAGATGCAGCGTGTGCCGCTGACGGTCGAGCATGTCGCGACGCTGCGGGCCGAAGGCCGCGAGGCGGTCTATCCCGCCGGCACCTATATCGTCCGGCCCGGCGACCCGGTCGACCGCTTCATCTATGTCGAGGATGGCGAGATCGAGGTGGTCAATCCGTTCGGTGACGAACGGCATGTCGCGTCCACCATCGGGCCGACCCAGTTCATGGGCGAGATTTCCTTCCTGAGCGGCGGCAGCTGGTCGATCCCGATGCGGGCGGTGCGCGATACCCGCGTGCTGGAAGTGCCGCGCCCGGCGATGCTGCGGCTGATGGCGGCGATCCCGGAAATGTCGGACATCATCATCACCGTGCTGGCGGCGCGGCGGCGGCGGCAGCTCGACATGGGCGACAGCACCCTGGTGCTGATCGGCGAGGATGAGGATCGGGCGGTGCGCTGCATCGCCGAATTCGCCAGCCGCAACCGCCTGCCCTACACGTCGCATGCGCTGGGCAGCGACGACGCCCGCCGGGTCGCCGCCAGTTGCGGCACGCAGGCAGACCGGCCCGCCGTGATCTTCGGTCGCGACAATGTCGTTGCCGATCCCACGCCCGAGAAGGTCGCCAGGCTGTTTGGCCTCGATCGCGGCTTTACCGAGAATGAGACGGTCGACCTGCTGATCGTGGGCGGCGGGCCGGCCGGCGTGGCGGCGGCCGTCTATGCCGGGGCAGAAGGGCTCAATGCGCTGGTGGTGGAGGATATCGCGATCGGCGGCCAGGCCGGCACGTCGAGCCGGATCGAAAATTATATGGGCTTTCCCACCGGCATTTCCGGCGCCGACCTGGTCTGGCGCGGCGAGGTACAGGCGATGAAATTCGGCACCCGTTTCCTGATGCCGCGCCGGGTGACGGCGCTGGAGGAAACCGGCGACGGCCATTATTGCGGCGTCTTCGACAATGACCAGCGCATCTGCGCCCGCGCGGTGCTGGTCGCGACCGGCGTGGAATATCGCCGCCTGCCAATCGCGCGGCTCGCCGATCTGGAGGGCGCCGGCATCTATTATGCCGCGACCGAGAATGAGGCCCGCTATTGCCGCCAAGCCGAAGCCGTAGTGGTCGGCGGCGGCAACAGCGCTGGCCAGGCGGCGATGTTCCTCAGCCGCAGCGCACGCCATGTCCATCTGCTGGTGCGCGGCCCCTCGCTCGCCCTGTCGATGTCCAGTTACCTGTCGAGCCGGCTGGAGGCCGACCCGGCGATCACCATCCATTATGACACCGAAATTGACAGGCTACATGGCGATGCGCAGCTCGACGCGGTGAGCATCCGCAAGGCCGATGGCAGCGCGCGCGAGATCGCCTGCTGCGCCCTGTTCATCATGGTCGGCGCGGCACCCAATACCGGCTGGCTGTCGGGGCTGGTGGCGCTGGACGACAAGGGGTTCGTGCTGACCGGCGATGCGGTCGAGGCCCCCTCCCCCTATGAAACCTCACGCGCCGGCATCTTCGCGGTCGGCGACGTGCGCGCCGGATCGGTGAAGCGCGTCGCTTCTGCCGTGGGCGAAGGATCGGTCGTGATCTCGCGCATCTGGAGTCATGTGAATGACGGGGCGGTCAGGCCGCGCGCTGCAGCTTCTCCCGCAGCGTCACCAGTGACTGGTTGAGCGCGGCGATTTCCTCGATCGAGATGCCGACGGCCTCCATCAGTTCGGCCGGGACGCAGGTCGACACGTCCTGCGCCACCGACTGGCCCCGCTGCGTCAGGCGCACGCGGACCACCCGTTCGTCGGCGGTGTCGCGCTGGCGGGTGACAAAGCCCGCTGCCTCCAGCCGCTTGATCAGCGGGGTCAGCGTATTGGATTCGAGGAAGAGCTGGCCGCCCAGTTCGCCGACCGTCTGGTCGTCGCGCCGGGCCAGCGCTACCATCACCAGATATTGGGGATAGGTGAGGCCGTAGCGATCGAGCAGCGGCTTGTAGAGCCGGTTGAAGGCAAGCCCGGTCGAATAGACGCCGAAGCACAGAAAATCGTCGAGCGCGCCGCGCGCGGCATTTTCGGTAGTCATGGCGGGGGTGGTCATGGCGATACTCCTTACCCCGAAATATAAATCGCACGCGATATGATCGCAAGGGTTGACGACTCACATCCGCAGATACATATAGATCGCACGCGATTTAATCGCAGATGATTAAACGAAAGGACCGATCGATGAGCAGCAAGATCCTCTATTCCACCAGCGCCACCGCAACCGGCGGCCGCGACGGCAAGGCCGCAACCACCGATGGCAGCTTCGCGGTGACGCTGGGCACGCCCAAGGAACTGGGCGGTAATGGCCAGGGCAATAATCCCGAACAGCTGTTCGCGTCGGGCTATGCCGCCTGCTTCCTGGGCGCGATGAAGTTCGCCGCCAGCCAGGACAAGGACCTGCCCCGCGTGCCCGCCGACGCCAGCGTCACCGCCACGGTCGGTATCGGCCCGCGCAGCGACAAGGGCTTTGGCCTGGATGTCGCGCTGGAAATCAGCCTGCCGGGCGTCGACAAGAGTGCGGCCGAGGCGCTGGTCGCCGAAGCGGACACGATCTGCCCCTATTCGCACGCCACACGCGGCAATATCGAGGTGCGCCTGAGCGTCGCCTGACGCACGGCAACCTGCCACAAAGAAAAAGGGCGGCCCTTGCAGGCCGCCCTTTTCGTTATCAGCCGATCATCATCAGGCTGGCATTGCCGCCCGCGGCAGTCGTGTTGATGGAGGTCGACACCTCCTCCAGCAGCCAGTCGAGATGCCAGGCGCGCTCGTCACCGGGGGCTGCGGCATGGACGGTGACGATCGGCCCGTCCAGTTCGGCCACCGCCCCGGTTGCGGCAAGGATCTGGTCAGCGTCCCCCTCCACCAGCATCGCGGCGAAGGGCGCGTCGGGCTGGGCGAGGAAATGGGCAGCGACGCTGGCGGGCAGGCCCTGCGGCAGCGGCGCGCCCTCGATCACGGCGCGGTTGCCGGTCGCCAGCACGGCGGCCATCTGGCCCAGCAGGCCGCGCCGCGTGCCCGGACGCAGCAACAGCAGGCCGCGCGGATGCAGCGCGTAGAGGTTGACCTCGCCGACCGGGCCGGGCAGCGCCAGTTCGACGCCCAGCGCCGACGCATCGCCATAATGGCGCGCGACCGCCGCCGCCTCATGATCGTCCTGCGCCTCCAGCCAGCTGACGAAATCATGGATCGGCGAGGCGAGATAGCCCACCCGCTCGGCAAAGACCGGCGCGGTGCGGGTCAGGCGGCCGAGATAGAGCGGGCCGCCCGCCTTTGGCCCGGTGCCCGACAGGCCGCGCCCGCCAAACGGCTGCACCCCGACGATCGCGCCGATGACGTTGCGGTTCACATAGATATTGCCGGCCTTCACCCGCGCGGTGACTCGCGCCACCGTCTCGTCCAGGCGGGTGTGCAGGCCGAAGGTCAGGCCATAGCCGGTGGCGTTGATCGCATCGACCAGCGCATCCATCCGCTCGCGACGGAAACGGATGACGTGCAGCACCGGGCCGAATATCTCGCGGGTGAGGTCGGCGATGCTGTCCAGTTCGATGATGGTCGGCGCCACGAAGGTGCCGTGTGCCGCCTCTTCGGGCAGGTCCTGTTGCTCGACCCTGCGGCCGAGCGCGCGCATCGCGGCGATATGCTGTTCGATGCCTGCCTTCGCCTCGGCAGTGATGACCGGGCCGGTGTCGACCGCGAGCCGATCGGTGCGACCGATGCGCAATTCCCTGAGCGCGCCCTTCAGCATGGTGAGGGTGCGGTCGGCGACATCCTCCTGCAGGCACAATATGCGCAGCGCCGAGCATCGCTGACCGGCGCTGTCGAAGGCGGAGGCGATGACGTCGGCCACCACCTGCTCCGCCAGCGCCGAACTGTCGACGATCATCGCATTCTGGCCGCCGGTCTCGGCGATCAGCGGGATCGGCTTGCCGGCCGGCGACAGGCGGGTGGCGAGTTGGCGCTGGATCAGCCGGGCGACTTCGGTCGAGCCGGTGAACATGACGCCCGCCGTTTCCGGCGCGGCGACCAGCGCGGCGCCGATCCGGCCGTCGCCGGGCAGCAATTGCAGCGCGTCGCCGGGCACGCCGGCTTCATGCAGCAGGCGCACGGCTTCGGCCGCGATCAGCGGGGTTTCCTCGGCAGGCTTGGCCAGCACCGGATTGCCCGCGACCAGTGCGGCCGCGACCTGCCCGGTGAAGATGGCGAGCGGGAAGTTCCAGGGGCTGATGCAGACAATCGGTCCCAGCGGCGCCTGATCCGGGCCGAAGGTGCCGCGCGCCTGCGCCGCATAATAGCGCAGGAAGTCGATCGCCTCGCGCACTTCGGCAATGGCGTTGGGCAGCGACTTGCCCGCTTCGCGCATGATGAGGCCCAGCAGTACCGGCATCCGGTCCTGCATCGCGTCGGCCGCCCGATCCAGCATGGCAGCGCGATCGGCGACAGGGGTATTGAGCCAGCAGGCCTGGGCGGCGCGGATCGCGGCGGCGCGGGCGTGATCGGCGCTCGCTTCCCAGACGGTGCCGACAATGTCGCGATGGTCGGCGGGGTTGCAGACCGGGCGCGCTTCCCCTTCCCCGCCCTCGGGCGCGGCGGTCCAGGCGATAGTGGCGCTGTGCTGCAGCGCCTGTGTCAGCGCAGCCAGCGCGCCTTCGTCGCTAAGATCGATGCCGTCGGAATTGCGGCGATCGGGATAGAGGCCGGCGGGCGCGGCGATCTGGTCATGCCGGGCGCCGGGATGCGGCATGGCGCGGACGATCTCGACCGGATCGGCGATCATCTCCTCGATCGAGACATCGGGGTCCGCGATGCGGTTGACGAAGCTGCTGTTCGCGCCATTTTCCAGCAGGCGGCGGACGAGATAGGCAAGCAAGGTCTCATGCGTGCCGACCGGCGCATAGATGCGGCACGGCCGGTCCAGCCTGTCCTTGCCGACGACCTGCTCATAGAGCGGCTCGCCCATGCCGTGCAGGCACTGGAACTCATATTTGCCGATCGCGAAATCCGGACCGGCCATCTGGTAGATGGTGGCAAGCGTCTGGGCATTATGGGTCGCGAATTGCGGGAAGACGGCGTCGGGCGCGGCCAGCAGCTTCTTCGCGCAGGCGACATAGGCGACGTCGGTATGGACCTTGCGGGTATAGACCGGAAAATCGGCGAGGCCATCGACCTGCGCGCGCTTGATCTCCGCATCCCAATAGGCGCCCTTGACCAGGCGCACCATCATCCGGCGATCGGCGCGGCGGGCGAGATCGATGATCCAGTCGATGACGAAGGGGCAGCGCTTGCCATAGCCCTGGACGACGAAGCCCAGACCATCCCAGCCGGCAAGGTCGGGATCGAGCGCCAGGCTTTCGAGCAGGTCGAGCGAGAGTTCGAGGCGATCCGCCTCCTCCGCGTCGATGTTGAGGCCGATGTCGTAGCGCTTCGACAGCAGCGCCAATTGCTTCACCGCCGGCAGCAATTCGCCCATCACCCGGTCGGCCTGCGCCCGGACATAGCGCGGGTGGAGCGCCGATAGCTTGATCGAGATGCCGGGGCCGGCATAGATGCCGCGACCGGCCGACGCCTTGCCGATGGCGTGGATCGCCTTTTCATAATCAGCATAATAGCGCGCGGCGTCGGCGGCGGTGGTCGCCGCCTCGCCCAGCATGTCATAGCTGTAGGCGAAGCCCTTGGCCTCCAGCTCCTTGGCGCGCTTGACCGCTTCCTTGATCGTCTCGCCGGTGACGAACTGTTCGCCCATCATCCGCATGGCGAGGTCGACGCCGCGCCGGATCACCGGTTCGCCGGCGCGAGCGACCAGGCGGGCGAGCGCCGCCGCCAGGCCGCGATCATCGACGCTGCCGACCAGCTTGCCGGTGACGACCAGCCCCCAGGTCGCGGCGTTGACGAACAGCGACTTGCCGCCACCCAGATGCGAACTCCAGTCGCCATCGGCGATCTTGTCGCGAATGAGCGCGTCGCGGGTGTCATTGTCCGGGATGCGCAGCAAAGCTTCGGCGAGGCACATCAGCGCCACGCCCTCCTGACTGGAGAGCGAATATTCCTGGACCAGCCCCTCGACCCCGGTGCCCTTGTGATTGGCACGCAGGGTGGTGACCAGATGGCGCGCCGTGTCCGCCACGGCGGCGCGGGTGGCGTCGGGCAGCGTCGCCGCGTCGAGCAGCGGGGCAAGGCACTCGGCCTCGTCCCGGCGATAGGCGGCGGTGATCGCCTGGCGCAGTGGCGACTGGTCGCGGATGGCGGGGGCGAAGGCGGCAAAGGGATGCGGGTCGGTCATGCGACCAGAATATCCGATCGGCGCATTTCATTCCGTCTTATGAATGCCCCGATAAATGCCAAAGTGACTTATTATTGGCAGCATGATAGGCAAATTACATGACTAACAAGCCCATAATGGTCGAAATGGATGAGTTCGACCGGCGCATCATCGCCGCCCTGGTCGAGGATGGCCGCATGACCGTGACCGATCTGGCCGCCAGCGTCGGCCTGTCCAAGACACCCTGCCAGGTGCGGTTGAAGCGATTGCAGGAGAGCGGCGTCATTCGCGGCTTTCGCGCGATCGTCGATCCGGCCAAGCTGGGGATGGACCATGTCGCCTTTACCGAGGTGAAGCTGAGCGACACGCGGGAGAGTGCGCTGCGCGAGTTCAACACGGCCGTGCGGCGCATCCCGGAGGTCGAGGAATGCCATATGCTGGCGAGCAATTTCGATTATCTGCTCAAGGTCCGCACGTCCGACATTCGCCGCTATCGCATGGTGCTGGGCGAGAAGATTTCCGCCCTGCCCCATGTCGCCAGCACATCGACCTTCGTGGCGATGGAGACGGTGCTGGAGTCCGGCAGCAAGCGGCCGCGCCGCTGACCCGTCAATTCGACCGGGGAACCGAGGCCCCTTCCACCCGGATGCCGCGCCGCTGCAATTCGGCGCGGGCCGCCTTCTGATGCGGGGTCAGGCGCTGATAGTCGGTGGTCGAACGCCAGATTAGCAACACATCCTGATCGCTGCGGATCGCGACGTCGGCCTCTGCATTGGCATAGTCCTGCAGACGATATTTTCTCGGCGCTTTTTCGATCACCCGTCATCCCTTTCGCGGGAGACGTAGCGGATTTTACGTAAAAGCCGCGTGATGGGGATCACGCGATTAAGGCGCGTTAATCAAACAAGGCCAGCGGCACGGCGTCGCCCATGGCGCGATAGCCAGCCGGATTGGGATGGAGCGCATCGCCGCCATCATAAGCGGGCAGCAGCCGGTCGGGCCGCGCGGGATCGCGGGTGGCGCGGTCGAAATCGACCAGCCCGTCAAAATGGCCCGGCGTCCGTATCCAGGCATTGACCGCCTGCCGGTCCGCCTCATTCTGCGCATCGGCATGATAATAGGCATTGCCGACAAAGGGCATGATGGTGGCACCGATCACCCTGATCCCACGCGCATGGGCGCGGGCGACGATCTGGCGATAGGCGCCGATGATGCGGGCGACATGGGCCTTGTGATCCTCAACACTGACGGGCGCGTCGCGGGTCAGCGTGCCGAGGTCGTTGACCCCTTCGAGCAGCAGCAGATGAGTGACGCCGGGCTGGGCCAGCACATCGCGGTCGAGCCGGGCCAGCGCATTGGGGCCAAGCCCGTCGTTCAGCAGGCGGTTGCCGCCGATCCCCTGATTGACGACGGCGATGTCGCGCCGCTTGGGATCAGCCTGCAACCGCTGGGCGAGCCGGTCGGTCCAGCGGTCATTGCCGTTGGTGGTCGATCCCTTGCCATCGGTGATGGAGTCGCCGAGCGCGACGACCATACGCACGGGCGCGCAACGTTCGACCTCCAGCGCGGCGAGATTGAACCAATGGTCGAAACTGGCGGCGCCCGCCATCGCAAGGTCGGTCAGATGGTCGCCGGGCAGATGCCAGGAGGTGGCGCGCGAGCCGGGGTGCGATGTCTGTTCCGGTTCGCCCTGATAGCGGATGGTGACGGCGATATTGTCGAGCGCCGCGACCGGCAGCGATACCGGATCGGACAGATAATCGGCACCGGCGGGCACGATCAGGTCCGGGCTGCCGTCGAAGCGCAGCGAAATGAGCGTGCCGGGATCGATCGCCGGCGAGGTGCTGGCGGGCGCGCGGGCAATGCTGACGCCGGCGATATGGAGCGGCGCCGTACCGGCGAGGTTGGAGATGCGCACCCGCAGCCGGTCGCCGGCGATCGAGGGACGGACGATCTGGCGCAGCGACTGGTCCTGGAGGGTGCCGGCCGGCAGTGCGGCGTCGCCGGTCGGGCGGAATTGCGAAGAGGCCCAGCCCGACACCCAGGTCGGCGTGCAGGTCTTTGCCATGACGGGCTGGGCCAGCAGCAGGGCCAGCGGCAGGCTGGCAAGCAAGGGGCGGATCATCGGCTTCCTTTCGGTCGGGGATGGCAGGCGGCGCGTCCCCCAAATGGGCATATGAGGGTCACACTATCGAAGTTCACAGTGTCGTGCGGCAGGCGTTCACGCATTTCTGCGCCTTTCCGGGCCGGCCGCGACCTGCGACGCGCCGGTGACGCGACACCAGGGTCACGCCTGCGCACCAGTGACGCACCCATGAGGCGACAGGGACGCGACGACCGGGTCACGACGAGGTCATGGCAAAGGCGTCAGTGCAGACAGGTTCATGGCCGAGGGTAGACCAAAGATCCTCCAACATTGGAAGACCCCTGCCCTTTCCGAGCGTCCGCCAAGAAAAAGGGCCGGCGTTGCGGCCGGCCCTATAGTGGTTCCCTGGGGGAGGATCAGAAGTTGGCCCGGATACCTGCCAGCACCGTGCGGCCGGGATAATAGACCGAATAGGCCGCATTCGAATATTCGAAGGTGGTGCGGATCGATTCATTGGTGATGTTGAGCACATCGACCGTCAGGCGCAGCGCCTTGTTGAAGAAGGGCAGCTGATAGCCGGCCGACAGGTCGAGCTGGCCACGGGCATCGGACTTGAGGTCAGCGCCGTTGATGCCATTCTGCGGGCCGTTGACCGCGATCGAATCGTCGTTCCAGACATAGTTCAGGCTGACCGACAGATCGCCATTTTCGTAGAAGCCCTGCAGATTGTAGCTCCAGGGTGACACGCCGGTCGCAACCAGACCCGAGGAGGATGACTGCTTCAGGTAAGTGCCGTTGGCCGAGAAGCCGAGGCCCTTCACCAGGAAGTCGAGCGGCTGGACCCAGGTCGCTTCGATACCCTTGATCTTGAGATCGCGCAGGTTGATCGGACGGTTGACGGTAATCGGCAGCTGAGCGACCGGGATGCCGGTCTGGAGCGACCGGTCGTTGAGGGCGTTCTGCTGCGTCGAGATCAGGCTGTCGAACGGAATGTTGAGCGACCCGAAGGCAACCTGTTCGGAGGTGGTGACAGTGAAGCCCTGGATATTCTTCATGAACAGCGACACGCCGACATAACCGATGCCGCCGGTGTAGATTTCGCCGCCCAGGTCATAATTGTCCGAGGTATAGGGCTTGAGGTTGGGATTGCCCGCCGTCGCGGTCAGCGCCGACGGATCGGAGAAGGTGATGCCCGGCAGGATCGCACCGGCATCCGGGCGGGTCATCGTCCGCGAGGCCGATGCACGCAGCTTCACATTGTCCATGACGTCGTAGGTCAGGTTGATCGACGGCAGGAAATTCTCATATTTCGAGGCCGAAGTGATATCGACGATCGCGGTGCCGACCTGGCTGGGGCCGACAACGGTCTGATCGGTGTGGGCATAGCGCATGCCGGTATTGATGTGCAGGTCGCGGCCCGCAATATCCATCACCCCGTTCAGTTCGAAATAGGCGCCGATGACCTTCTCGTCCATGTCGCCGGTTGCGCCGCCGGTGACCGCACCGCGCGCTTCGGGGGCGCTGTCGCGATAGCTGGCATAGTCAGTGGCCTGCTTGAGCGCATCGAAATCGGGCACGATGAAGCCGGCCGTCGAGGAACTGCGCAGATATTGGGCAATGGCGCTGGTCGGGATCGAACCGGTCGCACCGGTGCAGCCGGTGCCGCAGACCGACAGCTGATAGGCGGTGCTGTTGTCATAGGCGCGGATCGAGCGTTCGGCCCGGTCATAGGCGCCGCCGACCTTCACATTGAACATGTCGTCGCCATAGGTGACGTCGAGATGGACGCCGGTGGTCTTGGTATGGCGCTTCACCAGCTGGATATTCTGGCGATACCATTGCCAGCTGCCATTGTCCGGATCGTTGAGATCAAGATTGGAGGTGATCGACGGATATTCGCCACCGCTATTGTCATAATAGACGTCGACACCCGACTGGGGCGTGGTCTGGAAGGCCCAGGTCGGCTGTTCGCGATTGAAGGTGCTCTTGGAATAATTGGCGCTGAGGTCGACCTTCAGATTGTCCGCCGGCTGCCAGGTCAGGCTGGGATTGACGTTCCAGAATTCGGTCGTCTGCTTGAACAGGCTTGCTTCGAGGAAGAAGGAGGAATTGGCGAAGGTGCCGCTGGTCACGACGCCATTGTCATCGACCGAGAGGTCGATCGGGATCATGCCGCCGGTCGACTGGGCGCTGGTGCCCGGCCCCGAGTTGCGGACCTGCCAGTTCATGTTGACCTTGCTGTAATCGCGCTTCGACTTGGCCCACATGCCGTCGAGGGCGAAGTGGAGCTCATCGGACGGGCGCCATTCGATCGAGCCCAGCGCCGAGATGCGCGAACGGTCGCCTTCGGTCAGGCTCTGACGGCCAAGACGCGGGATGAGCGCAGTGCTGAGCTGGTCGCGGGTAAGGCCCGACGTGGCGACGACATCGACCGGCTGGCCCGCCACCAGACCATGGCCGGTATTGTTGGGAACGACCGAGGCCCAGGAGAAATTATTGCCGCCGGCGTCGCCGGTACCCAGATTACCGTCGGTCCAGCCGACCGATTCAAAGCCCTTGACGCGGGTCTTGGTCTTCACCCCGGCGACACCGAGCAGGATGCCGAACGTGTCGGTGGTGTGACTAGCGACGATCGCGCCGCGCGGGCTCAGCTTGTCATTGGCATCGGTATATTGGCCCTGCGCCACGACGGTGACATGGGTGCCTTCCTTGTCGAAGGGACGGGCATTGCGCAGATTGACGGTGCCAGCGATGCCGCCTTCCAGCGTCGAGGGCGACGGGCTCTTCGCGAGATCGAGGCGAGTGAAGAGTTCCGACGGGAAGAAGTCGAGATCGACTTCACGGTTGGCGCTGCCACCATTGGTGCCTCCGTCCGAGGCGACCTGAAGCTGCGAGCCGTTGAGCAGCACGCGGGTGAAGCTGGGGCCAAGGCCGCGGATCGCGACCTGGGTGCCTTCACCGTTGATGTCGCGGTTGAGGCGCACGCCGGGCATGCGGTTCAGCGTTTCAGCCAGGTTGGTGGCGGGCAGCTTGCCGATATCCTCGGCAAAGATCGAGTCGCCAAAGGCGACGGCATTCTTCTTGGCGTTGGTGGCGCTGGCCAGCGACGCGCGGATGCCGGTGACGACGATGTCGGCGGTCTCCGCGTCCTGCGGCGCGGCAGCGGTTTCGGCCGGTGCGGCGGCATCCTGCGCGGCGGCAGCCTGGGCCAGGCCCAGCGCGCCGAAGGCGGATGCGGCGAACAGGGCCGCACGGATATTATGGTGGCGTGAAACGTTCATACAACCTCTCCCCGAGCGCTGCCCCCGACTATCCGGTGAGCGTATCTGGTAGCGCTATCAGATGCAGACCAATAAAGTGCCCGTCCCAATTGTCAAGATATGGGACGGGCGAAAATGGTAACGTTATTAATTTTCAGCGGACTGTGGCATTTGTGCTGATGACGGCCTGAGCCGCAGTCAGGCCCGGCGCGCTGGCGCGGACGGTCACCCGCCCCTTCTCGCCCGGCTTGGCCTTGACGATCACGAGCGCCAAGCCGTTGAAAGCCTTGCGCTCCTTCGACGGAAAGGCGGTCAGATCGGTCGGGTTGCCATTGTCGGTGGCGATGATCTCGCCCGGTCCCTCGATCGAGAAGCTTATGTCCTGCTTGGCGGCGGGAACGACATTGCCATCCTTGTCGAGGACCTTGAGCGTCACGAAGCTCAGGTCACGACCGTCATCGGCAATGGCGCTGCGATCGGCGGTCAGCGACAGCTTCGCCGCCTCGCCCACGGTGCGGATCGTCTCCGTCACCCAGGGCTGGCCCTTCTTCCAGGTGACGACCTTCACCTCACCCGGCTCGTAGACGACATAGTCCCAGCGGAAGCGATATTCATAATCGCGCTTCTTGACCTTGCCCTGCGACTTGCCGTTGACGAACAGTTCCGCCTCGTCGGCCGAGGAAAAGACATGGACCGGCGTGATCTGGCCGACGCGATCGGGCCAGGTCCAGTGCGGCAGGATATGCGCGAATTTGAGGTCCGGGCGCCAGCGCGCCTGGTAGAGCCAGAAGCGGTCCTTGGGGAAACCGGCGAGATCGAGGATGCCGGAATAGCTGCTGCGCGACGTGTAATAGGGGGTCGGTTCGCCGAGATAATCGAAGCCGGTCCAGACGAACTCGCCCGCGACATAGGGATTCTGGTCATCGGCGGCCCAGACCCTGTCGGGCGAGGAGCCGAAATCGGCGGCGTGCATCTCATAGGCGGAGACCTGATGCGTGTCGGGATTGCCGCCCGACCAGGGTCGGACCGGGCCGCTGATCGCGCCGGCGACCGGGAACATATATTCGCCGCGGCTGGAAAGGGCCGAGGCGCTTTCGGTGGACAGGATGAGCTTGTCCGGGAATTTCGCGCGGAAGGCGGGATATTGGCCGACGATGCCGCGAATGCCGGCGCCCTGATAATTGAGGCTGATGACGTCCACGGTGGTCGGCAGCAGCATGTCCGCCTTGGCATAGTTCATCGCGCTGGTGGCGGGACGGGTCGGGTCTTCCTGATGCGCGATGGCGACCAGTTCGCGGCCGATCTTGGCGCCCGCCTCGCCATCATATTGCTCCCCGACCTCGTTGCCGATGCTCCAGATGATGATCGAGGGATGGTTGCGGTCGCGGCGCAGCATGGCGCGCGCGTCGGCCTCATGCCAGTCGGGGAAGATCAGGTGGAAATCATGCGGGGTCTTCTTCTTCTCCCAGCTGTCGAACACCTCGTCCATCACCAGGAAGCCCATGCGGTCGGTGAGTTCGAGCAGTTCGGGCGCGGGCGGATTATGGCTCATGCGCACGGCGTTGGTGCCCATGTCGCGCAATATTTCGAGCTGGCGCTCGGCCGCGCGGGCGTTGAAGGCGGCGCCGAGTGCGCCAAGGTCATGATGATTGTTGACGCCGCGCAGCGGGATCTGCTCGCCATTGACGATCACGCCCTTGTCGGGATCGAACTTGATGTCGCGCACGCCGAAGCGGGTCTCGTAGCTGTCGATCAGCTTGCCGCCCTGGGTGACGGTGGAGACGGCGACATAGCGGTTGGGCGCTTGCGTGGGAGGCGGGCCCCAGAGGCGCGGGTTGCTGAGGATCGTGCTGCCCTTCAGCTCCGCCTTGCCATGGGGGGCGATGCTGGTGGACTGGCGGGCGATGCTGGCGACCGGGCGGCCGACGCGCTTGCCAGTCGCGTCGATCGCATAGAGGGCGGTCGCGACCTCGACCTGCGCCGGAGTGTCGCCGTCATTGTCGAGGGTGAGGCTGAGGTCGACGCTGGCCTGCGCCTTGCTGACCTGCGGCGTGCGGACGATGCTGCCCCACTGGCCGACATGGACCTTGTTGGTGGTGGTGAGATAGATGTCGCGATAAAGGCCGCCGCCCGGATACCAGCGCGCCGAGGCCTGGGGATTGTCGAGCCGGATCACCAGCTGGTTCTGCCCGCCCGGCACCGCATAGGGGGTGAGGTCGAGGCGGAAGCTGTTATAGCCATAGGGCCAGCCGCCGACGAGCTTTCCGTTCAGCCAGACGGTGGCGTAGGACATCGCCCCTTCGACATCGAGGAAGATCGACTTACCCTTGTCGCTGGCGGGGATGGTCAGCGCCTTGCGATACCAGCCGATGCCCCAGCTGGGCAGGCGGCCCATGCCGCCATAGGGGCCATCCTTGATGAACGGGCCGGCGATCGCCCAGTCGTGCGGCAGGTCGACATGGGTCCAGCCGCTGTCGTCGAAGCCGGGCTGGACATAGGATACGGTGCCGCCCGGATTGCCGGCGGGACGGGTGTGATGCTTGGCGGGATCGGCGATGAAGGGATTGGCGCTGGGCAATATCCAGGGCTTGAGCACGCGGGCGCCGCTGTCGTCCACCTGCACCGCTGCGTCGGGGCGGGCGTCGGCCACCTTGCCGTCGCCGGCATCCTCGATCGGCGGACGGACATCATAGCGCAGATCCTCGGTCAGGCCGGCAGGATCGCCCTTGGTGAAGCGCCAGTCGCGGCTGATCGAGACGCTGTCGCGCGGCGCGGCCAGCAGGGTGGCGGGGCTGAGCAGGCAGGTGGCGAGCAGGATGGTGCGCAGGGTCTTCATCAGGGGCTCCGTCAGAGCTGGGCGAGCGCGGCGCGGGCGCCGTCGGCTTCGAGGATGGCGAGCCAGCGGATCAGCGCGGCGCGGAAGGCGGCGTTGCCGGCAAGGTCGGCGGGCACCACGGCGTCGAAGCCAAGGATCGCGTCGACACGGGCTTGCGTCGAGGATGCGTCGGCCAGCCGGGCGGCGATGGCGGCGGCGAGCGGATCGTCGACGACATGGGCCTCGCCCCGGTCATCGACGCCGGCCTGCCAGCGGACCCAGGCGGCGACGGCGAGCGACAGGGCATCGATCCCCTGCCCCGCCGCCAACCGCGCGGCGATGGTGGCGAGCAGGCGCTGGGGCAGCTTCTGCGAGCCGTCCATCGCGATCTGGCGAGTGCGATGCTGCAAGGTCGGATTGTCGAAGCGCGCCATCAGTTCGCGGCGATAGGCGGCGACGTCCAGCTCGGGCGGCGGCGACAAAGTGGTCTGCGCCTCGTCCCACAGGGTTTCGACGAAGTGCCGGGCTTCGGGCAGCGCCAGCACTTCATGGACATGGTCGATGCCGGCGAGGCCGCCGAGATAGGCGATACCGCTATGCGCGCCATTGAGCAGGCGCAGCTTCGCCTCCTCCCAGGGGGCGACGGCGGCAGTGACCTGAACCCCGGCGCCGAAATCCGGCCGCGGGCCGCAGAATTTATCCTCGATCACCCATTGCAGGAAGGGTTCGGTCTTGACCATCGCCTGGTCTTCCACCCCCAGCCGGTCGGCGAGCGCGGCGATGTCGGCGTCGGTGGTGGCAGGCACGATGCGGTCGACCATGGTTTCGGGGAAGGCCCCTTCCGCCGCGATCCAGTCGGCCAGCGCCAGGTCATGCCGGGCGGCGAGCGCCAGCACGGCGTTGCGCAGCCGGGTGCCATTGTGCGGCAGATTGTCGCAGCTGATCGCAGTGAAGGGCGGCAGGCCCGCCGCCCGGCGCGCGGCCAGCGCGGCGACGAGGAAGCCGGGCGCAGTCTGCGGCGCGGCGAGCGAGGCAAGGTCGGCGGCGAGCTGGGGATCGCCCTCGATCAGGGCGCCGGTCGCGGGATCGAGCTTATAGCCCTTCTCGGTCACGGTCAGGGTGACGATATGGGTATCGGGCGCAGCGAGCGCGGCGACCAGCGCGGCCGGATCTTCCGGGGCGACCAATACCTGGCTGACCACACCGATGATGCGCGCCTGCTCGGCCGAACCGTCGCGCACCAGCATGGTGTAGAGGCAATCCTGCGGCATCATCTGGTCACGCACGCCGGGCGAGCGCAGCGACGCGGCGATCACGCCCCAGCGCAGGTCGCCGGCGGTCAGCGCATCATCGAAGATGACCGCCTGATGCGCGCGGTTGAAGGCGCCGATGCCGAGATGGACAACGCCGGGGCGGACCGCCGCGCGATCATAGCCGGGACGGACGATATCGGCGGGCAGGCCGGCGAGCGTGGCGGACGATAGACGGGTCACAGGATCAGGCAGCCTCTTGCGAGAGAGTCACGGGCGCATAGCGCGGGACGATAAGGTGCAGCACCAGCAGCGCCAGCAGATAGGCACAGGACGCGACGATGAAGATCGGCTGGAAGCTGCCGACGGTTTCCAGGATGATACCGGCGAACTTGGCCATCAGCATGCCGCCGATCGCGCCGGCAAGGCCCCCAAGGCCGACCACCGACCCCGCCATCCAGCGCGGGAAAAGATCGCCCGGCAAGGCATAGACATTGGCCGAGAAGCCCTGATGCCCGGCGCAGGCGAGGCCGATCAGGCCGACCGCGATCCACATATTGGGCGCCTGTGCGGCGAAGGCGATCGGCAGGGCGCAAAGTCCCGCGCAGAACATCGCCGTCTTGCGGGCGCGGTTGATATTCATGCCCCGGCCCATCAGCCGCGACGACAGCCAGCCACCGGCGACAGAGCCGACATCGGCCAGCAGATAGACGGCGATCAGCGGCGGGCCGAAGTCCAGCATCTTCACGCCATATTGCTTGTTGAAGAAATCGGGCAGCCAGAAGAGGAAAGTCCACCAGACCGGATCGATCAGGAAGCGCGAGGTCATATAGGCCCAGGTCTGGCGATAGCGGAACAGGGTGCGCCACTGGACCGGGCGGGCCGGTTCCTGCGGGTCCGCCTCGATCCAGGCCAGTTCTTCGGCGCTCAGCCCCTTCTTCTCGCGCGGGCGGCGGTAGAAGCCCAGCCAGGCGGCAAGCCAGAAGACGGTCAGCAGGCCGGTGAGGATGAAGGCCCAGCGCCAGCCCAGCGTGACCGCAATGACCGGGACGATCAGCGGCGTCAGGATCGCGCCGACATTGGAGCCGGCGTTGAAGATGCCGATGGCGAAGGCGCGTTCCTTCTTGGGGAACCATTCATTGGTGGCGGCGATCGCCGCCGGGAAGGTTCCCGCCTCGCCGATCGCCAGCGGGATGCGGGCGAACAGCATGCCGGCGGTCGAGGTGAAGAAGATGTGCATGACATGGCCGACCGTCCACAGGCCGACCGCCAGCGCATAGCCGGCCCGCGCGCCGATCCGGTCGATCAGCCGGCCGAAGGCGACATAGGCGATGCCATAGCCGGCCTGGAACCAGATGGCGAGATCGGCATAGCCGCGCTCGCTCCAGCCATAGCGGGCCTGCAGGTCGGGCTTGAGCGTCGGCAGGACGAGCCGGTCGATATAGCTCAGCACCACCGCCGCAAAGAGCAGGCCGCAGACGATCCAGCGGACCTTTCCGGACGGTTTGGGGATCGTGGTCATTGGCCACTCCGACAATGTTTCGTCATTCCCGCGAAAGCGGGAATCCACCTCCGGACCTCGCGATTGGGGCTATGGCAGGAGATGGATCCCCGCTTTCGCGGGGATGACGGAGTGGAGTGGCCAAAACAGGTCAAGCGATCACCAGTTGAACATGGTGCCGTCTTCAAGCCGGTTCACCGGCAGGAAGGCGCGATTATATTCATATTTGGCGGCCAGTTCCTCGTCGATGTCGACGCCCAGGCCCGGCTTGTCGCCCGGATGCATCGCACCGTTTTCGAACGTGTAAGCATGGGGGAAGACGGCATCGGTCTCGGGCGTGTGGCGCATATATTCCTGCACCCCGAAATTGGGCACCGACAGGTCGAAGTGGAGTGCGGCGGCCATGCAGACCGGCGACAGGTCGGTCGCGCCGTGGCAGCCGGTGCGGACCTGATAGAGATCGGCGAGGTTCGCGATCTTGCGCAGATGGCTGATGCCGCCGGCATGGACCACGGTGGCGCGGATATAATCGATTAACTGGTTCTGGATCAGCTCGCGACAATCATGGATCGAGTTGAAGATCTCGCCCACCGCCAGCGGCGTGGTGGTGTGCTGGCGGATCAGCTTGAACGCGTCCTGATTTTCCGCCGGGGTCGCATCTTCCAGCCAGAAGGGGCGATATTGTTCCAGATCCTTGCCCAGGCGCCCGGCCTCGATCGGGGTCAGGCGGTGATGGATGTCGTGCAGCAGATGCACGTCCCAGCCCAGCGCTTCGCGTGCAGCCTTGAACAGTTCGGGGACGATGCGGAGATATTTGCTGGTGTTCCAGACATTTTCGGTCGGCAGGTCGGCGTCGGCGGGTTCGTAGAAATATTTGTCCTTCGATACGCCATAGGTCGACGCCATGCCGGGGACGCCGCACTGGATGCGGATCGCCTTGTAGCCCTGTGCCTGATATTCCAGCGCGACCCTGACCGTATCCTCGATCGTCGTGCCATTGGCATGGCCATAGACCATGACGCTTTCCCGGCTGGCACCGCCGAGCAGCTGATAGACCGGCAGGCCGGCAATCTTGCCCTTGATGTCCCAGAGCGCGGTATCGACGGCGGCGATGGCCGACATCGTCACCGGGCCGCGGCGCCAATAGGCGCCCTTGTAGAGATATTGCCAGATATCCTCGATCTGGTGCGCGTCCCGGCCGATCAGGCAGGGAATGACATGGTCCTGCAGATAGGAGGCGACCGAGAGTTCGCGGCCGTTGAGGGTCGCATCGCCCAGACCATAGACGCCCTCTTCAGTTTCGATCTTGAGGGTGACGAAATTGCGGCCAGGGCAGGTGACAATGACCTTGGCGCCGGTAATCTTGGGCATGGATGCTCCCCTAAAACTGGTATGACCAATCATGGCCATAGGCGATAATCAAATATGCTTCAACGATATTGGTCAGGCCAATGCCATCAGGCGATTTCCAATATAACCGTCTGAAGCGTGGCGCTGTCCGGCCCGACCATGATGTCGAACAGGCCGGGCTCGACCACTTCGCGCATGTCGAGATTCCACAGCGCAAAGGCCTCCGGGCCGATGGTCAGGCGCACGGTACGGCTTTCGCCCGGCGCCAGCGCGATCCGTTCAAAGCCCTTCAATTCCTTGAGCGGGCGGGTGACCGAGGCGGTCTGGTCATGGATATAGAGCTGCACCACCTCCTCGCCCGCGACATTGCCGACATTGCGGACATCGACCTCCACCGTCACATCGCCGCCGACGCCGATGCGCGTCGCCGACAGGCGCGGCGGACCGAAGGCGAATTTGGTGTAGCTGAGGCCGAAGCCGAACGGGAAAAGCGGGCTGGCATCGGCGAAGAGATAGCCGCGCCGCGAGGATGGCTTGCGGTTGTAGAAGATCGGGATCTGGCCCGCGTCGCGTGCGACGGTGACGGGCAGCTTGGCCCCCGGATTGACGTCGCCGAACAATATGTCGGCCATGGCCGTGCCGCCCTCCTGCCCCGGATACCAGCATTCGATCAGCGCGTTGGCGCCATCGACCACGGCAGGATAGCTGGGCGGGCGGCCGTTGATCGCGCACACCACCACCGGCTTTCCGGTCGCCTTCATCGCGGCGAACAGCTCATTCTGCTCGCCGACCAGGTCGAGGCTGGTGCGGTCGCCCAGATGCTGCTTGGCAAAGCCTTCGCGGCTGGTCTGTTCGGTATCGCCAATGGCCAGCAGGATGATGTCGGCGGTCTTCGCAACCTCGACCGCTTCGGCGATCAGCTGGCGGTTCTTCGCGGGGTCAGCCAGCAGCACTTCGTCCACCGAGCGATCCTCGCTCTGGGTGATGAAGACGCCCTGGGCATGGACGATGTCCGCCCGATTGCCGAGCTTCGCCCTGATGCCGTCGAGCAGCGAAACCGCCTGGCGCGGGATCGACGAATAGCCGCCCAGCCGCGCAATCGCGGCATTGGGGCCGATCACGGCCACCTTGCGATGGACGCCGGGCTTGAGCGGCAAGGTGCCGTCATTCTTGAGCAAGACGATCGACTTGTGCGCCGCCTTGAGCGCCAGCGCGCGCGCCTCCGCATTGCCGGTGAGCGCATCATAATCGGCGCGTGGCCAGGGATTTTCGAACAGGCCCGCGCGGAACTTGAGCGTCAACATGCGCTTGGCTGCGAGGTTGACGGCCTCAAGGGGCACTTTTCCGGCGCGGACCTGCTCCACGAGCGTGCGATAGGCCAGACCATCGGGCAGCTCGCAATCGACCCCGGCGCGGAGCGCGGCACGGGCCGTCGCCTCCATGTCGGGCTGGACATGGTGGATGGTGTCGAGTTCGGGGACGGCGCCATAGTCGCTGACCACTGCGCCATCGAAATGCCATTCGCCGCGCAAAATATCACCGAGCAGCCACTTGTTCTGGTGGCTCGGGACGCCGTCAATCTCGTTATAGCTGGGCATGACGGCGGCGATGCCGGTGCGCTTGACCACCTGACGGAAGGGCGGGAAGAAATTCTCGCGCAGTTCGCGTTCGCTGATCGGCGCAGGCGCGATATTCTCGCCCGCCTGCGGCTGGCCATGGCCGGTCATATGCTTGAGCGTGGCCATGACCTTGTCCGGGCCGATCTGCTTGCTCTCCCCCTGCAGGCCCAGCACGGCGGCGACGCCCATTTCGCCGCAGAGATAGGGGTCTTCGCCGAAGGTTTCCTCGATCCGGCCCCAGCGCGGGTCGCGGGCGATGTCGACCACCGGCGAGAGGGCGAGATGGACGCCGCGCGCGCGGACTTCCCGAGCGATAACCGACTGGACATCGGTCATCAGCTGGCGGTCGAAACTGCCGGCAAGGCCGATCGCCATCGGGAACATGGTCGCGTCGGTCGCCATGTAACCGTGCAGCGATTCCTCGTGGAAGAGGATCGGAATGCCGAGACGGGTGTCCTCCACCGCCCATTTCTGGACGGCGTTGATGAAGGCGACGGTATCGGCCGGGGTGCGCCAGCGCGCGCCGACGCCGCCGGCCTGGGTCGATCCATTAGGCGCGCCGCGCCGGTCGGACGGGCGGGTGATCTGGCCGAAGCTTGCCGGATAGGCCTTGCTCGCCTTGGCCGGCGAGAAGGTGAGATCATCCATGATGTCGGCCTTGGTCGCCCAGAGCGCGATGATCTGGCCGACCTTTTCCTCCAGGGTCATGCGGCCGAGCAGGTCGCGCACGCGCAGGTCGATGGGGGCGGTTGCATCCTTGTAGAGCGGACCGCCGCCCTTCCCCTTCGCCGCCAGCGGGGCGGCGGCGAGCGCGGAGGTGGAAGCGAGCAGGCCGAGCGCCTGGCGGCGGGCGAAGCGGGTCGTCATCATGGCTTATTGCACCGTCAGGGTGGTGGACTGGAGCGCGACCGAGCTGTTGCCGGTCATGATCTCGAAATCGCCGGGTTCGACGACGCGGTGCATCTGGTCGTTCCACATCTGCAGCGCTTCGGGACCGACGGTGAAGGTGACGGTGCGGCTCTCGCCGGGTTTGAGCGTCACGCGCTGGAAGCCCTTCAGCTCCTTGATCGGGCGGGTGACCGAGCTGACCTTGTCGCGGATATAGAGCTGGACGACCTCGTCCCCTTCCCGCGCGCCGGTGTTGCGGACATCGACCGAGACGCTGGTCTTACCGCCGGTGCCGATCTTCGTGGCGGACAGGCGCGGCGCCGACAGGCTGAAGCTGGTATAGCTGAGGCCGAAGCCGAAGGGATAGAGCGGGTCGGTGGTGTCGAACAGATAGCCGCGCCGGGCCGAGGGCTTCATATTGTAGAAGAGTGGCAACTGGCCGGCCGAGCGCGGCACGGTGACGGGCAGCTTGCCGCCCGGATTGACGTCGCCGAACAAGATGTCGGCCACGGCATTGCCGCCCTGCTCGCCCAGATACCAGCCTTCCAGGATGGCATTGGCCTGTTCGCTGACCTTCACCGTGGAGGCCGGGCGGCCGTTGATGAGGACGACGGTGATCGGCTTGCCCAGCGCCTTCAATGCATCGAACAGCTCCTGCTGCTCGCCGACCAGGTCGAGGCTGGGGCGGTCGCCCAGATGATTGTCGGCCCAGCCTTCACGGCTCGACTGTTCGGTGTCGCCGAGCGTCAGGATGATGCGGTCGACATTGCGCGCCGCCTCGACCGCCTGTGCGATCAGCTTGCGGTTTTCGGCCGGGTCCGACTTGGTGACGCTGTCGGCCCACCAGTCGTCATCCTCGGTGATCTTCACGCCCTGGGCGAAGACGATGTTCGCCTTGGCGCCGACCCGCGCCTTGATCCCTTCGATGATCGAGACGCTGTGCGGCGGCTGGCCATAATAGCCGCCCAGCCGCGCGACCGCCGCGCTGGGGCCGATCACCGCGATCGTGCCTTCGGGCTTCAGCGGCAGCATGCCGTCATTCTTGAGCAGGGTGATGGAGCGCTGCGCCGCGGTGCGGGCCAGCGCGCGGGCATCGGCGTTGTTGGTGATCGCGGCGGCCGCATTGGCGTCGGCATAGGGATTTTCGAACAGGCCGGCGCGGAACTTCAGCTCCAGCATGCGCCGCACGGCGAGATCGACCTTCGCCTCGCTGACCTTGCCCTCGCGCACTTGGCGGGCGAGCGTGGCGTAGGAGAGGCCCTCGGGCAGGTCCGCGTCGACGCCGGCATCGAGCGCGCGCATCGCCGCCTCTTCCAGATTGGCGGCGATATGGTGGATGCTCATCAACTGGTCGACGGCCGAATAATCGGAGACGACAGCGCCGCGGAAACCCCATTCCTGCCGCAGCACATTGTCCAGCAGCCAGCGATTGGCGTGGCTGGGCACGCCGTCAATCTCATTATAGCTGGCCATCACCGCCTCGATGCCGGTGCGTTTCACCACCTGCTCGAAGGGCGGGAAGAAATTCTCGCGCAGTTCGCGTTCCGACACCGGTGCCGGGCCGATATTGGTGCCGCTTTCGGGCTGGCCATGACCGGTCAGATGCTTGAGCGTGGCGAAGACATGATTGGGCTGGAGCGTGCGCGAACGGCCAACGCCCTGAAGCCCCTCGACCGCCGCGACGCCCATTTCGCCGACCAGATAGGGATCCTCGCCATAGGTTTCCTCGATCCGGCCCCAGCGCGGATCGCGGGCGATGTCGACCACGGGCGACAATATCATCGGCACGCCGCGCGCGCGGATTTCGCGGGCGATCACTTGGTTAACCTGACGCAGCATGGCGGGATCCCAGCTCGACGCCATGGCGATCGACTGGGGGAAGCTGGTGGCGCCGACGGCGGCATAGCCGTGCAGCCCTTCCTCATGGAACAGGATCGGGATGCCGAGCCGCGTCTGCGTCATCGCCCATCTTTGCAGGCCATTGACCAGCGCCACGGTGCGGCGCGGATCGCGGCCAGGCACGACGCGCGGGCTGAAACTGCCCCGTCCGTCCGACGGACGGGTGAAATGACCGATGCCGTTGGGGAAGGTCGGGCTGAGCTTGCTGGGGTCCAGTTCACCCTGCGCGTCCAGCAGCTTCACCTTGTCGGTCCAGACGGTGGTGATCTGGGCGATCTTTTCGTCCAGCGTCATGCGCGCCAGCAGATCATCGACGCGCGCCTCGATCGGGGCGGACGCATCCTTGTAGAGCGGGCGAGCGGACTGGCCGGTTGCGGGCGCCGCCGTAACGGGCGTGAGCGGCGCCGCCATCACCAGCGACAGCGCTGATGCTGCGCACAAAAACTGAACTGACCGGATCACGACGCCCCTCTCCAATTTTGTCGCGGCTTTCCTTTTTGCTTGCCGCCGATCAACTGATAGCGTTACCATCACAACCCAAGAGCAGCTTGTCAATGCCACCGTTGGCAATGCACCAAAAAATTGCCTGCGGGCCAAGGGGGGAGAGGACCGAATGTTTGCGCGCCTGTTTTGCTGGATCATGGCCAGTATCTGGCCAATTGGCGCCCTTTTGATCGGCGCGCCGCGCGCCTGGGCCGAGGATGGCTATGACCTGTGGCTGCGCAATGCGCCGGTCGATGCCGCCGGTGCCCAGCGGATCGGGGCCAGCGCGCAAAGCATTGTCGGCGCAGACACCCCTACCCTGATGATCGCCCGGCGGGAATTGCAGCGCGGCATAGCCGGGCTGACCGGCGTCACCGCGCCCCTGACAGCAACGGTGCAGCAAGGTGCGATCCTGCTGCAGTCGGCCGCGCAGCAGGACGAGGCATCGGTGCCGACCGACGGCCTGGGGCCTGACGGCTATGCGATTCGCACCATGACGGTCGCGGGCAAGCCGGTAACGGTGATCGCCGGCGCAACCGATGCCGGCGTGCTGCACGGCGCCTATGCGTGGCTGCGGCTTGCCCGCACCGGCGCGGCGCTCGACCGGATCGATATGCGCAGCGCGCCGCGCATCGGCCTGCGCCTGCTCAACCATTGGGACAATCTGGATGGCACGGTGGAGCGCGGCTATGCCGGCCAGTCGATCTGGGACTGGTGGCGCCTGCCCGATTATAAGGGGCCGCGCTATACCGACTATGCGCGCGCCAATGCCTCACTCGGCATCAACGGCACGGTGCTCAACAATGTGAATGCCAAGTCCGACAGCCTGACCGCGGCCTATATCGCCAAGGCGGCGGCGCTGGCCGACCTGTTCCGCCCCTATGGCATCAAGGTTTACCTGTCGGTCAAATGGACCGCGCCGATGGAACTGGATGGCCTGAAAAGCGCCGATCCGCTCGACCCGGCGGTCGCCGCCTGGTGGAAGGCCAAGGCCGACCAGATCTACAAGGCGATCCCCGATTTCGGCGGTTTCCTGGTGAAGGCGAACAGCGAGGGCCAGCCCGGCCCGCAGGATTACAAGCGCACCCATGCCGACGGCGCCAACATGCTGGCAGCCGCGGTCAAGCCGCATGGTGGCATCGTGATGTGGCGTGCCTTCGTCTATGCCCATGACAATCCCGACGATCGCGCCAAGCAGGCCTATAGCGACTTCAAGCCGCTGGACGGCCAGTTTGCCGACAATGTCATCGTCCAGGTGAAGAATGGCGCGATCGACTTCCAGCCGCGCGAACCCTTCCACCCGCTGTTCGGCGCGATGCCCAAGACGCCGCTGATGATGGAATTTCAGATCACCAAGGAATATCTGGGCCAGTCGACCCACCTTACCTATCTGGGCACGCTGTTCGAGGAGACGCTGAAGAGCGATACGCTGGCCAAAGGCAAGGGATCGACCGTCGCCAAGGTGATCGACGGATCGCTGGAAGGGCACAAGCTGACCGGCATCGCCGGGGTCGCCAATATCGGCGTCGACCGCGACTGGAGCGGGTCGATCTTCAACCAGGCGGACTGGTATGCGTTCGGCCGCATGGCGTGGGACACGGACCTGACCGCCGAGGCTGTCGCGCGCGAATGGGCGGCCCAGACCTTTTCCCCCGATCCCAATGTGGTTGCGCCGATCGTCGCGATGATGATGCGATCGCGCGAGGCGGCGGTAGACTATATGACGCCGCTGGGCCTGGCCCATATCATGGGCACCGGCCATCATTATGGTCCCGCCCCCTGGGTGTCGGAACTGGCACGACCCGAATGGAACCCGGTCTATTATCACAAGGCCGACAGGCAGGGCATCGGCTTCGACCGGACCAGGACGGGCAGCAATGCCACCGGCCAATATGCGCCGGCGCTGGCGAAGCTGCTCGACAATCCCAGGACCACGCCGGAGCGCGACCTGCTGTGGTTCCATCATTTGCCCTGGGACTATCGCCTGCAATCGGGCGAGACGCTGTGGGACGGCCTCATCCATCATTATGACCGGGGCGTCGAAACGGTCGCGGCGATGCAGCGGGACTGGGCCAAGCTCAAGCCCCAGGTCGATGCCGAGCGCTTCGCGCAGGTCGAGACCTTCCTGGCGATCCAGCATCGCGAAGCCCAATGGTGGCGCGACGCCTGCATCGCCTATTTCCAGTCGGTGTCCGGCCGCCCCCTGCCCGCCGGCAGCGCGGCGCCCGCCCATCCGCTCGACTGGTACAAGGCGCTGAGTTTCCCCTATGCGCCGGGGCACCCGAAATGAGATTTTACTTAAGCTTGCGCAATGATCCCGCTAGCAGAGAAGTTTAGTCCCATGTCGAAGGCCCCGAAATCCTGATGGAAGCCAGAAGTTCCCGCCGCCAGCGCAACGCGCCCACCATCAACGATGTGGCGAAACATGCCGGCGTGTCGCCCATGACGGTGTCGCGGGTGATCAATGGCGAACAGGTGGTGCGGGCGGCAACCAAGGAGAAGGTGGAGGCGGCGATCGCCGCGCTCAACTACTCCCCCAGCGCCGCCGCGCGCAGCCTGGCGGGTGGTGACGAGACGCGGATCGGCCTGCTCTATTCCAACCCGTCAGCGTCCTATCTGTCGGAATTCCTGGTGGGCAGCCTGGACCAGGCAAGCCGCGCCGGAATCGACCTGGTCGTCGAGAAATGGGACGAGCAGACCGCGATCAAGGCGGTGGTCGACCATCTGGTGCGCGGCCGGATCGACGGCGTCGTGCTGCCGCCGCCGCTGTGCGACCATGAAGCGATGATCGATGCCCTGCGCGAAGCGGGCATCCCCGCCGTCGTGGTGGCGACCGGCCATGCGCCGGCCAGCCTGGCCGCGGTCAGCATCGACGACCGGGGCGCCGCCCATGAGATGACCCGGCACCTGATTGGCCTTGGCCATAACCGCATCGGCTTCATCAAGGGCCATCCGAACCTGAGCGCGAGCGAGGAACGCTATCAGGGCTATATCCGGGCACTGGGCGAAGCCGGCATCGCGCTGGACGATGCGCTGGTGGAACAGGGTTTCTTCACCTACCGATCCGGCCTGGACGCGGCCGAGCATATATTGGCGCGGGACAATCCGCCGACCGCCATCTTCGCCAGCAATGACGACATGGCCGCCGCGACGGTGGCGATCGCCCATCGCAACGGGCTGGACGTGCCCGGCGACCTCACCGTCTGCGGCTTCGACGATACGTCGCTCGCCACCACCATCTGGCCGGAACTGACGACCATCCGCCAGCCGATCAGCGCCATGTCGCGCGCGGCGGTCGATCTGCTGGTACGCCATATCAAAGGGCGCCGCGGCCAGAGCGAGGATGGCCCGCCGCACATGCTGCTGGACTATGAACTGGTTCGCCGCCAGTCCGACGCGGCGCCACGGCTGCGCCCCAAGCATAAGGGCCGAAAATAGGATCGACCGCGCTTAACTTCGCACATTTCCCGCACATTGTGACATTTTCGTGCGCGCGTTGGAAATCTTCGTGCGAGGATGAACGGCGCGCGGACGATGGGAAAGAGCCGGTGCCGGTGTAGCAGGATATAAGGGCTGTAGGACAGGTTTGGGTGGGAAGCGGAATGGCGGCTTTCGGCGTCTCTAGCTGGAATAGCAGACGTTAACGAAAAAACTTCAACTAAAAATAAGAATCTATCCGCTCGAACAATTCCGCGCACCGCCGCATCGCGCCGGTCTGTATGCGATCGTTATGTTTGCAAATAATGTTGTCATCGGCTTGCTGCCACCTTCGGTGCAGGGATTGGGATCGAGGTTATACAAAGGCTTCCCGATTAGGATGCGCTTGAGAGGATCGCGTCTTTGTGCAAGTGGGAAACTGGGGGAGACATGCTGAAGATCGCTTCGGCATGCCTGTTGAGCCCAGGGGGAATGCATGCAAATCATAAGACTGGCAGCCATGCTGATGCTGGCGGCGATGGCGATACCGGCGTCGGCGGAGCGTTGGACAACGGTTCCTTCGGATCTGCGCAATGCCGCTGCTCCATTGCCTGTTGCCGTTCATCTCGTGCAAGATAAGCTACTCATCGGGCTGGACCCGGGAGCTGGGATGACGCCCAACAATTATGGGTTGATCGGTGCCCTGATAATAGGAGCACTAGAAGACGGTCAGTCGAAGCGCGGGCGAGCGGAGGTGCTGCCTCTATTGCAGACGCTGGGCGACTTCGACGCCGCCACACCGCTTATGGCTGGCGTCGCGAGCGGTTTGGCGGAGCAGCCATGGCTCCATCTCCTGTCGCAGTCCTCGTTGCGCGACGGCAGCATTGCAGCCAAAGATGCGCTACTCGAAACGGTCGATGGCAATTATCTGATCGATATTGATTGCCGATATAATGTTGGCGAACACTTCGAAGCACTCTTTGGCATCTGTTCGGTGAAGGTAGCCGATAAGCGGATTGTTAGGGACCAGCCGGGCGCACGCTGGAAGGACGGAAAGCTGGTTTTTAGCAACTCTGCGGAGGTGGAAGTAGCGCTCGATACGTCCTCATTCACGGTGCCTTTGCCCCATTGTTGGGGGCCGCAACGTCGGCCCGCCTGCCGAGCGAAATGGATGGACAACAGTGCTGCCCTTATGCGTCAGGAACTGACCGTAGCACTTAACCGACTGGGTCGCCTTGCCATCAGAGCGCTCAGCCTCAGCGCGGTCGAGGCGGATATCAAGGAAAAGTTAAAAACCGACGGCGTTTTTCTATCGATACCCTATCATTCTGGTGCGCTGCTGGAAGGTAGCGAGAATATCGTGGACGTGGGACGCAGGTTTGACTTTATCAAAGGGGCAAAACAGGCCGTTCTGAAGCCCGACAGTGATGGCGCGTCGATTATCGAGGTTTACGGAGGCCTTTATAACAGAAGAGTGATAGTGGCGCCATGATGGCTGGAGATGGTTACCCTTATTTAGCAAACCTAAGTCCGCTGTCAGGAGCGTAGATCGCGACCCGGAACGGCAATTTCTGGTCGTTCTAGGCCATCCTCCCCTGTAAGGGGAGTTCAAGGGAGACACGTGTCTCCCTTGAACTGGCCGAAGGCCAGACGGAGGGGTGTCCCCCTCTCGATAGGGCGACACCCCTCCACCTCTTCGTGGTCCCCCTCCCCTTGCAGGGGAGGATTTTACCGCCGCAGTTGGTCGTCAGTCGTCAAGGTCCGACATCGTCATGACTTCGCCATGCTCGCAAAGACGCAAAAGGGCGCCGGACCGGGTGGTCGGGCGCCCTCTTCTTTACTATCGCGCGGTGCTGGCCGCGCGCGGGGTCAGGCTTCGCCGAAGACGCGGGCGAAGATCGTGTCGACCTGGCGGAAATGATAGTCGAGGTTGAACTTGTCCTCGATTTCCTGGGCGCTCAGTGCCTTGGCGACGTCTTCGTCGGCCTTGAGCAGTTCGAGCAGCGAGAGCTGGCCGTCGGATTCCCAGACCTTCATCGCGTTGCGCTGGACGTAGCGATAGCTGTCCTCGCGGCTGACGCCGGCTTGCGTCAGGGCCAGCAGCACGCGCTGCGAGTGGACGAGGCCGCCCATCTTGTCGAGATTTTTCATCATCCGCTCGGGGTAGACGAGCAGCTTGTCGATCACGCCGGTCAGGCGGCCGAGCGCGAAGTCGAGGGTGATGGTGGCGTCGGGGCCGATATAGCGCTCGACCGAGGAGTGCGAGATGTCGCGCTCATGCCAGAGCGCCACATTTTCCATGGCGGGCAGCGCATAGCTGCGCACCATGCGGGCGAGGCCAGTGAGGTTTTCGGTGAGGACCGGGTTGCGCTTGTGCGGCATGGCCGACGAGCCCTTCTGGCCGGGCGAGAAATATTCCTCGGCCTCCAGCACTTCGGTGCGCTGCAGGTGGCGAACCTCGACGGCGAGGCGCTCGATCGAGCTGGCGATGACGCCGAGCGTCGCGAAGAACATGGCGTGGCGATCGCGCGGGATCACTTGGGTCGAGACCGGCTCGATCGCGAGGCCGAGCTTTTGCGCGACATGTTCCTCGACGCGCGGGTCGATATTGGCGAAGGTGCCCACCGCGCCCGAAATGGCGCAGGTGGCGACTTCTTCGCGGGCCGCGATCAGGCGGGTCTTGCAGCGCGAAAATTCGGCATAGGCTTCCGCCATCTTGAGGCCGAAGGTGACCGGTTCGGCATGGATGCCGTGGCTGCGGCCGATGGTCGGGGTCAGCTTATGTTCGAAGGCGCGGCGCTTGATGACGTCGAGCAGCTTGTCCAGATCCTCGATCAGCAGGTCGGCGGCGCGGGTCAGCTGCACGGCAAGGCAGGTGTCGAGCACGTCGGAGCTGGTCATGCCCTGATGCATGAAGCGGGCTTCGTCGCCCACCTGTTCGGCGACCCAGGTCAGGAAGGCGATGACGTCATGCTTGGTGACGGCCTCGATCGCGTCGATCGCGGGCACGTCGATCGCGGGGTTGGTGGCCCACCAGTCCCACAGCGCCTTGGCGGCCGACGGCGGGACGACGCCCAGTTCGCCCAGCTTCTCGGTCGCGTGCGCCTCGATCTCGAACCAGATCTTGAAGCGGGCTTCCGGCTCCCAGAGGGCGGTCATTGCGGGACGGGAATAGCGGGGGACCATGGGCGAATCCTGCGTCTGGAGGGTGGATATTGCCGCGCCGCCTAGCAGCCTGTGCCCCCGGGGGCAATTCGGGAGGCTCCCGCACCCCGCGCACGCCTCATCCGGCCGCAATTATCGAAGCAAAGACAGTCGAACCGAAGCATTTCATAAGTCCAAATGCGTAGATGAACCGATATTCAGGAACTTTTCCTAGTCTTCATGCATTCAAACATGGCAATTAAGGCATGAAGCCAAAGCAGGCGTCCAATGCAGGCCCTGCGCGTTTCAATGATATAAAGGATGTCGCCATGATCCGCACCTTGCTTCTGACGAGCGCCATGCTGGTCGCCGCGCCGGCACTGGCGCAGCAGACCCCGGCTGCCGAGCCGGCAGCACAGCCCATGCCGCAGGCCGCCGAACCGGCCGCGCCGGCAAGCCCGGCCGAGCCGCAGGCCGCGCAGCCGGCGAGCCCGGCCAATTCGGTCGCCACCATCGTCGAGTCGGAATTCCCGGCCTATGACACGAACAAGGACGGACAACTGGACCAGGGCGAATTTTCGCGCTGGATGGTGGCCCTGAAGGATCAGGAGATGAAGGCCACCGGCAAGACGCTGCCGCCGGCCGAAGTCACCGCCTGGGCCAGCGGCGCCTTCACCACTGCCGATGCCGACAAGAGCATATCGGTCAGCAAGCCCGAACTGATCAGCTATCTGAGCGGCAGCGCGGGCGCATAAATATTTCCCTTCCCGTCACGAAGGCAGGGAAATGACAGAACCCCAAGCGGGTCGCACCGGGGCGGTATGATGCAGATCATGCCGCCCCTTTTTTTTGCCCGTTGCGGGCGAAGGCGCCCCACCGCCCCGCCTGACGCCGGTCAGCGGCGCTTTTTGCTAGTGTAGAGCAGCGCCGCGACGATCGCGGCCGAACCGATGCCCACGGCGGTGCCCATCCACGCCGCCTTGCCAGCCGACTTGCGCGCCGCTTCGGCGAGATCGGGGGCATTATCCTCTGGCTGGAGGGCTTCTGCGCCGAAGTCCGGCACGCTCTCTTGGTCTTTCTTCATAGTCCCCCTTCTATGCCGCAGCCCGGCGGAACTGAAAAGGGCCGACGTAGCGGCAAGGCCGGAAATTCGCCGCGCCGGACGCACGTCGTGACGCCCCTGCCCAGGCCGCGAAGGCGCGCGTGCCCTCAAGCTGCGAGCGATTTTCATCGCGGGGTCTTGACTTGCGCCCTGCATCCATGTTGGTAGCGCTATCAATCAACAACCACGTGCATAGGAGAAGATGATGCCGGGGGATACCGCCTTGCTTGACTGTCTGCCGCATGACTGGCGGACCGGGCTTTTCCTGGGTCGCATCCAGACGAATGACGGCCCGAGCCCGATCCTGGTGTCGCAGGGCATCGCCTATGACATGAGCGCGATTGCGCCGACCAGCGCGCAACTGGTGGAAAAGCTGCCCCTCATTGCCGCCACCGATGGCACGAAGCTGGGCGATCTCGACGCGATCGACCTGCCGCTGCTGAGCCCGGTCGACCTGCAATGCGTCAAGGCGTGCGGCGTGACCTTTGCTTTGTCGGCGCTGGAGCGCGTGATCGAGGAACGGGCGCGCGGCGATGCCGGCGCCGCCGCCGAAATCCGCGGTCGCCTGGAAGAACGGGTGGGCGGTTCGATCCGCGCCGTGGTGCCGGGCACCGAGGAAGCCGCAGCTCTCAAGGCCGCGCTGATCGAGGACGGCCTGTGGTCGCAATATCTGGAAGTCGCGATCGGCCCGGACGCCGAAGTCTTCACCAAGGCGCCGGTGCTGGCCACGGTCGGCCCGCTGGCGGAAATCGGCATCCGGTCCGATTCCACCTGGAACAACCCCGAGCCCGAGGTGGTGCTGCTGGTCAATGCCGATGGCCAGGCCGTGGGCGCGACGCTGGGCAATGACGTCAACCTGCGCGACTTCGAGGGCCGTTCCGCCCTGCTGCTGGGCAAGGCGAAGGACAATAATGCGTCCTGCTCGCTGGGGCCGCTCGTCCGACTGTTCGACGGCGACTTCACCATCGACGACGTGCGCAATGCCGAAGTCGGCCTGACCATCGAGGGGCCGGAAGGCTATACCCTCGAAGGCACGAGCCGCATGGACCAGATCAGCCGCGATCCGCTGGAACTGGTGCGCCAGACCCTGTCGGAACATCAATATCCCGATGGCTTCGCGCTGTTCCTGGGCACGCTGTTCGCGCCCGTGCAGGACCGTGACGAGGAAGGTCGCGGCTTTACCCACAAGGTCGGTGACATCGTTGCCATCTCCACCCCGCGCCTGGGCAAGCTGATCAATCCGGTGGTGACGTCGAAGGACGCAGCGCCCTGGAGCTTCGGCCTCTCGGCCCTGTTCGCGAACCTGGCCCAGCGCGGCCTGCTTGCCAGCCTGAACGAGAAAGTGACCGCATGAACCGTGCCATCTACCCCAGCCTGAAAGGCAAGCGGGTCTTCATCAGCGGTGGCGGCAGCGGCATCGGCGAAGGACTGGTCGAAGCCTTTGTCGGCCAGGGCGCTCATGTCGCCTTCTGCGACATTGCCATTGCCGAAAGCGAAGCGCTGGTCGAACGACTGGCCGATGCGCCGTTCAAGCCGCTTTTCCTGCCCTGTGACCTGCGCGACATCGACGCGTTGCAGGCGATGATGGCGCAGGCCGAGGCGGAACTGGGCGGGATCGACATCCTCATCAACAACGCGGCCAATGACGATCGCCACACGATCGAGGATGTCACGCCAGCCTATTGGGAAGAGCGGATGGCGGTGAATCTGCGCCACAAATTCTTCGCGGCACAGGCGGCGATCCCGGCGATGAAACGCGCGGGCGGCGGCGCCATCCTGAACTTCGGGTCGATCAGCTGGCACCTGGCCCTGCCCGACCTCATCCTCTACCAGACCGCCAAGGCGGCGATCGAGGGGCTGACGCGCAGCCTGGCCCGCGACCTCGGCCGCGACAATATCCGCGTCAACACCATCATTCCGGGCAATGTGAAGACGCTGCGCCAGGAAAAATGGTACACACCCGAGGGCGAGGCCGAGATCGTCGCGGCGCAATGCCTGGACGGCCGCATCCTGCCGGTCGATGTCGCCGCGCTGGCGATGTTCCTGGCGTCGGACGATGCGCGACTGTGCACCGGTCACGACTATTTCATCGACGCCGGCTGGCGCTGACATGACGGACACCGCACCGCGCAGCGTCCTGTCGGTCGGCGCGATCCTGGGCGAAGGCCCGGTCTGGGTCGCGCGCGAGGCGGCCTTGTGGTTCGTCGATATCAAGGGCCATGCGATCCATCGGTTCGACCCGGCGCTGGACGTGTCCAAGAGCTGGACCACGCCGGGCCAGGTCGGCTGGATCGTGCCGACCGACGACGGCCTGTTCGCGGTCGGCCTGCAATCGGGCGTGCATCGCTTCGATCCGAAGACCGGCGCCTTCACCCTGCTCCACGCGCCCGAAGCGCATCGGCCGGGCAACCGGCTGAACGACGCCACGGTGGCACCGGGCGGTGCCTTGTGGTTCGGATCGATGGACGATGCCGAGGCAGAGGAAAGCGGCCGTTTCTATCGGCTGCATCGCGGCGACCTGGTCGAGAGCGGGCTGGCCGCCGTGTCGATCACCAACGGCCCTGCCCTCTCGCCCGACGGGCGCATCCTCTATCATACCGACACGCTGGGCCGCGCCATCTGGCAATGCCCGGTCGATGCCGATGGCGTCGCCGGCGCCGCCACCCTGTTCACGCGGATCGAGGATGGCGCGGGCTATCCCGACGGCCCCACCGTCGATGCCGAAGGCTGTCTGTGGACCGGGCTGTTCGGCGGATGGGCGGTGCGCCGCTATGACCCGGCCGGGCGGCTGATGCGGGAAATCCGCTTCCCCGTCGCCAACATCACCAAGATCGCCTTTGGCGGCCCGGACCTGACCACCGCCTATGCCACGACGGCGCGCAAGGGACTGGATATGACAGCGTTGACAGATCAGCCCCTGGCGGGCGATCTGTTCGCCTTCGATCCCGGCGTCGCGGGACTGCCGGGCCATGTCGCCACGATATAGAAGAAATAGAGAGCTGGAAGGACAAACAGATGAGTGAGGGGAGCGCCGGGAAGGTCAATATGGCCTTCATCGCAGCGATCGTGGCCGTCGCCACGATCGGCGGTTTCATGTTCGGTTATGATTCGGGCGTCATCAACGGCACCCAGAAGGGGCTGGAAGCCGCCTTCGACCTGGGCAAGCTGGGCATCGGCATCAATGTCGGCGCGATCCTGGTCGGATCGTCGATCGGCGCGTTCGGCGCGGGCCGCATGGCCGACATCATCGGCCGTCGCGGCGTGATGATGCTGGCGGCGATCCTGTTCCTGGTGAGCGCCCTGCTGGCCGGTGCCGCCGGTTCCTCCGCCATCTTCATCATCGCCCGCATCATCGGCGGCCTGGGCGTGGGTGCGGCCAGCGTCATCTCGCCGGTCTACATCTCCGAAGTCACCCCCGCCGCGATCCGCGGCCGGCTGTCGAGCGTGCAGCAGGTGATGATCATTTCGGGCCTGACCGGCGCCTTCATCGCCAATTTCGTGCTGGCCCGCTATGCCGGCGGTTCGACTGCGCCGCTGTGGCTGGATTTCCCGGCCTGGCGCTGGATGTTCTGGCTGCAGGCGATCCCGGCCGCCATCTATTTCCTGGCGCTGCTGGTGATCCCGGAAAGCCCCCGCTATCTGGTCGCGCGTGGCCAGGACGAGCGCGCCCGCGCCGTGCTGACCCGGCTGTTCGGCGCCGAGGAAGCCGACCGCAAGGTCGGCGAGATCCGCGCCAGCCTGGCCGCCGATCATCATCGCCCCAAGCTGAGCGACCTGATCGACAAGGTCAGCGGCAAGGTGCGCCCGATCGTGTGGGCCGGCATCGGCCTTGCCGTGTTCCAGCAGCTGGTCGGCATCAACGTCGTCTTCTATTATGGTGCGACCCTGTGGGAAGCCGTCGGCTTTTCCGAGGATAATGCATTGCAGATCAACATCCTGTCGGGCGTGCTGTCGATCGGCGCGTGCCTGGGCACGATCATGCTGGTCGACAGGATCGGCCGCAAGCCGCTGCTGCTGATCGGTTCGGCCGGCATGGCGGTGACGCTGGCGATCGTCGCCTATGCCTTCTCCACCGCCGTCACCGGCGCGGATGGCGGCGTGGTGCTGCCGGGCCATAATGGCCTGATGGCGCTGATCGCGGCGAACCTCTATGTGATCTTCTTCAACCTGAGCTGGGGTCCGATCATGTGGGTGATGCTGGGCGAGATGTTCCCCAACCAGATCCGTGGGTCTGGCCTGGCCGTCGCCGGCTTTGCCCAGTGGATCGCCAATGCCGCGATCTCGGTCAGCTTCCCGGCGCTCGCCGTGTCGCCGGGCCTGGCGATCACCTATACCGGCTATGCGCTTTTCGCGGCCATTTCCTTCTTCTTCGTGCGCGCCATGGTCCATGAGACCAAGGGCCGCGAGCTTGAGGACATGGTCGGCTGAGCAAGATCGTCACCCTGAAGGCGGGCGCGCTCCGTTGCGCGCTCGCCCCGGATATCGGCGGGTCGATCCTGTCCTTCGATCGTGACGGCGTGGCCCTGCTGCGCCTCGCGCCGCAGGGCAGCAGTGATCCGCTGGACATGGCCAGCTTCCCGCTGGTGCCCTATGCCAACCGCATCGCCCATGGGCGCTATATGGTGGACGGGCGAAGCTATCAGTTGCCGCTCAATTTCGGCGACCATCCCCACAGCATCCATGGCTTTGGCTGGCAGCGGCCCTGGCAGGTGCTGGAACAGTCGGGCCATGACGTCAGGCTGGAACAGACGCATCAAGGCGATGCCGGCTGGCCCTGGGCCTGGCGCGCGCAGCAGCATGTGCGGCTGAGCGAGGATGCGCTGGAAGTCACGCTGCTGGTGCAGAATCTGGGCGACAGCCCGATGCCCTGCGGCCTTGGCTTCCATCCCTATTTCGCGCTGGACGGCGACACGATGCTGCGCTTCCATGCCGACACGCTCTGGCTCTCCTCCCCCGACATGCTGCCCGAACGGGAAGCGCCTGCCGATGCGCTGGGCGACTGGTCGCAGGGCGCGCGCGTCACTGGCGACAGCCTGATCGACAATGTCCATGGCGGCTGGGACGGCGCAGCGGTGGTCGATCGCGGCGACGGCATCCGTCTGACCTTGACGGCTGAGGGCGCGGACTGGCTGCATGTCTTCCGCCCGCCGGCCGGCGACTTCTTCTGCCTGGAGCCGGTCAGCCATATGCCGGACGCGATTAACCGGCCCGAGGGCATGGCGATGCTGGCGCCGGGCGCCACGCAAAGCCTGTCGATGATGGTCGCCGTCCGCGAAATCTGAACAGGCGCTTTCGCCTTTCGCCAAAATCGCCTAGGCTGACCGACCTATCAGCAGCGAGAGGATCGCCGATGCAATTTCTGCGGACTGCCTTCTGGGTCGTCATCGCCGTCGCCCTCGCCTTCTTCTGCATGGCGAACTATGTCCCCGTGACCGTGCGCCTGTGGGGCGACATGGTGATGGAAACCAAATTGCCGGTGCTTCTGATCGGCGCATTCCTGCTGGGCGCCATGCCCTTCTGGATCATGGCCCGCGCGACGCGCTGGCGCATGAAGCGCCGCCTGGAAAGCACCGAGCGCGCGCTGGTCGCCGCGACCGCTTCCGCCGCGCCGGCCACGCCCGTGGCGGCTGCGACCGTGACCACCCCGATCTTGCCCGACGCCACGCCGTCGCCCCTTACCCCTACAGGACAAGCATGAGCAGCCCGATCTATGTCGCCATCGACACGCCCGACCTTGCCAAGGCCCAGCATCTGGCCGGGCAGGTCCGCAACCATGTCGGCGGGCTGAAGCTGGGGCTGGAGTTCTTCTGCGCCAACGGCCATCATGGCGTGCATGAGATGATGAAGTTCGGCCTGCCGATCTTCCTCGACCTCAAGCTGCACGACATTCCCAATACGGTGGCCAAGGCGGTGCAGGCGCTGCACGGGCTGGAGCCGGCGGTGCTGACGGTCCATGCGGCGGGCGGTCGGGCGATGCTGGAGGACGCGAAGGCGGCCGCCGGGGCCAAGACCAAGGTGGTGGCGGTGACGGTGCTGACCAGCCTCGACAATGGCGATTTGAGCGACATCGGCGTCAATGGCGCGGCCGAGGAACAGGTGACGCGCCTCGCCGAACTGGCGCGCGACGCGGGCCTCGATGGCATCGTCTGTTCCGGCGAGGAAGTTGCGCTGGTCAAGAAGATCTGGCCCGACGGCTATTTCGTCGTGCCCGGCGTGCGCCCGGCGGGTGGTGCGATGGGCGACCAGAAGCGCGCCGTGACCCCGCGCGAGGCGCTGGACCGGGGCGCGTCGATGCTGGTGATCGGTCGCCCGATCAGCCAGGCCGAAGATCCCGACCAGGCCGCGCGCGCGATCGAAGCGACGCTGTAAGGATGGACGATCGCACCGGCGGCGTTCAGCCGATCCGGTGCGATCACCCCCTGCCCCTTATTTCTGGAAATAGGTTTTCAGCCGCTCCGCTTCCGACGGGGTGATCGGGATGATGGCGCCGTGCTTGGGCTGGGTGAAGTTGGTTGCCTTCATCGGCGATCCCGGCGCGTTGAAATGGCCGATGTCGCGGAAATGGACGAAATCCTCCGTCTCCGAAAAGCCCATATTGTTGACCGGCTTGGCGCCGAACACATCATACATCAGCACATAGGTGTCGGTGCCCTGGCGCCGCCACAGATTGGGTGCTTCGGTGCCGACGGTTTCCGGGTCGATCTTGGCGGGATCGAAGACATAGCCGCCATCCATGCGCGATGAGGTCGCCTGACGCAGATGGCCGGGCTTGTCATGCGCGACGTAGAAGAGGCGGTAGCGGTCGCCGACCCTGGTGATGTCGCCGTCGATCGTGCCGATGCCCGGCTTGGGATAGGTGAACAGGTCGCGCGGTTCGCTGGTCAGCGTGGTGAAGGCGTCGTTCGCATAGGCATAGACCATATGGTCGGTCTCCTTGCCGTTGCGGGTGCTGAAATAGACCATGATCTTGCGCTTGTCGGGATCGTAGATCATTTCCGGCGCCCAGGCGGTGCCGGCATTGGCGGTCGACTTGAACAATTGATCTATGGTCACGGACGCGAGCGTCCAGTGGGTCAGATCATAGGATTTCATGAAGATCATCGAGCGGTTATTGCCCCAGCCATAGCTGTCGGTCGGCCGCTGCCAGTCGGTATCGCGCAGCCCTTCGCGCTTGGCGAAAATATGCAGGTCGGTCATGGCGAGATAGAAGGCGTTGTCGGGACCGCGCATGATATAGGGATCGCGGATGCCCTTCTGTTCGGCGACGTCGCGGCCATTGAGGACCGGCGCGCCGTCATTGACGTCGGTGAAGCTGTAGCCGTCCGCCGAGGTCGCGAAATGCAGCGAGTGGGTCTCGTCCTTGAAATAGACGAGGAGATAGGACGTCCGGGCGCTGGCCTCGCCCTTCGCTTCCGGCTTGGCCTTGGCGATATGCTTGACGATATCGAGCTGGCGCGACGGCGTTGCGGGGGCCGCGATCGCCATGGTCGCGCTGCCCAGCAGCAGGCCAAACCCCAGATATGTCATTCCCGATTGCCACCGCATCAACGCCCTCTCCTCATTCCCTGAGCGAGCGCTTGATGATCGACAGACGCGCTTCGCCGACAGGGCCGCAGCGGACGGCGCTCTTCACCGCCCCGTCACCGGCCCGTTATTTGTCGGACTAATGCAAACATCCGGGCATGGGTCAAGCTCGTTCCCACGCTGCAACCATGCCGTTCACATAATGGGATCAGTCGGCTGTGGTGCCGCTGTCGTCGGGCGCGAAGAAATGCTGCATCACTTCGCGGGCGATGCGGGCGGGGCGCAGGGTGGAGGCGTCGACGCAGCACCAGCTCGACTTGACCTCGGCCAGCACGTCCTCGCCACGGCGAATGACGGTTTCGTAGAAGGCACGAGCGCCCTGCACCTTTTCCAAGAGGACGGTGGCGATCACCTCATCATCCAGGAAGGTGGGCTTGCGATAGGTGATCTCATGCTTGAGCGCGACCCAGAGATGCTGGGCCACCGCCTCAGCCGGGGCGAGCGCGCGCCAATGGTCGAGCACGGCATCCTGCACCCACTTCAGATAGCTGGCATTGTTGACATGCCCCATGAAGTCGATGTCGTCGGGCTGGATGCCAACCGGATACAGGTGGGGAATCGCGTTACTCACAAGTGTGTAAGTAACATCCCCGCAAGGCCGGTGATAGAGGCTATGGGCGGATGCTGTAAAAAAGGGGCCGATCGGTGACCGGCCCCTTTTTCTGTCTCGAATGCCCCCTGCGCCGTTCGTTTCGAGCTTGTCGAGAAACGCATGTGCATCGCACTTCTCGACTTCGCTCGAAGCGAACGGATGTGGCGGATATTCTGACGTCTTAGAAGCGCCAGCCGACCGAGGCGACGACCTGGTGGCGGTCGGTATCGACGTCGAATTCGCTGCTGTTCGAGCCGTCCATATAGTCGATATGGGCGCTGTCATATTTGGAGTAGCGATATTCGACCTTGGCGAAGGTGTTGGCGTTGAGCGCGCGCTCCACGCCGCCGCCGATGCGCCAGCCGTCGAGCTTGAACGAGGTGTCGGTGACCTGGTTGGTGTCGCCGGCCAGCACGCCCAGCTTGGTGTTGGTATAGCCGCCCTTCACATAGACCAGGGTCGAGGGATCGGCGAGGATACCGGCGCGGGCGCCGATATAGAAGTCGCGGCCCTGCTTGACCCGGCCATAGCCGAACTGGTCGGTGAAATCGCTGCGGCTGCTCTTGGCGGTGGAGTCGGTGAACTCACCCTCGACGCCGACGACCGCGCCACCGACATTGACGTCATAGCCCGCGCCGACACCGTAGAGCAGGCCGTCGATCTTCTGATCGTCATTGCCATTGTCATTGTCGATCGAGCTGCCGGCACCGGTACGGTCATAGCCCAGGATCGCCTCGACGCGCGGGCCGGTGAAGGTCGGGGTGGCATCCTGTGCGAGCGCCGGCGCGGCGACTGCACCACCGGCCAGCAAAGTGGCGACCATCAACTTACGCATAAACATCACTCCGTTGTCTTTCTCTTCCCCTTGGGGGTGAGACGCTCAAGCCGGAGCAGCCATATTGGTTTCATGAACCTCAGATAAACAACTGATTATGTGGCATTAATGCCACGAAAGCAGCTCGGTTCGGCGCGTTCCCGTGGGCAGGGAGCGACGAAATGAGAGAGCCTTCCTTCAGCATTCCACGACATTGACGGCCAAGCCGCCGAGCGAGGTTTCCTTGTAGCGGCTGGCCATGTCCTCGCCGGTCTGGCGCATCGTCTCGATCACCGCGTCGAGGCTGACGATATGGCGGCCATCACCCTGGAGCGCGAGATAGGCGGCGTTGATCGCCTTCACCGCGCCCATGGTGTTGCGTTCGATGCAGGGGATCTGGACGAGGCCGCCGATCGGATCGCAGGTGAGGCCCAGATTATGCTCCATGCCGATCTCCGCGGCATTTTCAACCTGGCTGTTGGTGCCGCCCAGCACGGCGGCGAGGCCCGCCGCCGCCATCGAGCAGGCGACGCCGACTTCGCCCTGACAGCCCATTTCGGCGGCCGAGATGGAGGCGCGCTTCTTGTAGAGGAAGCCCATGGCGGCGGTGGTGAGAAGGAAGCGGCGCTCCCCTTCCCGATCGGCACCGGGAACGAAGCGGCGATAATAATGGAGCACCGCCGGGATCACGCCGGCCGCGCCGTTGGTGGGGGCGGTGACGACCCGGCCGCCGGCGGCATTTTCCTCGTTCACCGCCAGCGCGAACAGGCTGACCCATTCGAAGATCTGGGCCGGGCCGACGCTGGCGCCCTGCAGGCGCAGCTTGTTGTGGATCGCCTTGGCCCGGCGTCGCACCTTGAGCCCGCCGGGCAGCAGGCCTTCTTCTTTCAGGCCACGCTCGATCGAGGCGGACATGGCGTCGATCACGCTGTCGAGAAAGGCCTCGGTCTCCCCCTGGGCGCGCCAGGCGCCCTCGTTGCGGAGCACCAGCGTGGCGATGCTGAGGCCGGTCGCCTCCCCCTGCGCCAGCAGTTCGGCGCCCGACGAAAAGGGAAAGGGCTGGACCACATTATGGCCGAGCGGAATATCGGGGTCGGCGGGAATCGCGCCGGGCAGCACCGCGCCGCCGCCGATCGAATAATAATCGCGCACCAGCGGATCGTCCCGGCCCGGCAGCCAGGCAGTGAAGCGCATGCCGTTGCTGTGCGCCTCGAGAAATTCGCCCATGCGGAAGACAAGGTCGCGCGCTTCCTCGAACGGCACCCAGTCGAGATGGGCGCTGCCGGCGCGAATGCGGCCATCATCGCGGATCGCCTGAAGGATGGCGGGGATGGCATCTGGATCGACATTTTCGGGGCTGTGGCCCGACAGGCCGAGCAGGATCGCGCTGTCGGTGGCATGGCCCCGCCCGGTCAGCGCCAGCGACCCGTAAAGTTCGCACTGCACCCGCACCGGGCAGGTGGGCAGCGTATCCATGAACATCAGCGCGGCGCGCATCGGGCCGACCGTGTGCGAACTGGACGGGCCGATGCCGATGGTGAACAGGTCCATCACGCTGATCGCGGCGGCGCTGTCGATGCGCGATTTGGTCACGTCAATAATCCTTGGAAATACGCAGGTTGGCGCTCTGGCGACCGAGGGTGGAAATGGCGCCTAGCAGGGACAGCCAGCGTGTCACCTGATATTCCATCCGGGTGGCGCTGTAGCCCTGCCCGTCGCTGATCAGTTCGACATAGGTCTTGCGGGTCAGATATTTGCCGGCGGCAAGCGAGGTGCCCTGCCCCTGGGTCGGATCGGCCGCGATGATGCGCAGCCGGTCAAGCCCGGCCGCCTTGCGCACCGCATTGATCGGATCAAGCCCGCCCTCGCCCTGGAGCGAGCCGACCGCCGAGGCGAGCTGGAGCGCTTCGGGCGCGGACAGGTTGGTGATCGAGGTGCCGAACAGGATGCGCGAGAGCAGTTCGTCCTGCGGCAGCGAGGGCACGGAGTTGAAGCTGATGTCGGGCTTGAGGCCGGTGCCGCCGACATGGATGGTGGCGGTGAGGTCGCTGACGTCCGCCTCCGCATCGATGTCGAGCGTCGGGTTGACCGGGGTCTTGCCGTCGAACTGGATGCGCCCTTCGCGCAGTTCGAAGCGGCGGCCGGCAAATTCATAATTGCCGCGCACCAGTTCAGCCCGGCCGGCGATCGCCGGATTGGTGACGGTGCCGCCGATATTGAGATCGGCGCGCCATTCGCTGTCGAGGCCAAGGCCGGTCACGGTCAGGCGATTGCGCGCCCGTGCCTTGACCGCCATGGTCCAGGGGACGGTCGTGCGCGGCCGCTCGATCTCCTCGCCGCGCCGATTGATCTCGACCACCTTGAGTTCGGGTATCTGGGCGACAGCGGCGGCGCGGCCCATGGTGAAGCGGCTCTTGTTGAGGGTGACGTCGCCGCCAATCTCCCCGCCCTTGCCGTCGGAACGGATGGTGAGCGGGCCGGTGACGGTGGCGGCGATATCGTCGCGTTCCAGCAGCGCGGCGTTGTCCGCCTGGAAGGCGAGGTCCATGCCCACGCCGCCAATGCCGTTGAAGGTGAAATTGCCGGTGCCGGTCACGCTGCCGCCATTCTGGGCATTGGCGGTGAAGCTGGAGAAGACCAGTTGCGCCCCGGCGAAACGGGCGCGCGCCTTGACGTTGCGCAGGCGCATGCCGGTGACCGGGCTGTTGAGCGCGGCATTGTCGGTCGCGAGCGAGCCGGTGATGACCGGATCGGCAAGCGTGCCATGCGCGTCGGCGGTGACGCTGACCGGGCCGGCAATGTCGACAATCTCCACGCCGGTGAGGCGCCAGAGCGTGTCGGCGGTGCCGTTGAAACGGAGCTGCGCGATCAGCGGCGCACCGTTGAGCCGTTCGACCAGGCTGCCGGTCGAGATGAGCGGGGTGAGCAGCGCCTGGCCGCGGCCGATGGTCTGGCCATCGGCGACGAAGACCATGCGGGTGGCGAGCCGGTCAAGGCTCAGCACGGCGTTGACGCCGACATCGACCGGGCGGGAACTGAGGGACAGGCCCGAGCGCGACAGGCCACGGATGCGCAGTTCCGCCTTGCCGGTCGGCAGGCCGCCACGCGGGCGGCTGTAGCTCAAGGTGCCGGTGGCCATGCCGCCCAGCCCCAGATTGTCATAGGCGATGTCGAGCAGGGCGAGCGGCATCTTCTGCGCGCGCGCCTCGATCCGGGTGGTTTCGCCGCCCAGTTCGCCCGCCAGTTGCAGCGTGCCGCCAGCATAGCTGATGGTCGCGGGCGACAGGCGCCAGCCATCCTCCGCACGGGTGAAGAGCGCCGCGCGGGTCAGGCGGATCGGCCGCTTGTCGATCGTGCCGCTAGCCGACAGGCGGACGCGGTCGAGATCGACCTGGGCCTCGCCCTTGAGGTCGAACAGGCGGCCGCGCTGGCCCGAGAGATTGCCCGAGACCTTGCCGCGTCCGTCGACCAGCGCGGCGGTGGCGTCGAGCCGGCCGAGCAACATGCCGCCGACGCGCAGGCCGCGTGCCTGGGCCGTGGCGTTGATCGAGGTGCCGTCGGGATCGAGCAGGATGGTGGCGTCGAGCGAGCCGCGCCGCACGGCGATGGTCGAAGGGCCGTCGAAGCTGGCATCATTGGCGTCGAGATCGAGCTTCAACTGCTGGATGTTGCCGACCGGCTGGAAGCCGATCGTGCCGCTGACCGGGCCGGCGACGAGCAACTGGCCGTCGAGGCCGCCCGTGACAGGGCGGATGTCGCCGCTGGCGGTGACGCCCGAGACGGCGATGCGCGCGACGCGGACCACCGCCTGGCCGCCGGGCGGCAGCAATATGCTGCCTTCCCCGGTGAACGGGCCGAGCGTCGATCCGCCATTGGCGGTGAAGCTGTAATTGCCGTCGGCGCCGGGCAGAAATTCGCCGCGCACGTCGCGCAGGCCGAGCGCATCCATCGGCCGCGCGAGCTGGACATGGACGATCGGCCGGTCGATCTTGCCATCGAGCACGACATTGACCGGGCCATATTGCTTGTGGCTGCCATTGCCTTCGAGATGGACGGTGCCGTCGCGGTGGCGCACACCCTTGGCATTGAGGCTGATGAGCGGCGCGTCGAGCTTCATGGCGGAGAAGCCGATCTCGCCCCCCGGCAACAGCGCCAGCGCGCTGTGGACCGTGGGCAGGCCGCCGCCCAGCCCCTTGAGGAAGGCATTGTCGAGCCGGCGGACTTTCGCCACCGCATTGCCCGACAGGCCGAATGCGCCATTGGCGCCGGGCGCCGCGCGCAGTTTCGACTCCAGATCGACGATGCCGAGGCCGCGAATGAAGAGGCCGCTGATCCGGCCGTCGATGCCGACATCATAGCGGCCGCTCTTGAGGTCGGCCATGACCAGCAGCTTGCCGTTCAGGCGGTCCGACCGGAAGGGCATGGGGTTGCTGACGATCTGCTGCCCCTTGAGCTGCAACACGCCGTCGAGCGCGAAATTGCGGACGATGCCGGCGACCAGATCGCCCTGCCCGTCGAGACTGCGGGCGCGCAGCCGGACCGGCAGCAGCACCGGCCCGCTTTTCGCCTGGCGGCCCTTGCCGTCGATACGGACATCGTTGATCTGGGTCTTGCCGAAGGCGAGCTGGCGCGCGGTGAGCAGATATTCATAGCCGAAGCCGGCGAACGGACCGTCGAGCCGGACCTTGGCCACCACGTCGCGGCCGCGCATATCCTTGAGCAGCGCTTCGGGCCGGGCAAGGTTCATGTCGACGCGCAGATTGTCGAAGGCGTTGTTGCGCAGGTCGATCGCGCCATCGGCGACCATGTCGATCGCGGCCGAGCGCAGCGTGAGCCTGCCATCGACCACCCGGTCGGCGAGCGTGCCCTGCGCGCCGATGGTCAGGCGCGGCGAAGCGAGCCGCGGCAGCAGACCCTTGCCCGGAATGGCGCTGCCCTCGATGGTGCCCTGGATGGTGTAGGCGCCGCTGCGCGCGCCGAGCTTCAGGTCGGCGACAGGGTTGCCGGCCAGGGTGGCGGCCAGGCGGCCATCCCATTTGGTCCAGCGCCCCTTGCCACTGATGCGCAGATTGCCGTCCTGATTGAGGCCGGCCATCGCCGCCAGCACGCCGCCCCTGGGCGCATTGACGGTGACCGCCAGGTTGAACCGGTCATCGTCGGGCCGGCTGTCGAGCGTGAGGTTGAGGGCATCCTCCGCCCCGATCACGCGGGCCGACAGATCGATGATCGCGCGGCCGCCGCGAATGTCCGCATCGCCCGACAGCGTCGCCAGTTCGACCTTGCCGGTGACGGCGGGCGCGACGGTGAGTCTGTCGACGGAAAATTGCATCAGGCGGATGTCGAAGCCCGGCAGGATCGGCCCCTGCCGCTCGCTGGGATTGAGCTTGGGCAGCTTGTGCAGGGTCGCCTGCGGGATCACCAGCCGGTCGATGTCGAGGCGCTTGGAGAGCCAGGCGAAGGGCCACCAGTCCAGCTCGACGCGCGGCGCGGCGAAGAATCGGCCCTTGGGATCGGACAGGACGAGGCCGCGCAGGATCGCCTTGCGATAGATGCTGCCCTCGATCCGGTCGACATGGATGCGCAGGCCCGAAGGCGGGCTGACGGCGGCGATGCGCGAGACGAGGAAGCGATGGCCGGGGGCGCTGTCGAGCCAGGCCAGCGTCGCCACCACCACCAGCAGCGCGAGCGCCAGCGCGCCCGCCACCCAGCGCTGCCAGCGCCCGTCCCAGGCGCGGCGACGCGGTGTGGGCGGAGGCGGCGGCACGGGCGGCTGGCTATCGGGCGGCGGCGTTGCCATCAGAAGGCCTGCCCCAGCGAGACATAGACGGCGACCTTTGCATCGCCCGACTGCGGATTGATCGGCGTGCCTACATCGACGCGGATCGGGCCGAAGCTGCTATAATAGCGCACGCCAAGCCCGGTGCCGACGCGCAGGTCGCGGAAGCGCGGCAGGAAAGTGGTCGAGATATTGCCCGCGTCGAGGAAGGGCACGACGCCGAAATTGCCGAAGCGGATGCGCGCCTCGGCCGAAAATTCGATCAGGCTCTTGCCGCCGACCGGATCATCATCCGGGCCGTAGCGCGGGCCGATCGCCTGATAGCCATAGCCGCGCACCGACGCGCCGCCGCCGGCATAGAAGCGCCGCGAGGGCGCGATGCGATCGACCGTGGAGCCGAGGATGGTGCCAAGCCGGGTACGCCCGGCCAGCACCACGCGATCACCCATCGGCTGATAGGCGCTGGCGTCGACCTGCGCCTTGGCATAGCCGAAGGTCGAGCCCTGGAAGGAGAGTTCGGGGCTGACGCGCCCGCCGAGACGAAAGCCCTTGCTGGGGTTGAGCAGGTCGTCGCTGCCATCATAGGTGAGGCTGAGCGGCACCGCGCCGATGAAGAAGGTACGGCGATCGCCATTGCTGAAAGCGTCCGCTTCATCCGATGCGATCAGTTCGGCGCCGACGCGCCAGACCCAGTGCTTCTGGAACAGGATGTTGGTCTGGCGTTCGAGACCGCCTGCAAAGGTGATGGTGCGCGCATCATAGGCGTCGCGCCGGATATTGCTGTAGGAGACGAGGCCGGTCAGCACATGGTCGCGCTCGCGGAAATTGTTGCGGCGATAGGTCGCCTGCGCCGTCTGTTCCTGGGTGCCGAGCACGCCGCGCAGGGTGAGCGACCCTTCGGGCGGGAAGAGATTGCGATGCTGCCAGCTGATTTCCGCGCGATAGCCTTCGCCCGTGCCATAGCCCAGTTCGCCCGCGATGGTGCGCATCGGTGCCGGGCGCAGATCGACATCCAGGTCGACATGCTCGCCATCGCCCGCATCCTTTGGCGTCAGGGTGACGGACGAGACGAGGCCGGTGGTGACGATGGCGCGGCGCAGATCCTCCACGTCGGTCGCGCGGTAGGCTTCGCCGGGTTCGAACCGGGCCATGCGCTGGAGATGGCGGGCGCTGAACACATCGTCATTGTCGAGCAATATCTGGCCGAAGCTGCGATAACCGCCGGGGGTGACGATGATGTCGAGATCGCCATTGCGCGCCTCATGGTCGATCCGCACTTCGGGTTCGTCCACCCTGGCGAAGGGATAGCCATTTTCGCCCAGCGCCGTCGCCAGTGCGGTCTGGCCCGCAAGGATGCGGTCGGCATTGATCGGATCGCCCGACTTCATCGTGAAGGCGCCGCGCAGCGGCTCCTCCCGCGGGCCGGTTTCGGCAAGACCGGAAATCTCCACCGTGTCGAGGACATAGAGGGTGCCCGGCGTGACATCGAAGATGACGGACAGCTTGTCGCTGCCGGCGGGCGGCGGCGCGACGCTGCCGCGCACCCGCGCGGCATAATAGCCGTCGGCGCGCAGCAGCCGGTCGAGCAGATCACTGTCTTCCTTCACGCGGCGATTGATCTGGGCGAGGTTGGCCGCCTTCCCCTCCGACTGGTGCAGCACCGACAGGCTGTCGAAGCGGCTCGCGATCTGATTGTCGCCGATATTGTCGATGCCGCGCAGGGTGACGCCATATTTGCGCTCCTCCCCGGCGTCGGTGAAGGTGACGACTTCTTCGGCTGGACCTGTATCGGTGGCGGCGTCGGCGGCCTGCTGCGCTGGCTGGTCAGGCGTGTCGGGTTCGCTGACTGCAACCGGATCCTCCGGCAGCGGGGCGACCGTGTCGGGCTGGCCCATGTCGGGCCAGTCGATGCCGATGTCGGTCATGGCATCGAGCGATGCGGACGGATCGACCGGCGGGCTGGCAGGATCGGCGACGGCGGGATTAGGCGCAGGCTGAGCCGCCTGCGCGAACGCAGTGCCGGCGGTGCAAAGCGCCAGGGGCAAGAGACACAGCCCTGCGGCGCGCGGATCAACGGGAAAGCGGCGCCCTGTCCGCAAGCCATGGGTCATGCGACCGGTCTAGACCAAGTCGGGGCGATTATGCCAGCCAAGAGATGGCGATGGCCCGATGGTCAGAAGGCGGTGTTCAGCCGATCCAGCAGTGCGCGGGCCGGACTGTCGACCAGTGGCGCGTCCGGGGACAGCATCCGCTCCTCCAGCCGGGCGACCCGTCCATAAAGTTCCTGGCTCGCCTCGATCAGCGCACGGGCGGCGAAGGGGAAATCGCCCGCAATGCCCGATTCCGTCGCGGTGGCGCGGCCGAGGCGATATTTTTCCTCGACAACCTCCGCGTCGTTGATCTCGCCGCGCTGCCAGGCGCGCTGGCTGAGCAACCAGGCAATGATGTGCATCAGCCGGGTCGTGACCTTGAGCGATTCGCAGGCGAAGGATACGCGGCGCAGCGGATCGTCCGCCGCAAACTGTCCGGCCTCGCCCGCGTCGAAATAGGAGCGGGCCTCGTCCGCCATCACCATCGCCTCCATATAGAGGCCATCGACGAGGCGGCGATGAAGGCCAGGATCAAGGGCGGCTGCGTTGCGCATAGGCCTAGCTGACATATCGCGGTGCGATTGTCAGGGCCGTGAAACGCGCCGGAAGCCCGCCTGTCCCATTTGGGATCGCTTTACGCCGCTGCCACGCATTATTGCGACGCAGCGGGCGCATCAGGCGATGATGTCCGGGACCAGCGCATCTTCCAGCGCGGCAATCTCGTCGCGCAGGCGCAGCTTGCGCTTCTTGAGGCGCGCGACCTGCATCTGGTCCCCCGCCCCGCCGTCGACCAGCGCGGCAATGGCGGCATCGAGATCCCGATGCTCGACCCGCAGCAGCTCCAACCGGCGCATAATGTCTTCGCGGCTCACCAAGCCCCCGCCTTCCGAACCCACCATAGCCTCTCCTGATAGCCCGGCGCGGACGCGCGGGCCATCGCAATTTTACCGACGGCCCATCGCAAAGCGCGAATCATCGCGAGACAGGTCCGCCGAATCATGATCTACTTCGTCATCCATCACCCTCGTAAGGAGAATGTCATGGAAAATTCCCACATTTCAGCTCTTTCCGCAAAGCACGCCGGTCTCGAGGCCCGAATCAAGGCCGAGACGAGTCGACCGATGCCCGACGATATTCTCGTCGCCTCGCTGAAAAAGCAGAAATTGCGGGTGAAGGAAGAAATGGGCGGTCGCCACTAAGCCCTCTTCTTCCAGGAAAAGGCCGGGGCCGGATCACCGGACCGGCCATTTTCCTGCCAGCGGGACGCACAGCATCGATCCAGCCGGAACCCCGGCCAGATTTTCGACATAGTGCAACGGATGACGCCTAGCTGGGGAAGATGACCTGACGATGACAGGGGCCACCCCGAGCCGGATCAGCGGGCATGAAAAAGCCCCGCGCGGCGAACCGGCGGGGCCTTATCAGCATTCCATCATCAGCAAGGTTCAACGACGCGTGATCGAACTCGTCCGCAGATAGTCCGGCAGCGCCTGACGCGACACGCCCTTGGCCACAGGCTTACGCGCCAGTTGCGGATCGATCGGTGCATCGAAAGCGACACCGATCTTGTCATCGCGCGACCAGGCGACAGCCCCTTCGACGGCGCCGACGCCGCGCAATTCGAGGCAGAGACGCGTCCCCGCGGGGATGGCGCGTTCGCAATCCGCCATCAGGCCGGTGGCCGACAGATTGCGCACACGCGCCTTGCCCAGATCGACACCGTCCGGCGTGCTGAGGCTGGTGAGCAGGAACAGACTGTCGCGCGGCGCGGAACGAGCCGGTCCCCGATCAGAATTCCCCGTTACCTTGTCCATGACTATTCCCGCAAAATGACACTTGGCCAACAGGATAGTCATGCGACGTGGAGAAAGGGTTAATCGTCGCGGGAGACTTTTTCCTGACGCTCGTGCCGCTCCTGCGCCTCGACCGTCATGGTCGCGATCGGGCGGGCTTCCAGCCGGCCCAGCGAGATCGGCTCGCCGGTGACTTCGCAATAGCCATATTCGCCTTCGTCGATACGGCGGAGCGCCGCGTCGATCTTGGAGATCAGCTTGCGCTGGCGGTCGCGGGTGCGCAGTTCGATCGACCAGTCGGTCTCGCTCGACGCGCGGTCGTTGAGGTCGGGTTCACGCAGCGGCTCATTCTGCAGCACCGCCAGCGTGCCTTCCGCTTCCGACAATATCTGTTTCTTCCAGTCCCAGAGACGCTGCCGGAAATATTCCTGCTGCAGGGGGTTCATGAATTCTTCGTCAGCCGACGGACGATAATCGTCCGGGAGTGTTACGGTCGATTTTGGCGGCTTCACACCGTCTTTATCGGAATTCAGTACCGATGCCATCTGGCTCTCCGACTCGAGAGGCCCCGGCGCTGTAAGTTCCGGGCGCCCATGACTTTTGTTTGAGCGCGCCTCATAGCCACCACGACGAGGCGATACAAGCGGGCAATGCGCACCCCGGCGCATGCGCCCGACCGCTGGGCGCACGCGAAAGGTGCATCGCGACTCCATCCGGGTTTTCCCCGAGCCACCCCTCGTCATCTTCATGCAGGCTGCCATGAGCGTACCACAATGACACGTTAACTATCCCGATTGACTCAAACGCCCGGTTTTTCTGAACTTTGACACCATCAACATGGTTAATGCTCTTGCAGTTAACGCTTTATTTTGCGTTGTTATGCAGTAGGGAATGGCTCGGTTCACGCTACGGAAGGTCCGCTGGCGGGAATGGGATAACAGGACTAGAGAAGATCCTATGTCGGTTCGGATGGCTTTGGCAAAATTGTGCGCCTGCACTTGCGGCGGCGCCATCATTGGCGGGGGCGCCGTCCATGTGGCGGAAAATGCGCGCCCGGCAACGGTCTACAGCACCAAGAGCGTGAAGGCCAAGCCGCGCCAGCGCGTCCTGGCCACCGCCAAGCGCCCGCCGGCCAAGAAGCCCGCACCGATCCGCGTGACCGTGACCACGCCCTCGCCCCCCATCCCCCTGCCCCCGCCGCCGGTTCAGGCCGCCCTGCCGCTTATGGCTGGTGGCCCCGCGCCGACTCCGGTGCCGGTTGGCGGCAGCGGCGGCTTTGGCGGCAGCAGCGGCTTCATCGGTGGCTTCTTTGGTGGCGGCAGCAGCGGCGGCGGCACGGTGGTTATCTCCACCACAGGTTCGACCGGCTCGAGCGGCTCCGGCGCGCCGACTCCTCCAACCTCGACGACCAGCGGATCGGATTCCCCGACCCCGCCGGGTGGAACCACCACCACAACGTCGACATCGACATCCACCTCGACATCGACGTCCAGTTCGACGTCCACGTCGACATCCTCTTCATCGGGGGCGACGTCGACCTCTACGTCCAGTTCGACCTCGACCGGGTCGTCGAGCTTCGGCAGCACGTCGACAAGCAGTTCCACCAGCAGCTCGACGTCCTCCTCGACCTCGTCGGGGACATCTTCGGGGACGCCGCCCGGCCCGCCGCCGCCGACCGACGTGCCGGCGCCACCTATGGTGCTGCTGTTCGGTGCCGGCGCCGCCGCCCTGCTGGTCCGCAAGCGGCTGGCCGATCGCAATGCCGAACTGTCGATCGAGGGCCATGGCCCGGCCCGGCCGATCCCGATCATCCGCACCGGCAATATCTGATAGCGAACAAAAAAGGGCGGCCCAGGGGCCGCCCTTTTTCCTTTTCCATGCCGGCCCGCTCAACTGCGGGCGATGATCTTCTCGATCTCGGCCACGGGATGATTGGCCAGATCCTTGGCAATTTCGCCGACCAGCCGGTCCTGCACTTCCTTGTGATAATGTTTGCGCATCTCGCCCAGCGCGGTCGGCGGGGCGACGATGATCAGCTTTTCATATTCCTGGGCGAAGGCGCGGCGTTTCAGCAGGTCTGCCGCCTCTGCCGCGAAACGCTGCTCTTCCAGCTCGTGAAAATTATTCTCCCCCATCGTGCCCGATGCCGTGCCGGTCGACGACGCCCGGCCAGCCTTGTCGGATGCCTGCGCCAGATGGGCGGGATTATCCTGCTGCCTGACCGATTCCGCCTCCAGATTGGGATATTGCGCATCGCCCTTGTTGCGGAAGAACAGCAGCTTGCGGCCATCGGCCACCAGCACCATCGCATCATGATCGATCTGCATCATCGTCTCCTTGGCTGTTTCGCTCAATATCGGACCAACGGTCGGCGAGGCGCAGGGTTGCATGGCCGGGGCCGCAGCGGCATAGGGCAGCGATGCACGACATCCGCTTCATCCGCGAAAATCCCGCCGCTTTCGACGCCGCACTGGCGCGCCGTGGCCTGGCCCCGCTGTCCGCCGACATATTGGCGCTGGACGAGAAGAGCCGCGCGCTCAAGACGGAGTTGCAGCAGGGGCAGGCCCGCCGCAACGAGGCGAGCAAGGCGATCGGCCAGGCGATGGCGGCCAAGGACATGGCAAAGGCCGAGGCGCTGAAGGCCGAGGTCGCGGCGCTGAAGGAAGGCACGCCGGCGCTGGAAGCGGCAGAGGCCGAGGTCGGCGCCACGCTCAATGCCATGCTGGCGGCGATCCCCAACCTGCCCGCCGACGATGTGCCGCAGGGCGAGGATGAAGCCGGCAATGTCGAGCTGAGCCGCTGGGGCAATATCCGCGAGTTCGATTTTACGGCCCAGGACCATGCCGATTTCGGCCCGGCGCTGGGACTGGATTTCGAGGGCGGCGCGGCGCTGTCAGGCGCGCGCTTCACCGCGCTGCGTGGCCAGATGGCGCGGCTGCACCGCGCGCTGGCGCAATATATGCTGGACACCCAGACCGGCACCAACGGCTATGAGGAAACCAATCCGCCGCTGCTGGTGCGCGACGAGGCCTTGTTCGGCACCGGCCAGTTGCCCAAATTCGCCGAGGATCTGTTCCGCACCACCGATGGCCGCTGGCTGATCCCGACCGCCGAAGTGTCGCTGACCAATCTGGTCGCCGAGCAGATCGTGCCGACCGACACCCTGCCGGTGCGTCTGACCGCACTGACCCCCTGTTTCCGGTCAGAGGCCGGATCGGCCGGGCGCGACACGCGCGGCTTCATCCGCCAGCATCAGTTCGAGAAGGTCGAACTGGTCGCGATCTGCGCACCCGAGGATTCGGACGCCGAGCATGAGCGGATGGTGCAGGCGGCCGAGGGCATTTTGCAGGCGCTGAACCTGCCCTATCGCAAGATGCTGCTGTGCAGCGGCGACATGGGCTTTGGCGCGCGCAAGACCTATGACCTGGAAGTCTGGCTGCCGAGCCAGGCGACCTATCGCGAGATCAGTTCCGTCTCCAACTGCGGCGATTTCCAGGCGCGGCGGATGAACGCCCGCTACAAGCCGGAGGGGGAGAAGGCGACCCGCTTCCTCCACACCCTCAACGGATCGGGCCTGGCGGTGGGGCGCACGCTGGTCGCGGTGCTGGAAAATTACCAGCAGGCCGACGGCAGCGTGATCGTGCCCGAGGTGCTGGCGCCCTATATGGGCGGCATCACGAAGCTGGAGCCGCGATAAGCAAGGGACTTAAGGGCGATGCGCATCCTCCTCACCAATGACGATGGCGTCCATGCGCCGGGGCTGAAGGTGCTGGAGGCGATCGCCCGCACCCTGTCCGACGATATCTGGATCGTCGCGCCCAGCGAAGAACAGTCCGGCGCGGGCCACAGCCTGACGCTGACCCGCCCGCTGCGCATCCGCAAGCATGGCGACAAACATTACAGCGTCACCGGCACGCCGACCGATGCGGTGATGATGGCAGTCGGCCATCTGATGAAGGAGGCGAAACCAGACCTGGTGCTGTCGGGCGTCAATCGCGGGGCCAACCTGGCCGAGGACGTGACCTATTCGGGCACCGTCGCGGCCGCGATGGAGGGCGCGATTTCCGGCATCAAGTCGATCGCGCTGAGCCAGGTCTATGCCCGTGAGGCGATGGGCGACGCGGTGCCCTTTGCCGCCGCCGAAGCCTGGGGCGAGCGGGTGCTGCGCCCGCTGATCGCGATGCCGGCCAGCCCGCGCCTGCTGTTCAACGTCAATTTTCCAGCGATCGACCCGGACAGGGTCAAGGGCGTGCGCGTCACCCGGCAGGGCTTCCATGACATCGACCGCACCAAGATCATCGAGGGGACCGACCCGCGCGGCTATCGCTATTACTGGTTTGGCCTCGGCCGTAGCGATTCCGCGCCCGAGGGGACCGATCTGGCGGCGATTGCAGAAGATTATATCGCGGTGACGCCACTCCATTATGATCTGACGCAGGATGGCGCGCTGGCGGCGACGGCGCAGGCATTTTCGGACTGATACTCGCTCCGGGGGGAGACCAAATGGCTGGACATGACAAGGGGCGGCGCTGGCTGCCCATGGCGCCGCTGCCGCTGCTGCTGGCGGGCTGTATCCCCGCCCCGGTGCAGGACAGCGCCCCCTATGCCGCGCCCCTGCCCCCTTCGGCGACCTCCATTCCGCCATCGCCCAGCATGCCGCCGCAGCCGGCCAAGCCCGAACCGCAGATGATCGAGCGCAAGCCGGTCTGGACGGCGCAGCAGGTGTCCGCGAACGCCCGAACCGTCACCGCCAGCAGCTACAGCGTGCAGCCTGGCGACACGCTACGCGGCGTCGGCAACCGCACCGGCGCAGGGTCGGAGGCGATCGCGCGGGCCAATGGCCTGCAGCCGCCCTATGCGCTGCGGCCGGGCCAGAGCCTGTCGATCCCCGGCGGCCGCTATCATGCGGTGGCGGAGGGCGAGACCGGCATCGCCATCGCCGTCGCTTACGGTGTGCGATGGAGCGACATTGTCGACATCAACGGCCTGACCGAACCCTATGTGCTGCGGCGCGGGCAACGGCTGCTGCTGCCTGGTGGCGAGATGCCGGCCGCGCCGGTGGCGACGCAGCCGGTCCGGGCGCCCGCATCCAGCCTGGAGCAGCGCGCCGCCGCCTTCCGCATCGACATCGACGATGTGCTGACCGGCGGCCAGCCGGCCGTCATCGAGGAAAAGCCGCGCACGGTGGCCAAGGCGCAGCCCCGCCCCCTGCCCTCCAATGTACCGATCGCCCAGCCCGATGGCTTTTCCGGCCAGTTCGCCTGGCCGCTGAAAGGCGCTATCCTCTCACGCTTCGGCCCGGGCGAAAGCGGCGCCAAGAATAACGGCATCGACATTGCCGCGCCGATCGGCACGCCGATCAGGGCGGCGGCCGACGGCGTCGTCGCCTATGCCGGCGACAGCATCGCGGTGTTCGGCGGCCTGGTCCTCATCACCCATGGCAGCGGCTGGGTCAGCGCCTATGGCCATGCCAACCGGATCGACGTGGTGCGCGGGCAGAAGGTGACCAAAGGTCAGGTGATTGGCCTGAGCGGCGACACCGGCTATGCCAGCAAGCCGAAGCTGCATTTCGAACTGCGCAAGGACCGGGTGCCGATCAATCCCATGACCCAGCTGCCCAGCCCATGAACATCCGCCGGCAAAGCCACGCCGCCCCGACCGCCGGCTTTCTGCGCCGGCAATCGTCGCTGCCGGTCTGGGCGGACCTGTGCTGGCGGGTGGTGCTGGTGTTCGGCCTGATCGCGCTGGTGCTGCTGATCCACTGGGTCGGGCGCGATGGCCTCAAGGACAATCTCGACAATCAGATCAGCTTCGTCGACGTCCTCTATTTTACCACGGTTACAGTCACGACCGTGGGCTATGGCGACATCGTGCCGGTCAGCCCGGAGGCGCGCCTGTTCGAGGCGTTGCTGGTGACACCGATCCGGCTGTTCGTCTGGGTCATTTTCCTGGGCACAGCCTATAATCTCTTCTTCCGCAACATCCTCTACAGGTGGCGCATGGCACGTATTCAGGCCGATCTGCACAATCATATCGTCGTCACCGGTTTCGGCACCAGCGGCCAGGAGGCGGTGAACGAACTGCTGGCGCGCGGCACCGACCCGCGCGAGATCGTGGTGATCGACGGCAGCGAAAAGGCGCTGGACCTGGCCGAGGGGCTGGGCTGCAACGTGCTGTGCGGCGACAGCACGCGCGACAAGACGCTGAAGGATGTCGCGATCCACCGCGCCCGCAGCATGATCGTGTCCGCCGGGCGCGACGACACGTCGATCCTGATCACGCTGACCGCCCGCCACCTGGCCCCGCGCCTGCCGATCAGCATCGTCGTGCGCAACGAGGATAATGAGCTGCCCGCGCGCCAGGCCGGCGCCACCACCGTCATCAATCCGGTCAGCTTTGCCGGGCTGCTGCTGGCGGGCAGCACCAGTGGCAAGCATATTGCCGATTACATGGCCGATCTCGCCGCATCGGGCGGCCGGGTGAAGCTGAACGAACGGCCTGTCCTGCCGCAGGAAATCGGGCAGCCTTTGTCCGCGATCGGCACCGGCCTTGGCCTGCGCATCTATCGCGGCGACCATCCGATCGGCTTCTGGGAAGACGGCGCGCGAGCGCTCCAGACCGGCGACTGCATCATCGAGATCGTGGAAGAAACGGACGCCAGAGCAAAACCCGACGATCAATAGGTTCAAACCAGCGACAGACCGAACATGTTTGTTGCGTCACAGCAACATATGGCAAAATTCGTGCTACCCACGGTGCAGCGCAGCATGAGGCAGATTGCCTTGCTGTCATAGAATGGCAACACTCCCCCTCAGGTCTGATTTCTGAGGGGTGAAATATGCGCTTGAAAGAGTTCCTGAAAACCGGCGTCCTGCTGTCCGCCTTCCTCCATAACGCACCGTCTTTCGCCCAATCCACCGCACCGCAGGCCGGTGATGCCGGGGCCATCATCGTTACCGGATCGCGCATTCGCCAAAATCCGCTGGATCAGGACAAGCCGATCGTCACCGTCGATCAGGAAGCGATCGCGCGGACCGGCCTCTCTTCCATCGCCGACGTGCTGCAGCGCATCCCGAGCGCCGCCGGCGGCCTCAATACCAAGGTCAACAATGCCGGCAATATCGGCGGTCCGCCCGACGGCACAGGCGTCAGCTCCGGCTCGGCCGAAGTCGATCTGCGCTATCTGGGCGCCAAGCGCACGCTGATCCTGGTCGATGGCATGCGCTATGTGAACGGGTCGGCGGCCGGCGGCATTCCCGCCTCGGTCGACCTCAATTCGATCCCCGCCAACATGATCGAACGGGTCGAGGTGCTGCAGTCGGGCGCCTCCCCGCTTTATGGTTCGGACGCAATCGCCGGCGTCGTCAACATCATCACCAAACAGTCGCAGAAGGGGCTCGACCTTTCGGCCCAGTTCGGCACCTATGAACAGGGCGATGGCGACACCTGGGACATCAATGCCAGCTATGGCGTCCAGAGCGAGCGCGTGTCGATCGTGTTCGGCGCCAATTATGTGAACCAGGGCAGCGTCGGCACCTCGGCCCGCTCGATCTCGCAATGGCCTACCCCCGGCGCTACCAGTTGCGCCGCCGGTGGCTGTTCCAGCGCGACGCCCAATGGCCGCTATGACGTGCTGGGCCAGAGCCTGACGCTCAGCAACCCGGTCATCGGCCGTGCCCCGGTGCTGTCGGACTATCGCAACTACAGCTCGGCGACCGACTCCTTCAACTTCCAGCCCTATAATTATCTGCTCACCCCGTCCGAGCGCTATGGCGGCTTCATCAATCTGAAGGCGGAACTGAGCGACAATATCAACCTGCGCACGCGCATGGTCTATCAGCATCGCGGATCGACCACGATCGCCGCGCCGCTGCCGCTGTTCATCGGACCGGATGCCGGCAACGGCAATCTGCTCGACACCATCTCGATCGATGCCAGCAACCCCTATAACCCGTTCGGCGTGACGCTCTCGTCCGGGGCGGACGGGTCGCCGGCCAATTATTCGACCGTCCGCCGCCGCTTCATCGAAGGCGGCCCGCGCACCTTCACCCAGAGCGTCGATACCATGACCATGGCCGCGACGCTGGACGGTTCCTTCGATGTCGGTTCGCGCACCTGGTATTGGGACGTCAACGGCATCTATGGCAGCAACAATGCGCACCAGACCTTCACCGGCAACCTGAACGCATCCAAGCTGGCCCAGGCGCTGGGTCCGGTCGGCAACTGCACCGGCGAATGCGTGCCGTTCAACATCTTCGGCGGCGCGGGATCGATCACCCAGGCCATGCTGGATTATGTGACGTTCGACGAGCATGACCGCAGCACCCAGGAATTGTGGGACGCCACCGCCAACCTGTCGGGCGAATTGTTCAACCTGCCCGGCGGCGCGGTCGCCTTCGCGGTCGGCTATGAACATCGTAACCAGCGGGCGAGCTACACCCCCGACCCGATCATCACGGCGGGCCTTGGCGCCGACGTGCCGACCAGCCCGGCGGCGGGCAGCTTCAATGTCGATGAAGTCTATGGCGAAATCCGCATCCCGATCCTCGCCGACGTGCCCTTCTTCCAGAAGCTGGAGCTGGACGGCGCGGTCCGCCATTCCAACTATAGCAGCTTTGGCAGCAACACGACCTTCACCGCGTCGGGCCTGTGGAAGCCGGTCAAGGATCTGCTGTTCCGCGGCGGCTATGCCGAAAGCCTGCGCGCGCCGAGCATCGGCGAACTCTATGCCGGCCGTTCGCGCACCGACGCGACGATCGACGACCCCTGCACCAGCGCACCGGGCGGCGCCTTCCAGACCAATGCCACGGTCCGCGCCAACTGTATCGCCAACGGCGTGCCGGCCAATGGCAGCTATGCCGAACCGACCGGCGGCCAGCTCGGCATCTTCTCACAGGGGTCGACCGCGCTGAAGCCGGAAACCGCCAAGACCTGGACGCTCGGCGGCGTCTACAGCCCGTCCTGGGCCCGCGGCAATTATGCCAGCACCCTGACGCTGGAGGTCAATTACTATAATATCAGCCTCAAGAACGCGATCGACTCGGTCCCGGCCTCGCTGACCCTGTCGCGCTGTGCCTATGAAGCCGATCCGGTGAGCTGCGCCGCCATCAGCCGCACCGGCAGCGGCAGCGTCGCGGGCATCAACGGCGTGTTGCAGAACCTGAACGCCATCAAGACCGACGGTATCGACGCCTCGTTCAACTATCGCTCGCCGGTGATTTCGAACGGCACGATCGGCCTGAACGTCAACGCAGCCTGGCTGTTCAAATATAATGTCGAGCCGCCGGCCGACCTGAATGCGCCGACCCAGAAATATGCCGGCACCGAACGCGGCAGCCCGGATCAGGCCTATCCCAAGTTCAAGGCCAATGCGACGCTCGACTGGTCGACGCCGGGCTATGGCGCGTCCTTCACCGGCCGCTATATCAGCGGTGTCGATGAACGCGACGGCGAGCATTCGCTGGGCCGCACCTTCTATGGTGACATCCAGCTCTATATCTCGCCGGCCTGGATGGACCATCGCACCCGGCTGACCTTCGGCGTCAACAATCTGTTCGATCAGGATCCGCCGGCCTGCTTCACCTGCGACAGCGCCAATTTCGATCCCACCACCTATGATGTGCCGGGCCAGTTCGGTTATCTGCGCCTGACCTACAAGATGTAAGGGATCAGGCACTTAGCCATGGCGAAGGGCGCGTCCATTTGGGCGCGCCCTTTGTCTTTTCGGCTACCCCGTGACATTTGGCGCAAAAATCCCTATGTGCGCGCCGATCATGGCAACCAAAATCCCAGACGCGCCGAAGATCGGCATGGTTTCGCTCGGCTGTCCGAAGAACCTGGTCGACTCCGAACGTATCCTGACCAAGCTGCGTTCCGACGGCTATCAGATGTCCGCCGACTATGCCGGCGCCGACGTCGTGCTGGTCAACACCTGCGGCTTCCTCGATTCCGCCAAGGAAGAATCGCTGGAGGCGATCGGCGAGGCCATGGCCGAAAATGGCCGCGTCATCGTGACCGGCTGCATGGGCGACGAGGCGGACGTGATCCGCGCGAAATTCCCGCAGGTGCTGGCCGTCACCGGCGCGCACCAATATGAGCAGGTGGTCAATGCGGTGCATGACGCGTCGCCGCCCATCCCCAACGCCTTTGTCGACCTGGTGCCCGAAGGCGGCCTCAAGCTCACCCCGCGTCACTACAGCTATCTGAAGATTTCAGAGGGCTGCAACCATCGCTGCTCCTTCTGCATCATCCCCTCGATCCGCGGCGACCTGGTGTCGCGCCGGATCGACGCGGTGCTGCGCGAGGCGGAAAAGCTGGTCGCGGCCGGCACCAAGGAATTGCTGGTCATCAGCCAGGATACCTCGGCCTATGGCGTCGACACGCGCCACGAGCCGCGCATGTGGAAGGGCCGCGAGGTCCGCGCCCATATGACCGACATGGCGCGCGAACTGGGCCAGTTGCGCACGGCGGACGGCGTCGCCCCCTGGGTGCGCCTCCACTATGTCTATCCCTATCCCCATGTCGACCATGTCATCCCGCTGATGGCCGAAGGGCTGCTGACGCCCTATCTCGACATTCCCTTCCAACATGCTTCGCCCAGCGTATTGAAGGCGATGAAGCGCCCGGCCAATGAAGCCAAGGTGCTGGATCGCATCCGCAAGTGGCGCGACATCTGCCCCGACATCGCGATCCGCTCCAGCTTCGTCGTCGGCTTCCCCGGCGAGACCGAGGCGGACTTCCAATATCTGCTCGACTGGCTGGACGAGGCACAACTCGACCGCGTCGGTGCCTTCCGCTTCGAGCCGGTCGAGGGCGCAGCCGCCAATGACCTGCCCGGCGCCGTGCCCGAAGAGGTCAAGGAAGAACGCTATCAGCGGATCATGGAAAAGACCGCCGCGATCAGCGCCGCCAAGCTGCAGGCCAAGGTCGGCCGGGTCATGCCGGTGATCCTGGACGAGGTCGGCGAACCTGACGAGGAAGATGGCAGCATCGGCGCCACCGCACGCAGCCAGGCCGACGCGCCGGAAATCGACGGCAATGTCTTCCTGCGCGACGTCGGCGAAGGCCGCAAGGCGGGCGACATGTTCGACGTGCTGATCGAGGATGCCGACGATCACGACCTGTATGGCGTGCCCGCCTGAACAGGATCGTCATTGCGAGCGCAGCGAAGCAATCCATGGATTGCCGCGGCGCTTCCCGCCTCGCAATGACGGCTATTCTCAGGGCCTGACGAACGCGTCCTGATATTCGGTCTTGATCGCCTTGTAGATCGCCGCATCGACCGGCAGCTTGATGTCATAGCTGCCCTCGGCATAGGGACCGGCGCCATAGGGGCCGATCGTCACCTGAATGCCGTCGATCAACTTGCCGTCGCGTGACGTCGGCGCCAGCACCTGCTTCATCGGATCGATGCATTTGGTGAAGTCGTCATCGCCCGGCACCACCGGTGCGCCGCGCTTCCTGGTCCGCTCGCGATCCAGCGCCTTGCAGAAGCTGTCTTGGATCGCTGTGGCAAAGGCGGCTTCGGACGTCAGCAGCGCGCCGAAATCGGTTTCGCGCCGCCGTTCCTTGTCCCACAGCAGCGCTTCATAGCCGGTCATGCCATGCGCGCCGCCGGTATACATGTAATTGGCGGATTCGAGCGCCAGGAAGCGCGGCGTATCGGCCATCACGCTCCAGCGCGTCTCGCGGCTATGGGCGTGGAAGGGGAAACCCGCCTTCTTTGCCGAGTCCCGGTCCTGCGTTGCCATCTTGAGCGCATCGGCCTTGTTCTCGGCCATGGCTCTGGCAAAGCGATCGACCAGCGGCGGGATCGCCGCCGCCTGCGCCGGATAGGCGTAGAGGAATTCCAGCAGCTCCGTCTTTTCCGACTGCTCGAATGGTTTGGCGGGTGGAGCAGCGGGTCGCGTGGTGCCGGCCATGCGGTCGACAAAGGCGCGCATCGTCGCATTGGCGGGCATGTTGCCGCCGGGCGGATCATCCTCTTGCGATCGCGAACAGCCTGACAGCAACAGGGCTGCGAGCAGCAGCCCCGTCGTCCCGTTCCCCCACCCTGCCCGCATCAGTGCGGCTTGGCCGTCAGGCAGCGTTCGCTGATCGCCTTGCGCGCATAGTCGCCGGCGAGCGCGCGATGGATGTTGGGCCAGCCTTCGGCCACCAGTGCCTGCTCGACCGCATGGGCGTTGGCGAACTGACCGCTTTCGGCCAGCGCATAGGCGCGGGCGCGCAGCGCCTGCAGGCCGCTATTGTCGGAACGGATCATGGCTACTCTCCTTGCCGTTTGTTATGACCTGGAACCTAGGCACTCGGGCCACAATAGGCAAATGCCCTGACGACCGGTGGGGTTTCCCCCGGGACGAAAAACAGCACGAGAAAATGGCCCGTTCCCATGTGGAGTGCTTTCTCCTACATCCCAGTGCATGATCGAATTTGCCGACCTGCTCAAAGCCGATAATGGCCAGCCCGCCCGTTCCATCCAGCTGATCGAAGCCGCAGAACTGGACGCCTGGTTCACCGCCCAGCCCGAACGGGTCCGCGCCCTGATCAGCGCCCAGAAATTCCGCGCCAAGCCGAACGAGCATGCAATCGTCCCCGGCGAGGGACAGAGCGACTGGTCGGTCGTGGCCGGGGTGGCCAAGCGTGACGCGCTGGGCAGTTGGTGCCTGGCCAGGCTGGCCGAAAGCCTGCCCGAGGGCAGCTATCGCCTGGCCGAGGGTAGCACCGGCGCGGCGGCGCTGGGCTGGCTGGCGGCGCAATATCGGTTCGAACGCTATCGCAAGGATGAAGGCGCCGTAGGCCCGCGCGTGCTGCTGACGAGCGACGTCGCCCGGATCGAGACGATCGTGCAGCAGGCCGAGGCGGTGGCGCTGGTCCGCGACCTGGTGAATACACCGGCCGCCGACATGGGGCCGCAGGATCTGGAAGATGCCGTGCGCCAGCTGGCACAGGCCCATGGCGGCGAGGTGCAGGTGACGCGCGGCGACGCGCTGGAGCAGGGTTTCCCGATGATCCATGCCGTCGGCAAGGCGGCGGACAAGAGCTTTGCCCCGCGCCTCATCGAAATGAGCTGGGGCGATCCCAGCGCGCCGCGCGTCGCCGTGGTCGGCAAGGGCATCTGCTTCGACAGCGGCGGCCTGGACATCAAGCCGTCGTCGGGCATGCGCCTGATGAAGAAGGATATGGGCGGCGCGGCCCATGCGATCGCGCTGGCCCGGCTGATCATCGGCGCGCGCCTGCCGGTGCGGCTGCACCTGCTGGTGCCGACCGCCGAAAATGCCATCGGCGGCAATGCCTTCCGCCCCGGCGACATATTGCGCAGCCGGCAGGGGCTGACCGTGGAGATCGGCAATACCGACGCCGAAGGGCGGCTGGTGCTGGGCGACGCGCTGACGCGGGCGGGCGAGGAAAAGCCCGAGCTGATCGTGGACTTCGCCACCCTGACCGGCGCGGCGCGCGTCGCCGTCGGCCCGGACCTGCCGGCACTTTTCACAAATGACGAGACGCTGGCGAGCGACATCGCGGCGGCCGGCACGGCTGTCGATGACCCGACCTGGCGCCTGCCGCTGTGGGACGGCTATTATGACATGCTGAAATCCGACATTGCCGACCTGAACAATGCCGGCGAAGGTGGCTTTGCCGGCGCGGTGACCGCCGCCCTGTTCCTGCAACGCTTCGTGCCGGACGGCACGGCCTGGATCCACCTCGACACCTTCGCCTGGCGACCGGCAGCGCGTCCGGGTCGGCCCAAGGGCGGCGAAGCGCTGGGCCTGCGCGCGGTCTTTCGCCTGCTCCAGCAACGCTATGACAGCGCGCGATAGCCAAACTGCAATATCCTGCGATCCGTTACGCAACCGGATTGGCTATCATGCGTTAGGGGGGAATGAACGCGCTCGCTTCCCCGCAACAGGCCGCCCAGATCGACCGTCCCGGCATACAGCCGCTCAGCCAGTGGATGCGGACCCTGGTGGATTATGTGCGGTCGGGAAAACCCGACCTCACCAACCGCCAGATGGCGCTGATGCTGACCGTCTATATCGGCGATGGCCCGCATACGGTCCGTGGCCTGGCCGAACAACTGCATGTATCCAAGCCCGTCATCACCCGCGCGCTGAACAAGCTTTCGGCGCTCGGCTATCTCCGACGAGAGCGGGATGCGGCCGATCGGCGCAATATTTTCATCACTCGAACGGCGAAGGGCGCGGAATTCCTTGACGCCTTTCACCATTTCATCGCAGGAACCGCGCGCGATGACAGGCCAGATCACCACCGCGCGGAGCGCACCGCCTAAAAGAACCCGGTTCAAGCTGGAAGGCCGATCCGTAGCACTCGATCACCGCGTCCATGCGGCACGCGGCGACCTGGCGGACATATCGCTCGCCGGGGTGCTCTTTTCCGCCCATTATGCGCGCGCGGTCGAACTGACCTGCGTGGCGCCCGGCGCGCCGATCCTCTCCCAGCCTTCGCACAATGCCGAGGCGGTAAGCGAATTGCTGCGCGGCGAGAGCTTCCATGCGCTGGACGTCACGACCGACTGGGCCTGGGGCTTTTGCGGGTATGACGGCTATGTCGGCTATGTCCGCCGCGACGCGCTGGACGTGAAGGAAGCGGTCAGCCATCGTATCGTCAACCAGAGCGCGCCACTGTTCAGCCGTGCCGACATCAAGGCGCCGATTGCCGATCACTGGCCGCTGGGCGCCCGCTTCGGCGGCGAGGCCGAGGACAGCTTCCTCGCGACCGGCGACGGCTTCATCCATGGCCGCCATGCCGCCCCGCTCGACTCGCCGGAAGGCGACTGGGTCTCGGTGGCGCAGCGCTATCTGGGCCAGCCCTATGTCTGGGGCGGGCGTGGCCATCGCGGCATCGACTGTTCGGGGCTGGTGCAGGTCGCGCTGGGCGAATGCGGCATCGCCGTGCCGCGCGACACCGACCTGCAGTGCGAAGGCATTGGCGCGCCGATCGAGGCGAGCGCGCCGTTGCAGCGCGGCGACCTGGTCTTCTTCCCCGGCCATGTCGGGATCATGACCGACGCCACCCATATGCTGCACGCCAACGCCCACTGGATGACGGTGGTGGTCGAACCGCTGGCCGATGTCGTCGCCCGCCTGGCACCCCACCATGAACAGCCGATCATCGCCCGGCGGAGGATTGCCCAGTGACCACGAAGATCTTCATCGACGGCGGCCATGGCACCACCGGCATCGAGATTGCCGACCGGCTGGCCGACCGGCCCGAACTGTCGCTGATCACGGTCGACGAAAAGGATCGCCGCAACATGGCGGCCCGGCGCGATGCGCTGAATGCGGCCGACATCGTGATCCTGTGCCTGCCCGACGATGCCGCGCGCGAATCCGTGGCGCTTATCGATAATGACCGCACCCGCGTGATCGACGCATCGACCGCGCACCGTGTGGCCGACGGCTGGACCTATGGCTTCCCCGAACTGGAGCCGGGCCATCGCGAGCGCCTGGCCAACAGCCGCTTCGTCGCCAATCCTGGCTGCTGGCCGACCGGTTTCCTGGCGCTGGTCCGCCCGCTGATACTGGCCGGCCTGCTGCCGGCCGAGTGGCCGGTGACGGTATCGGGCGCTTCGGGTTATTCGGGCGGCGGTAAGGCGATGATCGCGGAATATGAAGGCGCCGACGGTGCCCCGACGGCCTTCCGTGCCTATGGCCTGAACCTGGCGCACAAGCATGTGCCGGAAATGACCCGCTATTCGGGTCTGTACCATCCGCCGCTGTTCGCGCCGGCCGTCGCCAATGCCTATCGCGGCATGCTGGTGGAAGTGCCGTTGCAGTTGCGCGCCATGCCGGGCACGCCCTCCCCCGCCGATATCCACGCCGCGCTGGCCGCTGCCTATGCAGGGTCGCCGATCGTCAGCGTGACGCCGCTGGCCGACAGCGCCGCCATGGCCCAGGTCGAGGTCGAGCATGTCGGCGCGACCGACCGCCTGTCGCTGTCGGTGTTCGGCAATGCGCAGAGCGGCCAGGCCCGCCTGGTCGCCACGCTCGACAATCTGGGCAAGGGCGCTGCCGGCGCCGCCGTGCAGAATCTCAACATATTGGCCGGCTTGCCGGAAACGGCCGGACTGCGGCTCTAAAACGCCCGCAAGCAGGCAGCAAAAAGGCCGGAGCGTTGGTGACGCTCCGGCCTTTTGGCGTTCAGGCGATCAGTGGATCGTACCGAGCGGCTGGTCATGGGCCAGCAGCACGATCAGCCGCTCTATCTGGCGCCAGTGGCAGAAATGGATGTGGTTGCCGAGGTCGCGGCTGCGGTCGGCCCGCGCCGCGGCCTCATATCCGGCATTGGCACCAAAGGTCGCGATCAGTTCCGTTGCATCCTCATAGCTCTTTCGATCCGAAAGATATGGCATGTTCATGCGACCCCCGATTATTGCGCGCCCTTTCGTCACCCCCAATCAACCTCCATGCCAGTTTGAGGCTTTGGCGCAGCAGGCCGTGGACGAGAGTGAACGGCCAGTTAGGCAAATCCCACAACAGGACAAACGCGCCATTTCGGGACGCCAGCCGTTCCGATCCGGGACAGGAGGGACGCACATGACAAGCATCTGGCCATGCGCGGCGGGCCATGGCAAGGATGGGCCATGAACAAGGCGAAGAATCCGACTGGCGCGGGCGCCATCATTGCATTGCTGATCATGGCCGGCGCGATCGGCGGCGGCCTGCTGGGCCAGCCCAGCATCGGCCTGCTCGTCGGCACCGGAGCCGGCATCCTGATCGCCCTGCTGCTCTGGCTGCGCGAACGAAAGGCCTAAGAACCTGTTTGGAAAATGCGCGGAAGAGCGCATTTTCGATGCGACACCGGCCCGCGCCCCCACCCGACCACCCATAGGGGTACCATGTCTGGGCGGTCGGGTGGGGGTGCGGGCCGGTGCGGATGCGCCAGGGGGGCATTTCCAAACAGATTCTAAGTAACACCCGCGCAACGGAGCGCCTTGCCCGGCGGCGCATCGCCGCATAGATGTGGCGACATGAAGAAGCATTTCATCGCCATCCCCCTCGTCGCGCTGGTCATTGCCGGCGGCGCTTTCCTCTATTTCGCGCAGGGCGATACCGCCCAATTGCCGGCCGGCGCCGATGTCGGAGCGGAACCGCGCTTCACCACGCCGCGGAACGAGTTTTTCCCGACCGTCAACATCGCCGAAGTGAAGCCGTGGAAGGCCGGGGAGAAGCCGGTCGCGGCCAAGGGACTGGTGGTGGAACGCTTCGCCGAGGGGCTGAGCCATCCGCGATCGCTGCTGCGCCTGCCCAATGGCGACATATTGACGGCCGAGACCAACAGCCAGCCGCGCCCGCAGACCGGCATCGTCAGCCGGGTGATGAATTTCCTGATGAACAAGGCCGGCGCCGGCGTCCCCTCGCCCGACCGCATCAGCCTGCTGCGCGACACCGATGGCGACGGCAAGGCGGACACCAAGACGGTGTTCCTGAGCGGCCTCTATTCGCCCTATGGCATGGCGCTGATCGGCGATACCCTCTATGTCGCCAACACCAATGCGCTGATGGCCTTCCCCTATAAGGAAGGCGAGACCAAGATCAGCGACAAGGGCCGCAAGATCCTGAACCTGCCCGCCCAGGCGCCGAACATGCACTGGACCCGCAGCCTGACCGTCGGCCCCAACGGGTTGCTCTACGTCGGTGTCGGATCGAACAGCAATATCGGCGAAAATGGGTTGGAAAGCGAAGCGAACCGCGCCGCCGTGCTGGAGGTCAATCCCAAGACCGGCGATTATCGCATCTATGCGTCGGGCCTGCGCAATCCGGTCGGCCTGGCCTTCGAACCCAAAAGCGGCGTGCTGTGGGGCGTGGTCAATGAGCGCGACATGCTGGGCGGCGACCTGGTCCCCGACTATCTGACCCGCGTCGAATTCGGCGCCTTCTATGGCTGGCCGTGGAACTACTGGGGCGGCTATGAGGATCGCCGGGTGCAACCGCAGCGGCCGGAAATCCGCGAATATACCAAGCGCCCCGACTATGCGCTGGGCAATCATGTCGCGCCGCTGGGCCTGAGCTTCTCGAAGGATGCGCAGCTTGGCGCCACCTATGGCAATGGCGCTTTCGTCGGCCTGCATGGCAGTTGGAACCGCAAGCCCGCCGCCGGCTACAAGGTCGTGTTCATTCCCTTCGAGGACAATGGCGAAGTCGGCAAGGCCAAGCCGGCCGATGTGCTGACCGGTTTCCTGGATGCCCAGGGCGCCGCCCATGGCCGCCCGGTCGACGTGACCGTGGACGCCAAGGGTGCGCTGCTGGTGGCGGACGATGTCGGTGGCGTCGTCTGGCGAGTGACCCGCGCGCAGTAATCGCCGACCGCCCGGCCGATGCGTCGAAAAAACTTGTTCGCAAGACCAGACGCTTAATTTCGGCCGGGCGAAAGCCGGGATATATTGCCTCGTTCGCGCGCTGATGCGCCATGCGACAGGCATCCAAGATGAAACCGATCGAACCGGCGGAGCTATACCAGTTGCGGGCCGACAGCGCGCGACGCTCGCTCCATCACTTGCGCATGGAGGCATTGGGCCAGCCGGAACGACGACGGGGCTATGATTTGGAGCATGATCGCCGGCTGGCTGAAATGTATTTCAATACTTTCGCCGCCCTTGCCCACCGGCAACGTCACAGCGACACGCTGAGCCTGGCCCGCGTCATCAAGACGATGGCCGATGCAGCGCCCCTGTGCGACACCGCCGTCGACCCGCCGCGCTGCCGCACGGAACTGGACCGGCTGGTCGCGGAGTTCCTGAGCCTGGCCGAAAAGGACGGCGCCTGAGTATCAGATTGAGAGAGGATCAGACCGAGAGGCCGTGGCGCCCGGCGAGTTCGACCACATATTGCCAGGCGACGCGGCCCGAGCGGCTGCCGCGCTGGGTCGCCCACTGGATCGCGTCGAGCGGCTCGACGCAGAGACCCAGCGCCTGGGCATAGCCCTCGACAATGGCGACATAGGCGTCCTGATCCAGCGCATGAAAACCGAGGCTGAGGCCGAACCGGTCCGACAGCGCCATCTTGTCATCGACCACGTCGCGCGGATTGATCGGATCATCCTGTTCCGACAGGTTGCGCGGCACGATATGGCGGCGGTTGGACGTCACATAGAGACGGACATTGGCCGGACGCGCGGCGGTGCCGCCCTGGAGCAGCGAGCGCAGCGCACGGGCATCGCCCACCCCCTCGTCAAAGCCCAGATCGTCGAGGAAGAGGATGAAGGGCCGGGTCGTGCTGCGCAGCAGGGTGAAGAGCGCCGGCAAGCTGGCCAGTTCGTCGATCGCGCATTGCAGCAGGGCAATGTCCTGCCCTTCCGCCTGCAGCTTTCCGACCACCGAAGCCACGGTCGCCGACTTGCCGGTGCCGCGCGCGCCCCATAGCAGCACGTCATGCGCGGCATGGCCGGCGGCATGGCGACGGCTATTGTCCAGCAGCGCGCTCTTCTGCGCGTCGATGCCGGTCAGAAGGTCATAGTCCACCGGCGCGAACGCCTCCACCGCGCGGATCGCCACCCCATCCCATACATAGGCGGGCGCAGCCGCAAGGTCGGCAGAGGAAGCCGGCGGCGGCGCAAGCCGTTCCAGCGCTTCGGCGATACGGGTCAGCAGGGCGTCGTTCATGGCGCGGGATTAGCCGGGCCGCGCCATTGCGGCAAGCTTTGCCAACAATGTCATGTCACTGTCGCAATGGCCTTTTACTGCGGCGATCCGGGGTCTATATCGCGGGGGTCGTGACTATCCCAAATCCAGCCTTTTCCACCAGGGTCTGCCGCTATGGCGCGGAAGCGCTTCGCGAGGCAGCATTACTGATCCGAGCCGGCGAGCCTGTCGCCGTTCCTACCGAAACCGTCTATGGCCTGGCGGCCGATGCCACCGATTCCCAGGCGGTCGCCGGCATCTACAGCGCCAAGGGGCGGCCCAGCTTCAACCCGCTGATCGTCCATGTTTCCGACATGGAGATGGCGCGGCGGCTGGCCGACTTCTCGCCCCAGGCCGAGCAGCTTGCCGCCCGCTTCTGGCCAGGCGCGCTGACCATGGTGCTGCCGGTGCGGGCCGATAGCGGCCTGTCGCCGCTGGTGATGGCCGGCCTGCCGACCGTGGCGCTGCGCCTGCCCGCCCACCCGGCGATGCGCGCGCTGATCCGCGAGAGCGGCCGGCCGCTGGCCGCGCCCTCGGCCAATCGCAGCGGGGCGATCAGCCCCAGCCGGGCCGAACATGTGCTGGCCAGCCTCAACGGCAAGATCCGCATGATCCTGGACGAAGGCCCGACCAGCGAAGGGCTGGAATCGACCATCGCTGCCCCCGAAGCGGACCGCATCCGCCTGCTGCGCCCCGGCCCGGTGACGACCGCGATGCTGGAGGAGGCGAGCGGCCTGCCGGTGATTACCGGCCCGGATTCCAAGACAGGCAATGCGAAGATCGAAGCACCCGGCCAGCTCGAAAGCCATTATGCGCCCTCGAAGCCGGTGCGGCTCAACGCGCTGCGGGCGGAAAAGGACGAATATCTGATCGGCTTCGGTCTGATGCCCTGTCATCTCAACCTGAGCGTCGACGCGGACCTGCGCGAGGCGGCGGCCAATCTGTTCGCCGCCCTGCATGTCGCCGATGCGAGCATCCAGGGACGGATTGCGGTAGCGCCCATCCCCGACGAGGGGATCGGCACCGCCATCAACGACCGGTTACGCCGCGCCGCGGCCTGACCGGTCGATCCGGCTCAGCCGCAATTGTCGTAGCCGGCCTTGCGGCATTCGCGGCGGCGCTGTTCGTCGGCCTTCTTGCGCGCCTTGCCTTCCTCGGCCTCCTGCTTGCGCATCTTGCGGCCATAATTGCGGTCGGCCTCGTCCTGGCTGGTGGTCGCCCAATCGGCCGCCTGCGCGCCCGCGCGCACCGGTAGCGTGACGACATCGACCGCCGTTTTCGCAATACAGCCCGGCAGCATCAATAGCATCGCCGGCGCCAGCAGCATGATCGTCTTCGTCATTCAATAGTCCCCCGACTCGTCCGTTGCACCGCATCTGCCATGGCCGACATTAACCATAGGATAAAAACGCGGCGAAACGGGACGAGCCGTCGGGAAATCGGCCAAGCCGAGGCTTATTCCTCGATGCGGGCGGCAAAGCCCTTGCGCAGCTTGGCCAGCTTGGGCGGGATCACCGCCATGCAATAGGGATTCTGGTCGCCGACCCGTTCCCAATATTTCTGGTGATAATCCTCGGCCGGATACCAGGGGGCGTCCGCCTCGATCGCGGTCACCACCGGATCGACCTGATCCACCTGTGCCCGCGCGATGCCGGCCAGTGCCTCGGCCTGCTGCTCGGCCGAATGGGGAAAGATCGCCGAGCGATACTGCGTCCCGATGTCGTTGCCCTGGCGGTTCAGCGTCGTCGGATTGTGCGTGGCGAAGAAGATGTCGAGCAGGTCGGCATAGCTGATGACGGCCGGGTCGAAGGCGATGCGGATCGCTTCGGCATGGCCGGTATTGCCGGTGCAGACCTCCTCATAGGTCGGATCGACCCTGGTGCCGCCGATATAGCCGCTCTGGACCGATTCCACGCCCTTGAGCGTCTGGTAGACTGCTTCCGTACACCAGAAGCAGCCACCAGCCAGCGTTGCGATTTCCTGCGCCATATATCGATAATCCTTATCCAGCTTTGGCGCGCTAGATAGGAGCAATCAGGCTGCGGTTCCAGTCTGCGCCGCATTCTGGGCCATCGCCTGTTCGGCCTTGGCCCGTTCTTCGGCGACCAGTTCCTTGCGCGACAGCTTGCCGACCAGCGTCTTGGGCAGGTTCAACCTGACCTCGACCTCGCAGACCCGCTCATGCTTGCCCAGTTGCGGGTTGAGCCAGTCCTTGAGGCCCGGCCCGTCGATGGTCGCGCCCTCGTTCAGGGTCACGAACGCCTTGGGCTGCTCGCCGCGATAGCGATCGGGCACGCCGATCACCAGCGCCTCCTTCACCGATTCATGATGATAGAGGACCGATTCCACCTGGCTCGGGAAAACCTTGAAGCCGCCGACAGCGATCATGTCCTTGAGGCGATCGACGATCCGCACATAGCCGTCATCATCGACCTCGCCGACGTCGCCGGTGCGCAGGAACTCGCCCATGAACACCTGTGCGTCCGCGTCCGGCCGGTTCCAATAGCCCTTCATGATCTGCGGCCCGGCGAACATCAGTTCACCCGGCTCGCCCTCGGGCGGGGGCTGGGTCGGATCCTCGCGGCTGACGATCTTGACGCGGGTGCCGGGCACCGGCTGGCCGACGGTGCCGGTCTTGTTCAGCCCCTCATAGGGATTGGCGCAGACGATCGGGCTGGTTTCGGTGAGGCCATAGCCCTCGATCAGACGCGCGCCGGTCACCGCCTCGAACTTCTGCTTCACCTCCATCGGCAGCGGCGCGCCGCCCGAGATGCAGGTGCGCAGCGACGAGAAATCGATGTTCGGCAAGGCCGGATGATCGAGCAGCGCCTGATACATGGTCGGCACGCCGGGCAGCGACGTCGCCTTGGTCCGCTGGACGGCCGAGAGCACCTGCACCGCCTCGAAACGGGGCAGCATCACCATCTCGCCGCCATTCATCACGGTCCGGTTCAGCGTGCAGGTATTGGCGAAGACGTGGAAGAAGGGCAGCACCGCGATGATGCGGTCATCGCCCTCGCCCGCATGCGGATCGATCGCCTGCGCCTGACGCGCATTGGCGGTCAGATTCTGGTGGGTCAGCATCGCGCCCTTGGGCGTGCCGGTGGTTCCGCCGGTATATTGCAGCAGCGCAACGTCATTGACGGGATCGATGTCCGCCACGATGCATTCGCCCGCATTGGCGATCAGCCGGTCATAGCGGATGACACGCGGATCATGCGGCAACGCTACCGTCTCGCTGCGCTTGAACAGGCGGAAGAGGATGCTCTTGGCGGTCGGCAGCACCTCGGCGATCGAACCGACAACCAGCTTTTCCAGGCTGCTATTGTCCAGCACCTTGAGCGCGGTCGGCAGCAGCGCCTTGGCCGACAGGGTGAACAGGATCTTGGTGCCGCTATCCTCGACCTGATGTTCCAGTTCGGCGGCGGTGTAGAGGGGGGAAAAGTTGACGACGATCGCGCCGGCCAGCAGCGCGCCATAATAGGCCGCGACATAATGGGGGGTGTTGGGCAGGTAGAGACCGACCCGGTCCCCCTTCCTGACGCCCATGGCCTGCAATCCGCAGGCAATGCGCCTGATGTCGTCCATCATCGCGCCATAGCTGAACTTGCGCCCCATGAAATCGATCATGTGGGCCTGCGGGTGGGCGGTGGCGCTGTGCGTTACCATCTCTCCCATCGACATCGGCGGGAACGTCTGCTCCCACGACGTAGGGTGCTGATAATGCTCGCGCCAGATCTTTTCTCTGCTCTCCATTTACAGAAGTGTAAGTGGCCCGAGCGCTTTACGCAAGCGTCAACCTGTGTCCGGATTGTAGCAAAAAGGCCGCGTCGGAAAACCGGCGCGGCCCTTGAAAATGCTGCATTGCAGCGGGTCAGAAAGAGCGTCGGATGACGCTACGTCTTCAGACCTCGCCCTTGTTGCTGCTGAACGGGTCGAGGATCGTGGCGGCACCCGAAATCAGCTCCGCCTCGCTCTTGAGCGAGGCTTCGATACGGCGCGCATTGTCCTCGCGCTCGCGGCGCAGCTCCTCGATCAGCGCCTCGCGGTCACCGTCCAGACGCGAATCGGTCGGCATCTCGATGCCGGCCTTCTTCGCCGCCTTGCTGACCAGCGCGTCCAGTTCACGCTGCGAGCAGAGACCCAGCGTCACCGGATCCTTGGGCGTGATGTTGCTGATGTTCCAGTGGCTGCGATCGCGGATCGCGGCGATGGTGGTCCGGGTGGTGCCGATCAGCTTGCCGATCGCGCCGTCCGAAATCTCCGGATGGTTGCGCAGGATCCAGGCGATGCCATCGGGCTTGTCCTGGCGCTTGCTGACCGGGGTATAACGCGGCCCCTTGGTGCGGCGGACCGGTTCTGGCCCCTTGAGCATCTTGAGCTTATAGTCCGGGTTGCTCTCGCCCTTGTGGATTTCGTCCATGGTGATTTCATGGGCGCGCACCGGATCGCGGCCGGTATATTTGATGCCGGCAGTGTCATCGGCGATGGCCTGGACTTCCAGGATGTGGAGCCCGCAGAATTCCGCGATCTGGTCGAAGCTCAGCGCGGTATTGTCGACCAGCCAGCTGGCGGTCGCATGGGGCATGAGGGGCTGGGACACGGGGTCTTCTCCGGCTCTAAAAACGATAAGGGCCGCCCAAGCAGGGCGGCCACGACATGTCAGGGATAGAGCATCGCGGGGCCTGCGGCAAGGAAAAGCGTCAGGCGGCGCTGTCCATCACGACCGGATCGATCGGATGCAGACCTGCCAGGAATTCCTGCGCGCTGCGCTCCCAACTGAAGCTGCGACCATAAGAAGCACAAGCCCCCCGATCGCACAGCAGCGCCGCAGCGATGGCATCTTCCAGCCGTTCGGACAGGGCACCGGTTTCCGGCGTGACGATATCGATCGGCCCCGTCACGGGGAAGGCGGCAACCGGCGTACCGGCGGCCAGCGCCTCGATCATCACCAGCCCGAACGTGTCGGTGCGGCTGGGGAAGACGAATACGTCCGCGCCGGCATAGATGGCCGCCAAGTCTGCACCGAACTGCGCACCCAGGAAACGGGCATCGGGATAGGCCCGCTCCAGCACCGCACGAGCCGGGCCGTCGCCGACGATCACCTTCGTGCCGGGATGTTCGCTGGCCAGGAAGGCTTCCAGATTCTTCTCGACCGCGACCCGGCCGACATAGAGCTGGATCGGGCGCGGCAGGTCCGCCAGCAGGGCCGAGGGGGCGACATCCCCGGCAAAGGTCTGAAGATCGACGCCCCTGCCCCATTTGCGGACATTGGCAACGCCATGGGCGCGCAATTGCTGCCGCACCGACCGGGTCGACACCAGCACCGCCTGCGCCGGTCCGTGGAACCAGCGGATATAGCGCCAGAACCAGGCGGCCGGCAGGCCGGTGCGCTGTGACACATAATCGGGAAAATGGGTGTGATAGGCGGTGGTGAAGGGCACATTGCCGCGCAGGCACCAGCGGCGTGCGGCAAAGCAGAGCGGCCCTTCGGTCGCCAGATGCACCGCATCGGGACGGAAGGCAGCGATCGCCTGTCCGACCACGCCCGATCGCACCAGCGCCAGACGGATTTCCGGATAGGTCGGACAGGGAATGGAGCCATAGAGATCGGGCGAGATCACCTTCACTTCATGTCCCATATGCTCCAGTTCGGACTGGATCATCTGCAAGGTGCGGACCACGCCGTTGACCTGCGGCGTCCAGGCGTCGGTGACGATCGCGATCCGCATCCCGCTTCTCCGTGTCAGGCCGCCATCAGCGTCGGCGCCGTCTCGCCGCGCTTGGCGATTTCGTCGGCCCAGTGCAGCACCTCCATCGCGCCGCTGGCGTGCTCCACCAGCGCGGTGCAGCCCTCCACCCAGTCGCCATCATTATAATATTGGATGCCCTCGATCTCGCGCATCTCGGCATTGTGGATATGGCCGCACACCACGCCGTCGACACCGCGCGCGCCGGCCTCATGCGCCACCACTTCCTCGAAGCGGGAGATGAAGGATACGGCATTCTTGACCTTGTGCTTGGCCATCTTGCTGAGCGACCAATAAGGCAGGCCCATGCGTTGACGCACGGCGTTGACCACCACGTTCAGCCGCATCAGGCTGGTGTAGGCCGCGTCGCCGACGAAGGCGAGCCAGCGATGCGCCAGCATGATCGTGTCGAACTCGTCGCCATGCAGCACCAGCAGCTTGCGTCCGTCGGCGGTCTCGTGGATCGCCTTGCGGCGGATCTCGACGCCGCCGAAATTCATGCCGGTGAACTGGCGGAACATCTCGTCATGATTGCCGGGGATATAGACGACACGGGTGCCGCGCTTGGCCCGCTTCATGATCCGCCACAGCACGTCATTATGCGCGGCGGGCCAGTAGAATCGCTTCTTGAGCCGCCAGCCGTCGATGATGTCGCCGACCAGATAGATGGTGTCGCTGTCGACGCTGTCGAGAAAGTCGATCAGCATCGTCGCGTTGCAACCGCGTGTGCCCAGATGGATGTCGGAAATCCAGATGGTGCGATAGCGGCGACGCGCGCCTTCCCGCTCGGGGATGTGGAAGCGGTCGTCAGCCCCCTCTTCCAGTTCGCTCAGGAAGGGCAAGCGCGTGATGGCGTCCATGTCTACGTCCTCAAGGGCTGTTGTCCTTGAGGCCGAATCCCTAGCGCCGCTCTGTTACAACTCCGCACCGAATATGACGGAAATACTACGAATTGGCGGGTTTCCCCGCCACCCCTCACACCGTCAGCACGATCTTTCCGAAATGTTCGCCGGCATCCATGCGGGCATGGGCCTTGGCCGCGTCGGCGAGGGCGAAGCGCTGGTCCATTGCCGGGCGCAGCCTGCCCTGTTCGACGAAGGGCCAGACGGTGCGCATGATCTCGTCCGCGACCAGGCTCTTGAAGCCTGAGGAGCGCGGCCGCAGCGTCGATCCGGTCAGGGTCAGGCGCTTGGACATCACCGTCGGCAGGAAGATGCTGGCCTTGGCCCCGCCCAGCACCGCGATCGACACATGGCGGCCATCTTCGGCCATGCATTCGATGTTGCGCGGGACATAATCGCCGCCGACCATGTCGAGCACCGCCTGCACCCCCTGCCCGCCGGTGATGCGTTTCACCTCGGCGACATAATCCTGGCTCTTGTAATTGATCGCATGGCTGGCGCCCCATTCGAGCGCCTGGGCACATTTGTCGTCGCTGCCGCAGGTGACGATGATCTCTATGTCGAACAGGCGGCAGAGCGAGATCGCCATGGTGCCGATGCCGCTGGTGCCGCCATGGACCAGCACCCGGTCGCCGCCGACCACATAGGCGCGCTCGAACAGGTTGGTCCACACGGTGAACAGGGTTTCGGGCAGCGCCGCCGCCTCGACCAGATCATAGTCCGCCGGCACCGGCAGGCACTGGCCGGCCGGCGCAATCGCATATTCGGCATAGCCCCCGCCCGGCAGCAGCGCACAGACGCGCTGGCCCACCAGCATGTCGGCGGACCGGCCGGCGGCGACGATCGTGCCCGCCACCTCGAGTCCGGGAATGTCGGACGCGCCGGGCGGCGGCGGATATTTGCCCTGCCGCTGCAGCACATCGGGCCGGTTGACGCCAGCGGCGGCCACACGGATCAGCACCTCATCCTCGCCGGGCACTGGCACCGGGCGCTGTTCGGGCACCAGCGCGTCGGGACCGCCGGGCTCCGGGATTCCGATCGCCGTCATTTCGGATGGAATCGTGAAACTGTCGAGGATCATATATGCCCCCCCGGGCCAGAGATATTGCACCGCACCCAAAATCGACGGGCGGAGCTTCGCTCCTTATTGACAGACTAGCCTACAGGGTCAACATTACCCTTTATGGACATGGACAATGATCTGCCGAGAAAGGCCGATGATCCGCTGGCCCAGCTGCTCCGACAGGATCTGGGGCCACTGTCCGTTGCGGAACTGGAAGCGCGCATCAGGGCGCTGGAAACCGAAATCACCCGCACTCGAACAAAAATTGAAAGCGCCGTTAACCATAAGGCAACTGCCGAGGCGTTATTCAAGCGATGAACCCGCGCCTTGCCCCTTTCGGCCCGACCAAGGGCTCCACCGGGCATGGGCAGTCTGGCAATTCCGGCGGTCAGGGCCTCTCCCTTGAACCGTCGTCGAGCAATGCCGACATAAGGTTCAAGTCAGCCCCTCAATGGGGCCAGGAGTAGAAAAGACATGCCATCTTTTGCAGCCGCCCTTGAAACCACCCTGCATAATGCGCTGACCCATGCGTCCGAGCGCAAGCATGAATATGCGACGCTGGAGCATCTTCTGCTCGCGCTGATCGACGATGAACATGCGTCGAAGGTGATGCAGGCGTGCGGCGTGGAACTGGGCGAACTGGCCGATGCCGTCACCCAATATCTCGACACCGAGCTTGACAGCCTGAAGGTGGAGGGCGCCAGCGATCCCTCGCCCACCAGCGGCTTCCAGCGCGTGGTGCAGCGCGCCATCCTCCATGTCCAGTCGTCCGGCAAGGATGAGGTGACGGGCGCCAATGTCCTCGTCGCGCTCTTTTCCGAACGCGAATCCTATGCCGTCTATTTCCTGCAGCAGCAGGATATGAGCCGCCTCGATGCCGTCAGCTTCATCAGCCACGGCGTCGGCAAGGGCACGCCCGCGCCCGAGCGTCAGGAGACCAAGGGCGCGCCGGAGGAGGAGAAGAAGGTGCAGGACGGCAAGGGCAAGAAGGACAGTGCCTTGGAGCAGTTCACCGTCAACCTCAACGAGAAGGCGGAGCGCGGCAAGGTCGACCCGCTGATCGGCCGGTCGTCGGAAGTCGATCGCACCATCCAGATTCTGTGCCGCCGTTCGAAGAACAACCCGCTCTATGTCGGTGATCCCGGCGTCGGCAAGACCGCGATCGCGGAAGGCCTGGCGCGCAAGATCGTCGAGGGCGAAGTGCCCGACGTGCTCAAGGAAGCGGTCATCTATTCGCTCGACATGGGCGCGCTGCTGGCCGGCACCCGCTATCGCGGCGACTTTGAAGAGCGGCTGAAGGCGGTCGTCACCGAACTGGAGAAGATGCCGCACGCGGTCCTCTTCATCGACGAGATCCACACGGTGATCGGTGCCGGCGCGACCAGCGGCGGCGCGATGGACGCTTCGAACCTGTTGAAGCCGGCCCTGTCGGGCGGGACGATCCGTTGCATCGGGTCGACCACCTACAAGGAATTCCGCAATCATTTCGAGAAGGACCGCGCGCTGCTGCGGCGCTTCCAGAAGATCGACGTCAACGAGCCGACGATCGAGGATACGATCAAGATCCTGACCGGCCTGCGCACCGCGTTCGAGGAGCATCATCACGTCAAATACACCCCCGACGCGATCAAGGCGGCGGTGGAGCTGTCGGCGCGCTACATCAACGACCGCAAGCTGCCGGACAAGGCGATCGACGTGATCGACGAGGTCGGCGCGATGCAGATGCTGGTGGTGCCGTCCAAGCGCAAGAAGACGATCACTCCCAAGGAGATCGAACAGGTCATCGCGACCATGGCGCGCATCCCGCCCAAGACCGTGTCGTCCGACGACAAGAGCGTGCTGGAATCGCTGACCACCGATCTGAAACGCGTCGTCTTCGGCCAGGATCAGGCGATCGAGGTGCTGTCGTCCGCGATCAAGCTGTCGCGCGCCGGCCTGCGCGATCCCGACAAGCCGATCGGCAACTATCTCTTCTCCGGCCCGACCGGCGTCGGCAAGACGGAGGTAGCGCGCCAACTCGCGACCCTGCTCGGCATCCCGCTCCAGCGGTTCGACATGTCGGAATATATGGAGCGCCATTCGGTCAGCCGCCTGATCGGCGCCCCTCCGGGCTATGTCGGCTATGACCAGGGTGGCCTGCTGACCGACGCCGTCGACCAGCAGCCGCACAGCGTGCTGCTGCTCGACGAGATCGAGAAGGCGCATCCGGACCTGTTCAACATCCTGCTGCAGGTGATGGACAATGGCCGCCTGACCGATCACCACGGCAAGACCGTCGATTTCCGCAACACCATCCTCATCATGACCACCAATGCCGGTGCGTCGGACATGGCGAAGGAATCGATCGGCTTTGGCGAGCTGACCCGCGAGGATGTGCAGGAAGACGCGGTGAAGAAGCTTTTCACCCCCGAATTCCGCAACCGCCTCGATGCGATCGTGCCGTTCGGCTATCTGCCGCCGGAAATCGTCGCCCGCGTCATCGACAAGTTCGTGCTGCAACTGGAACTGCAACTGGCCGACCGCGACGTCCACATCACCCTGGACGAGGATGCCAAGGCCTGGCTCACCAAGAAGGGCTATGACAAGCTCTATGGTGCCCGCCCGATGGGGCGCCTGATGCAGGAAAAGATCAAGCAGCCGCTGGCCGAGGAACTGCTGTTCGGCAAGCTGGTCCATGGCGGCGAGGTCCATGTCCATATGAAGGATGAGGCGCTCGCCTTCCAGATCACCCCCGCCGCGCCCAAGAAGGGCGGCAAGAAGGGCGGCAAGACCAAGGCGCCCGAAGGCACGAAATAGAGCCTGTCACAGGCACATGGGAAAGGCGGCTCCGAGGGGCCGCCTTTTTTTATTCCTCCCCGATACGGGGAGGGGGAGCGTGCGCAGCACGGTGGAGGGGCACGCGCTACAAAGAGCCGCATCCCGGCCCCGCCACTCCCCTCTCATTTTCCGTCATTGCCGCACAGGCGGTTAGCCGCCCCACCGTCTCCTTACCTCCGCGGCTCCGCGGCTCCGCGCGAAAATGAATCACGCGTAGGCGCGGAGGCACGGAGAAGAAAAGGAAAGGCGAATTTGGGTGGTTTCCCGCCACTCCCCTCCCGCTGGCGGGAGAGGCAGCGAGACTTGCGCGCGCAGCGCGTTAGTCGCAGCGGGGTGGGCTTGTGCGACGTCCAGCCCACCCCCTAACCCCCTCCCGCCTGCGGGAGGGGGAACATGTCCGCAATTGGTCGTTCTAGGCCATCCTCCCCTGTAAGGGGAGGTGGCTGGCCGAAGGCCAGACGGAGGGGTGTCGCCCTCTCGATAGGGCGACACCCCTCCACCACTTCGTGGTTCCCTTCGGCAGAGTCGCGTGCCTCTGCCGAACCTTGCAGGGGAGGAATTTACAGCCGCTTCTAGTGGTCAGCGCCCTCCCCCTACACCCACATGCCCTTGCCCGCGTCAGCGTTGCATGACACCCATGCCATCATGCTGCCCCACACCCAATCCGTCATCCTCCTCCATGGCTTTGGCGGCCATCAGGTGCAGACCGCGCTACTAGCCCGGCGACTGCGCGGGGCGGGGTATGACGTCGCCAATATCGGCTATCCCAGCTGGCGCTGGCCACTGGCCCGCGTCATCGATCATATCCACGCCCGCATCATCGCCAGCCCGGCCTATCATGCCAGGACCGTCCACTCCATCGGCCATTCGATGGGCGGCCTCATGCTGCGCGCCTGGCTCGCGCGCCATCGCCCCGACCATCTGGGCCGTGTCGTCATGCTCGGCACCCCCAATGGCGGCAGTGAGATTGCCGATCTTCTCTACCGCATGCGCCTCCATCCGCTGATCCTGAACCAGGCCGGTGCGCTGCTGCGCACCCGCCGCGACGCGGCCACGCTGGCGGCGTTGGGCGAGGTCGATTATCCGCTCGGCATCATCGCGGGCGACCGGCCGATGAACGGCCTGCTCCCCAGCCGCATCTTCCGCGCACCCAATGACGGCAAGGTCAGCGTCGCCGCCACCCATTGTCCAGGCGAAAGCGACCATATCACCCTGCCCGTCGCCCACACCGCGATGATCTATACCCGCCCCGTCGCCGATCAGGTCGTGCATTTCCTGCGCCATGGGCAGTTCGCGCGGACCTGATCCCCCTCCCCACGGGCGCGCAGCGGCCGTTGCGCAATTATTAGGAAATTGCGGTCAGATCGGCAGGACGGATTGGGTCCGCAGGGATTGGGGAAAACATGGTCATGATAGGGAAATGGGCGGCAGCGCTCGGTGCAGTTGTCGCGTTGAATGGCGCGCTGTTGCCGCATGTCGCCAACGCCAAGGCGCCCGGCCAGATCATCCTCACGCCCCAATCCGAAGAGGCGCTGGTCATCATCAAGACCGACTGGTGGCAACCGGCCCCGTCGATGCACTCGGCGTTCAAGCTGCTGCTCTCCACCTATGTCGATGCGGAAGCCCGGCTTTCCAGTGGCCCGCTCAGCGGCACCGCCCTGTTCGAAGCCAAGCAGAAGAATTTCCTCGACGGCTATCTGATGGTCCCGATCAAGCCGGGGCGCTGGGTCGTGCGCAGCTATTCGCAGCAGGATAGCTGGGCGCTCTGCTTTAATGCCGCCTCGCTCCAGTTCGAGGCGAAGCCGGGCCAGGTCGTCTATCTCGGCCGGTTCGACGCGCTCACCCATCGTCAGCAATTGACCAGGCAGGCGATCGCATCGGGAAATACCAGCATTCGCGGCGGCGGCTTCGTCGATTATTTCGACCTGCCGCAGGGACCGATCTTTGCGCCGGTGGATGCGCCCCAGATCGCCGCCGTGCAGACCATGCTCGCGCGCCGCGCGCCTGGCGTCAGCGCGCCGGTGCAGGCCGTCGCCTTCACCCCGGCGACATTCGGCACCGGCTCCACCCTATATGGCACACGTCGCTGTGGCGGCTATTTTCCGGCCAGCGGCAAGAAGAACTGAACCGGGAATGAGAGGGCAGTCATCAGCGGCTGCCCTCTCCCCGCCGCCGGCAAAAGCTGCTAAGCCGACTCCAGAACAAAAAGGTCGCATGTCTTCCACGCCTTCATAGGGGAATGCATGTCCACTTTGCTTCATCTGCGGCCTGCCGTGCCGCGCGTCGCTGCCCTTACCCTCAGCTTCACCCTTCTCGCCACGCCGGGCGCCAGCCAGCAGGCCGGCGGACCGATCGCCCGCTATTCGATGGATGCCGGCACCATGTCCGGCATGGCCGCGATGGCGGGCGGCGGCGGTATGGGCGGGGCCATGTCGATGATGATGGGCGGCGGTAACCAGCCGATCCATGAACTGGTGCTGCGCCTGGGATCGACCCAGGCCGCGAGCGGTTCGCCGGCGGCCGAACATTATATGCCCGCCGGCGCCCGGCTGGGCGCCTCCGTCCCGCTGGTCACGCCCAAGGTCACGCCAAGCGACGAGCCGGCGCTGCCCGGCGAGAAGCCCAAGGGGCGGCTGCTCATCTATTGGGGCTGCGGCGCGACCGCCGGGCCGAACCAGCCGGTGGTGATCGATTTCGCCAAGGTCGCGCGGGGCCAGTTTCCGCCCGGCCTCTACATGACCGGCGCGGCCATCCCGCAGGAATGGCAGGTCCGCTTCACCAACAGCAAGACCTATGGCGAATGGCCCAATGGCCAGACGCGCAAGACGCTGTCGGGCAATTCATCGCTGATCGGCGACCATCGCATCGCCGGCAATTATGCGCCCGAGATCAAGTTCGCGCTGAACCAGGACTTCATGCCGCCGATCACGGGTCGCGCCAGCCCGGCGGCGGGTGGCGCGACCCAGTTGAGCTGGAATGCGGTGCCCAATGCGACCGGCTATTATGCCTGGGTGTTCGCGGCCAAGCAGGGCGGCGACATGGTGTGGTGGGCCTCCTCGGCCAGCCAGGCGTTCGGCGGGCCGGTGTGGGACTGGCTGTCCCCCGGTGCCGTGCGCAAGCTGATCGGCGACAAGGTCGTGATGCCGCCCAGCCAGACCAGTTGCACCGTGCCCTCGCAGGTGGTGCAGTCGGGCGGCGACATGCTGATGGGCAGCCTTTACGCCTATGGGCCGGAAGCCAATTTCGCCTATCCGCCGCGCCCGGCCGATCCCAAGATCGCCTGGAAACCGGAATGGATCACCCGTGTGCGCTATCGGTCCAACACCATGTGGATGCTCAACGGGCCGGACATGGGATCGATGATGAGCCAGGGCGACGACAGCGCCGATGCCTCGAGCGACAATCCGCCGCCCAGGAAGAAGAAATGCAAGGGCGGCCTTGGCGGGATGCTGGCTGGTGCAGCAGGCGTAGGCTGCTGACATAAAAGGGGCGCGACCCGGCCTGTCGCGCCCCGGCCACGACTTGCACTTGAAACGAAAGGAAAATCCGGCAAGTCTCGCGCCATCCTTCCGTTTCGAGGTTATCATGCGACACAAGATACTTGCCGCGCTGCTGCTCGGCGCCGCCCTCTCCCCCCTGCCGCTCGCGGCCCAGTCGGCCGCGCCTGCCACGAAGTTCGAGGGTCGCGACATCTTCGCGCTGCAGGTCGCCACCGATCCCCAGATCAGCCCCGACGGCAAGAGCGTCGCCTATGTCCGCCGTCAGGGCGACATCATGACCGACCGGCAGAAGGGCGCGATCTGGCTGGTCGACACCGCCACCGGGGCACAGCGCCCGCTGGTCGCCGATGCCAGCCAGCCGCGCTGGTCGCCCGATGGCAAGCGCATCGCCTATATCGCCGCGGATGCGGGCAAGCCGCAATTGTTCGTGCGCTGGCTCGACACCGGCGCAACCGTGCGCGTCACCACCCTGCCGGACGGCCCGCAATCGGTCACCTGGTCGCCCGACGGCAAGTCCCTCGCCTATATCATGCGCGTGCCCGCCGATCCGATGAAGCTGGGCAAGGCCCCCGACAAGCCGGAAGGCGCCGAATGGGCCAAGCCGCTGGAAGTGATCGACCGGGTCGATTATCGCAATGATGGCGGCGGCTATGTCCAGGCCGGATATGACCATATCTTCCTGGTGTCGGCCGATGGCGGCCCGGCCCGGCAGCTGAGCTTTGGCGAGTATCAGGATGGCGGCCCGTTGAGCTGGACGCCCGATGGCCGCGCCATATTGTTCAGCGCGGTGCGCAAGCCCGACTGGCAGCAGAAGATATTCGACCCGGAAATCTATGCGCTCGACATCGCGTCGGGCGCTATCAGCCCGCTCACCAGCCGCGAAGGCCCCGATGTGGCGCCGGTCGTCTCGCCGGACGGCAGCAAAATCGCCTATCTCGGCTATGACGACAAGCGCCTGTCCTACCAGAACAGCTATCTCTACGTCATGAACCGCGACGGCAGCGGCGCCCATGCGATCACCGCCAGTTTCGACCGCAGCATCGACCGCGCTTACTGGGCGGCCGACAGCAAGTCGCTCTACGCCCAATATGACGAGCGCGGCGTCAACCGCCTTGCCCGTATCGGGCTCGACGGTCATGTCACCGAACTGGCGAGTGGCCTTACCGGCACGGCGTTCGACCGGCCATACAGCGGTGGCGATTTCAGCGTCGCGGCCAATGGCACGCTGGCCTTCACCAGCGGATCGGCATTGCGCCCGGCGGACCTGTCGGTCAGCAGCGGCGGCAAGAGCCGCCAGCTCACGCGCCTCAACGAGGATTTCCTGAGCCACAAGGCGCTGGGACAGGTGAAGGAACTGGCCGTGACCGCGCCCGACGGCCGCACCGTGCCGGCCTGGCTCGTCACCCCGCCCGGCTATCAGCCCGGCACCCGCGTGCCGTTGCTGCTGGAAATCCATGGTGGCCCGCACACCGCCTATGGCCCGCATTTCTCGACCGACGACCAGCTTTATGCCGCCGCCGGCTATGCCGTGCTCTACACCAATCCGCGCGGCTCCACCTCCTATGGCGAGGAATTCGCCCAGCTGATCCATCATAAATATCCCGGCGACGACTATGGCGACCTGATGGCCGCGGTCGATGCCGCGATCGCCGCGGGCGTGGCCGATCCCGACAATCTGTTCGTCACCGGCGGCTCGGGCGGCGGCGTGCTGACCAGCTGGATCATCGGCAAGACCGACCGGTTCAAGGGCGCCGCCACGCAGAAGCCGGTGATCAACTGGATCAGCGAGGCGCTGACCATGGACAACACGCTCTTCACCTCGCGCTACTGGTTCCCCAACAAGCCCTGGGAAGATCCGATGGGCTATTGGAACCGCTCGCCACTCAGCCTGGTTGGCAACGTCAAGACGCCGACCCTGGTGGTGGTAGGCAGCGAGGATTATCGCACCCCGGTGAGCGAGGCGGAGCAATATTATGGCGCGTTGCAGATCCGGGGCGTGCCGACCGCCCTCGTCAAGGTGCCGGGCGCCAGCCATGGCGGCATCGCCGCCCGCCCATCGCAATCGGCGGCCAAGGCGGCGGCGATCATCGCCTGGTTCGATCGGTATCGCGACAAGCCGGCGGCGGCACCTGCCGCAAGCCCGGCGCAATGATCGCGCTGGCGGGACCATGTCGTTCATGATATGTTCCCGCCACTTTTCTAGGAGGATGCATGATGGCGGACCCGGTTCTTCTCTATACCAACCCCATGTCGCGCGGGCAGATCGCCCGCTGGATGCTGGAGGAGGTCGGCGCGCCCTATGAGGCGGTGATCCTGGACTATGCCGGCGGGATGAAGACGGCTGACTATCGCGCGATCAACCCGATGGGCAAGGTGCCGGCGATCGTCCATGGCGGCAAGGTGGTGACCGAATGCGCTGCCATCTGCGCCTATCTGGCCGACGCCTTCCCGGCCGCCGGCCTGGCGCCGGCGACCGATGACCGGGCCGATTATTATCGCTGGCTCTTCTTCGCCGCCGGTCCGGTGGAGGCCGCAGTCACCAACAAGGCGATGGGCTTCGTCCTGCCCGAGGGGCGGGAGCGCAGCGCGGGCTATGGTTCGTTCGACGACACGCTCGATACGCTGGAAACGGCGGTCACCGGACGTAGCTGGATCTGCGGCGGTACCTTCACCGCGGCGGACGTCTATGTCGGCGCGCAGATCGACTGGGGGCTCGCCTTTGGCACCATCCCCAGCCGCCCGGCGTTCGAGGCCTATGCCGCCCGGCTGCGCGAACGCCCCGCCTATAAGCGGCAGAAGGAGATCGACAACGCCCTGATCGCCGAAATGCAGAAGCAGGGCTGAGCCTGCCCCTTCCCCACAAAGCAAAAGGCCCGGCGGAGATGTCCGCCGGGCCTTTTCTTGGCTTTCCGTTCAACCGCTATCAGCGGCGATCGCCGAACAGGCGCAGCAGGAACAGGAACATGTTGATGAAGTCGAGATAGAGGTTCAGCGCCCCCATCACCACCGACTTGCCCATCATGTCGGTGCCCGCGACATGGGCATAGATGCTCTTGATCTTCTGCGTGTCATAGGCGGTGAGGCCCGCGAACAGCAGCACGCCGACGGCGCTGATCACCAGATCCATCATGCTGGAACGCAGGAAGATGTTGATCAGGCTGGCGACCAGAAGGCCGACCACACCCATGATCAGGAAGGTGCCGAAGCCCGACAGATCCTTCTTGGTGGTGTAGCCGAACAGGCTGAGGCCGGCGAAGGCCGCGGCGGTCGCGAAGAAGGTCTGCGCGATCGAGGTGCCGGTATAGGCCAGGAAGATGTAGGACAACGACACGCCCATCACCGCCGCATAGGCCCAATACAGCGCCTGGGTGGCGACGGTCGACAGCCGATTGATGCCGAAGCTCAGCACCATGACAAAGGCCAGCGGCGCGAACATCACGATATATTTGAGGATGCCGGGGCCGGCGAACACCTGATAGGCAAGGCCGCTCGATGCGAACAGCAGCGCGACGATGCCCGTCAGCAGCACGCCGCTCGCCATATAATTATAGACCGACAGCATATATTTGCGCAGCCCGGCATCGAACGCCTCGCTGCGCGCGGCGCTGGCACTGCCAAAGCCTGCGATGTCGGAACGGGGGTCGGACCAATTGGCCATGGGTAAAATCTCCTTGGACGGCCTTTCTCGGCCGATCGTCATAGTATCGGCGCTAACGCCTCTCAGTTCAAGTGAAAGCCGAAGCCTAACAGCGATGTCATGCTTGAAGGCAGCATCACAAGATCATGCTGGATCGACTTGCGCGAAGGCCCGCACCGGGAATGTGCCCATGCCGACGATCTTGGGCGGCACGGCGGTGAAGGCGAAGCCGGCATCGGGCAGCGCGCCCAGATTGGTCATATGTTCGCAGATCAGCACACCGGCCCCCAGCAACTCGCGATGGACCGGGCGACCGGTGCCGGGGCGGGTATCGTCGATATTATGGCTGTCGATGCCGACCAGCCGGGCGCCGCGCACCACCAGCATCTGCGCCGCCGCCTCGGTCAGGAAGGGATGATCCTCATAATAGGCCGGCGTGCGCCAGTGCCGGTCCCAGCCGGTGTGGACCAGCACCGCGCGGCCGTCGACGTCGATGCCGTCGAGATGGGCGGCGTCCGTCGCCAGGCCCACCGCGCCGAACGGCCGCCGCACCACGATCGCCGGCAAGCTGGCCAGCCGGCCGAGATCGAGCATCGAGAGGTCGTCGCCTTCCTCGAAGCGATGGAAGGGCGCGTCGAGATAGGTGCCGGTGTTCGACACCATGTCGATCCGCCCCATCTGGAAGGCGCTGCCATCGGCATAGTTGGCGCGCGACTGTTCGCGGGTCCAGTAATCGCAGATATGCGGCGCGGCGACGCCCTTATAGGTGGTCATGCCATGTTCGATGGCATGGCTGAGATCGATGAAGCGGGTCATGACGGGGACATTCTCCGACGGAAGATACGCCACAGGGTGGAAAAGCCGACGACCGCCCAGATGATGTTGAGCACCATCGAGGGAAAGGCGTCATGCCACCAGGTGTTGAGGATGAAGAAGGCGGCGCCGACGGCGTTCAGCCACTGGAATGTCGCCGACCCGCCCGACAGCCGCCCGGTCGAAACGCCGACATAGGCGATCAGCACCAATATCGCGCCGGCCCAGCCGACGATCTCCACGAACAGCGCCACCATCCACCCCCAAGGAAAAAGGGCTCCCTCCTCGCGGAGAGAGCCCTCATTCCTTAGCTCAGCGCGTCAAGCGATCAAGAGCATGGTCCGCCGAAGTTGGACATGCTCCTGCTCTTTGTTTGCCGCGATTTCCAAGTCGTCAGATGTGCCATCTGACTTGAAATCGCTCAGGCCGCCAGCTTGCGCAGCACATATTGCAGGATGCCGCCGTTCAGGAAATATTCCAGCTCGTTGACGGTATCGATCCGGCAGAGCGCGGTGAAGCTGAAGGTCGAGCCGTCGGCGCGGGTGACCTGCACTTCGACATCCTGGCGCGGCTTGAGGTCGGCGACACCGGTAATGGTGAAGCTGTCGTCGCCCTTGAGGCCCAGCGTGTCGCGGGTCTGGCCGTCCTTGAATACCAAAGGCAGCACGCCCATGCCGACCAGGTTCGAGCGGTGGATGCGCTCGAAGCTTTCGACGATGACGGCGCGCACGCCGAGCAGGTTGGTGCCCTTGGCCGCCCAGTCGCGCGACGATCCGGTGCCATATTCCTTGCCACCGATGACGACCAGCGGCGTGCCGTCGGCCTTGTGCTTCATCGCCGCGTCATAGATCGGCATGACTTCGCCATCATAGCTGGTCATGCCGCCCTCGACGCCGTCCAGCATCAGATTCTTGATACGGATGTTGGCGAAGGTGCCGCGCATCATGACTTCGTGATGACCACGGCGCGAGCCATAGCTGTTATAGTCGGCCTGCGCGACCTGATGTTCGCTCAGCCACTTGCCGGCCGGCGACGACGCCTTGATGGATCCGGCCGGCGAGATGTGGTCGGTGGTGATCGAGTCGCCGAAGATGGCGAGCGGCATGGCACCGATGATGTCGGTGACCGGCGCCGGGGTCATGGTCAGCCCCTCGAAATAGGGCGGGTTGGCGACATAGGTCGAACCCGCGCGCCACTGATAGGTGTCCGAACCGGTCACCTCGATCGCCTGCCAATGAGCATCGCCCTTGTAGACATTGGCGTAGCGGGCCTGGAACATCTGACGATCGACAGCGCCCGCCAGGGTGGTCGCGACCTCGTCATTGGTCGGCCAGATGTCCTTGAGGTAGACCGCCTCGCCATCCTTGCTCGTGCCGATCGGGGTGGTGATGAAATCCTCGATCACCGTGCCCTTGAGCGCATAGGCGACGACCAGCGGCGGACTGGCGAGGAAGTTGGCGCGCACGTCGGGCGAGACGCGGCCTTCAAAGTTGCGATTGCCCGAGATGACGGCAGCGGCAACCAGGCCATTCTCATTGATCGCCTTGCTGATCGGTTCGGCCAGCGGCCCCGAATTGCCGATGCAGGTGGTGCAGCCATAGCCGACCAGGTTGAAGCCGATCGCATCGAGATGCGCCTGAAGGCCTGCCTTTTCCAGATAGTCGGTGACGACCTGGCTACCGGGCGCCAGCGAGGTCTTGACCCAGGGCTTGGGCTTCAGGCCCAGTTCGTTCGCCTTCTTGGCGACCAGGCCGGCGGCGATCAGCACATTGGGGTTGGAGGTGTTGGTGCAGCTGGTGATCGCGGCGATGGTGACGTCCCCGTCGCCAATGTCGAAATCCTTGCCCTCGACCGGAACGCGGGTCTGCGCCTTCTTGTAGGTGTTGACCATGTCAGCGTTGAACACGTCATCGACTTCAGGGAGCGCGACGCGGTCCTGCGGGCGCTTGGGGCCGGCGAGGCTGGGGACCACGGTCGAGAGGTCCAGCTCCAGCGTGTCGGTGAAGATCGGCTCGACCGACGGGTCGATCCAGAAGCCCTGCTGCTTGGCATAGGCCTCGACCAGCGCGATATTCTCGTCGCTGCGGCCGGTCAGGCGCATATAGTCCAGCGTCTTGTCGTCGATGCCGAAGAAGCCGCAGGTCGCGCCATATTCGGGCGCCATATTGGCCAGCGTCGCGCGGTCGGCGAGGCTGAGCGTGGCAAGGCCGGGGCCGAAATATTCGACGAAGCGGCCGACCACGCCGCGCGCGCGCAGCATCTGAGTGCAGGTCAGCACCAGGTCGGTGGCGGTCACGCCTTCCTTGAGGTTGCCGGTGAACTTGAAGCCGACGACTTCCGGGATCAGCATCGACACCGGCTGGCCCAGCATCGCGGCCTCCGCTTCGATACCGCCCACGCCCCAGCCCAGCACGCCCAGGCCGTTGACCATGGTGGTGTGGCTGTCGGTGCCGACGCAGGTGTCGGGATAGGCGATGGTCGCGCCATCGGCGCCTTCGCTCGACCAGACGCCCTGGGCGATATTTTCCAGGTTCACCTGATGGCAGATGCCGGTGCCCGGCGGCACGGCGTAGAAATTGGCGAGGCTCTTGCTGCCCCATTTCAGGAAATCGTAGCGCTCCATGTTGCGCTGATATTCGATCTCCATATTGTCCTGGAACGCCTGAGGCGTGCCGAATTCGTCGACCATGACCGAGTGATCGATGACGAGGTGGACAGGCACCTGCGGGTTGATCTTGGCCGCGTCGGCGCCCAGCGCGTTCATCGCGTCGCGCATGGCGGCGAGGTCGACGACGCAGGGCACGCCGGTGAAATCCTGCAGCAGCACGCGCGCCGGGCGATACTGGATCTCGCGCTCCGCCTTGCCCTTGTCATTCTGCCAGTCGACGATCGCCTTGATGTCGTCGGTGGTGACGGTCACACCATCCTCGAAGCGCAGCAGATTTTCCAGCAGCACCTTCATCGAGAAAGGCAGGCGCGAAACATCTCCAAGCTTCGCAGCCGCCTTGTTCAACGAATAATAGGCGATGTCCTTGCCGCCGACATTGAGCGTGTCGCGCGTGCCGAGAGTATCCTGTCCGGTGGCGGTCATAAGATATGCGTCTCCTCGCATAGGCCCGGCCATGCGGAAGGAAGCGTCGCGTTCCCACCAGAAGCCACGAAGACGCGGCAAGGTGGAGGGAGGCGCCCCAACCTATGGTCGAAGCAAGTGTGTCCCGATGAGCGGTGGCATACAGATTGCCACCGCCAAGTCAAAGGGACAAAATGGTCGAAACCGCCTTTATTTCCGCCATTTTCGCTTACTGAAAATCATTCGCAGCAGAGCGCACGAGGGCTGCACTTTTATTGTGCGCGGGGCGTGGAAATCAGTCCCGCCCCGCCCCATATCTTGCCTTTATCGGCGTTCTTGTCAGCGCGCCTTTTCCGCAGCGATCCAGCCGTCTATCTGGCTTTCCAGCACGGTGAGCGGCACCGCCCCCTGCGACAGCACGGCGTCATGGAAGCGGCGCAGGTCGAATTTGGCCCCAAGCTGCTGCTCCGCCCGCGCGCGCAGTTCGCGGATCTTGATCTCGCCCAGCTTGTAGCCCAGCGCCTGCCCCGGCCAGCTGATATAGCGATTGACCTCCGCATCGATATTGGCGTCGCTGAGTGCGCTGTTCGCCTTCATGAAGGCGACCGCCTTTGCCTTGTCCCAGCCCTTGGCATGGATGCCGGTGTCGACCACCAGCCGGCAGGCGCGCCACATCTCGTAGGACAGGCGGCCCATCATCTTTTCGGGCGTGTCGTAGAGACCCATCTCCTCACCCAGATATTCGGTGTAGAGCGCCCAGCCCTCGACATAGGCGGTGAAGCCGGCGAGATATTTGCGGAATGGCGGCAGCGGCAATTCCTGCTGCAGCGCGATCTGGTTGTGATGGCCCGGCACCGCCTCATGCGCGGTCAGCGCCGGCAATTCCCAGAAGGGCCGCTGGTCGAGCTTCGACGTGTTGACCCAATAGGTGCCGGAAATCCCCGCTTCGGGCGCGCCGGGGCCATAATAGGCCGTGGTCGTGCCCTCCGCCTCGGCCGCCGGAATCGGCTTGATGCCATAGGGCAGGCGCGGCAGCGTCGCGAAATAGCGCGGCAGCAGGCCGTCGATCGTCTTGGCCTGGCGCGCGGCGACGCGCAGCAGTTCCTCGGGCGTCTTGGCATAAAAACTGGGGTCGGTGCGCAGATGCCGGATGAAGGCCGCGCGGCTGGGATAGCCGGCCTTGGCTGCGATCGCGTCCATCCGCTTGCCGATGCGCGCGACCTCATCCAGCCCGATCTGGTGAATCTGGTCGGGCGTCAGGTCGGTGGTGGTGTGGGTGCGCACGCGGCTCGCATACCAGGCCGCCCCGCCCGGCAGGGTCGATGCGCTGTCGCTCTTGCGGCATTTGGGCAGATAATCCGCCACGAACAGGGCGTGCCATTTGCCATATTCCGGCGTGATGATATCGCGGATCACCGCCACCGCGCGGGCCTGCAGCGCCGTCCAGTCGGCATCGCTGATGTCGCGCGGCTTGGTACGGGTGAAGGGTTCGTAGAAACGCGTCCCTTCCGGCGGACCCGCAACGATGCCGCTGATCCCCTTGGCAAAGCCGCCCAGCACCGAACAGGGCAGCACATAGCCGCCCTCGATCGCCTGCCGCGTGATCGCCATACCGTCGCCATTCTGCCTGGGGTAGAGGGCGAGGCGCTTCAAATAGCTCTCATAATCGGCGCGCGTGTAGAAAGGCAGGCCGTCGGCCATGCCGGAAAAGCCCTGATGCCAGCTATAATAAGTGGTGAAGAGCATCAGCCGTTCGGCCGGATGCCTGTCGCTGGCGATGTCGTCACGCAGCATCCAGAGCAGCACCGCGCGATTGACCTTGTCGGCGGCGTCCAGTCCGGCCTCCGACACGGCGTCCAGGCGGGTGACGAAGCCCTGCTCCGCCTTGATCTGGGCATCGCGGGCGTCAAGCGACAGGTCGGAAATCTGGTCGTCATAATCGCGCACGCCGCGCGCGGTCGCCTCCACCGGATGGACCGACAGATACCATGTCCAGTGATCGTCGATCACCTGGGTCAGTTGGTCATGGGGAGTCTGGGCGTGAGCCAGAGCGGGCGCCGCAACGGCGAGCATCAGGGAAATGATCTTGCGCATGGGCGCAACTGATCGCGCGGCGCAACGATTCTGGCAAGATAGTCAGATGCCGGCTCAGGCGGCGGCTACGCCATCCGCTTCGACAATGTCGTTGCCGGCATAATAGCCGCGCACCCGGACCCGTTTTTCGACATGATCGACCGGCACGCGCAGCAGCACCAGTCGCCAAGTGCCACCCAGATCGCGCTGGAGCAGGAATCCGGCCTCATCGCGCAGCAACCGCCCGGTTTCATCCACTCCAGCGCCAATCTCGATCATGCGTGTCAGTCTATCGCATCCTTGATGCCCTTGCCAGCCAGAAGGCCCAGCACGAGGAAAATCAGGAACAGGGCGATGGCGATCCCGAACAGCAACTTGGCGATGCCGACGAAGGTGCCGGCGGCGCCGCCGAAGCCAAGGACGGCCAGCACGGCTGCGATCACGAGGGCAATGATGGCAAGACGAATCATGGTGGGCTTCCTTCCGTTTCTCTGAGGTTTCCAAACGGAGGAAAGCGCGCATTGTTCCGCCCGCGCAGCGATCAGACCCAGCCTTCGAGCACCTGATTGGGCGGCCGATGGCCATCGGCCCAGCTGCGGATATTGGCGATGACGCGCGCGCCGGTGGCGTCGCGCCCCTCGAACGTCGCCGAGCCGACATGGGGCAGCAGGGTAACGTTGGCGAGCGCCAGCAGCCGTGGATCGACCGCCGGCTCATGGGCATAGACGTCGAGCCCGGCGCCGGCGATCCGCGCTTCGGCGAGCGCCGCGATCAGCGCCGGCTCGTCGGTGATTTCCGCGCGGGAGGTGTTGATGAGATAGGCGTCGGGCCGCATCAGGCCGATCCGCCGCGCGTCGATCAGGCCGCGGCTGTCGGCGTTGAGCGGGCAATGGATCGAGACGATGTCGCTCTCGCGCAACAACGTTTCGAGATCGTCATGCCAACTCGCCTCCAGTTCCTGCTCCACCTCGAACGGCAGGCGATGACGGTTATGATAGGCGATGGAGAGGCCGAAGGCCCTGGCCCGGCGGGCGACGGCGCGGCCGATGCGGCCCATGCCGATGATGCCCAGCTTCTTGCCGCCGATGCGATGGCCGAGCATGCCCGACGGGCTCCAGCCATGCCATTGGCCCGAGCGCACCAGCTTCTCTCCCTCCGCCAGGCGGCGGGGCACGGAGAGGATCAGCGCCATGGTCATGTCGGCGGTGTCTTCGGTCAGAACGCCGGGTGTGTTGGTGACGATCACCCCCCTGGTCCGCGCGGCGGCGAGGTCAATATGGTCGACGCCGCTGCCGAAGCTGGCGATCAGTTGCAGCCGGTCGGGCGCGCCGGCGATCAGATCTGCATCGATCTGGTCGCTGATGCAGGGCACCAGCACGTCGCACTGCGCCATGGCGGCGGCGAGTTCGGCCCGATTCATGGGAATGTCGCCGGTGTTGAAGCTGGCGTCGAACAGTTCGGCCATGCGCGCCTCCACATTGGGCGGCAGGCGGCGCGTCACGATGACGCGCGGCGTTGCGGGGCGCGGTTTCCTGGCCATAGCAAGGCCGCTATTCCCGCCTGCACCGCCGGTCAAGCGGATATGCTTCTGCCTGCGATTGAAAGCTTGTCGCGACCGGCAGGACGCGCGTATGGAAAGACCATGGGTGATATGGGCAAAGGGTCGGGCATGAAGCGCCTGCTGTTGGGCGCGGGCATGATCGCGGCCCTGACCAACATGAGCGGCGCGGCGGCGGCCCCGGCCAAGCCCGTGCCCTATTGGGCGTCGCTGTCGCATGACGAGGCCCGGATGCGCGTCGGCCCCAGCCTCGATTACCCGTCCAACTGGGTCTATCAGCGCCGCGACCTGCCGGTGAAGGTGGTGCAGGTGCTGGGCCTGTGGCGCAAGGTGGAAGATCCCGATGGTGCCCAGGGCTGGATGCATGTCCGCCTGCTGAGCGATACCGCCACCGCGATCGTCACGGCTGCGCAAGCACCGATGCACGAGGGCGCGAGCGACACCAGCCGCACCCTTTTCCGCGCCGAAAAGGGCGTGGTCGGCCGGATCGGTTCCTGCTCAGGCGGCTGGTGCGCGTTCGACGTCAAGGGCCAGAAGGGCTTCGTGAAGGCGAGCGACGTCTGGGGCGCCACCAGCGGCTGAGTCCGGCGCGGCAAAAATAGGACATGCCGCGCTTAACTTCGCATATTTCCCGCACATCCTGACATTTTCATGCCGATGATGGAAATTATCCTGCGAGGCCATGTATGGGCGCGGACGATGGGAAAGCGCCGGGGCCAGTATAACGGAAAGCGGGCGCTGTAGGACAGACGCCACTGTCCCGGCGCCATCGCCCCTAAGGGCTTTCCGCCATCGGCCATCCGGAATAGCCCGATTGTTTCGGACCCGACATCGTCATAGCAATCCGTCTGTCGCAGCTTGCCGGGGTTAGTCCCGGCGCCTGCCTGGACATGGGGGACGGCGATGGCTTGGAGCAGGCGCGCATTCATCGGCGCAACGGCAGCATCGGTCGCAGGCCTGCCCCTGATGCCTGCAGGGACGCGTGCGCAGGCAAGCCGGGGGAAAACCTATGGCGTGGTCGAAATCCGACGGGGCGGAATGAGCGTCTCGGCCTACCGGTTCGACCATGACCGACTGGGCCAGCGATCGCTTTCGGGCTTCGAGCGCATGGCACCGGAACCCACCGGCAAGGCCTTCGTGGAAAGAGAACTCGCCAGTCCGCTCGGCCCCGCAGCGGATGACGCCATGGCAGCCCAGAGCGTGGAGATCGTGGCCGGCCACATCGATCGCCTGAAGTCCCTGCAGGGATTGCAGACCGGCGACATTGGCGTGCTGGTTTCGGGCGGCCTCATCGATTTCGCGCCGGGTCGGGTGGAGCAGTTCATCGCCGGCCTTCCCGCACGAACGGGCATCACGCCCGAAATCATCTCGATCAAGGATCAGGCGCGGCTGGGCTATGACTGGATCGTGCGTCCCGCCGACCGCCGCAGCGTGATGCACGTCGACATCGGCAGCGGCTATATCAAGGGCGGCTATTATGACCAGCGTGGCCAGTTTGTCGCCCTTTCGGCTCCCTTTGGGCCGAAGACGATGGCCGGCGCGGTCAAGCTTCGCTGGCCGGACGTGCGAACCGCCACCGTCGGCCAAAGGGCATTGGAATTTTACGGCGATACGGTAGCGCCGGTGCTGGCGCCACAGATTGCGACGGAACCCCCGCCCCGGCAACGCCCCTACCTCTATCTGACCGGGGGTATCGTGACGGCAACCGCCGCGATCTTTCGCCCGAAGGCCGTTCTCCGCCCTCATCAATGGGTGGAGCTGCAACCCGATGACTTTGCGAACCTGCTCGGCCTGATCGCAAGCGGAACCCCTTATGGCGGGCCATTACCCGCGCCCCTGACCGGCGATGAAGGCGACCGCGTGCGCGACGCCCTGCGCCGGGTGCGGAACAGCTTCAATCCGCATGAACTCGCCGCCGGGGCCGCCATCGGCGATGGGCTGGCCCGGCAATTGCGGTTTGACCAGCGCACCAGGCTGGCGCTGCCCCATCTGGCCGGCACCCAGATCTGGGTTTCGCAATATCTGCTCGAAAAATTCGGCTGATGCCCCCGGCCCGATCTACCATCAGAGCAAGGAGAGGTTGATGATGCTGGAGCATATCATGCGTGCCTCGGTGCAGCGGTCTGCGGCCATTTTACTGGCCCTGGCCACTGCGCTGCCGGCACAGGCCCAGAACCGGCTCGACAATTTCGACCAGCGCGTCCTGGCCGCCCATAATGCGGAACGGGGACAGATCGGGGTGCCCAATCTCAGCTGGAGCCCCGCGCTCGCCGCCGACGCCGCGCGATGGGGCGCCAATCTCCAGACGCTGAGCTATCTCGAACATGATGGTTCGCTGGTCGCCGAGGGCGAGAATCTGTGGCGGGGCAGCAAGGGCGCCTATACGCCCGAAGACATGGTGACGATGTGGATCGACGAGAAAGCGGCGTTCAAGAACGGCGTGTTCACCGACGTCAGCACATCGGGCCAGTGGGAAGATGTGGGGCATTATACGCAGATGATCTGGCGCAACACGGCGCAGGTCGGATGTGCGCTCGTCACCGTCGCCAGCGGGGAGGATGAGATACTCGTCTGCCGCTATCTGGACGGCGGCAATGTCACCGGCCAGACGACCTACTGATGCGTTGCTGAAATCGCGCCGCCCTCCCCGCACCTGTCGCGCAGGGAGGGGCAGCTTATCTTGTCAGAAGTCGACCGTGGCCGAGAGCCAGAGGCGGCGCCCTTCCTGGTTGATCGAATAGGCCGGGGTCCAGGCGGTCACATTGGCCGCAGTCTGATAGGGCACATAGACCGCATAGTCGGTGTCGAGGATATTATAGAGCGTCGCCGACAGGCGGAAGGCCGGCGCGACCTGGTAGGAACCACCCAGGTGGAAGACTTCATAGCTGCGGAAGTCACCCACGGCCGTCTGCTGGACATTGGCGCCGCGATAACGGCTCGACCGCACTTCCGCCCGCGCCCAGACGCTGGCCTTGTCGCCCAGCTTCCAGCGCAGATTGCCGTTCAGCATATGCTTGGGCATGCCGATCAGCGGCAGCCCCTCTTCCGATCCGCTGAGCTGCTCGGTCTCGGTATAGGTATAGTTGGCCGACAGCGACAGGGCGGAGGTCAGGGCGAAACGGGTTGCCAGCTCGATGCCGCGGGTGCGGGCCTTGTCGATGTTGATCGACTGGCTGAACATCTCGACATTGGGGAAATTGCCCACATCGACGCAGCCCGGCAGGTTGGGCGCGGCCGAGAACTGGCAATTGGGCACCCCCGGCCCGCTGGCGATCTTGTCGGTGAAGTCATTGTTGAACAGGGTGACATTGCCGCTGAAGAAACCGTCGCCGTCATAATAGAGGCCCGCCTCATAGCTGGTGCTGGTTTCCGGCGTCAGGCCCGGCGATCCCAGCAGCGGCACCCGGCCCTGGCTGCCAAAGCCGATGATGCCATCGGCAATCTGTTCGACCCGCGGCGTCTTGAAACCGCGGCTGACGCCGCCCTTCAAAGTCAGCGCATCATTGATGTTCCACACCGCATAGGCGCGCGGCGACCATTTGTCGCCGAAGGTCGAGTGATTGTCATAGCGCGCGCCGCCGGTGATGTTGAAGCCGTCGGTCACGGTCAGCGTCGCTTCGGCAAAGCCCGCCCATTGGGTGAATGTGAACGGTTCGGGGGCAACGCCCTCGACCATCCGCGCCTTCCAATATTGGCCGCCCACGGTGAAGGCGATCGCGCCGACCTTGCCGGCGAAGCGGGAATCGAGAATGTCGTTGCGCGCCTCCAGCGTGCGCGGACTGCCCGGCACCGCGCCCGGCGTGCCATTGGGGATCAGGCGACCGATCGTCTCGGTCTCGTTGCGGGTCAGGGTGGTGTCGAGCTGGCCGAACCCCATGCGCCAGCTATGCGCGATCACATAGTTGCTGCGGTTGAACCGCTGTTCGGGGGCATAGCCGCCCGACCCCAGCGTGCCGAGCTGGCCACCGCTATTGTCATAGCGTTGTTCGTTGCGATCATATTCGAACCACAGGTCATGATCGGCATGGGGCGTCAGCGTCAGCCGGCCGCCATAATTGTAGATGTCGGATTCCACCGGGTTCCGGCCCAGCGTCAGCGCCGGATCGCCGGGGATCTCGATGTCGGAGCCGGCGCGGTGGAAGACGCTGCCGCGCAGGGTCAGGCCGGCCAGACCCTTGATAATCGGTCCCTGGGCAAAGCCGTTGACCGACTGGATATTGCCGAAGCGGTCGTCGCCCTGGATCGTGCTTTCGGCTGTGGCGGTGCCGACCCAGCGATCGCCGACCTTGCGGGTGATGATGTTGACGACGCCGCCCATCGCGTCCGATCCGTAGAGAGTGGACATCGGGCCGCGCACCACCTCGATCCGGTCGATCGCGGAAAAGGGCGGCAGGAAGCTGGTGGAGGTTTCGCCAAAGCCGTTGGGCGTGACGCCGCCGGGCGCATTCTGGCGCCGGCCGTCGATCAGCACCAGCGTATAGTCGCTGGGCATGCCGCGGATCGAGATGTTGAGGCCGCCGGTCTTGCCCGCTTCGCCGCCGACATCGACGCCCTGCACGTCCTGCAGCGCTTCGGCCAGGCTGCCGAACCGCTTTTCCTGCAATTCCTCGCGCCCCAGCACGGTGATGCTGGCCGGCGCCTCGATGATATTCTGCTCATAGCCGGCCGCGGTGACGACGATCGCGCTGGACTGCGCATCGGTGTCGGGCGCGGGCGCCTGCGCCTGGGCGGCGAAGGGCAGCGCGAGCGCGCCGATAAGGGCCGCCCCACCCAGCAGATAAGCGCGCGTCGAGAAGATTGCAGGAAATGGCATGTCAGACCCCCGTTGAAATAATAGTGCGACTTAGTCGCATTAGAATTGCAGCGGCTGATGTGGAGGAAGAGGAAAGCGGTCAATCATCGATGGCGCCGCGGACCGACCGCGCAACAATTTCTCACAATTGCGACACCGGCCGAGCGCATGCCTCTTCTTCACGGGACATGTTGGAGCCGCTTGGGCAACATAAGATGGGTTGCGGACATCATGGCGGCACCCAATATCCGCTTTGGCCCCTGCCCGCCGCTACGGATCGGGGCCAGCCCTTGCGCAGCCACCGCCGGAGCGATCCGCACAGGCACATCCGGGTCTATCGGGCAGCTTGCAAGCCGGGCGATCTTCGCCTACGCGCGACCCGTCACCGCCCCAGGTCGGTCCATAAAGCCGTCCGATGGTGCTGCGCCCGGATTCATACACTTTATGGCATTGGATATATAATGAGCATCTACCTGGATTATCTGGCCGAAATCGACAGCAGGAAAGTCCAGGGGCTCGCGCCCAAGCCGATCGACGACGGCGCCCTCGTCGCCGAACTCATCACCCTGATCCAGGACGCGGGCAGCGAACATCGCGCCGACGCGCTCAAATTCTTCATCTACAACACCCTGCCCGGCACCACGAGCGCTGCCGGCGTGAAGGCCGACTTCCTCAAGAAGATCGTGCTGGGCGACGTCACCGTCGCGGAAATCACCCCGGCCTTCGCGCTGGAACTGCTCAGCCACATGAAGGGCGGCCCCTCGATCGCCGTGCTGCTCGACATCGCGCTCGGCGATGACGCCGCGCTGGCCGTTCAGGCGGGCGACGTCCTGAAGACCCAGGTCTTCCTCTACGACGCCGACATGTTCCGCCTGCGCGACGCGTTCGCGGCCGGCAATGCCGTCGCCAAGGACGTGCTGGAAAGCTATGCCAAGGCCGAATTCTTCACCAAGCTTCCCGAGGTCGAGGACGAGATCAAGGTCGTGACCTTCATCGCGGGCGAAGGCGATATCTCGACCGACCTGCTCTCGCCGGGCAACCAGGCCCACTCGCGCTCGGACCGCGAACTGCACGGCCTGTGCATGATCTCTCCGCAAGCGCAGCAGGAAATCGTCGCATTGAAGGCCCAGCATCCCGACGCGCGCGTCATGCTGATCGCTGAAAAGGGCACGATGGGCGTCGGCTCCTCGCGCATGTCGGGCGTCAACAATGTGGCGCTGTGGGCCGGCAAGCAGCAGAGCCCCTATGTCCCCTTCGTCAACTATGCGCCCGTAGTCGCCGGCACCAACGGCATCTCGCCGATCTTCGCGACCACCGTGGACGTGACCGGCGGCATCGGCCTGAACTTGAAGAACTGGGTCAAGATGACCGGCCCGGACGGCAAGGCCATCCTCAACAATGACGGCAATCCGGTGCTGGAGGAGACCTTCTCGGTCGCGACCGGCACGGTGCTGAAGATCGACGTCAAGAACAAGAAGCTGACCGACGAGGCCGGCAAGGAACTGGTCGACGTCGCCGCCGCCTTCACCCCGCAGAAGATGGAATTCATGAAGGCGGGCAGCAGCTACGCCATCGTCTTCGGCAAGAAGCTCCAGACCTTCGCCGCCGAAACGCTGGGCGTCGAAGCGCCCAAGGTGTTCGCGCCGAACAAGGAAATCACGGTCGAGGACCAGGGCCTGACCGCCGTGGAGAAGATCTTCAACCGCAACGCCGTGGGCGTGACGCCGGGCAAGATACTGCATGCCGGCTCCGACGTGCGCGTGAAGGTCAACATCGTGGGATCGCAGGACACCACCGGCCTGATGACCGCGCAGGAACTGGAGGCGATGGCCGCCACCGTCATCTCGCCGCTGGTCGATGGCGCCTATCAGTCGGGTTGCCACACCGCATCGGTGTGGGACAAGAAGGCCCAGGCCAACATCCCCAAGCTCATGAGCTTCATGAACAATTTCGGCCTGATCACCGCGCGCGACCCCAAGGGCGTCTATCACGCGATGACCGACGTCATCCACAAGGTGCTGAACGACATCACCGTGGACGACTGGGCGATCATCATCGGCGGCGACAGCCACACCCGCATGTCGAAGGGCGTGGCGTTCGGCGCGGACTCGGGCACGGTTGCGCTGGCGCTGGCCACCGGTGAAGCGACCATGCCGGTCCCGCAGTCGGTCAAGGTCACCTTCAAGGGCCAGATGGCGCCCTATATGGACTTCCGCGACGTCGTCCACGCCACCCAGGCGCAGATGCTCCACCAGTTCGCTGGCGAGAACGTCTTCCAGGGCCGCATCATCGAAGTCCATATCGGCACGCTGCTGGCCGACCAGGCCTTCACCTTCACCGACTGGACCGCCGAGATGAAGGCGAAGGCGTCGATCTGCATTTCCGAAGACGAAACGCTGATCGAGTCGCTGGAAATCGCCAAGTCGCGCATCCAGATCATGATCGACAAGGGCATGGAAAATGCCGCCGGCACGCTGCGTGGCCTGATCGCCCTGGCCGACAAGCGCATCGCCGAGATCCGCTCGGGCGAGAAGCCCGCTTTGTCGCCCGACGCCAACGCCAAATATTATGCCGAAGTCGTCGTCGACCTCGACCTGATCGACGAACCGATGATCGCCGACCCGGACGTCAACAATGCCGACGTGTCGAAGCGCTACACCCATGACACCATCCGTCCGGTTTCCTACTATGGCGGCACCAAGAAGGTGGACCTGGGCTTCATCGGATCGTGCATGGTCCACAAGGGCGACATGAAGATCCTGGCCCAGATGCTGAAGAACATCGAAGCCGCCGAAGGCAAGGTCGAGTTCAAGGCGCCGCTGGTCGTCGCCCCGCCGACCTACAACATCGTCGACGAGCTGAAGGCCGAAGGCGACTGGGATGTGCTCAAGAAGTACGCCGGCTTCGAATTCGACGACAGCCACCCCAAGAACGCCGCCCGCACCGAATATGAGAACACCCTCTATCTGGAGCGTCCGGGCTGCAACCTGTGCATGGGCAACCAGGAAAAGGCGGCCAAGGGCGACACCGTCCTCGCCACCTCGACCCGCCTGTTCCAGGGCCGCGTGGTGGAAGACACGGCGAACAAGAAGGGCGAATCCCTCCTCGCCTCGACCCCGCTGGTGGTGCTTTCGACCATCCTGGGCCGCACGCCCAATATGGACGAATATAAGAAGGCCGTGGTCGGCATCGACCTCACCAAGTTCGCCCCGCCCAAGGCGGCCTGATCAAAACTGCCGCCCGATCGCATGGTCGGGCGGCGGCATCAGGACAGGACAGCGATTATCAGAAACGGCGCGGGAACGACCCCGCGCCGCTTTTTTATGGGCGTGTGGTCAAGGTGAGGGGATAGCGGTCGGCCATCGGCCAATACCGGCGCTACTATCGCTTCGCTTTGCAGAAGCTCCAACAGCTCGTAAAGGCAGATCGTCAGGATCTTGAGTCACAATGAATTATCGCCATTCCTTCCATGCCGGCAATAGCGCCGACGTCGTCAAGCACAGCCTCCTGATCGCCTTGGTGCGGGCCTTGCAGCACAAGCCGGGCGCGCTCACTCTGATCGACACTCATGCCGGCTGCGGCCTGTACGACCTTGGCGGCGACCAAGCTCAACGCACCGGTGAGGCGACGCAGGGCGTGCTGCGGGCTTTTGCCGACCCGAACCCCTTGCTGGACGACTACCGCGCCGCCGTGCAGGCGGTGAATGTGGGTGGAGAACCGCAGCTTTACCCCGGCTCGCCGCAGTTTTTGGCACAGCTTTTGCGCCCGCAGGATTGCCTGATCCTCAACGAAAAGCACCCGGAAGACGCTTATACCCTGCGCGGCGCGATGCGCGGCACCAACGCGGCCATACATGAACGCGACGCCTATGAACTTTGGCTGGCTATGGTGCCGCCCCGCACCGCGCGCGGCGTGGTGGTGGTCGACCCGCCCTACGAGCAGACGAACGAACGCGCCCGCATCACTGCCACCCTCGCCGCAGCTCACCGCAAATGGGCGCATGGCGTGACGGTGATCTGGTATCCGCTAAAAGACCGCGCCACGCATTGGCATTGGAAGAAGCAGCTATGCAAGCTCGGCATCCCGAAATTGCTGCTGGTGGAGCATTGGCTATACGATAGCGAGCAACCCGGCATCTATAACGGCGCAGGCCTCTTTATCGTCAACCCGCCCTACGCTTTCACGCAGGCACTTCCGCCACTATTGGAAGCGTTGCGCGCGGCGCTGGCGCCCGAAGGGCATAAGGGCGAAATTATATCCGATTGGCTGGTCGATTAAGATACCCCCCATCCCCCCTTCTTCCAGGAGGGACTTGCCGCGTTTCAGGTTGCCAAAAAATTGGGTCACGCTGATTTTTGAAACACGGTTTCACGCGGGGTAGCCTTGCTCCAGACGATTGTGCTGATTCGCCCGCTGGCGACGACCTCGATCATATGATCCACTCAGGGAATTTCCGGCACCCAAGCGCCTGATGAAAGGGGCGCGTGACCGGCATGTTCCGGTCGCTTCGCTGTCGCCTGACGCGCGCATGGGGGATGCCTGGGCGTGACCGGTCCCGCCGTTCGACAGGCGCGTTATACCAACCTGCGCATTGTCTGACTCACGGAGGATTCCCAAGGCGGTGAAAATCTGAATCAATGGGGCCGCGACTTTGGAGTGTGGCACCATGGG
>NZ_JACIEU010000001.1 GCF_014197035.1 Sphingobium scionense | reverse complement strand
GCGCAATTTGCCGTGATCTTCGGCGAACGTTTCATCAGAGCCATGGCGGCCTGATGATCAACCGCCCGGCCGCACACGGAAATCCTGACAGTCCCGCGTCGCCCGTCACGCCCAAATATCTGTCGCCGGCTGATCCGGCGGCACGCTGGACGGGCGCCCATGGCGGGCAGGCCTTCTTCGCCTACAGCACCAACTACCTCATCGATCTGGCGAATGCCGTGATCGTCGATGTGGAGGCCAGCACCGCCATCCGTCAGGCTGAGGTAACGGCGCAGCGAACGATGATCGACAGGACACAGGAGCGCTTCGGCATCTGGCCCCAGCGGTTAGCTGCCGATACCGGCTATGGCGATGCGGCTAATCTTGCCTGGCTTGTCCATGAGCGCGGCATCGAGCCGCATATCCCCGCCTTCGACCATGCAAGCCGCAGGACTGACAGCTTCCAGCGCACCGCGTTCCGCTATGACCACCGGAATGATCTCTATGTCTGTCCCGGCCGCAAGCACCTCGTCCAGCACCGCAGGGACTATGCCAGCCCACGGCCCCACGTCGATAAGGATGGCTTCATGCGCTACCGCGCCAGTCAGCACGACTACCAATCCTGCGCCCTCAAGCCCCAATGCTGTCCCGGCCAGCCCGCGCGCAAGGTGATGCGATCAATCCATGAAGGCGCGCGCGATCTGGCACGGGATCTGTCCCAGACCGACGCCTATGTCACATCCCGGCGCGAGCGAAAGAAGGTCGAAATGCTGTTCGCCCATCTCAAGCGCATCCTGAAGCTCGATCGCTTGCGCCTACGAGGACCAAATGGCGCAAAAGATGAGTTCCACCTCGCAGCTACGGCCCAGAACCTGCGCAAGCTCGCGAAACTCATCCCGATCCAGCCGCCTATCGTCCCAGCGTGACACCTGGCGCCGACTTCCTCCCAACGTCAGAGACTGACAATCACCGACTTCTTCAACACTATCGGCCAATTGTGGACCAAGGGACGTCTCAGTCGGCTGCTTGCTGGTGCAGCTCGCTAGGCCAAGTCGAGCTGGTCGATGAAATGTAATGCGAAGTGTTGGCCTATCCCGGATATCGGTAGATAACAGATAGATGATTTGAGAAAAAATTGACTTTGAGATCGAACCTGAATTACAGTATTCTCATACTGGTAGTATAACTGGTATGAAATTGTTGCTTTTGTGAAATGTGATCGGAAGATCGGAAAGGTTTGTCATGACAAATGCTCCGTCCCCGGTCTTCATACCGCCGACAGGAGCAACCTCATGGAAATCAACGACGACCCCGAAAACCCCGACCAGACCGAGCCGCAGCCTCCGTCCCCGGGCACCATTTTCCGATATCGTGAAAATAGGTTGAAATCGTCGCAGGTGCTTTGGATGCCTGGCCGGCTTTTAACTTGCATATGCCATATGCCGCGTGATTGCGGACTTTTTTGCTTCAGCCTCGGCGTCGCCACCGCCGGAACAGTGATACCCCCAGCACGCCGCTACCCACCACGGCCGCGATCGCGCCGCCGGCCGTGGCCAGCGCCCAGGCCCCGGCGGCCAGCAGGCCCGTCAGGAAATCGACGATGATGAGGGTAAGGTGGATCATGCAGGAAGGAAGACGGCGCTAGGCGCCAAGTTCCTTCGCCTCCTGATATTTCAGCTCCAGAAAACGGTTCTGGGTCGCCAGCTTGTCGAGGTCGCCGCTCGCCAGTTGCTCGCTCATCCGGCCGATCTCGGCGTCAATCACCGACAGTCCCTCGATCAGCTGCTTTTCGGGCACACGGCCATTGCGTTCCTCGCGGCGCAAGGGCGCGGGGATCGACTGATAGCCGGTCACCAGTTCGGGCAGATGATCGGCCAGCAGCTTGCGAATCTCGTGCGCGGCCGGATCCTGCTCGCCCAGCCGTTCGAGCTGCGGCGCCAGCGTCTCCAGCTTGACGCCGATGCTGTCGACCAAAGTGACCGCCGGTGCGGGCAGGGCCTTGCGCTGGTTTTCCAGCCAGATTTCGGTCTTGAGCGGCAGGGCGGTCAGCGTCGTGTCGGCCAGCTTGTCCGGGCTGACTGCCCGCTCGCCCGGCAGCAGCGCGAAGAACAGCGTGGAGACGAGCAGCAGGCCAAGCACGATCATCACGCCACTGGTGCCCAGCGGCATGAACCAGCCCGCGATCATCGCGCCGATCAGGATCGCGAAGGCGGCGCCGGCGATCCGGCCCAGCCGTCGCATGATCGATGCGTTGCGCCGTTCGCGCGCGCGGCTGGTCAGGCTCTTGCCGCGCTCGCTATGGCGGCGCAGCACCGCCTCGGCATCGGCCAGCACGCGATCGGACCGGCTCATGCCATCAACTCCAGGAAAAGGGGTAGGGTGGGGCGCATCCTTATCCCTCGATCGCGCTCAGCAGCGGGTTCTCCGCGCGCGCTTCCTTGGCGGCCTGGGCCTGTCCCTCGGACCGGGCGATATAACCCTTGGACTTTTCCACCTCGTTCGACAGCACGGTGACCGTCGTCTTCATATTCTCCAGCGCCTTGAGCTTGAACGTGTCGATATTGTCCATCGTGTCGTAGATATTCTGGAAGGCGCGCTGCAGCGTCTCGATCGGGATGGTGCTGCTGGCGGCCTGCTCGTGAATCTGCGCGGTCTGGCTCTTGAGCAGTTCGCCGGTCGAATCGATCATGTTGGCCGTCGTGGTGTTGAGCGCGGTGATCTGTTCCAGCACCAGCCGCTGGCCGACCAGCGCCTGCGCCACCGTCACGGCGGTGCGCAGCGCCGCGACAGTGGTGGTGCTGGCGCGGTCCACGCCCTTGACCAACTCGACATTATTCTTCTTCACCAGATCCAGCGCCAGATAGCCCTGCACCGTGACCGCCATCTGGGTCAGCAGGTCCTGGGTGCGCTGGCGGATGTAGAAGAGCGCGCTCTCGCGGATCGCCCTCGCCTTGGTCGGGTCGGTCGAATCCAGCTCCAGTGCCTTGGACTCGAGGCGCGCGTCCATGGTCTTGCTGATGTGGATCATCTGCTCCAGCTTGCCCATGGTGGCCCACATATTCTGGCGTTCCACGTCGATTGCGGCATTGTCCTTGATCAGCACGTCCTTGCCGCTGGCGAGTGAGCCCAGGATCGAATTGATATGCGTCTGGCTCGACTTGTAGCTGTCGAAATAGTCGCGCATCTTGTTGCCGAAGGGGATGATGCCGAACAACTTCTTGGGCGCGGTCAGGCTGCCGCGCTTGCCGGGGTCCAGATCCTCGACCGTGCGCCGCAGTTCAGCCAAATCCGCGCCGACCTTGTTGTCGCTGTCCATCGCCCGCACCGGGCGGTCGAGGAAGCGGTTGCTGTGCCCGGCGGCCTCGGCGATTTCCTTGCGGCCCATATTGGTCAACTGGTCGACGCGCTGGCCGAAGGCGGGCGAATTGGCATCCTGCGCGACCAGATCGTCGATGAAGGCATCGACCTTCTCGTCCAGCTTGGACTTTTTCTCCTCGTCGATCGGCACCAGTCCCGCCGCCTTTTCGGGCGCGACCACCGGCACCGGGTCGGGCGGCGTGAGGTTCAGCGTATCAGCGGTCGCGGTCGGCGCGGTCGAAGCCATGTCATCTCCCAGGGGCCAGATCGGCCTTGCTGTCATATGTGCATAAAACAGTAAGGCCGCAAGTCTGTGTCTCCCCGGATATAGGCCCGGCGCCCATGCCATTGCAATCGCTCGCCGCCAGACTAGCATGGCGGTCAAGAACAGGGGAGCATGGATGACGCAAGAGGCTGGGCGCACGGACGAGGCGCTGATCGCGGCAGTGGGGGGCGATCCCCGCTATATCGAACTGGTGACGCGGCGGGCGCGGCTGGGCTGGTGGCTGTCGGCGATCATCTTCACCGCCTTTGTCGGCTATCTGGCGCTCATCGCCTTCGACAAGGCGCTGCTGGGCATGCCGATCGGCAACGGCGTCACCTCGATCGGCATTCCGATCGGCCTGGGCCTCATCCTGCTCGCGATCGCGCTGACGGGCCTCTACGTCGCCTATGCCAACCGCTATCATGACGCACAGATGGCCGCCATCCTCAAGGATCATTGCGCATGAGGGCGCGGCTTGCCGGCGCGCTCGCCCCCGTCCTTGCTTTGATACCCGTTCCCGCCTTCGCCGCCGCGCTGGAGGGGGAGGCGCAGCGTCAGCCCATAAACTGGGTGGCGATCGCGATGTTCGTCGCCTTTGTCGGCCTCACCCTGTGGATAACCAAGGCGGCGGCCGCGCGCACTCGCACCGCGTCGGATTTCTACACGGCGGGCGGCGGCATCAGCGGCTTCCAGAACGGCCTCGCCATGGCGGGCGATTATATGTCCGCCGCCTCCTTCCTCGGCATATCGGCGCAGATCTTCACCGACGGCTATGATGGCCTCATCTATTCCACCGGCTTCCTCGTCGGCTGGCCGATCCTGCTGTTCCTGATGGCCGAGCGGCTGCGCAACCTCGGCCGCTTCACCTTCGCCGACGTCGCCTCCTACCGCTTCGCCCAGCCGCCGGTGCGCAGCTTCGCGGCGGTCTCCACCCTGCTGGTCGTCAGCTTCTACCTGATCGCCCAGATGGTCGGCGCAGGGCAGCTTATCAAATTGCTGTTCGGCCTGCCCTATGCGGTGGCTGTGGTGATCGTCGGCGCGCTGATGATGCTCTATGTGCTGTTCGGCGGCATGCGCGCGACGACCTGGGTGCAGATCATCAAGGCGGTGCTGCTGCTGGGCGGCGCCAGCTTCATGGCGCTGATGGTGCTGGCGCAGTTCGGCTTCTCGCTGGAGGCGCTGTTCGCGCGCGCGGTCGAAGTGAAGAGCGCGGCGGCGCAGGCGGCCGGCGCCACCCCGACCGAAGCCGCGGAGAAGGGCCGGGCGATCATGGCGCCCGGCGGCTTCATCAAGGATCCGGTCTCGGCCATCTCCTTCGGCCTGGCGCTGATGCTCGGCACGGCGGGCCTGCCGCACATCTTGATGCGCTTCTTCACCGTCCCGGATGCCAAGGAAGCGCGCAAGTCGGTGCTGTGGGCGACCGGCTGGATCGGCTATTTCTATATCCTCACTTTCATCATCGGCTTCGGCGCGATCATCCTGGTCGGCACCGATGCCGGCTACAAGATGGCCGACGGCACGCTACGCGGCGGCGGCAATATGGCGGCGATCCATCTCGCCCATGCGGTCGGCGGCAATGCCTTCCTCGGCTTCATCTCGGCGGTGGCGTTCGCGACCATCCTGGCGGTGGTGGCCGGGCTTACCCTGTCGGCGGCCTCGGCGGTCAGCCATGACCTCTATGCCACGGTGCTGAAGCATGGCCGCGCCAACTCCGCCGACGAACTGCGCGTGTCGCGGATCACCACCCTGGCGCTGGGCGCGCTGGCGGTGCTGCTGGGGCTGGTGTTCGAAAAGCAGAATGTCGCCTTCATGGTCAGCCTCGCCTTCGCGCTCGCCGCGTCGGGCAATTTTCCGGTGCTGATCCTGTCGCTGCTGTGGAGCGGCTGCACCACGCGCGGCGCGGCCTGGGGCGGCACCATCGGGCTACTGACCGCCTTCATTCTCACCCTGCTGTCGCCGGCGGTGTGGACCACCACCTTCGGCCTTGGCCCGGCGCCTTTTCCCTATAGCTCGGCGGCGATCTTCTCGGTCCCGGCCGGCTTCATCGCCATCTGGCTGATCTCCCGGCTCGACCGCTCGCCCCGTGCGGCCATCGACAAGGCGGGCTATCCGGCGCAGCGGGTGCGGGCGGAAACCGGCATCGGCGCCTTCGCCGCCAGCGACCATTGAACCTTCTCCTCCCGCGCCGCGTTCGGCGCGGGAGGAGAGAGGCCATGAACCAACAACTGACCCCGGCCGCCGATATGGCGGCACATCGCCGGCCGGCATTTCCCGGCGAAAGCGCGGACTATGCGAAGGCGCGGCAGGATCTGCTGGCGGCGGAGATCGACTTTCGTCGCCACATGACGCGCCTGACCGCCCAGCGTCAGGCGCTGCCGCCCGGCCCGCTGATCACCAAGGATTATCGCTTCAAGGATGAGCAGGGCTTCGAGGTCGGCCTTCTCGACCTGTTCGGCGACAAGCATGTGCTGGTCAGCTACTATTGGATGTATGGGCCGGAACGCGAGCGGCCCTGCCCGATGTGTACCAACTGGATCGGCGCGGTCGATGGCAATGCGACCGACATCAAGCAGCGCGTCGCCTACAAGATATTGAGCCGCAGCCCGGTCGAACGGCAATTCGCCTTCGCGCAGGAGCGGGGCTGGCGCAATACCGACTTCATCCAGACGATCGGCGACGATTATGCGCGCGATCTTGACCTGCTCCAGCCCGACGGCGAATATCCCGCGTTGATCGTCTATCGCCGCGACGGCGATCAGGTGCGGCTCTTCTGGATGAGCGAGATGGGCCGAGACATGGCCGATCCGGGCCAGGATTCCCGCGACGCACCCGATATCGCCGCGCTCTGGTCGATCCTCGACCTGACGCCGCAGGGGCGGCCGGCCGACTGGTATCCCAAACTGCGCTATTGAGCGATCCCATGATCGCAGGAAATCTCCATCCTCCCCTGCAAGGGGAGGGGGACCACGAAGTGGTGGAGGGGTGTCTTCGCTATCGATGACGGAACACCCCTCCGTCAGGGCTTCGCCCTGCCACCTCCCCTTGCAGGGGAGGATGGAAGTGAGGTCAGCGCGCGCCCTCGGCGTAATAGCGCTCCATGTCGAGCCGCATCTGGTGCAGCGCTTCCGGGTTCAGATAGACCATGTGGCCCGCCGGATAATATTTGAACTGCAGGTTCGGCCGCAGCGCCGGCGCCAGCATCATGTGCTTGAGGTCCCGCTCGGTCGAGAAGAAGGGCGTCGCCATGTCATAATAGCCGTTGAGCGACAGCACGCGCAGATGCGGATTGATGCGCATCGCGGTGCTGAGGTCGGCGGTGACGTCGGCGACATTCTGCTTGCGGCCCGACGGCGGCTCATGGCTCCAGTCCCAGTTGAAGGCGCCGCCTTCCCGCGCGCTCAGTCGATAGCTGAGGTCGGTCTGATAGCCGAGCTTGTTGGTCAGCTGATCCAGGAAGCTGCCGACATAGAGGCCGCTGATCGCGGTGTCCGACGGATCATATTCGGGGTCTTCGCCCGCCGCATCCTCGTCGATGCCCTTGTAGCGGCTGTCGAACCGGCCGAGCGTCTCGCGCCCGTCGCGCAGCAATTCCTTGCGGAAGCGGCTGAGGCTTACGCGCAGGTTTGCGCGCTTGAGATAATCGACCGACAGGCCAGTGAAGCGGCTCATCTGCTGGGCGACGGCGTCCTCTTCCTGGGCACTGATGTCCTGGCCCTTCAGCAGCGCGGCGGCATAGGGACCGTTGGCGAACTGCCGCGCTTCCTCGACAAAGGCTTCCAGGCTGGCCGGACGGCCGCCGGGCACGCGGTTATGATACCAGGCGGTCGCGGCATAGCTTGGCAGATAGCCGATATGGATGGTGTCGAAACCCGACTGGCGCACGCCATAATTCATGATCGAGGACAGCAGGATGACGCCGTTCAGCGCCATGCCGCGATCTTCCAGTTGATAGGCCAGCGCGCCCGAACGGGTGGTGCCATAGCTTTCGCCGAAAATATATTTGGGATCGCCCCAGCGGCCATTCTTCGTGGTGTAGCGCAGGATCGCCTTGGCGAAGGCATCGACATCCTGGTCGACGCCATAGAAGTCGGCGCCCTTGGCGTCGCCCAGCGGCCGCGAATAGCCCGATCCCACCGCGTCCAGGAACACCATGTCGGTGCTGCCGATCAGGCTGTCGGGATTGGGGCCGACATCGAAGGGCGCGGGGGCGACCGCTTCGGGATTGCCGGTGCGGACATGATCGGGCGCAAAGCTGCCCATGCGCAGCCACAGCGAAGCCGAACCCGGACCGCCATTGTAGAAGAAGGTCAGCGGGCGGTGCTTACCAGGCGCGGTATAGGCGGTGTAGAAGACGCTGGCGGTCGGCTTGCCCTGGGCGTCGCGGATGGTCAGCGTGCCGGCGGTCGCGCTATAGGCGATCGACTTGCCGTCGACGCTCGCCGTGCCCTTGCTGGTCTTGGTCACTTCCTCGACCGGGGCGCTGGCCCAGTTCTTGGCGATCTCGTCCGCTATCTGCTCGGCATGCTGCCTGGCGGCGTCGGGCGCGCCATCCTTCTGCGCGAAGGCAGGATGGGACACGGAAAGGGCGAGGAGGGAAGCAAAGCCAAGGGTGGCGGTCAGCCGCATGGTATGTCCTTTTCTTATGGAGGTGCGAACCTGACCGGCCGTCATAGGCAGGCGCCCCGGTGGGGCAAGGGAAACATCATATCATGACAGGATATTCATCTGCCCGCCGCGAGATCGGGCCGACGTCGCCGGTCGATCCATCGGCTCCCCTTGCCGCAACGCGTCATTTCCTGTAGGGGCGCGCCCGAAGCCTCTGCGCGGCCTTGTGTCGGCCAGGGGAGCCCCATATCCCAAAGGCAAGACATGTCCCTGCGTAATATCGCGATCATCGCGCACGTCGACCATGGCAAGACCACGCTCGTCGACCAGCTTTTCCGCCAGTCCGGCACCTTCCGCGACAACCAGCGCGTCGAAGAACGCGCCATGGACTCGAACGACCTGGAAAAGGAACGCGGCATCACCATTCTGGCGAAGCCCACCTCGGTCGAATGGAACGGCACCCGCATCAACATCGTCGATACGCCCGGCCACGCCGACTTCGGCGGTGAAGTGGAGCGCATCCTCTCGATGGTCGACGGCGTGATCCTGCTGGTCGATTCGTCGGAAGGCGCGATGCCGCAGACCAAGTTCGTGACCGGCAAGGCGCTGGCCCTGGGCCTCAAGCCCATCGTCGTCGTCAACAAGGTCGACCGTCCCGACGAGCGCATCCAGGAAGTGCTGGACGAAGTGTTCGACCTGTTCGTGACGCTCGACGCCACCGACGAACAGCTCGACTTCCCCGTCCTCTACGCATCGGGCCGCAACGGCTATGCCAGCGAGGATTCGCAGCGCCGTGAAGGCACGCTGGAGCCGCTGTTCCAGAAGATCGTCGACCATGTGCCGCCGCCGTCGCTGGATCAGGACGCGCCGTTCAGCTTCCTCGTGACTTTGCTCGATCGCGACAACTTCCTGGGTCGTATCCTGACCGGCCGCGTCCAGTCGGGCACGGTCAAGGTCAACCAGCCGATCCACGCGCTCGACATGGACGGCAATGTGATCGAAACCGGCCGCGCGTCGAAGATCATGTCGTTCCAGGGCCTGGACCGCGTGCCGGTCGACGAAGCCAAGGCAGGCGACATCATCTCGCTGGCCGGTCTGACCGTCGCGACCGTCGCCAACACCATTGCCGATCCGCAGGTCAGCGAACCGATCCAGGCGCAGCCGATCGATCCGCCGACCCTGTCGATGCGCTTCGCCGTGAACGATTCGCCGATGGCCGGCCGTGAAGGCAGCAAGGTGACGAGCCGCATGATCCGCGACCGTCTGGCCCGCGAAGCGGAATCGAACGTCGCCATCAAGGTGACGGAATCGGACGACAAGGACAGCTTCGAAGTCGCGGGCCGCGGCGAATTGCAGCTGGGCGTCCTCATCGAAACCATGCGCCGCGAAGGCTTTGAACTGGGCATCTCGCGTCCGCGCGTGCTGTTCGGCGAAGACGAGAATGGCGGCAAGACCGAACCGTATGAAACCGTCGTCATCGACGTGGACGATGAATTCTCGGGCACGGTCGTCGACAAGATGAACATCCGCAAGGCCGAGATGACCGACATGCGTCCCTCGGGCGGCGGCAAGACCCGCATCACCTTCTCCGCGCCCTCGCGCGGCCTGATCGGCTATCATGGCGAATTCCTGTCCGACACGCGCGGCACCGGCATCATGAACCGCCTGTTCGAGAAGTACGGCCCCCACAAGGGCAAGATCGAAGGCCGCAAGAATGGCGTCCTGATCTCGAACGGCGCTGGCGAAGCCAATGCCTATGCGCTGGGTCCGCTGGAAGATCGCGGCATCCTGTTCGTCGGCGTGGGCGAAGCGCTCTATGAAGGCATGGTGATCGGCGAGAACGCCAAGCCCGAAGACCTCGAAGTCAACCCGATGAAGTCGAAGGCGCTGACCAACTTCCGCGCCAGCGGCAAGGACGACGCCGTCCGCCTGACCCCGCCCAAGAAGATGACGCTGGAACAGGCGATCGCCTATATCGACGATGATGAAATGGTCGAAGTGACGCCCAAGACGATCCGTCTGCGCAAGCGCTACCTCGATCCGAACGAGCGCAAGCGCATGAGCCGTGCCAAGGCCGCCTGATGATTCCGGGCAGCCCAAATAAGGCTGCCTGATTTTCGGCTAGACAAGTTACGAAAGGGCCGGTGTCGCGAGGCGCCGGCCCTTTTCTTTATCCAGGAGGCTGCATTGGCCGATCTCTATCTCAAGGCGCTGGAATCCGAGCGGCGCAAATTATGGGCCGAATGCCGTCTCAAGGGCCTGCCCAAGGGCACCCCGGAACGCGAGCGGATCGTCGAGATCGACGCCCTGCTCAAGGCGCACAAGGCCAAGAAGGACGGCAAGTCTGCCGACCAGTGACGGCAGCCGATTTCCGGCCGGCTCAGCATAAATCCCGATAGGCGGGAAGGGCCTGTTTCCTATCGTCGCGGTTCTGGTGGACCGATGCGAAACGGAAAGGGTGCCTGTGACCAACGATGCGGACGCGGATGGACACGACCTGTTCGAATGGGGGCCGCCGCGCGGTCTGCCCGGCCTTGTCCGTCTGTCGGTCCCCGCACTGACCACGGTGCGGTCGCGCGCGCTGCTCGCGCTGGCAATCGGCTGGCTGCCGCTCCTCCTGCTGATCCTGCTGGTGCCGGGTCATGATCGGACCAGTGACCTCCGCGATTTTCTGCGCGATCTCGGCACGCATGCCCGTTTCGCCTTTGCCGTGCCGATCCTGCTGGTCGCCCATGTCGAAACCGCGCGGCGCCTGGGCGTGGTGGTGCGCCATTTCGCCATCTCGGGACTATTGCCGTCCGATGCGGTCGAGCGGCTGGGGGGCGAACTGGCAAGCGCCCGCGCCGCGGTGCGGGCGCCATCGGCCGAACTGCTGGTGCTGCTGCTCGCCTATGCCTTCATCCTGTGGCTGTTTGCGACCGGCATTTCCACCCATGGTCTGCCGGCCTGGACGATCGTCGGGCAGGGCCGACTATCGGCGGCCGGATGGTGGCATATGCTGGTCAGCCTGCCGATATTGCTGATGCTGCTGATGGGCTGGCTCTGGCGCATCCTGCTGTGGACCCGATTGCTGCACAAGGTCGCGGCGATGGACTTGCGGTTGATCGTCGCCCATCCCGACAATGCGGGCGGCCTGGGCTTTCTGGCTCAGTCGGTCCGCGCTTTTGGCACTTTCGCGCTGGGGATCGGCTGCATCACGGCGGGGCGCTTCGCCAATGTCCATCTCCAGGGCGCAGCGACGCCGATGACCGGCGGCTTCCTGATCGGCGGCACGGTGGTGCTGGTGCTGCTGCTGTGCGTTGCGCCGCTGGGTGTGTTTCGCCCGGTAATGGCGCGGGCCTGGCGGCGCAACGCGATGCATTATGGCGCGCTGGCGGTGGCGCTCGGCCGGTCGTTCGAGAACCGTTGGTTCGACGGCCCGGCGGACGAGCAGCCCGACCTTCTTTCCGCACCCGACTTTTCGGCGGCAGCCGACCTCTATGGCGTGGTGTCCAACGTCTATGCGATGCGCTTCCTGCCGGTCGACCTGCGCAGCCTGCTGATCCTGATCGCGGCGACGCTGGCACCTTTTCTGGTGGCGATGTTCCTGTCGATGCCGACCGCGATGGTGCTGCAGGAATTGAAGGGGATGATGCTTTAGCGATCGAGCGGCAGGATCAGGGTTGCACGCAGGCCCCCCTCGGCCCGGTTGGCGAAGCCGATGCTGCCCTCATGCCCTTCGGCGATGGTGCGGGCGATCGACAGGCCCAGCCCCACGCCGCCGGTCTCGCGATTGCGGGAGGCTTCGCCGCGATAGAAGGGCTCGCACAGCCGGTCGAGAATCTCGGGTGGAACGCCGGGACCGGAATCCTCGACATCGACGATCGCCCGTGCGCCCTCGATCCGCAGGCTGACGCGCGCCGATCCGCCATAGCGGACCGCATTCTCGACCATGTTGGCGATGCAGCGGCGCAGCGCGAGGGCGTCGCCTTCTATCACCGCGCGCGCGCTGTCGGTGACGGCGACGTCATGGCCCATGTCGGCCAGATCGTCGGCCAGTGTCTCGACGATCGCGGACAGGTCGATGCGCGCGCGCTGGCGTCCTTCAGTTCCTTCGCGCATGAAATCGAGCAGGTCGGTGACCATTGCCCGCATTTCCTGCACGTCCGCCTGCGCCTTGGCGCGGGGGCCGTCGGGCAATTGTTCCAGGCGAAAGGACAGGCGCGTCATCGGCGTGCGCAGGTCATGGGCGATCGCGACCAGCATGGCGGTGCGCTCCGACACATAATCGGCGATCCGCGCGCGCATATGATTATAGGCGATGCCCATGGCGCGCACTTCGGGCGGTCCGCCGATCGGCAGCGGCTCGGCGCGCTCCGGCCGCTCGCGCGCGACACCTTCGGACAGCAGGCGGATCGGCTGGGTGATGCGCCGCGCGACCCAATAGGCCGGCAGCAGCAGCAGGATGAAGATGCCCGCCATCAACGACAGGGTGATCGCATACCAGCGCCAGTTCGGTCCCTGCCGTCCCAGCAGCACGGTCCAGTTCTTGCCGTCCTCGCGCACGGCCAGCGCAAAGCTGCCGCGCAGCATCATCCGGCCGGGGTCGAATTCCATCCCCATGTCGGGGCGTGGTCCGGCCTCCGGACCGGAGCGCGGCATGCCGATCGGTGGCCGTTCCTGGATCAATGCCACTGCACTGGCCGGCACGCCCAGCAGGCCGGCAATACGCTCGGCGCCCGGACGATTGCTTTCCTGTCCGCCATCAGCGGCAGGGGCACGATCGGATTCATAGCGGCTGATCTGCCAACTGCCGGGCGGCTGGGTGCCGCCGCGCAGCAGGCCGGTCGCCTCCACCAGCATCATCGGCCGGGCATGGGGCGGCGGGCCACGAAAGGCGACCAGCATCATCGCGCCCAGCGCCAGCAGCAAGGTGGCAGCGACCAGAAAGACGATCCGCGTGAGGATCGAGGGATTGTAGCGGCCCCCGTCGCCCGCGGGCTGCGACGGTGCCGGGCTCACGCGGTGCGGACCTCGGCGGTGAACATATAGCCTTCGTTGCGGATGGTGCGGACCAGTTCGTCCCCCATGCCGCTACGTTCCAGCTTGCGGCGCAGGCGGCTGACCTGGACGTCGATCGCCCGGTCATAGCTTTCCGCGTCGCTGCCGGCCGAATAGTCGAGCAACTGGTCGCGGCTCAGCACCCGGCGCGGATGCTCGATGAAGGCGCGCAGTAGGCGGAACTCGCCGTCGGTCAAAGTGACAACGACATTGTCAGGGTCGGTCAGCAGGCGCACGCCCATGTCGACCTGCCAGCCGGCAAAGCGCAGCCGCTGGCCGGCAGGAATTTGCGGTTCCGATGCCTGGCGGCGATTGCGGCGCAGCACGGTGCGGACGCGGGCGAGCAGTTCGCGCGGATTGCACGGTTTGGGCAGATAATCCTCCGCCCCCATTTCCAGCCCGACGATCCGGTCGATATCGCCGCCGATCGCCGACAGCATGATGATCGGCAGGTCGCCGCTCGCGGCCAGCCGCCGCAGGATCGACAGCCCGTCCTCGCCCGGCATCATCACATCCAGCACGGCGATGTCGAACGTCTGCGCGGCGAGCGCCTGATCCATCGCCACGCCGTCCGCGACGGCGGTCACGGCAAAGCCATGCTGCTCCAGAAAATCCGACAACAGGATGCGGATGTCCGCATCATCGTCGACCACCAATATGCGCGATCCGTCCATATTGGCGGTCAGCATATCGACTGAAGGCGATCCCTGCAAAGTCATCCGCATAATTCCTGTCAGATGGCGATGCCGACCGTCACCGTGCCGGTGAAGCCATTGGTCGTATCGCCGGTCATGGTGGGCGTCATCGCCGCGACCTGGGCCGACGTGTTGTCGCCGAACACATTGTCGCTGCTGGTGGTGATCTTGGCGAAGTTGGTCTTGCTGCTGGAATAGCCGCTGGTGGCATAGACCGTGGTGCAAGCCGCCGTCGGCATCGCGAACTGCGACGTCAGCAGGCGATTGGCATAGCTGGTCGCCTTGGCGAGGCTGGGATAGACCTCGAAATGGATATGCGGGTAGCGGCCGTCATAGCAGCCGGGGAAGATGCTGGTGAAGGTCACCTGGCCATTGGCGTCAGTCACGCCCACGCCGCGCAGATAATTTTCGCCCGGCACGGTATAGAGCGAATAGAGGCCGTCGCGGGTGCAGTGCCAGATATAGACGGCATAGCCCTCCAGCGGCGCGCAGCTGCCATTGACGTTCACCACCGTGATGCTGAGCTGCATATAAATGCCCTCGGCCGTGCCGCTCGACGATCCGAAGCTCGACCGTATGTCGGTGCGCACGATGCCGCTATCGTCCAGCACATTGACGACACTGCCATTGCTGCTGTTGGACCCGTCGGCAGGGTAGGGGCCGTTGGTCTCTTCCGGGTCGGCGATGCAGGTGCTCGACGTCGGGGTCGGCGTGGGGGTTGGCGTCGGGGTAGGGGTGGGCGTCGGCGTGGCGGTCGACGTGTCACGATCGCTGTCGCTGCTGCCGCCGCCGCAGGCGGTGATCAGCGCGGCGCTGCCGGCCGAAAAGAGCAGGCGCAGCGTCCGGCGCCGGCCCATCGCCTCGCCGGCCAGCTTGCGCATCTGCGCCAGATCGTCGGCCAGGCCATGGCCATGGCCATGGTCGTCATGCGCGCCATCCTGCATCATCTCGCTCTACCCTTCTGTCGTCTTTGGACTGTCAGAAGGGCAGGACTAGGCGCACCATATATCCCTGCAATGTCTCGACGTGGCGGCTTTGTAGCGCTTTATGTCAATGGCCGCGCGGCCGGGCAAAGGCCGGGCGGGGCAGGCTGGCAAGCGCCAGGCTGCTGGCGACCATCAGGACAAGCGTTATCCACAGGAAGGGCGCATAATTGCCGAAGCGATCGAAAATCGCCGACGCGCCCAATGGCCCGGTCGCGGTGCCGACCGACAGCGCCATCAGCAGCCCGCCATAAAGACCGCCAAAGGTCTTCAGCCCGAAATGCTGGGTGGTGAGATAGACGATCACGTCGACCTCCGCGCCCAGGGTCAGGCCGATCAGCGCGGCCGCCGCGATCAGCAGCGCGACATTGTTTCCGGCGCCCAGCAATAGCAGGCTGGCGGCCGCCGGCAGCAGGAAGACGCCGGCGCCGACCAGCGATCCGCGGAACCGGTCGAGCAGCAGCCCGGTCGCCAGCCGACCGATGATCGAACAGAGGCCCACGACCGAGGCTATGCCGGCCGCCCGCATCGGATCGGCACCGCGATCGGTCAGGATCGGCACGAAATGCACGACCAGGGCGATGATGGTGAAGGTGAAGAGCAGGCTGGCGAGCAGCAGCCGATGATAGATGGAGGATCGCACCCCCTCCGCCAGCGTAGCACCGATCGCGGGCGCAGCGGCGCTGGCTGTCTCGGCCTCGCCGCGCCGCCGGTCGCGCGCGCCGCGAAAGAAGAGGAAGATCAGCGGGAAGCTGCAGGCCGCCCAGATCGCCGCCTGGATCGGCGCGGCGCGCTGCCAGCCATATTGGCCGATCAGCCAACTGCCCATCAGCGGGAAGATGGCGACCGCGATCGATGCGCCGCACAGGGTGATGGCGAAGGCCAGGCCGCGTGACGCCTCGAACCGGGTGGCGACCGCACTAGTCCAGATCGTCGCCTGCACCGGCAGGGTGGCGAGCGCCAGCAGCGCCCAGAGCAGATACCATTGGCCGGGGCTGCCGGTCGCCGTGCCGAGCAGGGCAAAGGCGCCGCAGGTCAGCAGCACGCCGACCAGCCCGAACAGGCGCGGCCCCAGCCGGTCGACCATCAGGCCGATCGGCACGGAAAAAACGGCCTGGACCAGGGTGGACAGGGTCAGGCCCACCGTCACCTGCGTCCGCGTCCAGCCAAACTGGTCGCTGATCGGCTGGATATAGGGGCCAAGCCCATAGATATGGATGACGCTGGTGGCGTAGCCGAGCGCGGCCGCGATCGGCAGCATATAATGACGCCGCCATTCCGTAGCGGCACCGGGCTTGTCGGTTTCCATCAGCATCGCCTCTCCCCATCGCATCTTGTCTGTCGCCATGGTTCTGCTCGATTTGTCCATAAAAAGCGAGGCTATCTCATTTATATCGCGGGGCGGGATTCGCTACTGGTTTCCCTCCGCTGGCCCTGTATAGTCGCGCGGTTTGCCCATTCCCGCGAAAGCGCTTCATGCATCTTCTCATCGGCCTCGCCGGCATATTGCTGATTCTTGCCATTGCCTTTGCCCTCTCTTCCAACCGCCGCGCGATCAAGCCGCGCGTGGTCGGAGCCGCCTTCCTGCTGCAGGCGGGGATCGCCCTGCTGGTGCTCTATGTGCCGGCCGGGCGCGCGGTAATCGCGGGCATGTCGCACGGCGTCGCCAATCTGCTTGGCTATGCGCAGGCGGGCACCAACTTCATCTTCGGCCCGTTGGCCAAGCCCGAAATCGGCGGCGCCAGCTTTGCCATCGCGGCGCTGCCGGTGATCATCTTCTTCGCCAGCCTGGTGTCGATCCTCTATTATCTGGGCATCATGCAGTTCGTCGTCCGCTGGGTCGGCGGCGCGATCGAGAAGGTGACGGGCGTGTCCAAGGTGGAAAGCCTGTGCGCTGCCGCCAACATCTTCGTCGGCCAGAGCGAAAGCCCGCTGGTGATCCGTCCCTATCTCGCCGGCCTCAACGGGCCGCAACTGTTCGCGGTGATGACCAGCGGCATGGCCGGCGTCGCCGGCACCATTCTTGCCGCCTATGCCTCGATGGGGATCAAGATCGACTATCTGCTCGCGGCCAGCTTCATGGCGGCACCCGGCGGCTTGCTGATGGCCAAGATCATGATGCCGGACGAGCCGGAATGCGAACCCGAACTGCCGCTGGAAGATGATATCCATCTGCCCGAAACGCGCCGCGCCGCAGCGGTCGCGGCGGTGCTGAACGCGGAAACCACGCCGGGCGAGCCGATGCCGGTTGCCACCCATGACGAGGAAAAGCCCGCCAACCTGATCATGGCGGCGGCACAGGGCGCGCAGACGGGTGTCAAACTCGCTGTCGCCGTGGGCGCCATGGTGCTGGCCTTCGTCGCGCTGGTGGCGCTGGCCAACGGCATCCTGGGCGGCATCGGCGGCATTTTCGGCTATCCCGAACTCAGCTTCCAGCAACTGCTCGGCTATGTCTTCTCGCCGGTCATGTATCTGCTCAACATTCCCTGGAACGAGGCGCAGGTGGCTGGCGGCCTGTTCGGCACCAAGGTCGTGCTCAACGAATTCGTCGCCTATATCAACCTTGGCCAGGTGCAGGGCGCCTTGTCGCCCTCGACCATCGCGATCATCACCTTTGCGCTGTGCGGCTTCGCCAATTTTAGCTCGATCGCGATCCAGATGGCAGTGACCGGCAACCTTGCCCCCAATCAGCGGCCGATGATCGCCAAGCTGGGCCTGAAGGCGCTGGTCGCCGGCAGCCTCGCCAATCTGATGAGCGCCGCGCTCGCCGGACTGATGCTCAGTCTTTGATCTGGATCATTCTGCTTCCTTAACAGAATCTCTACCCTCCGCTTAACAAATCGGTTATGGTTAACCGATGGGGGAACTTAGATTTTTCGCGGTCGTCTTAACGGCCATCGGCACCATTGGCATGGCAACGGCGCAGACCAATGCGCCCGCGCCCAAGCCTGGCACGCTCGAAACCTACAAGGACTGGACCATCGGTTGCGACAATCGCAACCGGTGCGAGGCGGTGTCGCTGCTGCCCGGCAGCGACTGGCCCGACAATCCGGTGATGGTCGGCGTCGCCCGTTCGGCCGGTCCCGATGCTGCGGCCGAAGTCTGGGTCAGCCGCGATGCCAAGGGTTCCTCCGACGTCAGTTTCCTGGTCGATGGCCGCAAGGTCGCGACGGTGACCGCGCGCGATGGCGATGCCACCTTGCGCGGGCCGCAGGCGTCGGCGCTGGCGATCGCCATGGCACGCGGCAGCACGATGGAAGTGCGCACCGGCAACCGCTCGCTCGGTCGTCCCTCGCTCGCGGGTGCGGGCGCGGCGATCCGCTACATGGATGCGCGTCAGGGCCGGGCCGGCACCACCACCGCGCTGGTCGCGACCGGGCCGCTCGGGCCGCTGGCGGTGCGGGTCGCGCCGCCGACGCCGGCAATCCATCGCGCGGTCATCGCGACCGGCGATGCCCCGGCCGCACTGTGGCGGGAGGAACGCACTGCGCTCGGCAAGTTCACCGGCTGCACCGACGAGATGGCCAATGGCCAGTCCGAACTGCACCGCCTGTCGAAGAATGACACGCTGATCCTGGTCCCCTGTGGCTCTGGCGCCTATAATTTCACCACCGTGCCGGTGATCGCCAGCGGCATTCCGGGCCGCCGCAGCTTCCGCTTCGCGCCGTTCGACTATGCGCCCGGCTGGGGCACGGAAGAGATCGGCCATCCCACCCTGGTCAATGCCGGCTGGGCACCCGAAAAGTCGCTGCTGCAAAGCTTCGCCAAAGGGCGCGGCATCGGCGATTGCGGCACCAGCCAGACCTATGTCTGGGATGGCAGCCGCTTCCGCCTGACCGAAGCGACCAGCATGGGCGAATGCCGGGGCGCCTGGCGCTGGATTCCCATCTGGACTGCGCAGGTCGTCGAGTAGAACGCGGCTGCAATAGGATTTTTGCAGGCCTGATGGCGCGCTTTGCAATGGAAATATTGCAGCGCACACATCATATGAAGGGCATGGCAAGCACCGCATCCCTTTCCGACGCGCCGCCGCAAGCCGCCGCTGCGCTGCCCAACCCGATCCGCGCCGTCATTTTCGACATGGACGGCACGCTGCTGGATACGGAGGACGCGCATCGCGACGCCTTCGCCCGCACCGGCGCGGCGATGGGCTGGCCGATGTCGGACGAGCTGCTGCTGTCGATGGTCGGCATCCATCGCGACGAGAATCTGCGGATGCTGGCCGACCGCATGGGGCCGGACTTCCCGGTCGATCAATTCTATGCCGACAGCGATGCGCTGTTCGTCGCCGCGTTGGAGGCCGGTATTCCGCTGCGGCCGGGCGCGGAGGTGATTCTTGAGCATCTGGCCAAGGTCGGCATCCCGATGGCGATCGCGACCTCGACCATGGCCCCCTATGCCCAGCAGCGGCTGGAGAAGGCCGGGCTGCTTCCCTATTTCCAGACCGTCGTCACCCGCAATGACGTCGATCGCCCCAAGCCCGATCCGCAGCCTTATCTGCTGGCGGCTGAGCGTCTGGGCGTCGATCCGGCCGATTGCGTCGCGGTGGAGGACAGCCATGCCGGCGTTCGCGCCGGGGTGGCGGCGGGCATGGCGACAGTGATGATCCCCGACCTCCTCCCCCCGACCGAGGAACTGGTCCTGGCGGCCAGCGCGGTCCTGCCCAGCCTGCACGATCTGCGCGACCTGCTGCTGGCGACGGAACAGGCTGGGCAGCGTCAGGGTGTCTGAAGCATCGGCCCCAGATCGCGGACCGCATGGATGACGCGCTGGATGGTGACGATCTCTCCGTCCACATGATAGGCGATCAATAGCCGGCGCTCGAAGGTCAGTGTCCTCAGGCCCGCGATCAGATCATCGCGCGGAGATCCGCGATCGGGGAAGTCGGACAGCGCGATTATGCGCTCCTCGATCCGGGCCAGATAGCGGTCGGCCGTGGCGAGGTCGGCCTCCGCACGCACCCAATGGTGAATCGCAATCAGATCCTCGATCGCCAATGCCGACAATTGGACATGATGGCTCATGTCTTGTCGATCGCGGCCCTGACCTGCGCAAATGCCTTGTCGAGTGGCATCGGGGGCCGTGGATCGGCTAGCGCTTCTGCCACGCGGACGCGCACCAGTTCGTCCAATACGGCCTCTTCGCGATCCAGCGCGCGCAGACCGGCGCGCATGACTTCACTCATGGATGCATAGCGGCCGGACGCCAGATGGCGCTCGGCATGGGATGTCATTTCGCCCAGCGTCACGGTGATTGCTTTCGCGGCCATGCCTGCCTCCAATTCGATATGATTTTATCATATCGTATCTTCGCTCCGGATGCCAGTTGCCGGGTCGCGGCAACAGCCTCGCCCTCGCTTTCCTACTCGGCCTTTCTCTGATCTATCCTGGGTGATGGAAACCGCGCTTCATTCCTACCCCGCACCATTGCGCTTCAACCGCCCGGTGTCGCTTCACTGTCGCCTCGCTGTCGCGTCCGTGTCGCGTCGAAGGCGCTTCGCCCTGACCCGATTGTCGCGTCCCTGTCGCTTCACCGGTGCGTGGCAGGCGCATAGCCGGCGCATTTGGCCGGAATCGGCCCCACGACACTGTGAACTTCGACTGTCGCGTGAAATTCCCCGGCAGATTCTACCCAGCCTTCGCCAGCACCAGCGCGAACAGCCCGTCCGGGTCCATCCATTCGGCCGTGGGTTCCCACCCGCCCGCACGCAGCAGCAACCGTTCGTCGCGCGCGCCATATTTATGGCTGCTCTCGGTATGGATGGTCTCGCCCATCTTCATGTGGAAACATTGGCCCGCGACATGGAAATGCAGCGGCTCGGTCGCTTCCAGGTGCATCTCGATCCGCGCCTTCTCGTCATTCCAGATGGCGCGATGGGCAAAGGCATCGACCGGCAGGTCGCCCTCCAGTTCGCGGTTGATCCGCACCAGCAGGTTGCGGTTGAAGGCGGCGGTGACACCGGCTTCATCGTCATAGGCGGCGATCAGCCGGTCGCGATCCTTGATCCGGTCCATGCCAATCAGCAGCATCGCCTCGTCACCCAGCAGCCGGCGCATCGCGCGCAGCAGGTCGACGGCGGTGTCCGGCTCGCTGTTGCCGATGGTGGAACCGGGGAAGAAGCCGAGCCGTGGCAGGCCGTCGATCGCATCGGGCAGGGCCAATGTGCCGGTGAAGTCGCCGACCAGCGGCAGCACCGGCAGGCCGGGAAAGGCGCTCGCCAGTTCGGCGCTGCTGGCGCGCAGGAAATCGCCGCTGATGTCGATCGGCACATAGGCGGCGGGATCGATCGCACGCAGCAGATGCGGCGTCTTGCGCGCGCTGCCGGCGCCGAATTCCACTACCGCCCGGCCGGAACCGATGGCGGCGGCGAAATCATCGCCATGGCCGGCCAGCAGTGCGGTCTCGGTGCGGGTCGGATAATATTCGGGCAGATCGGTAATATCCTCGAACAATTCCGATCCGCGCCGGTCATAGAACCAGATGGGCGGGGTCGCCTTGGGCGATCGGGCAAGGCCGGCCAATATGTCGCGGCGGAACGCCGGGTCGATGGTGCGGGTGGCAGGCATGTCGTGCGTCAGCAGCATGGGGCTTACAGATCCTTGGCCAGCCGCAGTCCCGTGAACTGCCAGCGTTGATGGGGGTGGAAGAAATTGCGGTAACTGGCGCGGACATGACCGCGCGGGGTGGCACAACTGCCGCCCTTCAGCACGAACTGCCCGGACATGAACTTGCCATTATATTCGCCGACCGCGCCGGGGGCGGTGCGAAAGCCGGGATAGGGGCGATAGGCGCTGCCGGTCCATTCCCACACATCGCCGAACATCTGGGTCAGGCTGGTGCCGTCTTCGGCGGCGCGGGGGCGGGGGCAGGCAGCGCCGTCCAGTTGTTCGCCACTGGTCGGCGCGATGTTGAGCGCCGCGCTTTCCCATTCCGCCTCGGTCGGCAGGCGCGCGCCCGCCCAACTGGCATAGGCGTCGGCTTCATACAGGTTGATATGGCAGGCCGGGGCAGCCGGATTGACCGGCTGGCGCCCGTCCAGGCCGAACCGGATCCAGCCCTGTTCGCCGCGCTGCCAGTAGAGCGGCGCCTCGATCCCTTCCGCCTGGACCCAGGCCCAGCCATCCGACAGCCAGAGCGCCGGGTCATGATAGCCGCCATCCTCGATGAAGCCGATCCATTCGCCATTGGTGATCGGCCGGTGGGCCAGCGCATGGGGGCGCAGGAAGACCTTGTGGCGCGGCCCCTCGCAATCGAAGGCGAAGCCGGTCTTGCCGTCGTCGCCGATTTCGACCAGCCCCTCGCGCCCCTCGATCCAGTGCAGCGGTCCGGGGACCGGCGCGGGCATCGCCCTGGGCGCGTCGAACAGGGCGGGCGCGATGGGATTGAGCGAAAAAAGATGCTGCAGGTCGGTCAGCAGCAATTCCTGATGCTGCTGCTCATGCTGCAGCCCCAGCGTCACCAGCGTGCAGGCGGCCTCCGGCAGATGCGGCATGGCGGCCAGCAGCGCGGCATCGACATGGGCGCGATAGGCGCGCACGTCGTTCAGGCTCGGCCGGGTCAGCATGCCGCGCATCGGCCGGGCATGGCGCGGCCCTTCCGCCTCGTAATAGCTGTTGAACAGATAGGCGAAGCGGTCGTCGAAGGGGCGATAGCCCTCGACATGATCGCGCAGGACAAATGTCTCGAAGAACCAGCTGACATGGGCCAGATGCCATTTGGCGGGCGATGCGTCGGGCATCGACTGCACCGTGGCATCCGCGTCGGACAGCGGCGCTGCCAGCGCCTGCGTCAGCGCGCGGACGGCGCGATAGCGTTCCGCCAGCGCATCCTGTCCGGGCTGGATCCAGATTTTGGCCATGCACGCCCCTTTCGATACGGTTGCACCGCTCTCGCAAGGGGTAAGCGCATGACCGGGCAGCTCGGTTCCTTGCCGCCTTGTTGCGGCGCAGAATCAGGCGGCGGTGCGCTCCGGCCGGGCGCGACGCAGCTGGTTGCGGCCATTGGCCTTGGCTTCGTACAGCGCTTGGTCGGCCAGGCGCAGCACCTCGTCCATCTCCTCGCCCTTCCAGCGGCAGATGCCGGCGGAAAAGGTGATCGGGCGCCCATCGACATCGCCCAGCGGATGCTCGCGAATCTGCTCGGCCAGGCGCGCCAGCGACCAGCTCGCCTCATCCTCGATGCAATTCTGGAAGAAGACCGCAAATTCCTCGCCGCCCCAGCGCGCGACCATGTCGATGCGCCGGATCTGCGCGGACAGGCGGGTGGCGAAATCGCGCAGCACCCGGTCGCCCTCGTCATGGCCCAGCCGGTCATTGACCTGCTTGAAATGATCGATGTCGATGATGGCGATACAGCCCTGGCGCTTCTCGGTCGGCAGTTCATCGATCTGGGCCAGCAGGCCGCGCCGGTTGGCGATGCCGGTCAGCGGGTCTTCATGGGCCGCCACTTGCAACTCCTCCATCTGGGCGCGGGTCGATGTCGCGGCACGGTGGACGCCGGCATAGAGGGTACGGATCACATCACCGACTTCGGGCAGGACCGGCGCCTCCGGACTGTCGGAGCGCAGCGTATCGGCCAGCGCATGGATCGGGCTCAGCAGCGCGCCGATGCCCATCAGCGCCATGATCGTGCCGATCAACGTGGCGGTCAGCAACAGCAGGAATTCGGCCAGCGCGATCCGGCCGGTCGCCATCCCCCAGCTGATATAGCCGATCAGCGGCAGATGGGTGGCGACGAAGCAGAGTGCGAACAGGCGCAGGCGCAGGCTGCGCGGAAAGATGAAGGATGTTGCCAGATAGAATTGCATCTTGGCCCTCTCACTAATTGCGAATAACCCGCAAATTTGGAGAATTGGCTAAACGCGCCCTGAATGAATAGGGTTAATGTTGCGGTGCAAGGCAAAGCGTGTGCGATGGTAGCCAGGTCGTTGAAATCAGACCTGTCTTGATGCGCCCGGCACCCATTTAACATCCCGCGCGCCATGGTCGTTCAGCCGGCGGGCGAGGACGAACAGCAGGTCCGACAGGCGGTTGAGATAGGCCAGCGCCTGCGGATTGAGCGCGACATCGGCGGCGGCGGCCGTTGCGCTGCGCTCGGCCCGGCGGGTGATCGCACGGGCGAGGTGGACGGCGGCGGCGGCCGGACTGCCGCCGGGCAGGATGAAACTGTCGAGCGGAGCAAGATCGGCGTTCATGTCGTCGATCTGCCGCTCCAGTCGTGCGACCTGGCTGGCAATGATGCGTAGTGCCCAGGGCTCGTCCGCGCCGTCCGGAATCGGGGTGGCGAGGTCCGCGCCCAGATCGAACAGGTCGTTCTGGATGGTGGTCAGCCAGGCCGCCTCGGGCAGGTCGCCGATCGCGAGGATGGCGAGGCCGATCGCGCTGTTCGCCTCGTCCACGTCGCCCACCGCCTGCATGCGCGGCGCATGTTTGGGCAGGCGCGATCCATCGACCAGACCGGTGGTGCCCGCGTCCCCGGTGCGGGTGTAGATCTTGTTGAGCTTGACCATCAGCCCTCAGCCATTGCCCTTCATCATCAGCAACAGGGCGATGATGATGACGGCGCCGGCCTGGAACAGGATGCGGTTCATCATCATCCGGTTCTGCTTCAGGCTGGATGGGCGCGGCGCGCCTTCCGGCAGGTTCAGTTCCTCCTTTGTCGCCTGGAGGAAGGCGATGATGCCGCGGACAAGCGCGAACAGGGTCGCGGCCATGGCAAGGATGAGGGCGATGACGAGCACGGTGGTCATGGGGTGATGCTAGGCCGCTCCGGCGGTGATGCCAACCGGAAAGCGCCCGGCGCGCAGATCATCGGCCAGGCGCTGCGGGTCCATGCCGGCAGCACGCAACTCCGCCAGCGCAATCGCACCGTCCCGCTTCGCCAGCCGCTTGCCATCGGCGCCCAGCAGTAGAGGGTGGTGAATATAGGCGGGGCTTGGGAGGGCGAGCAGTGCCTGTAGCAGACGATGGATGTCGGTCGCGGCGCGCAGGTCATTGCCGCGCAGCACATGGGTGACGCCCATCGCCGCATCGTCCAGCGTGCAGGACAGATGATAGCTGGCGGGCGCATCCTTGCGTGCCAGCACGACATCGCCGGCCGCGGCCGGATCGGCGGCAATATTGGAGGGCGCCGCCTGGGGATCGAGCGGATTGGGCAGGGCGGCCCAGTGCAGCGGCCCTGCCCGTGCGACCGCGGCATGCATGTCGATCCGCCAGGCGTGGGGCATGCCCGCCGCGATGCGCTGCGCGCGCACGGCGACCGGCAGGGCGCGGCAGGTGCCGGGATAGACCGGGCCTTCCGGGCCATGCGGCGCGGTCAGGCTCGCCTGGATATCGGCGCGCGTGCAGAAGCAGGGATAGAGCAGGTCCATCGCCCGCAACTGGTCGAGCGCGGCATCATAGTCGGCCAGGCGCTGCGACTGGAAAATGATTGGGCCATCCCATGCCACGCCCAGCCAGCGCAGATCCTCGACAATCCCATCGACATGTTCGGGCCGGCTGCGTGTGCCGTCTATATCCTCGATCCGCAGGCGAAAGGCGCCACCCGCGGCCCGTGCCAGATCCATCGCCATCAGCGCCGACCAGCCATGGCCGACATGCAATCGACCGGTGGGGCTTGGCGCGAAACGACTCACAAGATGCTGTGGTGCGGTGGATTGAGTCATACAGGCTCTTGACGGCGGATATTCGTTAATGCTGTCATGCTCTTGTCACGTTGTTGGTCGATCAGCGGCGTCGGCAAGGGGGTAGAGGCGACTATGTACCATCCCGACCTGATACGGCATCCGGAAAACTGCCCGGCGCTGGTTTTGAATGCGGACTATACACCGCTCAGCTATTATCCCCTGAGCCTGTGGCCCTGGCAGACCGCCATCAAGGCGATTTTTCTGGAGCGAGTGGACATCGTCTCCTCCTATGAGCGGGAAGTCCACAGCCCCAGCCTGCAGATGCGCATTCCCTCGGTCATCGCGCTCAAGCAATATGTGCGGCCGTCCGAACATCCCGCCTTCACCCGCTTCAACCTGTTCCTGCGTGACAAATTTTCCTGCCAATATTGCGGCACCACCCAGGATCTGACCTTCGACCATGTCGTGCCGCGTCGTGCCGGTGGCCGCACCACCTGGGAAAATGTCGCGACCGCCTGTTCGCCCTGCAACCTCAAGAAGGGCGGGCGCACGCCGCGCGAAGCGGGCATGCAATTGCATGTCCAGCCGATTCGGCCGACCAGTTGGCAATTGCAGGAACATGGCCGCGCCTTTCCGCCCGGCTATCTGCACGAAAGCTGGCATGACTGGCTCTATTGGGACGTCGAACTGCTGGCCTGATCTCTGCGCGGATCAGTTCATCGCGGGCAGCCAGTCCAAATCCATATGCTTGTGCCGGTTGGTATAATGGCCGACCTCTTCCAGCCGGGTCATGTCGATCAGCGTGATCCGGCCATTGGCCCGACTGATCAGATTCTCCTGCTCCATCTGCCGGATCATCCGGTTCACATGGACGGATGTCAGGCCGATGGCGTCGCCAATCTCCTCCTGCGTCAGCTTCAGGTCGAAACTGTCGGTGATGCTGTCATCGGTCACCCGCAGCCGGTCGAACATGTCGAGCAGAAAGGACGCGACCCGTGCCTTGGCCGATGTGCGACCCAGCGAGGCGAGGCGATCGGTCATCGCCACCCGCTCCGCATTGGACAGCAGGAATAGCAGGGCAGCTACCCGCGGATGCTCTTCAAGCAAGCGGCGCAGTGCATGTTTATCGAACGGACAGACGATCGCATCGGACAGCGCGACCAGCGATTCCGGCGCCTTGCTATAGATGGTGCTGGCCGACCCGATGAAGTCGCCAGGAAAATAGACGCGCAATATCTGGCGGCTGCCGTCGGGCAGGATGACATAGCTCATCACCCGCCCCTCGCGCAGCACGAACAATTCCGTAACCGTCTCATTGACGCGTTGGATCATCGCCCCGCGCTTCACCTTGCGGGGATTCTCCTCCAGCCGTGTCAGCGCTGTTTTTTCCGCATCGGACAGGGGGATTGTCTTGGCCAGTCTTTCCGCGAAACAACTCGTCGCCACCAATACACCTTCTTCTTGAAATTGTTGTTACGATGGCAGAACGCCCCAACTTCCTTTTGGCTGCATTTCAGTGACGCGCACTAAACTCGATCAAGGTTGAGCCGATCCGCGAAAATAGTCTTCCGCGCCCTTTGAGCCTGCCCGTTTTTCGCGTCGAACGACCACGCGCGCGCCTTGCACGTCGCGCAATAGACGCTATGAAACCTAGCCAATGGACCGCATTCACATTCGCGGCGGCAAGCAACTCAACGGCCGCCTTCCCATCTCCGGCGCTAAGAACGCTGCCCTGACGCTGCTGCCCTGCGCGTTGCTGACCGACGAGCCCGTCGCGCTGCGCAATTTGCCGCGCTTGGCCGACGTCGACAGCTTCGGCCATCTGCTCAACCAGCTTGGCGTGTCGACCATGATTGAGGGCGCCCGTCCCGAAGATTTCGGCCGTGTCATGACGATGCGGGCCGGCCGGGTCACCTCGACAGAGGCGCCCTATGACATCGTGCGCAAGATGCGCGCGTCGATCCTGGTGCTTGGCCCGCTGCTCGCCCGCGCCGGCGAGGCACGGGTGTCGCTGCCCGGCGGCTGCGCGATCGGCAACCGTCCGATCGACCTGCACCTCAAGGCGCTGGAAGCGTTCGGCGCGATCATCGAGATCGCCGCCGGCTATGTCCGCGCCAGCCTGCCCGATGGCGGTCTGCCCGGTGGCATCTATACCTTCCCGGTGGTGTCTGTCGGGGCGACCGAAAATGCGCTGATGGCGGCCTCGCTCGCCAGGGGCACCTGCATCCTGGAAAATGCCGCGCGCGAGCCGGAAATCGTTGATCTGTGCAAGCTGCTGATCGCGATGGGCGCCGATATCGAGGGCGTGGGCACCGACAAGCTGATTATCCATGGCCGCGATCGTCTCCATGGCGCGACCTACAGCGTCATGCCCGACCGGATCGAGGCGGGCAGCTATGCCTGCGCCGCGGCAATCACGGGCGGTTCGCTTGACCTGATCGGTGCCAATGCCGACGACATGCACGCGATCCTGGCCGCGCTGCGCGAAGCGGGCGTGCAGGTCGATGAGCATCGCGACGGCATCCGTGTCTCGTCCGACGGCAAGCTCAAGCCGCTCAACATTTCGACCGCGCCCTTCCCGGCCTTCCCGACCGATATGCAGGCGCAGTTCATGGCGATGCTGACCAAGGCGGACGGCGCATCGGTGCTGACCGAGACGATCTTCGAGAACCGCTACATGCATGTGCCCGAACTGGCGCGCATGGGGGCGGACATCGCCGTCAATGGCCGCACCGCCGTGGTGCGCGGCGTCGACAAGCTGGTCGGTGCGCCGGTGATGGCGACCGATCTGCGCGCATCGATGAGCCTGATCCTGGCTGGCCTTGCCGCCGAAGGCGAGACCATCGTCAGCCGCGTCTATCATCTCGATCGCGGTTATGAACGGCTGGAGGAAAAGCTTTCGGCCGTCGGTGCCGATATCGAGCGGGTCAGTGATGGCTGAAGGCCGTGGCCTGGCAACGGATCGGGCGGCGCTGCTGGCGCTCTATGATCTCGATGCAGGCGGTTTCCGCACTCTGGACGACATCACCAGCTTTGCCGCGCAACTCTGTGATGCGCCCATCGCGCTCGTCAGCATTGTCGAGGATATAAGGCAGCGTTTTTTGGCGCGGGTGGGGCTGGATGCGGAGGAGACGCCACGGGACGTCTCCTTCTGTGCGCTGGCCATGCTGGGTGACGAAATCTTCGTTGTGCCGGATGCGGCGCAGGACGCGCGTTTCATCGACAATGCGCTGGTCACCGGGCCGCCGCATATCCGCTTCTATGCCGGTGCGCCGCTGGTCGGTGGCGATGGTGAGCCGTTGGGAGCGTTGTGCGTCATCGACACGGTCCCACGCGCGGATCTGACGCCATTGCAGCGTCAGGGGCTTTTGCTGCTGGCACGGCAGGTGATGGTGGAGTTGGAAGGGCGGCGACGCGATCGCGATGTCATCGCCCAGCAACGGCTGGATGCGGCGGCGGTGGCAGACAGTGACCGCATGTTCCGGACCCTGGCGGACACGATGCCGCAGATGGTCTGGTCTACCCTGCCCGACGGCTATCATGATTATTATAATGCCCGCTGGTATGAATATACCGGCGTTCCCGCAGGATCGACCGATGGGGATGCCTGGAATGGCATGTTCCATGCGGAGGACCAGCCCAAGGCTTGGGAAAAGTGGCGACATTCCTTGGCCAGCGGCGATCCCTACGAGATCGAATATCGGCTGCGCCATCACGATGGCGAATATCGCTGGACCCTGGGGCGCGCGCTGCCGATCCGGGATGCGCGAGGCCAGATCATCCGCTGGATCGGCACCTGCACCGAGATTCACGAACAGAAGCTGATGCTGGAAGAGCGCGAGATGATCGCGCACGAACTGTCGCACCGAATCAAGAATATCTTTTCCGTCATCGCCGGCCTCATTGGCCTGTCGGCGCGCGAACGGCCGGGCATGCAGGAGGGGGCGGAGGATTTGCGCGATCGCATCCTGGCGCTGGGGCGGGCGCATGATTTCGTCCGTACCCATGGCGGCGGCGCAAGCATTGCGGAGGAACGCGCATCGCTGCATGGCGTGCTGGAGGAGATTTTCGCGCCCTATGGCGGTCGGGAACGCCTGGTGCTGTCGGGCGACAATCCTGCGATCGACGATCGGTCGGCCACGCCGCTGGCGCTGCTGTTTCATGAATTGGCGACCAATGCGGCCAAATATGGCGCGCTGTCGACCGCGACTGGCCATGTCGCATTGCATGTGGCGAATGATGGCGAAGATGTCCGCCTCGACTGGCGTGAAGAAGGCGGACCGGTGGTCGCGCCCGTGGCAGGCGAAGGTTTTGGCAGTCGCCTGATCGCGCTCAGCGTCGAACGTCAGCTTGGCGGCCGGCTGGAACGGGAATGGCACCCGGAAGGGGCGCGGCTCAGCCTGTGGATACCGCGCCGATCACTGCATCGCGGGGCGGCGGGAAGGGCGTAAAGCCGGCGATGTCGGCGCTGGTCAGGTCCGGCGTGTCGGTCGCTGCCAGCAGGACGGTCTGGGCGATGCTTTGCGCGCGGAAAGGCTTGGTAACGACGCCCAGCGCTGCGATCGCGGCTGTCCCGATTTGCGCCGGATTGGCGGTCACATAGATCACCTTGATGCCGAAGCGGCTGGCCAGTTCCATGCCGATGGCGGGGCCGGTCGGACCGTCGCGCAGGTTGAGATCGACCAAAGCGATGTCACAGGATTCTGCGGCTGCCAAGGCCGCCTCGCGGTCGGCCGCGATGCCGCCGACATCGAAGCCGGCATCCTGCACAATCTGTTCGATTTCCAACGCGACGAAAATCTCGTCCTCGACGATCAGAATCTTCTTGCTCATCCCTGCGCCCGCTTATGCTGGTGCCGATAAATGCGGCAGTGGGCAAAGAGTTCCCGAAATATGTAAAAATCAGGTGTCGTCGTTTTTGATGCTGGTCCAGGTCGTGTCGAATGCGGTGCCGTTCATCAACAGGACCGATGCGGGATAGCCGCCTTCGGCTGCCTTCTTCGCTGTCTCGGTGGCGCTGTCAATCGCCGCCTGCTGCGTCGGGAAGGGGCCATAATAGCTGTTGTTGAGGTTGATCTTCCACACGCCGTCATGCGGGACGATGATGTAGCGGGCGTGGGGCAGGTCGGTCATGGTCGCGATGGTCTCCGATGGCAGGTCAGCGCGCCGGCATCCGCCGGGCGCTCGCCAGATGATGGGCATGGGTGATCGCGACCGCAAGCGCGTCAGCCGCGTCCGAACCGACGATCTTGGCACCCGGCAGCAGCCGCTGGACCATGGCATGGACCTGATCCTTCGACGCGTTGCCGACGCCGACGACCGATTTCTTGACCAGCCGGGCGGCATATTCGCCGACTTCCATGCCGGAACGCGCGGCATTCAGCAGGATGACGCCACGTGCCTGGCCCAGTTTGAGCGTCGATTGCGGATTGACGTTGACGAACACCTCCTCGACCGCGGCGCCATCGGGCTGATGTTCGAGGATCAGGTCGGTCAGCGCCAGGTCGAGCGCCATCAGCCGCGTCGCCAGCGACATCGCGCTGTCGGTCTTGATCTGGCCATTGCCGACATGGGTCAGCCGATTGCCATCGGCGGCAATCAGGCCCCAGCCGGTCGTGCCGAGGCCTGGATCCAGTCCCAGGATGATCATGCGACGAAAGCTGCGGGCATTTAGCCTAGCTTCTCCAGCACCGCGTCGGACACTTCGTAATTGCCCCAGACGGTCTGGACGTCGTCATCATCTTCCAGCGTGTCGACCAGCTTCAGCAGCGTTGCGGCATTGGCTTCGTCGACTTCCAGCGTGGTCTGCGGCTTCCAGGCGAGCTTGGCGCCCTCTGCCGGACCCAGCTTGGCTTCCAGCGCCTTGGCGACTTCGTGCAGTGCGTCCATTGCGGTCCAGATCTCATGCTCGTCTTCGTTCGACGAGACATCGTCCGCCCCCGCTTCCAGCGCGGCTTCGAACACGGCGTCGGCATCGCCGGCGCTGGCGGGATAGGTGATGAGGCCCAGGCGGTCGAAGCCATGGCTAACCGCGCCCGACGCGCCCAGGTTGCCGCCATTTTTGGCAAAGGCGGTGCGGACATTGGTCGCGGTGCGGTTGCGGTTGTCGGTCAGGGCCTCGACGATGATGGCGACGCCGCCGGGGCCATAGCCCTCGTAGCGGATTTCCTCGTAATTCTCCATGTCGCCGCCGATCGCCTTGTCGATCGCGCGCTGGATATTGTCCTTGGGCATCGACTGGGCCTTGGCGGCGTTGACCGCCAGGCGCAGGCGCGGGTTCATGTCCGGATCGGGCATGCCCATCTTGGCCGCGACGGTGATTTCGCGCGACAGCTTGGAGAACATCGACGAGCGCTTCTTGTCCTGCGCACCCTTGCGATGCATGATGTTCTTGAATTTGGAATGGCCGGCCACGGCCTTCTCCTGACATTTTCTGTGAAACCGAAGCGCGCTCTCTAGCGAGCGCGTGGGCATCCTGCAACGCTAGAGGATAGTCGGGGCGCGGCGATCAGTAGCGGATCGCGGTGCCCGAGGCGGAGACCATCAGCATCGAGCCGTTGGCGCCGATCACTTCATAGTCGAGGTCGACGCCGACGATGGCATTGGCGCCCAGCTTGCGGGCATTGCCCTGCATCTCCTCGATCGCCTCGCTGCGGGCGCGCTGCAGCACATCCTCATAGGCGCCCGATCGGCCGCCGACGATGTCGCGCACGCTGGCGAACAGGTCGCGGAAGAGGTTGGCGCCGACGATCACTTCGCCGGTGACGATGCCCAGATAATCCTGGGCAGGTCGGCCTTCCAGGCGGCTGGTGGTGCTGACGATGATGTCGGTCATAAAGGGCGTCCTCTCTTTTGTGGCGCCCCTGGCGCGAGGGGGCTGGACCAGATGTAGGTCGACAGCACCCCTCGGCAAGGTCCGGTGGCATGCACCGGTCGGGAATCAGGCGGTGTCCGCCTTATTCCATGCCCAGCGCGGACAGATAGGTCTGCAGGATCGCTTCCATTTCCTGGCGGTCATGCGGCTGCATCTTACGCAGGCGGATGATCTGGCGCATGATCTTGGGGTCGTAACCGGTTGCCTTGGCTTCCAGATAGACGTCCTTGATGTCGTCGCCGATGCCCTTCTTTTCTTCTTCCAGGCGCTCGATGCGCTCGATCAGAAGGCGCAGCTGGTCGGCTGCGATATTGCCCTCGCTCATGGGAATCTCCGTGTCAGTGTGAATCGGTTGGCGGATGCTCCTAGAGCCTGATCGACCGAGGTGGAAGCGCTTTGCGCTTCCACCGATATCGCGAATCAGGCTCTATTTGGGAATATCAGGCGGAGTGTCGCGCGCAGCGCTGGTTCGACAGGATTTGCCGAGCGCCTAATGGTTGTCCGCGTTCTTCGCCACACTCTCCTGCATCTTTGCGATCTGCTCGGGCGTCGCCTCGCTCTGATGGCGGGCCTTCCACTCGGCAAAGGGCATGCCATGGACGATCTCGCGGGCCTCGTCGCGGGTCAAGGTTCCGTCCGCCTCGGCAATCCAGTCGGCCAGGCAGTTGCGGCAGAAACCCGCGGTGCCCATCAGATCGATATTCTGCACATCGGTGCGGTGCTGCAAATGCGCCATCAGGCGGCGGAAGGCGGTTGCAGCGACGGCGTCACTGAGTATGGTAGCGGACACAGGCGGAACCTTTCGCTTAATCTACATCATCCTGTCGTGCAGCACGGATAATCGATAACGACGCCCTGGCAAGCCAGAGGCGATCAATACGGCCAGGAGAAGACATGACACGACTACCGCCCCGCTCGCGCAAGGTTCGCATTCTCGCGACCCTCGGCCCCGCCAGCGAGAGCGCAGAGATGATCCGCGCCTTGTTTGTCGCGGGTGCTGACGCCTTTCGAGTCAATATGAGCCATGGCGCGCATGAGGATCATGCCGCTCGCATCGCGACGATTCGCGAACTGGAAAAGGAATTCGCCCGGCCGACCACGATCCTGGCCGACCTTCAGGGGCCGAAATTGCGCGTGGGCACGTTCGAGAAGGGGCTGGTGGTGCTGGAAACCGGCGCCTCGTTCATCCTCGATCGCGACGACACGCCGGGCACGGTCCAGCGCGTCAACCTGCCGCATCCTGAAATCTATGCTGCGCTGGTCCCCGAAACCCGACTGCTGCTGGACGACGGCAAGCTGGTGCTGCGGGTGAAGGCAGTCACCGACACGCGAATCGACACTGTCGTCGAAATCGGCGGCACCCTCTCCAACCGCAAGGGCGTGAATGTGCCCGACGTGGTCGTTCCGGTGCCGGCGCTCACCGACAAGGATCGCCGCGACCTCAGCTTCGCGGTCGATCAGGGCTGCGACTGGATCGCCTTGAGCTTCGTGCAGCGGCCCGAGGATCTCGCTGAAGCGCGCAAGCTGATGGGCGGCCATGGCGCGCTGATGGCGAAGATCGAGAAGCCCTCGGCCGTGCAGCGGCTGGAGGAGATTATCGAGATGGCCGACGGCGTGATGGTCGCGCGCGGTGATCTCGGCGTCGAATTGCCGCCGCAGGCGGTGCCGCCACTGCAGAAGCAGATCGTCGCCACCGCACGTCGCATGGGCCGTCCGGTTGTGGTCGCAACCCAGATGCTCGAATCGATGATCAAGGCGCCGACCCCGACTCGCGCCGAAGTGTCGGACGTGGCGACGGCGGTCTATGACGGCGCCGACGCTATCATGTTGTCGGCCGAGACGGCGGCGGGCGACTGGCCGGTCGAGGCGGTGTCGATGATGGACAGCATCGCCCATAGCGTGGAGCGCGATCCGGGCTATTTCGCGCGGCTGCACTTTACCGAAACGCGGCCTGATCCGACCACCGCCGACGCCCTGGCGGAAGCGACCGCCGGCATCGTGCCGGTTGTGGGTGCCAGCGTCATCACCTGCTTCACCTCGTCGGGCAGCACCGTGCGCCGCGTGGCACGTGAGCGGCCGTCCGCGCCGATCCTGGCGCTGACGCCGCGATCCGATACCGCGCGCAAGCTGGGCCTGACCTGGGGCGTCCATGCGATCCGTACCAAGGATATCGGCAACTTCGAGGAAATGATCGGCAAGGCGCGCCGCATGGCGCTGCGCCATGACATGACGGTCAAGGGTGGCAAGATCGTGGTGCTGGCCGGCGTGCCCTTTGGGACGCCCGGCTCGACGAACGTGCTGCATGTCGCGACCGTGCGCGGCGATGAGTTGAAGGGGCGCGACGAGGCCTGATTCTCCACGCTCGACCGATTCGGCGCGGCGGCCCATCCGGGTTGCCGCGCCTTTTTGTTGGGTAGGCGAATCGATTCGCTGGAAATGCGCGGCCAACACGTTGAGCGCCCGATCCATGGGATCGGGCGCTCAATAAGACCTTTGGAAGGTCCGGAGGATCGGCGAGCCGATCCGTCCGCGCTGTTTAGCCCTGGCGGGCCTTGAAGCGGCGGTTGGTCTTGTTGATGACGTAGGTCCGGCCACGACGACGGATCACGCGGTTGTCCCGGTGGCGGCCCTTGAGCGACTTGAGCGAGTTGCGGATCTTCATTGTCAGCCTTCTGGAATCATGTCTGATTGGAAAAATCGAAGCGCAGCCCCTATGGGGGAGGCGGCCGAAAGTCAAGGGTAGGCCACCGCCTTTTGCCACCGTTCATCCTGCATGCAGCCAAGTCATGGCTTCACCCGTTGGAAGGGAATGCTATGCCGGTGTCGTGTTGGACATAGTCCCGTTGGAGTGCAATCGCATGTTGAAACAGATCATCCTCTCCTCCTGCCTTGCCCTGTCGCTCGCCGCCTGCGCGACGGTGCCGTCGGTGGAGGTGACGCGATTCCACAATGGCAGCCCGGCACAGACCGGATCGATTGCGGTGCAGGAAATCCCCGGCAATCCGGACGTTGGCCTGGAATTTCGCACCTATGCCGGCGCGGTGAGCCAGGAACTGCAGCGCGTCGGTTTCACCAATGCGGGCGATGCCGGCAGCGACTATGTCGCGCTGGTCGGCTTCCGCCGCAGCTTCCGTCCGACCGGCACCGCGCGCAATGAAAAGCCGGTCAGCGTCGGCGTTGGCGGGGCGCTGGGCAGTGGCGGCTATTCCGGCCTGGGGCTGGGCGTCGGCATCAACCTGTCGGGCAAGCCCAAGGATATCGTCTCCACCGAATTGCAGATCCAGATTCGCCGTCGCAGCGATCAGGCCGCCATCTGGGAAGGCCGCGCCTCGACCGAATCGCGTGAAGGCACGCCCGAATCGCAGCCGCGCGCCGTCGCGCAAAAGCTCGCTGCTGCCCTCCTCGGGGGCTATCCGGGCGAATCCGGGCGCACTATAACGGTCAAATGACCATCTCCATTTCGAGCGCCTTCGACAGCGGCAACATCCGCGTTCTTTCCATCACCGACAGTCCCGCAGGCGTCCGCGCCGAGCTGGAAATCGTCAAGGACAAGGACAGCGACTTCTATCAATGGTTCCATTTCCGTCTGGCGGGCGCCGCCGGACGGGAGGTGGAACTGGCGATCGTCAATTGCGCGGGGTCGGCCTATCCGGACGGCTGGCCGGGCTACAAGGCGCGGATGAGCGAGGATCGCGAGAATTGGCTGCAAGCCGATACCGATTATGCCGACGGCACGCTGACCATCCGCCTCTCGCCCGACAGCAATGCCGTCTGGCTCGCCTATTTCGCGCCCTTTTCGATGGAACGCCATCATGACCTGGTCGCCTGGGCCGCCTGCCAGCCAGGCGTCGAGCATCGCGAACTCGGCCTGACCTTGGACGGCCAGCCGCTCGACATGCTGAGCGTCGGCGAAGGCCCCAAGAATGTCTGGCTCTATGCCCGCCAGCATCCCGGCGAGAGCATGGCCGAATGGTGGATGGAAGGCGCGTTGGAGCGGCTGACCGACGACGAGGACGCGGTGGCGCGCTATCTGCGTCAGAAGGCGACCTTCCACATCGTCCCCAACATGAATCCGGACGGCAGCCGGCGCGGTCATCTGCGCACCAATGCGGCGGGCATCAATCTCAACCGCGAATGGCATGAGCCGTCGATGGACAAGAGCCCGGAAGTCTATCTGGTCCGCGCCGCGATGGACGAGACCGGCGTCGATTTCGCCATGGACGTGCATGGCGACGAGGCGATTCCGGCGGTGTTCCTGGCGGGCTTCGAGGGCATTCCCTCGATCACCGACCGGCAACTCTCGCTCTATCATCGCTATCGCGACACGCTGGCGGCCCGCACGCCGGATTTCCAGACGCGCCTCGGTTATCCGGTGGCGAGCGGCGGCAAGGCCAATCTCGCCATGTCGACCAACCAGCTGGCCGAACGCTTCGGCGCGGTCGCGATGACGCTGGAAATGCCGTTCAAGGATAATGACGATCTGCCCGACGCCGATTTCGGCTGGTCGCCGGCCCGTTCGGCGCAGCTCGGCAAGGATTGCCTGGCGGTGCTGGCGGAGATGATCGAGGATATCTGACCGGGCTGATCGGGGGCAATAGATGGAGCATGGCGGCGTGACGCGACGGACGATTCTGCACGGCGCCGGTGGCGCCATGGCGCTCGGCATGGTCGGCGCGCCGGCCATCGCCAAATCCCGTCCGTCGCGCGAGCGGCTGGAAGCGGCGCTCGCGCGCATCGCCGACCCGGCGGGGGAAGGCAAGCGCACCTACCTCACCCTCTATGCGGACAGCGCGCGGGCGGCGGCGGACGCGGCCGATGCCCGCGCCAGTTCGCCCCTCTCGCCGATCGACGGCGCGATCGTCAGCATCAAGGATCTGTTCGATGTCGCGGGCGAGCCGACCCGCGCCGGGTCGCTGATCCTGGCCGATGCCCCGCCCGCCACCGTCGATGCGCCGGTCGTCGCCCGGCTGAAGCAGGCCGGCGCGGTGATCGTCGGCAAGACCAACATGGTCGAATTCGCCTTTTCCGGCGTCGGCGTAAATCCCCATTATGGCACGCCGGGCAATCCGGCCGACCGGGCCCGCGTGCCCGGCGGATCGACCAGTGGCGGCGGCGTCGCGGTGGCCGATGCCATGTGCGAGATCGCGATCGGCACCGATACCGGTGGTTCCTGCCGCATCCCCGCCGCGCTGTGCGGCGTCGTCGGTTACAAGCCGACCAAGGCGCGGGTGCCGGCCGATGGCGCCTTCCCGCTGTCGCCCACGCTCGATTCGATCGGGCCGATCGCGACCAGCGTGGACGCCTGTTTCCGCACCGATGCGATCCTGGCCGGAGAAGCGGCGCGGCCGCTCGATATCGCGCCGCTCAAGGGGCTGCGCGCCGGCATTCCGCAGGGCCTGCCGCTGGCCGATCTGGACGCGACCGTCGCGGCGCGTTTCGCGGATGCGCTGGCGCGGTTGGGCAAGGCGGGCGTGACGCTCAGCGACGAAGTCTTTCCGCAATTCGATGCGATGCAGGCGCTCCAGTCGCCGGTGCCGATCGCCTCGGTCGAGGCCTATGCCATCCACCGCGATCGAATCGCGACCCGTGCGCAGGATTTCGATCCGATCGTGCTGGCGCGGATGCAGGCGGGCCGTGACGTGACGCCCGAACGCCACCGGCAGATGCTGGCGGAGCGCGCTGCGCTGGTGCGGTCGATGGACGCGCGCCTGGCCGGACTGGACGTCCTCGTCCTGCCGACCACGCCGATCGTCGCGCCGACCAAGGCGGAGGTGGCGAACGCCGACGCTTTCGTCGCCCGCAACCGGCTGCTGCTGCGCAACACCGGCCTCGGCAACAGTTTCGATCTGTGCGCCATTTCCCTGCCTCTGCCGCGCGAGAGCGGCCTGCCGGTCGGCCTGATGCTGATGGCGCGCGCCGGGCAAGACCAGCGCCTGTTCGCGATCGCGGCAGCGGTGGAGCGGCTGCTCGCAGTTTAGCCGAACAGTTCCTCCAGGAAATTCACCATCGCGCGGAAGCTGCGGCGGTCGGCGTCGGCGCTATAGGCCAGCCCCTTTTCGGGCATATGGACGCTCTCGTCGGTGAAGGCGTGGCCGGTGTGGCCATAGGCATGAATCTGCCAGTCGCAGCCCGCCTCGGTCAGTTCCTTCGCCAGGCCGACGGTCGCTTCGGGCGGGGCGATCGGATCTTCCCAGCCATGGCAGACCAGCAGCTTGGCAGTGATCCGGGCGTTGGGGAAGGGGGGCGCCTCATAGACCCCATGGAAGCTGACTCCGCCGGCAATGTCGGCGCCAGCCCGAGCCAGGTCGAGCACGCATTTGCCGCCGAAGCAGAAGCCGATCGCGGCCGTGCGTGCGGCATCGACCGCCGACATATCCTTGAGCAGCGCATGGACGCCCAGCATCCGGTCACGCAACAGCGCGCGGTCGGCGTTGAGTTCGTTCATATAGCGCCCGGCGTCGGGATCTTCGCGGGTGGTGCGCTTGTCCTGCCCGAAAACATCGGCGACCAGCACCGCATAGCCCCGCGCCGCGACTTTCTCCGCATAGAGGAAGTCGGCTTCCTTGGTGCCCAGAACATTGGGAACCAGCAGGATGCCCGGCAGCGGGCCGGCAGCGGCATCGTCGACCACGGCGACGCTTTCGAACGGGCCGCCCGGACCGTCATGGATGAGAGTCTGACGGGTGAGGACCATGAAAGCGTCTCCTGTGGATAAGTCGAAAAGTCAGATGCTGCCGAAGCCGGGGGCTTCGCCACGCGCGGCGGCATTGATTCGGCGCGGCCGCTTCCAGCCGATCTGGGGGCGCTTGCGCAGGCGCAGGGTCGGCCAATGACCGCGATCGCTGCGCTCGGCGAGGCGCATGCCCTGCGCGCGATAGGCGGCGATCACCGCATCGGCCTGTTCGTTGAGCAGGCCGGCGAGCACGATCGTGCCGCCATCCTCCACCAGCGCGCAGAGCGAGGGCGCCAGTTCGATCAGCGGCCCGGCCAGGATATTGGCGATCAGCAGATCATAGGGTGCGCGCCCGACCAGCGCGGGATGATCCACGCCGGCGGCGGTGCAAAGCGCCAACTGGCCAGCCCCGGCGCCCAGGGCAATGCCGTTCGCCACGGCATTTTCCCGGCTGATGTCGACCGCCACCGGATCGATGTCGGAGGCAATCGCATAGGCGCGCGGCCATAATGTCATCGCGGCAAAGGCGAGCAGGCCGGTGCCGGTGCCTATATCGGCGACATTGCGGAAGCGCATGCCGACGCTGCGCATCCGGTCGATCATCGCCAGGCAGCCGGCGGTGGTCTCATGCTGGCCGGTGCCAAAGGCGCGACTCGCCTCGATCAGGAAATTGACATGGCCGGGCTGTTCGGGGTCGCTGGCGACATTGCGGACATGGAAGCGGCCGGCGGTGACGGGTTCCAGCCCCTGCTGGCTCATCGTCACCCAATCCTCGTCGGGCAGCGCTTCCACCTGCGGCTTGATAGCTGATGCGCTGGGCACCAGGGTCTTGAGCAGCTTGATCGCGGCCGGACTTGGCTTGCCTTCGAAATAGGCGTCGAGCTGCCACTTATTCTCGTCGTCCGGCTCCGCCTCGCTGGTCATCAGCACCGGCGGATGCTCCATCAGGGCGAAGGCGGCGATGTCCCCGTCCAGCGCCTCCGCTTCGGCGCGGGTGCAGGGCAGGGTGACTTTCCAGCTCTGGGCGGCTGGCGCAGCGACATCATTCATGCCGCCGCCTTTAGACCAGCAGAGGGAAGAGGGGAAGCATCTGGCAATTGTCAGATTGGGCTCAGGCCGGAGCGAAAATAGTGACTTTCGAGAACCGGCGCGGAACGTGCTTGAAGCACGTGAGCACCGGAAGCGCAGAAAGACGCTATTTGCAGCCCGGCCTCAGCCCAGTCTCAGGCGACCTGGCGACCGAAGTCGCTGGAGGCATGCCGCAGGCTGGACAGCTTGCCCTCGACACTCATGAAGCCGCGTTCCAGTTGGTCGATTTCCGACGCGACCACTTCGGTGTCCTGGCGGATCGCGGAAATGGTGGTCGACATCGAGTCGGCGGCAAGGGCGGTCTCATCGACGGCGGCGGTGATCATCGTCACCGTCTGTGCCTGGGCATCCATCGCGTGGCGGATGCGCTGGGCACTGGCCTGCACTTCGCCCACCGTGTCGCGGATGCGCTCGTTGGTCTCGACCGACTGGCGGGTAGATGCCTGGATGGCGCCGATCTTACCGGCAATCTCGTCGGTGGCGCGGGCGGTCTGGTTGGCCAGACTCTTCACCTCTTGTGCGACGACGGCAAAGCCGCGACCGGCGTCACCCGCACGGGCCGCCTCGATCGTGGCGTTGAGCGCCAACAGATTGGTCTGGCCGGCAATGTCGCGGATCAGGCCCAGGATCGATTCGATCGACTTGGCATGGTCCGACAGGGTGGCCGACATGGAAACGGCATCGCCAGATTGCGACGCGGCGCGCTGCGCCACTTCGGCGGCGCTTTCCACTTCGGTGCGGGCGTCCTCGATCGCACGGATCAGGCCGGCCGAGGTGCGGGCGGCCTCGCGCATCGCAAGGGCGGATTGTTCGGCGGCGGCGGCGACTTCCGATGCCTTGCCCAGCATGCCGCGGGTCGCGGCGGAGGCATCCTTGGCCTGTTCGCGCAGCGATTCGCCCAGCTGCGACGCGCCGTCGATCTCGCCCATGATGCGCTGCTCGAACAGGACGCCGAACTGCTGGCGGGCATTGCGCTGGCTTTCGGCATCGTCGATCGCGATCACATTGGCCATCAGGCCGGCATCGACCATGCCGGCCTGCGCCATGATGTCGACCAGCCGGCGGCGGGTGGCGTCGTCAGGCGCGCGTTCCCAGATGAGGTCGGTCAGCTTTTCGTTGGCGGCGGCAACGGGCAGCAGCACGCCGCGCACGGAAATGCCGTGCTTGCGGGCGTGGCGGACGCAGGCGGTGGAGGACAGCGCCCAGTCGCCGGCGCTGTAATGGCGCAGCTTCTGGCGCACATATTCATGTGCGGCGGTCTCGATCTTCGCCAGCGTCGTGGGCTGCAGCCGGCTCTTGAGGCCCGAACTGTCCATATAGGTGGAAAAGAAGGTGCGGGCCGCGACAACCGCATCGTCGCCGACCAGTTGCTCGATTTCGGCCATGCCGCGGGCCAGATCGCCGCGGGGGTCCACTTCGGCCAGCATCTGGGCGATGGCGTTCCTGGGCGTGGTGGCGGAAGTCATGGATTGCAGAACCCCAATTGGTGTCAGGACGAACCAGGCGGTGATAGCGCCATTTGGTTAATCACTTCTTATTTGGACGGCCTCGTCGACTTGGTCGGCGCGGCTTGCCCTCCGGCGTCTTCGCTCCTAAGGGGAGCGGACTCAAAGGACATAGCAGGGACCAGGGTAGACATGGCGCGAACCAACAGCCGGCCGCTCTCGCCGCATTTGACGATCTGGAAATGGGGGCCGGCAATGGCCGTCTCCATCATTCACCGCGTGACGGGCAATGGCCTGGCCACTGCAGGCGCTCTTGGCCTCATCTGGTGGCTGATGGCCGCTGCGACCGGCCCGGAAGCCTATGCCACCTTCGTCACCTGCGCGACCTCGCCGATCGGCTATCTGGTCATGGCGGGTCTGTCCTGGTTCTTCTTCCAGCACCTCTTCTCGGGTCTGCGCCATTTCGTGCTCGACATGGGCGCGGGTTATGAGCTGAAGACCAGCAAGACCTGGTCGATCCTGACCTTCGTGCTGTCGACGATCGCCACCGCCGCCTTCTGGGCCGCGATCTGCCTGGGGAAATTCTGATGGGTACCGGAACCGGAATCGGCCGCGTCCGCGGTCTTGGCTCGGCCAAGCATGGCGCGCATCACTGGCTGGCCCAGCGCTACACCGCCGTAGGCAATCTGCTGCTGGTGCTGTGGCTGCTGTTCAGCCTGATCGCGCTGCCCGGCCTCGATTATGAGAGCGTGGTCAACTGGATTCACAATCCGCTGGTCGCCGTGCCGCTGATGCTGATGATCGTCAGCATCTTCATGCATCTGCGTCTGGGCATGCAGGTCATGCTGGAGGACTATGTCCACGACAAGGGGCTGGCCTTCTTCTCGATGCTGCTGCTGAACTTCTATGCCTATGCCGGCGCTGCCGCGGGCGTCTTCGCGATCGCCAAGATCGCCTTCATCGGGGTCGTCAAGTAATGAGCGAAGCCTACAAGATCATCGACCATACCTACGACACCGTCGTCGTGGGTGCCGGCGGCTCGGGCCTGCGCGCCACCATGGGCAGCGCCGAAGCGGGTCTCAAGACCGCCTGCATCACCAAGCTGTTCCCGACCCGCAGCCACACCGTGGCGGCGCAGGGCGGCATTGCCGCCTCGCTCGGCAACAACAGCCCCGACCACTGGACCTGGCACATGTACGACACCGTCAAGGGGTCGGACTGGCTGGGCGACCAGGACGCGATCGAATATATGGTGCGCGAAGCGCCGGCGGCCGTGATCGAGCTGGAACATGCCGGCGTGCCGTTCAGCCGCAACCAGGACGGCACCATCTATCAGCGTCCGTTCGGCGGCCACATGCAGAATATGGGCGCCGGCCCGCCGGTGCAGCGCACCTGCGCCGCCGCCGACCGTACCGGCCACGCCATGCTGCACGCTCTGTATCAGCAGAGCCTGAAGTATGACGCCGACTTCTACATCGAATATTTCGCCATCGATCTGATCATGGAAGATGGCCCGAACGGCAAGGAATGCCGCGGCGTCATCGCCATCTGCATGGAAGATGGCAGCATCCACCGCTTCCGCAGCCATGCCGTCGTGCTGGCGACCGGTGGCTATGGCCGCGCCTATTTCTCGGCCACCTCGGCCCATAGCTGCACCGGCGACGGCGGCGGCATGGTGCTGCGCGCCGGCCTGCCGCTGCAGGATCTGGAGTTCGTCCAGTTCCACCCGACCGGGATCTATGGCGCGGGCGTGCTGATCACCGAAGGCGCGCGCGGCGAAGGCGGCTATCTCACCAATTCCGAAGGCGAGCGTTTCATGGAACGCTATGCCCCGTCGGCGAAGGATCTGGCGTCGCGTGACGTCGTGTCGCGCTCGATGGCGATGGAAATGCGCGAGGGCCGTGGCGTCGGCGAGCACAAGGATCATATCTTCCTGCACCTCGACCATATCGACCCCAAGGTTCTGGCCGAGCGCCTGCCGGGCATCACCGAAAGCGGCAAGATCTTTGCCGGTGTCGACCTGACCCGCCAGCCGCTGCCCGTGACCCCGACGGTCCATTACAATATGGGCGGCATCCCCTGTAACTATCATGGCCAGGTGGTGACGAAGGTCGGCGACGATCCCGAAGTCGTGGTGCCGGGGCTGTTCGCGGTCGGCGAAGCGGCCTGCGTGTCGGTCCATGGCGCGAACCGCCTCGGCTCCAACTCGCTGATCGACCTTGTCGTGTTCGGCCGCGCGACCGGCCTGTTCCTCAAGGACAATCTCAAGCCCAACACCCCGCACAAGCCGCTGCCGGCCAATGCGGCCGATCTGGCGCTGTCGCGCCTCGATCACTACCGCAACGCCAACGGCACCACCTCGACCGCAGACATCCGCATGGACATGCAGCGCACCATGCAGAAGCATGCTGCCGTGTTCCGCGACAGCGAATTGCTGGCCGATGGCGTCGTCAAGATGCAGGCGGTCAACAAGCGCCTTCAGGACGTCAAGATCGCCGACCGTTCGCTGATCTGGAACACCGACCTGATCGAGACGCTGGAACTGGACAATCTCATGAGCCAGGCCATCTGCACGATGGAAGGCGCCGAGGCCCGCAAGGAATCGCGCGGCGCCCATGCGCATGAGGATTTCCCGAACCGCGACGACGAAAACTGGATGAAGCACACCATCAGCTGGTTCGAAGGCTGGGGTGGCTCGAACGGCAAGGTGACGCTCGATTATCGTCCGGTCCACGACTACACGATGACCGACGAGGCCGAGTATATCAAGCCGAAGGCACGCGTATACTAAGCCTCTGGCATCATGCCGGAAATCTGAAGAGGGCGGGCCATCTGGTCCGCCCTTTTTCTTTGCCCATTGCCAGCGCGCGATCAGGCTCTAGCTTGGGTGTCGATCGATCAAGGAGGTGCCGGCGATGCGGAAACCTGTTGGACGTCAGGGACTGATCCTGCTGCCCTTGTTGCTGACGGCTGCGGCCCCGCCCGAAGATGTGGACGCGGTGCTGGCGCTGACGCGGACAACGAAAGCGACATATGCGGTCTGCACCTGGAATGTGGTGACGCCCAGCGAGGAGGTGCAGCTCAAGGAATGGGCGGCGGAATATCATCAGGGCGACCGTCACCGGGTCGAAACCCCGCGCGACCGCATCGTCGCCAATTGCGCGACCGGGGAGGCGCAGCATCTCGACGTGCGCACTGGTGAAGTGTCAACTTCGCCGTCACTCGCGGCCGCTGCCTGTGGCGTCAACGCCAACCGCAAGCTGGTCGCCAAGGAATTTCTGGGACGGGAGACCGGCGGCCTCTATGGCCCGGTTTCGCGCATCGCGGTCGCCGATGACGGCAATCTGCGCACCTATGATGTGCTCGACGACGGCGCGATCATCGCAGCGACGATCCATGATGCCAATGGTGACGAGACCGAACGGCTGACCAGCGCGGTCCTCACCTACAGCCACAGCCTGCCCGAAGCCGACATCTTCTCCACCACCTCGCTCAGCCGCAGCGTCGTCACGGATGGCTGTCGCAGCGGCCATGGTGGGTGAGGGGGCGGTCAGGTCACGGCAAAAGGCAACAGCGCCTCATAAACCTCGATCCCCGGCTTGCCTTCCACCCGGCCGCCCTGGCGCAGGATGAAGGCATGGCGGACGATCTCGGCCTGCTGCTCGATGCCGTAGCGGGCGAACGGCTTGCCCGGCTCGATCGCATAATCATAGCGGCAGAAGGGGTGGCGCATCAGCGGCAGCCAATATTTGCCCGACCGCTGCGCCTGCCACACATGGGTCATCTCATGGATGAACAGGCCCTGCAGGCTGAGCGGGCTGGCGCAGAAATCGTCGCAGAAGAGGCCGCCTTCGGGATGAAACCACAGGTCGCCGTCGGGGGCCATGGTCACGCCGCGCGGCTGGAACGGCCACCATTTCCGGTTGTGGACGCGCACCCGGTCATAGGCGATCGCGTCGCCGAACATCGTCCGGGCGAGCGCGGCCTCCTCAAGTGTCAGCGGACGGCTGGTCAATGCGCCTTATGCTCTTCCGTCGCATTGCCCGCAGCAGGGGCCGCCGGTGCGCTGCCGTCGGGCTTGCGGATCACCGCATCGACCAGCAACCGGTCGCCGTTCGACATCAGGAAGGTGAGTTGCATCTTGCCGCGGCTGATCGCGGTATCGTTGATGCCCCAGATCATCAGATGCTTGCCGCCCGGCGCGAAGGCCACCGTGCCCTTGGCGGGCACATCGACGCTGTCGATCGGCTGCATCGACACCATGCCGTCCTTGCCGACGCTCTCATGCATTTCGACCTTGAGCGCATAGTCGGTCATCACCCCGCGCAACTGCACCCCGGCATCGCCGCCATGGGCCACGAAATAGCCGGCCGACGGCGTGTCCTTGTTGGGTGACAGCCGGACCCAGGCCTGGTCGACATAGCTGGGCGCAGGGTCGCCGCAGCCGGCGAGGGCCAGCGGCGCGGCAAGGGTGATAAGGGCAAAGGGCGCACGCATGGACTTGGGCTCCGTGACTGTCTCGTTTCCGGTCAATAGCTGACTAATCGTCCCCGATCCTTGTGCCAAGCGAAAGCGCGCCTATATCCCTTGCGCAAACCGGCCTTGCCTTGGCGCTTACGTGAGGTATGGGGCCGTCAACCGCTGAATATATTTTGGGGTTCAAAGAGGACACAAATGGCAAAAGTTATCGGTATCGATCTTGGCACGACCAACAGCTGCATCGCTGTGATGGATGGCGGCAAGCCCAAGGTTATCGAAAATGCGGAAGGTGCGCGCACCACGCCGTCGATCGTCGCCTTCGCCAAGGATGGCGAACGCCTGATCGGCCAGCCGGCCAAGCGCCAGGCTGTCACCAATCCGGACAACACGATTTTCGCGGTGAAGCGCCTGATCGGCCGCCGCTTCGACGATCCCATGACCAAGAAGGACATGGAACTCGTCCCCTATGACATCGCCAAGGGGCCGAACGGAGACGCTTGGGTCAAGGCCGGTGGCGAGGAATATAGCCCGTCGCAGATCAGCGCCTTCATCCTGCAGAAGATGAAGGAAACCGCCGAGAGCTATCTGGGCGAAACCGTGACGCAGGCGGTCATCACCGTGCCCGCCTACTTCAACGACGCCCAGCGTCAGGCGACCAAGGATGCCGGCCAGATCGCCGGTCTGGAAGTGCTGCGCATCATCAACGAGCCGACCGCGGCCGCGCTTGCTTATGGCCTCGACAAGCAAGACGGCAAGACCATCGCCGTCTATGATCTTGGCGGCGGCACCTTCGACATCTCGATCCTGGAGATCGGCGACGGCGTGTTCGAAGTGAAGTCGACCAACGGCGACACTTTCCTGGGCGGTGAAGATTTCGACGCCAAGCTGGTCCAGTATCTCGCCGAAGACTTCAAGAAGGCCGAGAGCATCGACCTCACCAAGGACAAGCTGGCCCTTCAGCGTCTGAAGGAAGCGGCCGAAAAGGCGAAGATCGAGCTGTCCTCGGCCCAGTCGACCGAAGTCAACCTGCCCTTCATCACCGCTGACCAGAATGGTCCCAAGCATCTCGTCAAGACGATCACCCGCGCCGATCTGGAGCGTCTGGTCGCCGACCTGATCAAGCGCACGATGGAGCCTTGCAAGAAGGCGATGGCTGACGCCGGCGTCACCGCCAGCGAGATCAGCGAAGTCGTCCTGGTCGGCGGCATGACCCGCATGCCCAAGGTGCGCGAAGCCGTGAAGGAATTCTTCGGCAAGGAACCGCACACCGGCGTGAACCCGGACGAAGTCGTCGCCATGGGCGCCGCCATTCAGGCCGGCGTTCTGCAGGGCGATGTCAAGGACGTGCTGCTGCTCGACGTGACCCCGCTGTCGCTGGGCATCGAGACGCTGGGTGGCGTGTTCACCCGCATGATCGACCGCAACACCACCATCCCTGCCAAGAAGTCGCAGGTCTATTCGACCGCCGACGACAATCAGCAGGCGGTGACCATCCGCGTGTTCCAGGGCGAGCGTGAAATGGCGGCGGACAACAAGATCCTCGGCCAGTTCGACCTGGTCGGCATCCCGCCGGCGCCGCGCGGCGTGCCGCAGATCGAAGTCACCTTCGACATCGACGCCAACGGCCTGGTCAACGTGTCGGCCAAGGACAAGGGCACCGGCAAGGAGCAGCAGATCCGCATCCAGGCCTCGGGCGGCCTCAGCGACTCCGACATCGACCAGATGGTCAAGGATGCCGAGCGCTTCGCCGAAGACGACAAGAAGCGCCGTGAAGCGGCCGAAGCCAAGAACAATGCCGAAAGCCTGGTCCACACCACCGAAGCGCAGCTGGTCGAACATGGCGACAAGGTCGACGCCTCGCTGAAGGGCGAGATCGAAGCCGCGATCGCGGAAACCAAGAGCGCGATCGAGGGCGGCGACGCCGAAGCCATGAAGGCCAAGGCGCAGGAACTCGCGACCGTCGCGATGAAGCTGGGCCAGGCGATCTACGAGAAGGAGCAGGCTGCTGCAGCCTCGCCGGAGGCCGAAGCGCCGAAGGCCGATGACGGCGTCGTCGACGCCGAATTCTCCGAAGTGGACGACAACAAGGCGTAAGCCCCATGAAACGCTCCTCGACTTCGCTTCGGGCGGACAGGCTGGTTTCTGACCAGTGCATCCGTTCGGAGCGAGGCCGGGGACCGTGCGCGCCGAGGGCGAGATGACGACCGAAATCGACTATTACGAACTGCTCGAAGTAGAACGCACAGCCGACGGGGCCGCGATCAAGAGCGCCTATCGCAAGCTGGCGATGAAATATCACCCGGACAAGACCGGGGGCTGCACCGACAGCGAGGCCAAGTTCAAGGCCGTTTCCGAAGCCTATGACTGCCTGAAGGATCCGCAGAAGCGGGCGGCCTATGACCGGTTCGGTCATGCCGCGTTCAAGCAGCAGCAACAGGGCGGCGGCGGTGGCGGATTCCACGGCGGTGCCGGTGGTTTCTCCGATCTTGGTGATATTTTCGAGACGATCTTTGGCCAGGCCGGCTTTGGCGGCGGTGGTGGCGGGCGCCAGCAGCAGCGCCGCGGCGCGGACCTGCGCTATGATCTCGAAATCACGCTGGACGAAGCCTATCACGGCAAGAAGACCGAGATCCAGATCGAGGTCTCCGCCGCCTGCGACAGCTGCGAAGGCTCGGGCGCCCAGCCGGGCACCGGGGTCAAGACTTGCGGCACCTGCCAGGGTCATGGCCAGGTCCGGGCGCAGCAGGGCTTCTTCGTGGTCGAGCGCACCTGCCCCAGCTGCCATGGCGCAGGCCAGGTGATCGAAAGCCCCTGTAAATCCTGTCGCGGCGAAGGCCGGGTCGATCGGCCCAAGACGCTGTCGGTCAATATTCCGGCGGGCGTCGACGAAGGCACCCGCATTCGCCTGTCGGGCGAGGGCGAGGCTGGCGCGCGTGGCGCGCCTGCGGGCGATCTCTATATCTTCCTGCATGTGAAGCGGCACAGCATCTTCGAACGGGACGGCACGACGCTATTCTGTCGCGTGCCGGTCAGCATCACGACGGCGGCGCTGGGCGGAGTGATCGAAGTGCCGGGCCTTGATGGCCAGCGGCACGAGATCAAGATCCCGAACGGTATCCAGTCGGGCAAGCAGATCCGCCAACGCGGCGCTGGCATGCCGGTGCTGAACGGCCGTGGCCAGGGAGACATGGTTGTCCAGGTCGATGTCGAAACGCCGACCAGGCTGACGGCCAAGCAGCGCGAACTGCTGGAGGCCTTCCGCGAGACCGAAACGGGCGAGGAATGCCCGCAATCGAGCGGCTTCTTCGGTAAACTCAAGGAATTGTGGGGGGACTGATCCTCCCTACAATTGGTTCTTGTCATGACGATGCGATAGCGGCCCCTGCCCAGGGGCCGCTATTTTTGATTCCCGACCCTGATCTCGAACAGCTTGGGCCAGTTCTTGCCGGTGATGAAGACGCGGTCGGTCTTCGCGTCATAGGCGATGCCGTTGGCGACGGCTTCGCTGTCGGTGACGCCGGCCTGCTTGCGCAGGGGAGCGACATCGATCCAGTCGATCACGCCGCCGCTGCGCGGGTCGATCCGGGCGATCTTCGTGTCGTACCAGACATTGGCCCAGATCTCGCCCTTGACCCATTCCAGTTCGTTCAGCCGATCGACCGCGCGGCCGTTCCAGGTGACGGTGATGCGGCGCTGTTCGCTCAGCGTCTCGGGATCGAGGAAGCGCAGTTGCGCGCTGCCGTCGCTCATGATGATCGATCGGCCATCCTGGGTCAGGCCCCAGCCTTCGCCTTCATAGCGGAAGGTCGAGAGGGGCGAGAAATCGTCCAGTTTCCAGACGAAGCCTTGGCGGTGGCGCCAGGTCAGGCTGACGAGCTTGCCGCCCCAGTTGACGATGCCTTCGCCGAAATAGGGCTGCTCGACCACGCGGCGCTGCTCGACCTTGCCGGTCTTGAGCGCGACCTTGCGAATTTCCGACTGGCCTTCGAGGCCGGTGCTCTCATAGAGCGCGCCGTCGAGGTAGAAGAGGCCCTCGGTAAAGGCTGCCGGATCATGCGGATAGGCCTTGATCAGTGTCCAGGGCGTTTCCGCCCGCGCCGGGATGGTCAGGGTGAAGGCGCAGGCAAGCGCCAGCAGCCATTGCCTCATTCGGCGGCCTGCGCGGCGATCGCGGTGGCGAGCCAGGCGGGCAGGGTGGCGGGATCGATCGCCTCCACCCGTTGCAGCTCGATCGACAGGTTGAGGTCGGGCAGGGCGGCGCGCTGGCGCTTCTCGTCGGCCTGTTCCAGCGGCACCGCTACCAGCCGCCGGTTCACCTTGTTGCGATAATGCATGCGGGCGGTGTTTTCCTGGCCGACATAGCAGCCCTTGTCATAATCGACGCCGTGCAGTTCCTCGGCATTGGTTTCGAGCCACAGCGTCTGGTCCTGCCCCAGTTCCGCCGCGCCCTCGAAGATGCCGAGCGACAGCCGATGGGCGCGGAACGCGGCGGAGGCGTCGCCATCGGTCGCCGGCGCCAGCCAGCGCGCGCCCAGTTCTGGCAGGCGGGGGTCGCAGGGCTTGTCGGCCGCGTCTAGCGCCCAATGCACGGCCAGCGAATCGTCGCGGGCGATCACCACCTTGCGCCGCAGCCGGTAAATGGTCAGCCGCTTCGCCAGCGCATCGGCCTGCGCCGTCTCGCAGTCGATCAATATATCGCCGTCGTCGCCCCACAGGATGAAGTCGAACAGCGCCTTGCCCTGTGGCGTCAGCAGCGCGGTCCAGCGCGCTTCGCCGTCTTTCAGCGTCAGCACGTCGCGGGTCAGCAGCCCCTGCAGGAAGGGACGTGCCTCTTCGCCGGAAATGCGCAGGACCGCGCGGTCGGTAAGGGTGGTATCGGTCATCGGCTTTAGGTAGGACGGCGGCACGACTTCGCCAAGCGGTTCGCGCGAACAGCAGACAGGAATATCGCCATGACCCAGACCTTCGACATGATCCTCAAGAACGGCACCGTCCATACGCCGGGCGGCGCGGAGCAGGTGGATGTGGGCGTGCGCGGCGGCAAGATCGTCGCCATCGGCACCGGCCTGGGCGATGCGGGCGAAGTGATCGACTGCACCGGCCTGGACGTGCTGCCGGGCTGCATCGACAGCCAGGTGCATTTCCGCGAACCGGGACTGGAATATAAGGAGGATCTGGAATCGGGCAGCCGCGCCGCGGTGCTGGGCGGCGTCACCGCCGTGTTCGAAATGCCCAACACCAATCCCAATACCGACACCGCCGAGCGGGTGCATGACAAGCTGAAGCGCGCCCATCACCGCATGTGGTGCGACCATGCCTTCTATGTCGGCGCGACGGCGGAAAATGCCGAGCAGCTGAAGGAACTGGAGCGCATTCCCGGCACCTCGGGCGTCAAGATCTTCATGGGCGCATCGACCGGCAGCCTGTTGGTGGATGATGACGCGGCGCTGGCCTGCGTGCTGGCGTCGGGCACCCGCCGCGTCGCCATCCATGCCGAGGACGAGACGCGGATGAACGCGCGCAAGGATTATCGGGTCGAGGGCGATCCCTCGTCGCATCCCGTCTGGCGCGACGATGAAAGCGCGATGATCGCGACGAAGCGGATCATCGCGCTCGCCCGCAAGGCGCGCCGCCGCATCCACATCCTGCACGTCACCACCCCGGCGGAGCTGGAATATATCGGCCAGAACAAGGATGTCGCGACCTGCGAAGTCACGCCGCAGCATCTGACGCTGGCGGGGGAGGACGCCTATCCACGCCTGGGCACCTATGCCCAGATGAACCCGCCGATCCGCAGCGCGGCCCATCGCGACGGCCTGTGGTTCTGGCTCAACCAGGGCGTGCCCGACGTGCTGGGCAGCGACCATGCGCCGCACACGATCGAGGAAAAGGCCAAGACCTATCCCGCCTCGCCCAGCGGCATGCCGGGCGTGCAGACCCTGGTGCCGCTGCTGCTCAACCATGTCGCCGAAGGGCGGCTGACGCTGCGCCGCTTCATCGAACTGACCTCGTCGGGGCCGCAGCGCGTATTCGGCCTCACCTGCAAGGGGCGCATCGCGCTCGGCTATGACGCCGACTTCACCGTGGTCGACCTCAAGAAGAAATGGACCGTCGGCAAGGACTGGCTCGCCTCGCGCTGCGACTGGTCGCCGTTCGACGGCATGGACCTCACCGGCAAGGCGATCGGCACCATCATCCGCGGCAACCGCGTGATGTGGGAAGACAGCCTGGCCAATCAGGCGGTCGGCGAACCGGTCCGGTTCGAGGCGACCGAATTCAACTGATCGGGATCAGGCCGTCGCGAGGGACGGCCTCCAGCCCCCCTCCCGTAAACGGGAGGGGAATGGCGGGAAACCACCCATCCCAAACATGAAAATGGCCCTGACCATCCGAAGACGATCAGGGCCGCAAGTCGTACCGAAAAGAATTCCGGGCCGGTCGCTCAGCCGCGTTCGCCGAGCAAGATCAGATTAGAAGCGGAAACCGCCCGTTACCGCGATCTGATGGCGCGACGCGGCGATGCCGGTGTTGAAACCGTCATAGCTGTAATTGCCATAGTCGCTGTAGCGATATTCGAGACGGGCAAAGTTTCCTGCGTTCGCGAATTCGATGCCGCCGCCGACGCGGTAACCGTCAAGGTTGTCGCCTTCGCTGGCGCTGTCGCCATCATAGCTGACCGAGAGCTTCGCGCGGGCGTTGGTGTAGCCGCCCTTGGCATACAGCATCAGGTTCTGCGACACCGGGAAACCAAGGCGCGCGCCGACATAGAGGTCGCGGCCAGCCGACAGCTTCCAGCGATCGCCATCGACAAGAACGTCGGTTGCGGTTTCCTTGACGGTGGAGTCGCTGACTTCACCTTCAACGCCGATTACCAGAGTGCCGATGTCATAGTCATAGCCAGCGGTCAGGCCATAGAGGAAGCCGCCCTTGCTATCGTCGAGATCGTCGTAGGACAGATTGACACTGTCATAGCCAACGGTCGCACCGACCTTAAAACCGCCGAAATTCGAGGCTTCCTGCGCGTATGCGGGAGCCGACACAGCAGCCAGAGCGGCCGCCGCGAAAAGAACGTTCTTCAAATTACAAACCCCTGATATTGATGCACAAAGTTATCGTGCGACCCTTGCTGGCTCCAATAGGGGGTGAAGCCGTTAGGGCAACCTTGGTTTCGTTTCCAAACCGTTTCGAGGATGGATTGTGACAATTATGTCGCGTTGCAATTTGTCGGGATGGATTGACGATGATTGGGTTTATCGTCCCCGATATGGCTCACATGCGATGCCATCCCCGTCGCCATCCATATGTGCCCCATAGCCCGGCTGCCCCCGGTGGATTGGCGCAGCGCCGGCTGCACGGGCGTCGGCGCAATTCCGATACGACCATGTTCCCGACCCCGTTGGAGTTTGGGCGCGTGGGCTGCGCTGAGGAGTGGCGCTAGAACCTGAAGGCTGCTGGGCGTCCAGTTCGTCCGCCGACATCGGGCGATCCCGGATCGTGTCGCGGGTCGGTCGCCACTCTGATGTGACTTCGTCGGCGGCGCTGGCTTCGGGGACCGTCGTTGAGGAGGACATGTATCTGCTACCACCGCCCACGGCGACGCCGACCAGCCCGGCGACCGCAAACGACTTCAAGGCGAAATTGTTACGCATGTGGGGCATACTGCCGATCGAGAGTAAAGGATCGGTTTGCATTCGAGGGCGGTGCCGATCCGGTGCCCCATTGGCGCGACTCGCTTTGATGGGAGCCGCGCTGCCGCGCGGCGGTCAGAGGGTTTCCGGCTTTGAAGTGGGAGGCCTGCCAGCGGGCCTGTTCGAGATTGCATCAGTGATATGGATAGCCATGGGACAAGCGCGAGGCGGCGTGCCAACGATTATGTCCAGTATCAAACATTCTCTTCCAAAACCCGCCAGTCCGCTTCCCACCCATTCCGGCCGCCCCGATAAAAGTCCTGTCCTACAGCCATGCGCCCGGTATAAACTTCCGGTCGGCTCCTTTCTATCGTCAACCCATTCTATTTCGGCCGTTTTTTCGATCGGCCCAATGTCCCTCATGGCGCACATGCGTAAACTTCCACGCGCTTGCAGCTAAGGCGTTGAAAAGATGTTGTTATGATCGGGGTGAAACGTCATCGGGCAACCGTTATTGCCGCCTGATCGGTCAAGTTTCGCCTCTCGCGACCAAGTAATCCCGCTGTTTGGGCCTTTTCGCCCACCATGCACGCCCATCCGCCTCCGGCGCCGTGCAGAACAGGTCTGTCCAGACCGGGGTCAGGCCGTCGCCAGCCGGTTGCGGCGGGCGGCGGCATAGCTGTCGCTGGCGAAGAGGATGAGGCCCAGCCAGATCAGGCCGAAGCTCAGCATCTGCCCCTGGCTCAGCGTCTCGCCCAGCAGCACCACGCCGCACAGAAATTGCAGCGTCGGCGCCAGATATTGCAGCAGCCCCAGCGTCGCCAGCGGCAGGCGCTGGGCGGCGGTGGCGAACAGCACCAGCGGCACGGTGGTGACGCCGCCGGCCAGGATCAGCAGGCCGGTGGTCGACACGTCCTGGCCAAAGCTGATGCCGCCATGGCCAGCCAGCCAGATCAGGTAGCCGATCGCCGGCGCGACCAGCAGCAGCGTTTCGACCCCCAGGCCGGTCATCGGCGCAACCGGGGTGAGCTTGCGGATCAGGCCATAGAGGGCGAAGCTGATCGCCAGCGCCAGGCTGATCCACAAGGTGGTGAGCGCGGCCGCAGCAAGGATGGCGACGCCGATCGCGGCGATCGCGATCGCCAGCATCTGTCCGCGCCGCAGCCTTTCCTTGAGTATGACCACGCCCAGGCCGACGCTGACCAGCGGGTTGAGGAAATAGCCCAGGCTGCAGGCGATGACATGGCCGTCATTGACCGCCCAGACATAGACCAGCCAGTTGATCGCGATCATCACCGCCGATGCCGCCAGCGGCAGGACCAGCCGGGGCGTGCGCAATGCCGCGACGAAGGCGGCCAGCCCCTTGCGCGCGGCCAGCAGCACCAGGATCAGGATGACCGACCAGATCACCCGCTGGGTCACGATCTCGATCGGGTCGACATGATGCAGCAGGCGGAAGAAGAGCGGCAGCATCCCCCAGATGCTGTAGGTGCCGATCGCGGCGATGACGCCCTTGCGGGCTTCGCTTTCCGCTATGGTCACAGGATGCCGCCGCCCAGGAATAGGCGCAGCGCGCCGAAGGCGGCGACGATCAGGCAGAAATTCTGCCCGCCCTTCTTCGACGACATCAGGCCGATGAAGGCGCCGAACAGCGCCATCGGCACCAGCAGCCAGTTGAGCGCGCCGAGCAGCGGAAACACCGCCGGGATCATCAGGACAAGGGTGACAAGACCGATCAGGGCTGACAGAAGGTTGAGCATAGTCCGACTGATGGCGGCTTTGCTGTCCCGGAACAAGACAAGCGACCATGCCACCCGGCAGAAACTGGCCCTGCGATGGCGTAAGGGCGTCTATGCACCCTGAATGCGAACGGAAAGTCCCGCTATCCGTTCTATGTCGCCGGGTTATGAAGGAGCGAGGCGGATGGCGATTTCCCGACAGATTGGTGTGATGGCGTTGCTGCTGGCGCTCCCGGCCTGTGGCAAGGGCGGCAAGGACGGCAATCTGGCCGCGCTGGACGACCAGTTGACCAACAATGCCGCCGACCCTGCGGTCAGGGGCGCGCTGGCCGACGACATCGTGGTCGATCCCAATCTCGTCGGCCAGTCGAACCGCAACGCCGTGCGCAGCGCCGATCGTGCCGCCAATGGCGCCCTGCCGGTGCTGAGCGGTGACGCCGGCAAGGCGCAGGCACAGGCGGCCAAGCTGGTCGGCGGCAAGCTGCTGTCCGCCCCGGCGCCGGTCAGCGGTCCGATCAAGAACAGCCCGATGACGCTGGGCGGGCTGGCGCGCGAACAGGCGCAACTGGGCGGCGGGGGCAATGCCGGCTGCGCCAAGAAGCTGATCTATGGCATGCAATGGGCGAGCCGCATGCCCGATCCCTTCACCCTCTATCCCGGCGCACAACTGACCGAGGCGGCGGGCGCGGAGAAGGATGGCTGTACCCTGCGCGCGGCGAGCTTCGTGACGGCGGTGCCCAAGCAGGGCGTGATCGACTATTATTATACCCAGGTTCGCCGCGCCGGCTTCGATGCGGAACATCGTATCGTCGAGGGCGACAATGTGCTGGGCGGCACGCGCAAGGCCGATGGCAGCGCCTATTTCATCGTCTTCACCAATGCGCCGGGCGGCAAGACCGGCGTCGACATCATCGCCGACCACGGCAGATAAAAGCGGCCATAAGGGCAAGGGGGCATTGTCCCCTTTTGCTGCACTGAGGCGCTTTGTTTCCAAAACGGAAACGATCTGTCGTCCTTTTGCCAGCTACAAGCCCGACCCGTGCATCGCTACATCGCCTGCAACAACAGGTGGGATCAAGGCGATGCAGCACTCCGTCTTCAACCGGGCCAATACGGCCAATGACAATGTCGGCGAACCCTTTGACGCACAGGAGCGCCAGGTGCTCTGGCTGGCCGATAGCGATCCGGCCAGTTCCGTGCCCTCGGTCCGCGCGCCGCTCGGCCGGTTGCGCAGCTTCCTGCGCGGCCCGGAGCCGACCTACGCCCTGGCCAATCCGCGGCTGGAAACGCTGCGCCAGAGCGCGATCATCCTGCGCACCGGCCGGTCGCTGACCGGTGAGGAACTGGACGCGTTCGATGCGGCCGGTTTCTCGCGCGAGCAGCTCGACCTGCTGCGCGTGCTCTACATGACCGGGGATGCCCGGCGGGCGGTGGTCCGTGCGGCCTGATCCTTCCGGCAGCGCGTTGCGCCAGCAGCCGATGCAGGCGCTGGAGATGCTGCGCGCATTCCATCTGGCGCATCCGCGTGTCGTCACGCGGCTGGCGCTGTTCTTCCTGATCCTGTTCGTGGAAATCGCCCTGTTCAGCGGCATCAACGGCATGGTCGATGACCTGCTGGTATCCTTCGTGGCGACGGTGGCGGCGTCGCTGCTGTTCCTGCCGATGATGGTCAGCGGCCAGGCGCGGTGATCGCGGATGCCGCGCCCGGCTGGCGCCAGCCGGGCGGAGCGTGTAGCACCGGTTCGACGCGGCAGGAGAGCAGACCGGACGACGCCATGGATCTGGATGATTTGCGCAGCTTTGCCCAAGTCGTGCGCCATGGCGGCTTCAGCGCGGCGGAGCGCGCCAGCGGCGAACGCAAGGCGAAGCTCAGTCGCCGGGTCGCGCGGCTGGAACAGGTGCTGGGCGTCCGCCTGATCGAGCGATCGACCCGCAATCTGCGCGTGACCGATGTCGGCCGCGAAATCTATCGCCAGTGCGAGGCGATCGCCGAAGGGATCGACGCCACCCAGGCGATTGCCGCGCGCGCCCGGTCGCAGATCAGCGGCAATCTGCGCATCGCCTGCCCGCCGGGGCTGGCCCGCTATCTGCGCACTGATGTCTTCGCCCGGTTCCTGATGCTCTATCCCGACGTCCATCTGGAAATGCATATCAGCAGCCGGCGGATCGACCTGATTCAGGAGCGGTTCGATGCCGCCTTTCGCGTCGATATCGACACCGTGCATGATCAGGCGCTGACGATGCATCCGCTGGGGCTGCTGGAGCGTATCCTGGTGGCTGCGCCGGCGGTGGCGGCGCAGGTCGCGGCGACGACCATCGCCAGCCTTGCCGAACTGCCGACGCTGAGCGTGGGCGAGCATGTCGAACATGATGAGTGGCTGTTGATGAACGGGCAGGGACGACAGCATGTCGTCGCCCATCATCCCCGTTTCTGCAGCAATGATTCAGCGAGGGTGCGCGATGCGGCGGTGGCCGGGCTGGGCGTGGCGCTGCTGTCGTCAGCAGCCTGTTCGGTCGAGCTGCAACAGGGGCGGCTGGTGCATGTCCTGCCCGACTGGCGGACCAGCGAGGGCATCGTCCACGTCCTCTTCACCGCGCGCACCGGCATGTCGCCGACCCTGCGCGCGTTCATCGACTATGTCGCGGAAAGCTTTCCGTCGCTGACGGACGGCCCGCTGGCCTGAACGGCCGTCAGCGCAAGCCGGCTTCCTTGGTCAGGCTGTACACGCCGCCGACGATCAGCCCGAGCGCCAGCATGTGCGCCGAAAATTCGAAAACAATATCAACCATAATCGATCCCCACCGATTGGAAGCGATCCTTGTGCGGCAGGGCGCCTAACAAGCCGTTAATGCTGATCGGAACGGCGGCTGCCTGTGTCGGGCCTCGCGCTTGACGCTGGTTTGTCCCGATCATAGCATCGGCCCAATATTGGTGGGACGTTCGGAGGCAGGGTTCCATGGAAGATGCCGCTCAGGACCGCGCGCCGGGATACCGCTATTCGCGGCGCGCTACCCTGTCCCTGATCCGGCAATTGTCGGTCGTCCCCAACTGGCGCAATGGCTTTTTGCTGATCCTGCAATGGGCCGTCATCGTCGCCGCCTGCGTGATCGCCATCCGGGTCGATCGCTGGCCCGCCTATCTGATCGCGGGCATCGTTATCGGCACGCGAATCCAGGTTCTTGCGGTGATGATGCATGAGGCCTGCCACGGGATGCTGTTCAGCAATCGCCGCGTCAATGACCTGATCGGCGACCTGTTCGTGGCCTATCCCTTTGCCCTCAGTGTCGATCTCTATCGCGCTGCCCATATGGTGCATCACCGCCATACCAATACGATGCGCGATTATGATTATCGCGCTGCGCGTAAGGATAGCGACCAGGATTTTCCGAAGGACGGGCGCGCCATGGCTGTGTTGCTGTTGCGCAGCCTGACCGGCGTCAACTATTATCGCGTGGCCCGCCCGGCGCGGGTCTGGTCGCCGCTGGCCAATTTCCACAATCCGATGCGCTTCGGCTTCGATTTCCGGCTGGCGCTGCGTATCCGCTATGTCGTCTGGGCGGTGCTGGTCTACGGCCTGATCCTGTGGTCGCCCTGGCGCTGGCAGATATTGGGTTTGTTCCTGATCCCGCAATTTCTGTGGATGAACGTCTTCAACCGCATCCGGGCGATGGCGGAGCATAATGGCGTCACCGACGAATCGGAAATACGCGGCACCCGCACCGTCATCCCGACCCTGATCGACCGGATCCTGATCGGGCCGCTCAATGTCAGCTATCATCTGGAACATCATCTGTTCCCGTCGGTGCCTTGGCATAATCTGCGCCGCTTGCACCGGCATCTGATGGCGTCCGATCCGCTCTATGCGCAGGATGCCCATGTCACGCGGGGCTATTGGGCCATGATTCGGGAATTGATGCCGCCCCCGGGCGCTGGCGATTCAAACCGGCGGGCCGTGCCGGTCGAGGCAAATTCCTAGCCCGAAAGGCGGCGGATCAGGGGATGACCAGTTCCATGCCCGCCTTCACCCGGTTGAGCGCCAGATAGCTGTGATAGCTGGCGACTGATTCATTTTCGGCGAACAGGCGGCGGGTGATCGCTTCATAGCTGCGCATGTCGGGCGCGACGATCAACATGATGAAGCTGCGGCCGCCGGTGACATAATAGCATTGCTGCACTTCGGGCGCGTCGCGGAACAATTGCTTGGCCTTGTCGACGCGCGCCGCCTTTTCATCGACCAGATTGACCTCGACGATGGATGTGACGCCGAGGCCCACCTGATCGGGATCGACGATCGCGACATTGCGCACGATCACGCCGCTGCGCTCCATCGCGGCGATACGGCGCTGCACGGCGGCGGTCGACAGATTGACCGCCTCGGCAATCGCGCGCTGCGGCATGCGGGTGTCGCGCTGGATCAGGCGCAGGATGGCCCGGTCGAAGCTGTCGATTTTGCTGGTCTGGCTCATAAAGTGAGTAATTGTTGCATTTGATGGGCCAATCAAGAGCACTTTTCTCGGTGCGATGATGATATTTCCCATATCGGAATTTGACGGGCGATAGGCGGGCATGAACCAGTTACGACAGCCGGGCGCGATCCTGGCCGGCATATTGAGCGGAGCAGGCGCTGGTGCGTTATGGGGCTTGGTCTTTCTTGCTCCTGAACTTGTGCCCGGCTTTAGCCCGCTCGAACAGGCGATCGGCCGTTATCTGGCCTACGGCCTGATGTCAGCGTTGCTTGTCGCGCCGCGCTGGCGGACGATCCGGCCGCTACTGACGCCGCGCATAATGTGGACGCTGGCCTGGCTCGCGCTGGCCGGCAACCTCTTCTACTATGTGTTGCTGGTGAGCGCGGTGCAGATGGGCGGTATCGCCATGACCTCGCTGGTGGTCGGCTTCCTGCCGGTGGCGGTAACGATCGTCGGCAGCCGTCAGGCGGGCGCGGTGCCGCTGCGGCAACTGGCGCCATCGCTCCTGCTCTGCGTCGCCGGGGCCTTGTGCATTGGCTGGCAGGCGATCGTCTTGCCCGGTGGCGGCGCCGTGGCGACGCGGATCATCGGCTTTGCCTGCGCGGTCGGCGCGCTCATCTCCTGGACCGCTTTTGCCATCGGCAATAATCACTGGCTGCGGCGGATGGAGGGTATCGGCTCGCAGGACTGGAATTTCCTGATCGGCCTTGCCACCGGGGTGCAGGCGCTGCTGTTTCTGCCGCTCGTCCCCTGGCTGGGTAGCGGCAGGCATGATGCGGCCGACTGGACCCGCTTTGCCATTGTCGTCATCGCTGTCGCCCTGTTCGCCTCGATCGTCGGCAATGCGCTATGGAATCGCATGACCCGGCTGCTGCCGCTGACCATGGTGGGGCAGATGATCCTGTTCGAAACCGGCTTTGCCTTGCTCTACGCTTTCATCTGGGAAGCGCGGCTGCCGACGCTGCTGGAGGGCACGGCATTCGTCCTGGTGATCCTCTCGGTCTTGAGCTGTATTGCCGCCCATCGCCGTCCCGTCCCGGCAGAGGGTAGCATCGCCGCCTGAATGCGTCCTTTCCCCTTTTGCGGAATCGCGATAGGGCGAAAAGCATGACCAATATCTTTCTTGTTATGGGCGGCGGCGCAGTAGGCAGCCTGCTGCGCTACCAGCTTGGCCGTTTCGCCGGGCTGATGGCGCCCGGCGCGGCCTGGCCCTGGGGCACTTTTGCCGCCAATCTGATCGGCGGTTTCGCCATGGGCCTGCTCGCCGGCTGGCTGGCGCGCGGCAGCGCCGTCTCGGGCGAGCCGATGCGCCTGCTGCTGGGCGTCGGCCTGATGGGTGGCTTTACCACCTTTTCCTCCTTCAGCCTGGAGACGATGCTGATGATCGAGCGCGGCCAGATCGGCCTGGCGCTCGCCTATGCCCTCTTCTCGCTGGTCGGCGCGGTCGCCGCGCTGGCGCTGGGTCTTACGGTTATGCGGAGTGTTGCGGCATGAAGGGGCGTCCTCCCGGCAAATCTGGTGGTCCGGCACGCGGCGGCAAGCCCGGCGGCACCACGAAACCCGGCGGCCGCAGCGGCGCGCCCGGTCGCGCTCGTGGCGGGGCCAAGGCAGCGAGCGCGCGCAAGAAGGATGGCGACAAGCCGTTCAAACCAGCGACCAGGCCTGCGGCCAAGCCCCGCACCAAGGCGCCGGTCGCCAAGGCGGCGGCTCCGGCCCCGGCGGTTGTAGCCAAGCCCAATCCCGCCAAGGGCGTCAGCCTCGACGTGCGGCAATATCGGGTGCAGGCCGATGATGACGGCATCCGCCTCGACCGCTGGTTCCAGCGGCATCTGCCCGATGTCGGCTTCAACATCGTGTCGCGCTGGTCGCGCACAGGCCAGTTGCGCGTCGATGGCGCGCGCGCTGCGCCAGGCGACCGCATCGCCGAAGGCCAGATGATCCGCGTGCCACCGGCCGAGCCCAAGGCGGCGCCGGCGGACAAGCCCAAGCGCGTCCGGGTGATCGACCTGACCGAGGACGAGATCGCCTATGTCCAGGACATGGTGATCCACCGCGACCGCCAAGCGATCGTCATCAACAAGCCGCCGGGTCTCGCCACCCAGGGCGGGACGAAGACCGACGAGCATGTCGACCGTCTGCTCGACGGACTGATCTTCGACGGCGAATCCCGGCCCAAGCTGGTCCACCGGTTGGATAAGGACACCTCGGGCGCGCTGCTGCTCGCCCGCTCCAGCCGTGCGGCCGCGCATTTTGCCAAGGCCTTTTCCAGCCGCACCGCGCGGAAAGTCTATTGGGCGATCGTCATCGGCGTGCCCAGCATCGACGATGGCATGATCGAACTGCCGATCGCCAAGCAGCCGGGCACCGGTGGCGAGAAGATGCACGTCGATCAGGAGGAGGGCCTGCCCGCCCGCACCCGCTATCGCGTGATCGAGCGCGCCGGCAACCGCGCCGCCTGGGTCGAGTTGCAGCCCTATACCGGCCGCACCCACCAGTTGCGCGTCCATATGGCGGCGATTGGCCACCCGCTGGTCGGCGACGGAAAATATGGCGGGAAGGAGAGTTTCCTCTCAGGCTCGATCAGCCGCAAGATGCACCTCCACGCCCGTCGCATCCGCGTCGACCATCCCGATGGCGGCCGCATCGACATGAAGGCGGAATTGCCCGAGCATTTCCTTGCCAGCCTCGTTTCGCTGGGTTTTGACCTGTCGCTGGGCGACATGCCGCTGGACGACGAAATCGATCGCACCCCCACGCGCGAGGATGAGAAGAAGTTCGCCAGGGCGCATGCCAAGTTGGTCCGCAAGGAACGACGTGGCGAACGGCGTGGCCGCGGCGGGAATTAAGGGGCGGGCGTGCATCCTGATCCCAAATTCCGCTGGGCCGATCGGGACGCTATGCGCGCCTTCGTGGCGAAAGCGCCGTTCGGTATGTTGTTTGCCGATACACCGGCCGGCCCTTGCGTTGCGCATGTTCCGGTGGTCTGGCTGGATGAGGGGCGCATCGGCTTTCACTTGTCGCGCGGCAATCGCATGGCGGCACATCTCGATGGCGCGCGGGCGCTATTCGTGGCGAACGGGCCGCATGGCTATGTCAGTCCAGACTGGTATGGCCTGGAGGATCAGGTGCCGACCTGGAATTATGTTGCGGTCGAACTGGAGGGGGATGTCCGGATGATGGCGCCCGATCGCCTCCCTGCGCTGATCGATGCCTTGTCCCATGACAATGAGGTTCGGCTGGCGCCCAAGCCCGTCTGGACCCGCGACAAGATGGCGGATGGGCTGTTCGACCGGATGCTGGGCGCGATCACCGGTTATGAACTGACCGTCGCCGACTGGCGCGGCACCCGCAAGCTGGGCCAGAACAAGGTGGCGTCCGCGCGCCTCGGCGCCGCGCAGCGGCTGGAGGAGGCGGGCGACAGCGGCATCGCTGCGTTGATGCGGGAAACGCTGGCATGAGCAACCGCCTGGTCGTGTTCGATTGCGATGGCACGCTGGTCGATAGTCAGCACAGCATCTGCACCGCCATGGCCCGGGCCTTCGAGAGCGAGAAGCTGGTGCCGCCCGACCGGCTGGCGATCCTGTCGATCGTCGGCCTGTCGCTGCCCCATGCGATGGCCCGGCTGCTGCCCGAGGCCGAGGCGGATTATCATCTACTGCTGACCGATCGCTACAAGGCGGCCTTCCACGCTCTGCGCAGCGCCAATGCCGTGTCCGAACCGCTCTATCCCGGCATGGCCGACCTGGTGCGGGAACTGGACGGCGATGGCTGGCTGCTGGGCGTCGCCACCGGCAAGTCCGATCGCGGCCTCAACCTGTGTCTTGCCCATCATGATCTGGCGCATCATTTCGTGACTCTGCAGACCGCCGATCGCCACCCGTCCAAGCCCCACCCATCGATGCTGTTGCAGGCGATGGCGGAGGCGGGCGCGGTGCCCGAAACCACGGTGATGATCGGCGATACCCATTTCGACATCGACATGGGACTGGCCGCCGGCACCCGTGCGATCGGTGTCGGCTGGGGCTATCATGCGCCGGCGGAGCTGACGCAGGCGGGCGCCCATGCAGTCGCGATGGACAGCGACGCGTTGCGCCGCCATATCGACGCGCCATGAACGACATGCCTCCCATCCCGCCGGTCGACCCGGAAAAGATCGCGCGCCAGCGTCATTTCGCGATCGGCCTGTTCCGCCTGTCGGGCGCTTTCCTCGTCATGTTCGGCTTCCTGGCCATCATGCAGCGCTTTTCCTGGGTGCAGGGCGACAAGGCCAAGGCATTCGGCATCATCATGGTGATCGTCGGCCTGTTCCAGTTCGTGGTCGTACCGCGCCTGATGCTGGCCCTGTTCAAGCGGAGCCGCCCGTGAAGCGATTCTACAAGCAAGTGACGGTCGAGCCGGTCGAAGCTGGTTTCGCGATCCGGCTGGACGGGCGCCCGGTGCGCACGCCCGCCCGCGCCGAACTGGCGCTGCCCAACGCCGTGCTGGCCGAGGCAGTGGCGCAGGAATGGTGCGACCAGGGCGAGACGGTCGATCCCGCGACCATGGCCTTCACCGGCCTCGCCAATGCGGCGATCGACCATGTTGCCGGCAATCGCGCCAAGTTCGCGGCCGACATCGCCGAATATGGCGGCACCGACATGCTCTGCTACCGGGCCGAGGGGCCGGAGGCGTTCGTCGCGCGTCAGGCTGCAGCCTGGGATCCGCTGCTCGACTGGGCGCGCACCCGCTATGGCGTCGCCTTCGTCACCACCCAGGGCATCATCCATGTCGCCCAGCCCGACGCGACGCTGGAACGGCTGGCGGCGGCGGTGGACGGACTTGCCCCCTTCACCCTGGCCGGCCTGTCGCGGCTGGTGACGTTGAGCGGCTCGCTGGTCTGCGGCCTGGCGGTGCTGGAAGAGGCGTTCGACGCGGATACCGTATGGGAAGCGGCCGAGATCGACGAGCGCTGGCAGGCCGAACAATGGGGCGAGGATGCCGAAGCGCTGGCCCGTTCGGCGCGCCGCGCGGGCGAGTTTGCCGTGGGTCGAGCCTTTTGCGGGATGGCGCGAGCCTGAGGGACTGGGAACGGGACCGCTCGTTCGTTCATTCTTGTGTTGGCGGATGCCCTGATTGCATCCGCCAACATCGGATCAACGACCAGGGAGACCCTGACCTTGCAGTCCCGCATTTTTGTTTCTGCCTTTCTCGCCCTTTCCACCCTTGCCGCACCGGCCCTGGCACAGGATGCCCCCGCAGCCAGCGCTGCCCCCGCCGCCGGCCAGATGACCCCCGAACAGATCAATGCCTTCAATCAGGCGGTGACCGATTTCACCGCCGGCCAGACCGCGTTGCAAGCGGGCGACAACGCCACCGCCGCGACCAAATATGAGGCGGCGATGCCCGCCATCCGCACCGCGGTGGAGGTCGACCCCGCCAAGATCGACAATGTCAATTTCCTCGCCAACGCGCTTTACGCCGATGCCGCTGCCCAGGGCGCGCTCGGCAAGATGGACAAGGTGATCGCGCTCTATAGCGAATCCCTGCCGCACTGGCGCAAGCTGGTGGAGGCCAAGCCCGCCGATGCCACCAGCCGCAACATCCTGGCCGGTATCCTGATCCAGTTGGGCAACCAGAAGCTGGGCGCGCAGGACAAGGCCGGCTCCGCGCCGCTCTATCAGGAAGCGCTGGGCCTGGCCCGCAAGTCGGCGGCGGCCAATGCGGCCGATCCAGTGACGAAGAATATCCTGTTGTCGGCGCTGATCGGCGCCAGCCAGGCGACCGGCGATGCCACGCTTCAGACCGAAGCGGCGACGATGAGCAAGGCGATGCTGGCGGACGGTTCGGTCGATGCGTCGAACAAGCCGGCCGCTCAGGCACTGAGCGGCGTCAAGGCCGGCTGACGATGAAGAGAAGGCTTCGCCCGGCGATCCGGGCGGGGCCTTTGCCGGTCAGGCTTCGACCATGCCGGTAATCTTGTTGGCATAGACCATGCGGCCCGGCCCCAGCATGCCCAGAACCTGCGGCACCATGTGGCGGGCGACCGCGAAACAGCCTTCGCTGCGGCCGCACTTGCCCCAGGATGCGACATGATCTTCGCTGACATAGTCGGCGCCATGGATCACGATCGCGCGCATTTCCGCATTGTTGTTCTGCGGATCGAGGCCGGCAAGGCGCATCGACCGGCCATGCTGGCCTTCATACATGGTCAGCGTCTTGTAGGCGCCGGACGAACTGGCGAGCGAATTGGGCTCGTTGGAAAAGCTTTGCAGCCAGCCCGAATGGCCCGGATCTGACCCACGCCCGTGCGACACCAGATAGCTGTTCGCCTGGCCGCCGATCAGGTCGACGATATGGAATCTGAATTCCTTCGACGGCGCGTTGAAGTCGGCGATGGCGATGCGGTCGCGCAGGGTGAAGTCGCGCGCATGCTGGTCGAGTGCGGCCTTCGCCTCTTCCAGCAGCAGCGCATAGGGCTTGCGCGAAAAAATCGGTGCGGCCGATGGAGTCGCGGGAACCGGAGGACGGTTCGCGGGTTCAGGCGCTACCGGAAGCGCGGCCTTGCCAACACTATCGGTCAAAAACGAAAGGGCGAGTCCGCTTAAAGCGAACTTCGTGAATTTGCGGCGATCCATATGCCGTCTATAACAAATCAACGCCCCCGCTCCAAGACGGGGGCGACCTTCGTCACAGGCTGCTATTGCCCGCTTCGTCCGCTCCCTGGCTCCCCTCGCCGTTTTCGCGCAGGCGAGAGGTCATGCCGCTGGCTTCGGCATCATCCAGAATCTGCTGCTGTTCCGACACGGACGGCGGCGGTGCCGGAGTCGGGGTGACGACATTTTCCGGCTCGGGCGGCAGCGCTTCCGGTTCGTTCACGATGACATTCTCGACCGGGGGTTCGACCAGATTGTTGGTCACCGGTGCTTCCTCTTCCTTCTTGCCGCAGGCGGCAAGCAGCAGCGCGCCCGACAGGGCGGCGAAGGTCAGGGGGCGGGCAAAATGGCGCATGGGGATCAGTCCTTGGCTGCGGGGGCGGTCGAATTGACCGCAGTGGGGTCGACGCGGCGGCTGGAGGCCTCGATCTTCTGGGCCAGCAGCTTGTCCCAGTCATAGGGGTCGGCGCGGAAGTTCATGGTGCCGTTGCTGCTGGCAAAGGCGGTCCAGTAAAGCAGATAGACCGCGACCTGCGAGGGCAGCGACACGCGCTGGGTCTTGTTGGTGTCGATTAGGCTCTGGATCTGGCCCGACAGGCTGGGATCGCTCGCCACCATTAGTTCGGCCAGCGACACCGGTTTTTCCAGGCGGATGCAGCCATGGCTGGCAAGCCGGTCATAGCTGGAGAACTTCCCGCGCGAAGGCGTGTCGTGCAGATAGACGGCGAAGGGATTGTTGAAATCGAACTTCAGCCGGCCGAGCGCGCTGTTGGGGCCGGCGGGCTGGACGATGCGCTCGCCGCCCTCGGGCGTCTTCACGATCTTGTAGCCCTGCTTGGCCAGGGTCGCGCGACCCTTGGGAAACAGTTCCTTCCTGGCGATCGACATCGGCACGTTCCAGGGCGGATTGACCACGATGGAATGGATGTTCGACGACAGCATCGGCGTCTGGTTGGTCGGGCTGCCTGTGACGGCGCGCATCGAGGTGACGGGTTGGTCGCCCTGGAACACGGTCAGCACGGCGGCGGCGATGTTCACCTGGACGCGGTTGACCGGCAATTCGCGCGGCATCCAGCGCCAGCGTTCCATATTGGCCATGATCGCGGCGATGCGATCATCCACCGACACGTTGAGTGCGGTCAGGGTGCGCGCGTCGAGCAGACCGGTGGGATTGAGGCCATAGCGGCGCTGGGCGCGTTGCAGCGCGGCGGTCTGCGGCTCGGTGCCGGTGACGGTGCGATCCTCCAGCGCCAGGCGGGCGCGCACGACATCGGCCGAGGCGCCTGCCGACAGGCTGGGCCAGCCGCCAGTATCCCGGATCTTCTCATAGGTGGCGAGGCCCTTGCGCAGCCCGTCATAGCCCGAATAGGGCGGGGTCAGGCTGGCGGCCCATTGCGGCAGCCGATCCTCGGCAATCGCCTTGGCGAGCGAGGGGCGCGGATCGAAGGCGGCCGGGCGCAGCGCCCAGACCTCCAGGAAATCGGCGGTATCGACCCGGCCGGTGCTGAGCGCGCGGCCGCGATCCAGCAATGCGTTCAGCAATTGCTGCCCGTGCATCGGCGCGGTCGGCTTGCTGCGCGCCATCAGCCCTTCGGCCATGCCGCTCTTCAGCCATTCATTCGCCCAGTCATCCTGCGCCTGCGACAGGGCCGGCAGCGGCACGGGCGGGGGCATCACCGCCATGGGCGGGGGCAGCACGACTTGGCCGGCCGGCGGCGCGCTCTGGGACGGTGTCACGGCCGGCGGCTGCGCGACGGCCGGGATGGCGGCGGCGGCCAGCAGGGGGAGGGCGAGAAAACGGATCAAATCGGGACGGTTCATGCTGGACCAGATAGCGCAAAGCGGCCATCTATCAAATCGCGATAGCGGGAAAAGATCATGCTGCACGTCGTTCACCATCCCGCCTATGTCTCCCCGGCCACAGACGGGCAGCAGGCGCGCTTCGACAAATATGGACTGGTGATGGAGGTGCTGGCCGACAGCGGCGCGCCGATGACCGTTCACACGCCCGCTCCGATGCCCGCGTCCTGGATCGCGGCGGTGCATGATCCCGCCTATGTCGAGCAGGTGCTGGCGCTGGCGGTGCCGCCCGAAAAGGAACGGCGTATCGGCTTTCCGGTAACCGAGCGGGTGATGCGCCGGGCGCTGCTGTCACCGGGCGGCACCTGGCTGGCGGCGAAGCTGGCGCTGCTTCACGGCTATGCCGCCAATGCGGCCGGGGGCAGTCATCATGCGCTGGCCGACAGCGGCGCGGGCTATTGCGTGTTCAACGATTTGGCGATCGCGGCCAACCGGCTGATCGCGGAGGGGGATGCGAACCGCATCCTGATCCTGGACCTCGACGTGCATCAGGGCGATGGCACGGCGTCGCTGATGGCGGGGCGGGGCGATGTCTTCACAGTGTCGATCCATGCGGAGAAGAATTTCCCGGTGCGCAAGGCGCGGTCGACACTGGATCTGGGCCTGGCCGACGATACTGGCGACGCGGAGTATCTGGCGGCACTGGGCGAGTTGCTCCCGCGCGCGCTGGATGATTTTGCGCCGGACCTGATCCTGTATCAGGCCGGGGTGGACGGTCATATGGATGATCGGCTGGGCCGGCTGGCGCTCAGCGACGAGGGGCTGGCCGCGCGCGACGGGCTGGTGATGCGCCAGGCGCTGGCGCGCGCCATCCCGGTCGCCAGTTGCATGGGTGGCGGCTATGGCCCGGACCGGATGGCGGTCGCGCGCCGCCATGCCGCCTGCATGCTGCGTATGGCGTCAGTGGAGCGTGCTGTCTGACGCGTTCGGCTTCGCGGCGCGCCCTTCCATCAGCTTCGCGGCGATCAGCCCGGCCACGCTCAGCGCGACCAGATCGCTCAGCGCCAGATAGAGGCTGTAGCCCCAGGGTGCATGGTTGAACACGGCCTGGCCGATATGCAGCCACAGCACCGTGGCGAGCGCGAACAGGATCGACACCCGCGCCCGGCTGTTGAAGTCGCCGGTGACGAAGCGCAGCGCGAGCGCGATCAGCACGCCGGTCGCCAGCGCCAGCAGCAGTCCGCCGATCAGGCTGGAGCCGTCCATCACCGGGAAGCCAGCATTATTGTAGAAGAGCATCGCCACCGGCCCCTTGCCATAGAGGATGGTGCCCTGCGCCGTGGCGGGATCGGGGATGACATAGACGCCGGTGCCATTGCGGGCCAGCGCCTGCGCCATTGCGGCCTGCAGATTGGCGCTCGCCTGCGGATCGGCACGACTGAGCGCCAGCGCGCTCAAGGGCGTGCCCCAGAAGAGGAAGCCGATGATGAACATGGCGAAACCGCCCAGCAGTCCGCCCAGGATGGTCCGCAGCATCATGGCCTCACTCCCCGTTCCAACGCGCTCCGGACGCGGAGGCTGATCTACAAACGCAGGGAAGGCAATGTCTTTCCGTGGACGGAATCAATCCTTTGGACGGGCCGCCTTTTCGGCGATGCCCGAAAGCCCCTCGCGCCGGTCCAGTTCGTCCAGCACATCGTCGAAGGGAATGCCGCAATCGGCGAGCAGCACCAGCAGGTGGAAGAGGAGGTCCGCGCTTTCGCCGACCAGTTCGGCCCGATTGTCGGCCATGGCGGCGATCACCGCCTCGACCGCTTCCTCGCCGACCTTCTGGGCGATCTTGCCCCGGCCGCGGGCGGTCAGCTTCGCCACATAGGATGCCGATGGATCGGCCTTCCGTCGCTCGGCGATGGTCTGTTCGAGGGTTTGAAGGGTCGCGCGCATGGGCTGCATCAAGCGTCCCGCGCGCGACCCGTCAAATGAATTTTACTTCTGCTTGCGGCGCGCGAAGAAGACGCGGCCGGCCAGCACGGCGGCACCCATGCCGAACAGCGCCATCTGTTCGGGTTCAGGCACCGGGGTCGGCGTGCCACCGCTGCTGCCACCCGACGAGGTGCCGCCGCCGCTGGAGCCGCCGCACTTGAACCAGCAGAAGGTGGCGTTGGCGGGGGCGGGGATGGCGAGGCCCATCAGGCTGGCCGAACCCGCTACGAGAAGAAGTTTGCTGATCTGCATAAAAGTCACCCTGTTTCAAAATGGACAAATCGCTTCGAAACGACCCTGCGCCCTGTCTACGCAGTTCCCATGCCAATTTTGCCAAGTGACGCTTTTCTGCGGTTGGCGACCAATGGCCGCCAAAAGCGCTATATGGTTAATGTCAATTAACCCGACATTTCGGCGCTTTTCCGCGCTTTAATGGCCGCGAACAGGGATGCCGGCGCGGGCCAGGGCCTGATGCGCTTCAGCAATACTATGTTGACCGAAGTGAAATATGGACGCCGCCAGGACCGCGCTGGCATGCCCCTCGACCACGCCTTCAACCAGATGATCCAGCGTGCCGACGCCGCCGCTGGCGATCACCGGGATCGACACGGCATCGGCGATCGTGCGGGTGAGCGCCAGGTCATAACCCCGCTTGGTGCCGTCGCCGTCCATCGAGGTGACGAGCAGTTCGCCTGCGCCGAGTTCGGCGAGGCGCAGGGCATGCTCCAGCGCGTCGATGCCGGTCGGCTTGCGGCCGCCATGGGTGAAGATTTCCCAGCGATCCTCGCCCACCTTGCGGGCATCGACCGACCCGACGATGCACTGCGCGCCGAAGCGGTCGGCGATGTCGGCCACCAGTTCGGGCCGCGCGACCGCGGCGCTGTTGACCGCGACCTTGTCCGCGCCGGCGAGCAGCAGCGCGCGGGCGTCCTCCGCGCTGCGCACGCCGCCGCCGACGGTGACGGGCATGAAGCAGACTTCGGCGGTGCGGCGCACCACGTCCAATATGGTGCCGCGCGCCTCATGGGTCGCGGTGATGTCGAGGAAGCAGAGTTCGTCGGCGCCGGCCGCGTCATAGAGCTTGGCCTGCTCGACCGGATCGCCGGCATCCTTGAGGTCGACGAAATTGACGCCCTTCACCACGCGGCCATTGGCAACGTCGAGGCAGGGAATGACGCGGGTGCGGACGGTCATGACAATTTTCCTTTTTCCGTTCGCCCTGGGCGAAGTCGAAGGGCTCGCCCGAACACAGTGAGGGCCTTCGCGCCGCTCAGGCCTGAACTTCGACTTCGCTCAGCCCGAACGGTAATATGTTTACGCCGCCGCCTGCGCGACCGCGAGCGCGGTCTTGAGGTCGAGGCGGCCGTCATAGATGGCGCGGCCGGTGATGACGCCTTCGATCCCGTCATCGGCATGGAGGCTGAGGATGCGGATATCCGCGATCCCCGCCACGCCGCCGCTGGCGATCACCGGCATGTCGGTGGCGCGGGCAAGGTCGACGGTCGCATCGATATTTACGCCCTTGAGCAGGCCGTCGCGGCCGACATCGGTGAAGAGCAGGCTGGCGACGCCCGCATCCTCGAACCGGCGGGCGAGGTCGATCACCGGCATGTCGCTCTTTTCCGCCCAGCCATCGGTCGCGACGAAGCCGTCGCGCGCATCGACCGCGACGACGATGCCGCCGGGGAAGTCACGCGCCGCCGCCTTGACGAAGGCGGGATCCTTGAGCGCGGCGGTGCCGATCACGATGCGCGATACGCCGAGGTCAAACCAGCGCTCGACCGACTCCCGGTTGCGGATGCCACCGCCGAGCTGGACATGGCCGGGAAAGGCCTCGACGATGCGTTCGACCGCTTCGGCATTGACCGCATGGCCGGCAAAGCTGCCGTCGAGATCGACGACATGGATATGCTGGGCGCCGGCCGCGGCGAAGATCAGCGCCTGCGCGGCGGGATCGTCGCCATAGACGGTGGCGCGGTCCATGTCGCCCTCGGCCAGGCGGACGACCTGGCCGCCTTTGAGGTCGATGGCGGGGAAGACGATCAGGGACATGGGATCAACCTTTGCGCGAACGGGGCCTCAAGGCCGCCAGTCGAGAAAACGGGACAGGAAGGACAGGCCGTAGCGCTGGCTCTTTTCCGGGTGGAACTGGCAACCGATGATGGTGTCGCGCGCGACGGCGGCGACCAGCGGCCCGCCATGGTCGGTGACGGCGGCGACATGGGCCGGATCGGCGGCTTCATAATGATAGCTGTGCAGGAAATAGGCCTCGCCGGCCTCGATCAGCGGCGGGGTGCAGTTCAGCACCACATCGTTCCAGCCCATATGCGGCACCTTGATCGTCGCATCGCCGGGTTCGATCAGGCGCACCGTTCCGGGGATCCAGCCCAGCCCCTCATGCCGGCCGAACTCTTCACCAGCGTCGGCGAGCAACTGCATGCCGACGCATACGCCCAGGAAGGGGATGCCGCGCTGGTTCACGGCCTCGTTCATGGCGTCGACCATGCCGGGGATCGCCACCAAGGCGTCGCGGCAGGCGCGAAAGGCGCCGACGCCTGGCAACACGATGCGGTCGGCCTTCGCCACGATATCGGCATCAGCGGTAATGGTCACATCATCGGCACCCGCCTTGCGCAGAGCATTGTGGACCGAGTGGAGATTGCCCGCGCCATAGTCGATCAGGGCGATGGTCATGGCAGCAGCGTGTCCAGATTGACGCTGGCGGCGCGCGCGGGGAGGAACTCGATCAGTTCGAACGACGCCGCGCCGTTGACGACGAAGGGATCGGTCGCCGCCTTGGCCGCGATATCGTCACGTTCGCCGCGCGCCAGCAGGATGCCGCCGGTGCGCGGTTCGCGCCGGCCAGCGAGCAGCAGCCAGCCATCGGTTATGCCCTGGTCCAGCCAGGCGCGATGATCGGCCAGATGGCCGTCCAGCACATCGATCGGCGCCGTATAGGTCAGCGAAATGATGAACATGGGGTCGGCCTTTCTATGGAAGTGATGCTTAGAGCATGCCCTTGGTCGAGGGGATGGCGTCGGCCTTGCGCGGGTCGATCTCCACCGCCTGGCGCAGCGCGCGGGCCAGGCCCTTGAACGCGCTTTCGACGATATGATGATTGTTGCTGCCATAGAGCAGTTCGATGTGGAGCGTGATGCCGGCGGCCTGGGCCAGGCTGTGGAAGAAATGCTCCACCATCTCCGTGTCCCATTCGCCGACCTTGGTGACGGTGAAGGGCAGCTTGCACACCAGCCAGGGGCGGCCGGAAATGTCGAGCGCGACGCGGCTCAGCGTCTCGTCCATCGGCGAATAGACGCTGCCGTAGCGGCTGATGCCGCGCTTGTCGCCCAAGGCCTTGGCCAGCGCCTCGCCGATCGCGATCGCCGTATCCTCGGTGGTGTGATGCTGGTCGACATGCAGGTCGCCGACGGTCTTGACGGTCATGTCGATCAGCGAGTGACGCGACAGTTGCTCGATCATATGGTCGAGGAAACCGATCCCGGTGGAGACGGTGTAAAGACCGGTGCCGTCGAGGTTGACGGTCACGTCGATCTGCGTTTCCGCAGTGTTGCGGTGAATCTCGGCCGTGCGCATGCGCGCCCTATAGCGCGTCGCGCGCGCCATGCAATCTGATGATGTACCTCTCGGGCAGGGGTTGACCGGCGCTTTCGCGTCGTTAGGACATGTGCCCCATGAGTGAAGACCTGCCCGATAGCCTGATTCCCTATGACGAAATCGTGCAGGAGGCGCTGCGCGCGGTCGTCGGCCGCGTGCTGGGCGAAGTCCAGCAGACCGGCGGCCTGCCGGGCGTCCATCATTTCTACATCACGTTCAAGACGCATGCCGCCGGGGTGGATATCCCCAAGCATCTGTCGGAACGTTTCCCGGACGAAATGACCATCGTCCTCCAGAATAAATTCTGGGATCTGAAGGTCAGCGACCGCCATTTCGAGGTCAGCCTGACCTTCAACCAGGTTGCGGCGCATCTGGTCATTCCCTTCAGTGCGATCACCGCCTTCGTCGATCCGGCGGTCAATTTCGCTCTGCAGTTCCAGGTGCAGGCCGATGAAGAGCCCGAACCCCATGATGCGGCGGAAAATGACGCGCCACCGGTCATGACCGAGGATGGCTCGAACGTCGTCACCGTGGATTTCGGCAAGAAGAAGTGAGTCCTGCGGCCGATATCGGCCGCATGCTCAGAATTCGTGGCGATAAGAGAAGCGCAGCTTCTGGCTCGTTCCGAAACTATTGTCGACATAGCTGATATTCGCGCCGACCGTGTCGCGGTGGCTTATGTGGTAGGACAGGCCACCGCCCAGCGCCACGCCCGAAAAATCATGGGTGCCCTTGGTCACATTGCCGCCCGCCATCGCGGTCAGCTTCGGCCTCAGCGGCCGTAGCAGAAACAGCCCGGCATAGCCGCTGTTGCTGCTGAGCGCGATTGGCAGGCCATCGCTCTGGTCGATGTCGCTGACCGGGCCATGCCCCTTGGTGTAGCTATAGCCGAAGGGCACGAACATCTGCAATTTCCCGGTCTTGAGGCCGATTTGCGACAGCGGCACGAAGCCGCCCAGCGAATAGCGCGTCTGTTCCACGCCCGAATCGAAATGGCTCTTGCCGGCCGAGAAGGTCAGGATCGCGACCGGAAACAGATAGGATGCGCCGACCGACCAGAGGCCCGATTCCGACACGCGGGCATTGAATTTCAGCTTGGGGCCGACCGCGACCGATCCGGACAGCGAAAATTCGTCCGAGGCGCGGGTGATGCCGACCTTGGTCGCGATCTTGGTGGGATCGTCGGATGATTTTTCCTCTTCTGCGCGGGCCGGCGCGGTCGTGGCGGCAAGGCAGAGGAGGAGGGCAAGGACGGGACGATCAGACATGCGGTTTTCCTCCTGGGTGCCGGGCAGGATATCGGGCCGGGCGGGTCGATCAATTGCGGTAAACCCCGGTAAAGGCGTAGATCCTGCCGCTTTGTATCGCTTCCAGGCGGCTGGGCGGATCGGGCGCGGGGATATGCGATATTCGCAAGTTTCGCCTTGGAATTTCCCGCCTCGGCCCTACATCGGGACCAGTTTTGCGATTGATTCTTAACTGGGAGTTCTGAATGTCCGCTACCCGCACCGAAACCGACAGCATTGGCGCCATCGAAGTGCCGGCCGACGCCTATTGGGGCGCCCAGACCCAGCGCAGCATCGAGAATTTCCCCTTCGGCGCGACCGAGCGGATGCCGATCGGCATCGTCCATGCGCAGGCGATCGTGAAGCAGGCGGCGGCGCGGGTGAATGCGAAACATGGCTTGGACGCGAAGATCGTCGCGGGGATCGAAGATGCGGCGCAACAGATCGTCTCGGGCGCGCTGGACGACCAGTTTCCGCTCGTCATCTGGCAGACCGGCAGCGGCACCCAGACCAACATGAACGTCAATGAAGTCATCGCCGGCTATGCCAATGAGCAACTTGCCGGCACGCGTGGCGGCAAGAGCCCGGTCCATCCCAACGATCATGTGAATATGAGCCAGTCGTCGAACGACAGCTTCCCCACCGCGCTGCATGTCGCGACCGTGCTGGCGACCCGCGACCGGTTGATCCCGGCGCTGGAGAAACTGACCGGCGCGCTGACCGCCAAGGCGGAAGGCTGGGGGCATATCGTCAAGATCGGCCGCACCCATACGCAGGATGCGACTCCGCTGACGCTGGGCCAGGAATTTTCCGGCTATGCCGCGCAGTTGGTCAGCAGCAAGGCGCGGATCGAAGGCGCATTGAACGGCAATATCCGCAAGCTGGCGATCGGCGGCACGGCAGTCGGCACCGGTCTCAACGCGCCCGATGGCTGGGCGGACGACATGACGGCGGCGATCAGCGACATTGCCGGCACCCCGTTCGAAAGCGCCCCCAACAAGTTCGAGCAGCTGGCCGCCAAGGACGGTCTCGTCTTCTTCTCCGGCGCGCTCAACACGCTGGCGGTGGCGTTGACCAAGATCGCCAACGATATCCGCTTCCTGGGCTCCGGCCCGCGTTCGGGCCTGGGCGAGTTGGATCTGCCCGCCAATGAGCCGGGCAGCTCGATCATGCCGGGCAAGGTCAACCCGACCCAGTGCGAATCGCTGACCATGGTGGCGGCGCAGGTGATCGGCAATCATCAGGCGGTGACCGTCGGCGGGATGCAGGGCCATTTCGAACTCAATGTCTTCATGCCGCTGATCGGCGCCAATGTGCTGCGCTCGATTCATCTGCTCAGCGTCGGCATGGAAAGCTTCGCCGAGCGCTGCATCGAGGGGATGCAGGCCAATGAGGGGCGGATCGCGGAGCTGGTCGAGCGCTCGCTGATGCTGGTGACCGCGCTCGCGCCGGAGATCGGCTATGACAATGCCGCGACCATCGCCAAGCATGCGCACAAGAAGGGGCTGACGCTCAAGCAGGCCGGTCTCGAACTGGGGCTGGTCGATGAGCCGACCTTCGACCGGCTGGTGCGGCCGGAAAATATGGTCTGATCCAGATCAACTGGCGGAACCGGGGCGGGTGCGATACATTAATCCCCTATGAAGAAAACGCCCGCCCCGACCGCCGCAAAGCTTCCGTCCACCGCGACGCGCGTCCGCAAGTCGAGCCTGTTTCGCAAGGCGGCACGGCTCGGCGCGACGGTGGTGGCCGCGCGGGTCGCGGCAGATACGGGCAAGAAGGGCGTGATCGGCCTGATCGCCGGGGCCGGGGCCAAGCGCCTCATCATGCGCTATCCGGTCGGCGCCATGGTTCTCACCGGCGCCTATCTGGCAGGCAAACTCTATGAGGCCAAGCGCGAGGCGGACCGCAAGATGGCGACCAGGCTGCTGACCGATGCCAGCGCCAAGCCGATCCTGATCGACGAAGCGCGGGCGGCACGTAAAAATGCGAGCTAAAGCGCGCTCTGCCACTCCTTGATCGCATCGATCGGCCAGGCGAGCATCAGGACATTGAGCGTCAGATTGTCGCGGATCACTGCGAGCGCCAGCAACTCGAAGCCGATCGCGACGACGACCGTCAGCCAGACCGGTGCGCGCGACGCGAACAGGAAGCCCAGGGCCATCATGCCGATGTCGCTCATCGAATTGAGGATGGAATCGCCCGAATAGCCGAGCGCGATCGTCGCCGTGCGATAGCGGTCGATGATGATCGGTGAATTTTCGAGGATCTCCCACCCCGCCTCGATCGCCACCGCCACCGACAGGCGGATGCCCAGCGGCCGGCGGCGCATCAGCAAATGGGTCGCGCCATAGAAGAGGAAGCCGTGGATGATGTGGCTGAGGCTGTACCAGTCGGACAGATGCTGGCTGTTGCCGCTGTCGATCAGCCCATGCCATAGCGCGATCGTGCCGCAGGTGCAGATCGGCGGGCGCCCCATCAGATAGAGGATCGCCGCTGCCCCCAGCGCGATCAGCAGGGCGAGGATAAAGCCCTGCTGTTTCATTCCTTTACGCGATCGCGCCAAGCCTCTTCTCCCCCAACCACTTGCAAAATGCCGTCCACGACGCCACTAGCGGCCATGGCCGACAACATTCCCACCGACACCCCCGATTTCAAGCGCCGCGGCGTTCTCTTTGTCCTGTCCTCGCCCTCGGGCGCCGGCAAGTCGACGATTGCACGCAAATTGCTGGCCTGCGAACCGGACCTGTCGATGTCGGTGTCGGCGACGACGCGGACGATCCGGCCGGGCGAAGTCGATGGCAAGGATTATCATTTCGTCGACCTGGAAGAGTTTCGCCGCATGGCGAACGACCATGAGTTCCTGGAATGGGCGCATGTCTTCGGCCAGCGCTATGGCACGCCGCGCGCGCCGGTCGAGGCGATGCTCAAGAGCGGCAAGGATGTGCTGTTCGACATCGACTGGCAGGGCGCGCAGCAGTTGCACCAGATTGCCGGCGGCGACGTGGTCCGCATCTTCATCCTGCCGCCCTCGATGGAGGAACTGGAAAAGCGTCTGCGTGGCCGCGCGACCGACAGCAACGAAGTTATCGAGGGCCGCATGGCGCGTGCCGCCGGCGAGATCGCCCACTGGGACGGCTATGACTATGTGCTGTGCAATGTCGACGTCGAAGAATGTTTCGAGCGCGTGCGCACCATCCTGCACGCCGAACGGATGAAGCGCAGCCGCCAGACCGGCCTGATCGGCTTCATCCGCCGCCTCAGCCGCTATCATCAGGAAGATTGAGTCCTGGCGGCCAACAGGGCCGCTATTTCTCGAAGCCTGCCGGGTCGGCCCAGTCGGGGTGGACCCAGGCCATCACCTTGAACAATGTCCCCATCTCCGCCTCGTCGGTGAGGCGGTGGCGCTGCGCCTCCAGTTCGGCGGCGCGCTGCGGGCTGCCCTTGGCCAGCACGGACGCGCGCACGTCGATGCCCAGATGGCGCAGGAAATGGCCCTGCGTCACTGCGCCATGGACGCGCAGCCCGACCTGGCGCGCGACATTGGCCAGCATCGTGAAATCGACATGGGTGGTAAGGTCGCTCTCGCCCGGATCGGTGAACGGATCGGTGAACTGGTGGTTCTTCACCGCCTGCAGCGTGTCGCCCAGTGCCGGGCCTTCATAGCCATAGTCGATGATGATCGCGACGCCGCCCTGGCGCGCGATCCGGCTGGCCAGGGCATAGCCCGCGGTGGCGCCGGCCTGCGCCACTTCGATGATCGCGCCCTCGGGCGCCTGCGCGGCGATCGGCGGCAGGCCCGATTCGATCCGGCGATAGCCCGGCACCGCCATGAAGCGGCCCTCTTCCTCGCGCCGGATCACCACGCGTTCGCGCCATTCGTCGCCGACGCGGATCATCTGCCGCACCGGCAGGGCATCGAAAAATTCATTCGCGACCACCAGCAGCGGCGACTGGTCGGGCAGGCTTTCGACGCTGTCATGATGGACGACATGGGGAATCTGGGCGCGCTGCCGCTCGCGCAGGGTCGGGCTGGTCTCGACGAAATGGATGCGAGAGGTGACGTCGGCGCCCTCCATCGCGCGCAGCGCATCGCCCGCCAGCGTGCCGCGACCCGGCCCCAGCTCGACATAGAGCGGATCGGCGCGCCGCCCCGATCGCAGCCAGACATCGGCCAGGCACAGGCCGATCAGTTCGCCAAACATCTGGCTGATTTCCGGGGCGGTGGTGAAATCCCCGTCCAGCCCCAGCGGATCGCGCGTGCCATAATAATGCTGGTTTGCCTCGCCCATATAATGGGCGACGGAGATCGGCCCGCCAGCATCAATCTGGCGAGCCAGACGCTCGGGCAAGCCCATCGCGCCGGGCAGGGCGTCAGCTGACACTGGCGCTGCCCGCGATCGGTTCCACGCGCACGCGCCGGCCCTTGGCGGTGACGATCAGGTAGAGGCCGCCCAGAATCATCGGCACGCACAGCCACTGGCCCATGTGCAGGCCGGTGCGGGCGGCAAATTCCATCAGCTGGGCATCGGCCTCGCGGAAATATTCGACGCCGAAGCGGAACACGCCATAGAAGAAGACGAACAGGCCGACCAGCATGCCCGGCTTGTAGCGCGCCTTGGTCTTCCAGAAGGCGAAGGCAAGAATGCCGAACAGGATGATGCCTTCGAAAAACGCCTCGTAAAGCTGGCTCGGATGGCGGGCGAAGGGACCGCCGGTCGGGAAGATCATCGCCCAGGGCACGTCGGTTTCCTTGCCCCACAGTTCGCCATTCACGAAATTGGCGAGGCGGCCGAAGAACAGGCCGAATGGCACGACGCAGGCGACATAGTCATGGATGCGCAGCCAGCTCAGCTTCTCCTTGCGCGCCATGTAGAGGATGCCGAGCGACACACCCGCCGCGCCGCCATGGAAGGACATGCCGCCATTCCACAGCTTGAAGATGTCCAGCGGATGCTGGAGGATTTCAGGCTGGTAGAAGAAGACATAGGCGAGCCGGCCGCCGATGATGATGCCCAGCGTCGCATAGAAGATCATGTCGTCGGCGTGGCGACGCGCCATCGGCGAACCGGGCTGGGCAATGAGCTTCAAGAGATACCAGTAGCCGATCAGGATGCCGGCCAGATAGGCCAGACTATACCATTTGAGCGTGAAGAAGCCCAGGTCCAGGGCGACGGGGCTGAGCCCCAGCTGGTCGAAGCGGATGGCGCTCGAAGCGGCGGCGACAAGGTCCAGGATCAAAATGGCATTCCCTCGGCAATCAGGCCTGCGGCCATAGAACAAGCGGCCGGCAAGATGAAGAGGGGCGATCCCGATTGAAGCTCGATCGCGTCAAATAGGCCGGGCATGCCCGGCGCGGCGACGTCAGGCCGCTTCGCTACAGTCCAGCAGCGCCGCGCGATCCCTGATTTCCACCATGCGCCGGCCGGGCAGGGCGATGATGCCGATGCGCTTGAGGTCGGTCAGTTGCCGGCTTACCGTCTCGATCGTCAGGCCCAGCACATCGGCGATCTGCTGGCGCGACAGCGGCAGGTCGAACCGGTCGAGCGGGGCCTGGCCTTCGCGGGCCAGCCGGCGCGACATGTCGAGCAGGAAGGTCGCGATCTTCTCGCGCGCATTCTTGCGGCCGAGCAGCAGCATCCAGTTACGCGCCCGGTCGAGATCGTCGAGCGTGCGTTGCAGCAGTCGATGCTCCAGCTCGGGATGGGTCCGGGCAAAACCGTCAAAGGCGCCACGGGTGAAGAGGCACAGGCGCGCGTCGGTCAGGGCGGTGACGCTGTGCGGCGTGCTGCGGCCGAAGGGGCGGCCGATGAAGTCGGACGGATAGACCACACCGACAATCTGTTCGCGCCCGTCGCCGGTCGAGGCCGACAATTTGAGCGTGCCGTCGATCACATTGGCGACGATGGTGGCGTCGTCGCCTTCCCACATCACCGTCTGCCCCGCCGCGATCGTGACGCGCCGGCCGAGGCGGTTGAGCGCGCCGCGCTCATCCTCTTCCAGCGTGGCGCAGATGGCGCGGTCGCGCACTTCGCAGCGCTGGCAGAAGCTGGCGTCGGAGCAGGGGGCAGGAACGGGCATGCCGCCGGGCAGGGTTTGCGCGAGATCAAAATGCATGTTCATGACCGCTGCTTGGCGCGGCGGCGGGGCGGGCACTATCCGTAAATCCCCTATGAGACTTTCTGCCCTATTCGAGCCCCGCCTGGAACGCGATGCGCAGCGTCTCCGACAGGCTGTGGACTTGCAGCTTCTGCATCAGGTTGGCGCGATGAATCTCCACCGTGCGCGGGCTGATGCCCAGGTCATAGGCGATCGTCTTGTTGGGCAGGCCGTCGACCAATCCCTTGAGCACTTCGCGTTCCCGATCGGTCAGGATGTTGAGCCGGGCGCGGGCGGTCTCGCGCTGGCTGTTGCGGCCCTGGTCGACGCTTGCCTGCTCGCAGGCCGCCTCGATCGCGGCTAGCAATGCCGCCTTCTCGAACGGCTTTTCGATGAAATCGGTGGCACCTGCCTTCATCGCGGCGACCGCCATGCCGACATCGCCATGGCCGGTCATGATGATGACCGGCAGCATGATGCCCCGCGCGCGCAGTTCGCGCTGCACGTCCAGCCCGTCAATGTCGGGCATGCGCACGTCGAGCAGCACGCAGCCAACCTCCAGCGTTCCGACCTCCTTCAGAAATTCGGTGCCACCCGAAAAGAGCCGCACTGCAAAGCCGCTGGTCTTGAGCATGAAGGAGAGCGAACGGCGGATCGCCTCATCATCATCGACGACATGGATAGGCTGGTCGGTGGGCAGGCTCATGGCAGGCGGTCCGCAGAATCGAGAGTGAAGTGGAAGGCGACGCCGCCCCAGTGCGAGGCGTCGGCCCAGATCCGCCCGCCATGTCCCTCGACGATGGTGCGGCTGATCGACAGGCCCACGCCCATGCCGGCGGGTTTGGTCGTGCTGAACGGGGTGAAGAGCGATCGCGCGACCGCCGGATCGAGGCCCGGACCACTATCGGCGATGATGAGTTCGACCTGCCCGTCCTCGGCCGGCACCGCTGACAGGCGCAGGATGCGGCGGTTGCGGCCATCCATCGCCTCGACCGCGTTGCGGACCAGATTGATGATCACCTGCTGCACCTGCACGCGATTGGCGATGACCCGGCCGACGCGCGGATCGACGACGATGTCCATGTCGATGCCTCGGCTGTCGATGCCGATGAAGGCGAGCGCGACACCCTCGGCCAGCAGCGTGGCGGCCGGTTCGGCCTGGCGGTCGGCCTCGCCCCGGCGGATGAACTCGCGCAGGGAGCGGATGATCTGGCCCGCGCGCATCGCCTGTCGCGCGGCCTCGTCCATTGCCTCGCCCAGCAATTCGCGGTCGATCGGGGCATCGGTGCGCAGCAGGTCGCGGCCCGCCTCCATATAATTGGCGATCGCGGTCAGCGGCTGGTTGAGTTCATGCGCCAGCGCCGCGGCCAGCGTGCCCATCGCCGTGACGCGCGCGGCATGGCTGAGTTCGGCCTGCAGATCCTGCAGGCGGCGTTCGGCCTTCTGCCGATCGGTCAGGTCGCGAACGAAGCCGGTGAACAGCTTTTCGCCATGGTCCTGCACTTCGCCCACCGCCAGCTCGATCGGGAAGGTGGAGCCATCGCGTCGGCGTGCGGTGGTCAGTCGGCCGATGCCGATGATGCGCTTCTCGCCGGTGTCATGATAATGGTGCAGGTAGGAATCATGCCGATCGCGATCGGGCGACGGCATCAGCATCGCGACATTGCGGCCCAGCACATCGGCTTCGGTATATTGGAACATGCGCTGGGCGGCCGGGCTGAACGAGACGATATGCCCGGTCGCATCGATCACGATCAGTGCATCGGGCACCGTTGCCAGGATCGATCCCAGCAGAGCCTGTTCCCGGCTGGTCGCATTGTCCTGCGGATCGCCATCGTTGAACGCCATGTCCGATCACTGGCCGGAAATCAGTGCGCCAGCAAGAGCGGAACCCTTGTTTCGGCCAGAATATAGCGGGTTACGCCACCGAAAATGGTTTCCCGCAAGCGGCTGTGGCCGAAGGCGCCCATTACCATCCAGTCGATCGACAGTTCCTGGCAGGCATGAGCCAGCGCTTCCTCGACGCTGCGATCCTTGCGCGGCCATTCGTGAATTTCGACCGCGATGCCATAGCGCGACAGATATTCGGCGGCATCGGTCGGCGGGAAGTCGCGCTTGGACCGTTCGTCCACGGTGACGACATGGACTTCGCTGGCGACCTCCAGAAGGGGGCGGCCCGCCGTCAGCGCTGATGCTGCCTCATGCGACCCGTCCCAGGCCACCATCGCCCGGCCGGTGCAGCGGAACCCCTTGGCCATGCTCGGGATTGCCAGCACCGGCGCGCGGCTGTTGACCGCCAGGTCAGCGACGATCGGCGCCGGATCATCGACCTGTCGGCGGCCCGGCGGCGGCAGGGAAACGAGCATCGCGTCGGCCAGTCGCCCGGTTTCCAGCAGGCCCTGGACCAGGTCGCCATTACGATAATGCCAGTCCCAGGACATGCCCTCTCGCCGCAGGCGCTCTTCCAATCCGAGCCTGATTTCCTCGTCCTGGCGGCGCACCGCATCGATCGCTTCCGGCACCAGATAGCCGCTGCCGTAGAGATCGGCGGCTACCAGTTCGGGCAGCGGCGCGATTTGCAGGCAACTGATATGGGCGCCGGTCGCGCGCGACAGGTCGAACGCGGCCTGCAGCCGGCTTTCCATGCCGTTGTCCGCGCGTATGTGCAGCAAAATGGTCTTCATCGAACATGTCCCGACAAGAGGGCGCCGATGCAGCGCCGGATGATCGTCATCCTGACTAGAAGCCCGGCCGGCTCGTCTCTATCCGCAAATTTCCCTATTTCGATTGTCGATCCGATGGCACATTCGGGGGGCAACGATCATAGCAAGGGATGCCTTCTTCATGACCGACAAGGATATTCTGGAAACCCGCACCGGTATTCGCGTCCAGGTGCGTCCAGCGCAGGACGGCGATGCCAAGGCGTTGGCCCATTTCTTTTCGGCCGTGTCCGATGATGATCGCCGCTTCCGTTTCCTCAGCAGCGCGCCGGGCGTCAGCGCCGGGCAGATCCACGATCTGATCCATGGCGATCCCGACAATTGCGAGACTTTCCTGGCGACCGACGAGAAGGGCGCTATCCTGGCCGCCGCGACGCTGGCCGCAGATCCCGACCGGACCCGCGCCGAAGTCGCGATTTCGGTGCGCGCCGACCATCGCGGCAAGGGTGTGGGCTGGAGCATGCTGCGTCATGCCACCGACCGGGCGCAGGAAATGGGCGTAGGCCTGTTGCAGGCGATCGAAAGCCGGGCCAATCATGCCGCGATCGAACTGGAGCGCGAACAGGGCTTTGTCGCTCGCAGCATTGATGACGAGCCGTCGCTGCTGATCCTGGAAAAGCATTTCTGATCGCATAGCTGGTGAAATGATGAAGGGGTCAGAGCGGCGATCCGCTCCGACCCCTTCCTCCTGGCCCCCCCCGAAGGATCAGAAGCGCATGCCGACACCCACGCCGAACACGAAGGGGTCGAGCGATACCTTGACGTTCTGGGTGCCAGCCGCCGCGGTGGTCAGCCGCACCTTGGTGTCGATGTCGATATATTTGACGTCGAGGTTGAGGAAGATCTTGTCGTTGAGGTCGATGTCGACGCCGACTTGGCCGGCCCAGCCGAAGCTGTCGGACATATGGACCTTGGTCTTGCCGACCGCATCCTCCAGCCCGCTCGACGCATCCTCGTTGTAGAACAGCGTATAGTTGACGCCGGCGCCGATATAGGGGCGGACATGGCCCTCGACGATCGGGTGATATTGCATCGTCAGCGTCGGCGGCAGCACCCAGGTGGAGGCCAGCTTGCCGATCCCGCCGGTGGTGCCGCTGCGCCCGCTGGCGCTATGCTTGGTGGTCGCGGCGATCAGTTCGAAGCCGATATGGTCGGTCGCCATATAGGTGACGTCGACTTCGGGCGCGATGCCGTTGTTCACCGACACTTTCTCGCCGGGGAAGCCGGGCAGGATGCTGCCGCTCTTTTCGGTGGGGGCGACCATGATGCCGCGCACGCGCACCAGCACGTCGCCCTGCTTGGCCTGCGCCGGGGTTGCTGCCAGCGCCGTGCCCATGGCGCCCATTGCGGCGACAATCATCATCTTTTTCAAGTGCATGCCTTTTCTCCATCCCTGATCGTGGGTCAGTGACGGCGCTGTGCCCCCGATCGGGGTGGTCTTCCTTGATGCGGCGCAATCGACGATTTGATTCTGCGCAATGTTTGGCATCGGGCGCCATGGCAGGCGGGACGCCATGTTCCGCTATCATCCAGACCTGCTCGCCGCGCCGGTGCCGCGCTACACCAGCTATCCGACCGCCGCCCAGTTCGGCGAGGATGTCGGCGCGGCCGATTTGGCGCAGCGGCTCGATACGATATCGGCGGACGCGCGCCTGTCCCTCTATGTCCATATCCCCTATTGTCATGACATTTGCTGGTATTGTGGGTGCAACACCGGCGCGGCGACGCGGCCCCGGCGTCTGTCCGCCTATGTCGATGCGCTGGAGCGGGAAATGGCGCTGGTTTCGGCGCGGCTCGGCGGACGGGGCCGCGTCACCCATGTCGCCTTTGGCGGTGGCAGTCCCAATTCTCTGCCGCTGATCGACTGGGTCCGGCTCAATCATCAGTTGCTGCTCTGCTTCGACGCCAGCGCGGCGGCGATGGCGGTGGAACTGGACCCACGCCGGATCGACCGGGCCTGGATCGACGCCATGGCCAAGGTCGGGGTAACGCGCGTCAATCTGGGGGTGCAGACCTTTGCCACCCATGTGCAGCAGCGGATCGGCCGGGTGCAGCCGGCCGAAACGGTGGCGATGGCGGTGGGCGCGCTGGCCCGCGCGCGCATCCAGGTGGGCTTCGACCTGATGTATGGCCTGCCGGGGCAGAGCGAGGCGGATCTGGCGCAGACCCTGGAGGACAGCATTCGCCTGTCCCCTTCACGCATTGCGCTGTTCGGCTATGCCCATATGCCGCGCCTGCTGCCGCGCCAGCGGCGGATCGACACGACCGAATTGCCAGGCGTCGAGCAGCGCTTTGCGATGGCGAAGCTTGGCCATGCGATGCTGACGGCGGCCGGCTATCAGGCGATCGGCTTCGATCATTTCGCGCTGCCCGATGATCCGCTGGCGGTGGCTGCTGCATCAGGAAGGCTGCGCCGCAATTTCCAGGGCTTTACCGAGGATGACAGCGATGCGCTGATCGGCATGGGCGCGAGCGCAATCAGCCAGTTCCCCGACCTGATCGTCCAGAATGAGAAGAATGCCGGCGCCTATCGGGAGGCATTGTCGGATCATCGGCTGCCCGCGGCCCGTGGGGTGCGGCGCAGTGCCGATGACCAGCGGCGGGGCGCGTTGATCGAACGGCTGCTGTGCGATGGCCGAGCGGCTTGTGGCGACCTTGCCGAGCCGGCGCTGCTCGATCGGTTCGAGCGGATCGGTCTGCTCCGGCGGGAGGGAAACGAGTTGATGCTGCAACCCGGCGCGGCGCCCTATGCCCGGTCCATCGCCGCCTGTTTCGACGCCTATCTGCGCCCGGCCGAAACGCGCTTCAGCGTCGCGGTCTGATCGCCGGCCCGGCCTCCGCCGGGCCGGCGAACACAAGTCCGATCAGAAGCGCACGCCCACGCCCATCCAGACACGGGCCGGATCGATCAGATAGCCCGACGTGTCATAGTTCAGCCGCTTGTCGAGCAGGTTCTGCACACCGGCATGGACGGTGAAGGCGGGCGTGATCTTGTAGGATGCGCCCATGTCCACAACCGTATAGTCGGGTGACACGATATTATTGCCGCTGATCTGCGCCTCGGTCACGGCTTCCTCGCCGCGATAGACGGCGCGCACGAAGGCGGAGAAGCGCTTGTCCGGGCGCCAGTTGAGCGAGGCGCTGGCCTGCTGCTTGGGCGTGTCGTTGAGCGCCGCGCCGATATTGGCGCCGCTCAGCTGTTCCGAATCAGTCAGCGTGCCTGTGGCGTTGAGCCGCAGCGTGTGGGTCAACGGCACATCGACCGACACTTCCACGCCGCGTACCCGCGCCTTGTCGACATTGACGTAGGTCGTGGGCGGGCGGCCGATCGAACTCAAAGGCTCGTCGATGCACCACGCAGCAGCGACTTCGCAGGTCACGCGGGTGATCTTGTCGTCGAAGCGGGTGTCATAGGCGGTTACGCTGGCGTTGAAGCCGCTCCGCGAGAAGAGCAGGGCCGCCTCGATCGTGCGGGAGGTTTCGGCCTCCAGATCGGGATTGCCATAGATGGTGCCGCCCCGGCTGCTCTGGCCCCAGTCGGGAATGGTCTGGCGCAGACTGGGCGCGCGGAAGCCCTGCGAATAGCCGCCCTTCAGGGTCAGCGCCTGGGTGATGTTCCACACCGCATAGACGCGCGGGGTCCAGTGGACACCATATTGTTCGTCATGATCCATGCGGATGCCGCCGGTCAGCGCCAACCCGTCGAGCAGCTTCAGCTCATTTTCGGCGAACAAGGCCCAACTGGTCCGGGTGGTGCCGGTGGTGGTCGCCCCCGACAAAAGGTTGCCGGTCAGGTCGGACAGATCCTCATAGCGATAGAAGCCGCCGACGGTCAGCGTGTTGGACGGCAGCGGGATCACCCATAGGCTCTGGCCGACCGTGTTCTTGATCCGCTTCTGTGCCTCGACATGTTCGGCATCCTCATATTGCAGATAGGATTCGGAACTGGCGAAGCCCCACTGGCCGCTATGGCTGATCGATGCGACCTTGCGCTTCTGGGTCTGGGTGCTCTCGGTGCCGAGCGGCGCGGTCGCTGACGTCTCGGTCGTCTCGCCGGCGACCTCGATCACCTTCTGCCGATAATAGCCGCCCTCCAGCAGGATCTGGTGGTTGGCGCTGAGGTTGAAGCCCAGCTTGCCGGCCAGGCTGTCATCATGCCGCTCGGGCGTGCCGCCGATTTCCGTGTCGCCCTCGCGGCGGTTCATCGATCCCTGCAATTGCAGGCCGATGCCTTTGGTCACCGGCCCGGACAGATAGAAATTGCCGTCGGCATAATTGCCGAAATTGTCCGCCAGTTGCATCGTACCGTTGACGCGCGCGCTGCCGCGCCAATGGTCGCTGATCCGGCGGGTGATGATGTTGACGACGCCGCCCATCGCGTCCGATCCGTAAAGCGAGGACATCGGGCCGCGCACCACCTCGATCCGCTCGATCGCTTCGAGTGGCGGCAGCATGCCGCCTTCGCTGACATTGCCGCCATTGGTGCGGGATTCGCGCGACGACAGCCGCTTACCGTCGACCAGGATCAGCGTATATTGCGGCGCCATGCCACGGATCGAGATGTCGCGGCTATTGCCTTCGCCCGGCGTGACGGTGACGCCGGGGATTTCCATCAGCGCATCGGTCACTTCGCGATAGGGCATGGCGTCCAGCGTCTCGCGCGTGATGACGCTGATCGAGGCGGGGGCGTCGCGCACCTCCTGTTCGCGGCCGGCGGCGGTGACGACGATCTGGTTGGAATCCTGGTCGGCCTCGGCCGCCAGCGCCTGCTGTGCGCTGCTCAGCGCGACAAGGGCCGCGGTCGCCCGCAGCAGATGGATGGATGGCATGGAAATCCCCTGTTCTGGATAGATAGGCACCCGCCAGCCACCCGGCCGGACGAGTCCCGGAAATCAGTGGTGCGGGCTTGGCCCGATCGGTGGAGCGAATATCATGGCGGATTCATTTGCGATCGATTGTCAATTGCAAGTAGCCGTTGCCAGAAGCGCGGGGCGGCGCCAAATATCGATATCGGATAAGGCTTATGCGGCCTTGCTATGGGGCAGGGCTGCGTCGCTGCCGCAATGGTCGGCGAACATGTCGCACAGCCAGGCGATGGCCGGGTCGCGATGCGACCGCTCGTTCCACAGCAGCCGATAGCCGAAGGTGCCGACCAGGTCCGGCGCGGGCAGGCAGGCCAGGTCATGGGTCCGGGCGATCGCCTCGGCCGCGCGGGTCGGCAGCGTCATCAGCGCGTCCGATCCCCGGATCATGTGCGGTGCCGCCTGGAAATAGGGCAGGCGGGCGATCACCCGCCGGCGCGGCGCCAGTGCGCCCAGGCGCAGTTCGATCCGGTCGAAGCCGCTGTCGCTGACGACGAAGCTGATATGCGGGCAGGACAGGAAATCCTCGACCGACAAGGCCCGGTCGGTCGGATGCGCCGCCAGCTTGTGATGGCGATCGACGACGCAGCTGAACGTCTCGGTGAACAGGAAACGCTCATAGGTCTGGGCCGGATCGGGATCGAGCCCGCTGATGATGAGGTCGATCTCGCCCGCGGTCAGCCGCGCCACCATGTCGCCGGTCAAAGGCACGATGTCGATCGCCGCCAGCGGCGCCGCGCGGCCGATATGCGGCAGGGTCGGCGCGACCACGGCGGCGACGCCGAAATCGGTCGATGCGACGCGGAATCGGCGATCGAGCGTCGCCGGATCGAAACGCGGCGGTTCCAGCAGGCCGGCGGTCGTCGCCAGCCAGTCCTGGAGCGAGGGCGCCAGTTCCTCGGCCCGCCGGGTCAGTTCCATGCCGCCGGCGGTGCGCACCAGCAGCGGGTCGCCGAGCAGGCTGCGCAACTGCGCCAGCGACCGGCTGACCGACGGCTGGCTGACGCCCAGTTGCTGCGCCGTGCGCGTGACGCTTTTCGTGCGCAGCAACAGGCCCAGTATCACCAGGCTGTTGAGGTCGAAATGCACGCCGCCAAGCAAGAGAAGTCGGTCCTGTTTCTTAAGGATAATGCGGACCATTCTTAACTGTGGCACTGGTCAGGGTCCAGTCCCGTTGCATTGCCGGACTGTTTCGCCGGGCGATCGGACCCAATTGACAGGCGGTGTCATTCGGACTTATGAAATATTCTGTATCATATCTTCGTCGATCAAAAGGCTGTGCGCCTGCAATCATTGTGTCCGGGGCAACAGGTGCGACGATGGTGAAGGGATGGGCGTCGTCTGTGCGGCGCTCGACGCCGTGACGGTCGATCCAGCATATAAGGGCCGCGCGGTCTGGATGGGAGGATGCCATGACACGCCGTTTCCGGACGTTGCTTTTCTGCGCCTGCGCGACTCTGCCCATCCTGCCGGGCCAGGCTCTGGCCCAGGACAGGGCCAGCGTGACCCAGGACATCATCGTCACCGCCCGCCGGACCGAGGAACGGCTGCAGGACGTGCCGATCTCGATCACCGTGTTCAACCAGGAACAATTGGCCAACCGCAATGTCGTCAATGCGCAGGATCTGGCCGCCTATACCCCTTCGTTGTCCGCCAACGGCAATTTCGGCAGCGAGAATAGCAGTTTCGCCATTCGTGGCTTTGCCCAGGACATCGGCACCGCGCCCTCGGTCGGCGTCTATTTTGCCGATGTGGTCGCGCCGCGCGGGGCATCCAACGGCCTGCCCTCGGGCGATGGCGCCGGGCCGGGCGCCTTTTTCGACCTGCAGAATGTCCAGATATTGAAGGGGCCACAGGGCACCCTGTTCGGCCGCAACACCACCGGCGGCGCGATCCTGCTGGTGCCGCAGAAGCCGACCGACGAATTTTCCGGCTATGTCGAAGGATCGGTTGGCAATTATGACATGTGGCGCGGCCAGGCGGTGGTCAACGCGCCGCTTGGGGATCGCGCGCGGATGCGCATCGGCGTCGACCGGCAGAAGCGCGACGGCTATATGCGCAATGGCAGCGGCATCGGCCCCGACCGGTTCGGCGATGTCGACTATATCGCGCTGCGGGCCAGCCTGGTCGTCGATCTGACCCCCGATCTCGAAAACTACACCATCCTGTCCTACAGTGACTCCAGCAATAATGGCCCGATCCAGAAGCTGGTGGCGGCCGCGCCGGAGGGGCTGGGTCAGCTCGCCTATGGCCAGTTGCTGCGCCAGGGCAGCGGTTTCTATGACGTCATGCAGGCCTTGGAAGACCCCTATTCCAGGACCGAGCAATGGCAGGTGATCAACACGACCAGCTGGCAGGCGAGCGACACGCTGACGGTCAAGAATATCGTCAGCTACGCCCAGTTGAAGCAGCGCATGAATGCGCCGCTGTTCGGCACCGATTTCGTCGTCGATTTCGCCGCGATCAATCCCTTCCTCGCCGCGCTGGGCAGCTATCATCTGCCCTTCACCACGGTGACGTCGATTCCGGACGGCTATACCGCCAACCAGTCGACCTTTACCGAGGAACTGCAATTGCAGGGCCGCTCGGGCGATGGCCGGCTCAACTGGCAGGTGGGCGGCTATCTGGAGGTCAGCGAACCGCTGGGCATGAGCGGCAGCCAGTCGCCCTTCCTGGCGTCCTGCACCGATTCCGCCACGCTGCAATGCACCGATCCGCTGGGCTTCCTGTCCAATCTCGATCCGACCATCCCGACGTTCGCCAAGCCGATCCATGCCGGCACCGTCAATTACACGGCTGGGCGCACCAATTTCCACAATGTCGGCCTCTATGCGCAGGCGACCTATGCGCTGACCGATCAGCTGAAATTGACCGGCGGTTTCCGTTACACCTGGGATCATTCGCGCAATGTCAGCGACCAGCGCACCTATATCGTCGCCTATCCGCCGCAATATGGCGCCTTCAATCCGGCCGCGCGCTATCGCTGCACCAATCCGCAGGCGGCGGCGACCAATTGCGTGTCGCATTATTATCAGTCGTCGGAAAAGCCGACCTGGCTGGTCGACCTGGATTACAACCCGACCCAGGACATATTGCTCTACGCCAAATATGCGCGCGGCTATCGCGCCGGCACGATCGTCCCCAACATCACCGCGCCGCTCAACATCGTCGAGCCGGAGAAGGTGGACAGCTATGAGCTGGGGCTCAAGACCAGCTTTGGCGGAGCGTTGCGCGGCACCTTCAACCTGGCCGGCTTCTATAATGATTTTTCCAACCAGCAATTGCAGGTCGGCTTCAACGCACGGCCGCTGTCCGGGCAGGCGTCCACTGCGGCGCCGGTCAATGCCGGCAAGTCGGAGATATGGGGGTTGGAGGCGGATGCCTCGCTGACCCCGTTCCAGGGGCTGGTGCTGACCGGCGGCTACACCTATCTGCGCACCAAGATCAAATCGGTGCCCGATTTCTCCAGCTTCAACGATCCCAATTATATCCTGGCCGCGCCGTTCCAGCCGGGCGATCCCGAAGTGCTGTCGCCGCGCCACAAGTTCACGGTCAGCGGCACCTACACTCTGCCGCTGGATGAAGAGAAGATCGGCCGCATCTCCTTCGGCGCGACCTTCACCCATCGTTCCTCGATGCTGGTCAACTATACCGATCGCACCAATCCCGATCCGTCGATCGCTGCGCTCAGCACGCTGGCACCGCTCGATCTGCTCAACCTCAATGCCAGCTGGAACAATATCGCCGGCGCGCCCATCGACCTCAGCCTGTTCATGACCAATGTGACCAGGGAAAAATATTATAGCTTCATCGCCGGGCTGGGGTCGCCCAGCGTCAATTTCGAAACCGCGACGCTGGGCGAACCGCAAATATATGGCGCGCGCCTGCGCTTCCGCTTCGGGGGATAAACGGGCACCGGCGACCGGAAATTGATCCATGTCTAGGACGGCGCTTCCGGCGGCTGCTAGGTTGCATGGCAATCAAGCGGAGTCGGTTCGATGGACGTGATCACGGATGCTGCCTATCTGTTTCGCCGGTCGCGCGACGAGACGCGCAAAGCCGACGAAGCCCGTGCGCGCGGCGACGCGGTATGCGTGATTGCTGCGCACAATGAACTGGCGCTGCGCTACAAGGTCCGCGCCCTGTCGCTGTCCAGCGGCGCGGTCCCCTGCATCGACGCGACCGGGCGACGATCGGCCTAATCCTTTTCGCCCTGCAGGCTGATGCGGCCGGGTTTCAGCCCCGGCGCGCTGACCTGTAGCGTGATCGCGCCCGCTTTGCCGGTGCCGCGCAGGAAGGCGACCGCCTTGCCGGCCACGGCCGCGCGCTGTGGCGAGGCAAAGGCGGTGTGATCGGTGACGCTGCCATTGTCGAAGGCGACGACGCGGCCCGGCCCCGACACCGTTGCGCTCAGCAGCGGCGTCGCGCCGGGCACCAGCACGCCCTTCGCATCCACCACTTCGGCCCGCACCGCGACGACATCGTCAAAGCCGCCGCCGACGACCTTCGCCTCGGGCACCAGCCGGATCGCTGCGGGGGCGCCGGCGCTGCGCAGCATGTCTTCCGCCACTTTTGCACCAGCCCGATAGCCGACCGCGCGCAGTTCGCCCGGCGCATAGTCGACGTCCCATGTGATTGCGCTGTCGTCCGCGTTGCGCGGCTTGCGCCCCAGCGACCGGCCGTTGAGGAACAGCTCGACCTCGTCGCTGTTGCTGTAGACCTCGACCTTTTCCTTGTGCGCGGCGCGATTGTCGGGCGACCAGTCGGTCAGCGCGCCCGGCCCCTTGGGCTGGGGCAGGGCGATGCCGACCATGGTCGGCATTTCGCTGATGTCGATCACTTCGGTCACGCGCCGCGCCAGCTTCACCACCGGCTTTTCCGACCACCAGCTCGCCCGTTCCCAGCCGATCGGCTTCACCCCGTCGACCCGGTCGACCAGACCGGACGGGTTGCTGATCGCCGGCCAGCCGGCCCGGTCCGCCTCACCCAGATAATCGACGCCGGTCCACAGGAACATGCCAGCATAGGCCGGGTCGTCGCGCACCACGAGCCAGCTTGACCGGTTCTTGCTGTTTTCGGTGCCGATGATCTTGCGGCTGGGCTTGTCGGCATGGGCCTTGGCCAGTTCATTCTCGCGATAATTCTGGCCCACCACGTCCAGCAGGTCGGCGGTGCCATTGTCATAATCATGGGTGGTGTTGGGGCGGAACAGCGCCATCGTCACCGGCCGGGTCGGATCTTCGGCATGGAAGATATCCTGCAAGCGGGTGATGATCGACTGCGCCACCAGCGGATAGGGCGTGTCGTGAATCTCGTTGCCGATCGACCAGATGACGATGCTGGGATGATTGCGATCGCGCCGCACGAAATCGCGCGCATCGATCGACGACCAGTCGGTGAAATAGAGATGATAATCCTGCGGATTCTTCGCCACCGTCCACATGTCGAAGCCCTCGTTCATGACGATCAGGCCAAGCCGGTCGCACAGGTCGAGAAATTCGGGCGAGAAGGGGTGATGGGCGGTGCGCACCGCATTGACGCCCAGCGCCATCAGCCCCTTGAGCCGCCGTTCATAGACGGACAGCGGCACCGCCATGCCGAACGGCCCGCCATCGGCATGGATCGCCACGCCCTTCAACTTGATGTTGCGGCCATTCAGCCAGAAGCCGCTCGCCGCCTCGAACCGGGCATCGCGAATGCCGAAGGGGACGCGCTCCTCATAGAGCAACCGTCCGTCGGTCGCGCGCACGCGCAGCAGCGCCTGATGCATCGCCGGATCGCCAATGTCCCAGCGGCGCGGATCGGCCAGGGTGCCGGTGACATCCATCTGGGTCACGCGGCCGGCGGGCAGGCTGATGCTCTGGCCGGTGAAGGTCGCGATGCTGCGGCCATCCGGCCCCTCGATCACCGCCTCCAGCCGCGCCTCGACCGGGGCGCTGCCCTGGTTCATCACGCTGCTGCCGATGGTCAGGTCCGCGCTCTTTGCGTCGAGCTTCGCCACGCGCACGCTACTGCCCCATGTTTCGGCATGGACATCGCCCAAGGTGAGGATGCGGACATGGCGATAGATGCCGCCGCCCGCGTACCAGCGCGAGGCGGGTTGCGCGGAGGTGTCGGCGCGCACCGCCAGCACATTCTCCTGCCCGGCGGATTTCAGATGCTGGGTGATCTCGTAGCGGAAGCTGGCATAGCCGCTCGGCCGATGGCCGACATGCTGCCCGTTGATCCACACGCCTGACCGCTCCATCACGCCGTCGAATTCGACAAAGACGCGCTGGCCGGCGGTGGCCGGCGGTAGGGTGAAATGCTTGCGATACCAGGCGACGCCGGTCGGCAGAAAGCCGCCCGATCCGGTCGCGGGCGCATGTTCTTCGAACGGCCCGGATATCGCCCAGTCATGCGGCAGGTCGACCTGCTGCCAACCGGCATCCGCAAAGCCGGGCTGTTCGGCGGTCGCGACATCGCCCTGATGGAAGCGCCAGCCGGCATCGAAATTCTCGGCGCCGGTCGGCTGGGCGAAGACTGGGGTGGGCAGGGCGATCAATAGCGCCAGCGCCAGGCCGGCGGCACTCCGCCCGATCATCCTGCGCATCCGTGCGGTCCGTCCCGTCGCCATATCGGCCCCCTCTCCAGAATATGTCCACTATGTGGCGCTATGGCGCCCTATGTGGGTATATGGCTACAGGAGTGGCGGGCCGATGCCAAGCGGCTTTGCGGCCCCTGCGGGGCGGGCGGCGGCGCAACAGTCAAATCTCCTACGAAGTTCACAGTGTCGTGCGCGGATTCGGGCGAAATGCACCGCAAACGCCCCCATGACGCGCCTGCCACGCGACAGCGACGCGTCGGTTGGGTCACGATGCGGGTCATCCCGACGCGTCGCCGACGCGACATCCAGGCGACAGCGAAGCGACAGATTTGCGCCGCTGATGCGTGAACCGGGGAGCAAAAAGGGAGTGGGGCCATCCCACAGGATAGACCAGAGAAAGGCCGAGTAGGAAAGCCGATGGCCGGAAGCGTCCCGCCCATCATCGGTGTCGGCGCGGGCTGAGGGACATGCTTGCAAGCAAGCCATAAATTTATTGGGACAATTGCATGTCCAGGCCAAGCAAGCTGGCAAGCTTGAAGGTGGCGAATAGCAGGCCGATCAGCAATAGCGCCAGGATCGCGCTTATCTTGCCAATGGCGGTCAGAATATCGCCTTTCCGTGCCTTCCTGTCCTGATCATGATGCCATTTTACGGCAAAGAACATGCCGGTGCCGAGGACCGCAATCTTGAATATTATGAATATGACAGGAAAGGAATCCATCACCCAAATTATTCCGGTGTAATTCTTGAAGCTATTGATTTGTTGTACGTTGCTGGAGCGGTGGCGAACATTGGACATAATGCCCGCCCTCGATTGAGGCCAAAGCCGCTCTCAGCGTCAGATTTGACCTGCTCGTGGGCGCGCATTTGCCCCTTCAGCGCACCTTGAAACCATATGTGCCGCTGACCGGCTGATGGTCGTTGCCCATCACGGTCCAGTTGAGGTCGTAGCTGCCGGTCGGCAGGGCGCGGGGCAGGGTGATGACCAGACCCTTGCCGTCGGCGGCCGCGGCGGTGGTGAAGCCCTTGATCGGCATCGGCGGATGATCGGCCATGCCCGGCATGCCGGTCATGGTGAGGGTGATGCTGCTATGATCGGCCTGGAGCGCTTCGGAAAAGCCCAGGGTCAGCCGGGTCGGCTTGGCGACGCTGGCATTGGCGGCGGGACTGGCCGCAACGAGCTGCGGCCTGGCGAAGGCGGCGCCGGGCAGAGCGATGAGGGCAAAGGCTGCGGCGATCAGGGATTGTTTGAACAGGGGTGGGCGGGGCATGGATGTCTCCGAAAAAATGCGCGTCTTGCAGGGGAATACGCATTGTCCTGTCGCATCCCTCACCCCTCACGCTATTTTGTGCGAGGGATGGGCCGGCCGGATGCGTATCGTCAGGCAGGACAGGAAGGACGGGACGATGGACGATCTGGACGACAGGCTGGCCGGGCTGCGCGCCGCGCCGGCGACGGCGCGCTTCGACGGGCTGGAGGAGGCAGTGATGCAGGGGCTGGACCGCCGCCGCGAACGCAGCGTCGCGCGGCGCAGCCTGATGCTGGCCGGCGTGATGGCGATCGGCATCGGCTGGATCGGCAGCACCGTGCCCGCGCAGCCGGCGCAGGCCGCGCCCGGCCCGCTGCTGATCGGCATGTCCGATTATGCGCCCTCGCGCCTGCTGGAGCGATAGACATGGGCAAACGCTATTGGCTGGTGGCGCTGGTCGCCTTTGCCGCGGCGCTGGCCGCCGTGCTGGTGGCGCGCACCTGGCTGGCGCCCGCGCCGCCGGTGGAGAATGAGGTCCATGCCCTGCTCCATGATCGGCTGACCCTGGACGCCGGCCAGAAGCAGCGCATCGCCGATCTGGAAGCCGCCTTCGCCCAGCGCAAGGCGGCGTTGGATGCAGAAATGCGCGCCGACAACCAGCGGCTGGCCGCGGCGATCGCCGCCGAACATGGCTATGGCCCGCGCGTCGCCCAGGCGGTCGACCGGTCGCACCAAGCGATGGGGGAATTGCAGAAGGAAACATTGAAGCACATCTTCGCGATGCGCGGTGTGCTGCGCCCCGATCAGGCTGCGCTGTTCGACGCGGCGGTGGTCAAGGCGCTGACCCAGCCTGTCGGGTGATAGCCGACGAACATGATGATGCCAGTCTGGCGGCGCAGGCGCTGGCCGGGCGGCAGGCGGCCTATGGCGCGCTGATGCGGCGGCACCGCGATGCCGTCTATCGGCTGGCGCGCGGCCATGTCGGCGATGCCGATGCGGCAATGGACATCGTGCAGGAAAGCTTCGTCGCCGCCTTTGCCTCGCTTGCCCGCTATGATGGACGCCGGCCCTTTCGCGGCTGGATCGCGCGGATCACGATCAACAAATGCCATGACTGGGCGCGCCGCCGTGCCGTCCGCCGCTTCTTCAGTTTCGCCCGGCCGATCGAGGATGCGGCCTATGTCGCCGACGCGGCGCCCGACCCGGAAGTGGCGGCCCAGTCCCGTGCCGGCGTCGCCCGGATCGAGGCGGCGGTGGCGGCGCTGCCGGTTTCCTTGCGCGACGTTATCCTGTTGCGCGGGATCGAAGGCATGACCCAGGCCGAGGTCGCGCAGATATTGGGCGTCACCGAAAAGGCGGTGGAAACCCGCCTCTACCGCGCCCGCCGGCAATTGCAGGAGATGTTGAGGGAAAGCGACGCGGCGCGCGTATAGAGCAGCATGACCGATCTGCCTTCCCTTCCTCTCGACCGCCGCAGCCTGATCCGGGGCGGCGCCGCGCTTGCACTGGCGCAGGCACTGCCCGGTTGGGCCGACACAGGCACGCATGGAGCCGCTCAGGGCGCGCTGTCGGGCGAGACGATCGCGCTCCGCATCGGCGATGGGCATTTTGCGACCGGCGGCCGATCGGCCCATGCGATCAGCGTCAATGGCGGCACGCCCGCCCCGCTCATCCGCCTGCGCGAGGGGCAGGATGTCAACATCGCCGTCACCAACCGGCTGAAGGAGGATAGTTCGATCCACTGGCACGGGCTGATCCTGCCCTTCCAGATGGATGGCGTGCCGGGCATCAGCTTCCCCGGTATCGCGCCGGGCGAGACCTTCATTTATCGCTTCCCGGTGCGGCAGGCGGGCACCTACTGGTATCACAGCCATTCGGGCATGCAGGAGGCGATGGGCCTTTATGGGCCGATCATCATCGATCCGGCCGGCCCCGATCCGGTGGCCTATGACCGGGAGCATGTGATCCTGCTCGCCGACTGGAGTTCGGTTCATCCGCACAGGCTGCTGCAACGGCTCAAGCAGATGGGCGGCTATTACAACATGCAGCGCCAGACGCTGGCGGGGTTGCTGGCGCGGAAGGATCAGGGCCTCAAGGACCGGATCGACTGGGGCGCGATGCGGATGGACCCGACCGATATTTCCGACGTCACCGGCGCGGTCTACAGCTATCTGGTGAACGGCATGGGCACGGCCGAAAACTGGACCGGCCTGTTTGCGCCGGGCGAGCGGGTGCGGCTGCGCATCATCAACGCGTCGACGATGACCAATTTCAATGTTCGCCTGCCCGGCCTGCCGATGACTATGGTCCAGTGCGACGGGCAGGATGTCCAGCCGGTCGAGACCGACGAGTTCCAGATCGGCATTGCCGAAACCTATGACGTGATCGTCCAGCCCGGCGAGGCCAAGCCCTATGCGCTGATTGCCGAGGCGATCGACCGGTCCGGCCTGGTCCGCGCCACCTTGGCGCCGCAGGTCGGCATGGCCGCGCCCGTGCCGGGCCGGCGCGCCCGGCCGCTGCTGGGCATGAAGGATATGGGCATGGACATGGGCGGCATGGACATGGGTCATGACGGGGTGATCGACCTCAGCCAGCCGGCCAATGACGCCATGAGCGGCCACGCCATGAAGATGCGCGACAAGTCGGTCGCGCCGGGCGTGAAAATGGGGCCGGGCGTCGCCACCCTGTCGCCGATGCCGGCCGATCGCACCGCCGACCGGCCGACGGGGCTGGAGGATGTCGAGCATCGCGTGCTGACCTATGCCGATCTGCGGTCGCTGACGCCGAACAGCGACCTGCGCACGCCGACCCGGTCGCTCGACATCCATCTGACCGCGAACATGGAACGCTATATGTGGTCGTTCGATGGGGTGAAGCTGTCGGAGGGGGCGGAGCCGATCGCCTTCCGGCATATGGAACGGGTGCGCGTGACCCTGATCAACGACACGATGATGCCGCATCCCATCCATCTGCACGGCCATTTCTTCGAACTGGTGACGGGCGAGGCGGCGCATAATCCGCGCAAGCATACGGTGAATGTGCTGCCCGGCGGCAAGCTGAGTTTCGACCTTACCGCCGATGCGCTGGGCGACTGGGCGTTCCACTGCCATATGCTGATGCACATGCATGCCGGGATGATGCGGGTGGTGACGGTTCGCCATGGGGAGGATGCGGCATGAAGGCGCTCGCATTCCTTCTGCTCGCCGCCGCTGCGCCGGTGCAGGCCCAGACGATGGACCATAGTCAGATGGATCATGGCGCGATGGGGCATGCAATGCCGGCTATCGACGCCGCGATCCCGCAGGGCACGCCGCCGCCAGTGCCGACCGATCATGCCGCCGACGCGCTCTATGACCCGGCCGCCATGGCCCGCGCCCGCACGGCGATGATCGCGGAAGGGGGCGGCATGACCTATTCGCAATGGATGCTCGATCGGCTGGAATATCGCGCCGGCAAGGGCGCGGACGGCTATGCCTGGGAGGGCGAGGGCTGGATCGGCGGCGACATCAACCGCTTCGCGGTCAAGAGCGAGGGCGAAGGGACATTCGGCGGATCGCTCGAACGGGCCGAGGTGCAGGCGCTCTACAGCCGGGCGATCGACCCTTGGTTCAACCTGCAGGCGGGCGTGCGGCAGGATCTGGGCGAAGGGCCGGATCGTAGCTATGCGGTGATCGGCATCGATGGCCTGGCGCCCTACTGGTTTGAGGTCGGGGCCGAAGCCTTCCTGTCGAGCAAGGGCGACGCCCATCTGCGGCTGGAGGCGAGCTATGACCAGCGCATCACCCAGCGGCTGATCCTGCAGCCCGCCGCCGAGTTCAATCTGGCGGCGCAGCATGTGCCCGAACTGGGAATCGGCGCCGGCCCGTCCGATATCGAGCTGGGGCTGCGGCTGCGCTACGAGATCGCCCGCGAATTCGCCCCCTATGTCGGCGTGCGTTGGGAGCGCAAGCTGGGCGACACCGCCGACTATGCCCGTGCCGCCGGTGAACGCGCCTCTGCCACCAGCCTGGTGATCGGCCTGCGCGCCTGGTTCTGAGAGGCGCTTGCAGCCCGCCTGATATTCGATTATCGATCTCGCCGATCCCGCGCCACACGGCGTGGGATCATGATCGCGCCGGTGTCCCGAAAGGGGCTTAATAGGGAATGCGGTGCGGATGGCCCTCTCATTCAGGGTGTCGTCCAAATCCGCAGCTGTCCCTGCAACTGTAAGCGGTGAGCGCGATGTACATGTGCGGACGGCAGAATGCCCGATCCGCCAGCCACTGGGCCGGACGCTAAATCCTGCGAGGCCTGGGAAGGCCGTGCATCAAGCGATGACCCGTGAGCCAGGAGACCTGCCGGCGTCTGGTCGCTCTTGCCTTGGTCCAGGGGATGGCCGCGGCACGGTAACTTCCGTCTGAGCGACGAACGAGCGGCTGGGGCCGCTGCGATGACGCGCGTCGGTTGCCCTTGGGCGCCCGGCCGGCGCGTGTGTCGGACGTTCGCGCGCGTGCCGCAAGCGAAGGTTGCCCCCGCCCGTCGAACGCGGCGCCGGATGGGGGAATATATGAAGTCCAATATCGTTTCGCTGGTCGCTCTGGCCCTTTCGCTTGCCATCGCATCGCCGGCATTGGCCGACGAAGGGGAAGGCGACAGCATCGTCGTCACGGGCACCAGCCTGGAAGAGACGCTGCCGCAGCAACTCTCCCGCTATGGCCATGCCATCGAGATCGTCACCGACACGCAGATCCGCGATGCCGCCGCGATCGACACCGCCCGCGCGCTCGAAGCCGTGCCGGGCCTGTTCATCCGGTCGCAGTCCGGGCCGTTCAGCTATGTCGACATCGCGCTGCAGGGATCGCGCACCAAGGATGTGCTGTGGACGATGGACGGCATCCGCCTCAACAATCGCCTTTATGGCGGCACGTCGCCCAATGACACCATGGCCGCCAGCATGATCGAGCGGATTGAGGTGCTGAAAGGGGGCGAAAGCCTGTTCTACGGCACCCAGGCGGCGGCCGGCGTCATCAATGTCGTCACCCGCGATTTCAGCGATGATCTGGGCGGCCAGGTCAATGCCAGCCTCGACAGCTTCGCCGGCACCAGCCTGGACGGCTATCTGCGCGGCGCGATCGGTCCGCATCGCTTCGTGGTCTGGGCCAATCGCAGCCAATCGGACGGCTATCGCCCCTATGACGTGATGCAGCCCAGCGCCACCGATCGGGCGCGCGGCTATGATCTCTGGTCGGCGGGCATCAAATATCAATATGACATCGCGCCGGACCTGCGCCTCAACGCGCTCTACCAGCATACCAGGGCCGATCTCGACAATATCAGTGCGACGCGGACCAAGGAGAGCCGCAACGACCGCAACGAGGAAGTGGCCAGCCTGCGCCTCGACTATACCGGCAAGGATGGCGTGCAATTCTTCCTCAAAGGCTATTTCCACGACTGGAAGACCGCCTATGTCCAGATCCGCAACCCCGTGCCAGCGGGGCCGCCGCAGGTCATCTACCCGGCCGGTACCTTCTGGGGCTATCAGGATTATGGCGGCAGTGCGGTGGTGCAGCTCAACATGCTGCGCGGCATCGACACGCTGATCGGCTATGATTTCCAGAGCTTCAACGGCCGCGACGACGTCCTGCTGATCGCGCCGACCGACGAACAGGTCCATGCCGGCGTCCTGCAACTGCGCACCAATGACGACCTGTCGAGCAAGGGGCGGATCGCGGCGGGGCTGCGCTACAACAAGGCGAAGGGATCGGAAAAGACGATCTGGAACGTCTCGGGCCGCTATGATGTCAGCGACGCCTTGTTCGTGGAGGCCAATGGCGGCACCTCCTTCGTGCTGCCCGATGCCTCGCAGCTCTACGGCAATGATCCCTGTTGCGAGGTCGGCAACCCGAACCTGAAGCCCGAGGAGAGTCTGAACCTCAACGCCGCGCTGGGCGGCGCGCTGGCCGGCGGCGCGATCCGCTGGAAGGCGACCTGGTTCAACCGGCGCATCACCGACCTGATCGACACGACCTATGACGATCCGGCCTTCCCGGAAGGCACCTATATCAACGTCAGCGACAAGGTGCGGGCCAGGGGCGCCGAGCTGGAGCTGAATGCGGACCTGACCGGCGGCTGGGGCCTGTCAGCCAGCTACACATATTCGCGTGTCCGCAATCAGGGCAGCTCGGTCCAGCGGGATCGCAATCCGGAGCAATATGGCCGCGCCGCGATCGTCTATGCGCCGCAGACCGGCCGCTTCGGCGCCAATCTGTCGGCCAATTGGGTGGGCGATGTCTGGTCGACCGCATCGGGCTTTGGCCGGATGAACTATGGCAATTATGCCGTGGTCGATGCTGGCGCCCATCTGTGGCTGGACCAGGCGCGGCGCAACCGGTTCGGCGTCAATGTCGAGAATCTGTTCGACAAGGATTATGCCAGCACCGGCTATCGCTCGGCGGTCAGCGATGCAGGCGTATTGGATGGCAGCAACAGCCGCTTCCTCTATTATTACCGGGGCGTGCCGCGCACGCTGCGGGTCAGCTATGGCCTGAGTTTCTGACCATGATGCGGCCGGTCCTGCTGCTGCATCGCTGGCTGGGCATCATCATCGGCGCCGTCATGACGCTGTGGTGCCTGTCCGGCTTCGTGATGCTCTATGTCGACTATCCGCGCCTGACACCGGCCGCGCAGCTTGGGGGGCTCACGCCCCTCAACCTGTCACCGGGGCAGGCGGAGATATTGCCCGATGCCATGATGCTGTCCGCCGCCCGGATCGAGATGATGGCGGGGCGGCCCGTGCTGCGGGTGACACCCGCGTTCGATCCGACGCGGACCATCCCGCAGATGCGGGTGTCCGCCGGCACCCATGACTGGGCGTCGGGCCAGCCGGTCGAACAGCTCGATCCGCAAAATATCCACAGGATCGCGACCGAGTTTGGCCGCAACAGCGCCATTGCCGGACCGCCGGAGCGCATCGCGCAGACGGAGATGGACCAGTGGACGGTCCAGACCTTCCGCCGCAACGCGCCACTCTACCGCGTCGATTATGCCGACGGAGCGGGGACGCAGGCCTATGTCTCGGGCAGGAGCGGGGAAGTGGTGCAACTGACCACCCGCTTCCAGCGCTTCTGGGGCTGGCTCGGCGCGGTGCCGCACTGGCTCTATCCCACGATCCTGCGGCAGGATGGCGCGCTGTGGAGTCAGGTCGTCATCTGGACCTCGCTGATCGGCTGCTTCCTGACGATCACCGGCCTGTGGGTCGGCATCGCCCGGCTGCGCCGTCGCCGCGATGGCGGCATCGGATCGCCCTATCGCGGCCTGTGGTGGTGGCATCATATGGCCGGGCTCTTCTTCGGCATAGTGACGCTGACCTGGGTGGCGAGCGGGCTGTTGTCGATGAACCCCTGGGGGCTGCTGGATAGCGAGGCGATGATGACGCAGCGCCAGCGGCTGAACGGCGATTTCGCCTGGGCCGATGCGCGCCGGGGGATCGCGGCGCTGCCTGCCTTGCCGACGGGCGTCGTCCGGCTGGAGGTGGTGCCCTTTGCCGGTGCCGTCCATCTGGTGGCGATCGATCGGGCTGGCAAGGCGCAGCGCTTCGACGCGGCTGGCCGGCCTGCCGCTTTGTCCGAAGCGGGCCTGCGCGCGGCGCTGCATGATGGTCCGGCGATCGGTTCGATCGAGCTGCTGGGCCAAGAAGACGCCTATTATTATGGCCACAAGGCGAGCATCGCCCTGCCGGTGTGGCGCGTCATCCTGGCCGATGACCAGGCAACGCGTCTTTATGTCGATCCGGCATCGGGGCGCCTGATCCGCGCCTTCGACCGCAATGGCCGGGCCTTCCGCTGGCTGCAGGACGGGCTGCACCGGCTTGATTTCCCGCTGCTGCGTACCCGTCCCTGGTGGGATCTGATCGTCCTGCCGCTGCTCGCCATGGTCACGCTCGTTTGCGGGACCGGGACATGGATGGGCCTTTCCAAACTGCGGCGTGATCTGCGCCGCGTCCGCAATCACCGTCGGCGCGCCCGCGCCCTACGGCCCCTGATCGGAGAAACCGCATGACTGCCACCCCTTTGCAGGCGTCGCTTCGGCGACGCAGCGTGCCGCTGATCGCGGCGCTCGTCCTTGCCAATCTGGCCGTCTGGGGCTGGGCCTTCGCCCTGTTCGGCGACCGGCCGGTGATGATGGGCACGGCCCTGCTCGCCTGGGGCCTTGGCCTGCGCCACGCGGTCGATGCTGATCATATTGCCGCGATCGACAATGTGACGCGCAAGCTGATGCAGGATGGGCAGCGGCCGCTGACCGTGGGCCTGTGGTTCGCGATCGGCCATAGCGCGATCGTGCTGATCGCGGCGCTGGGCCTCGCCTATGCGGTCAGCGCGCTCGCCGGGCTGGAGCGGTTCCGTGCCGCCGGGGGCGTGGTGGCGACGCTGATTTCCGCCACCTTCCTGTTCGCCATCGCGATCATGAACCTTGTGATTCTGCGCCAGGTCTGGGCGACCTTCCGCCGGGTGCAGGCGGGCGGCAGCTATGTCGAGGCGGATCTCGACATGCTGACCGGCGGGCGTGGGCCGCTGTCGCGCCTGTTCCGTCCGGTCTTCCGCCTGATCTCGCGCCCCTGGCAGATGGCGCCGCTCGGCTTCCTCTTTGGCCTGGGTTTCGACACCGCGACCGAAGTGGCGATCCTTGGCCTCTCCGCCGCGCAGGCGAGCGACGGCTTTGCGCTGGGGCCGGTGCTGGTGCTGCCCTTGCTGTTCGCCGCCGGCATGGCGCTGGTCGACACGGTCGACGGCATGCTGATGATGGGCGCCTATCAATGGGCGTTCGTGAAGCCGCTGCGCAAGCTCTACTATAATATCGTCATCACCGCCCTGTCGGCGGCGGTGGCGATCGGCATCGGTACGATCGAGACGCTGGCGCTGCTCGGCGACAAGCTGGGGCTAAGTGGCGGCATCTGGGATGTCGCCGCCACGCTGGGCGAGCATTTCAACGATCTGGGCTTCGCGATCATCGGCCTGTTCATCGCCTGCTGGATCGCCAGTGCGCTCTTCTATCGCTGGAAGGGCTATGACGCGATCGAACTGGCCCCGGCCGGGGAGGTGCGGGCTTAGCCTGAACCGTTCGGGCGGAGCTTCGGTTTTTGCTCAGCCCGAACGGTAATCTTCAGCCTTCGCGTGCGACCTGGAAGCCAGCGAAGGACTGGCTGACCGGCATCAGTTCCAGCGTGTTGATGTTGAGATGCGCGGGCTGGTTCGCGACCCAGAGCAGGGTGGCGGCGATGTCCTCCGCGGTCATTGGATTGGCATTGCCGTAAAGCGTGTCGGACGCCTGCTGGCTGCCGGTGCGGACCAGGGTGAATTCGGTTTCGACCATGCCCGGCTCGATCGAGGTGACGCGCACGCCGGTGCCGTGCAGGTCCGACCGCAGGCCGAGCGAGAATTGATGCACGAACGCCTTGGTGCCGCCATAGACATTGCCGCCGGCATAGGGATAGGTCGCCGCGACCGAACTCAGATTGATGATCCCGCCTTTGCGCGCGACCAGGCCGGGCAGCAGCTTGTGGGTGACGGTGACGAGGCCGGTGATGTTGGTCTCGATCATCTGCTGCCACTGGGCGAGGTCGGCCGACTGGGCCGGTGCGGTGCCGAGCGCCAGGCCGGCATTGTTGACCAGCATGTCGATCGCGCGGAAAGCTTCGGGCAGGCTGGCCAGCGCCGCATCGATCGCGGCTTCGTCGCGCATGTCGAACAGCAGCGGGCAGAAGGCGTCGCCGATTTCGGCGGCCAGCTTTTCCAGCCGATCGGCGCGGCGGCCGGTGCCGATCACCTGCCAGCCATCGGCGGCAAAGGCGCGGACGGCGGCTTCGCCGATGCCGGCGGTCGCGCCGGTGATGAGGACGGTCTTGGTCATGTCGGTCTCCTATCCGCTGTTGGCGGCCGCCTTAGAGCTTGTTTGAAAAATCGCGAAAGAGCGATTTTTCGTTACGGTTCCAGCCCGCTCCCCCGCCCAACCACCCGACAGGATGACACTGGATCGGGTGGTTGGGCGGGGGAGCGGGCTGGAACTAGCTTTCTTAAACAGTCTCTTAGCGAGATCAGGCGGCTCCGCCCAGCGCCTTCACCAGCGCGACGCTGGCGCGCATTCGCTGGGTCTGCGCGATCAGCACTGCGCGCTGGGCGTCGAGCGCATCGGTCTGCGCCGTCACCACCTCCAGATAGTCCGACGCGCCGTCGCGATAGCGGGTCAGCGCCAGATCGCTGGTGCGCTGCGCGGCGTCGGCGGCGCTGCGCTGGTGGCCGATCTGGTCGGACAGGTGATGATTGGCGGCGACCGCATCCTCGACCTGGCGGAAAGCGGTGAGGACCGTGTCGCGATAGCCGGCGGCCAGTTCCTCATACTCGGCGCGCGACATCTTCACCTGTGCGCGGCGCTTGCCGCCGTCGAACAGGTTGAGCAGCGCCGATGCCGGGCCGAGGCCCCAGAAGCTGTTGGGCGCGCTGAACAGGTCGCCATGGGTGGTTTCCCAGCCGCCGGTCAGGCCCAGCGTCAGCGTCGGGAAGAAGGCCGCCTTGGCGACGCCGATCCGCGCATTGGCGGCGAACATGCGTCGTTCGGCCGCCGCGATGTCGGGCCGGCGCTCCAGCAGATGCGAGGGCGCGCCGGTCGGCACGTCCGGGGCGGCGAGCGGCTGGGTGCGGGCGGCGATGCTGAAGTCCGACGCGATCGCACCGACCAGCGCGGCGATCTCATGCTCGGTCGCGGCGCGTTCATTGGCGATCGCGGAGATATCCGCCTTGGCATTGTCCAGCACCGTCTTGGCGCGGTTGACGTCGATGCCCGACGACACGCCGCCCTTGTGGCGCCGGTCGGTCAGGTCGTAGGCCTTGCCGAAGGCTTCGACCGTCTGGTTCAGCAGCTCCGCCTGCGCATCCAGCCCGCGCAGTCGCGCATAGGCGTCGGCGACGGCGGCCTGCAGGCTGAGCCGGGCGGAGGCGAGATCGGCATTGCTGGCGTCGGCGTCGGCGCGCGCCGCCTTCACGCTGTTGCGGATGCGGCCCCACAGGTCGAGTTCATAGTCGAGGCTGCCACCCACCACATAGTCATTATAGGTGACGGCGCTGCCATTGCCCTGGAAGCGGTTGCCCGACACACGGCGGCGGCCGGCATCGGCACCGGCACTGATCTGCGGGAACAGGTCCGCATTTTCCACCCGCGCGGCGGCGCGCGCCTGATCATAGCGGGCGAGCGCGGCGGCGAGCGTCGGGCTGGCCTGCTCGGCGCGGGTTTCCAGGTCATTGAGGACGGGATCGTTGAACGCCTCCCACCAATTGCCGCGCGGCGCCGCGTCGGCCGGCTGGGCCGCGGTCCAGCCCGCCACTTCCTTATAGGCGGCGGGGGCGCTGGTCTGGGGCGGCTGATAGGCCGGCGCCATCGAGCAGCCGGCCAGCAGGGCCGCCGCCAATGTCACGCCCGCGCCGCCGATCCGGCGGTCAGCGCGCATGCGTCGCGCCCTTTCCGGCGGCAGGCGCCGACGCCTGCACCTTCACCGTGTCGCCGGTGCGAATCGCATCGGGCGGGGTGTCGACGATCCGGTCATTGGGGCTGAGGCCGCTGGCGATCTGCACTGTCGCGCCTTCGTCGCGGGCGATGGCGACGGTCTTGAGCGTCACGCGGTTGTCCGCGCCGACCACTGCGACCGACGGACCGTCATTGCTGTAGAGAATCGCGCTGCCCGGCAGGGTCACGCCATTGCCCTGGCCGGCACCGACCTTGAAGCTGACCTGCGCGAAGGCGCCGGGCTTCAAGGCCCCGTCGGGATTTTCCGCCTGCAACTGCACCAGCACGGCGCCCGACTGCGCATCGACAGCGCCCGAGCTGCTGGTCAGCGTCGCGGCAAAGCTGCGGCCGGGATATTCGGGCAGGGTCAGGGTCGCGCCCATGCCCGGCCGGACCGAAGCCGAATAGCCCTGAGGCACGCGGACATAGATGCGCATGCGATGGATGTCGGACACGGTGAACAGCGGCTGGGCGGCGGCATTGCCGGACACCACCAGCGCACCGATCTGGGCCGATCGGCTGGTGACGACGCCGTCGAATGGCGCGGCGAGGCGGGTGAAGCCCTGCTGCGCCTTCAGCCGCTTGACGTTGGCGAGCGCCGCGTTGGAGACGGCGGTGCGAGCGGCGAGATCGCCGGCCTTCTCGTCCGCCTCCTGCCGCGAGACGGCGTCCTGCGCCAGCATCGTGTTCCAGCGCTTCGAGGTGGTTTCCGCGAGGCGCTGGTTGGCGAGCGCGGTCTGGTAATCGGCCTGGGCTGCGGCGACCTGCTGGTCGAGGTCGGGCGCGTCGAGCATGGCGAGCGGCTGGCCCGCGCGCACCCGGTCGCCGATATCGGCCAGCCAGCGGCGGACATAGCCATTGGTTCGGGCATAGATGGCGGCGCTGTTATAGGCTTGCACATTGCCGGGCAGGACCAGGTCATTGCCCTCGCCATTCACGGTCGGCTGTACCACGGCGACGGTCGGCACCGACGCGTCGGCGGCGGTTTCGCGCAGTTCGTTGGTGGCGCTGATGCGCGATGCGACGCCCACGCCGACCACGGCGAGCGCGACCACCGCCGCGCCGATGCCGATCTTCTTCAGCGTGCCGCTGTCGGGGCCGGCCTGCTCGGGATGTTCGATGCTGTTATGGTCAGACATGGCTCGGCTGCATTTCCATGGTGTTGGCCTTCCCTGCCTTGCGGCCGTGGACGAAGGCGAAGATGGTGGGAACGAAGAAGAGGGTGGCGATGGTGGCGCAGATCAGGCCGCCGACGACGGCGCGGCCCAGCGGGGCATTCTGCTCGCCGCCTTCGCCCAGGCCTAGCGCCATCGGCCCCATGCCGATGATCATGGCGAGCGCGGTCATCAGAACCGGGCGGAAGCGGACCATGCCCGCCTCCAGTGCGGCCTTGGTCGCGTCGCCCAGTTCGGCGAGCCGTTCGCGGGCGAAGCTGACGACCAGGATCGAGTTGGCCGTCGCCACGCCCATGCACATGATCGCGCCGGTCAGCGCCGGCACCGACAAAGTGGTGCCGGTCATGAACAGCATCCAGACGATGCCGGCAAGCGCCGCGGGCAGGGCGGTGATGATGACGAACGGGTCGACCCAACTCTGGAAGTTGACCACGATCAGCAGGTAGATGAGCACGATCGCGCCGGCGAGGCCGAAGCCCAGGCCAGAGAAGGCAGTGTTCATCGTCGCATATTGGCCGCGAATGGTGATGGTGGCGCCCTTGGGCTCCTCGGCCTTGAGCGACTTGATCGCCCGGTCGATGTCGCCCGCCACCGCGCCCAGGTCACGGCCCTGCGTCGTCGCGAAGATGTCGAGCACCGGCGCGATATTATAGTGCGACACGACCGGCACGGTGTTGGACCGCACGATGGTGGCCAGGCCGCCCAGCTGTTGTGCGGCACTGGCGTTCGCGCCCGAGACCGGCAGGTTGGACAGGTCGCTGATCGACCCCACCAGATATTCGGGCGCCTGTGCGACGACCGGATATTGCACGCCATTCTGCGGGTTCACGAAGAAGACCGGGGCGGTCTGCGACGTGCCGGCCAGCGAGCTGGCAAGGCTGGTGGTCACGTCGCGTTCGGTCAGGCCATATTGGCCCACGCGCGAGCGATCGACATCGACGTCGAGCTGCGGCGCGCGGCCGGGCTGCTGGATGCGGGCGTCGGCCAGGCCCGGGATGGTGGCGATCTTCGCCAGCAGCTTCTGCGCATAGGCGCGGTTCGCCTCGGCATCCTTGCCCGCGATCTGGACGTCGATCGGCGCGGGCGCGCCGAAGTTCAGGATCTGGCTGGTGATGTCGGCGGGCAGGAAGGCGAAGGTCGTGCCGGGGAAACGGCGCGGCAGTTCGCGGCGCAGCTGGGTCACGAACTCGTCGGTCGGCCGATGGCCATGGTTGAGCGCGATCAGCATGTCGCCGTCCTGCGGGCCGATGGTGCCGCTGTTGTTATAGACAGTGTTGATGGAGCTGACCGGCAGGCCGATATTGTCGGTGATCGAGCCAAGCTGGGCGGCCGGGATGATCTTGCGCACTTCGCGCCCGATCTGGTCGAAGCGAGCGGCGGTATCCTCGATCCGGGCGCCGACCGGCACGCGGATATGCATGGCGATCTGGCCGGAATCGACCGAGGGGAAGAAATTGCTGCCCAGGAACGGCAGCAGGCCGAACGAGAGCACAACGATCGCCATGAAGCCGATCAGGAAGGGCTTGCGGGCGCCCAGCGCGCGATGAAGCATCCCGACATAGGATGTACGGATCTTCTCGAACCGATATTCGAAGCCGCGCTGGAAACGGACCAAGGGATTTTTCGATGTCGCCGTGCCGGCCAGATGCTCGTCCTCGTCACCCAGCTTGTGCGGCTTGAGCAGATACATGGCCATGGTCGGCACCAGCGTTCGCGACAGGATGAAGGACGCGATCATCGCGAACACCACCGACAGCGCCATCGGCACGAACAGGAAGCCGGCGACCCCGGGCAGGAAGAACATCGGCACGAACACGATGCAGATACACAGCAGCGAGACGAACGCCGGAGTCACGATCTGCGCCGCGCCGTCCAGGATGGATTCCACCACCCCCTTGCCCTGTTCCAGATGCCAGTTGATATTCTCGATCGTCACGGTCGCGTCGTCCACCAGGATGCCGACCGCCAAAGCAAGGCCGCCCAGCGTCATGACGTTCAGCGTCTGGCCGAACATCGCCAGCGCCGCGATCGCGGCCAGGATGGCGAGCGGGATCGACAGGGCGATGATGACGGTCGAGCGCCACGAACCCAGGAACAGCAGGATCATCAGCGAGGTGAGCGCTGCGGCGATCGCGCCTTCATGGATGACGCCCTCGACCGCAGCCTTCACGAACAGCGACTGGTCGCCGATCGGCAGGATCTTGAGCGTGTCGGGCAGGGTGGCCGAAATCTTCGGCAGTGCCTGCTTCACGCCGTCGACGATCGCCAGGGTGGACGTGCTGCCATTTTTGAGCACGGTCAGCAGGGCGGAGCGGCTGCCCTCGACATGGACGATATTCTGCTGCGGACCTGCACCGTCGCGAACATAGGCGACGTCGCGCATGTAGATGGTCGCGCCGTTCACCACCTTGACCGGCAGGTCGTTGAGCGCCTCGATCGATTCCGGCGCGTTGTTCAGGCGGACGCTATATTGAGTCGCCCCGATCTTGACGAAGCCGGCCGGGTTGATCTGGTTCTGCGCGGCGATGGCATTGCCGACATCCTGTGCCGACAGCCCCTTGGACTGGAGCGCCAGCGGGTTGAGGTCGATCTGCACCTGGCGCTGCTTGCCGCCGGAAGGGAAGGGCATGGCAAGGCCCGGGATGGTCACCAGCTGCGGCCGGATCTGATTCTGGCCAAGGTCGAACAATTGCTGTTCCGACAGGCCCTTGCCCGACAATGCGAGCTGCAGGATCGGCACGGTCGATGCGCTGTAGTTCAGGATCAGTGGCGGTGTGATGCCCGGTGGCATCTGGCGCAGCACGGTCTGCGAGATCGACGTGACCTGCGCGGTCGCGGTGCGGATGTCGGCGCCGGGCTGGAAATAGATTTTGATGACGCCAATGCCCTGCAGCGACTGGCTCTCGATATGTTCGATGTCGTTGACCGTCGTGGTCAGCACGCGCTCATAGGGGCTGACGATCCGGCCCGACATGTCTTCGGGCGACAGGCCGGCATATTGGAAGGCGACCGCGATCACCGGGATGCGGATGTTGGGGAACATGTCGACCGGGGTGCGCGCGGCGGACAGGATGCCCACGATCGCGATCAGGATCGCCATGACAATGAAGGTCAGCGGGCGATGCAGGGCAACCTTGACGATACCGATCATTCACGACTCCCGGGGCGCATCGCCCGGCGGAAACATGCCGGGGTGCGAAAATTTGCGCCTCTCCTGAAGGAATGTCTCTGTTTTACGGGTTCTGCAGCCATGTTGCCAGAGCGGCAGGCGGCATGAGCCTATGAAGCGCATTCATGAATGTGACGGCAATCCGCATTTCGGCCGCAATCCGGCACGCGCAGCGGGATCGGGGGCGAATCCGCGCGCCATGCCATGGGACGATGAGGACCACCGCCACATCCGCGATGGGCCATGCGCCCTTGGACATTCTGCGTCTAATATATAATATGGCATGATTGATATTTTAGACGAATGGATCAATGGATCTTCGCCATCTCCGCTATTTCCTGACCGTTGCCGAGGAAATGCATTTCGGCCGGGCCGCGTTGCGGCTTGGCATATCGCAACCGCCGCTCAGCCAGCAGATCAGGGCGCTGGAGGAGGAACTGGGCGTGCGCCTGTTCGACCGCACCAGCCGCCGCGTGCGGCTGACCGAAGCGGGACGGCTGTTCGAGCCGGAGGCGCGGGCGACATTGGTGCAGGCGGATCGCGCCAGCCAGACCGCACGCCGGGCGCAGCGCGGCGAGATCGGCCATCTGGGCCTGGGCTTCACCGCCTCCGGCCCATTCGTGCCGCAGATCGCCAGCGCCCTCTATCGCTTTCGCCAGACCTATCCGCAGGTCGAACTCATCCTGCGCGAACAGGGGCGCGACGAGCAGATCGAGAATGTCCGCAACCATCAGCTCGACATCGGCCTGGTGCGCGACTTCCTGCCGCCGGTCCTGCCCGAGGACATGGTGTCGCACTGCCTGTTGACCGAGGACATGCTGCTGGCGCTGCGCGATGATCATCCGCTGGCGCTGCGCAAAGACGATCCCAGCATCACTGATCTCGCCGGCGAGCCGCTGGTTCTTTATGGCGCGCCCAATGGCGCGGGCTTTACCGAACATTTCTTCGCCCAGTGCGAGGCGGCGGGCTTCGTGCCGCGGATCGCGCATGAGGCGCGCAGCCTGGCGACCTTGCTGGGCCTTGTCTCCGCCGGTTTCGGCCCGACCGTGATCGCGCGGTCGATGGCGCGGCTGCATGTCGACAATGTCGTCAACCGCCGCTTCACCTCGCCCGTCACCAGTTCGCTATGGTTGATCCATCACCGCACCCTGTCGCCGCCGGCCGAGGCGTTTCGCGCGACCGTGCTGGAGGATAGCCCGGCGCGCTGACATGGCTCAGGGCGTCGGGGTGGCACCATCCTGCGCGAACCAGGGTTCGGCCAGCCTGGCGGGCGTCGGCCAGATTTCATCCAGCGTCGCGGGATCGTAAATCCGGCCATTCTTCATCACCGCGCCGATCTTCTGCGCATTGGCGATGTCGGCCAGCGGGTCGGCGTCCAGGATCAGCAGGTCGGCAAACTTGCCCGGCTCCAGGCTACCGACATCGTCGCTATGGCCGATCACCTCGGCCGACCCGATCGTCGCGGCCTTCAGCGCCTCCATCGGCGTCGCCCCACCGGCAGCGAAGGCCTGTAACTCCCACTGATAGCCCAGCCCCTGAATCTCGCCATGGCTGCCCAGGCCGACGAGGCCGCCGGCGCGCTGGATCTTCACCGCATCGGCCGCGATCTGCTGCCAGCTCTGCGCCTCGGGCGGCATCCAGTGGCGGTTGCGCAGCTTGTCGCTGACGATCCCGGCCGGCACGAAATGGGTCCATTTCGCATCATCCTGCGGCCGCTTGTTGATGATGAAGTCGAACAGCGCCGGGGTGGTGCCATAGGCGACCAGGATGGTCGGCGTGTAGCTGGTGCGGCTCTGCGCGAACAGGCGGACGATATCCTCGCGCAGCGGCGACACCGGGATGCTGTGTTCATTGCCGGAAAAGCCGTCGATCGCGTGCGTCAGGTTCAGCACCATGTCGCTCGCGCCCTCGGTCGTGGGCATCATGCCCAGTTCCGCCGCCGCCTCGACCATGAACTGGCGCTGGGCGCGGTCGCCGATCATGTAGCTCTTGATGTTCCGGGTGCGATAATGGTCGCGATAGCGGGTGAGGACGTCCACCGCATCCTGCTTGCTGTGGATTTCCGCATTCACGAACACACCCGGCCCGGTCGACCAGGCGCGCGGTCCCCGCATCATGCCGGCATCGATCATGTCCTGATAGGCGAAGATGTCGGTGGTGAAGGGCTGAGGGTCGAGCGCGGAGGTGACACCGAAGGCGAAGTTCGCGGCAAAGTCCCAATGGCCGCGTTCCTGGATTCCGCGTCGTATCTCGAACCAATGGGCATGGGTGTCGACGAAGCCGGGAACGATATATTTGCCGCCGACATCGCGGATCGTCGCGCCCTGCGGCACGGCGACCGACCCACTGGCGCCGACCGCGACGATGCGATTGTCGGTGATGACGATGTCGGCATTGCGGATCACATCCTGCCCGCCCGCCATCGGCATGACGGTCGCGCCGCGCAGCACGACGCTGCCCTGCGGCACATCGCGCGGCAGCTCGACCGGCAGGGCGAAGCTCTGCGCCACCGTCTCGGCCGCGCCCGGTGCTCCGTTCAATGCCTGATCGGTCGGCAAGCGGCGGAAGGTCGATCCGACCGACCAGGTGATGGTCGCGCCCTTGTCGGCCCAGTCGATGAAATCGGCGCCGACCCGTGTCAGCTTGCGCCGCGCCACCGCCGGCGTGTCGAGATTGACGGTCGCCGGTTCGTCGCCATTGGCGGGCGGGATATCGACCAGATAGGCCTGGCTGAACGACTTGATGAGCGCGCGGCTGCCGTCCGGGCTGATCCGCACATCCTCGACCGGCGCCGGGCCGGGGAAATATTGGCCCAGGCCATGGGCGAGCACGCGCAGCAGCGGCTGTGGATCGCCGCCCGCCAATGGCACCGAGGACAGGCCGCCGGCGCCGTAGAAATAGAGGGTGTCACTTTCGCTGCCGAACTGCGGCTGGCGCGCCCCCATGGCATGGGTGATCAGCCGTGCTGTGCCACCGCCGGCGGGCATGTGGATGATGTCGGTCGGGCGCGCGGGATCGATCTCCGACGCGGTGCGCAGCCGGTCATATTGGTTCGCGCGCAGCGCCACCACGCCCTTGCCGTCGGGGGTGAAGACGGGCTGGCTGTAATAGGCCGGGAACTGGGTCAGCCGGCGCGGCGTGCCGCCCGTAGCCGGGATCGTCCAGACATGGCCGCCATCCTTGGCGGTCCAGCTGACATAGGCGATGCTCTTGCCGTCGGGCGACCAGCTCGGCTGGAAGGCATCGGCCGCGACCAGCCTTTTGGGTGTCATGTTCGCTGTCAATTTCTGGACATACAGACCGCCCAGAGCGGTGAAGGCGACGCTGCCGCCGTCGGGCGACTGGCGCGGTGCCTGCACCACGCGGACGCGCACCGGCCCGGTCTCTTCCGTCTGCCGCACGCGGGTCAGCGGGCCGAGGCCCAGTTGCACCGGGGCGGTGAAGGGGATGTCGCTGATCCTGCCCGATGCGATGTCGAGCCGCTTGATCCCGCCGCCGATGCTGATCAGCATCGCCTTGTCGCCCGACATGAAGCTGAAGCGCGGCAGCAGGTCGGCATAATAGCCGCCATCCTGACCGTCCCGGTCGATCGGAAAGGCGATCCATTTGTCCTCGCCGGTCTCCAGATTGCGCAGGCGCAGTCCGTCCTTCTGACCCCCATTCGCGGTGCTTCGGCTGGCATAGGCGAGCAGCTTGCCGTCGTGGGACAGCGCCGGGCGCATCGCTCCGCCGGCCGACTGGATGATCGTCTCGTCCTGCCCGGTCTTGAGGTCGCGGCGCGCGATCGACCAGTTGGGCAGGTCATTCTCGGTCCAGGTATGGCCGCGCTTGGTCGCATAATAGAGAGTGCGGCCGTCGGGCGTCGCGACCGCGCCCATGGCATTCATCTTCGCGTCCCAATTGTCGGGCGATCCCGCCTTGGTGATCTGGATGCCGCTGCCGCCGTCACGGTCATACAGGAACAGCTCGAACGCCAGGATCGAATGGACCGTGCGCGAGACATAGACATGGCGGCCATCGGGCGACCAGGCGGGCGAGGCATAGATGGCGAGCGACTGGTCCTGCGACAGCTGCTTGAGGCCAGTGCCGTCGACATTGGCGATCCAGAGATTGGTGACGCCCGACCGGTCGGAGAGGAAGGCGAACTGCTTGCCGTCGGGGGAGAAGACCGGATTGCGCTCGAACGCCATGCCGGTCAGCAGCGGCCGCGCCGTGCCGCCGCCCGCGTCGAGCGCATAAATGTCGCCCAGCAGGTCGAACAGGATCGTCCGGCCATCGGGCGACATGTCCGGCTGCATCCAGGTTGCCTCATGCGCGTCATAGCGCAGCGTCCGGGTGGGCGTCAGGCTCAGCCCGCTCTTGTCCTGCGCCAGCGCGGGATGGGCACAAAGCAGGGACGCACCCAGCATCAGGGAGGCAAGAGAACGCATTGCGGCCTTTCGGTCAGAAGCTAGGAAGGCAGATAGGGAACGGGGCCGCAACCTTGCGGATGCGGCCCTGTTCTTCAAGGCGTTAGAGGCTCCAGTCGGCGCGCAGGCCGATGGTGCGCGGCCGGATGATCGAGCCCTGCGGCGTCGCCGCATCGTTCGCGAACGGGGCGTTCAGCACGCCATATTTGTCGAACACATTGTTGGCGAAGGCCATCAGCCGGACCTTCTCGCCCAGGCTGACCGAGGCGCGCAGGTCGAACACGTTGAAATCGCCACGGCGCGAGACATCGTCGAAGCTGGTCGGCGCCGACGAGAGGTAGCGATGGGCGATGTCGAAGCTGGGCGCGCCGGTCACATCGGCGAAGCTGAGCGTCAGATTATTGGCGATCGACCATTTGGACGAACCCGGCAGCGTCGTGCCCTTGGCATAGCCGCCCAGCCCCGCAACGTCGAACGGATAGGGCAGGAATTCGGTCAGCTCCGCATCCTGCCAGGTGACGTTGCTGGTGAAGTGGACGATCTTGTTGACGTTCACCGTGCCGGAAAATTCCACGCCATTGACGCGCGCGCCGCCGGCATTGACGACATAGGAATAATAGGACGGCCCCGGACCGAAGAGACGCGCCTGGATATTGTTCCAGTCGAGGTGGAAGCCGGTCAGGTCGATGGCGAAGCGGCCGTCGGGCGTCTGCGCCTTCACGCCGATTTCGTAATTCTTGACCTTGTCGCTCTCATAGGCTTCCGGAATGCTGGGCAGCAGGCCGGCATTGGGGTTGATGCCGCCGACGCGATAACCCTGCGAATAGGTGGCATAGACCATGACGTCCTTGGACGGACGCCAGGCGATCGTCGCCTTGGGCAGGAAGCCGTCTTCCTTCTGGTTGACGCTCCCGCTGCTGTCGGTCGGCGTATAGCCGCCTTCATAACCGCCCAGCGCACCCGCCTGGTTCAGTACGTCGGCCTTGGCGGTGGTGTCATAATAGCGACCGCCCAGCGTGATCTCGATCTGCTCCACCGGCTTGTAGGACAGTTCGCCGAACACGCCAAAATCCTCGTTCGTGCTCTTGGTGAAATAGCCATAGAGGCGGTCGCCCGGCGTCAGTTGCGCACCGGAATAGCCACCGAACAGGTCGGGATTGGCGTCGATATAGTCGGCGGCACCGGCCTGGAAGATCTGGTCATAGCTGTTCTTCTTGGCCTGCAAATAGCTGACGCCGACCAGCCATTTGAACGGACCGTCGCCGGCCGAGGCGAGGCGCGCCTCCACCGTCTTGATGAGCGCGTCGGCCTCGCCCAGCGAATAGGCCGCGCCGTCGCCGGTGGTGACGCCGGTCACATAGGCATAGGGGTAGGAAAAGATAGTGGTGTTGGTCTTCTTGGTGATCGACCCCAGCACGGTCAGGTTGGCGATGTCGCTGACTTCCTGGTCCAGCCGCAGGCTGTTCATCCAGAATTTCGTCTTCTGGGTTTCGGCGCGCGGCAGGTCGCGGACATAGGGGTTGCCCAGGTCGAGATAGGTCTGGTCGTCCAGCTTGCTGTCCTGCCAGCTCGACAGATAGGTGACCTTGGTCGTCTCACCCAGATTGGCGACGATCGATCCGCGCAGGCCGCGGGTGCGATAATCGTTGGAGCCGTTCACGCCGATGCCGGGATTGTCGAGGTAGCCCGCGTCCGACCGCTGCAGCGCGACCAGGCGCAGCGCCAGCTGGTCGGCGACCAGCGGGATGTTGATCATCGCCTTGGCGGCATAGTTGAGTTCGCCCGAGGCATTCTTGGTGGTGCCAACCAGGCCCGATGCGGCGGCGTCGACCTTGGACGGATCGGCGACATTGGCGACATAGTTGACGAGGCCGCCCAGCGTCGAGGAGCCGAACAGCGTGCCCTGCGGACCGCGCAGCACTTCGACGCGCTGCAGGTCGAACGTGTCGACGTCGGGGATGCCGATCGGGAAGCCCGGCTCCACCACCGGCACTTCGTTGAGATAATAGCCGACCGTGGTCTGGCCCTGCTCATGATAGGTGGTGGCGGCGACGCCGCGGATCACGACTTCGGAAATGCCGGGCTGGTAATCGTTGAACACGACGCCGGGCAGGCGGACGATATAGTCCGACAGGCTGTTGGCGTTCATCTTCTTGAGCTGCTCGCCGGTGACGGCGCTGATCGGCAGGGCGACCTGGCGGATATCCTCGTCGCGCTTGCCGGCGGTGACGATGATCGTCTCGCTGTCGCTGGCGGCCGGGGCCTGGGCAAGGGCGGTGCCGGACAAGATGGTCGCGGCCGCCATGGCGGTGAAACTCACAGTCTTGAGATGCGTCAGTCTGTTCATTGTCATTCCCCTTATGATGTGAGAACCGACCTTGTTCCGGCCGGCTTTCTCCCTTGCTCTGTTGTTAGATGTCGCTCCCTTCGCCAAAGCGCTGGCGACCGCCGACGATCGTGCGCAGCACCTTGGTCGCGCCGATCCTGGCCGGATCGATCGCGAACAGATCGGCGTCCAGCACCGCGAAATCGGCCAGCATGCCGGGCTTCAGCAGGCCCATCCGGTCGTCGCTGAAACCGGCAAAGGCGTTGGTCGCGGTATAGGCGTGCAGCGCCTGGAGCATGCTGATCTTCTGCTCGGGCAGCCAGCCGCCGGGGTTGGCGCCGTCGATCGTCTGGCGCAGCACGGCGGCGGCGACCCCGGTCAGCGGATCGAGCGGCGCCACCGGCCAGTCCGACCCGAAGGCGACCTTCGCCCCCGCGTCGAGCAGCGACTTGAACGCATAGGTGCCCTTCAGCCGCTCGGCGCCGACCCGCTGGATCGCCCAGCGTCCGTCGTCGATCGCATGATAGGGCTGGACCGATGCGATGACCTGCTGCCGGGCGAAGCGCGGGATCGCGGCCGGCGCCAGATGCTGGGCATGTTCGATACGGAAACGGCGGTCGCGCCTGCCATTCTTCGCGGCGGTGGCCGCAAAGATGTCCAGCGCCTCGTCATTCGCCTTGTCGCCGATGCCGTGGATGGTGATCTGCAGGCCCGCCGCATCCGCGTCGTTGGTCCATTGCTGGACATCGGCACGCTTGTGGATCGGGAAGCCGCTATTATCGGGCGCGTCGTCATAGGGGCGATAGAACATCGCCGTGCGCGACCCCAGCGATCCGTCATATTGCAGCTTCAGCCCGCCCCAGCGGACCCAGTCGTCGCCGCGACCTTCGGCCTCGATCAGCGCCTTGAGCTTCGCCCAGTCCTGCAACGGCACGAAGGAATAGAAGCGCATGTCGGTCTCGCCTTTGGAACGCAGGCGTCGCAGCGTGTCATGGGTGATCCAGTCCAGTTCGGTGGTGTGGACCTGGACCACGCCCCTGGACAGGCCATGGGCGATGCCCCGGCGCGCGGCATCCTCCTTGTCGGCGTCGGTCGGCGCGGGGATGGCGCGCTTGACCAAGTCCATCGCCGCATCCTTCAGGATGCCGGTCGGGTTGCCATCCTTGTCGCGCACGATCATGCCGCCGGGCACATCGGGCGTGTTGCGGTCGATCCCGGCCAGTTTCAGCGCCAGCGAATTGAGCGCCAGCATGTGCAGGTCCAGCCGCTGCACCGCGACCGGGGTGTTGGGCGTCACCGGGTCCATCCAGCTGCGATCGGGCAATTCGCCGCCCCATAGTTCCGCGTCCCAGCTGCCGCCTTGCAGCCATTGGCCGGGCTTCAGTGCCTTGGCGGCCTCGCCGACGACGCGGGCAAATTCCTGCGGACTCTTCGCCTCGCGCAGATTGGGCTGGCTCAGCAGATAGGAGCCGGTGAGGAAATGGGTGTGCGCGTCTGTGAAGCCGGGCATGACGAAGGCGCCGCCCAGATCGATGATGCGCGTGGTCTTGCCCGACTGCCCCTTGACCGCCGCTGCGCCGATCGCGGCGATGCGTCCGCCGGCAATGCCGATCGCAGACCGCTGCACCGGCATGCCTTCGCCGGTCCAGACCGTCGCGTTGACATAGGCGGTATCGAGCATCTGCGCCCTGGCCCACAGGCTGCTTCCCAGCGTCAATCCGGCGAGGCCAGTGGCGCCGCCGGCCAGCATTTCGCGTCGGCTGAACATCATTGCTCTGCTCCCTCGTGGCTGGTCTCGTCCAGCCGGTCCTCATTGTAGATCCGCATCCAGTCGCGCAGCCCGCCAGGGGCCAGGCTGCCGACAATCTCGTTGATGCCCTGGCGGCTTTCGTCGCGGCCCAGCTTGAACCGGCCGTCGATCGCGCGGACATGGGCGCGAAAGCCGATGATATGCTTCATCATCGGCTCCAGTCGCGGGCCGGCATCGTCGATATGCCAGGGGGCGGCACGGCCAGCCTCCATCCGGTCGGTCAGCGTCTCGATCGACTCGCGCGTCGCCTCGGGCAACAGCTCGACATCGACGGTCAGCACCGCCATCGCATAGTTCCAGGTCGGCACCCATGTCGGGTTCGACTGCATTTCGGGCGAGATATAGCCCTGCGGCCCGTTCACCAGCACGGTGGCGCGGGGCGCCGCGCGCAGTTGCGCCACTTGCGGGTTGGACAGGGCGAAATGGCCCAGCAGCGACACCAGCGCACCGTCCGCGTCGCATTCGGCCAGCAGCGGCAGCGGCGTCGCGCCGAAGCCGGCCTCGCCATGGGAGACGATCCAGCAGAGCGGATGGTCGCCGATCAGGGTGACGATGTCGTCCGGGGAGCGGGGCGCATATTTCATATGCATGACACTGCGCCGGCATTGGACCCTTCCGAAACATCCAATTCAGGAAAGTGAAGGGGTCCAAGTAAGATCAGGGTTCGGCGCAGCGGCGCAGCGCCTGCAACACCTCTTTCGCCTCCTCCTCGGTCAGGCTGGCAAAGCCTATGCGCAGGCCCCGCTCCGTCCCCTCCTCGGCCGCGTAGCTGTGCGAGGAGGCGAAGCTGAGGCCGATCTCGGGTGCCCGTGCCTCCAGCCGATCAAGTGCGGCCATGTCCTTGAACTGCAACCAGAAGGCGAGGCCGCCATCGGGCAGGCGATAGTCGATCAGCCTGTCCATTTCGCTGTCAAGATTGCGGGCGAAGGCATCGCGCCGCCGGGCGTAGATCTGCGCCGTCTTGCGCACATGGCGCCGCACCTCGCCGCTTTCCAGCAGTTCGGCGGCGGCCTCCTCCGTCACGGTATTGCCCATGCCGTCGATCAGCGAGATCTGATAGGCCAGCGCGTCGACGACTTTGGGCGCGGCGGCGATATAGCCGATGCGCAGTGCCGGCACGAGCAGCTTGGACATCGACCCGGCATAGATCACCCGCGCCGGAGCGTAGCTCGCCATCGGCAGCAGCGGCTGCGCGCCGAAGTGGAATTCATGGTCATAATCATCCTCGATGATCGCGAAGGCGAATTGCCGCGCCAGTTCCAGCAGGCGCAGCCGCCGCTCGGGCCGCATCGACACGGTGGTCGGGAACTGGTGATGCGGCGTCACGAAGATGGCGCGAACCCGATGCTTGCGGCAGGCGCGTTCGACATCGGCGACATCGACCCCGTCCTCATCCAGCCCGACGGTGACGATCTTGGCGCCGCAGGCGCGGAAGGCGGCGACCGCCGGCTCATAGGTCAGCCGCTCGACCAGCACCGCGTCGCCCGGCCGGATCAGGATGCGCGCGGTCAGGAACACGCCCATCTGGCTGCCGCGGGTGATGCAGATATTTTCCGCCCCGACCATCAGCCCGCGCTGGCGCCGCAACATGCTGGCGATCTCCTGCCGCAGTCGTGGCGACCCGCGCGGATCACGATAGTGGAGCGCATTGGCGCGCGACGCCCCCTCCGCCGCCTTGCGATAGGCGCGGGCGAGCAGGTCGGCGGGAAACAGGCGCCCGTCGGCAACGCCCTCGTCCAGCTTGCGCCATTTGCCCGCCGGAATGGCGATCAGTCGATCGGGCGCGGCCAGGAACGGATATTCGGTCTCGTCCGGCTGGCGGGTGTCGGGCGCGATCGGCGGGGCAGGGGCATCGTCGCTGCTGGGCAGGGAGGTCGACACGATGGTGCCGCGCGTGCCCGCGCTCACCAGCCAGCCCTGCGCGATCAGTTCCTCATAGGCGGTGACGATGGTCTTGCGATTGACCTCCAGCGCGGCGGCCAGTTCCCGGCTGCTCGGCAGGAACTCGCCGGGCAGCAGCCGGCCGCGTTCGATCTCGTGGATCAGGCCATGGGCGATCTGCATGTAGCGGGGACTGTCCGGCGCGATCCGCACCCGTTCCTTGAGCGGCAGGGTCCAGGGGCGCAGCATCCGCGTGGCGATCAGCGGCGCGATGCAGCCAGGGCCATGTCGGCAAGGGCGATCGTCCCGAGCGGCCCGGCGCGGTCGCCCAATGCCGGGTGGGCGACATAGTCGTCCATCGATGCGATCGTCGCAGCCGCGCCATAGGCCGCCAGGCTGGCGGTCAGTCCATCGCGGATCAGGGGCATCAACTGCGGCTGGCCCATGGCGACCCCACCGCCGATCAGGATACGCTGGGGCAGGCTGGTCAGCGCCAGATTATGGCACATCGCCGCCAGTGCGTGGGCGACGAACGACCATTGTGGATCATCAGCGGACACGTCGCGTCCGCGCTGGCCGGTCCGCGCCTCGATCGCGGGACCATTGGCCAGTCCCTCCAGGCAATCGCGATGGAAGGGGCAATTGCCTGCAAAATCGTCACCGGCGGCGCGCGGCACGCGCATGTGCCCGGCCTCGCTATGGCCCAGTCCGCGCACGGGCATGCCGGACACGATGCTGCCCACGCCGATGCCGGTGCCGACCGTGACATAGGCCCAACTGGTCAATCCCTGCGCCGCGCCCCAGCGCCCCTCGGCCAGCGCCGCGCCATTGACATCGGTATCGACCATGAAGGGCCGTCCGGCCGCGAGGTGGGTGATGTCGGTCCCGTTCCAGCCCGGCTTGGGCGTGCTGACGATCGAGCCGAAACTGGCCGACGCCGGATCAAGATCAAGCGGTCCGAAGCTGCCAAGGCCCAGCGCGGCGAAATCCCATCCGGCCAATGTCGCGGCCACCGCGGACAGGGTCTCGGCGGGCGTGGTGGTCGGAATTTCCACCTGCGCCTGGATATCGTCCGGTCCGGTGCCCAGGATGCAGATGCATTTGGTGCCGCCCAGTTCTACGCCTGCCAGCATCGGCTCATGCTCCCCAGATCGTCTCGGCATAGGCCAGGAAATTGCCGCCCAATATCTTCTCGATCCGGGCCGTCGAATAGCCCTTGGCGCGCAGCAGCCCGACGAGCTTGCGGAACTGGTCCGGCCCGCGCAGGTCGACGACGAAGGGATAGGTGTCGGGCCGTTCGCCCTTGGCGCTGATGCCTGCGGCCTGGCGCGCGGCGATTTCCTTGGCCAGCACCGCCTCATAGGCCTTGAGGTCGTCGATCTGCGTCACCGTGCCGTCGGTGCCGATGCCGACATGATCCTCGCCGCACAGCTTCACCGCATGGTCGATATGGGCGACGACATGTTCGGCGCGGGCATGGCCCGACATATCAAGGAAGGGCATGAAATAGATGCCGATGAAGCCACCGCGATCGGCGACCAGCTTCAATTCCGCGTCGGTCTTGTTGCGGGGCAGGTTGGTGACCGCGCGGCAGCCGGTATGGTTGATCGAGATCGGCTGTTTGGAAATGCGCGCCGCCTCCAGGCAGGTCTGCTCGCCGCTGTGCGACAGGTCGACCATCACCCGCTGCGCATTGCAGCGCGCGACGACCTCGCGGCCGAACGGGGTGAGGCCGCGATTGCCCGGCGCCATCGATCCGTCACCCAACTGGTTGGCGGGATTATAGGTCAGCTGGAAGATGCGCACGCCGAGATTGGCAAAAATCTCGACCTGGCTGGCGTCCTGGCCCATCATCGCGCCATTCTGGAAGCCGTAGATCAGGCCGACCTTGCCCTCCGCTTTGGCGCGGCGGATGTCGGCGGCGGTCAGGATCTTGATGAGGTCGCGGCTGTTGGCGCGCACCTGTGCATCGGTCTCCGCAACTTCGCGCACGCTCTGGACGAATGGGTCGTCCGATCCGGAGACATAGCCGATGGTGATGTTGACCGCCGTCACGCCCGACGCATGGGCTTCGGCCAGCACGCGCGGGCTGAATTGCGGAACGAGGGAGCCGGCCGGCTGGTTGGGGTCGCCCAGGCCGCCCAGCGCATTGATGACGATCATGTCCTTGATCGGATCGGTCTCCACGCCTGCGGCGCGGGCACTGCCGGCGGCCAGCATCGCGGCCGATACTCCCATGAAATTGCGCCGATCCAGCTTCATTCGTCGTCCCCCATTGCTTCCTTGGTCACCGGCACATAGGCGGTGCGGGCATAGGCTTTGCCGCGCTTCACCACCGTCTCGATCGTCTGGATATTGGCGATGTCGGCGACCGGATCGCGCTTCAGCACCACGAAATTGGCAAGCTTGCCCGGTTCGATCGACCCCATATCCTTGGCCTGTCCCGCCGCCTGCGCGCCGACCAGCGTGGCAGACCGGATCACCTCGACCGGGGGCATGCCGACATTGCGGGCGAGGAAGAGCAGCTCCTCATGGACGGCGGGCCACTGATCCTCGACCTCGCCGACGAAATCGGTGCCGGTGGAGATGGGGACGCCCATCTTCCACGCCTGACGGGTGAGGCGGGTGGTGAGATCACCGGTGCAGCGCAGCGGCTTCGCCTTGGGGTCGGCCTTGCGCTTGGCTTCGAACTTCACGAACAGCGCGCCGGTCGCGTCGAGGATCGTGCCTTGCTTGCGCATCGCGCGGAACAGGTCGGCCATCACCGGATCATCATCGCCCGGCGCCAGCAGATTTTCATGTACCGGCGTCCGGTCCTCATAGGCGGCGAGCATCACCGGCTCGCGCTGATAGGCGAGATAGCAGACATGGCTGATCGCGTCCGGTCCGGCGGCGATCACATCGGCCGGGCGGGTGGGGAAGACCGAACTATGCGCCCAGACCAGCATATGCTGGCGATGGGCGGCGGCGGTTACCGCCTTGACCTGGCGCGGGGTCAGGTCGGCATAGACCTTGATCGCGCTGGCCGATGTGCCGCGCGCCAGGGTGATGGCTTCCTTGAGGTCGGTCCTGTCGTCGATCGCCTGCATCCAGGGCGCGGTGCCCGGCGTCACCCCCTGGCTGGCGGCGGCAACGCGCGGGTCGGCGAAGAAGGGCCGGCCGGCCATGATCGCGGCATAATAGATGTCGGGTGCGGCGATCTCCGCCATGCGCGCCTCGCGCGCTAATTCGCCGACCGAGCGCAGATCGTCGGCCATGTCGCGCACCGCCGTCACCCCGCCATAGAGATTGCGGCGCAGCATCGCCTTGGCCTGCACCGCGTTGGGCGGGGTCGCCATATGGACATGGCTGTCGATCAGGCCGGGGATGACATAGCGGTCGGCCAGATCGACCTGCCGCGCGCCCGCGACATCGGCGGCGGGCAGGCTGCCATGCGGCGCCAGCGCGACGATCCGATCGCCGCGCACCAGCATGTCCTGATTGCCGCGCGGCGCCGCGCCGGTGCCGTCGATGATGGTGGCGCCGCTATAGAGCACCGCTTCCTCGACTGGCTTGGGCGGCTGGGCGAAGGCGGCGAAGGGCAGGGTGCAGACGATCAGGGCGGCAAGGCGGGCGGTGTGCATCATCTATCCTTATTCGCCGGGCCGATAGGTGCGCACGGCATGGGCCTTTATGTCTTCGGGGTAGAAATAGACCGGGCGCAGATCGCCCTTGGCATAGAGATCGACTTGATCGGCGAAATGGGGCGAGTGGGGATCGCCGCTCTCACCGCCGGCGCTGACGGCGCGGGCGACGACCTTCGGCCCGAATTCGACCGCCGCGACGAAGCTGTTGCCCTTCGTGCCATAATAGCGCTTCGTCCCCGGATAGCGCGCCGCGCCGAACGCCGCGAGCGATCCCCATTGCGACGAGGCGAAGGGGATGGGGGTGCTGGGCTTGGCATCGTCGAACGTCTGGACGATCGCGCCGTCATTGCGCTGGTAGCGGTTGATCTCGCCCCAGGGCACGGCGATGCTGCCGAAATCGGCAGTCAGCCGCTCGACCGCCTCGCGCAGTGCCGCCAGTTTCTGCGCGTCGCTCGCGCGGGTCGCCATATAGTCGATGGTGGACAGGCCCGCTTCCTTCGCGGCCGGCGCCACCGCCTTCCACAGCGCCTCGCCCCAGAAGACGGCGAGCGAGGTCTGGGTCGAGGTCAGGCTCCATTTATAGTCCCAGCCGCGCAGGCTCTGCACCGCATCGGCCAGCGCCGGATCGGGCGCCCCATCCTGCGCTCTGTCCTGTGCCGCGATCAGGCCCGGAACCAGCCGGGCGAAGCCGGTCAGATAGGGATCATAGGCCGCGCCGATCAGGCTATCGAGGGTGAAATGCTCATTGGCCGACAGCACGATCTGCGCATGGGGGCCGCGCGGATTTTCGCCGGCCTGATCCATGTAGCGGGGAAAGGCCTCGCTCTTGGGGCTATCCGCGCCCGCCGCCGTCCACGGCCAGTTATTGGTGTTCATCGCCCAGCCGCCTTTGGGGTTTACCGCCTGGGGCAGGCTCGACAACTCGTGCAGGCCGCGCCAGTCGGTCGCCGGGTCGCTGCCGTCCACGGGCTTCGTATAGTCGAAGCGATCGTCGCGGATCGGCACGAATTGCGGGTGCAGATAGGCGATCTCGCCCTTGTCGTCGGCCAGCAGCGTGTTGTTGCTGCTGTTCGCCTTATTCTCCGCGACCTTGAGGAAGCTCGCATAATCGCTGGTCTTGGTGCGCAGATAGCTTTGCTCCAGCGCCGGCACCGGCTTGTTCATCAGCGCGAAGGCGATCCACTTGTCGCCCTCGGTCCGCACGATCGGGCCATGATGGGTGGAGTAGCCGGTGAAGGCGCGCTGGGCGAGCTTGCCATCTGGCGTGCGGTAGGAAATGGCGATGGTCTTTTCGGTGACCGGGCGCAATTCCTTGCCATAGCGGTAGAAGAGGCGATCGCCCTGCGGCACGTTCGTTTCGGCAAATTCGTCGACATTGTCGATGCCGCTCGACGTGTGCATCCAGCCGATATGGCGGTTGAAGCCCTGATAGATGAAGAACTGGCCCCAGGTGACCGCGCCATAGGCGTCCAGCCCCTCGTCGCTGCTCATCTGCAGTTCGGATCGGAAGAAGAAGCTGGTGTGCGGGTTGATCATCAGCAGGGCATGGCCGCCTTCCGTCCGGGACGGCGCGATGGCGAAGCCGTTGGATCCCTGCGGCTCGCGATAGGCAAGGCCCTGTTCCAGCATGGTCAGCGCCACCGGCTTCTTCTCGTAAAATGCCTGTAGCTGGGTCAGCGGCACCCGCTCGATATCGCCGCCGATGCTGCCTTCGGTGAAGCTCAATGCCATCCATGGCTCGAACCGGGTGATGACGCGCGGCTTCACCATCGGATGGGTGGAGAGATAATAATTCAGGCCATCGGCCCAGGCCTGCATCAGTTTCTTGAGCCAGGCCGGGCTGCGGGCATAGTCGGCCTGCAGCCGGGCGGGATCGATGAACAGGCGCTGGCGCAGATCCTGCCAGATCGCCTTCTCGCCCTCAGCTTCGGCAAGGCGGCCAAGATTGACCAGATAATTGGTCTCGATCCGGTTGAAGTCGTCTTCCGCCTGGGCATAGACCATGCCGAACACGGCGTCGGCGTCGGTCGCGCCATGGACATGGGCGATGCCCCACTGGTCGCGGGTGATGGTGACCCTGGCCGGCGAGAGCGCGGTCGGCGATTGGGCGAGGGCAGGGCAGGCGGCAAGAGCGACCAATGCCCCCGCAAGGGAGGTGGCGCGCGGCAGGAATTTCGTCATAGAGAGGGGGAGTAATGAAGGGGGCGGGACGGCGCAAGCAGCCACCCGTCAAGGGGGATGATATCGATGCACAGGCTTTTGATCCTGCTGGCCTTTCTGTTCGTTGCGCCGATGCCGGCCGGAGCGAAGGAGGCCGCGCCGACGCTCTATCTGCTGCGCCCCGATGCGGTGTTCGACGGCGCGGCGTCGCATCGCGGATGGGCGGTGCTGGTGCGTGGCAACCGGATCGAGGCGGCCGGACCGGGGATCGCGGTGCCCGCTGGGGCGACCGTCATCGACTTGCCCGGCAAGACCCTGCTCCCCGGCCTGATCGAGGGCCATTCTCACCTGTTCCTGCATCCCTATAACGAGACGAGCTGGGACGATCAGGTGCTGCACGAGCCGCTGGCGCTGCGCACGGTGCGGGCCACGGTGTCGGCGCGGGCGACGCTGATGGCGGGCTTTACCACGGTGCGCGATCTGGGCACCGAAGGGGCGGGCTATGCCGATGTCGGCCTCAAGCAGGCGATCGAGCAGGGCATCATCGCCGGGCCGCGCATGCTGGTGGCAACGCGGGCGCTGGTGGCACCGGGCGCCTATGGCCCGCGTGGGTTCGAGCCGGGCGTCGCCGTGCCACTGGGCGCGGAGGAAGCCGGCGGCCCCGATCTGGTGACGGCGGTGCGGCGACAGATCGCGGCCGGCGCCGATGTCGTGAAGCTCTATGCCGATTATCGCTGGGGCAAGGGCGAGCCGAGCCGCCCGACCTTCACCCAGGCGGAAATGACGGCGGCAGTGGAGGTGGCACACAGCGCCGGGCGCAAGGTTGCGGCCCATGCCGTCACTGATGAGGGGATGCGCCGCGCGATCCTGGCCGGGGTCGACACGATTGAGCATGGCTATGAGGGCAGCGCCGCGACCTTCGCGCTGATGAAGGCGCATGGTGTCGGCTATTGCCCGACCCTGGCAGCATCCGACGCCACCGCGCGCTATCGTGGCTGGACCGGGGCGGAACCGGCCCCGGCGGCGGTGACGCAGGCGCGCCAGGCGCTGGATCGCGCGCGGGCGGCGGGTGTCGCCCTCTGCCTGGGCGGCGATGTCGGCGTGTTCGCGCATGGCGACAATGCGCGCGAGGCGGAGCTGATGGCCGCCGCCGGCATGGCGCCCCGCGACGTGCTGGTCGCGGCGACCAGCGGCAATGCGGCACTGTTCGGCATCGCCGACCGGCTGGGCGCGGTGAAGCCGGGCCTGCTCGCCGATCTGGTCGCCGTCCAGGGCGATCCGACGCGGAGCATCGGCGCGCTGCGCCAAGTCGGCTTCGTGATGAAGGACGGCGTCATCTACAAGGGGTCGGGCGCGCAGCGATGAGCCAGGGCGATCGCGCGTTCCTGGGCCATCCGCGGGGCCTGGCCTATCTGCTGTTCACCGAAGCGTGGGAGCGTTTCTCCTATTATGGCATGCAGTCGCTGCTGGCCCTCGATCTGGTCAAGCATCTGCTACAGCCCGGACAAGCCGACGGGCTGCTTTTCTTCGATGCCTTTCGCCAACTCTATGGCGAGCTGGATGGCCAGCCGCTCGCCTCCGCCATTGTCGGCACCTATTTTGCCAGCGTCTATGTGACGCCGATCCTGGGCGGGCTGGTCGCCGACCGGCTGCTGGGACGGCATCGCACGGTGCTGCTGGGTGCGCTGACGATGATGGCGGGGCATTTCCTGATGGCGGTCCAGGCCGCCTTCCTGCCGGCGCTAGGCTTGCTGGTGCTGGGCAGTGGCCTGTTCAAGGGCAATCTCGCCAGCCAGATCGGCGCGCTCTATGGCCATGATGACCCGCGTCGCGACGGCGCGTTCCAGCTTTATTATCTGGGCATCAATATCGGCCTGATCGCCGCGCCGCTGGTGATCGGTACGCTGGCGGAAACGCGCGGCTGGCATATCGGCTTTGCCGTCGCCGGCGTCGGCATGGCGATTGCCACGATCATCTACCTCGTCGGGCGCGAGCATCTGCCGGCTGATGAGCGCAGGCCAAGATTGCAGGGGCGCCGGGCCATGACCCGGCAGGATCTGCGCGGTCTGCTGGGCATCGTGCTGCTGATCCCGCTGCTGGCGGTCGCGCTGCTGCCCAACAACCAGATATTCAACGCCTATCTGATCTGGGGCGACGCGCATCTTGAGCTGACGTTGGGCGGGCTGCGCGTGCCGACCAGCTGGCTCATCACCCTCGATGCGGGGCTGGGCCTCGCCATCCTTGCCGGTCTGCCCTTCCTTTATCGCCTTTATGCGCGCCACCGGCCGGAACCCGGCGATCTTGCCAAGCTGACGATCGGGTCGCTCTTTGCGACCGGGGGCATGCTCTGTCTGGCGCTGGGATCGGCGCTGGCGGGGGCAGACGGCAGGACGGGGCTGGGCTGGGCGATTGCCTTCCATCTGCTCAACGGCATCGGCTTTGCCCATATATTACCGGTCAGCCTGGCGCTGTTTACTCGCGCCGCGCCGCCGTGTCAGGCCGGGCTGGCGATCGGCCTCTATTATCTCGTCTTCTTCCTGGGCAATGTTCTGGTCGGCTGGGTGGGGGGCTTCTACGCCCGCATGCCGGCCCCGTCCTTCTGGCTGCTACATGCCGGGATCGCTGCGGGATGCGGCGCGATTTTCCTGATATTGACGTTACGGAAAGCGGTTTTCCGGTCGGATTGACGCTTTTTTCACGTTCGACCGACGCCTGGCCTCACACTGGCCATGCCATTCCCGATCCTGCGAGCGCGGGCATCCGACGCGCGCCGACAGGAGGGAATGATGACTGCCGATTTCGATCCCGCCGATTTTGACGGCGACAGCGCGCTCGATACCGACATGGCCGGTTTCGACATCGACCCCAAGCTGCGGCCGGTGCGGCATCTGCCGCTGCTGGTGCAGGCGAGCGGCCGCTATAATTTCGTGCGCTCGCCGCGCTTCCCGATGCCGCGCGCGCTGCCCGGTGCGGTCGATCGCTTCGACGACGATATCAATGCGCTGACGCTCTACACGCGCGAGGAATTGCGGCTCGACGTCGACGGCCGCTATCCGCAGATGACGGTCAGCGGCACGCGCGCCGGCCCGCTGGGGCCGGTGGTCAGTTGGGTTGCCGCACTGACCCGGACCGGGGCCAATCATTATAGCGGCCAGATCTGGTTCAAGGATGGCCAGGTCGGCGCCATCCCCCATACCCAGATCAGCCTCAAGGTGACGAAGAGCCTGCTCGCCGCCCAGCGCAAGGTCGAGGCGACCTTCACCGGCGGTGGCGCGGCTAGCTTCGTGCGCACCTATATTTTCAGCTCTTCGAGCTTCCGTCCGGCCGAGTTCGAATATGACACGGTGGCTGGCGCGACCCGCGTGACGGAAATCGGCACGCACGATCATCCCAATCATCCCGCGACCATGGCCAGCGAGACGCTGAGCCTGGATACCGTCTATCGGCGGGCGGGCTTCAACGTCGGCAACGCGTCCGGCGGCGGCGCCATTCCACTGGATGCGGCCGGCGCCGACCAGCGCTGGACCGACCAGGAAATGCATGATGCGATGCAGATTTACTGGTCGCGCTTCACGGATAAGCCGCAGTGGTCGTTGTGGGTATTGTTCGCCTCGCTCCATGTGCAGGGCAGCAGCTTGGGCGGCATCATGTTCGACGATATCGGGTCGAACCATCGCCAGGGTACGGCGATCTTCACCGACGCCTTCATCGCCAATCCGCCGGCGGGCGATGCCGATCCCGACGCCTGGGTGCGGCGGATGCGCTTCTGGACGGCGGCGCATGAGGTCGGCCACGCCTTCAACCTGGCGCATAGCTGGCAGAAGGCGCTGGGTACGCCCTGGATTCCGTTGGCCGACGATCCCGAAGCGCGCAGCTTCATGAACTATCCCTATGCGGTGGCAGGTGGTCAGGCGGCCTTCTTTGCCGATTTCGACTTCCGCTTTTCCGATCCGGAACTGCTGTTCATGCGCCATGCGCCCGAACGCTTCGTGCAGATGGGCAATGCCGACTGGTTCGACCAGCATGGATTTTCGCAGGTGGCGATGGACTCCAATGAGGAGTTCGGCCTCACCCTGTCGGTCAATGCCCGCGATAATCGTCTGCCCTATCTGTTGCCGCCGGTGGTCGAGATGGCATTGGTCAACCGAAGCGGACGGCCCAAGCTGGCATCGGCGGCGCGCCTGTCCGAGCGCGCGGGGCTGACCCTGATCATCAGCAAGGATGGCCGGCCCGCGCGCCAATGGTCGCCCTATTCGCGCCATTGCGGCGAGAGCCTGGAGATCATCCTGGGCCAGGGGGAGGCGCTGTATGACAGCGTGCTGGTCGGCGCCGGCCGCAATGGCTGGGACATGGCCGAACCGGGCCGCTACACTATCCAGGCAATGCTGGTCGTCGATGGCCGGGCGGTCATCTCCAACGCGTTGGAGGTCAAGGTCGATCCGCCCGAGAGCCGCGAGGAAGAGCGGCTGGCGCAGGATATCTTCACGCCGGAAGTCGGCCAGGTGCTGGCCGTCAACGGCACGCGCGGGGTTGGATCGGCGGTCGATGCGCTGCGGGCCGCCACGCGGATGCGCCAGCATCCCGTCGCGCGCCAGGCGGCGATCGCGCTCGCCGGACCATTGGCCGACGAATATAAGCTGCTGCAGGTGGATGAGCGGGCGCGGCCCGGCGAAACGCCTGCTGCGGCCGCCCGCCGGATCGAAGTCTATGACGCCGATCTGAAGGAGGCGCGCCACCTGCTGGCGATCGCGACCGAGGGCAGCGCCGATGCCGCCGTCAATGCCGTTGGCCATACCCGTTTCCTGCGCGAGGCGGGCAAGCTCGCCCGTGCGCTGGATGGCGGAGTGGCCTCGGTGCTGCGCCAGGCGGGGCTGGGCTTCGACGCGGTGCGGGCAGGCGATGTCATTGGCGGCTTCAACCTGGGCCAGGACATGCAGCGCATGCTGGCCGTCAAGGCGAACGGCCTCAGTATCTGATCCATGCAGGCGCATCGCCTGTCGTGGCGGTGCGCCCCATCATTCCGAAAGGGGACCAACAATGTCGGAATTTCGCAAAATCACGATCGCACTCGAACAGGGATTCAAGGACGACAGCGTCCGCATCTCGATCGGCGATCGGCTGGTGCATTGGCTGGACCATGTGAAGACCCGCGCCAAGATCGGCGTTGCCCATACGCTGGAACTCAACCTGCCGGCCGGTAATGATCCGGTGCAGGTCGAACTGCCGAGCAAGGATGTGCGCATCTCGATCGAACCGGGGATGGGCGAGGCATGCTATTGGGGCGTGTCGGTCAGCCCGAACGGCAAGGCCATGTATGTGAAGCGCTCGGTCGAGCCCTTCGCTTATGTCTGACGCGCTCCGTGCGGCGTTGATAGGGTTTTCCCTTATTGTCCTCGCCCTGCTTGTCATTACGGTCCCGCAACCTACTTTTGATCCATCACGAACTGTGGGGGTATATATGGCTGAATCCTACGACACCGACGCAAATTATGTCATCAAGCTGACCGATCCGGCCGATCCGGCCAAGGTCGTTGGCTATGCCTTTGTCGAGCAGGTCCATTATCTGGCCGCCGATGATGTCAGCGATGATGCCAAGGCGGCGATTGCCGGCGTGGCCGGCCTGTTCACCGAAGGCCCGGTTCTGGACGCGGTCGCCCTGCCGGGGCAGCAGCGCGCCACCCGTGCCTATTTTGCCGAGATCGGGTCGGGCAAGGCCGACTTCGCCTGAGGCCGATCGCGCCATGAAGATGTTCCGGCGCGGGGCGCATCGCTCCCGCCGTCCTGCCGACACTCTCGCACGGATCACGCCTGTGGCCCGTGCGCTGGGTGTCACGCGGCTTGCCGATGTGACCGGTCTGGATCGCATCGGCATCCCCGTATTCCAGGCGGTCCGTCCCCTGTCACTGTCGCTGTCCGTTTCGCAGGGCAAGGGCGCCACGCCCGATGCCGCCCGCGTCTCTGCCCTTATGGAAGCGATCGAACTGCATCATGCCGAAACCTGCGTTGCCAGTAGCCATGGCGTGGCCGATGCCGGGGAAGCCCGGCTCTGGAGCCAGATGGCGCGGGCCGACAAGCAGGGCGTAGCCTTCGATCCCGTCCGACCGCGTGGCTGGGTCGAAGCTGTCGACCTGCTGAGCGGGCGGGCGACGCGGATACCCCATGGGCTGGTGACGATGGACTTCACCGTGCCGGCCGAACCCGATCTGTGGCCCAACAGCAATGGGCTGGCATCCGGCAATACGCCGGCCGAGGCGCGCTGTTCGGCGCTGTGCGAACTGATCGAGCGGGAGGATCATGCCCGCTGGCTGGAACGGGGGCTACGCGCCCGCCGGGCGAGTGCGATCGATCTGGACAGTGTCACCGACCGACTGGGGCGCAGCCTGATCGCGCGGGTGCGGCGCGCGGGTCTGTCGCTGTCCTTGTGGGACATGACCGGTCCGATCGGTGCGGCCGTGATCGGCTGCGCCATCACCGAACGCGGCGCGGCCCGCAGCGTGCAGTTGCCGCCGGCGATGGGGGCGGGATGCCATCCCGATGCCGGTGTCGCGCTCGCCCGCGCCATTTGCGAGGCGGCGCAGACCCGTGCCGCGCTGATCGCCGGCGCGCGCGACGATATCGATCCGGCGCGCTATCGCGATGCCGGGCAGCAGCGGCAGGGTTTTCTGCTGGCGATGCTCGATTTCGTGCCGGCAACCCGACCCTGGTCGGCGGTGCCCTCCGTTGCCCATGACGGGGCGGAGGATGACCTGGCCTGGCTGCTCGATAGCTGTGCGAGGGTGGGGGCAGGGCCGGTCCTATGTCATGACCTGACCCGGCCCGACCTCGGCATCGACGTGGTGAAGCTGCTGGTGCCGGCCTTTGGCGATCATGACCGGCCATCGCGCACAGGCGCGACGCAAGCGGCGATGGAGCCGGCATGAGCAGGCATGCGATCGTCTTTGCCGGGCCGAGCCTGGGCGGTTGCGCGATGGCCTTGCCCGATGGCGTCGACCTGCGCGGACCTGCGCGGCGCGGCGACATGCTGCGCGCGGCGATCGAACGGCCGGCCGCGATCGGCCTGGTCGACGGGCTATTCGAAACCACGCCATCGGTCTGGCACAAGGAAATCATCCAGGTGATGGCCGAGGGGATCGCCGTCTATGGCGCGGCGAGCCTGGGCGCTTTGCGCGCGGCGGAACTGGCGCCGTTCGGCATGGTGGGCATCGGGGCGATCGCGCAGGCTTACACGGCTGGGCAGATCGAGCGGGACGATGCGGTGATGGTCAGTCATGCGCCGGCAGAACTGCGCCATCGCGCGCTGACGCTGGCGCTGGTCGATGCCGAACATGCGATCGAGCAGGCGGAGATGGAGGCAGGCGATCGTGCCCTGCTGCTGCGGCTGGCGCGGCGGATGAATTTCCGCGATCGTAGCTGGGCGCTGATTGGCGAAACCTTCCGGCAGGCGACGGGGCGCAATCTGCCACCGGTCGATCAGCGGTTGAGCCTCAAGCGCGCGGATGCGGAGCTGTTGCTGCGGACGATTGCGGGACCGGTGGTCGCGCCGCATGTCGCGCCGCCGCCGCAAAGCTTCTTCCTGCGCAGCCTGCGCGCGGAGATCAGCGCGGCGTGATGCGCAATCCGGCCTGTTCCAGCCCGGTCAGGAACAGGTCGCGCTCGGCCGGACCTTGCAGCGGCAGGAACTGGATCATGGTGTCGACCAGATCCACGTCGCGGGCCGGGGCATCGCCCTGCCACAGGCTGGCGAAACGCTGGCGCAGTTCGTCGATCACCGGGGCGGCCCGCTTCGCGCCGCCCAGCATGCCCAGATTGGCGCCCCGTACCGCCAGATAGTGGATCGATCGGTTGCGGCCGATCTCGAACTGGGTTTCCGCCGCTTCATGCTCCCCCGACAGGGCATAGAGCACCGCGAGATCGGAAAAATATTCGTCCGATGGGAAGGGGTTCAGCTCGAAGGCACGGGCGATCAGGCGCTGCGCTTCCTTCAGTTCGCCCAGATGGACGAGGCCGAAGCCGATCTCGTTGATGCCGTCGGCGTGAAAGGGCGTCAGGTCGAGCGCGGTCATGAAACCCTGCATCGCCTGTTTCATGTCGCCGCGCCGCAGATAGCACCAGGCGAGGCGCGACTGCACGCCGCCATGGGTGGGTTCCAGCGCGACCGCGCGGGTGCAGAGATCGAAGGCGCGCGCGCGTAATGGCGCGGCATCATGGCCCGCCATCAACTGCATGAAATCGGTGTTGTAGAGGCGCGCCAGTTGCAGATAGGCGTTGGTCAGGCGCGGCTCCAGCAGGATCGCGCGCTCCAGCAGGTCGGCACCTTCCTGCACGTCGACCAGGCTGGCGGCAGCCAATATCTTGGCGCGGGCGGTGAAATAGAGCGGATAGGCGTCCGACCCGCTGGGCACGCGTCCTTCCATCAGCTTGCCGACATCGCGTTCGACCACGGGCAGGATGGCGCCGGCGATCCGGGCGACCAGATCGTCAATCGCGGCGAGCAATTCGCCTTGCCGCACGGTCAACTGGCGTGTCCAGACCAGGAAGCCGCTGTCGATCCGCGTCATGCGCAGATTGATGCGCCAGCCATCGCCGTCGGCGCGGACCGACCCGTCCAGCGCATAGCTGGCGAGGGAGCCGGAGGCGGCCGCCTTCATCCGCTCGGTGGACGGGGCATCGACCGACAGGATGCGCAGGTCCCGCATGCCGCCCAGGGCGGTCTGCAGATCGTCATGGCAGATGCTGGTGAGCAGGGCGCCGTCCGGCCCGCCATCGCCGATCAGGGTGAACGGGGCGATCACCAGGATCGGCGGTTCGACATCGGCTTGCGGCATCGCGGCGATGGCGGTCGCGCGCGGGGCGGCGGCGATGACCGATCCGACCGTCGTCAGTTCGCGCAGTAGTCTTTCGGTGTCGGGCGAGACGCGGGCATCCAGATCGCGTTGCAGCCCGGTCTCCAACTGGCGGTAGCGGCGGTGGAGCGCGACATGGTCGCCGGCCTTCTGGTCGAGCGCCATGCCGAGCCGGGCGATCCGTTCATCGCCGGTGTCGAGCCGCTGCAACTGGGTCAGGATCGTCCGGCGCAGGTCGAGCAGATCGTCCGAGCCATTGCGCTCCACGGCGTGCAGCACATCCTGGACGATACGCTCGCGCCAGCGCTGCCGCTCGATCATCAGCCAGTCGTCGAAGCTGCGATCCAGCCCCTCCAGCCCGTCCAGTATCGCGCTGCCCGCGCCGTCGAGGATGCGGGCCAGCTCGGCAAGATCGTTGGCGGCGGCGCAGGCGAGTATCTCGCCCAGATCGCTGGAAAAGCCGCCCTCTGCCAGACGAAGGTCGCGCCGTTCGATTTGGATGAGCGGGGCGGCCGGATGCGTGCGCAGATCGGTCAGTGCCTGGCGCAGGCTGGCGCGGGCCTGAACCTCGCCCCGATCGCTCCACAACAGGCCGACCAGTCGGTCGCGGCTGGCGCGGCGGTCGGGTTCCAGCGCAAGATGGGCGAGCAACGCACAGGCCTTGCGGCTGCGCGGGCTATGGTCGCGTCCGTCCGCCTCGTCGATCAGCCGAAAATCGCCGAGCAATCGTAAGCGAAACCGAAGCTCGCCAACCCGTATCACCATTGCGCCCTTTATTGTTGGCGACCTGTAGTGCCGGGCCGCCCGTCAATTCGCCCTAACACAGCTTGCTGAACAGGGCGACGGTCCGTTTAGGCTGCGTCACGATCTAGGGCCATAGCCAATTCAGCGGTCGAACAGCTTGATCTCCGCCAACCGGATCGCCTTGCCCTGGGGCTGGCGCATCAGCACGCGCCACTGGCGCGCGGCGCGGCCGGCAAAGCGCAGGTCGGTCACGCCATTGGCGCGCGGCACCCCCTTGGGCACCGCCACATCGCGCCATTGGCCATTGACCATTGCCTGCAGGCGATAGGATTGCGGCACGGCAAACTGCTTGCCGTCGGCGAAGAAGGCGAGTTCGGCGCGGCCGATGGACACTGGTTTGCCCAGGTCAACGGCATACCATTGGTTGGCCTCTCCCGGCGCGGAGGACCAGCCATTGGGCAGTTCGGGGAAGAACCAGGTGCGGCCGTCGATCGCGTCATGGACATTTTCGGAGTCGGTGTTGCTGGATGCGCTGCCCATCGGGAACTGGCTGCGCACCAGTTGCACGGCGCGGTTGATCGGCCGGGCGACCGGCGCATTGGCGATGCGTGTCACCGGCAGCTCGATCCGGCCCAATGTCTCGCGCCGGGCGACTTCCTTGCCGTCGACCTCGACCGACAGGCCCTTGCCCCGGCCATAATGGCTGCCGTCCGCGTCCCAGGTCACGGCGATGCGATGGCCATGATAGGGTACGTCCTGCGCCCGGAACCAGGCCAGCGCCTGCGGATCGCCGGCATCGGGCAGCAGCGGGTTCACCTCCAGCACATCGTCTGCGCGCGGGCGGATGCCGACCAGGCCACCCAGGATCAGGTCATTATAGCCCGAGTGGAAATAATGATGGCTGCGGTCGAGGCCGACGATCGGCTTGCCGGTTTCGGGATGATAATCCTCCTCCAGGTCGAGCCGGTCCCCCTGATAATGGAGCGCGGTATATTGGCGTAGCAGGCGCATATAGTCGCTGCGGCTGACCGGGCCTTGCTGACTGTGATGATCGAGCAGATTGGCCATGGCGATCAGCACCTGGGTCGTCTGATAGGGCCAGATCGGGCCGTTCCACTGGCATTCCGGCGCATCGCCCAGATAGCGATATTGCCGCATATAATATTCGTAACTGGCCTCGACCGTGCGCATGCCCGCCCTGCCGGCGAGCGAGGCGGGGTCGAGCAGGTGCGTCCAGGCGCCGGCATATTTGGCTTCGTCCGGGACCAGGTCAAACATCCAGGGGAGATAGCCCACCAGTTCGCGATTGCGGATCGGATCCCAATAATTGACGTGCGGGTTCTTGCGGCTTTGATGCCGGTCGATGAAGTGGCCGAGCGTCTCGCTCCACAGGTCGGCAAGGACATGGTCCTTCAGCGCCTGCGCGCGGGCCTCATATTCCTGCGCCATGGCGGTGTCGCCGGCCATGGTCGCCATCTTCGCCAGCGCGCGGGCATTGGCATACATGTAGCTGTTGACCGAGGGGCGGAAGGCGTCGCCGCCCCGGAACCCGTCCTTGCCGCCCGAGGCGTCGATCGAGGAGACGGTATATTCGGTGGCGTCGAGCAAGGGTTCGACGAAATAGAGGCCCTTGTCGAAGTCGAACTTCTCGTCCCACAGGCGGTAGATGTGGCGCATCACCGGCAGATGTTCGAGCACGCCCGCCTTGTCGCCATCGATCAGGTAACGGCCCCAGACCGAGTCCGCCATATAGTCGGTGAAGTGGCGGTCATTGCCGCCGCGATACATGAAGCGGATATAGTCGTCGGCAAAGCGCCGGTCGTTCAGCCAGCGTCCCTCGGCCAGATGAAAGCCGGTCGCGTCGTTGAGGCTGGCATAGGGATGGCGCTGCCAGTCGACATCGTCGAAAAATTCGGTGGTGATGTAACCTTCTTCGCCCAGATCGCGCTGATGGCCACGGTAGAGCTGCCAGCGATAATAATAGACGGCGTCGATCTTCGGATCGGCGGATTCGAAGAAGGGGATGCGATCCTGATACCAGGGCGCGTCATTGCCGAAGCGCTGCACTGCGATCGCATGGGTATCCAGCCCGGCGGAGCGGGGAGGGGGAGAAGCGGCGCCCATGCCGATCATGGCAGCCCCTGCCAGCAGAAGCATCCTCATCGCGCGCATCGTCCGTCTCCCTGTATCCTGAAACAAATATGGCGGCCGTTCCGGGGAGTTGGAGAGGGTTCCCGGAACGACCGCCATGAAAATGGGGCGCAGCGAGGAGACGCCGCGCCCCATCGGGCACTCAGTCAAACTTGAAACGGACACCCAGAGCGAAGGTCCGATCAATCAGCAGCGTGCTGGAGTTGAATTCCGTCGGATTGCCGACATCGCCGAACTTGTAATAGTTCTGCTGCTTCGCCTTGGTGATGTTCACCGCGTCGAAAGTGACGCCGATATCGTCATTGACGTTCCAGGTCAGCTGGAAGTCCAGGCTCTTTTCGGGCGCGCGCCACATGCCGATCGGGTTGGCGAAGGAGCGGCCTTCGTTGTTGTTCAGGAACCCCTTGCGCCAGATGTAGGACAGGCGGGCACCGACCGGGCCGCTGTCATAGGCCAGCGTGGCATTGTAGGACAGCTTCGACACGCCGAAGAAGGCCGATTTGGTGGTGCCGGTGATCTCACCTTCATTGTTGACGACCGGGATTGTCTGCTCGGAATCCAGGATCGTCGCGCTGCCGGTGAAGCCCAGGCCGTCGAGGATCGACGGCAGGTAGGACGGGAAGTAGGTCAGGCCCAGTTCCACACCCTTGAGCGTGCCGTTCGAGGCATTTTCAGGCCGGGTGATGTTGAAATATTCGGTATAGGTTTCGTTGCGCGGCAGATAGTTGTTCGGGATGAACTCACGCACGGTCAGCGGCACGACCAGGCCGTCGATCTTGCGACGGAAAGCGGTCGCATAGATGGCGCTGTTGCGTTCGAAATACCATTCGATCGCAAGGTCCATATTCTTCGAATGGGTCGCACGCAGATTGGCGTTGCCCGACGAACCCGAGCCGAAGCCGATGCGGGAGAGATCGCCCGTCAGCGCTAGATTGGGGTTGAGGTCGCCAAAGGCCGGGCGGCGCAGCGTTTCGCCATAGTTGAAACGAATGCGCAGATTGTCGGTCAGATTATAGCGCGCGGTGAAGGAGGGCAGGAATTTTTCCGAACCGGTCGACACGGTAGTGCGCGCGAAATTATTGCCGCGGTCGAAATAGTCGTACAGCGTGTCGATCGCAACGAAGCGCACACCAGCCTGAAGCTGGAGCGGACGACCGAAGATTTCGACTTCGCCATCGGCCATTATATAGGCGGCCAGATTGCTTTCGTTGATGCCGAACACATGGCCGAAGCTCATTTCATCCGACAGCAACAGGCCTGGCGCGACGGCGCGGTAGAGCTGGCGGACGGCATCCTTGTCCATGCTGCGCGGATCGGCCAGCACCCAGCTGGTCGGAATGTCGGCGCGTCCGTCGAAGAAGCCGCTGTTGGTGAAGGGGGTGCCTTGGCTGAAGGCCGCCAGCGTCATGCCCGGCAGGCCACCGGCGCCCTGATCGCGAACATAGGAATCGGCCTTGCGATCGTCGAAGCGGAACCCTGCCTTGATACGGCGCAGGAAGCCTTCGTCCCACTCATATTCGCCGTCCAGCATCATGGTCAGCGCGCTGCCGGTATTCTTCGTGCCGCTGTCGAACAGGTTGCCGACAGTCCACTGGCTTGCGTCGGTCAGCACGCCCTGATTGGCGAAGCTGTAGGCGGGCAGGCCGCCTCCCGCGTTGAAATCGACGTCGATGTCGAGCGGGCCGCGATCGGTGCGAATGGCGAAGAACGAGGTTTCGTTCTTGCTGTCCTGATAGGCGATGTCGGCGACGATCTTGCCGCGCTCACCCACATTCCACTTGGCGTTCAGTGCATAGACATAGCTGTCCGTCTTGTTGGTCGCCATGTCGCCGCTGTTGAAGCCCGCGACCGCGCCCATCTGGCGCGACTTGATGATGTTGGTGCCATCATAGAGTTCGAAGCTGTTGGCCACGTCAGCGGGCAGGTTGCCCCACCAGTCGGCGAAACTGAAGTGCAGGCTGTTGAAGGTTTCCCCACGGAAGCCGGTGTAGAAGACTTCGGCGGTGTAGACCGAACTGTCATTGGGCGCCCACTGGAGCGCGGCGTTGACCGAGGGACGCTCACGCTTGCCGTAGAGGTCGGACGCGATGACGGCGTCGCGTGAGAGATAATAGGGCGTTTCCACGCCGTTGATGTTGAGTGTCGAACCCGGCGCGGTCGGCAGGCCGGCGTCGAGGCCCGGCGTCCAGTTCTCGTTGGTCGCGCCAGGGAAGATACGCTGCAGCGGGGTTAGGCCCGAACCCGCGGGCGGATTTTCGGTGGCGAAGGGCACCATGGCGCCCGCCTGGAGATTCTGGTTGCGATAATGGGCACGGGTGTAGCTGCCGTTGATCAGGAAGCCGATGTCGCCGATGCCGGTTTCCCAGCGATCGCTGACCAGCAGCGCGACGTTCGGATTGAACTTGTCCGCCAGTTCGGAATAGACGCCGCGCGCCAGACCGGAAATGGTGAAGCCATCGAAGTCGAGCGGGCGACGGGTCTGGACGTCGATCTGGCCGGCAAGGCCGGTTTCGAGTTGGTCGGCCGAGCGCGTCTTGTAGACGTCGACCTGCTTCACGAGGTTGGCCGAGATGTCCTGCAGGGCGAAGGATGTGCCGGCGGCAGTGAAGATGTTGCGGCCGTTGAGGGTGGTCAACGGATCGGTGAGGCCGCGAATAGTGATGGTCGCCGCTTCGCCACCGGCACGGTCGGTGACCTGGATGCCGGTCACGCGCTGGAGCGCTTCTACCACATTATTGTCCGGCAACTTGCCGACATCTTCCGACACGATCGAATCGACGATCTGGGTCGAATTCTTGCGGACGTTCAGGGCACCGACGATCGACGCGCGCACGCCGGTGACGACGATGTCTTCGGTCGGTGCTTCCTGGGCTACGGTCTGCGGAGCGGCGTCGGTCTGAGCAAAGGCTGCGCTCGACAGCGTCAACGCGACGATGGATGCAGAACAGAGTGCGATCGGCCTGATAGCCATTTCAAGTCCTCCCCAAGGGGCTGGCCCGTTGCCATGCCCACGAATTACTCGGACTAATTATTTCCACATGCTGAGAAGCGCAAGTGAAATATTGGACCAAGGCTGCGCTACATGGCGCCAATGTGGCAATTTTGCAGCATGGGGATAGGCCCGATTTTGTGGGGGTTTCGGCGGATAAAATGCCAAAAGGCCATGGGCTTGCGCGGCTTTTGGCGGCGCAAGCCCATGGCCCTATTTGTCAGACTCGGCGAGTCGCGATCAGTCGGCAATCCATTGGCTGCGCGGATCCTTGGCGCGGGCGAGGCCGATGCGCCCGTCGATCGCGGCGAGATGCTTGCCGGCTGCCGCAATCGTGGCGAAGCGCACCGTGCCCTGGGCCGGGTCAGTGAAGCGGACGAACTGGCTGCGCAACGCGAAATCGGCGCTGCGATCATCCTTCATCAGGCTGACCGTGCCGTCCTTGGCCGCGACCAGATAATGGTCGGGCAGCAGGATGGGGGAAAGCATCACGCTCTTCGCGCCGGCACGGCCGGGCGACTGGCGGAACTGGGTCTGGGCGAGTGCAGGGTTGCCCGCGATCAGGTCGGTGCCCTGATGCGCCAGCAGCGCCTTGGGATCGGCAGCCGAGACGAACCGTTCGGGCATGGCGCCATTGCCGACCGGAACACCGAAATCAGGGGTGCCATCGGCCTGGAAGTAGAGGCGCTGGACGCGGGTGTGGCGGTCCGGGTTGAACAGCGGGTCGCCCTGGATCGCCTCATAGTCGCGGCCATGATAGACGAGGATGTCGCGGCCCTTCTCGTCCACGGTGAAGCTGTTGTGGCCGGGGCCATAGACGCTGGTTTCGGTGCTTGTCTTGAACACCGGCTGGGGCGACTTGGTCCAGCTCTTGGGATCGAGCAAATCGGCATTCTCGTCCGCCGTCAGCATGCCAAGGCAATAGCGCGCGTCGGTGGCGCTGGCCGAATAGGTCATGAACAGGCGGCCGTTGCGATGCAGGACGGCGGGCGCTTCGGCCACCTTGTAGCCGCGCACTTCCCAGTCGAGCGTCGGCACGGTCAGGCGGGTCGCCTTGCCGGCCAGCTTCAGCGGCGATTCCAGCTTGGCGATATAGAGATTGCTGTTGGTCTCGATGCCGGGCTCCTTTTGGGCCCAGGCGAAATAGCGCACGCCCTTGTGGACGAAGCTGGTCGAATCGAGGTTGAAGCTGTCCCAGGGTGCCTGGAACTCGCCCAGGACGCTCCATTTGCCGGTCATCGGATCGGCGCCGTCACATACCACGGCATAGGTGCGGATGCGGAACACGTCGTCGCCACCGCCGCTCGGGCCGGCGGCGAAATACATATACCACCTGCCGTCGATCTGATGCAGTTCGGGCGCCCAGATGAAGCCCGAGCGCGGGCCGCTCGCCTCATGGCGCCACAACACCGCTTCCTGCGCGGTGGCAAGGCCGCCCAGCGTCTTGGAGCGGCGTAGCACCAGCCGGTCATATTCGGGCACCGACCCGGTCATGTAATAATAGCCGTCGTCGTGCAGGAAGACCTGCGCGTCGGCGCGCTGCTTGACCAGCGGATTGACCGGAACCGGGGCGGCTATGGCCGGGGTCGCGGCACCGGCACGGGCGGCGATCGGCGCGGCCGACAAGGCGGCGGTGCTGGCAAGGAAGCCACGGCGGGACAGATGACGGGACAGGGCGAAATTCATTCTTCTCTCTCCTGATGCCGCGGCGGGACGCGGCGATAGTCAGACAATTGGATCAATAATCGGCAACGGGCCAGCCGTCAGCCCCCCAGTGCACCGGGGCGATGCGCAGGGTGGGGGCGCCGTTCGCCTGCTTGTCATAGGCATGGTAGACGACATAGTCTTTGCCATCCTTGTCATGCAGCCAGCCGGCATGGCCGGGGCCGCGGAAACGCTGCTGTTCCTGCAGGTCGGCGCGCAGGAAGATGCTGCCGCCGCCTTCCATCAATGGGCTGCCGTCCTTGCCCAGATAAGGGCCAGTGATCGCCTTCGAACGGCCGATCACGGTGTAATAGGTGCTGTTCACGCCCTTGCAGCAATAGTCATAGCTGACCATCAGCCAATAATAGCCGCCATGGTCGACGATGAAGGGTGCCTCCACCGGCGCCGGGCCGCCGGCGGGGGCCGGGCGACGCGCGATCGAATAGGGCTTGGCCTTGGGATCCTTGGGTTTGCCGGTCTTGGCATCCAGTTCGAACAGCTTGATCCCGGTCCAGAAGCTGCCGAGGCTCAGCCAGTGGCGGCCATCGCGGTCGATGATGAAATTGGGATCGATCGCGTTGTAATCATCCTCCCTGGTCGACATCAGGACCAGCCCGTCGTCACGCCAGCCGAAATTCTTCGCCTTGGGGTCCAGCGTCGGGCTGGTGGCAAGGCCGATGGCCGAACGGTTCGATCCGAAGGTCGAGACCGAATAATAGAGGCGATAGCGGCCGTTCACATAAGAGATGTCGGGCGCCCACATGCCGTTGCTGCCCGGAATCGCCTGCTTCGCCCAGTCGGGCAGCGCGGTGAACACGGGCTTTCCGGCGGTCCAGTGGACAAGGTCGGGCGAGGTTCGCGTCTCGATCAGCCGGTCGCCATGGCCGGTGCTGAAGACATGATAGGTGCCGCCTTCGCGGATGATGACGGGGTCATGGGTGGGGACGAGGTTGCCGGTCAGGCGGTCGTTGAGCGTGGTGGCGGGCTGCTCGGTTGGCGTGGCCGGGGGCTGGGCGATCGCGCTGCCGGCCAGCAGGGCAAGGCTTGCCAAGGTGATGATGGTCTGCCGCATCTGCCGGCCTCTCCCCAAATTATCGAAAACGAAAAAATGGGTGGGCAGCCCCGAAGAGCCGCCCACCCAGTTGGCGAAAAGCCTTATTGCAGTTCGAGCACGACCACCGACTTGGGCGGCAGCGCGACGGTCAGCGCGCCGCCGCTGACCTGTGCGCCGGTGAAGGCGACGGGCTTGACGGTTTCGGGCGCGTCGAAACTGTTGTGCGCATTGATCGCCGACGCCGTCAGGATGCGGCCGGTGACGCCGCTGGCGTTGAGGCCGTCGAGCTTCACGGTGACCGTGTTGGTCTGGTTCGGGTCGAGATTCGACAGGCCGACATGGACCTTGCCATCCTTGCCCTTCACCGCCGAGCCGCTGACCGCCGGCATGGCGTACTGATCCTTGGCATACCAGGGCGTTTGGATGTCGATCGGCAGCACGGTGGCATCCTGCCAGGGCTTGTACATCTCGAAGACATGATAGGTAGGCGTCAGCACCATCTTCTTGCCGTCGGTCAGGATCATCGCCTGCAGCACGTTCACCATCTGCGCGATCGCGGTCATGCGGACGCGGTCGGCATGCTTGGCGAAGATGTCGAGATGGATCGAGGCGATCAGCGCGTCGCGCAGCGTGTTCTGCTGGCGCAGGAAGCCCGGATGCGTACCCGGATCCTGAGCGTACCAGCTGCCCCATTCGTCGACCGCCAGGAAGACGCGCTTCTTGGGATCATATTTGTCCATGATCGCGCTGTGCTTGGTGATCAGCTCGTCCATGTGCATCGCGCCATTGAGCGCATCGGCCCAGCCATTTTCGTCGAAGTCGACGGCAGGTGCGCGCGGCGGCCAGCCACCGGCGGGGTGGACATAATAATGGAGCGAGACGCCGTCGAGCTTGTCGCCCGCGACCCGCATCATGGTTTCGGTCCAGTTATAGTCGTCGACATTGGCGCCAGCAGCGATCTTCATGATCTTGGTGCCGGCGGGTGCCTTGACGAAGGTGGCATAGCGACGGGTCTCGTCGGCGGCGAATTCGGCGCGCATGTTGCCACCGCAGCCCCACAACTCATTGCCGACGCCGAAATAGGGAACCGCCCAGGGTTCCTTATGGCCGTTCTTGGCGCGCAGATCGGCCAGGGTGCCGGCCGGCGAGGTCATATATTCGACCCACTCGGCCATCTCCTGCGGCGTGCCATTGCCGACATTGCCCGCGATATAGGCTTCGGCGCCGACCTGGCGCAGGAGTTCGAAAAATTCGTGCGTGCCCACGGTGTTGGGTTCGGTCACGCCGCCCCAGTGGGTGTTGATCTTGACCGGGCGATCCTTTTTCGGACCGATGCCTTCCCGCCAGTGATATTCGTCGGCGAAGCAGCCGCCGGGCCAGCGGATCACCGGCACCGACAGGTTGCGCAGAGCCGCGACCACATCGTTTCGGAAGCCGTTGGTGTTGGGAATGGACTTGTCGTTGCCGACCCACAGGCCGCCATAGATGCCATTGCCCAGATGCTCGGCAAACTGGGTGAAGACGCGCTTGTCATAGACGGCACCGGGCTGGTCTGCGTGGATGGTCGCCGTGGTCGGCTTGCCGCCGGTCTGGGCGTGCGTGGCCGGGGCGAGCGCGGTGGCGCATAGCAGCAGCGCGGCCGTTGTACGGCGCAGGGCTTTCAACATTCCTCTCTCCTCTCGAAATTCAGTCGTGAAATGCGTCGGTGGTTTCCCGCTTGCCGCGCAGGAAGGCGTCGGCAACCAGGCGCAGCGGATCGGTATCGACATCGCTGCGGCCGCCGCGGATCAGCGTGGCGAAGCGGCTGTAGAGGCCGGCATATTCGATATCCTCGCCATGGTCGGTGCCGCTGGGCAGCGACAGCACGGCGCCGCCATGGCTGAGCTTCAATGGACCGGCATCGGTCTCGACTATGATGTCCCAGCTTTGCGGGCCGGTCTGGCGCCAGTCGAGATCCATATGGATTTCCGCGCCGGCGGTGTCGCGAAACAGCATATCGGCGGCGATCGGCGCAGCGCGGTTTTCCGGCAGCACCAGGGTCGCGTCCTTTAGGAAGAAGGGGCGGGGCAGGATATGGGTCGCGATCGACAGGGCATTGATGCCGGGGTCGAACACGCCGAGGCCGCCGGGCTGCCAGATCCAGGCCTGGCCCGGATGCCAGACGCGGACATCCTCACGCCAGATGATCGACACCTTGTCGATCCGCCGTTCGGCGAGCCAGGCGCGGGCCGGGGCGACGCCGGCGGCAAAGCGCGAATGCCAGGCCGCGAACAGGCTGGCCCCGACCTTGTCGGCACGGGCGCTGAGCGCGGCCACTTCGGCCAGGGTCGCGCCGGGCGGCTTTTCCAGGAAGACATGGATGCCCTTGGCCAGGGCCTGCGCCGCCAGGTCGTAACGGACCTGGGGCGGGGTGCAGAGCGCGACCGCATCGACGGCCGGACCCTGTTCCAGCAATTCGTCCAGGCTGGCATGGTGCGGCACGCCGTCCAGCCCGGCATCATGCGGGCTGACCGTTGCGGCAAGACTGAACGCGCTGTTCCCCCGGATGGCCGGGACATGCTGGTCGCGTGCAATCTTGCCGATGCCGATGATCGCGATGCGGATCGGGTCCATCGCTTCAGAGCGCCTGTACGGTCACTTCGACAGGTTCGGCGCGCTTGAGCGCATTGCGCACCGGCAGGGTGAAGGGCGCGGCGATGATTTCGAACACGTCGCCTTCCTGTGTCTGCACGCCGTCGCTGAAGGACAGGGTGGCGGTGCCGAAGAAATGGACATGAACGTCGCCGGGGCGGCGGAACAGGTCATATTTGAAATGATGATGTTCCAGGTTGGCGAAGCTGTGCGACATATTGCCTTCGCCCGACAGGAACGGCTTTTCCCAGAGGATCTGGCCGTCGCGCAGGATGCGGCTGGTGCCCTCGATATGCTCGGGCGGGGTGCCGACCAGCAGTTCCGGGCCAAGCGAGGCCTGGCGCAGCTTGGAATGGGCGAGCCACAGATAATTGTGCCGCTCGGTCACATGGTCGCTGAACTCGTTGGCGAGCGCGAGGCCCAGGCGATAGGGCATGCCGTCGGGACCGATGATGTAGATGCCGGCGATTTCCGGTTCCTCGCCGCCATCCTTGGCAAAGGCGGGCATGGTCAGCGGATCGGTCGGGCCGACGAGCTGCGAGCCGTCACCCTTGTAGAACCATTCGGGTTGCTGGCCGGCCTGGCCGGCGGCGGGCTTGCCGCCTTCGAGGCCTTCCAGGAACATGCGCATCGAATCGGTCTGCTTTTCGGCAGCGGCCGCCTCGCGATGCATCTTGTCGCGGCCCTCGGCCGAGCCGAGATGGGTGAGGCCGGTGCCGGTCAGCTGGATATGGGCGCCATCCTCATGATCGATCGGGGCGAGCAGTTCGCCGGCCTCGAAAGCGACACCGATGTTGACAGCATCACCCTTGCCGGCGGCGGCGACCGTTTCTGCCAGGCTGATCTTGCGGTCGATGGCATGCAGCGCAAGGGCGCGGATGCTGTCGAAACCGGGAACGAAATGAGCGGTGTCACCTTCGGCCGCAATGACGGACCGGACGCCGTTTTCGGCGCGGTGCTGCAACAGACGCAATGTCATGAAAAACTCTCCTCCCGCGCGCCGATCCGTGGCGCTGGTATTGGCTAGACAATCCGCTTTGCGCCATGGCGGCGCGCTGCCTGGAAAGGCTGGGCGACTGGCCGAACCGGGGCCGCCTTTTCCCTTTCCATCCCTTAATTACTCCGACATATTACAGGAAGATGGTAATGGCAATGATTGTCTTTTAAGAAGAGCCATGCCTGATGAGGGGCGGGCCGAGAGGAGCATGAATGGAACAGGGGAAGCCGCCTGAAAATGGGGCAGGGGCGGACAATGGCGGGGGGGCGGCCAAGCCGGCGCGCGGCCCCGGTCGCCGACTGCATGGCGCGATCGCGCACAAGCTGGGCATGGCCATCTTGTCCGGCCAATATCAGCCCGGCGACACGCTGTCAGGCGAAGTTGCCTTTGCCGAGGAACTGGAAGTATCGCGCAGCGCCTATCGCGAGGCGATCCAGGTGCTGACCGCCAAGGGGCTGGTCGAAAGCCGGCCCAAGGCGGGCACCCGCGTGCTGCCGCGCAACCGCTGGAATCTGCTCGACCCCGAAGTGCTGGCCTGGGCCTTTGCCGGCGAGCCCGACATCCAGTTCGTGCGCGACCTGTTCGAACTGCGCGCCATTGTCGAGCCGGCAGCGGCGCGGCTGGCGGCGACGCGGCGCGACAAGGAGGATCTGCGCATCATGAAGGATGCGCTGACAGCGATGCGCCGCCATACGCTGGCGACCGAGGCAGGGCGCGCGGCCGACCGCGATTTCCACAATGCGATCCTGAACGCGACGCGCAACGATGCCTTGCTGGTGCTGACCGCCAGCATTGGTGCGGCGGTCAACTGGACCACCCAGTTCAAGCAGCGCGCTCGGGCTTTGCCGCGCAATCCGATCCCCGACCATGTCCGCGTCTATGATGCGATCGCGGCGGGTGATCCGGTCGCGGCGGCCGAGGCGATGGGGGTGCTGGTCGACCTGGCGCTGGAGGATACGGCGAGCACGATGGAGCGCTGAAGCGTCTGTCGAAAAATGCGCGGAAGAGCGCATTTTTTAAGAGTCGCACCGGCCCACACCCCCACCCGGCCGCCCATCAGGATACCATGTCTGGGTGGCCGGGTGGGGGTGTGGGCCGGTGCGAAAGCGCCGGAGGCGCATAACAAAACGACCAAAGAAAAAGGCCGGGGTGGCGATCCACCCCGGCCTTTTCTGTTGGGCGGCAGCCCCGGATGCTTAGTGCAGTTCCGGTTCCGGCAGCGCCTGCGTCGTCTTCGATCCCCACAGGGCGTAGAAGAGGACATAGAGTTCGCAGGCAGCGGTCAGCAGGAAGCTGGTCTGCAGGCCGTAATGGTCGGCCATCCAGCCCTGCACCACGACCAGTGCGCCACCGGCAATCGCCATCACCAGCAGGCCCGAACCTTCTTCGGTCAGCGGGCCGAGGCCCTTGATGCCCAGGGTGAAGATGGTCGGGAACATGATCGAGTGGAACAGGCCGACCAGGATCAGCGACCACATGGCGACCGGGCCGGTGGTGAAGACGGTGACCAGCATCACGATGAAGGCGCCGATCGAGAAGGCAGCGAGGACATGGCCCGCATCGAACTTCTGCATCATCGCCGAACCGGCGAAGCGGCCGACCATCATCCCGCCCCACAGCAGGGTCAGATAATTGCCCGCCTGTGCTGGCGTCAGGTTAGCGATGGTGGGCTGGCTGACGAAGTTGACGAACAGGTTGGCGACGCCGATTTCCGCGATCAGATAGATGAAGATCGCCGGGATACCGAACACCAGATTGCGATGCTTCCAGAGCGAATGTTTCTTGCGCTCTTCCTTGTTGTGGCGCGTCGTGGCGTTACCCATTGCTGGCAGCGGGAAGCGGGCGATGACGATGGCCAGCACCGCCAGCACGATCGCGACCAGCACATAGGGCAAAATCACAGACTGTGCGTCGGCCAGACGTTCAGCTTGAGTCAGGACGACTTCGCCCTGCGCCGTGCCACTCTTCGACCGGCCGAGGATCAGATAGGCGCCGAACGGAGGTGCCAGCATGGTGCCCATTGAGTTCATCGCCTGCACCAGATTGAGGCGCGAGGAGGCGGTTTCGGCCTTGCCAACGACCGCGACATAGGGATTTGCCGCGACTTGGAGCAAAGTCACGCCCGCAGCGATCACAAATAGCATGGTGATCGTTACCCAGTAAGAAACCAGCGTGGCGGCGAGCGTCATGCCTAGCGCACCGGCAGCCATCACGAGCAATCCGACGACAAGTGACTTCTTGTAGCCGATCCGTTCGATTATTTTCGCCGATGGATAGGCCGCAACGCCATAGGCGATGAACCAGGCGAACTCGAGTAAGGTCGTCTGCAGGTAACTTAGCGCAAACACGCTGCGCAGATGCGGCAGCAGCGTGTTGTTGATGACGGTGATGAAGCCCCACATGAAGAAGAGGCTGGCCAGCAGCGCGAGCGCGGGCCCATAACGCGTGCCGGGGTTATGCGTTGCGACCGGCGCAGCGCCTGAGGAAATCGGTCCTGCCATTCATCCTTCTCCAGTGCAGTTCCACTAGCTGACGAGACCGATCTAGGGTTGCGTCCGCTTATTTTGTCGGAGTATATCCCCCGTAACCGCCCGTCAATGGGCGTAGGTTTCACGAGAGGAAGTCCATGCGAAAGGTCGTCGATTTGAAAACAGCGCTGTCATACGCACTGGCCCTGTCGCTCGCAAGCGGCACGGCGATGGCGGCGGATGCCAGCCGCGCCCCGGCCGGCAAGCTGGCCGACGGCACCGCCATCGAGACGATCACGCTGAGCAACAGCCAGGGCGTGTCGGCCAAGATCCTGAGCTATGGCGCGACCCTCCAGTCGCTGTCCGGCCCGGACAAGGACGGCAAGAGCGCCGACGTGCTGCTGGGCTATGACGATCTGGCCGGCTATGTCGACCATCCCAACTTCTTCGGCGTGACCGTGGGCCGCTATGCCAACCGCATCGCCGGCGGCAAGTTCAGCCTCGACGGCAAGGCCTATCAGCTGCCGCTCAACGACAAGGTCAATTCGCTGCATGGCGGTGGCAAGGGCTTCGACAAGCAGGTGTGGAAGGTCGTGTCGGTCAAGAGCGGCCCGGTCGCGACGCTGATACTGTCGTTGGTCAGCCCCGATGGCGATTCGGGCTATCCCGGCAAGCTGGACGTCACCGTTACCTACACGCTGGACGAGAGCGGCAATCTGGGCATCGCGTTCGACGCGAAGACCGACAAGCCGACCATCGTCAACATGACCAACCATGCGATCTTCGACCTGGGCGGCGAAGGCTCGACCGACGGCGCGCTGGGCCATGTGCTGACGATCCCGGCCAAGGCCTATACCCCGGTCGATGCCAACCTGATCCCGACCGGCGAACTGAAGCCGGTGGAAGGCGGCGTGTTCGACTTCCGCAACGGTCGCCGCGTTGCCGACGGCATCCGCGATGGCCATGATGCGCAGATCATCGCGGGCCGCGGCTATGACCATAATTTCGCGCTCGACAAGGGCCTGACCAAGACGCCGGGCCTGGCCGCGCGTCTGGAAGATTCAGCGTCGGGCCGCGTGCTCGAAGTGCTGACCACGGAACCGGGCGTGCAATTCTATACCGGCAATTTCCTGGACGGCACCTTCATCGGCAAGAACCAGCATGTGTATCGCATGGGCGACGGCATCGCGCTGGAGCCGCAGAAATTCCCCGACTCGCCCAACCAGCCGAGCTTCGTTTCGGCGCGGGTCGATCCGGGCAAGCCCTATCACCACCAGATGGTCTATCGCCTGTCGGTGAAGCGCTGACATGACCGCCTGGCGCAAGATCGAACGCGGCGACATCCGCGACACGCTGGGGGAGGGGACGCTCTGGTCCGCCCGTGAAAATGCGGTCTATTGGGTCGATATCCTGGCCCCGGCGCTCAACCGGCTGTCGCTCAACGATGGCCAGGTGTCGCGCTGGGCCATGTCCGAACCGCTCGGTTGGGTAGCCGAGCGGGCGCAGGGCGGCTTCATCGGCGGTTTCCAGAGCGGCTTTGCCAGCTTCACGCTGGACCCGCTGGCGATCACGCCGATCCATGATCCCGAACCGCATCTGCCCGGCAATCGCATGAACGATGGCAAGGCGGACAAGGATGGCCGCATCTGGTGCGGCACGATGGACATGGCCGAAGGGCAGGATGTCGGCGCGCTCTATCGCCTCGATCCCGACGGTTCGGTCACGGTGATGGATGACGGCTATCGCGTGCCCAACGGCCCGGCCTTCTCGGCCTGTGGCGACTATCTCTATCACAGCGATACCGGCCGCCGGATCATGTATCGCTTCCGCCGCGGCGCGGACGGAGCGATTCACGATCGCCAGCCCTTCATCACCTTCACCGAAGCCGATGGCCATCCCGATGGCATGACGGTGGATGCCGAAGGCTATTTGTGGGTGGCCCATTGGGGCGGTTCGCGGATCAGCCGCTTCTCGCCCGAGGGCAAGCTGGACCGGGCGATCGAATTGCCGGCAAAGCAGGTGACCAACATCACCTTCGCCGGTCCCGACCTCGACCGCATGTTCGTCAGCTCGGCTGCGATTGGCCTGCCCGAATCCGACTATGACGGCGCCTTTTTCGAGGTGGAATGCGGCGTGAAGGGCCTGCCGACCAATCTCTACGCCGGCTGATACAAGCCGACTCACAGAAAAGAAGCCGCCGGCCTGCAAGGGCTTGGCGGCTTTTTTCATGTCCTGCGACCAGCCGTGGCAAATCGCTGTTGCAACCCCTGCAGCTACGCGCTAATGCGCAGGACAACGTTGTCACTCCCCTCTCCAAAAGGGTGGCAATGCTTCATCCCGGTCGATGGCCGGCGACTGCACGCGCTACGCTGTCGGCCGGGATGTGCCTTTCCCCTGAAATCGCTGGAAAATCGGGTGCTGCTCAGGCGGGGCGGCGCAGGCGCAATGTCGCGCGCAGGCCGGGGCCGGCATCGCCCAGCAGCAGCGCGCCATGATGCAGCCGTGCGACGGCCTCGACCAGCGACAGGCCCAGCCCCGATCCGGGCTTGCTGCGCGACGGGTCGAGTCGGCCGAAGCGCTTCATCGCCGCCTCATGCTGGTCGGCGGGAATGCCCGGCCCATTGTCGCTGACGCTGATGGTGAGCGCGTCACCATCCATCGCGGCTTCAAGCGCGATACGATCGCCGCCCTCGGCATATTTCAGCGCATTTTCGATCAGATTGGCGATCGCCTGGCTCACCAGTTCGCGGTGGAGCGGGAAGGCGAGGCCGGCGGGCGCCGCGACATGGAGGGTGAAGCCGCTATCCTCGATCAGCGGGCCATAGACTTCGGCCAGATCCTCCAGCAGTTCGGCGATCGCCGTGTCGCACATCCGGTCGCTGCCGAAACCCGCCTCGGTGCGGCTGATGAGCAGGGCGGTCGAGAGCATCCCTTGCAGCGTCTGCGCCTCTCGATGGACCTTTTCCAGCGCGTCGAGCGCCTGGTCATCGCGGGTCTGGGTGCTGGCCTGCTCCACCACCGAGAGCAGGCGGGTGACAGGCGACTTGAGGTCATGGGCCAGGCCATCGGTCATCATCCGCAACTGGCTGACCAGCGCGTCGATCCGCTCCAGCATGGCGTTGATCGACAGGCCCAGCCGATCGAAGGCGTCGCCGCTGCCGTCGGTGGCGACCCGGCGATGGAAGGCGCCGACGGCGACCGCATTGGCGGTGTCGGCTATGGCGGAAATCTGACGCGCCAGCACCCGGCCGAGCAGGATCGCGATGATGAGGGTGAGCAGCAGGCTCATCAGGAAGGCGATGGTCAGCGCCTCCTCATAGATGCGGGTCAGTTGCAGGCTGTGGGACGTGACGATGCCGGCGAGCAGGCGGCCGCCATCGGGCAGGCGGGATGTGCTGACGCCGATCGGCTCGGGCTGTTCTCCGCCGATGCGATACAGCTCGATCGTGCGCCAGGGGGTATTGTCGGTTATGGTGGTCGGCCAGGCGCCCAGATTGCCGGCGACGATCCGGCCCTGCGCGTTGGTCAGCAACAGCACGATGCGCTCGCTGCGCACCGTGGGCAGGCGCCGCTCGATATCCTGCCGCAGTCCGGCCGCGCCGCGCTCCCGCGCGACCCGCAGCAATTCGTCGCGCAGATCATGGACGGCATCGCGATCGGCGGCAACGACGGTGCGCTGGCTCGCCTGCTGCACGAACAGCAGCACGCCGCCGGTCACCAGGAACTGGCAGAGGAAGGCGAGGCCGACGAAGCGGCCGATGGTCGACCGGGCAAAGCCGCGCCAGCCAGCCGCAGCCCCAGCTCCCGCCTCAGCCATCGAGGCCCAGGCGATAGCCCATGCCACGCACCGTATGCAGCAGCGGCCGGTCCGATCCATCGTCCAGCTTGCGGCGCAGGCGGCTGATATGCACGTCGATCACATTGGTGCCGGGGTCGAAATGATAGTCCCACACGCCTTCCAGCAACATGGTGCGGGTGACGACCTGGTCGGGGTGGCGCAGGAAGAATTCAAGCAGGCGAAACTCGCGCGGTTGCAGGTCGATCGCCTTGCCGGCGCGCTTCACGCGGCGGGCGAGCAGGTCCATGTCGAGATCGTCATAGCGCAGGCTGGTGACGACCGCGGCATTGCCGCCGGCCTTGCGCAACAGCAACTGCACCCGCGCCAGCAGTTCGGCAAAGGCGAAGGGCTTGGTCAGATAATCGTCGGAGCCGCTGGTCAGCCCTTCGACACGATCCTCGGGCGTGCCGAGCGCGGAGAGAAATATGACCGGCGTCTCGATGCTGGCGGCGCGCAGAGCCTTGAGCACGGCCATGCCATCCATCGCGGGCATCATCCGGTCGAGGATGATCGCGCCATAGCTGCCGTCGCTGGCGAGGAACAGGCCGTCGCGGCCATTATCGGCCTGATCGACGGTGAAGCCCGCCTCGGTCATGCCCTTGACGATATAGGCGGCGGTGGCGGCATCATCCTCCACCACCAGAATCTTGTGGCTCATGCGCGCGGCCCCCTAATCTGGCGAACGGTCGAGGGCCACCATGCGGACGGCATCCTGATGCCGCAAGCCCAATATGAGATGGGCGTTGCCATGCTGGCTGAGATAGGCATTGGCCTGGTCCAGCGAGGCGATCGGCGTGCCGTCGATGCCGATAAGGTCATCGCCAACCGCAATACCCGCGCGGGCCGCCGGACCGCTCGATTCCATGCTGGTGACGACAAGGCCGGTGCCGGCCGGCTCAGCATTTTCCAGCGTCAGCCCCGGCAGCAATTGGGCGCTGGCGCCCGACACGCTGCCATGGTCCTCCGCATCGCGGCGGACATGCAGGAAGAAGGCGCCGCTCATCAACGCCGCACACAGCGCCAGGCCGATCAGCAAGCGGCTGGTTGCGGTCTTGTCTATGCGCGGGGCCTCCATGTTCCTGGCCATGTCCTGAGCTGTCTTTGCGGGTAGAATGGGCGAGGCAGGGTCACGAGTCATGTTACACTTTGTTCATGCCTGAGTGGCGTCGGAGTAACCGAGACACGGCCGGACCGTTCCAGCTTGCCCCAGCCCACGACCCAACCGCCAATGGCCGATGCGATCGCGCGCACCACCACCCAATACATGATCTGCCGATAGACGAAGCGCTGGGCGACCAGCAGATGGGCGGGGTAGCGCACCTTGTTGCCGTCGAGCCGATAGGCCATCGCGCCACAGCCGATGTCGATGCCGGTGAAGACCAGCCAGTAGAGCGCCATGGTTGCGACGTCGCCGCTGGTCTGGGCCCAGCCATGCTGCTGCACGCGCAGGATCGTCCCGGCGATCGACAGCAGCAGCGCCAGATCGATTAGCGGCGAGATGGCGGCGAAGGCGATCTGGAACAGCCAGGCCTGGGGCATGCCGACCAGAGCCAGGCCGGTGGGCTTGCGGCTGCGCAGGATGGCGGCGTGCTTCCACAGGCATTGCAGCGTCCCGAAGGCCCAGCGATAGCGCTGTTTCGACAGTGCCTTGAAGCTTTCGGGCGCCTCGGTCCAGGCAATCGCCTCGGGATCGAAGGTGACGCGCCAGCCTGCGCGCTGGATCGCGATGGTCAGATCCTGATCCTCGGCCAGCGTGTCTTCGGGATAGCCGCCGACAGCATCCAGCGCCGCCCGGCGCCAGGCACCGACGGCGCCGGGCACCACGGTCATGGCGTCGAAGCCGGCGAGCGCACGCCGCTCCAGATTCTGGGCGGTGATATATTCCAGTGCCTGCCAGCGGGTGACGAGATTGACCCGGTTGCCGACACGGGCGTCGCCCGCCACCGCGCCGATCGCCGGATCGGCGAACCAGCGCGCCAGCCGCGCGATCGTCAGCGGCTCGAACTGGGTGTCGGCGTCGAGCGCGATCAATATCTCGCCGGTCGCCTCCATCAGGGCGCGATTGAGCGCCGCCGCCTTGCCGCCATTCTGCAAGGTCAGCAGGGTGACGCGCGGATCGTCGGCAAAGGCGCGGGCGACGATGGCGCTGGTCTCGTCCTTCGACCCGTCGTCGGCGACGATCAGTTGTAGCGCGGGATAGTCGCTGGCCAGCACGCGCCGCACCGACGCCTCGATCACGCGCGCCTCATTATAGGCGGGGATGATGACCGAGACGGTCGGCTGATAGACGGGCGGGGCCGGGCGATCACGCCGGGTCTGGAACCAGGCGAGGAAGGTCATCAGCAGCGCACGGGCGATACCGAGCGAGATGGCGACATAGAAGATCCAGCCGAGCAGGGCGGAGATGACGGCCAGCGTGATGAACATGCCGACATCGACGCGCACCGCGGTCAGGTCGCCGGCACGGACCGGCGGCATCGCCGCTTCGCGCGAGAGGCCGGCAAGGCGCGAGACCGGTACGAAGCGATAGCCTTCCTTCTGCAGGGTGGTGATAATCTGTGGCAGGGCCGCGACCGTCTGCGACCGTTCGCCGCCACCATCATGCAGCAGGATGATATTGCCGGACCGGTCGGCGTCGGCGGCATGGACCTGGTCGATCACCTGGCGGACGATCGCGTCGGTGCCCGGCCGCTGCCAGTCATTGGGATCGACGTGCAGGCCGACGACGGTATAGCCGGCCTTCTGCGCTGCCAGCGCCGGCCCCAGTTCGTCCGCCGTGGTCGGTTCAGCGTCGCCGAAATAGGGCGCGCGGAACAGCTTCATGCTGCGCCCGGTATAGGCCTGGACCAGTCGCTGGGTGGCGTTGAGTTCCAGGCGGGTGCTCTCGTCCGACCAGGTGGCAAGGTTGGGATGGCTGTAGCTGTGGTTGCCGATTTCGTCGCCGTCGGCGACGATCCGCTGCAACAGGCCGGGATGTTCCAGCGCATTTTCGCCGATGACGAAGAAGGTGCCGGGCACATGATGCTGCTCCAGCACCGACAGGATCTTGGGCGTCCAGGTCGCGTCCGGGCCATCGTCGAAGGTCAGCGCCAGCATCTTGGGCTGGGCGCCGCCGGTCCGCCGCACCTGATAGGGGGTGGGCAGCACATGATAGGTTTCGCGCAGGATGGTGCCCTGCGGGCCGAAGGCGATCGAGCGCCTGCCATCGGTCGGCGTTGCGGTGATGCGCAATATCTCGCCCGATCCCTCGACATCGGTGTCGAGCTTGCTCGCGACCTGGCGCAGGTCGGGTCGGCTGCCGTTGCGGAAGGCGGTGAGGTCGGACCAGATGCCCGGATCCTCGCTGCCCAGCCGCCACAGCGCCACGCCCTGAATGCCGAGGCGACGGAGCGCCTGCAGCTCGTTCCAGCTGGCGGCGGCATCGAGCATCCAGACCTGATGGCGATGGCCGTCATCATCATAGGCGAAGCCGGCATTGCCGCTGGCGGGATCGAAGCTGACCGGGGAGTCGCTGTCATGGGCGGCGAGCCAGGCCTCGTCGAGCGACAGGGCGTCGGCGCCACCATCATGCCAGTCATAGCCATAGCTGCCCAAGGCAACGATGATGCGATCGCGGCCGATGCGGCGGCCGGCATCCTCTACCGCGCGGGCGAACCAGTCCTGCGCGGCGATCGGGCCAGGGGTGCCGCCCTGCCAATGCTGGTCATAGGCCATGAAGATGACATGGTCGGCGACCTGGCCGAGGCGCGCGAGCGGCCACTCCTCGCCGGCCGGCGCCGTCACTGCGAGCTTGGCGCGGGCGGGCAGGTCGCTGCGCAACTGGCGCAGGAAATGGAGATAGGCGGGCAGCGCGCCGGACGGCAGCGATTCAAAGTCCATTACCAGCCCGGCATCATGATGCGCCGCGACCGAGGCCGCCAGCCGCTGGGCGAGCTGGCGGCTGGCGGCCGGACTGGCGAGCAGGCGGGCGGTGCCGGCGCCGTTCCAGCCATGGGCATCGATATTCTGGACCATCGGTAGCAGCTTGGGCGGGCGCCCCATGCTGGCGATCATCTGGTCTAGGCGCGGGTCGGCATGGACACGGGGCGTGGGATCGCTGCCCGGCACGGTCACCAGCGCGGGCACGACCCAGTCGAGCTGCCCGACATGGCGGCGCAGCGAGGCGATGCTGCTTTCGTCATCGGGGACATAGAAGCCGACATTGAGCGGACGGGCCTGTGCGACATGGCCGGGCCAGCGCGGTAGCCATTTGGACAGGTCATGGCGCAGTCGCGACATGCCGGTCAGATGCGCGGCGCGTGGCTGTGGCAAAGGCAGCGCCAGATCGCCTTCCGACGGAACGGCGATCAGCGTCGTCGCAAAGGCGATGGTGGCGGCGATGATGGCGCACAGCAGGGCGGCGAGCGCGCGCCGCGCCCAGATGCCGCGCCGGCCGGTGGGATCGAAGAAAATGGGTCTGGTCATGGCCTGTGGTCCGCGCGTCGCTACTCCTCTGCGACGATGGTGCGGCAATAGGCCTGCCCGGCTTCCCGCCGGATGATCCCATCATGAAATCTTGGTCATGAACCTCATCGCGCGGTCCAGCGATCGGCCAGTCGCACCGGTTTCCACAGGTTCGGCCCCATCAGCAGCAGCGCCATGCCGATGCTGGCGCAGAGAAAGGCAAGCGCGGCGAGCGACAACTGGCCAGCGGTAACCGCTGGATGGCCATGGGCGAGCGCAGCCAGGGCGCGCCCCTCGGGCCAGAGCGTAGCCAGCAAGGCGAGGCCGAGCAGGCGCAGGCCGATCTTCAAGGTCCAGCGGGGACGCCAATATTGCATCACGGGCCGCCTCCGTTGCGGCGGCATCGCAATTAAGCGGACGGGCATAGGGATGCGAGACAGGGAACCGGCAGATTGCGTAGGGATTTCATAGCATTTGAAGCTGATGCGGGCCGTCCGGCCGGAATCATATGCGAATCCTATGCCGGGGAGGGCAGACCCCTATGGTTTTCAAATGGCCTTTCATGGCATGGCGGCCGGATATAAAGACGAAGGGCACGCATAGATGACTGAACAGGGGGATCCGGCCGCAGGCCAGGATCGCACGCCGCACGGCCGACCGGCTGCGCTTGCGCTCGGTGCGCTGGGCGTGGTGTTCGGCGACATCGGCACCTCGCCACTCTATGCGCTCAAGGAAAGCTTCGTCGGCCATCATCCGCTGGCGGTCGATCCGCTGCATATCTATGGCGTCCTGTCGCTGATCTTCTGGACGATGACGCTGATCGTCACCGCCAAATATGTGTTCATCGTCATGCGCGCCGACAATGACGGCGAAGGCGGCAGCATGGCGCTGCTGGCCCTGATCGGCCGGCGACTGGGCGAAACGCGCTGGACCCCGGCGATCGCGATGCTGGGGGTGCTGGCGACTGCGCTCTTCTATGGCGATGCGATCATTACGCCCGCCATTTCGGTGCTGTCGGCGGTCGAGGGGCTGACCATCGTGCAGGCGAGCCTGGCCGACCTGGTGTTGCCGATCGCGATCGTCATCCTGATCGCGCTGTTCCTGATTCAGCGCTTTGGCACAGCCATGGTCGGCATGGCCTTCGGCCCGATCATGGCGATCTATTTCATCACCCTTGCGGCGCTCGGCATCGCCAATATCGTGCAGCACCCCGAGATCATCGGCATCGTCAATCCGCTCTGGGCGATCCGTTTCTTCGCGATCGATCCCAAGCTCGCTTTCCTGGCGCTCGGCTCGGTGGTGCTGGCGGTGACCGGGGCGGAGGCGTTATACGCCGACATGGGCCATTTCGGGCGCAAGGCGATCAGCGTCGCCTGGCTCTATGCCGCCTTCCCCTGCCTGATGCTCAACTATCTGGGGCAGGGGGCGCTGCTGCTCGACAATCCGGCGGCCGCGCAAAATCCCTTCTTCCTGATGGCGCCGGACTGGGCGCGTCTGCCGCTGGTGATCCTGGCGACGATGGCGACGATCATCGCCAGCCAGGCAGTGATTTCCGGCGCATTCTCGGTCACGCAGCAGGCGGTGCAACTGGGTTTCCTGCCGCGCCTGCGCATCCTGCACACCAGCGCTTCGGCGGCGGGACAAATCTATGTGCCGCTGATCAACTGGCTGCTGCTGATCTTCGTCATCCTGCTGGTGCTGGGCTTTGGTAACAGCAGCAATCTGGCGGCCGCCTATGGCATTGCGGTGACCGGCACGATGGTCATCACCGCCTGCATGCTGGGCGTGCTGACCTTCAGCGTATGGCGCTGGCCGCTACCGGCGGCGGCAGGCGTCACCGGCCTGTTCTTGATCATCGACGGCGCCTATTTCGCGTCGAACGTGACCAAGATCCCCGATGGCGGCTGGTTCCCGCTGCTGGTCGCGGCGGTGGTGTTCACCGTGCTGACCACCTGGGCGACCGGACGGCGGATCATGCGCCATTATCTGCGCGAAGGGGCGATGGAGCTGGACCTGTTCGTGCGCTCGACCCTGGCCTCGCTCAAGCGCGTGCCGGGGACGGCGATCTTCCTCTCCTCCACCACCGACGGCGTACCGCCGGCGCTGCTGCACAATGTGAAGCATAACAAGGTGCTGCACGAACGGGTCATCATCCTGACCGTGCGGACTCAGGGCGTGCCGCATCTGCCGCTGCAGGGGCGCACCACGGTGGAGGATCATGGATCGGGCTTCTACCGGCTGATCCTGCGCCATGGCTTCATGGAGGATGTCGATATTCCGGCGGCGATGAAGTCGGTCCACGACTGCGGCGGACCGATCAGCGTCAAGGACACCAGCTATTTCCTCAGCCGCCAGACGCTGATTCCGTCGGAACGGCCGGGCATGGCGATGTGGCGCGAAAAGCTGTTCGCCTGGATGATCCGCAATGCGGAAAGCCCGATGGCCTTCTTCAACCTGCCGACCAACCGCGTGGTCGAGCTGGGGTCGCAGATCGAGATCTAGTCGTTACCCTGTTTCAGGCGGTAGCCGATCCCCAGTTCGTTGCTGATGATCTGCGGCCGCTGCGGGTCGGCCTCCAGCTTCTGGCGCAGGCCGCGCACCAGCACGCGCAGATATTCGACATGATGGGCATGTTCGTTGGGCCAGACATGGTCCATGATCTGCTTGTGGGTGATGACCCGGCCGGGAAAGCGCGCCAACTGCTCCAGCACGCCATATTCCTTGGGCGTCAGATGCACTTCGGCCCCGTTCCTGGTGACGATATGGGCGACCAGATCGATGGCCAGGTCGCCGGCCGTCACCTTCATCGCGCCGCCATCGCGCGTCATCCGGTTGCGCAGCGCCACCCGCACGCGGGCAAGCAGTTCGTCGGTATCGAACGGCTTGGTCAGATAATCGTCGGCGCCCAGGTCGAGCGCGGCGACCTTCTCGTCGGTGGCGTCGCGCGCCGACACGATGATGAGGGTCGTGTCGCTTTCCTTCTTGATGATCGGCACCAGCTCCAGCCCGTCGCGATCGGGCAGGCCCAGGTCCAGCAAGGTGATGTCGGGGCGCTCGCTGCGCAGCTTGTCCAGTGCCTCGCGCGCGGTCTGCGCCTCGATCGTGGCATAGTCGGCGCGGGCGAGGGCGGCCTGGATCAGCCGGCGGATCTGCGGTTCGTCGTCGACGATCAGCAGGCTGTGGCGCGGCTTCATGCGATGTCCTTTTCCATGATGTCGGTGAGGATGAGGGATTGGGGAATATGCAGGGTGAAACAGGCGCCGGGTGGGTCGGCAACGGTGCGCGCCGATACGCTGAGCCCCATCGCCTGGGCAAAGGCCTTGACGATGGCGAGGCCAAGGCCGGTGCCGGTCTTTGACCGGTCGGAGCCTTCCAGCCGGGTGAAGGTGTCGAACACCCGCGCCTCCATGCCGGCCGGGATGCCCGGCCCCCGGTCGATCACCGACAGGCTGATGGCATCGGGCTCGCGCAGGCTGCGCACGGTGACGGGCGTGCCGGGATCGCCATAGCGGCCGGCATTGTCGAGCAGGTTGATGAGGATATGGTGCAGCAGCACCGGATCGACCCGGACCAGTGGGATGTCGGGCGGGATCTGCACGTCGAGCGGCCGCTCGGCCAGCGCGCTGCGGCTGTCATGGGCGGCGCTCGCGACGGCATCGAACAGGTCGGTCGCCTCCGCCCGCATCGGCAGCGCGCCGGCCTCCACCCGCGCCATGTCGAGCAGGTTGGCGACGAAGCGGGACAGACGCTGCGCCTCGCCATCCAGCGTATCGATCAGTTCGGGCGAGGGATGGGTGCGCATTTCGCGCGTGGCCGAGATTATCGTGGTGAGCGGTGTGCGCAAATCATGGCTGACCGAGGAGAGCAGGGCGGAGCGCAGCCGGTCGCGCTCGCGAATCTGGCCGGCCTCGATCATCGCCTCCTCCAGCGCCATGCGGTCGAGCGCGATCGCGGCCTGGTCGATCAGGCTGCGGAGCAGCGGCATCCGGTCGGTGCGCACCGGCTCGCCCGCATCCTCGCGTGCCAGCCCGATCACCGCCAGCACGGCGTCCTTCGTGGTCACGGGTAGGAACAGCCAGTCCGATGCGGTGAGGGTGGAGGAGCCACGCCCGGCCGGCTCGCCATGCTCCATCGCCCAGCGGGCGGCGGCGCGCTCAATCTCGTCCAGCCGGTCCTCGGGCGGATAGGCGGCGCGCAATTGCGGCCCTTCATCCGACGGGATCATCAGCACTGTGCGCACGTCGAACAGCCGGGCGATCTCGGCGCAGATGGCATGGCGGATTTCCTCCAGGCTGGGGGAGGCGGTCATCTGGCGGGAAAAGCCCGCCAGCGTTGCATTCTGGCGCGCGCTCGCTTCGGCCAGGGCCGACTGGGCGTGCATCCGCGCGGCAAACTGGCTGGTGACCACTGCCACCCCCAGGAAGACGAGGATGGAAATGACATTTTCCGGATTGCTGACGGTCAGTGTGCCGGTCGGTGGCAGGAAGAAGAAATTATAGGCAAGGCTGGAGGCAAGGCCGGTTGCGAGGCCGGTGCGCAGGCCATGACTCGCCGCCGCGAACATCACCGGCACCAGATAGAGCAGGGCGATATTGCCGAGGTCGATTGCCTCCAGCATCAGCCGGCCGAGCAGGGTCATGCCGATCACTGCCAGCATCGACCAGACATAGCCGATCGGGTCGCCCCAATGACCGCTGCTGGCATCGTGCGGGCGCGGCACGCTGTCCTCGCCGGGCATGACATGGACGGCGACCGGGCCGATGTCGCGCACCAGCCGATCGACCACCGACCCATGGCGCAGCTCGAACCACCAGCTACGCGCCGACTTGCCGATCACGATCTGGGTGGCGCGCGCGTCGGCGGCGAAGCGGCGCAGCCCGTCGGCAACGCTGGAGGCAGGGATGGAGGCAGTGTCGGCGCCGAGGCGCGAGGCGAGGGCGAGCGTATCGGCCAGGCGCTGCCGATCCTCGTCCGATAGCTGCGGCCCGCGCGGGGTTTCGATATGGACGGCGGTCCAGGGCGCGCGCAGTGCGTCGGCCAGTCGCTTGGCGGAACGGACCAGGCCGGCGGCGCTCGGCTGTTCGCTGACCGCCACGATCACGCGCTCGCCAGCGACGAAGCTGCCCGCCAGCGCATGGGCGCGGACATAATCGAGCATCTGGGCATCGACCGCCTGCGCGGCGCGGCGCAGCGCCAGTTCGCGCAGCGCGGTCAGGTTCGACTTGGAAAAGAAATGGTTGAGGGCGCGACTGGCTTCCTGCGGGATATAGACCTTGCCGTCCTTCAGCCGCTCGATCAGTTCGTCGGGCGGAATGTCCACCACTTCGATCTCGGCATGTTCCAGGATCGAATCGGGCACCGTCTCCCGCACGCGGACGCGGGTGAAGGAGGCGACGACGTCGTTGAGGCTTTCGACATGCTGGATGTTGATCGTCGAATAGACATGGATGCCGGCGGCCAGCAATTCCTCGACATCCTGATAGCGTTTGGGGTGGCGGCTGCCCGGCGCATTGCTGTGCGCCAGTTCGTCGACCAGCACCAACTGCGGATGGCGCGCCAGGATCGCGTCGATATCCATCTCGCCCAGGCTGTGGCCCTGATGGTCGACGGTGCGGCGGGGGATGATCTCATGGCCATGGACCAGCGCCTCGGTCTCGCGCCGGCCATGGGTTTCCACCACGCCGACGACGACATCGACGCCTGCCTCGCGTCGCTGCCGTCCTTCGGTCAGCATCTCCCAGGTCTTGCCTACCCCCGGCGCAGCGCCGAGAAAGACCTTCAGGCGGCCACGGCCTTCCTGCGCGGCCGCGCGCAGGAAGGCTTCGGGATCGGGGCGATGCGGTTCGTTCACTGGGTCCGTTTAGCGCCAATCGCATCCAGCCGTCGATTCAACTCGAACAGATTGACGCGGGGTTCGCCGACGAAGCCCAGCAGCGGCTGCTCGACGCTCTTTTCTACCAGGGCACGGACGCGCGCCGCATCGATCCCGCGCGCGGCGGCGACGCGATCGACCTGATAAAAAGCTGCCTCGGGGCTGATATGGGGGTCGAGCCCCGAGGCAGAGGTGGTCACCAGATCGGACGGAACAAAACGACCGGGTGTAGCAGCTTGAAGGGTCTCGACGTCGGTCCTGACGCGGTCGGCCAGCGCCTGGCTGGTCGGACCAAAATTGGAGCCGGAGGAGGCAAGGCCGTCATAGCCCTTGCCCGCCGCCGACGGACGGCTGTGGAAATAGATGTCCGAGGTGAAGGCCTGGCCGATGACGATGGAGCCGACGATCTTTCCTTGATCCTCGACCAGGCTGCCATTGGCCTGGGACGGGAACAGCGTCTGGCCGATGCCGGTCAGCGCCAGCGGATAGGCAAGGCCGAGCAGCAGGGCGAAGAGCAACGTCATGGTCAGGGCCGGACGCAAGGCGGATTTTAAATCGGTAAACATGGGTTTGTCCTTCCTCAGGCTAGGCCGAGGCCGTTGACGGCAAGGTCGATCAGCTTGATGCCCACGAACGGCGCGATCAGGCCGCCCAGGCCATAGATGGCGAGGTTGCGGGCCAGCAGCGGTCCGGCGCCGATCGGGCGATAGGTCACGCCCTTGAGCGCCAGCGGCACCAGACAGGGAATGATCAGCGCGTTGAAGATGATCGCCGACAGGATCGCGCTTTCCGGCGTGGCCAGCCCCATGATGTTGAGGATGCCAAGGCCCGGATAGAGCGCCACGAACATGGCCGGGATGATCGCGAAATATTTGGCCACGTCATTGGCGACCGAGAAGGTCGTGAGCGCGCCGCGCGTCATCAGCAACTGCTTGCCCAGGCCCACCACCTCGATCAGCTTGGTCGGATCGCTGTCCAGGTCGACCATGTTGCCGGCTTCGCGGGCCGCCTGCGTGCCGGTGTTCATGGCGACGCCGACATCGGCCTGAGCCAGGGCAGGGGCGTCGTTGGTGCCGTCGCCGCACATCGCGACCAAGCGGCCACCCTGCTGTTCCTTGCGGATCAGAGCCAGCTTGTCCTCCGGCGTCGCCTGCGCCAGGAAATCGTCGACCCCGGCCTCGGCCGCGATGCTGGCGGCGGTCAGCGGGTTGTCGCCGGTGATCATCACGGTGCGGATGCCCATCTGGCGCAGTTCGCCGAACCGTTCCCGGATGCCGGCCTTGACGATGTCCTTGAGGAAGATCGCGCCCAGCAGCTTGCCATCCTTGGCCACCGCCAGCGGGGTGCCGCCGGCACGGGCGATCTCGTCGGTGATGCGGCGCAGTTCGCCCGCGACCGGGGTGGAGCCCAGGCCCGGATTGGCCTTCAGCACCGAATCCACCGCCCCCTTCTGGATCGTCGATCCATCGATGGTGACGCCGGAAATCCGGGTCTGGGCGGTGAAGGGAATGACCTCCGCATTGGCAGGCAGGGCGTCTACCGACTGGTTGAAGCCTTCGCGGGCCAGCAGCACGATCGAACGGCCTTCGGGCGTCTCGTCCGCCAGGCTGGCGAGCAGCGCGGCCTGCGCGAGCTGGACCGGGGTCGTGCCGCCCACGGCACGGAATTCGGTCGCCTGGCGATCCCCCACGGTGATGGTGCCGGTCTTGTCCAGCAGCAGCACGTCTATGTCGCCCGCCGCTTCGACGGCGCGGCCCGACTTGGCGAGCACGTTGAAGCGTACCAGACGGTCCATGCCGGCAATGCCGATCGCCGACAGCAGGGCAGCGATGGTGGTCGGGATCAGGGTGATCAGCAGGGCCGCCAGGATCGCCACCGGAATGGCGCCGCCGGCATAGCTGGCGAAGCTGGGGATGGTGCCGACCGCGATGAGGAAGATGATGGTCAGGCCGACCAGCAACAGGGTGAGGGCGATCTCGTTCGGCGTCTTCTGCCGCTCGGCGCCCTCGACCAGCGCGATCATGCGATCGAGAAAGCCCTGGCCGGGATTGACGGTGACGCGGACGCGGATCTCGTCGGAAATGACGCGGGTGCCTGCGGTCACGGCCGAACGGTCGCCGCCCGCCTCGCGGATCACCGGCGCGGATTCGCCGGTGATGGCCGCTTCGTTGACGGAGGCGACGCCGGAGAGGACCTCGCCATCGGACGGGATCAGGTCGCCGGTCTGGACCAGCACCACGTCGCCCAGCTTCAGCGCGCTGGCGGCGACGGTCTCATAGCTTTCGCCATGGCCCTTCAGCCGCTTGGCGGTCAGGTCCGCCTTGGTGGCGCGCAGCGAGGCGGCCTGCGCCTTGCCGCGCCCTTCGGCCAGCGCCTCGGCAAAGGTGCCGAAGAGGACCGTGAGCCAGAGCCAGATGACCAGTTGCAGCTTGAAGCCGACGGCCAGGCTGTCCTGCCCGACAAGGAGCAGGACGGTCAGCAGCACCGCGACGATTGCGGTGGTGAACATCACCGGGTTGCGGATCAGTTCCTGCGGCTTGAGTTTGCGGAAGGCGTGGCCGATCGCTGGAACGATCAGGTCCGCGGTGAAGAGCGATTTTTGTTCGGATGTGTCAGAGGACCGGGCCATGGAATGGGATCCTTAGAAAAGCTGGCCACGGATCATCGCGAGATGATCGGCGATGGGGCCAAGGGCGAGGCTGGGCAGGAAGGTCAGGCCGCCCACGATCAGCACGATGCCGACCAGCAGACCGGTCCACAGTGGCCCCGTGGTGGGGAAGCTGCCGGCGGTTTCGGGCGTATATTTCTTCGCGGCCAGGCTGCCCGCGATGGCCAGCATGGGAATGATGATGAAGAAGCGGCCGATCCACATCGCGACACCCAGCATCCCGTTATAGAAGGGGCTGTTGGCCGACAGGCCGGCAAAGGCCGAGCCATTATTGCCGACGGCGCTGGTGAAGGCGTAGAGGATCTCGCTGAAGCCATGCGGTCCCTTGTTGAGCGGGCCGGCCAGGCCCGCGTCGGTGACGCTGGCGATGGCGGTGAAGCCCAGGATGATGAGCGGCAGCACGGCGATGGCGAGCACCGCCAGCTTGACTTCGCGGCTCTCGATCTTCTTGCCGACATATTCCGGCGTGCGACCGACCATCAGGCCCGCGACGAACACGGCAAGGATGGCGAACAGCAGGAAGCCATAAATGCCTGCGCCGACGCCGCCGACCACGACTTCGCCGAGCTGGATGTTGAACAGCGGGATCATGCCGCCCAATGCGGTGAAGCTGTCATGCATGGCGTTGACCGCGCCGCAGCTTGCCGCCGTGGTGACGACGGAGAAGAGGGCAGAGGCGGCGATGCCGAAGCGGACTTCCTTGCCTTCCATATTGCCACCGGCGACGCCCAGATTGTGGAGCACCGGATTGCCGGCCGCTTCCTGCCAATAGGCGACGGTGACGCCGGCGAGGAAGATCACCAGCATGGCGGCGAGGATGGCCCAGCCCTGGCGCGGATTGCCGACGGCCTTGCCGAAGGTCCAGGTCAGGCCGAAGCCGATCATAAAGATCGACAGCATCTGTGCCAGGTTGGTGAGCGCGGTCGGGTTCTCGAAGGGATGGGCACTGTTGGCATTGAAGAAGCCGCCACCATTGGTGCCCAGCATCTTGATCGCTTCCTGGCTGGCGACGGGGCCAAGCGCGAGGGTCTGCTTCACGCCTTCCAGCGTGGTCACGTCGACCGAGCCGGCCAACGTCTGCGGCACGCCGCTCGCGATCAGGAACAGGGCGTAGACGATGCAGATCGGCAGCAGCAGATAGAGGGTCACGCGGGTGACGTCGGCCCAGAAATTGCCGATCGTCGATGCGCTGCGCCGGGCAAAGCCGCGGAACAGGGCGAAGGCCAGCGCAATGCCGGTGGCGGCCGACAGGAAATTGTGGATGGTGAGGCCCAGCATCTGGCTGAGGTTCGACATGGTCGACTCGCCCGAATAGCTTTGCCAGTTGGTGTTGGTGGTGAAGCTGACTGCGGTGTTGAACGCCAAGTCGCTGCTGGTGCCGCCAAAGCCCTGCGGATTGAACGGTAGCAGGCCCTGCAGGCGTAGCACCGCATAGGTGAAGAGCAGCAGCGCGACGTTGAAGATCAGCATGTGAACCGCGTAGCGGCGCCAGCTCTGTTCGGCGTCGGGATCGATCCCCGACAGCCGATAGAAGCCGCGTTCGATCGGACCCATCACGGCATGAAGCGGCGTGCGGCGGCCCTCATAGAGGGCGAACAGCCACAGGCCCATCGGTTTGGTGAGCGCCAGCAAGATGCCGACAAAGGCTGCGATCAGCAGCCATCCCTGGAAGGTCATGTGCGGCCCCCCTTAAAAGCGTTCGGGCCGTGCGAGCACGGCGACGAGATAGACGAGAAGCCCGGCGGCGGTGATCGCCGCGAGCCAGAGGTCGATGGTCATGGCATCCCTCCTTCAGGCGTCGCCGCACAGCCGGACATAGCCGAGGCTAGCCGCTGTCAGCGCCAGGATGATGCCGATCCACAAGAGATCCTGCATGGGGGTAACTCCCGCATCACGCCCGCCGCGGGAGGCGGACAGGGTCGTTAGCGAGCGCCCGATTAGGCCCCTCTTCCGTTTGAATGCGAGACGCGGGCGGGGCAGGCTGCATAGTATTTGCGTATGATTTTTTAGCGGGGCCGGGATGGATAGCTTTTCTACCGCGACGGCCAGCATTGCTTGGGGGACGATTCTCTATACCATCGGTAGATAAGCCGCCCGAGTCGGCAGAGAGGACGCATTATGGCCTATCAGGATCAGGACAGACCGTTGACGCGCCTGCGCGATCGGCTGGCGCAGGCCCTTTTCAGGGAGCCCGCCGTGGTGCTGTTCGAGCGCGATGCTGATGACCGTAATCTGCCCGTTTCCCGCACCGATCGCGAACGCCAGCCGCAGGATGCCTGCGCCTGATCGGGGAAACCCTGTGTTTCCAGGGCGAAAGCCCAATGCCTCTTCGCAGCGGCGGAACATCCGCTAGATAGATTTCCGACAGCATGGCGCGCCGATCGCGTCAGCGCCTTGAAGGAGATCCAGATGGCTACCAGCCCGCGCGAAGTTACCCGTCCCGTCGATCCGCTGATCCTGGAGCGCTGGTCGCCCCGCGCCTTTGACGGCTCGGCGATTCCCCAGGCCGATATCGACACGCTGTTCGATGCCGCCCGCTGGGCGCCCTCGGCGTTCAACTACCAGCCCTGGCGCTTCCTCTATGCCCATCGCGAAAGCGCCGACTGGGCGCGCTTCCTCGATCTGCTCTTCCCGTTCAACCAGGGCTGGGTGCAGCATGCCGGCGTACTCGCCTTCGTCCTGTCCGACACGCTGATGGCGGCGCCGGGATCGGAAGATTACAAGCCCTCGCACAGCCACAGCTTCGATGCGGGCGCCGCCTGGGCGACGCTGGCGCTACAGGCTACGCGGCTTGGCTATCATACCCATGCGATGACCGGCGTAGATTTCGACAAGGCGCGCGCCGAACTGGCAGTGCCGGAGCGTTTCCGGATCGAGGCGGCGATCGCGATCGGGCGTCAGGGCGACAAGGCCGTCCTGCCCGAAGCGCTGCAGGCGCGCGAGGCGCCGAGCGGCCGGCATGAGATCGAGACATTCGCCCATCAGGGCAATTTCATCGTCTGACAGGGAAAAAGGGCGGCGTTTTGAAACGCCGCCCTTTCTGTATCAGGTCGTGCTCCAGCCGCCGCCCAAAGCGCGGAACAGGTCCACCTGGGCAAAGGCGACGGCGCGGTTGGCGGTCGCCAGGTCCGCATCGGCCGATGCCTGGGTACGCAGCGCATCCAGCACGGTCAGGAAGTCGATCTGCCCCTCGCGCTGGCGTGCCAGGCTGATCCGTGCAGCCCGAGCCGCCTCGTCCCGCGCCGATTGCAGCGTCGCCCGCCGCTCCAGCGCATTGGCATAGGTGGAAAGCGCCGTCTCGGTTTCCTCCAGCGCCTGCAACACCGTGCCGTCAAAGGCGGCAAGCGACGCGTCGCCATCCGCCTTGGCCGCCGCGATCTTCGCGCGATTGGCTTCCTGATTGGGGAAGGCCCAGCTGATCAGCGGCCCCAGCAGGAAGTTGAGCGGCCCGGCACCGAACAGATTGCCTCCGCCGACCGCCGTGGTGCCGATCGATCCGCCCAGCGTGATACGCGGATAGAGATCGGCGGTGGCCACGCCGACCCGCGCCGTGTCGGCCGCCAGCCGTCGTTCCGCCGCGCGCACGTCCGGCCGCCGGGCGAGCAGCGCCTGGCCGTCGCCGACCGGGATGGGCTGTGTCACATTCGGTGTCACGGTTGCGTTCTGGACGGATGCAGGCAGGTCCTGCGGCGTCCGCCCGGTCAGCGTCGCCAGCCGGAACAGGGCGGCATTGCGATCCGCGATCAGATTGGGGATCAGCGCCTGCTGCTGTTCGCGCAGGGTCGTCACCCGGACCACGTCCAGCCGGTCGGACCGGCCAGCGTCGAAGCGGGCGCTGGTGATGCGGATCGACTTGTCGAGCAGGTCGACCGTTTCCTTCGCGACGGCAAGGCGCTGGGCCGAAGCGGTGGCATCGACATAGGCGCGCACCGTATCGGCGACCACCGCGACACGAACGGCATCGGCATCGGCCTGGGCCGCGCCGAGATCGCCGCGCGCCGCCTCTATACTACGCTTCACCCGGCCGAACAGGTCGACCTCATAGGCGACGTCCAGCCCCATATCGACGGTCCAGTTTTCCCGGTCCATGCCGGGCAGGGTCTGGGCCTGCGACACCCGGCCATAGGTCGGTGAGCCGCTGACATTGGTGCTCGGCAGCCGGTCGGAACGGGCGCCGCGCAACTGGGCGCGGGCGCGTTCCAGCCGGGCGACGGCGACGCGGATGTCGGTATTGGCCTTGAGCGCATCACCGACCAGTCCATCGAGCAGCGGGTCGTTATAGAGCCGCCACCAATGGTCGTCGGTTGCGCTCTGGGCGACCGCCGGGTTCGCCGCCCCGATGAACGGGGCGGCGGCGGTGGTTGGGGTGGCGGGGGCCTTGTAATCCGGCCCGGCGGCGCAGGCTGTCAGCGCGCTGACGCTGAGCAGCAGGGCAATCAGGTTCCTTGTCATGGCTTTTGTCCTCATTCGGCCGGCTGCAAGGTCGCAGCGTCGTCAGCCTCCGGGCGCCGGCGGCGGGCGAAGCGATCGCCCAGCGCACGGCACACGACATAGAAGGTGGGGGTGAAGAGCAGGCCGAAGGCCGTCACGCCGGTCATGCCGAAGAAGACCGCCGTGCCCAGCGCCTGGCGCAGTTCCGCACCGGCCCCGCTGGCGATCACCAGCGGCACCGCCCCCAGGATGAAGGCGAAGCTGGTCATCAGGATCGGGCGCAGACGGGTCTGGGCAGCCTGGACGGCGGCTTCGACCGGGCTCAGCCCCTGTTCCTCTTCCGCCTGCTTGGCGAATTCGACCACCAGGATGGCGTTCTTCGCGGCAAGGGCGATCAGCACGACCAGGCCGATCTGCGTCAGGATATTATTGTCCATCCCGCGCAGGTTCACGCCCAGCATGGCCGCGAACAGGCACATCGGCACGATCAGGATGATCGCCAGTGGCAGGGTCAGGCTTTCATATTGCGCTGCCAGCACCAGGAAGACGAAGAACACCGCCATGCCGAACACGATGCCAGCGGTATTGCCGGCACTGATCTGCTGATAGGCAACGCCGGTCCACTCGCTGGCATAACCCGCAGGGGCCGCGTCGGCGAGCTTCTCCATCGTGGCCAGCGACTGGCCCGACGAATAGCCCGGTGCCGTGTCGCCATCGATTTCCACGGCGGGCAGCAGGTTATAGCGGACCACGCGATAGGGGCCGGTCTTGTCGCGGAAGGTGGAGACCGAACCGATCGGCACCATCTGGCCGCTGTTCGACCGGGTCTTCAGGTTGGCGATATCAGCCACGGTGCCGCGATGATCGGCATCGGCCTGGGCAGTCACGCGATAGGTGCGACCAAGCAGATTGAAGTCGTTGACGAAGGCAGAGCCAAGATAGACCTGCATCGCTTCGAACACGCGCTCGGGCGGCACGCCCAGCAGGTCGGCCTTGCGGCGATCGACATCCGCGAAGATGCGCGGGGTGCCGACGTCGAACAGGGTATAGACCTGCGCCAGGCTGGGGCTCTGATTGGCCTTGCCGATCAGCTCGCCAGCGACCTTGTTGAGTTCCGCATAGCCGCGATCCTCCCGGTCCTCCAGCATTAGGCGATAGCCACCGGCCGAGCCGATGCCCTGGATCAGCGGCGGCGGCACCAGCAGGATGCGCGCCTTGTCATAGCCCGCGACCGCCTTGTTCGCCTGATCCATGATCCCGGCATAGGTGGCGCCCTCCGCCTTGCGCTCGGCAAAGCTCTTGAACGGGAAGTAGATCGCCGCGCTGTTGGGCGCCTGCGTCTGCGACGGACCATGGAAGCCGGCGAACATCACCGCGCCGCGCAGGCCCTTGATCGGCAGGATCTTCGCCGCGACCTCGCGCGTCACCTTGTCGGTGCGCTCCAGCGATGCACCCGAGGGCAACTGGACGACGGCCAGGAAATAACCCTGGTCCTGCGCCGGGATGAAGCCGCCGGGCGTCACCCAGAACAGGGCGATGGTGGCAGCGATCAGGCCGGCATAGGTCAGCAGCATCTTCTTGGGTCGGGCGACAAGGAAACGGGTAAGGCGCGCATAGCCCGCGCTCATCCGATCAAAGCCCTGGTTGAACCGATCCGCTGCCTTGGCCGCGACCTGGCGCCAGCGTGGCGCATTGTCGAGGTCAGGGGCACCATGTTTGGGCTTCAGCAGCAGGGCGGCTGCAGCCGGCGACAGGGTGAGCGAAAGGATCAGCGAGATGACCGTCGCGGTCGAGATGGTGACCGCGAACTGCTGGTAGAAGGCACCGGAAATGCCGGTGATGAACAGGGTCGGCACGAACACGGCGCACAGCACCAGCACGATCGCGATCAGCGCGGTCGACACTTCGTCCATCGACACGCGCGCCGCCTGCAGCGGGCTCATGCCATTTTCGATATTGCGTTCGACATTCTCGACCACGACGATCGCGTCGTCGACGACGATGCCGATCGCCAGCACCAGGCCGAACAGCGACAGGTTGTTGAGCGAATAGCCGACCGCCGCCAGCATCGTCGCCGTGCCGATCAGCGAGACCGGGATCGCGATGATCGGGATGACCGCCGCGCGCCAGTTCTGCAGGAAGATGAGGATGACGAGCACGACCAGTATCACCGCTTCGAACAGCGTGTGATAGACGGCGTCGATCGACTGGCTGATGAATTCGGTCGGGTTGTAGATGATGCTATATTCCAGGCCCTTGGGGAAGCGCTTGGACAGTTGCTCCATCTCCGCCTTGACCTTCTCCGCGGCGTCGAGCGCGTTGGAGCCGGGGCGCTGCATCGTCGCGATCACGACCGTCGGCTTGTTGCTGAGATAGGTGTTGGTGCCATAATCCTGCGCGCCCAGCTCGACGCGAGCGACATCGCGCACGCGCACCTGGTGGCCATCGGCATCGGAACGGATGACGATGTCGGAAAACTGATCGGGCGTGGTCAGGCGGCCCTGCATTTCGACGCCAAGCTGGAAGGCTTCGCCCCGGTCATAGGGTGGCTGGCCGATCGAACCGGCCGACACCTGGACATTCTGTGCCCGGAGCGCCGAGACGATCTCGCCGGCGGTCAGGTCCAGCGCGGCGGCGCGATCGGGATCGATCCAGATGCGCATCGCATAGTCGCGCGCACCGAACAGTTGCACGTCGCCCACGCCGTCGAGCCGGGCCAGCCGGTCGCGCACCTGGGTCAGGGCATAGTTGGAGATATAGTCGCGGTCATAGGTGCCGTCGGGCGACTGCAAATTCACGACCATCAGGAATTCCGGCGTGGTCTTGCGGGTGACGACGCCCAGTCGCTGCACTTCCTCGGGCAGGCGCGGGATAGCGACGGCGACGCGGTTCTGCACCAGCACCTGTGCGGCATCCAGGTCGGTGCCGATCTTGAAGGTGACGGTCACGACCACCTTGCCGTCGCCGGTCGACTGGCTGCTCTGGTAAAGCATGTCGTCGACGCCGTTGATTTCCTGTTCGATCGGCGCGGCCACGGTCGATGCGACCGTTTCGGCCGACGCGCCGGGATATTGGGCGGAAACCGTGACCGTGGGGGGCACGATGTCGGGATATTGGGACACCGGCAGGCCGACGAAGGCGAGCGCGCCGACCACGGTGATGACCACCGCGATGACGGCGGCAAAGATCGGCCGGTCGATGAAGAAACGGGAGAAACGCATCGGATCGTCCTTTGCGAAAGGCGAAAGGGATACCGCGCGATCCGGCAGGGGCCGGATCACGGGCAGGGAATTTCGTTTGGTTGGCCCCACCCGTGTGAAGGGTGGGGCCAGTTCTTACCGGGCGAAGGTGGCCTGGGCGGCGACCGGGGCGACGCTGTCGACCGGGGTGACGGGCGCCGGGGTCGGGCTGATCCGGGCCGGCTTCACCGCGACCTTGGCACCGGGCATTGCCGCCTGGATGTTGCTCACGACCACGCGGTCCTTGGGATCGAGGCCGCTGCGGATGATGCGCAGCCCGTCGACGATCGGGCCAAGCTCGACCGGCTTCACCGCGACGCTGTCATCCTTGTCCACCACCAGCACGGTCTTGCGTGCCTGGTCGGACTGGATCGCCTCGTCGGGGACCAGCAGGGCATTGGCCTTGCCGCCATTGGCCAGGCGCATATTGCCGAACAGGCCGGGGGTCAGGAAATTGCCCGGATTGTCGAACACGGCGCGGATGCGGATCGTGCCCGAACGGGGATCAAGCCCATTGTCGGTGAAGTCCAGACGGCCCTGATGGTTATAGTCCGCCTCGTCCTGCAACCGCACTTCCACCGCGCCGCCATTCTCCTTGTCGCGCTGCGACTTGAGGTAGAGCGCTTCGGATGCATCGAAGTTGAAGTAGATGGGGTCGAGCTTGTTGACCGTGGTCAGCAGCGACGCGGTGCTGCCTTCTCCGCCCGACACCAGATTGCCGACGTCGACGCGGCGATCCGATACGCGGCCGGAAATCGGCGCACGCACCTGGGTGAACTCGACATCCAGCGCCCGGCTGCGTTCGCGGGCCTGCGCGCCGGCCAGAGCGGCCTGCGCCGCCTGCAGACGCGAGCGGAGCGAATCCACCTCGCTTGCCGACACGGCTTCGTCGCCGGTCAGCCGCTGGACGCGGCCATAGTCATTCTGCGCCAGCAGCAGCGCGCTGCGGGCGGAGGCGACGTTGGCCCGAGCCTCGGCCAGAGCGGCCTGGAAGGGGCGCTGGTCGATGGTGAAAAGCAACTGCCCCTGACGAACGAAGTCGCCGTCGCGGAAGTGGATGGCGGTCACCGCGCCCGATACGCGGGGGCGGATCTCGACCGTCTGGCTGGGGGCGAAGCGGCCGACATAGTCATCCCACTGCGTCACGCTGCGGGCGAGCGGCGCGGAAACGCCGACTGCCGCCAGCGGGGTGGCTGCGGCCTGGGCCGAGGGGCGGTCGACCAGCTTCCAGCCGATGCCGAACAGAGCGATGAGCGCGATGGCGGCAATGCCGCCATGCTTGCGCGACCATCGGCTTCCGGGGGATGCATGGATGTCCGACGCGGACCCGTCGGCGGTTATCTTGGTGAACTGGTTCATGGATTAGCTCCGGGGGACGCGGGCAGTGCGGCCCGCGCTGATGGTGGCGAGCAGCAGTTCGAGCTGCGCGGTGGAAAAGCCGGCCGCACGGAAGGCGGCGAGGGCGGACAGCGAAACGGCATAGCCCTTGTGCCAGGCCTCGACGGCCAGGCGGCGCAACGCTTCGAGCCGTTCGCTGGCGAGGGTCGGGCTATGTTCCTCGCCCCAGATCCACTTGCGCAGGCGGGCGAAGCGGCCGGGGCCGCGCAGCGAGCGCAAACCATCGGTACGGGCGAGATCGACGATCTGCCATTCCTGGGCAGAAAAATCGGCTGCCAAGGCTTCTGCCGCGAAGTGCGGAGCGGGGGCGCTACGGGCGGCGCCAACGGCCATATGCGGGCCGGCAAGCGCCTGGGCGAAATCAAGGAAAGCCATGGCCTTTTCCTTCCTGTAATCTGGATCGGGCGCATGTCATCACGCGGCAAAACGCATCGCGCGTCCCGAAATACTCGCCCGAAGATGCGGGCATGCGTTCTTGCAGCGCGAACGGCACGGACCGTCGCGAAGAGAGCGCAAAAATGGTGAATCAGGAGGAGCCCGTTACCGGGAAACCGCCCCTTTTAGATGACGCTATCGTCGACAGCGCCGATGTTTGAATTGCTGCATGATGACCTCCCTGGGCTACGCACCCAGCATCATTGTGTACCATGCGGTATATATTAACGAGGGCTATCCCGTCAACCGTCTTTTTGTACCGGAAGGTATTTTATTCGCAGTGCGTCAATTTCAAGGGGGCGTCGCTGCGATAACGAAATAAAATCGCCGGAGCATATCCGATTGTATCGATCGGGCTCCTCTCGATTTTAGTTGTGCCACCTTTTAGAGGCGCTGGCCTCGCCTCCGAGCCGGCGCGTGATTCCGGCGGCTTGGAATGGGCTCTATTTGCTCGGCCACATGGTAAGGGTGGTGTCGATCAACTGTTCCAGCCGCTCGCGCGGCACGCCTGCGCCGGCCTGCACGGCCATGCCCTGGATCACGGTCGACAGGTAGCAGGCGAGCGCCTGCGGCTCGACTCCGGTGGGCAGGTCGCCTTCCGCCTGTGCGCGCTCGAACCTGTCGAGCAGGGCGCGGTCGGAAGAGGCACGGCGTGCCAGCACTTCGTCGCGGATGCATTCGGAATGGGCGGTGCCACCGACCGAACTGATGACACCCATGCAACCCTGAGGATCGGTATTGCCGGTCTGGATTGCCAGCGAACCACGCAGCATGCGTTCGGCGACGGCCTTGGCGGTGGGTTCTTCGAGCGATGCCTTCACATAGCAGAGCTTGTCGCGCTCATAGAGGTCCAACGCCTTGCGGAACAGGGCTTCCTTGTTGCCGAAGCAGGCATAGAGGCTGGGCTTGGTGATGCCCATCGCTTCGGTCAGCTCCGCCAGCGATGCGCCTTCATAGCCGCGCCGCCAGAAGACCTGAAGCGCAGCCGCCAGGGCTTCCTCGGGATCGAATTCCCTCGGGCGGCCCCTGCCGCTCTGTGTTGCCGTGATTTCCATACCGACCGGTATATAGGGATGATGGCTGCTTACGTCCATAGGGCGTGCAGTGCCATGACAGAACCAGTTTTTCAGTGATGCGGAAGAATTGGATGCCCGACAAGGATTCGAACCTTGATTGACGGAGTCAGAGTCCGCTCTCTTACCATTAGAGGATCGGGCATCATCAGCAGGGCTTGCCCCGCTTGGGAGGCCGCAGATAGGCGGGGTTTTAGAGTCGGTCAAGCGCTTTATGCGGCTTTTCTTGCAGTTTTTTGGATTGGCCGACGGTGCTTATGGCTGATCGCTTTCCTTCGTCAGGCAAAGAAAAGCCCGCCGGATCAATGCTGATCCGGCGGGCAATCTGTCGGTCTTCTTCAAAACCGGGCTGGGAGCCGCTTCCCATTTAGGAAGCGGCGCCTGCCTTTTCAAAGTCAGTCCATGTCCTGCGTGGTGAAATCATCACCCTGCACGGCACCCAGCGGATCGTCGCCGATCGCGGCTTCCGGACCCTGGGCCAGTTCGGCCGCATGTTCCTGGGCCGCGCTCTTCGGCGCGATCAGGTCGACCTGGCTGGAAGCGCGCAGCGCAGCGCGCATCGCCGCGTCACGCGACGAGGCGGCAACACGCAGGCGGTTCATGCCGGCACCGGTGCCGGCCGGGATCAGGCGGCCGACGATGACGTTTTCCTTAAGGCCAACCAGCGTGTCCTTCTTGCCCTGGACCGCCGCTTCCGTGAGGACGCGGGTGGTTTCCTGGAAGGACGCCGCCGAGATGAACGAACGGGTCTGCAGCGAAGCCTTGGTGATGCCGAGCAACACCGGCTTGCCGGCGGCCGGGGCGAAGCCCGGCTGCAGCTTGCTGTTGATCTCGTCCATTTCCTCGCGGTCGACCTGCTCGCCCACCAGCAGGGTGGTGTCGCCGGACTCGATGATCTCGACCTTCTGCAGCATCTGACGAACGATCGTCTCGATGTGCTTGTCGTTGATCTTCACGCCCTGCAAGCGATAGACTTCCTGGATTTCGGCGACCAGATATTCGGCCAGCGGCTCGATGCCGAGCACTTCCAGAATGTCGTGCGGGTCGGGCGAACCGCCGATCAGGTTGTCGCCACGCTTGACGTAGTCGCCTTCCTGAACGTCGATCACCTTGCTCTTGGGGATCAGATATTCGACCGGCTCGCCGCCATCCTCGGGATTGATGGCGATCTTGCGCTTCGCCTTGTAATCCTTGAGGAACTGGACCCGGCCCGAGACCTTGGCAATGATCGCATTGTCCTTGGGCTTGCGGGCTTCGAACAGTTCGGCGACGCGCGGCAGACCACCGGTGATGTCGCGGGTCTTGGCCGCTTCACGGCTGACACGCGCCAGCACGTCACCGGCCTGAACCTGTGCACCATCGTCGACCGACAGGGTTGCACCCACCGCCAGCATGTAGCGGGCGGCTTCGCCGCTGTCGTCGTCCATCAAGGTCAGGCGCGGACGCAGATCTTCCTTGGTCCGGGCAGCACCACGATGTTCGATCACGACGCGCTGGGCGATGCCGGTGGCTTCGTCGGTCTGTTCGGTCAGCGTCTTGTTGTCGATCAGGTCGACATACTTAACGATACCCGGCTTTTCCGTGATCACCGGCATGGTGAAGGGATCCCATTCGGCGAAGCGATCCCCTTTCTTCACGGCATCGCCATCTGCGAACAGGATGGTGGCGCCATAAGGCAGGCGGTGCGTTTCGCGCTCGCGACCCTCGTTGTCGATGATCGCGACTTCGCCGTTGCGGGCGAGCGACAGGCGACGGCCGTTCTTGTCGGTGATGGTCGGCATGTCGCGCAGTTCGATCGTGCCGTCCGACATCGATTCCAGGTTCGACGTTTCGTTGAAGTTCGCCGCGCCGCCGATGTGGAAGGTACGCATGGTAAGCTGCGTGCCCGGTTCACCGATGGACTGTGCCGCGATGACGCCGACCGCTTCACCGATGTTCACCGGCGTACCACGGGCGAGGTCGCGGCCGTAGCACTTGCCGCAAACGCCCATCCGGCTTTCGCAGATCAGCGGGCTGCGGATCTTCACCGCCTGCGTGCCGATCGCCTCGATCTGGGTGATCATGGCTTCGTCCAGCAGGGTGCCGATCGGGATGATGACGGTGCCATCCTTGCTGTCGACGATATCCTGCGCCGTGGTGCGGCCCAGAATACGTTCGCCCAGCGAGGCGATGACCGAACCACCCTGAACGATGGCCTTCATCTCCAGCGCCTTTTCGGTGCCGCAATCTTCCTCGACGATGGTGCAGTCCTGCGACACGTCGACCAGACGGCGGGTCAGGTAACCCGAATTTGCCGTCTTGAGCGCAGTGTCGGCCAGGCCCTTACGGGCGCCGTGGGTCGAGTTGAAATATTCAAGGACGGTCAGACCTTCCTTGAAGTTCGAGATGATCGGCGTTTCGATGATCTCGCCCGAAGGCTTGGCCATCAGGCCGCGCATACCGGCCAGCTGCTTCATCTGCGCCTGCGAACCACGGGCACCGGAATGCGCCATCATGTAGATGGAGTTGATCGGCGCCAGACGACCGGTCTTGGGATCCTTGGGCTGGGCACGGATTTCGTCCATCATGGCGTTCGCGACCTGGTCGCCGCAACGGCTCCAGGCGTCGATCACCTTGTTGTACTTTTCCTGCTGCGTGATCAGACCGTCCTGATACTGCTGCTCATAGTCCGCCACCAGTGCCTTGGTCTCGTCGACCATCGTCACCTTGCTGTCGGGGATGACCATGTCGTCCTTGCCGAAGCTGATGCCCGCCTGGAACGCGTGCTTGAAGCCCAGCGACATGATCGCGTCGGCGAACAGCACCGTGTCCTTCTGGCCAGTGTGACGATAGACCTGATCGATCACGTCCCCGATTTCCTTCTTGGTCAGAAGGCGGTTGACGACGTCGAAGGGCACCTTGTGCGACTTGGGCAGACATTCGCCCAGCAGCATGCGGCCGGGGGTCGTTTCGAAGCGCTTCATATACTGCTGACCGGCTTCGTCGGTCTGCGGCACGCGGCTGATGATCTTCGAATGCAGGGTGACCGCCTTGGCATAGAGGGCCTGGTGGACCTCCTGCATGTCGGACAACAGCATGCCTTCGCCCGGCTCGCCTTCGCGTTCCATCGACAGGTAATAGATACCCAGGACCATGTCCTGCGAGGGAACGATGATCGGCTTGCCGTTGGCGGGCGACAGGATGTTGTTGGTCGACATCATCAGCACGCGCGCTTCCAGCTGGGCTTCCAGCGAGAGCGGCACGTGGACGGCCATCTGGTCACCATCGAAGTCGGCGTTGAAGGCCGAGCAGACCAGCGGGTGAAGCTGGATCGCCTTGCCTTCGATCAGCACGGGTTCGAACGCCTGGATGCCCAGACGGTGAAGCGTCGGCGCGCGGTTCAGCATGACCGGGTGCTCGCGAATGACTTCGTCGAGGATGTCCCAGACTTCCTTGCGCTCCTTCTCGACCCACTTCTTGGCCTGCTTCAGGGTCATGGACAGACCCTTGGCATCGAGGCGCGCGTAGATGAACGGCTTGAACAGTTCGAGCGCCATCTTCTTGGGCAGGCCGCACTGATGCAGCTTCAGTTCCGGACCGGTCACGATGACCGAACGACCCGAATAGTCGACGCGCTTGCCGAGCAGGTTCTGACGGAAGCGGCCCTGCTTGCCCTTGAGCATGTCGGACAGCGACTTCAGAGGACGCTTGTTGGCGCCGGTGATGACGCGGCCACGGCGACCATTGTCGAACAGGGCGTCGACGGCTTCCTGCAGCATGCGCTTTTCGTTGCGGACGATGATGTCCGGCGCACGCAGCTCCATCAGGCGCTTCAGGCGGTTGTTGCGGTTGATGACGCGGCGATACAGATCGTTGAGATCCGACGTCGCGAAGCGGCCACCGTCCAGCGGTACCAGCGGGCGCAGTTCGGGCGGGATCACGGGGACAACGTCCAGGATCATCCACTCGGGGCGGTTGCCCGATTCCAGGAAGCTCTCAACCACCTTCAGGCGCTTGATGATCTTCTTGGGCTTCAGTTCCGACTTGGTGACGGCCAGTTCGTCCAGCAGCGCCTGCTTCTCGCCTTCCAGGTCGAGATCCATCAGCATCTGCTTGACGGCTTCGGCACCGATGCCGGCCGAGAAGGCGTCTTCGCCATATTCGTCCTGGGCGTCGAGCAGTTCGTCTTCGGTCAGGAGATGATATTTCTCCAGCGGGGTCAGACCCGGCTCGGTGACGATATAGCTCTCGAAGTAGAGGACACGCTCAAGCTGCTTGAGCTGCATGTCGAGCAGCAGACCGATGCGCGAGGGCAGCGACTTGAGGAACCAGATGTGCGCGACCGGGGCGGCCAGTTCGATATGGCCCATGCGCTCGCGGCGGACCTTCGACACGGTCACTTCCACGCCGCACTTTTCGCAGACGATGCCCTTGTACTTCATGCGCTTGTACTTGCCGCACAGGCATTCATAGTCCTTGATCGGACCGAAGATGCGGGCACAGAACAGGCCGTCACGCTCAGGCTTGAACGTGCGATAGTTGATGGTTTCCGGCTTCTTGATCTCGCCGAAGGACCAGGACCGGATGCGCTCGGGAGAGGCAAGGCCGATCTGGATCTGGTCGAAGGTTTCCGGCTTCTGGACCGGGTTCGCGAAGTTGGTCAGTTCGTTCATATCTCAAGTCCCTCTAGAGGGTGTAATTCTCGGGCGAAGGCAGGGGAGGGGCGCTGCCGAAACAGCGCCCGCGAACCCTTATTCCGCCGCAGTCGCGATGCCCTCGTCGTCGACCTCGTCCATCGCGGCGAGTTCGACGTTGAGACCCAGCGAGCGCATTTCCTTGACAAGCACGTTGAAGCTTTCGGGGATGCCGGCCTCGAACGTGTCGTCACCCTTGACGATCGCCTCATAGACCTTGGTGCGGCCGACCACGTCGTCCGACTTCACCGTCAGCATTTCCTGCAGCGTGTAGGCCGCGCCATAGGCCTGGAGCGCCCACACTTCCATTTCACCGAAGCGCTGGCCACCGAACTGCGCCTTACCACCAAGCGGCTGCTGGGTGACAAGCGAGTACGGCCCGATGGAGCGTGCGTGGATCTTGTCGTCGACAAGGTGATGCAGCTTCAGGACGTACTTGTAGCCGACGGTCACCTTGCGGTCGAACACGTCGCCGGTACGGCCGTCATAGAGCGAGACCTGGCCGGACTCGTCCAGACCCGCCAGCTTCAGCATCGCCGACACGTCGGATTCGACGGCGCCGTCGAACACCGGCGTCGCCATCGGCACACCGCCACGGACATTCTGCGCCAGCTCGACGATCTGCTCAGGGCTGCGGGCCTCGATTTCGGCGACATAATTGTCGCCATAGATCGTCTTGAGCAGTTCCTTCACCGCCTCGGGGGGCTGGCCCGCCTCGGGGTTCGGATTGGCTTCACGCCAAGTGTCCAGAGCCTGGCCGATCTGGGCGCCCAGGCCGCGTGCGGCCCAGCCCAGATGCGTCTCGAAGATCTGACCGACGTTCATGCGCGACGGCACGCCCAGCGGGTTCAGCACGAAGTCGACGGGAGTGCCGTCTTCCAGGAAGGGCATGTCTTCGGCCGGCAGGATGCGGCTGATGATACCCTTGTTACCGTGACGGCCGGCCATCTTGTCGCCCGGCTGCAGCTTGCGCTTCACCGCAACGAAGACCTTGACCATCTTCAGCACGCCCGGCGGCAGCTCGTCGCCGCGCTGCAGCTTGTCGACGCGATCCTCGAACTTCTCGACGATCAGCTTCACCGCTTCATCATACTGCGCCTTGACGGCTTCGATGCCGGTCTGGCGGACATCGTCCTCGACCGCGAACTTCCACCATTCGTGACGTTCGACTTCACCCAGCAGAGCCTCGTCGATCACAACGCCCTTCTTGACGCCCTTGGGGGCGGCAGTGGCGGTCTGGCCGATCAGCATTTCCTGCAGACGGTTGAAGGTCGCACGGTTCAGAATGCCGCGTTCGTCCTCACGGTCCTTGGCGAGACGGTCGATTTCCTCCCGCTCGATCGCCATGGCACGTTCGTCCTTGTCGATGCCGTGACGGTTGAACACGCGGACTTCCACGACCGTGCCGGCAACGCCCGGGGGCAGACGGAGCGAGGTGTCGCGCACGTCGCTCGCCTTTTCACCGAAGATCGCGCGGAGCAGCTTTTCTTCCGGGGTCATCGGCGATTCACCCTTGGGGGTGATCTTGCCGACCAGGATATCGCCCGGCTCCACTTCGGCGCCGATGTAGACGATGCCAGCCTCGTCGAGGTTGCGCAGCGCTTCTTCGCCAACGTTGGGAATGTCGCGGGTGATGTCTTCCGGACCCAGCTTGGTGTCGCGGGCCATGACCTCGAACTCCTCGATATGGATCGAGGTGAAGACGTCATCCTTCACGATCCGCTCGGAGATCAGGATGGAGTCTTCGTAGTTGTAGCCGTTCCAGGGCATGAACGCGACGAGCACGTTGCGGCCCAGCGCCAGCTCGCCGAACTCGGTCGACGGGCCGTCGGCGATGACTTCGCCGGCCTGCACCAGTTCACCGACCTTCACCAGCGGACGCTGGTTGATGCAGGTGTCCTGGTTGGAGCGCTGGAACTTCTGCAGCGTGTAGATGTCGACGCCCGACTGGCCGGGTTCGACATCGCCGGTGGCGCGGATCACGATTCGGGTCGCGTCGACCTGGTCGATGATGCCGGCGCGCTTGGCGGCGATCGCCGCGCCCGAGTCACGAGCCACGGTGCCTTCCATGCCGGTGCCGACGAACGGCGCCTCGGCACGGACAAGCGGCACCGCCTGACGCTGCATGTTCGATCCCATGAGCGCGCGGTTGGCGTCGTCATTTTCCAGGAATGGAATGAGCGAGGCGGCAACCGAGACCAGCTGCTTGGGGCTGACGTCCATCAGGGTGATGTTGTCGCGGGGCGCCATCAGGAATTCGCCGGCTTCACGGGCGGAGATCAGATCTTCCGCCAGGGTGCCGTCGGCGTTCACTTCGGCGTTGGCCTGCGCGATCGTGTGCTTGGCTTCTTCCATCGCCGACAGATAGACGACGTCGTTCGTCACCTTGCTGTCGATCACCTTGCGGTATGGCGTCTCGATGAAGCCATATTTGTTGACGCGGCTGAAGGTGGCCAGCGAGTTGATCAGACCGATGTTCGGGCCTTCGGGCGTTTCGATCGGGCAGATACGGCCATAGTGGGTCGGGTGAACGTCGCGGACTTCGAAGCCGGCGCGCTCACGGGTCAGACCACCCGGGCCAAGGGCCGAAACGCGGCGCTTGTGGGTGACTTCCGACAGCGGATTGGTCTGGTCCATGAACTGCGACAGCTGCGACGAACCGAAGAATTCACGCACAGCGGCCACGGCGGGCTTCGCGTTGATCAGGTCGTTCGGCATCACCGTCGACACATCGACGGACGACATGCGTTCCTTGACCGCACGTTCCATGCGCAGCAGGCCGACACGATACTGGTTTTCCAGCAGTTCGCCGACGGAGCGGACGCGACGGTTGCCGAGATTGTCGATATCGTCGATCTCGCCCTTGCCGTCCTTCAGGTTCACCAGTTCCTTGACGACGGCCAGGATGTCCTCGACGCGCAGGGTGGTGACCGTGTCCTCGGCATCGAGGTCGAGGCGCATGTTCATCTTCACGCGGCCGACCGCAGACAGGTCATAGCGTTCCGGATCGAAGAACAGGCCGGCGAACAGCGCTTCGGCGGTTTCCTTCGTCGGCGGTTCGCCGGGGCGCATGACGCGATAGATGTCGCTCAGGGCCTGGTCGCGCTCTTCGGCCTTGTCGGCCTTGAGCGTGTTGCGGATCCACGGACCGGTGGTGACATGGTCGATGTCGAGCAGTTCCAGGCGGTCGATGCCCGCCTTGTCCAGCTTTTCGAGGTTTTCAGGGCTGACTTCGTCGCCGGCCTCGATGTAGATTTCGCCGGTCTTCTCGTTGATCAGGTCATAGGCGCTGTAGCGGCCATAGACTTCCTCGGTCGGGATCAGCAGGGTGGCCAGGCCATCCTTTTCCGCCTTGTTGGCGGCACGGGGGCTGATCTTGTGACCGGCGGCGAACACGACTTCGCCCGACTTGGCGTCGACGATGTCGAACGCGGGCTTCAGGCCGCGCCAGGCTTCGGCGGTGTAGGGGATCTGCCAGCCGCCTTCGCCACGGACGAAAACGACCTTGTTGTAGAACTGGCCGAGGATTTCCTCAGCGGTCAGGCCGAGCGCATAGAGCAGCGCGGTGACCGGCAGCTTGCGCTTGCGGTCGATACGCACGTTGACGATGTCCTTGGCGTCGAATTCGAAGTCGAGCCACGAACCACGGTAAGGAATGACGCGCGCGGCGAACAGATATTTGCCCGACGAGTGGGTCTTGCCACGGTCATGGTCGAACAGGACGCCCGGCGAACGGTGCATCTGCGACACGATGACGCGCTCGGTGCCGTTGACGATGAAGGTGCCGTTCTGCGTCATGAGCGGCATGTCGCCCATATACACGTCCTGCTCCTTGATATCGAGGACCGAACGGGTTTCGGTGTCGGCATCGACCTCGAACACGATCAGGCGCAGGGTGACGCGCATCGGCGCGGCATAGGTGATGCCACGCTGACGGCATTCCTCGACGTCGAACTTCGGATCTTCCAGCTCATAATGGACGAAGTCCATTTCGGCGGTGCCGGCGAAGTCGCGGATCGGGAAGACGCTGCGCAGGGTCTTTTCCAGGCCCGACACATAGCCGATGGCCGGATTGGAGCGCAGGAATTGTTCGTAGCTCTCCCTCTGGACTTCGATCAGGTTCGGCATCTGCACCACTTCGTGGATGTCGCCGAACACCTTTCGGATGCGCTTCTTCGCGCCGGTGTTGATCGTTGGGAGAGCCTTGGTCGCCATGCGGTTCCTGCCTGTCTGTTCGTCGCGTTTTTTCGCATTGCAGCGAAAATTCAGTCGAGATGCGGCAGAATCGGGGGTGATTCGCACCCCATATTCCACGCAAAAAAGTGCGGGCCGGGACTGTCCGATCCGCACTGCCAGCGTCTTGTTACCCACCAAAAACGCCCAATTCCGCCGGTTTCGTGCGCCATACGAACCGGTCCCCGAGCGAAAAGGGGGACGGCCCATGCCATCCAGGGAGGATGGGTCAAGGCCGATTTCGAATGACCCATATAGGAAAATGGGCGTGGTTTGTGAAGGGGGTCAGGCAAACAAGCCGCGTTCCGCCCGGATCGCCGCGACCAGCCGGTCGAGTTCGGCACTGCTGTTGAACAGGGCTGGGGTCACGCGCAGAACAGGCCCGGATGCCAGCCCGGCTTTGGCGACCACCAGCAACCTGTATTTGTCGAGGAACAGCTTGGCCGCCTGCTTGGCGCCGTCCGGCCCCTTCATGCCGGGCAGACGGAAGCCGGTGACCGCGCCAAAGCGGCCTGGCTCCTGCGGTAGCAATATCTCCAGCCCCGGAACGTCGCGCACCCGGTCGACCCAATAGTCGCGCAGCCGGACGAGATGGCGATATTTCGCCTCCAGTCCGATCGCATCCTGCACGTCGATCGCGCGGGGAATGCTCAGGCGCGCTGCAAAATCGACCGTGCCGGTCGGGATGCGGGCGCGAATATCCTCCGGTCCATGGATGCGGTTGCCAAGCCAGGGGGCAATATCCTGCAGGCGCGCCTTTCGAATATAGATGCCGCCGGTGCCGAGCGGCGCGGCGAGCCATTTGTGCAGCGAGAAACCGATGAAGTCGGCGCCGATGTCGTCCACGGTGAAGGGCAGGTGGCCGACCGCCTGGGCACTGTCCAGGATCACGTCGACGCCCCGCGTCTTGGCCATGGCGACGATCGCCTTGACCGGCGGCACCAGCCCGTTGCGGTTGGACAAATGGGTGAGCAGCAGCAGCTTCGCGCGCGGCGTGTCCTTCAATATCCTGTCATAGGCTGCCAGGATATTCGCTTCGGTGTGCGGCTCGGGCAGGCTGAAGCGGACGATCCGGGCGCCGCGGCTTTGCTCCAGATAGTCGCAGGCATATTGCATCTCGTCATAATCGACATCGGCATAGATCACTGCATCGCCGGCCTTGAGCAGGGCATAATTGGCGATCAGCGCATAAAGCGCCTCGGTGCCGCCACCCGACAGCGCAATCTCCTCGGTCTGCGCGCCGAGCAGTTTGGCCACCGCCGCGCGCGATCGGTCCAGTTCGGCGTCGCGCGGATGGCCGGGCGCGGCATTGCGCAGGAACAGCGAATTGTTGCGGTTCACCCATTGCGAATAGGCGCGATAGCTCGCCGCCACCGGCCGGGTCATCGCGCCATAATAGGCTGCGTCGAAGGTCGCGAAATTCCGTTTGACATCATAGAGCGGCAGCAACGCACGCTGGGCACCCTCGAAATCGACCATGTCGCCCGAGAAGCGGAAGGGCGCCTCGTCGGGCCAGTCATCCGACGGCCCGGCCGTGGCCGCAGCCGCGCCGTCCGCCGCCAGGCCGACACCGAAAGTGACACCCAGCGCGCCGCCCGCCCGTCCGATAAAGCCCCGTCGCGTAACCATCTTGCCCCCGAAGAATGTCGTGATTTTATACCATAACGTAATCGCGCGCGAAATCCGCCAGCGTCGTCTGCGTCAGGAGCCGGATGGCGTGACGGGTGTCACCTTCGGTGTCACGATCGGTGGCGCGGCAGGCGGGGTCGGGGCAATCTTGACCGTCTCGAACCGCTCCTTGCGCCGCACCCCATCCAGCGAGGGCGCGATGACTGCGGCTGGTGGCGGCGCTGGCGTGACAGTCGGTACGCGCTGGCGCATGCATTCGGCTTTGGTCGGGCGGGGGAACTGGCTGCAATTCCAGAGCGCGCGCTGCAGTCCGTTGCCGACATAATGGATATAGGCGAAGCTCATCGCCTCAAGCTGGGCGTCGTTGAGCGGCAGGCCGGTGGGGACGGCGCCGCCGCGCCAGCCCATGATCCGGCATTCGGGCCGGCCGGCACAGAAGGTCTCGGCCAGCGCGGGCCAGCTCTCCGGCGGGCTGCTGCGATTCAGCTCGACCAGGAAACTGCGCCCGCCCGGTGCGATCGCGATCAGCCGGACGCCGCCGATCGTCTTGCCCAGCGAGTCCGATCCGATGACGCGTTCCGGCCTGGCGGCCAGCGCGGCGGCGGCTTCGGTCGCCAGCACCGGCGGCATGCCCGGAAGGCCGCTGCCCGGCAGGCCCTGATGCGCGGCGGACAGGCGGGCGATGCGGGCGATCAGCGGCTCGCTGCCCGCTTCGCCCAGGCGGAAGGCGGGCGGCGTGCCCCACCAGCCGCGCCAGCGGAAGAACAGGTGTGTGCCGACCGCGGTGATCTTGTCCAGGCTGCCGCTCCAATAGGGCACGACCCAGTCGGTGTGATAGTGGGTGGCATAGCCGACGGCCTTGAACACCTTGCCGGCGAGAGCCCCGTGCGCAATCTCCCTTGCCCGTTCCCACGCGGTGACGGATGGTGCGCGCGCCAGCGCACCGTCGCACGAGAAGGTGAATTGGCAACCTGTGGTGCGTTCCTGCCCCTGGAATACGACACCGCAGACCGTCTTGGGGAAGGCGGGGTGCCGCACCCGATTAAGCACGACCTGCGCCACCGCCTGCTCGCCAATGGCATCGTCGCCTGCCTCATAAAGCTGGGCCGCTGCCAGGCAGTCGGTGGCACGGGCCAGGTCGGTCTCCGACCCGCGGAACAGGAACGGCCGGGCCGACGGATTGGGATCGCGCGAGAAAGGGATTTTGGCGTTGAGGTCACGGGCCTGATCGGGGCCGAGCGCAAAGACTTCGACCGGCTCGACGGCTGGCGGGGGAATAGCCGGACGCCGCATCCGCGCGGCGGCAAGGGTGGTCAGTCTGTCACGTTGAATGGCCGCGTCGCCAGCGCGTGGCCGGCTTTCCCAGCCGGCCACCGCCATGGGCAGACCGACGAACAGCAGCAGCCATATCAGCCACATCGCGCGATGTGGCTGAACGGGGGAAGTGCCGTCGATCATGCCCTATGCTCTGATCCGCTTATTCGGGCAGGAAGTCGGGCACCGAAAGATAGCGTTCGCCGGTGTCATAATTGAAGCCCAGAACGCGGCTGCCGGCAGGCAGTTCCTTCAGCTTCTGCGCGATCGCGGCGAGGGTGGCGCCCGACGAGATGCCGACGAGCATGCCTTCTTCGCTCGCGGCACGGCGGGCATAATCCTTGGCATCGGCCGGATCGACCTGGATCACGCCGTCGAGTATCTGGGTGTGCAGGTTTGCCGGGATGAAGCCGGCGCCGATGCCCTGGATCGGGTGCGGGCCGGGCTGGCCGCCGCTGATGACCGGCGACAGGGTGGGTTCGACCGCATAGACTTTCAGGTTCGGCCACTGCTTTTTCAGCACTTCGGCGGTGCCGGTGATATGGCCGCCGGTTCCCACGCCGCTGATCAGCACGTCGATCGGCGCGTCAGCGAAATCGGCGATGATTTCCTGTGCCGTGGTGCGAACATGCACGTCGACATTGGCGGGATTTTCGAACTGCTGCGGCATCCAGCTGTCGGGGGTCTGCGATACCAGTTCCAGCGCCCGTTCGATCGCGCCCTTCATGCCCTTCTCGCGCGGGGTCAGGTCGAAACTGGCGCCATAGGCCAGCATCAGCCGGCGGCGCTCGATCGACATGCTTTCGGGCATGACCAGGATCAGCTTGTAGCCCTTCACCGCCGCGACCATGGCCAGGCCCACGCCGGTATTGCCCGATGTCGGCTCGATGATCGTGCCGCCCGGCTTCAGGTCGCCCGATGCTTCGGCCGCCTCGATCATGGCTAGCGCGATGCGGTCCTTGATCGATCCGCCGGGGTTCGACCGTTCCGACTTGATCCACACTTCAGCGTCCCCGAACAGCCGGTTGACCCGGACATGGGGGGTATTGCCGATGGTTTCGAGAATAGTGGCAGCTTTCATATCGCCTTCTCCTGGCTGGGGTCCGCCTCCCTTAAGTCGGGTGGGTCGAAAGTGCGTGCAAGGCGCAGTTCGGGAAAGAGCCGCGCCCAGAATATCGTGATGAGAATGGCGCCGACGCCACCCCCGATGATCGCAGCGATAGGCCCAACCAACGCGGCAAGGAAGCCCGATTCCGCTTCACCCAGTTCGTTGGAGGCGGAAATGGTCAGTTGCGACAGGCTGGAGACCCGGCCGCGCATCGCATCGGGCGTGTGAATCTGCACCAGCGACTGGCGCACGAACACGGACACCATGTCGGCGCCGCCCAGCACGATCAGCGCGGCGATGCCGGCCTCCACCGCGATGTCGCGCGGCAGGAAGGCGGTGCAGCCAAAGGCGATCGTGGCCAGGCCGAACAGGATGACCGCGGCCAGCATCTTGAGGCCGACCTGCGTCTTCATCGGCCGGAAGGAGAACCAGAGCGCGGTCAGCGCTGCGCCGATCCCCGGCGCGATCGCCAGATGGCCATAGCCGGTCGACCCGACATGCAGGATATCGCGGGCATAGACGGGCAGCAGCGCGGTCGCGCCGGCCAGAAGCACCGCGAACAGGTCCAGCGTGATGGTCGCCAGCACCAGCCGGTTGCCCTTGAGATAAGTGACGCCGTCGATCATCTGGCGGATCGGATGGCGGCCCCGCTGGCGCGGCGGCTGGGGCACCGGGCCGATCATCATCATCGAGATCAGGCCGACCCCGAACAGCGTCGCCGACAGCGCATAGGCGGCCCAGGGCTCGATCGCATAGGCATAGCCGCCCACCGCCTTGCCGAGGATATCGCCCGTCTGCCAGGCGACCGACGACAGTGCGATCGCGGTCGGCAGCACTGCGGGCGGCACCAGATTGGGCGCCAATGCCCCATAGGCCGGGCCGTTGAAGGCGCGGGCGATGCCGACGATGACCGCAATGCCGAAGATCAGCGGCAGGCTGACCCAGCCCTCGTAGGTGGCAAAGGCCAGCACGGCTGCGGCGAGCATCAGCAGCGCGAGCGTCAGCCGGGTGATGATCCGCCGGTCGAAATGATCGGCCACCCATCCGGTCACCGGCGTCAGGAAGAAGAGCGGCAGGAACTGCGCCAGGCCGATGAGGCCCAACTGCGCCGATGCCTCGCCCGTGCTCATCGTCTCCCGCGCGACATTATAGGCCTGCCAGGCCAGCAGGATCATCATGCTGTATTGCGCCAGCGTGGCGCAGAAACGGCCGACCAGATAGGCGCGAAAATTGCCGAAATGGAGCGGATGGGGCGCGGCTGCAGAGGAAGACATGGCTGCGCTCTAGCCTTATCCCGTGGCGGATAGCAACGGGCCGGACATAATCGACCGGCCCCTTTCCATCCTTATTTGAACAGGCTGCCCAATATGCCGCGCACCAATTGGCCGGCGATGCCGCCGTTCGAGGACTTGCGGCTCGATCCACCGAACACGGCGCGCCCCAGTTCATTGGCGACCTGACGTCCGACCGAGGACGCCGCTGAACGGGTCGCCGACTGGACGGCCTTGTCCAGGCTGCTGGGCTTGGCGGCCTCGCGCGCGGCGGCAGCGTCGCGTCGGGCCTGTTCCTTCAATTCCTGTTCGCGCTGCTTGGCTTCGACTTTGGCCTGGGCAGCGGCAGCCCTGTCGGCTTCCGCCTTGGCCTTGGCGGCCTGGGCAGAGGCAGCGGCCGCCTCGCCGCGCGCGGCCAGAATTTCTTCGGCGGATTCGCGGTCGACCGCGGTGTCATATTTGCCCTCGCAGGGCGAAATCGACTGGATGATCGCGCGCTCTTTGGCATCGACCGGGCCAAGCCGCGATCGGGGCGGGGCGATCAATGTGCGCTGGACTACACCGGGTGCACCATCCTCCTGCAACAGCGACACCAACGCTTCGCCGGTCTTGAGTTCGGTGATCGCGGTCTCGATGTCGAGATCGGGGTTGATGCGGAAGGTATCCGCCGCTGCCTTGATCGCCTTCTGGTCGCGGGGGGTGAAGGCGCGTAGCGCATGCTGTACCCGGTTGCCGAGCTGGCCGGCGATGGCTTCAGGGATATCGATCGGATTCTGCGTCACGAAATAGACGCCGACGCCCTTGGAGCGGATCAGGCGCACGACCTGCTCGATCTTGTCCTGCAATGCGGCCGGCGCGTCGTCGAACAGCAGATGGGCTTCGTCGAAGAAGAAGACCAGCACCGGCTTTTCCGGGTCGCCGACCTCGGGTAGAGTCTCGAACAATTCGCTCAGTAGCCAGAGCAGGAAGGTGGCATAGAGCTTGGGGCTCTGCATCAGCTTGTCGGCGGCGAGGATATTCACATAGCCACGCCCCTTGTCGTTGACCTTCAGGAAGTCGTGGATGTCGAGCGCGGGTTCGCCGAAGAAATGGTCCCCGCCCTGGGTTTCGAGCTGGAGCAATTGGCGCTGGATCGCGCCGACGCTGGCCTTGGTCACATTGCCGAAGCGGGCCGAGAGCATGTCGGCATGCTCCGCGCAATAGGCGAGCATGGCCTGGAGGTCGCCCAGGTCGAGCAGCAGCAGCCCTTCCTCGTCGGCATATTTGAAGGCGATGTTGAGCACGCCTTCCTGCGTGTCGTTGAGGCCCATCAGCCGGGCCAGCAGCAACGGTCCCATCTCGCTGACCGTGGTGCGGATCGCGTGACCCTGTTCGCCATAGAGATCCCAGAAGATCGCGGGATTGTCGGCATAGCTGTAATCAGTGATGCCGATTTCCTTGGCGCGCGATACCAGCTTGTCGGCATTTTTGGCCGTCGGCGATCCGGCCATGGCAATGCCCGACAGGTCACCCTTCACATCGGCCACGAACACGGGGACGCCGAGCGCCGAGAAGCTTTCGGCGATGCCCTGCAATGTCACAGTCTTGCCGGTGCCGGTCGCGCCGGCGATCAGACCATGGCGATTGGCCCGGCGCAGGTTCAGATACTGGGGGATGCCGCCGTCCTTTTCGGGCGCGCCCAGACCAAGGAAGATGCCGTCGCTCATGGGCTTATGCTCCTCAAAAACGGGTCGGGCCGCGCCCGCCGGACTGTCCGCTCCTTCTTAGAAGGGAGGCAGGCAATCCGGCAAGCGCGGCCCGTAACGATTGTCGCTTTCGCTGCTTTTATCGAAGTTAGACGAACTTACTTCGTTGAACTTCGATATAGCCCGCGCGGCGTTTGAGCGTTTCAAGCTGCTGATGCGTAAGCATCATAGCAGCTTGTCATCATTTGTCGCGCAGGCGGATGGGCAGGAACAAGGGCGCCTGGCCGCGACGCAGCACCTGCAGCAGGATGGCGTTGCGGCCCTGGGCCGACACGGCCTTCACCTGTGCGTCCAGGTCCGCCTGGGTCAGGACCGGGCGGTTGTTGGCCGACAGGATCACGTCGCCGCGACGCAGGCCCTTGGCGCCGGCATCGGTCGACCCGTCGACGGCGGTGATGACGATGCCGCGGGTGTCGCCGGCAACACCCAACTGGCGGGTGATGCTGGGGGTCAGCGGGATGGCGGAGATGCCCAGCGACTTCTGGGCCGCCTGGGTGTCGCTGCCTTGCTCGCCCTGCTGGCTGAAATCATCATCCTGCGGCTGAGCGAAATTGTTGAGTTCGTCTTCGCTCGGGCGTTCGCCCACGATCGCATTCAGGGTCATGCGCTGGCCGTTGCGCAGCAGCACAATCGGCACGCTCGCCCCGATCTTGCTGTTGGCGACGATCGACGACAGATTCTGGTCCGGGGTCACTTCCTGACCGGCGACGCTGACGATCACGTCGCCCGCCTTGATACCGGCCTTCTCCGCGCCCTTGCCGGGTTCGACGCCCTGCACGAACTCGCCGCGATTCTTGGCCAGGCCGAGCGAATCCGCCATGTCCTCGCCCAGCGGGCTGATCTGCACGCCCAGATAGCCGCGCTTGATGCTCTGGCCCTGCCGCAGCGTTTCGACGATCGGCGCTGCCTGTTCGGATGGGATGGCGAAGCCGATGCCGACATTGCCGCCCGAGGGCGACAGGATCTGGCTGTTGATGCCGATCACATTGCCGCGCATGTCGAACATCGGGCCACCGCTATTGCCCTGGTTGATCGATGCGTCGGTCTGGATGAACTTGTCATAGGTGCCGCCGGTGCCGCGATGCACGGCGGAAATAATGCCTGCGGTCACGGTGCCCGACAGGGCGAAGGGGTTGCCGATCGCAACGACCCAGTCACCCACGCGCGCCTTGGTGCTGTCACCGAACTTGACGAAGGGCATGGGCTTCTTCGCGTCGATCTTCAGCACGGCCAAGTCGGTCGCCGGGTCGCGGCCGATCAGCTTGGCGGGATATTCTTCCTTGTTGGTCAGCGTGACGGTGATGCTGTCGACGCTCGCGCCTTCGGCACCGGCCGACACGACGTGATTGTTGGTGACGATATAGCCATCGGCCGAGATCAGGAAGCCCGAGCCGAGCGATTGGGCCTGGCGGGTTTGCGGCTTGGCGCCGCCACCCTGGCCGAACAGGTCGCCAAAGGGCGTGCCGGCAAAGGGATTCTGCACGGTGACGCGCTGCTTGGTCGAGATATTGACTACGGCCGGCTGCAGCTTTTCGACCATGTCGGCCAGGCTCGCCGGCGCGCCGGCGGGGGCTGCGGCCTGCAAGCCCTCATTTTGCGCGGTCTGTGCGCCGACATTGGAACTGGTCGTGACGGCGATGGCGGTGCCGCCGAGCAGCAGGGCGCCGGTGATGGCATAAGCGTAACGCACTCGTGACGGTCCTCTTCAGAAATTCGGGAGCGGGAAGGGCGGGACTCTCGGGGAGTCTTTCGATGCGCCGCCCTGCCTTAACCGATATTGAATGACACTGGTTCCGTAATGATCCCGAAGCCTGCCGATTAGCGGCCCTGGAACTGCTTCAGGAACTCATTGTCCTTCGACAATACCATCGTCGTGCCGCCCGGACGATCCGGGGCAAAGGTGTAGCGATAGGCCTGCATGGCACGATAGAAATCGTAGAAATTTGCGTCCTTGCCAAAGCTTTCGGCATAGATGCGGGCGGCATTGGCGTCGGCTTCTGCGCGGATGATCTGCGCCTGCTTCAGGCCCTGGGCACGGATCGTCAACGCTTCCTGCTTGCGCGCCGTACTCATGCGGGTGAACGCGCTTTCGAGCGGCGTGCCGTCGGGCAGGTCGGCGCGCTTGATCCGCACGTCGACGATCTCGGCGCCATATTGGCGGGCGACCCGGTCAAGCCCGGCCTCGATATTCTGCATCACCTGGCCACGTTCGGGGCTGAGCAGGGCCGCGAAGGGCCGCTTGCCCAATTCGTTGCGCAGCGCCGAACCCAGGATCGGGCGCAGCGCATCCGACACCTTCTCCTCGCTGCCGGCCGAAATATACATGCGCAGCGGATCAACGATGCGATAGCGGGCAAAGGCGTCGACCTGCAGGCGCAACTGGTCGGTCGACAGCACCTGCTGGCGCTCCATCTCGACCGAGAGCACGCGCTTGTCGATCCAGACGATCTGGTCGAAGAAAGGCACACGCAGGATGACGCCGGCGCCGGTCTTGCCGAAATCCTCGTTCGGGCGATACCGATTGATGATCTGCTTGGGCTCGCCGAAGCGGACGATCACGCCCTGCCGGGTTTCCGGCACGATGGTGACGACGCTGCCGACCAGGATCAGCAGGATGATCGCCGCGATGGCGAGGGCGATGGGGTTGCGCAGGCTCACTGGCCGTCCTCCGTCGCGTTGGCACCCGACTGGGGCGTTGCCGCCTGCGCCCGGCGCTTGAGTTCGGGCAGGGGCAGGTAGGGGGTGACGTTGCCGCTTTCGACGATCGTCTTGTCGACGGTGGACAGGACACCCTCCATGGTTTCGTAATACATGCGCCGGCGGGTCACGTCGGGCGCCAGCCGATATTGTTCATAGACCTTGTCGAAGGCGGCTGCCTCGCCCTGCGCCTTGGCCGTCACCTGCTGGGCTGCGGCGCGCGCCTCGTTGAGGTAGGTCTGGGCAGTCTGCTGCGCGGCAGACACTTCCTTGAAGGCGTCGTTGACTGCGGCCGGCGGATCGGCCTGCTTGATTGCGACGCCCTGGACGCGAATGCCGGAGCGATAGCCGTCAAGAATTTCCTGCATCCGCTGTTCGACCTGCTGCTCGATCTCACTGCGGCCGGCGCCCAGCGCATCGTCCAGGCTGACGCTGGCGACGACCGAACGCATGGCGCTCTCGGCGACTTCGCGGATCGACGCGTCCGGGTCGGCCAACTGGAACAGGTAGAGTTCGGGATTACGGATGTTCCAGCGCACCGAATAAGCGAGGTCCACGATATTCTGGTCGCCGGTCAGCACCAAATTCTCGCTCTCCGCGCTGGCCGAGCCGATATCAATCGTGCGAATTTCCTCGACATCGACCGTGCGAACCGCCTCGAACGGGGCGGGCAGGGTCAGGCTGATGCCGGGCGACAGGGTGCGGCTATATTTGCCGAGCAGCGTCACGACGCCGCGTTCCTGGGGACCGACCCTATGGAAACTGGTCAGCACCAGCCACAATATCACAAGGATGCCGACGGCGATCGGCCACAACGCCTTGCCGCTGGCACGCGGCGGCAGGCCGCCAAAGCCGCCGCCCTGGCCGAAGCTCTCGCGGCTCTTGCGCAGCAGTTCCTCGATCGCGGAGGGGGATTTGCTGCCGCCCGGCTTGCCGGGCTGGGTCCAGGGATTGCGGGGGCCACCATCGCTGCCCCCGCTCTTGCCTGGTCCGTCATTGCCCTCAGGCCCGTCACCTTTGCCGCCCCAGGGGCCCTGGGCCATGGCGCTCACGATGCCGGGCATCCACCCGAATAGTCTGCTCATGTCATCTCTATAGGAACGGCTGCACGCGAAAAACAGTGCCCTTAACGACGATTATTGCCTAGAGGGCCAAGTCATGACCGATATCGATGATTTTGCCGCCCGCCTGAAGACGCTGACCGATGGTCGTGCCAGCACGCCGCGCGTCAAGGATGGGGTGTTGAGCCTGGCACTTAACGTGGGCGGTCTGGCGCCCGAACGGCGCGATGCCGTGGCTGCCGCGATCCGCGAGGGCGGCCTGATGCTGCCGGGCGTCACCGACGTGCGTATCGCCATGACGGCCGAGCGCCGCGCGCCGCGTATCATCGCCGTGGCGTCGGGCAAGGGCGGGGTGGGCAAGTCGACCCTGTCGGCCAATCTTGCCATCGCTTTGTCGCGGCTGGGTCACAAGGTCGGTCTGGTCGATGCCGACATCTATGGTCCGTCGCAGGCGCGGCTGCTCGCCAGCGAGGACCAGAAGCCGCAGGCGCGCGAAAAACGCCTCTTCCCGGTCGAAAGCCCGCTCGGCATTCCGATGCTGTCGATGGCGCATCTGGTCGATCCGGGCAAGGCGCTGGCCTGGCGCGGGCCGATGGTCGGCAATGCGCTGGGGCAGTTGATCGACGCCGACTGGGGCGACACCGACCTGCTGGTCATCGACCTGCCGCCGGGCACGGGCGACATCCAGCTGACCATGCTCCAGAAGCACAAGCCGGCGGGCGCGGTGATCGTTTCGACGCCGCAGGATCTGGCGCTGATGGATGCGACCCGCGCGATCAGCCTGTTCGAACAGGCGCAGGTGCCGATGATCGGGCTGGTCGAGAATATGGCCGGCTATGCCTGCCCGCATTGTGGCGAAGTGTCCGACCCGTTCGGTTGCGGTGGCGCGGAAGCGGCGGCCGGCGAGCTTGGCCTGTCCTTCATCGGCCGCATCCCGCTGGCAATCGACATTCGCAAGCGCTCCGACGCGGGTGATCCGCCGGCGGCCGGCGAAGGGCCGCATGCCGATGCCTTCCGCGCCGTCGCCGAAAAGGTCGCGGCCTGGCTGGCGAAGGCCGCCTGATCAGAGGCTGAGGTGCAGGAACTGGTTGAAGGCGCTCGCGCGATATTCGCCGAACGCCTCGCCATTCACGAAACCATTCCGGCGATAGAGCGTCAGCGCCGGATCGAAGGCCGCGCCGCTGCCGGTTTCCAGGCTGAGCCGGGTCATGCCCCGTTGCCGTGCCTGCCCGATGATATGGCGCAGCAGGGCTGCCGCCACGCCTCGGCGCAGATGATCGGGATGGGTGCGCATCGACTTGAGTTCGCCCTGACCCCCGACCAGATCGCGCAGCGCGGCGACGCCGGCGATCTGGTCGCCATCCCAGGCGGTCCAGACGCAAATGCCCGGCTGCTGCAATCCCGACAGGTCGAGCGCGAAGACGCTTTCTGATGGTGATTCCGCCTGCATGCCGGCCAGATGGATGGCCAATAGCGCGCGTGTCGGCGCGCCGCTCAGATCGTCTTCGCGAATATCGAACATCGGCAGGGTCTAGCCGTGGCGCGTACGGTGCGCCACGGCCAAGTCCGGCTTATTTGACGTTGATCTCCAGCGACGGGTCGACCATCGACCGGCGCGGCGCTGGCCGGGCGGCCGGCAATGGCGCGGCGCGGGGCGCGGGCGAGTAGCTGGCGGGGATCGGTGCCGGCTGGCCCAGCATGGGCGCAGGACGACGCGGCGGCGCCAGCGCGATTTCATTCTGGGTGAAGGCCTGCAGTTCGCGGCCGGCCGGGATGATCGCGGTCTTGCCGGTGATGAAGCCTGCGAACACGCCGGCCGCGATCACGCCGCCGATGGTCGCGGCGGTATTGCCCTCGCCCTCCTGACGGAAGCTGCCCTTGATCGGGATGCGGCGCCCGGCGACTTCGATATAGCGCAGTTCGATATTCATCTTGCCCGACTTGCCGAACGCGCCCTTGCCGGTCAGCCAGGTCACTTCGCCCACGGCGCGGGCATTCATCGGGATGACGACATAGCCATCGACCATCACCGGATCGGCGACCGACAGGTCGAACATCGACCCTTCCTTGGCGGTTTTGCTGGACAATTCGCTGTTCATGCGCAGCATGACGGCGGTGTTGGCGGGCAGGACCATGGCCGGACTGGCCTCGGGCGCCTGCATGACGGGCAGCGGCGCATCGGCTTGTGCCAGCAGCGGCTGGGCAGTCGTAGCCATAATGGCAAGCGCGGCAATGACGACAGACTTCATCTCAGACCCCCTGGATACGGCCCGTCCCCACCGGCCGGCGCGAATCGCGCATTGCCGGACCTAGCCGGATGCTGCTTAGGAATTGGTTAGGACCGGGGCGGGCCAAGCCCCTTGTTCGCGCCTTCGCCCTGCCCATATCGGGGAACGGAACAGGAGGACCGCCATGCCGCTCACCGCCGCGCAGGATATTGCCGATCTGCTCAACGAAACCCGGACCATCGCACTGGTCGGCATTTCCGATCGCCCCGACCGGCCGAGCTACAGCGTGATGAAGACGCTGCAGGATCATGGCTATCGGGTGCTGCCGGCCAATCCGCAGATCGCCGGCGAACATGTCCATGGCGAATTCGTCTGGGATCGGCTGTCCGACATCGGCGTGCGGATCGACATGGTCGACATCTTCCGGCGTAGCGAGGCTGCGGGCGAGGTGGTGGATCAGGCGATCGCCGCCGGCGCCAAGTCGGTCTGGATGCAGTTGGGGGTGATTGATGCCGATGCCGCGGCCCGTGCCGAAGCGGCGGGGCTTAAGGTCGTGATGGACTATTGTCCCGCGATTGAGATCCGACGGCTTGGCCTTGCGCCGATCGCGGCGGATTAGCCCTAGGCAGCACGGCACCGCGCCTCTATCAGCAAGGCCATGGCGCGGACACCGTTGAAACGACGCAAAGACAGAGGTTTGAGCGACAGAGGTGTGAGCCGTCGCACGCTGCTGGTCGGTGGCGGCGCGGCAGCGGGACTGGTTCTGGCCTGGGCGGCCTGGCCGCGCAGCTATCGGCCCAACCTCAATGTCGGGCCGGGTGAACAGGTGTTCGACGCCTTCCTCAAGATCGACCGGGCGGGACAGGTGATCGCCATCGTGCCGCAGACCGAAATGGGGCAGGGGGTGACCACCATCCTGCCGCAGATAATGGCCGACGAACTGGGCGCCGACTGGCGCACCGTTGCGGTGCAGAGCGCGCCGATCAGCCCGCTCTATGCCAACGGCCTGCTGGCGCGTGACTGGCTGGCGAGCGACTGGACCCGCGTGGCGGGCGATGCCGGCAATTGGGCGATCGACCAATATGCGACGCGCAGCGCGCTGATGCTGACCGGGGCGGGCACGTCGGTGCCGATGTTCCATGACGCCTATCGTCGGGCCGGTGCGGCAGCGCGCGTGCTGCTGTGCAAGGCGGCGGCGGCGCGCTGGGGCGTGCCCTGGGAAAGCTGCGACATCCAGAATGGCATCATTACCGACGGGGCCGAGCGCAAGCTGCGGCTGGGCGATGTGGTGGAGGATGCCGCCGGTTTCACCCTGCCCGACATCCTGCCCTATCGACAGGGCAATGACGGCCGGCTGGCCGGGCAGGATCTGCCGCGGCTCGACACCCCATCCAAGATTGACGGTAGCCACAATTTCGCCGCGGACATCCGGCTGCCCGACATGGTCTTCGCCTCGATCCGGCAGGGGCCGATCGGAGACGCCGTGCTGAAGGATGCGCGCGATGCCGAGGCGCAGAAGATTACCGGCTTCCTGAAACTGGTCCGCACCGAGCGCTGGATCGCGGCGGTCGGCACAAACTGGTGGGCGGCGAACCGTGCGCTCGACCTGATTGATCCCAGCTTCATCCTGCGGGGCACGCCGGTCGACAGCGGCCGCATCGATGCGGCGCTGGAGGATGCCTTTTCCGGTGATGCCGGTCGGCGCCTCTATGTGCAGGGCGACCTGTTGCCGGTGTTCGAGAAGGCGACGATCCTGGCCAGCGAATATCAGGTCGATCCCGGCCTGCATCTGGCGCTGGAGCCGATGTGCGCGACGGCGCGGGTGACGGAGGAGGGCACCGAAGTCTGGATCGCGACGCAGGCGCCCGCGCTGGCCCGCGCCGCGATCGCCGATGCGCTCGGTCTGTCGGATAGCGCGGTGACGCTCTACCCGCTCCATGCCGGCGGCGCGACCGGACGGCATTTGGACTGGGAGGCGGGCGTGCAGGCGGCGCTGATCGCGCGCGATGTCGGCCGCCCGGTGCAACTGCTCTGGTCGCGGCTGGAGGATGTGATCCAGGATCGGCCCGGCGCGCCGGCTCATGCCCGCATGGCGGCCAAGCTGGGCCGTGGTGGCATGATCGAGGGATGGCTCGCCAAGGTCGCGGCCCCCTGCGCCATGACCCAGACCTGGTCGCGCATCGCCCATGGCAAGCTGCCGCATGATGCCGCCGCCGATGCGGGCGACAAGGCGACGCGGCTGGCCGTGGCCGGCATGGTGCCGCCCTATGCCATTCCGAACTGGGCCGTGGATCATTATCCTGCTGACGTTGGCCTGCCGCTCGGTTTCATGCGCGGCAATGCGCATCTCCATAGCGCCTTCTTCACCGAATGCTTCCTTGACGAACTCGCCCATCTGGCGGGGATCGAGGCGATGTCCTTCCGCATCCAGATGTTGGGCGGCAACCCGCGCCTCGCCCATTGTCTCTCCACGGCGGCAGCGATGGGCGGCTGGCAGGGGGGCATTGCCGGCAGCGGGCAGGGGATTGCCGCGCATATGATGAATGGCGCTTATGCGGCCGTGATGGTCGAGGCGGGGATCGAGGGCAACAAGCTCAGCGTGCGGCGGATGGTCGCGGCGGTGGATTGCGGCGATCAGGTCAATCCCGATATCGCGCGGCAGCAGATAGAAAGCGGGCTGATCCATGGCCTCGCGCTCGCCATGGGGGCGTCGGTGCCCTATGCCGCTGGCATGCCGACGCGCGCCATGCTGGGGCGGATGAACCTGCCGCGGCTGGGCGATATTGGAGAGGTCAGCGTGGAACTGATCCGCAGCACCGCCGATCCGGCCGGCGTCACCGACCTTGGCGCACCGCTTGCCGCGCCGGCGATCGCCAATGCGCTCTTCACCGTCACCGGGCAGCGATTCCGCAGCCTGCCGATCATGGGGAATGGCTGATGCTGCCGGCTGATCATCCGTCCATTGCCACGCCGAGGGTAGGTGTCCTGCTGATCAATCTGGGCACGCCCGATGCGCCCGATCCGGCTTCGGTCCGCCGCTATCTCGCCGAATTCCTGTCCGATCCGCGCGTCGTGGAAATTCCCAGGCTGATCTGGCAGCCGATCCTGCATGGCGTGATCCTGACGACCCGGCCCAAGAAGTCGGCCCATGCCTATCAGCAGGTGTGGATGACGGAGGGATCGCCGCTGGCGGTCCATACACGGGACACGGCGGCGGCATTGCAACGCGCGATGGGACAGGATGCCGTGGTCGACTGGGCGATGCGCTACGGCAATCCTTCCATTGCCAGTCGGTTGGCGGCGATGAAGGCGCAGGGCTGCGAGCGTATCCTGCTGGCCCCGCTCTATCCGCAATATTCCGCCGCGACGACGGCGACGGCGCTCGATGCCGCCTTCGCCGCTATGGCGAAGATGCGGTGGCAGCCGGCGGTGCGCAGCTTGCCGCCCTATCATGACGATCCGGCCTATATCGAGGCGCTCAGGCTATCGATCACGCAGCAGATGGCGGCACTGGACTTCAAGCCCGATGCGCTGCTGGCCAGTTTTCACGGCATGCCCGAGCGTACCTTGCATCTGGGCGATCCCTATCATTGCCATGCGGTGAAGACGGTGCGCTTGTTGCAGGAGGCGCTGTCACTGCCCGTTCATATGAGCTTCCAGTCGCGCTTTGGACGGGCCAAATGGCTGGAACCGGAGACCGAAGCGACGCTCACCAGATTGGTGAAAGAAGGTGTCCGGAACATTGCTGTCGTGACACCCGGATTTTCGGCAGATTGTCTGGAAACCCTAGAGGAAATAGGTCTTCGCGCGAAAGAAGTTTTTTTAGCGGAAGGTGGCGAAAAATTTGCCTTTTTACCCTGTCTAAACGCATCTCCCGAAGCTATCACCCTCTACCAGCGGCTGGTTGGCCGCGAGCTTTCAGGATGGGTAGACCAGAGGGTCTAGCACAGGAGAGGACAGGCGCATGTCGAGAGTAGCGATCGTGACCGGCGGAACCCGCGGTATCGGGCAAGCCATCAGCCTGGCGCTCAAGGAAATGGGATATACGGTTGCCGCCAACTATGCCGGCAACGAGGAAAAGGCCAAGGCCTTCACCGAGGCCACCGGTATCGCGACCTTCAAATGGGATGTCGGCGATCATCAGGCTTGCCTGGATGGCTGCGCCGCCGTGGCGGAAGCGCTCGGCCCGGTCGACATCGTCGTCAACAATGCGGGCATTACGCGCGACGGCGTGCTGGCGAAGATGAGCTTCGACGACTGGAACGAGGTCATGCGGATCAACCTTGGCGGTTGCTTCAACATGGCCAAGGCGACCTTTGGCGGCATGCGCGAGCGCGGCTGGGGCCGCTTCGTCAATATCGGTTCGATCAACGGCCAGGCCGGCCAATATGGCCAGGTCAACTACGCCGCCGCCAAGTCGGGCATCCATGGCTTCACCAAGGCGCTGGCGCAGGAAGGCGCGAAGTTCGGCATCACCGTCAACGCGATCGCGCCCGGCTATATCGACACCGACATGGTCGCCGCCGTGCCGGCACCGGTGCTGGAGAAGATCGTCGCCAAGATTCCGGTCGGCCGTCTGGGTCAGGCGCATGAAATTGCCCGCGGCGTCGCCTTCTTCTGCAGCGATGAAGGCGGCTTCGTGACCGGCAGCACGCTGTCGATCAACGGCGGCCAACACATGTATTGATGGCCAAGGGCGATGCTTCCGATGGCGCAGCCGCGTCCGGGGCGTCGCCCTTTGCCCCACCGGTCAAGCGCAGCGTGACCATTGCCGGGCACCAGACCGCAATCAGCCTGGAGCCGATTTTCTGGCAGGCACTGCGCGATGCCGCTGCCGAGGCCGAATTGCCGATCAATGCGCTGATCGCCCGGATCGACGTGGCGCGGATAGCGGCCGACGATCCGCCCAATCTGGCCAGCGCCATGCGCTGCTGGCTGTTTGCCCGGACGATGCAGGCGGATTCCTCCGACGCCTGACTGTCTCTGTTGCCGTTCCTGCATTGCTATAGCGTTTCTTCCGGACTTCTGCGCCGGGGCGAAATGCGCTAGGGGCCTGCGAATGAAATTGATTCGCATTAGGGTCCGCTGTATCGCGATCCTGGGCTGACGGATGGAGGACGGGCAATGCTGCAGGCGGCACAGGGCAGGGCGGAGGTCTATGCGACCGATTTCGCCGATGTCGGTGACGATCGTCCGATGCCCGTCGCCGGGATTACCGCCATCGCCGTTCCGGTCGAGCGCTATGGCGCCCGTCGCGGCCCCAACCTGCCGGCCATTGCCGCCATATTGGTCGTGCATGCGCTGCTGATCGGCGCGCTGATCCAGGTGCGCAATCATGTCGTCCGAGCCGAAGAGGCGAAGCTGACGGTGGTGAATCTGTCGCCACCCCCGCCGCCGCCCGCCGCCGAAGCGCCCCCGCCGCCGCCATCCCAGCCCCAGGTCGTGGCGCCGCCGCCGATCGTCCAGACGCCGGTGCCGCCGGTGCAGATCGCCACCACGCCCGATCCGGTCCCCGTGCCGTCGCCGGTCGCCGTGTCGGCCCCGCCATCGCCGCCGGCACCCGCCGCGCCGGTCATGGCTGCCGCTGCCCCCTCGGTCGTGCAGGCCGGCGATATCGGCGCGCAGATGGTGTCGGGCAAGCCGCCCCGTTATCCGATCGACAGCCGGCGCAAGCGCGAGCAGGGCACCGTCGTGCTGGCGCTGGTGGTGGGCACCGATGGTGGCGTCGAAAGCATCGGCATTGCCCGTAGCAGCGGCTTTGCGCGGCTGGATGATGCCGCGCGCGACGCGGTCAAGCATTGGCGCTGGCGCCCGATCATCCGCGATGGCCAGGCCGTGCGGGTCAAAGGGGTGGTCGAAATCCCCTTCATGATCCGCGCCGCTGCCGCCTGATCCCGCTTTTTTTCCGATAGTCGGCAATGGACAAGACCAGCGTGCGCGTCGGTCGCCCAGGAGAAGTTTTGCATGTTGATCGTCGTCCCCGACCTGCTCGACGCCGCCGGTGTCGCGCATATCCGCGCGCTCATTGATGCGGCGCAATGGGTCGATGGAAATGTTACCTCCGGCCATCAGTCGGCGCTGGCCAAGCGCAACCTGCAATTGCCCGAAACCGCGCCGGAAGCGCGCCAGGCCGGGCAGATGATCCTCGATGCGCTTGGCCGGTCGCCTCTGTTCATCGCTGCCGCGCTGCCGCTCAAGATCTTTCCGCCCCTGTTCAACAGCTATGCCGGCGGGCAGGCGTTCGGCACCCATGTCGACAATGCTGTGCGCATCCAGGCCGGCACCGGCTTTCGTGTCCGATCCGACCTGTCGATCACCGTCTTTCTGGAAGAGCCGGAAAGCTATGAGGGCGGCGAGCTGACGATCGAGACCCATTTCGGCGTGCAGCAGGTGAAGCTGCCGGCGGGGCAGGCGGTGCTCTATCCCTCCTCCTCGCTGCATCGGGTCGAACCGGTGACGCAGGGCCGGCGCGTCGCCAGCTTCTTCTGGATGCAGTCGATGATCCGCGACGATGCCGCGCGCCAGATGCTGTTCGATCTCGACAGTTCGATCCAGCAACTGGCGCTCGATCGCGGCCATGACGATGCCCAGGTGATCCGCCTGACCGGCGTCTATCATAATCTGCTGCGCCGCTGGGCCGACGCCTGAAGGACGGTCATTGCCGGGGCACAGTGACGCGACAGTGCCGAAGTTCACAGTGTCGTCGCGTGATTCGGGCCAAATGCACCGCAAACGCCCGTGATATGCGCCGGTGAGGCGACGGACGCGCGTCGCCTGGGTCAGAGCTGCATCACGGTGATGCGTCGATCGGCTTACGCCGACGCGCCTGTGAAGCGACGATCGGGTCACTGTCCGCCATGCCCCGTGCGGGGGCTGGCGGGCTGGGCAGGGCGCAAAAAGTGATCCATCCCGCAGGATAGATCAGAGAAAATCCAAATAGGACAGGCGGCAGGACGGATAGTCCCGCCGCCGTCCGTGACGATGAGTCAGTCCAGCGGCTTTGGTGCGCCCGTCCCCATGTAGCGGGACAGGTTGTAATGAAGGCTGGCGACCGCCCGCTCCATATAGGGGTTGGGCTGGGTGCCGCGGAAGCCGACATTCTTCATGCCCTGCTGCACTGCCTGCATATTGGTGAAATCCTGCTGCAGCACCGGCGGCCACTCCTCGGCGCTGGTATATTCCCATTCGGTGGCAGGCGTTTCCGCTGCCGGGAACAGTTCATAGACCGCCGCCTCGAAAATGCACTTGTCCGGGTCCGCGCCATAGGGGCGGGCGGAATAGCAGAGCATGTTGTTGACGGCATGGCCGATCTGGAAATTGGGGAATATCTGCCAGGCGGTGCCGCTCTTGGCGGTATGGGCGGGTTCCACCACCGGCCAGAAGACGCCGCGCTTCTCGTCATCGGCCCGCGCCGTGGCGAGCCAATGCTGTAGCACCTGCGGCGCGGGCGTACCCTCGGGCAGTTCGTCCTTCAGCCGCTGCGCGGCGGCGACCAAAGTCATGGTCGTGTTGGTATTGGCATTTTCCCAGGTGAAAAGCTGCATCTCCGCCGTCGACAGGCGCGGGTCTTCGCCCGATCCGATACGCAGCTTGGCCTGGTTCTCGTCCATATTCTTGGGCGCTTCATAGCCGATATTGGTGTGCAGCCCATGTTTGCGCGCCCAGCCGCGAAATTCGCCGAAGGCGTTGAATTCGGGATGGGTGGTCTGGACATGATAGGTCTCGCTGAACGCCTCCATCGCGACCTTCCAGTTGCAGTCGAAGATGATCCATTTGCGCCAGCGATAGCGCATATTCTGAAGGCCGAAGGGATCGAGCATGTCGGGCACGACGCCCAGATAATCGGCGAGCGGGCCGCAATCGGGATCGAGGTTGATCCACGCCCATCCACCCCATATGTCGACGCTGACCTTGCCCAGCGCGGTGCGCTGCGCCGTCAGCTTGCCCTGCCAGTCGTCGGCATGGTTGGCGAAGGTGCATTGGCCCTGGCGATCGAAGGTCCAGCCATGGAAGCCGCAGATGATCGACTTGCGGTTGCCGCGCGCGTTGCGCTGGCCCGCCGGGGTATCGATCAGGCGGCGGCCGCGATGCGGACAGACATTATGATAGGCGCTCAGCTCATCCGGGCCGGTGCGCATGATGATGACCGAATCTTCAAGAATGTCATAGGTGACGAAATCGCCAACCTCGGGAATATCCTCCAGCCGGGCCGCCTGCAGCCAGACCTTGCGCCACAGCCGCTCCTGCTCGGCGCGGGCATAGTCCTTCGAAACATAGGCTTCGACCGGGACGATGACCGGCTCGATCAGATCCTCGCCGGGCGTGCCGATGCTGCTGATCTCGTTCATGGCCTATTCCTTCTCCATTTCACCCTTTTGCCATGCCCGCGTCACCCGGACTTGACGATTTCAGACAGTCGGGCTCAGCGCCCGGACCATTGTGGTTTGCGTTTTTCGGCAAAGGCGCGCGGTCCTTCCTGCGCGTCCTCGCTGTTGTAGGTATGTTCGGAGGCGGCGCGGGCGGCCTGCAACGCGGCGGCACGGCCCATCTCGGTCGCCAGCATCACCGTGTCGCGCCCGGCCTTCACCGACAAGGGGGCGCCCTCCAAAATCTCCGCCGCCAGATCGAGCGCCACCTGCATCAGCGCATCCGGCTCGGCCAGGCGATTGACCAGGCCGATCTCATAAGCGCGCTGGGCGGTGATCGGTTTGCCGGTGAGGATGATCTCCATCATGATCCGTTGCGGGATCATGTGAATGAGCGGCGCGGCCCAGGGCGAGCTGCGCCCGACCTTCACCTCGGTAATGGCGAAGCGCGCCGCCGTGCTGGCGACGCACAGGTCGCAGGCCTGGGCGATCATCCAGCCACCGGCAAAGGCCACACCATTCACCGCCGCGATCGTCGGCTTGCTGAGTTCGATATTGTCATAGGGCAACGGGAACATGGCGCGGGGCGGCACGGTCATGCCGGTGTCGACCATCTCCTTTAGGTCGCCGCCCGCGCAAAAGGCCTTCTCCCCCGCGCCGGTCAGGATGGCGACGCGCAGGGCCGGATCATGCTCGAACCGTTGCCAGGCGGCGCGCAGCCCCTCGCGCACGTCGCGGCCCAGGGCATTGCGCTGGTCGGGGCGGTTGATGGTGAGGATGGCGATGCCATCGGGCCGCGCATCGAACAGGACTGCGTCGGTTGAAGCTTCGGGCATCAATACCCCCTCTGCTGGATGATATGGGCCGCCCGCTCCAGTTCCTCGCGGAAGGCCGGGTCGGCGATGGCGATCAGGCGGCGGGTGCGTTCGGCGAGTGTCTGCCCTTTCAGTTCCGCCGCACCATATTCGGTGACGATGATGTCGACATCGCTGCGTGCGGTGGTGACCGGACCGGACAGGGTCGGCACGATCTTGCTCAAACTGCCGCCCTTGGCCGAGGCGGAGAGCGCGATGATCGAGCAGCCGCCGGGCGAGCGGGCGCCGGCGCGGACGAAATCGACCTGGCCACCGGTGCCGCCCAGATAAGCCGCGCCCGACTGTTCGGCATTGACCTGGCCGGTCAGGTCCACCTCCAGCGCGCTGTTGATGGTGACGAGGCGCGAGAGCCGCCCGAGGACTGCGGCGTCATGGGTGTAGCTGGTCGCGCACATACGGATGGCCGGGTTGTTATGCGCCCAGTCATAGAGGCGGCGGGTGCCGATCAGCGCGCCGTTGATCGAGACGCCGGTGTCGATTTCCTTGCGCGCATTGGTCAGCACGCCGGCCTCCGCCAGTTCGACCAGCCCATCGCCCAGCATCCCCGAATGGACGCCCAGGTCGCGCCGGTCGCCCAGCAGCCGCAATATCGCGTCGGGCACCGCGCCGACGCCGGTCTGGATCACCGACCCGTCGCCGATATAGGCGGCGCAGTGGCGGGCGATCGCCTCGTCGGTGGCGGCGATCTTCGCGGGCGCGACCTCTACCGGCGGGCGCGACACGGGGATGGCGACGTCGATCGCGGATGCCGGGATCAGTTCGCCCGGCACATAGGGCACGGCTTCGTTGATCTCCGCAATCACCACCCGCGCCTTGTCCACGGCGGCGCGGACATAGTCGCCGATCAGGCCGCAGCTATGGTTGCCGTCGGCGTCGGCCGGGCTGAGCTGAATCATCGCCACGTCGCAGCCGATGATGCCGGCCGCGATCATTGGCGCGACCTGGCTGACATGGACCGGGATGACCTGCAGCTTGCCAGCCTTGGTCATCGACCGCAGCGCACCGATCGCGCCCATGGAGGAGAGGCGGAAACTGTCCGCGCTTTCGAGGGTAAACAAGCCTGAGAAGCTGGTGGCGATGAAGGCGGACAGGTCGCCGACCTGCCCCCCCTGCTCGATCAGCGCGCTGACCAGACTGACCGGCTCGCCGCAGGCCTGGCCAAAGACGATGCGGTCGCCGCGCCGCAGATAGGGGGTAAGGTCGATCACAAGGCCCCGGCCTGGCGCAGCAACTGCTCGGCGCGGCTGAGATAGGGGCGGTCGAGCATCCCGCCCTTGTAGCCGATTGCGCCGACGCCGGGATTGGCGGCGAAGATGTCGACGATCGCCTGGGCCTCGGCAATCTCTTCCGGCGTGGGGGTGAAGGCGGCGTTGATGACGTCGACCTGCGCCGGGTGGATCGCCAGCATGCCGCGATAGCCGTCGCGCCGGACCTTCTCCGCCCGCGCCTTCAACCCGTCGAGATCGCGGAAATCGCCCTGGATCGTCTCGATCGCGGTGACGCCGGCGGTGGCAGCGCCCAGCAGGCACATCGACCGCGCCAGTTCATAGGTGAAGCCATAGCTGCCGTCGGCATTGCGGTTGGAGCTGGCGCCGATCGAGTCGGCCAGATCCTCCGCGCCCCAGGTCAGCGCCACCACGCGCGGCGCGCCCTTGTAATCGCCGGTATGAAACATCGCCTCGGCCGTTTCGGTGACCAGCACGATCAGCGGGGTCGATCCCCGTTCGATGCCATGCGCCGCCTCGAACGCGGTCAGATAATGGTCGAGCAGCTCGACATCCTGCCGGCCATAGACTTTGGGCAGCATGATGCCGCCCGGCCGCGCCGGCATGATCGCGGCGAGATCGTCGAGCGTATAGGGGCCATCGAGCGGATTGACCCGCACCCACAGCCGCTCGCGCCCTTCGCTGCGGGCGGCGAGAAAGTCATGCACCATCTGGCGGGCGATCGCCTTGTTTTCGGTGGCGACCGCATCCTCCAGGTCGAACAGCGCGATATCGGCAGCGCTGTCCGCCGCCTTGGTCATCTTCTTCTCGCTGTCGCCCGGCGCGAACAGCCAGGAGCGCATCTTGATCGGCAGCGTCATCATTTTCGCCTCAATAGGATTTGGGCAATTCCAGCACCTTTTCGGCGATGAAATTGAGGATCATGTGGGGGCTGACCGGGGCAGTGCGCGGGATCAGCACTTCGCGCAGCAGCCGTTCGACATGATATTCCTGGGCATAGCCCATGCCGCCCAGGGTCAGCATCGCGGTATGGCAGGCCTCAAACGCGGATTCGGCAGCGAGATATTTGCCGCTGTTCGCCTCCACGCCGCAGTCCTCGCCCTTGTCGAACAAAGTGGCGGCCTGCATCACCATCAGGTTCGCTGCCTCCAACTGCATCCAGCATTTGGCGAGCGGATGCTGGATGCCCTGATTCATGCCGATCGGCCGGTCGAAGACGATGCGTTCGCGGGCATAGCGGGCGGCGCGCTGGATCGCGTTGCGGCCGATGCCGATCGCTTCGGCGCCAAGCAATATGCGTTCCGGGTTCAGCCCCTTGAGGATGATCCTGAAGCCCTGTCCCTCTTCACCGATCCGATCCTCTTCGGGGATGAAGAGGTCGTTGATGAACAGCATGTTGGAGCCGACCGCGTGGCGGCCCATTTTGGGGATCAGCTGATGCTCGATCTTGCTGCGATCCAGCTTGGTGAAGAAGAGCGACAGGCCCTGCGTCTTGTTCTTCACCTGATCGAGCGGGGTGGTGCGGGCGAGCAGCATCATCCGGTCGGCGACATGGGCGTTGGTGATCCAGATCTTCTCGCCATTGACGCGATAGCCGCCCTCGACCCGCTCGGCTCTGGTCTTGAGCTTGGTCGTGTCGAGCCCGGTATTGGGTTCGGTCACGGCAAAGCACATCTTCTCCGCGCCCGAGATGATCGGCGGGATCATGCGCTGCTGCTGTTCGTCCGTGCCGAACAGGGCTATCGGCTCCAGGCTGAAGACCGGGCCGTGGATGCTGGACGCGGCGGTCATGCCGCCGCCGGCCTCCGCCACCGCCTGCACCATGATCGCCGCTTCGGTGATGCCTAGGCCCGCGCCGCCCGCCGTTTCGGGCATGGCGATGCCCAGCCAGCCGGCGTCGGCCATTGCCCGGTGGAAATCGGACGGGAAGACGGCGTCCTTGTCCCGGTCCAGCCAATAGTCGTCGGGGAATTGGGCGCAGAGCTGGAACACCGCATCGCGGATGTTCCTCTGGTCTTCGGTCAGGGCAAAATCCACGTCTCTGGGGGCCTTCTGCTGGCGTCTGAATGATCGCCTGCGGGTATCATCCGGCCTCCCGCGCGCACAATCGGGCTGCCCCACATATCGGTGGGGCGAAGGGGTTGCGCGTGGATTTCGCCGCGCCCTTGGCCTAGCCCCAAGGCAGTTATGGGGAGAGGATGATGGACGCGACGCACATGCCTAAAGGGCCATTGGCCGGGATCCGCGTGGTGGACCTGACGGCGATGGTGTTCGGCCCCTATGCCACCCAGATCATGGCCGACATGGGCGCCGACGTGATCAAGATCGAGCCACCGGCGGGCGACAATACCCGCTATATCAATGCCGGGCCGACGCCGGAGCTGGGCGGCGTCTTCACCAACGTCAATCGCGGCAAGCGCAGCGTGGTGCTCGACCTGCGGCAGGAGGGGGGCAAGGCGGCGCTGCGCGCGCTGATCGCGACGGCCGACGTCTTCATCCATTCGATGCGCGGCAAGGCGATCGCCAAGCTGGGCTTCGACTACGCGGCGGTAAAGGCGATCAGACCCGACATCGTCTACACCAATTGCTATGGCTATAGCCGGCGCGGGCCGGACGGCGACAAGCCCGCCTATGACGATACGATCCAGGCGGAATGCGGCATCCCCCATCTGCAGCAGCTGATGACCGGCAAGCCCGATTTCATGGCGACGATCATCGCCGACAAGGTGGCGGGCCTCACTGGCCTCTATGCGACGATGATGGCGCTGTTCCACCGCGAACGCACCGGCGAGGGGCAGGAGGTGGAGGTGTCCATGTTCGAGACCATGGCGTCCTTCATGCTGACCGAACATGCCAGCGGCATGCTGTTTGATCCGCCGCTGGGGCCGGCCCATTATCACCGCGTTGTCGCCCGCAACCGCAAGCCCTATGCGACCAAGGACGGCCATGTCGCGGCGCTGGTCTATAATGACAAGCATTGGAACGCCTTCGTCGCGGCGGTGAACCCGCCCTGGGCGACCGACGAGTTCGACACGCTGGCCAAGCGCGCGAAGCAGATCGACCGGGTCTATGGTCTGCTCGGCGAAACCTTTGCCGAGCGGACGACGCAGGAATGGCTCGACCTGCTGGAGGCGCTGCACATCCCCGCCGCGCCGCTGCGCACCACGGATGAGCTGTTCGACAATGACCATCTGAACGCGATCGGCTTTTTCGAGACGGTCGAGACGCCGCAGGGGCCGGTGCGCTTCCCTGGCGTGCCGACCTGGTTCTCGCAGACGCCGGGCCGGGTCGCGGGCGGCGCGCCGGAACTGGGGGCGCATAGCCGTGAAGTGCTGGACGAACTGGGGGTGGCCGCGTCCGACGCCTGATCGTTCCATCGGCATGGCGATGGGTTGGGGCGCTGCCTTGGCGCTCCCCGACCCAGCCTTTACCACCTTGTCCAAGCAAGAAATCTGGGTGAGGCATGTGATGGTTGAGGCTGCTGAAATGACGCGCGCGGACTTCCCGCTGGAAATCAGCGATCCCGAGCGCATTCCCACGGCACGTTATTATGACGCGGATTTCTATCGCCGCGAATGCGAGGAGCTGTGGCCCCATGTCTGGCAGATGGCCTGCCGCGTGGAGCAGGTGCCGGAGGTCGGCGACTGGATCGAATATAGCAACCTGGGCAAATCCGTCATCATCGTGCGGACCAAGGACGGCATTCGCGCCTATCATAATGCCTGCCGCCATCGCGGCGTGCCGCTGACCGAGGGCAGCCACGGCAATTGCAAGGGCAAGGGCTTCATCTGTCCCTTCCATGGCTGGCGCTGGAATATCGAGGGCAAGAACACCTTCGTCTATGGCCGGCACATGTTCAGTGAGCATCAGCTGGACGAACAGGATCTGGCGCTGCGCCCCTGCCGCACCGAGATCGAGATGGGCTGCGTCTTCATCAATTTCGACGATGAGGCGCCCTCGCTGCGCGAACAGCTCGGTCCGCTCGCGATCGGACTGGAAGCCTATAATGCGGACAAGATGCGCGCCGAATGGTGTTTCGGCACCGTCCTGCCAGCCAATTGGAAGATCGCGATGGAAGCCTTCATGGAAGGCTATCATGTCATGCGCACCCATCCGCAGCTGCAGCAGAAGGTGCCGATCCTCTATAACATGATGTATGGCATGGACACCGGCGGGATCGGCGTGCCGATCAATCCCAACCGGTCGATGAAGGAGAATATCGAGGACCAGGTCGAGCATATGCAGTTGCTGAGCGACGGCATGGCGGGCATGTGCCATGCCAAGGATGTCGCTGTCGCCCGCACCCTGATCGATGTGGAACTGCCCGAAGATCCGGGCCAGGCGATCATGCAATGGTTCGGCATGGTCAATCATTTCGTGACCCAGGCCGGGCAGGCGCGGGGCGAGCCGACGCCTGACCTCAACAAGATCGCGGTCGAGACCCCGGTCAAGTCGGTCGAATTCATCTTCCCCAATTATTTCCTGCTGCCCTTCCTTTCCAGCATGGCGGCTTATCGCATCCGCCCGCTCGGCCCGGAAAGCTGCATGTTCGAGCTGTGGTCGCTGACCCATTTCCCCGAAGGGCAGGAGCCGCCGGTGGTGATGGAGCCGGTGATGCTGCCCTATGATAGCGACCAGTTCCCGATGATCCCGCGCCAGGATTATTCCAACATCCCGATCCAGCAGAAGGGGATGCATGCCGAAGGGTTCGACTTCATGCGCCTGTCCAAGGATATCGAGGGGCTGATCAGCAATTATCAGCGCATCATCGACGGCTATCTGAACGGCGTGTCGCCCGACAAGCTGGTCGCAGGCACGCAAAAGCTGGCCGGCAATTTCGACGGGCCGATCGTCGACCTGGGCTTCTGACCACATAGGGAGGCGCGGCGATGCACAAGCTGGTCATCCTGCTCAAGCGCCGCGCCGACCTGACACCGGAACAGTTCCGGGCCTATTATGAAGGGCAGCATGCGCCGCTGTGCATGCGCTATATGGTCGGCGTCAGCCATTATGCGCGCCGCTATATCGGCCCTGGGCCGGGCATGCCGGACCTGCCCTTCGACGTCATCACCGAGGTGTGGATCAAGGATCGCGCGGCGTTCGACATGGTGCTGGACGCGATGGGCAAGGGCATCCTGCCCGACGACGTGATCGCCGACGAGGAACAATTGTTCGACCGCGCCCAGTCGCGCTTCTGCGCCATGCTGGCCGAACATGAGACGCATATTCCGGAGACATGAAGGGACGACAGGCATGAAATTCGCGTTCGGCATGCCCCGGCTGATCGAGCTGAAGGCGACGATGCAGCCCTGGGAATTGTCGGTCACGGGGGCGGACCAGACGCGGCTGGCGAAGCTGGCCGATGATCTGGGCTATGACATGATCAGCGTGCCGGAACATTTCCTGATCCCGCGCGCCCATGTCGACCTGTCGGGGCCGCATCATTTCCATGCCTATGCGGCGATGGGCTATTATGCCGGCGCCACCAGCCGCATCCGCATCAACAGCTCGATCGCGATCCTGCCGCTGCAGCATCCCGCGATCACCGCCAAGGCGCTGTCGACGATCGACTGGCTGTCGGGTGGCCGGGCGATGGTGACCTTCGGCGCGGGCTGGCTGGAGCAGGAGTTCGACCTGCTCGGCGTTCCCTTCCACCAGCGCGGGCGGATGTGCGACGAATATCTCGCCGCGATCGTCGAGCTGTGGACCAGCGACGATCCGCAGTTCGAGGGCGAGTTCGTCTCTTTCCGCGATGTCGCCTTTGCCCCGCGCCCGGTGCAGCAACCGCATCTGCCGATCTGGATGGGCGGCGAGGCCGACGCCGTGCTTAGGCGCGCCGCGCGCCATGCCAGCGGCTGGTGGCCCTATCTGACCAAGCCCGAGGATATCCCGGCGAAGATCGACTTCATCAAGTCGCAGCCGGGCTATGACGGCCGGCCGTTCGACGTGATGTATGGCTTTGCCACCAGTCGGGTCGGTGAGGGCCACGCCGTGGTCGACGATCCGCGCGCCCGGCCGGGCATGACCGCGCCGGAGATCATCGACCGGCTCGGCTGGTTCGGGACGCTGGGCGTCACCATGAGTTCGGTGCCGATCCCGGCGGTGCGCAGCATCAGCGAATATGAGGATTATGCCCGCTGGGTGATCGAGGAGATCAAGCCCAGGCTGGGCTAACCCCAGAGCGCGTCGGCGGCGGCGAGCGCCTGGCCGCCGCGTCCACCCAGATCGCCGATCAGCGCCTTGAGGCGATAGGTCCACAGGTGCAACGGATGTTCCAGCGTCATGCCCATGGCGCCGAGGAACTGGTGGAAATCATAGACGCTGGTGCGCGCCGATTCCTGGGCATGGAGCGCGGCCAGCGCAGCGTCCCCGGCATCGAGCGTCGAGGCCGCCTTCATCGCCAGCCAGTAGAGGCCATTGGCGCGCACCTGCGCTTCGGCCAGACGATGGCGCAGCGCCTGGAAGGTGGCGAGGGGCCGGCCGAACTGCTGGCGGTCGGTGACATAGGTGGCCGTGCTGTCCAGCGCGGCGGCGAGCAGGCCCGCCGCCTCCGCCGCCAGCGCCACGCGCCAGCGGGTGCGGATATCGTCGGCCGACACGCTATGGTCGGTGCGGTCGTCCGGCTGGGCGATCAGGTTGCCCATCGGATAGGCATAAAGCGCTTCCGGTTCGGCCCGGACATGCTCGGGGCCCGCGACGAAGCTGCGCACGCGATCCGGTCCGACCAGCAGCACCGTCGCGCCCGGCGCAAGGAAGCGGACAGGGCGATGGGTCTTGTCTTCCTCCACCAGGCAGAGCGGGCGCGGCGTCGCATCGCCCAGCAGCGGACGGATGAGGGCGCTGGCCGCTGCCTCCACCGTCTGCGGCAGGCGCGCCAGCCGCTCGACCACCAGCGCGGCGCTGATCGCGCCGAGGTCGGGATCGAAGCCGATGTCGAGGAAGCCGCCCTCCGCCAGGTCGCGGTCGAGCGCCTCGCTGGTCAGGGCAAACCCGGCCTCATGCAGCGTCGCGCCGGCATAGGGCCGGGTCAGCGTGTCGATCGCGTCGAGAATCGCGATCTGGTCGTCGGTCAGGGACAGGTTCATCAGCGCGGCTCCCGCGGCAGTTTGAGCACATCGCTGGCGATGATGTTGAGCTGGATTTCCGCCGCGCCGGCGGCGATCCCCGCGACGATCCCGCGCTGATGATGCATTTTGAGATAGGGGTGGGCGTCGGCCAGCGCCTGCGGCAGATATTCGACGATGAATTCGCATACCCGCCGTTCGGCCATCACCGTGGCGAAACGGGCGGAGCTGGATTCGGCGCCGATCGCCTCGCCCCGGCAGCGGCGGTCGACGATCGCGTAGCTCGCCATCCGCGCGGCTTCGCACAGGGCGGCGGCATGGGCCGCCTCGATCCGCACCGCCTCGCCGGCAAATTCGCCCTGGGCCTGCAACAGCGTTACCGCCCGGTCGAGCGCGGCACGGGCGAGGGCATAGCGGGGAATGCCGAGCCGTTCATTGGTCAGCGAATAGCCGATAATCTCCCAGGCCTGGCCTTCCTCGCCCAGCCGCGCCTCCACCGGCACGACGACATCGTCGAAGAACACCTCATGAATGTCGCCTTCGCCGATCAGCGAGGGGATTTGCCGCACGGTGATGCCGGGCGTGTCCATCGGCACCAGCAGGATGGAAATGCCCTGCTTGCGATCGTCGCTGGTGCGGCAGACCAGGAAGCAGGTGTCGGCCAGACCCGCATAGCTGGTCCAGATCTTCTGCCCCGACACGCGATAGACGTCGCCGTCGCGGGTCGCGCGGGTGCGCAGCGAGGCGAGGTCGGAGCCGGAACCGGGTTCGGAAAAGCCCTGGCACCAGAGCGCGCGGCCGCCGGTGATGGCGGGCAGATAGCGCGCCTTCTGCGCGTCCGAGCCGTAGCGGATCAGCGTCGGCCCGACCCAGTTGACGTTCATATATTGGCCGCCGCGCGGTTCGCCGGCGATCCACATTTCCTCGGCCAATATGGTCTGGTGCCAGGGATCGAGCCCCTGGCCACCAATCTCCCTGGCCCAGTGCGGGGTCAGCAGCCCTTCGTCGGCGAGGCGCCCGCAAAAGGTACGGGCATAGTCGGTCAGCGCCGGCGAGGCCGGGCCATGCTGCGAGAAACGCTCCCAATCCTCCGGCAGCGTCGCGGCGAGAAAATCGCGCAACCGCTGGCGAAAAGCCTCTTCATCCTGCGTCCATTCAAAATTCATTGGTCCACGCATCCCCTGCCCAACAGGGATGCGATACTTAAGAGCAGCGCGCCGCGACAGGGCGGCGGGCAAGAGAACGCCCCGGTGATGGGCGCGGGCAGACCCTTGCCGCGCTCCGCCGGCTTGGGCAGCTTTCCGTCATGAGTGAGAGCGATTTCAGGGCAGTGGCATGCTATGACGACGTGCCGCTGGGGAAAACCAAGGCGGTGACCATTGATGGTCGCGCGCTGTTGCTGTGCAATAGCGACGGACAGATTCACGCCATCGCCGCGCTCTGCTCGCATGCCGACGAACCGCTCGCCTGCGGCCGCATCCGCCTGGGCTGGATCGCCTGCCCGGCGCATGGCGCGCGTTTCGACCTGGAGACCGGCGAGCCGCTGACCGGCCCGGCGAGCGAACCGATCGCCACCTATCCCGTCCGCATCGTCGACGGCATCATCGAGGTGGCGATCTAGCGCCATTTCCCTTCTCGTCATCCTGACGGAGGTCAGGATCCATTCAGCGCTACGGTTGAGAGCGAGCGCTGAATGGATCCCGGATCAAGTCCGGGATGACGGAGGGGGTGGTTGCGTCGTTGCGTGTCCGATCGAAGGAAGGGCTTACCAGCCATCGCCTTGGGGATATCGCCGCCCGCCATCTTGCGGGGGGCGGCGCAATTGGGCCTAGCGTCGGGCATGAGAGGAACCGGAACGGGATGGAGGGGCAGGCTTTGACCGATGCGCTCGACGGGCTGCGGCAGGAAGTGCGCCAGTGGCTGGCCGACAATGCGCCGCAGGGCTGGCGCGACCGCAGCAGCAGCGAGTCCGCCTTCCTGCAGATCCAGCGCGACTGGTTCGCGAAGCTGGTCCAGGGAGGCTATGCCGTGCCGCACTGGCCGGCCCAATGGCCGGGCGGCGGCCGCAGTCTCGCCGAACAGAAGATCCTCTATGAGGAACTGGCGCGCGCCGATACGCCTCGGCTGCTATTGTCCTTCATGTCGACCTATCATGCCGCCTGCACCCTGTTCGAATGGGCGAGCGAGGAGCAGCAGGCGCTGCTGATCCCACGCATCCTGGCCGGTGAAATCTGGTGCCAGGGTTTTTCCGAGCCCAATGCCGGATCGGACCTGGCCAATGTCCGCACCCGCGCCGAGCGGGTCGGCGACACATATGTGGTGAACGGTCAGAAGCTCTGGTCGACCATGGGCCAGTTCGCCGACAAATGCCTGCTGCTGGTGCGCACCAGCAATGACGGGCCGAAACAGGCGGGCCTCACCTATCTGCTGCTCGACCTCAAGGCACCGGGCGTCACCGCGCGGCCGATCCACCAGATTCACGGTGACGAGGAATTTGCCGAGCTGTTCCTCGACAATGTCGAGATTCCCGTGAGCGATCGGCTGGGCGAAGAGGGGCAGGGCTGGGCCGTCGCGCAATCCACCCTCTCCTCCGAACGCGGCCTGACCCTGCTGGAACTGAGCGCCCGGCTGCGTGGCGCCCTGTGGCGGCTGGCCGATCTGATCCGGGCACAGGGCCGGCAGGAAGATAGCGGCATAGTCCGCGACTTCGGCCGGCTGAGCGCCAAGGTAGATGCCACCTGCGCCGTCGCCGACCAGTTCCTCGCCAACCGCATCGCCGGGATCGAGCGGGTCGGCGACGCGTCGATCGTCAAACTGTCCTATTCGCGCACGCTGCGGGACTTCACCGCGCTCGGGCTGCGGCTGGGCGGCATCGACGCGCAATATCACAGCCCGATCACCTTTGGTGGCGGTATGGAGACCGGCAACTGGATGGCCGATTTCATGAACAGCTATGCCTGGACCATCGCCGGCGGCAGCGACGAGGTGCAACGCAATATCATCGCGGAACGGCTGGTCGGCATGCCGCGCGAACCCAAGAGCTGGACGCTGAAGGAGGGCGCGGCATGAACATGACCCGCGCGGAAGTGCAGGACGCCGCCGACAAGGCCTTCGGCCAGAGCGATCTGGCCCCGGATGCGGCGCAGAGCTGGGCGCTGATCGCCGAGATGGGCTGGCTGATGATGGGCGTGCCGGAGGAACTGGGCGGCCTGGGCCTCGGCCGCGAGGCGGCGGGCGTCATCCATCAGGGCGTGGGCAAGGTGCTGGTGCCCGGCCCCGTGCTGGCGCAGATGCTGACGATCGAGGCGCTGGCGGCGGCCAATGACCTGCCCGAGCGCGACGCGCTGATCGCCGATGCCATGGCCGGCGAGGTGATGACCGCATCGCTGGCAGGCGGGCTGGATGGCGCCGATCGCCTGACATGCGTGCCCGATGCCGATACTGCCAGCCATGTTTTGCACGTTACAGCCGATCGGGTGGCGCTGGTGCCGGCGGAGCAGTTTGTCGTCACCTATCGCATCGGGTGGGACAAGAGTCGGCGCCTGTTCGATGTTACGGTCGAAGGGCCGGGCCTTACGCTGGCAGAGGGGGATGCCGCCTGCGCGCTGGCCGATCGGATCGAGGCGCTGCGCCTCTTCTGCCTGGCGGGCGACAGCCTGGGCGGCGCGGAGGCGGCGCTGGCGATGACCGTCGCCTATCTGGAAACCCGGCAACAGTTCGACCGGCCACTGGCGCTGTTCCAGGCGCTCAAGCATCGCGTCGCCGACATGCGAACGCAACTGACCGCCGCCGACGCCCTGTTCTGGAGCCGGGCGCAGCAGGCCGATACCGATATCATCGCACTGGGCGCGCTCAAGGCGCTGGCCTGCGCCGTCTATCGGCTGGTCGCGGAAGAGGCGATCCAGCTTCATGGCGGCATTGGCCTCACCATGGAGCATCCCTGCCACCTGTTCCTGAAGCGGGCGATGCTTAATTGCGCGCTCGGCGGCGACGCGGATCATTGGGACGAACAAACGGGCAGGGCGGCGCTGGCAGCGGCGGTCTGACACCATGACGGGAGAGAAGATGATGCGCCGATCGATTGCCCTCTGCATGACAGCCCTGTCACTGGCCCTGGTCGCGACAGCGGGGACCGGCGCCGACGCTCAGCCGAGCAGCGCCCCGACCACCGCAGCCGAAGACCCGCTCTTCACCCAGCCCTATATCGATATCGACGAATGGCGTGATGCGCCGGTGCGGCACCGCTATGTGCATGGCGGATTCAAGGGGACGGAGACACGCTTCTCCTTCTATTTTCCCGACAAGAAGCAGTATCAGGGCCGCTTCTTCCAGCATATCACGCCGGTTCCCGATGACGAGAATCTGGCGCAGAAGCTGACGGACGGCGAGGAAGATTATATCGGCTTCGCGATCGCGTCGGGCGGCTATTATGTCGAGACCAATGGCGGCGGCCGCGACCAGGTGGGCATGCCGGGCAAGCCCAACGACTTCACCATCGCCGCCTATCGCGCCAATGCCGCATCGGCCCGCTATTCGCGCGTCGTCGCGCAGCAGATGTACGGCGGCAAGCGTCCCTATGGCTATGCCTTTGGCGGCAGCGGCGGCGGCTTCCGCACGGTCGGGTCGATCGAGAATACGACCGGCGTGTGGGACGGTGTCGTTCCCTATGTGCTGGGATCGCCGATGGCGCCGCCCAACATGTTCTCCGTGCGGATGCGTGCGATGCGGGTGCTCAACGACAAGTTCCCGCAGATATTGGATGCGGTGGAGCCGGGCGGCAGTGGCGATCCCTATGCCGGGCTGACGCCGCAGCAGGCGTCGGTGCTGCGCGAGGTGACGGCGATGGGTTTCCCGACACCCAGCTGGTTCGGCTGGAAGACGATGGGCATCCATGGCTTTGCCGCCCTTTATGGCGGGATGGTGATGGCGGACGCCGGCTATTTCACTGATTTCTGGACCAAGCCGGGCTATCTCGGCCATGATGATCCCAAGAGTTTTGCGGGCTATCGGTTGCAGCATGAGGCGACCGTCGCCGCGCCGATCAGCGCGGCGCAGGCGGCCGAACTGAAGCTTGACACGCGCATCACCGACGGCGCTGCCAATGTCGACAATGCCTTTGCTGCGCTGCAGGGCCGGGCGGCGCAGCGCATCGTCGCCTTCCGCCTGTCCAGCCCGCCGCCCGCCACCTATTTCGTCGGCGGCGACCTGATTATCGGGTCGGGCGCGGCACAGGGCAAGCGGCTGACGATCAACCGCATCGCCGGCGATGTCGTGATCCTGGGCGTGGTGGATGATGCCACCGTCGACCTGTTGAAGACCGGCGATCAGGTGCGCGTCGACAACAGCAATTTCCTCGCCGCCGAAACCTATCACTGGCATCAGGTGCCGCCGGCCGATGCCGGCTATCCGGTTTGGGACCAGTTTCGCGGGGCCGATGGCAAGCCGCTCTATCCCCAGCGCCCCTTCCTGCTGGGGCCGCTCTTTACCGCCGCGACCACCGGCAAGCCGATGGGCCAGCCGCCGATGACCGGCCAGTTCCAGGGCAAGATGATCCTGGTCGAAAATCTGTGGGATCGCGAGGCCATGCCCTGGCAGGGCGACTGGTATCGCCAGCGGGTGATCGCCGCGCAGGGCGCGGGTGCCGACCAGAATTTCCGCATCTGGTTCACCGACCATGCGCTGCACGGAGACAGCAGCCATCAGGAAGACCCGACCCGCACGGTCAGCTATCTGGGCGTGCTGGAACAGGCGCTGCGCGACCTGTCCGCCTGGGTGGAAAAGGGCGCTACGCCGCCGGCCAACACCGCCTATCGCATCGACAATGGCCAGGTGATCGTGCCGGCCGATGCGGCCGCGCGCGGTGGCATCCAGCCGGTCGCCAGCGTCACCGCCAATGGCGGCGCGAAGGCGGTGGTGAAACCCGGCACGGCCGTCACCTTCCGCGCAACCATCAGCGTGCCGCCGGGCACCGGCCGGATCGTGTCGGCGGAATGGGATTTCGACGGCAGTGGCGCCTTTGCCGAGAAGGCCAAGCTACCTGGCGGTTCTGGGAATAGCCTGACACTGACGACGCGCCACATCTTCGCTGTCCCCGGCACCTATTTCCCCGCGCTGCGCATCGCGTCGGAGCGCAAGGGTGATGCGGCCACCCCCTATGCCCGCATCCAGAATCTCGGCCGGGTGCGGGTAATGGTGGAGTAAATCGGCACCGCTGCCGTCGGGGGACCATGGCGGCACGAGGGGCACGTGATTTCGATGGGGCATCGTGCGGGTCATGACCGCATATGAAACTAAGTCGCAATTGCATTCATGTTGCAGATGCGTAATAGGCTGGGCTTTCGGATGGCAGCCAACGGAGCCCAGGTGACCAAGCGCATATTGTTCCAGATCCACTGGTTCCTGGGGATTACCGCCGGCCTGGTGCTGGCGCTGATGGGCGTGACCGGCGCGACCATTAGCTTCGAGGACGAGATCAGCGAGGCGCTGTCGCCGCGCCTCTATGCGCCCGGCGTGCCCTCCAGACCGGACCTGTCGCCCGACCAGTTGATCGCCAGGGTGCAGGCCGACAATCCGGGCTATTATATCGCGCGGCTGGACTGGGAAATGGCGCGCGACCGGTCGCACAGCGTGCGCCTGTCGTCGAGCGAAGGGCGCGGCCGCAAGCAGGGGCAGGTCGATCGGGCTACCGGCGCCTGGCTGGGCGCGCCGGCGGGCGAGGGCTTTTTCCATCTGATGGATGACCTGCATCGCTGGCTGGCGCTGCCGGGCGGCGGCAATGGCATCGGCCGGCAGATCACTGCCTTCAGCGCGATTGCGCTGATCTTCTTCGCTCTGTCCGGCCTCTATCTGCGCTGGCCGCGCCAAGCGCTGGACTGGCGTGCCTGGCTGGTGCTCGACCTGCGCAAGACCGGGCGCAACCTGTGGCGCGCGCTGCATGTCGTGATCGGCACCTGGGTGCTGCTCTTCTATCTGCTGAGTGCGCTCACCGGCCTGTGGTGGAGCTATGACTGGTATCGGCAGGGGGTGATCTACAGCCTGACCGGCAAGGCGCCGGGCGAGGAAGGCCGGCGGTCGGAAAAGCGCGAGGGGATCGCGCCGCGACCGTCGATCGATCCGGCCTGGACCGCCTTCCGCCGCGCCACCGGCCATGACTATGTCTGGGTGCGCATCACCCAGCCGGCGCCGTCGCAGCCGATGAAGACGATCAGCTTCGACGCCCGGCCCGAAGGCGCGCGCCATCTGCGCCAGACCGACAAATATAGCTATGATCCGGCCAGCTATGCGCTGGAGAAGCGCGACCTCTATGATCGCCGGCCGCTGGGCGTGATCATCACCCAGAGCGTCTATGAGCTGCACCGCGGCGCCTTTTTCGGGCTGCCCGGCCGGATCATCATGATGCTGACCAGCCTCACCATGCCGCTGTTCACGGTGACGGGCTTCCTGCTCTATCTCTCGCGCCGCAAGCGCAAGCAGGCGGCGCGGGCGCTGGCCGGCGATGTCGCGGCGGTTGCGGGTGGCGACATGGGCGGCGGCGACCTGCTGATCGTCTATGCCAGCCAGACCGGGACGGCCGAGATTCGCGCGCGCAACGCGGCGCAGGCGCTGGCCCATGGCGGGGTGCGGGCACAGGTGGTGCCGGTCGGCCGGCTGACCCGTGACATGCTGGCGGGGGCGCAGCGCATCCTGTTCGTTGTTTCGACCTATGGCGAGGGCGAGCCGCCGGACATGGCGCGCGGCTTTGCCAGCCGCCTGCTGCGCGGCGGCGCGATCGATCTTGGCCATCTCCATTATGGCGTGCTGGCGATCGGCGACCGGGAATATCCCGATTTCTGCGCCTTCGGCATCGCGGTCGACGGCTGGATGGCGGGGGCGCGCGCGCAGCGGCTCTTCCCGCTGATCGCCATGGGGCATGAAGATGAAGCGGCGGAGCGGGCCTGGCATGATGCGCTGCATGATCTGGGCGCGGGCGAGGGCGATCGGGGCCAGACGGTGATCCCGTTCACGCCGTGGCGGCTGGTGGCGCGCCATGCGCTCAATCCCGGCAGCCCGGCGCTGACCGCCTATCATCTGCAGTTCGAGCCGGTCGGCACGGATGTGCCCGAATGGCAGGCAGGCGATATCGTAGAACTGCACCCGTGCAATGCGCCCGAGGCGGTCGAGGCGCTGCTGGCCAGCCAGGCGCCCGAGGGCGACCTGATCGCGGCGCCGGCGGCGTTGCGGGCGGAACTGGCGCGGGCGATGCTGCCCGACGCCGGAACCCCGCTCACCATGGCCGCGGCGCGCGCGCTGCGCCCCCTGCCGGCGCGCGAATATTCGGCGGCGTCGATCATGGCCGATGGCGTGCTGGACCTGGTGGTGCGGCAGGTGCGCGATGGGGACGGGCGGCTGGGCATCGGCTCGGGCTGGCTGACCGCGCATATGGTGCCGGGCAAGACGACGATGATGCGGGTGCGGCCCAATCCGGGCTTCCGCACCGATCCGGCGGCGCGCGGTGCGATGATCCTGATCGGCAATGGCACCGGCATTGCCGGGCTGCGCGCCCACCTCCGCGCGGCCGCCCATGACGGGATTGGCGGCCACTGGCTGCTGTTCGGCGAGCGCAGCCGGGCGTATGAGCGCTATTTCGATGCGGAACTGTCGGCCTGGCTGGCGGACGGCACGCTGGCACGGCTGGACCGCAGCTTCTCGCGCGATGCGGATTGCGGCCGCTATGTCCAGCATCTGCTGGCGGACGCCGGCGCGGAATTGCGCGAACGGATCGGCCAGGGCGCGACCATCCTGGTCTGCGGCAGCCTGGAAGGGATGGCGCAGAGCGTCCATGAGGCGTTGATCGCGATCCTGGGCGAGGCGGCGCTCAACGATCTGGCCGAGGCCGGCCGCTACAAGCGCGACGTTTATTAAGGGCGGATTGGCGAAGTCTGGGAGGTCCGGAAGCAAGTTGAGGCGGACCTTGACGACTGACGACCAAGTGCGGCGGTAAAATCCTCCCCTGCAAGGGGAGGGGGACCACGAAGTGGTGGAGGGGTGTCGCCCTATCGAGAGGGCGACACCCCTCCGTCTGGCCTACGGCCAGCCACCTCCCCTTACAGAGGAGGATGGCCTAGAACGACCGCTTGTTGCCCATTACCCCGGCAATTGATTTGCCAAAAAGCGGACCTTGCATGGCCTTTCGAACGTCGGCATTTAATTGGCAATGCAAACGGTCTCATTTCAAGCCACACCAGAAGACTTGCTCGGAGCCTATAGGCTCAATTTCCGAGTGACACTCCAGTCAAAACGGGTGATCCGAGCCTATGTTGGTGGGGGTGCAACACTTGCCGCGATGGCGATGGCAGCTGCTTGGCAATGGGATATTGTTTCCGTTCCAATTGCCGCTGCAATTGGTCTTGGATACTGGATTGCGTTCCTTTCATTGATATTTTTTTCGGCCTATCTGCGGCTTCCTTGCCAAGTCAGACGAATCTTCGATCAACAGAAGTCCTTGCACGACAATACTACTGTAGAATGGTCGGAAAGTGGCGTCTCGTTTACTTCATCCCGTGGCCATTCTCAGTTCTCATGGTCAGATTTCGTGAAAATCGTGAAGGGGCAGGACACCATTATCCTTCGTCAAAGCGATGCCCTCATGAATTTTATCCCCAGCCGGGCGCTGTCACAGGAGCAATTAGATTCGTTTCCGGTGACGGTGTGAACCGCTTACTGCTCAGATAGCATCCAAGCTCAGGTCTGCTTTCTTGTATTGGTTGTCTGAAAGCAGACGATCCGCAATCCACCCAACGCCGCCCTCTGGGGCGCCAGCTCGCCTTCGTCCGGCCTCAGTCGGCCAGCATGGCGGCGAGGGTGGGGGTCATATATTCTTGGCCGCCGGTCTCGGTGCGCAGGATCAGTCGGGCGGCGAGGTTGTGGCGGGTGGCGAGGGCCATGCCGCGATCGGCGCCCAGCACGGTGATCGCGGTCGCCCAGGCGTCGGCCAGCATGGCCGATGCATGGAGCACGGTGACGGCGGCGACGCCCTCCGCAATGGGCGCGCCGGTCGCGGGATCGATGCTGTGCGACAGGCGGCGCTCGCCCTCCATCCGGTAGCGGCGATAATCGCCCGAACTGGCCATGGAAAGGCCGCAGAGCGCGACCCGAAGCGTCGGGAGGTCGAGGCCCGGCGGCACTTCGGCATCGACCCACCAGGGCTGGATATCGGGCTTCACGCCCTCGCCGCGCAACTCGCCGCCAATCTCCACCAGGAAATTGGTGAGGCCGAGGCTGCGCAGGCAGGCCGCGACCGCATCGACGGCATAGCCCTTGGCGATGCCGGAAAAATCGAGCGCAACGTCGGCGGTGCGCCGGGCGCGGTCGCCATTGAGTTCGATGCAAGTCCAGGGCGCGACGGAGGCCGTGGCGCTGCCGCCAGCGAGGGCCGGGCCGAAGCCCCAGCGGGCGACGATGCCGCCGATCGCGGGGTCGAAGGCGCCGTTCGACAGTCGGGCCATGGATAGGCCCGCGCGCAGCACGCCCATCATCGCGGGCGGCAGGCGGGTCCATTGGCCGATCGGGCTGCGGTTGAAGCGGCTGATGTCGGAGCCGGCTTCCCAATTGCTCATCTCGCCGATGACGGCGGCCAGCACGGCCTCGATATGGGCCTGGCAGTCGGCGGGCGGATCGACGATGCGGGCCGACCATGTGGTGCCCATGGTCGGTCCGCCCAAAGCGACGATAGCGCCTTGACGCTGGCGCCCGGCAAATTGCTCGGGCGACAGGTCGGGCGCTATCGCGATCCGGACGGGATTGCCGGCGGGCCGGGTCAGGGCGCCAGCACTTCGAGCGTGCTGATGTAGGAGGCGCGGTTTTGCGGCGGGCCGGCCGGCGGTGCGGGCGGTGCACCCTCCGGCTTGCCGCCCTGCGCGCCCGGACCACCAGGACCGCCGGGGCCACCTTCACGGCCGCCGCCGGTGCTGGCGTTCAGCCAATACATGCCGGGGGCGCCCCATTTGACGGCCAGCTTGCCATCCTTGTCGGTGGTAAGGTCCATCTGGCCCAGCGCATCGCGATAGCGGATGCCGCCGGGAATGACGGTGACCTTGAGGCCGGATGCCGGTTTGCCGTCGAGCAGGAACTGGAAGGTCGCGGTCTCGCCCGACACCAGGTCATTGGGATGGGTCACCGGGACCAGTTCGATGCCGACGCCGGTCGGCTTGAAGATCGTGCTGGTCGGCGCGCCCAGCGTCACGAAGATCTCGTTGCGGTTGCTCGCCTCGGCGGTCTGGACATTGGTGGCGCCGGCCGGGATCGCCTGGGCCAGATTGGCCTTGGTGGTGCCGCGCGGCAGGCGTTCCTGCTTGCCGTTGAGGGTATAGCTGCCCATCACCATGGTCGAGACATTGGCGATGCGATAGGTGCCCGGCTTGGTCAGATGCACGTCGAAGGTCGAGCGATATTTGCCGGTGGCGGCATTTTCGATCTTGCCGGTGGTGCCATCGGGCTCGGTCACGGCGATGCCGTCGGTGCGCATCGGGAAATGTTCGAAATAGAAGAGGTCGTTGGAGACCGCTGCGTCGACCGTCACCCAGCTGTCGGTGCCCGACAGGGTGGTGGAGGAGGGCAGCATCCACTGGCGGTGCGCCTGCGCCGCGCCGGAGAGCATCAGGGCGGCAAGCGCGCCCGCGATCAGATATTTGGCTTTCATGGTCTTCTTCCCCTGTTACTTGCCGAAGCTGACGCTGACGGCGCCGAGTTCGCTGCTGCCCTGTGCCTTGGCGGCGACGCCGGGCTTGGCCGGCCAGGTGAAGGGCAGGCGGAGCAGTTCGCGGCCGCCGACTTCACGGGCGGCTTCCACCACCAGCGTATATTTGCCCGGACCCAGGGCGCCGAGCGGCCCCTTGCCGGCGGTGAAGCTGATCTTCTGGTCGCCCGGCGCGCGGGTCGCGCCCGACACGCCATCGGCCGGGAAGCTCATCGTGCGGCCCGACACGCGCCACCACTGGCGAATGTCGCGCAGCCATTTGGTGCCTTCGCCCTTGGCCTTGTCGACATCATACCAGACCGCGAGCGTGCGGGGGGCGGCGCCCTCCTTCTCCAGCCAGATCGCGACATAGGGGCGATGATATTCGGCGACCGACAGGCGCGGGATATTGACCGTGACGGTCATCGTCTGCGCGGTGGCCGGCGCGGCCAGCGCACCGGTGACGCCGAGCGCAGCGCCGCCGCTCAGGAGTAGTTTGTAACGGGTCTGCATGAGGTGATCGTCCCCCTTAATGGATGAAGATGATGGCAAGCAGGGCAGGCAGGGCCAGGCCGATCGCGACCAGCGGCCAGGTGCTCGGCCGCTTGGCGGCGTGGAGTTGCAGCAGCAGCAGGCCAGTGAGGGCGAACAGGAAGCAGGCGACCGCGAAGATGTCGATGAACCATTTCCACACGGAGCCGGCATTGCGGCCCTTGTGCAGGTCATTGAGATAGCTGACCCAGCCACGGCTGGTCGCTTCGCTGGTGACCTTGCCGTCATGCCGGTCGATCGACACCCAGCCATCGCCGCCGGGACGCGGCAAAGCGAGATAGATTTCGTCCGCCGACCATTCGGCTTCGCCCGCGCCGCTCTGGCCGATTTCCTTTTCGACCCATTGGGCGATCGGGGCGGGCAGAGGTTTCTTGGCATCGGGCGCGTCATCGGCTGCGACCAGCTTGCGCAGCGGGGCGGGCAGGGCGGCGCTCTTCTCGACGGTCTGCGGCGAACCCTCGACATCGGCGGCATGGTTGAGGGTAATGCCGGTGAAAGCGAAGAGCAGCAAACCGATCAGGCTGATCGCCGAACTCACCCAATGCCAGGTATGCAGCTGCTTCAACCAGAATGCCTTGGCGCTCTTCTTTTTCTTGGGCTGGGCGCGGGCGGGAGCGTGCATCGAGGAAACGGCGAGTCCTGTGGGAAATGAGGTGGTCCGAATAACGCGAACGACTCGCAATTGCAAACCGCTCGCAACAGGAAAAATGTATCAAAATGTAAGCGGCATGGAACCGGAATGACGCGCGGGCGTCTCCGCTTGCCGCCCCCTGCTTGACCACCATACTTGACGGGGGGGGCATGCCCCCCTAGCGCAATCAGCTTGGACAGCGATATCGCGGGGATGCGATGTTTTCCGATCGGCCCTTCTCCAGGCCGTAGCTGGCCGTTGGACCCGTCCGTCAGACGGGGCCGTGACAAGGGACGAATTATGCTGCTTTCCGTTGCCGCCACTGGAATGATGCTGATGGCGGGACAGGGGGAGGTCGTGGACAGCGGCGTTCCTGTGGTGCCGGCTGCGGCCGTGGCGCCCGCGCCGGCGGAAACGCCCCAGCCGATCCCCACCGATCAGGGCCAGCCCGGTCAGGCGCCCGCGCCCGGCAGCCCCTATCCGCCGCCGGTCGTGCTGCCCACGCTCAGCCCGATCGCGGACCAGCCCAAGGAAGAGGCGCCGGTCGATCCCAATGCGATCGTCGTGACCGGTGATACCGGCCTGCGCAAGCGCGATCCCCTCGCCGAGATCAACGAACAGTCTTTCGAGGCGGTCCAGGCGGTCGACAAGGCGCTGATCGAGCCGGTGGCCAAAGCCTATAACAAGGGCCTGCCGCGCCCGGTGCGCAAGGGGCTGCGCAACTTCTTCTCGAACCTGGGCGAGCCGGTCGTGTTCGCGGCCTATATGCTGCAGTTCAAGCCGGGCAAGGCGTTCGAGACGGCGGGTCGGTTCGCGATCAACACGACGCTGGGCTTTGTCGGCCTGTTCGATGTGGCCAAACGCAAGCCGTTCAACCTGCCGTTTCGTCCCAATGGCCTGGCCAACACCCTGGGCTATTATGGCGTTGGCCCTGGCCCCTATATGTATCTGCCGCTGGTCGGCCCGACGACGCTGCGCGACATCATCGGCGACACGGTCGACAAGATGATCCTGCCCTTCGCGGTGGGCAAGCCCTTCACCCAGCCGACCGTCGTCATCCCGATGGCGGTGCTGGACCAGTTGGGCGAACGCGCGGCGTTCGACGAGCGCATCCAGTCGATCCGCTCCGACGACAATCCCTATGGCAGCTATCGCGACCTCTATCTCAACCAGCGCAAGGCGGAGATCGAGGCGCTGCATGGCCGTTATACGCCGGGCGTGACGCCGGTCTATGGTCCGGGGCTGCGGGTGCCCGGCAAGGACAAGCCGGGGACCGATGCGCCGATTGCGCCGGAGGCTGCTGCCCCGGTTGCTGCGGAGCCAGCCCCGGCCCCCGCACCGGCGCCCAAGCCGCTGATGGTGCAGCCGTTGCCCGCCGACCCGCGCTGATCGCATCGAAGGACCATGAAAAAGCGCCCGATCACTGGATCGGGCGCTTTTTTTCTGAGCGGCTGAAACCCCTTCCCTTTGCGGGGAAGGGGCGTTGGTCTCAGCGACCGAGCAGGCCGCGGGCCTGGCCGGCGATTTCCGCCAGCATCGCGACATTGGGCGACGCCGCTGCCTTGGCGCGCTGCACCAGGGCGCGGAACTGCTGAATGCGCGCGCCGCGTTCGATCAGCCATTTCTCGACATGGTCGGACACGTCCTTGCCCCCGGTTTTCAGGCCGCCCTGGGCCAGGAAGTCGAGCCGCACCTGCTGCATGTCGCGCGCGACGCCGGAGATGAGCAGGCGTTCCCACGGATCGGTCGGTTCCATGCGGGCGGCGGCCGACTGGACCCAGTCGATGCCGACGGCCTCGCCCAGATGGGTGAAGGCGCGGGTCAGCGCGATCTCGTCCATCTTCAGGCGACCGGCGAGCGCGGCGATGCCGACGGCCCCGTCCAGCTTGAACAGGCCGGCGGTCCGCACCGCCAGCGTCTCGGGCGCACCGAGCGAGAGCAGACGGTCCGTGACGGCCGTGACGCGGCGCAGCGCTTCGCTGGTCAGCAGGTCATCGACTTGGCCAGCGAGCGCCTCGACGCCCTTGGCCAGGATCGCATGGCCGGCGTCGGGCAGGGTGCCGGCGGGCACGCTGCGCAATATGTCGGCGATCTGCGCGCGCATGCCGCTCGCGATGTCGCCGAACAGGGCGAGGCGGGCGGCTTCCGACATGTCGGCCGCGTCGATATCCGCCCACAGGGTGCGGATGTCGTAGAGCCGCTCGGCGATCAGGAAGGCGCTGGCGAGGTCGGCGATCGAGCAGCCTTCCTCCTCGGCCAGTTCGAAGGGGTGGATGATGCCGAGGCGGTTTACGATGCGGTTCGCAACCTTGGTGGCGATGATCTCTTTCTTGAGCGCATGGGCCGCGATCGCATCCGCTTCCTTTTCCTGCATGGCGGCAGGGAAGGCGGCGGCGAGTTCGGCGCCCATGCTGGGATCGGTGGCGAGGTCGCCATGTTCGATCGCGTCCTGCAGCGCCAGCTTGGCAGTAGAGAGCAGCACGGCGAGTTCGGGGCGGGTGAGGCCCTGGCCATCCTGACCACGCCGCAGCAGCTGGTCATTGGCGGCCAGCCCCTCGACCTGGCGGTCGAGACGGCCGGTTTCCTCGAACGTCTCGATCAGGCGGACATAGGAGGCCAGGTCGGCCGCGCCGCCGCTTTCGGCGATCGACAGGCCGAGCGCCTGAAGCCGGTTATCCTCCAGCACGATCGCGCCGACCGCATAGGTCATGCTTTCCAGCAGGGCATTGCGCTGGTCGAAGGGCAGGCGGCCTTCCGCCATTTCCTTGTTCAGCGCGATCTTGATGTTGACCTCATTATCCGAGCAGTCGACGCCGGCACTATTGTCGATGAAGTCGGTGTTGATCCGCCCGCCATGGAGCGAGAAGGCGATCCGGCCGGCCTGCGTGGTGCCAAGGTTTGCGCCTTCGCCCACCACCTTGACGCGCAGTTGTTCGGCATTGACGCGCAGCCGGTCATTGGCCGGGTCGCCGACATCGCCATGGCTCTGCGCGGCGGCCTTTACATAGGTGCCGATGCCGCCGAACCACAGCAGGTCGTTGGGGCTCTTGAGGATGGCGGAGATGAGCGCGGTCGGCTCCATCTCGCTCTCGGTCACGCCCAGGATTTCCTGGACTTGGCGGGTGAGCGGAATCTTCTTGAGGCTCCGGGCGAACACGCCGCCGCCCTCGGAGATCAGCGACTTGTCATAATCCTCCCAGCTGGAACGGGGCAGGGCAAACATGCGATTGCGCTCTTCCCAGCTCCTGGCGGGATCGGGATTGGGGTCGAGGAAGATGTGGCGATGGTCGAAGGCGGCGACCAGCTTGATCGCCTTGCTGAGCAGCATGCCGTTGCCGAACACGTCGCCCGACATGTCGCCGCAGCCCACGACCTTGACCGGCTCGCTCTGCACATCAACGCCCATTTCGGCGAAGTGACGCTGGACGCTGATCCAGGCGCCCTTGGCGGTGATGCCCATCGCCTTGTGGTCATAGCCGTTGGAGCCGCCGCTGGCGAAGGCGTCGCCCAGCCAGAAGTCCCGCTCCAGCGCGATCGCATTGGCGACGTCGCTGAAGGTCGCGGTGCCCTTGTCGGCGGCGACCACGAAATAGGGATCGTCGCCGTCGCGCACCACCACCTGGGCGGGGTGCTTGACCTTGTTTTTCACGATATTGTCGGTGATCGACAGCAGGGTGCGGATGAAGATGCGATAGCTTTCGGTGCCTTCGGCGAACCAGGCGTCGCGATCGACCTGCGGATTGGGCAGCTGCTTGGGATAGAAGCCGCCCTTCGCGCCGGTCGGGACGATGACAGCGTTCTTGACACGTTGCGCCTTCATCAGACCCAGGATCTCGGTACGGAAATCGTCGCGGCGGTCGGACCAGCGCAGGCCGCCGCGGGCGACCGGGCCGGCGCGCAGGTGGATGCCTTCGACGCGCGGGCTGTAGACCCAGATTTCGCGCCAGGGCAGCGGCGCAGGCAGGCCGGGGACGAGGGCGCTGTCGATCTTGAACGCCAGCGCCTCGGTCGCGGCCGGCGCATAGAAGTTGGTGCGCAGCGTAGCGGTGATGACGGCGCGGATCAGGCGCAGCACGCGATCCTCGTCGATCGACGTTACCTGCTCCAGGCCGGCGTCGATCTCTGCCTGAATGGCGCTCGCCTTGTCGCTGCCATCCTGCGCGGCGGGATCATGCAGCGCTTCGAACAGGGCGATGAGGTTGCGGGCGACACTCTGTTCGCGGCGCAGCGTCTCGGCGAAGGTGGCCATGCCAAAGGCGGTGCCGGTCTGGCGCAGATAGCGGAACAGGGCGCGGAACAGCACGACCGCGCGCGGGGCGAAGCCGGCGGTGACGATCAGTTCGTTGAACCTGTCATTTTCGGCGACGCCTTCGATCACCTGGGCGATCGCTTCGGTCACCACGTCGGCGCGGTCGATCACGGCCTGGGCGTTGCCGCCGGCCGGCAGTTCGAGCACGAAGCGCTGGACATGGCCAAGCGCGCCGCCGTCGATCGGCGTCGTCATCTCGTCGATCACGCGGAAGCCGAAATTCTCGAAGGCGGGGACGACTTCGGACAGGGCGATGGCGTCATGGCTGTAGAGTTTGAGACGCAGCCGTTCGGCGCTGTCTTCGGGGTTGCGATAGATGCGGATCGACTTGTCGCCCGGACCCGACAGGCCGTGGATCAGGCGGATGTCGACCGCGGCCTCGGCCGGACCGGCGCCGTTGCGATAGGCCATGGGAAAGCCGCCGGCGAAGCGCTGGGCCAGCGCGGCGGCGCGGCCGCCTTCCTCGGTCTCGGCCAGAGCCTCCTCGACGGCGGGCAGCCAGCCGCGCACCATCTGCTTGATCTGGCGATCGAGCGCAGCGTCGTCGGGCACGACACCGCCGTCGCGCAGGTCAAGGGTGATGCGCAGCAGCGCCAGGCCGCCTTCTTCCAGCGCGATTGACCAGCTCAATACCGGGCCATTCGCCGCCTTGGCCAGCATGTCCTGGACCGCGACGCGGCGTGCGGTCGACAGTTCGTCGCGCGGCAGCCAGACAAAGGCATAGAGGTGACGGGCGAGCGCGCTGGTGGCCAGCACCAGCTTGGGACGCGGCCGGTCGGTCAGCGACATGAAGGTGAGCGCCAGATGCTCCAGCGTGTCGCGCTCGAAACCGATCAGAATGTCATGCGGCAGGGTGGTGAGCGCATGGGCCAGCGTCTTGCCGGCATGGCCGGCGGGATCGAAGCCATATTTGTCCATCAGCGCCGACAGGGCTGAACGCAGCAGCGGCACCTTCTCCGGCGAGGCGGCAAGCGCCGCGCTGGTCCACATGCCCGCATGGATCGACAGGCCGGTGATGGCCTTGCCCTCGCGCACCGGCAGGATGATGAGGTCCAGCAGCACGCCGCGATGGACGCGCGAGAGAATGTTGGACTTGATGATGAGCGGGCTGCGCTTGCCTTCCTCGAACCAGCTGAAGGCGGCTTCGCGCGAGGCGGGAGCGATCAGCGACTTGTCGCGCAGTGCGCAGATGCCGAGCCGCTCTTCCGAAGTGCCGACGCGGCTGCACAGTTCATGGCCGATCTGGGTGAAATGGCCCGCGAGGAACCAGCGCAGTAGCGCGGCGCCCTCATCATCGGTCACGGCATTGGCGTCGCTGGCCATCGCTTCCTGCATGCGCGGCCAGTCGCGCACGGCGACGCGGACGTCCGCCAGCGTGTCTTCCAGCGCCTTTTCCAGCGCGCGGCGCGCCTTAGCGTCGGCACGGTCGGCCTCGATATAGATCATCGATTCGCGGCGGGCACCTGGCGCATCATCGTCCAGGATCGCGGACAGAGAGCCGTCGGCGCCACGCGCGATCGACAGGACGGGGTGGAGCAGCCGGTGGATGCTGATATCGGCCGCCGCCAGAGTGGTGGCGATCGAATCGACCAGGAAGGGCATGTCGTCGTTGATCAGCGCGATCCGCATGAAGCGGCCGGTGGCGCCTTCGCCCAGGGTCTCGATCGCGATGCCGGGCTGGCCGGCCTTGCGCGCATTCGCGGTGCGACCGAGGAAGGCCGCAGCGGCGGCAATGGCCGCCTGATCAAATCCCTCGCTCTCGCCGGGCAGGGCGCCCTTTGCCAGGACGCCTTCCAGCGCCGCGCGAACAGTTGAATCGACTTCCTTGATATTGGGATCAGCCAGCGCCGTCATTCGCCTACCTCTTAGCCGCGGGGAAATGTCCCGCCGTTGCCGAAACGGAGGAGGCGTCGGAACACCGCCAGACGACTCCTTGTCCTAGGGGCCTCTATATGCCTCTCTCACCGGATCGTCTCAAGTATTGGTCGAAATAAAATTTCGCGCGCGTGAAATATTATGATGCAGCGCAACATGGTCGGGCCGCCCGTTACTGGCGACTGACTAGCCCGGACCGGGACATGTCCGGAGGCGGGAATGCCCCTATGCACTTGGAAAGCAGGGATGTCACGCCAAGATGGCGTGTTTGCGGCATGGCCGGGTGTCTGCGCCGATACAAGCTCTCAGTCGGCGGCGGCCAGGATCACGCGCTGGCCCAGGTCCGATCCTTCCGGCAGCGTGGCGACGATCGCCAGCGTGCCGTCCGCCTCGCGCCGGGCGACGACGACGGCCAGGCCGTCATTGTCGGTGGCGACGGCCAGCGGATCGAGCGCGGTTGCGCATTTCATCGTGTCGCGGGCGGTCTGGCGCTTGTCGGGGCGGGCGGGCATGTCCGCCCGGCGGGCGGCGCGCTCGTCGCGGACGAGGGCTTTCAGCCCGCCATCATAGCCGGCCAGATAGGCGGCGAAGCTGCCGACGGGCAGGACGGCGGTAGCGGCATGGTCCAGCGCGGTGGCATATTCGGTGATGCGCGTCTTGTCATAGGTGGCGCCGAAGACCAGCTTGATGACGGCGGTCATCGGGCTGCGCGCCTGCGCCTTGATGCCGTAATCTTCCAGCAGTTCGGCATATTCCTCGGCCGATCGGCGGGTCACCAGCGCGAAATCATAAGCGAGGCCGATCGCGCGATAGAGGGCGGCATGGCTGCGCGCCTCGCTGGTGCGGGCCTTTTCCGCGCCCTCGCGGGCGAGCGCCAGCCAGTCGGCCAGTGGCGCATCCTCGGTCGGCATTTCCATGCCGGCCAGGTCCAGCACATCATCCTCGTCCGCGCCCGGACCATCGGCCCAGATCGGCGCATCGCTGCGCGCCGGGGGATTGTGCAGCAAATTGGTGTCGACCTCGCGCTCGATCGCGACCGACAGGGCGTGGCTGGCCATTTCCTTCCAGTTGATCACGCCAAAGACGAAATCGATCGAATCGGCCTGTGCGGAAAAGGGCATCAGTATGCCGCGATAGAGAATCTCGCGCCCGCGCTGGTTGATGAACTCAGCCTCGAATCCGATCGGGGCGGCATTGGCGATGATCTGCAGATAATGATCGGTCAGGCGCGACAGCAGCGACCGTGCGGGCACATCGGCGATATGGCCGATCGGTCCCTCTATCTCGCATTCCTCGCGCAGTGCCGTGCCGAGATAGACGACGGCGGGATTCTCGATCCCCGCAGAGAAGTCGAGCAGCACGCTATAGGGGCCGAAATCGTCCAGTTGATCGGGCGAGAGATCCTCGATCGAGGGCAGGGCGCGGTCGCCCAGCAGCGACGCCCAATAATTATAGGCGCGCACCTGCATGCGCCGTTCCTCATAGCCCACGCTGAGCGGCCGATCGATCGCGGCGTCGCTTGGATATTCGAAATCGTCCTGATCGTTGGCGACGTCATGCCCCCGCAGAATGTCCATCCGGTCGGTCCTTGGAACAGAGAATAAGCGACTTTGGGCGCGACAGTGCCATGGGGATGGTAAACATGCCGTAAATTCGCGCGCAAAAGCCGACGGATGGCGGGCGTCGTCAGCCGATTGTGCGGTAAGGGCGCGGACGGCGGCAAGAAAGTGCATTTGGGCGCTTGTCCAATTGCCCGACCGCTGTTATCTGCCCGCGCCAGTGCCGCTTTAGCTCAGTTGGTAGAGCATCGCATTCGTAATGCGAGGGTCACGTGTTCGAGTCACGTAAGCGGCACCAGGAACGCCCCTCGAAAGGGGCCTAAACCCTCGAAAATCAGCCAAAAATTTGCTATGCTTGAGCATCGGCTTTCCGGTGAAGCCCCCACGCGTCCACCTGTATCCAGGTGATTTGGGGGCCCCAAATCCGGGGGCCTAAATGACATGCTTGAGTCGAGGCCCCCAGATGCTGACTGCAGTTCAGATCAAGACCCTGAAGCCCAGAGAAAAAGCCTATAAGGTCGCCGACGGCGCCGGGCTCTATCTCCTGGTCAACCCCAATGGCTCGCTGCTATGGCGGGTGAAGTTCCGCTTTCACGGCATCGAGAAGAAGATGGCGCTGGGGCGCTATCCCGACATGAGCCTGAGAGAGGCGCGCGAGAAGCGCGACGAAGCCCGGGAATATCTTGAGCAGGGCGTCGACCCTGTTGCCCACAGGAAGCAGGAGAGGCTGAAGGCCGAGGCTGCGGCCCGCACGACCTTCCGGGTCGTGGCGGACGAATTCATCGCGAAGATGGAGATCGAGGGCAAGGCTCCCGCCACGCTCAAGAAGATGCGGTGGTTTCGCGACGTGCTGGACCCCAAGATCGGCAATCGGCCCATCAAGGACATCACGGCCCATGAGTTGCTCAGGGCGCTCAAGCGGTTCGAGCAAAAAGAGCATTATGAATCTGCCACCCGCGCCCGTGCATTCTCCGGCCGCGTATTCCGTTATGCGGTGGCAACCTTACGGGCGCAGCACAACCCGGCCGACATTCTGCGCGGTGCGCTGGTCAGCCCGAAAGTAAAGCATCATGCCGCCATCCTGAAGCCGGAGAAGGTTGGCGAACTGCTGCGTGCGATCGATGGCTATGGCGGCAGGATTGAAACGCGCTTTGCTCTGCAGTTGGCCCCGCATGTCTATCTCCGTCCAGGCGAACTGCGGAAGGCAAAGTGGGACGAGATTGATTTCGAGGCGGCGATTTGGCGCGTGCCTGCCGAGCGCACGAAGATGCGCAAGCCTCATGTCTTTCCCTTGTCGAAGCAATCGCTCAATTTGCTGCAGGATCTCCGGGCTCTGGGAAACCGGGGTGACTATCTGTTTCCTGCCAACAGTAGTTGGCTCAAGCCCATCTGCGAAAATACGCTGAACATCGCCATCCGACGCATGGGCTTCACGAGCAGCGAGATGACCTCGCATGGATTCCGATCCACTGCGAGTACGCTTCTGAATGAAAGTGGGCTCTGGCATCCCGATGCAATCGAACGGTCGTTGGCGCATCGCGAGCGTGACAGCGTCCGGGCTGCTTATCATCGCGGGGCGCATTGGGACGAGCGGGTTCGCATGGCGCAGTGGTGGTCGAATTATCTCTGTCGGTTGCGGGATGGCGCGGAGGTGATCCACCCCATGTTTGGCACCTGACACTTATTGACTCCTGACTGCCTGAATATTGCCAAATGGCATTATATGAATTACGTCATGCCAGATGGAGGTAGGTATGGCGATGTTGCAGCCGATTGACACTGTTCCGGCCCCTTTCCGGCCAGAGCCGATTTCGCAGGAAGAAGGTGGTGCGCTGTTCCGTGCGGCGCTCAACCTTTTTGCGCGATGGGGGGTCACGGATGAGCAGGCTGCTGTGCTGACCGACATGCCGGTGCGGACTTACCGCAGGTGGAAGGCAGAGGGGCCGGGACGTATCTCGCGCGACGGGCTGGCCCGGCTTTCCAACCTGATGGGCATCCACAAGGCTTTGCGGATCATTTTTCAGGAGCCGCAGCGCGGATATGACTGGATCAAGGCCCCCAATGCCGCTTTTGGCGGCGCCAGCGCCTTGCAGGTGATGATCGGGGGAGAACTGACCGACATCATGCGGGTCCGGCGCTATCTCGACGCGGAGCGTGGTGGCTGGTGACGACGCCAGACGAACCGCCGGTCAGCAAGGTCGAATGGGAGGGGGCGGTCAGGATCATCCGCAGCATCTATCCTCCCATCGACCTGTTCGAGGATATTGCGGACCCCGCCGACTGGCCCCTTCTGCTTTCGGCGGAGCAGAAGACGAACCCGCGCATCATGGCATCCGTCGGCAACATCGATCTAGTGCCGTCGGGGCGCCGGGTTGGAGGCGTCGGCTCCTCATATCTGATGGCATCGTTCACGCACGTCAGCATCGATCGGCCGAGCCGTTTCTCGGGCGGAGAATTTGGCGTCCTATACGTGGCACGCAATTATGAAACGGCGCTTTTCGAGACGATCCACCACCATGCGGCCTTCATGGCGAGAACCAGTGAGCCTCCGGGCTGGACGTCTCAGTTCCGCGAGATAGTGATGAAGGTCGATGCCGAGCTTCATGACCTTCGTGACGACAGAAATGAATTCCGAGCCTGCCTTGACGCGGATAGTTATCGAGCGGCGCAGCAACTTGCGGCGCGCCTGCGGACCGGCGGGTCGAACGGCATTGCCTATCCAAGCGTTCGGCAGACTGGTGGGGAATGCGTCGCTCTCTTCTACCCGGATTGCGCGTCCGGTCCTGTTCAGGGGCGGCATCTGGATTATCACTGGGATGGAAAGCGGGTCGATCTCGTGCGCGACGCGGGAAGCGGTGCCGTCTTCAGGGTCGTCGAGGCAGCATGAGCGCCGTCCATGATCGCCATGCGCATGCGGCCGAATTGTTGAGCGCACATCCTGACTTCCGCATCCAGCGACGCCTTTTGCCGGTCACTGCCTTTCACGAGGCGGCCCCACTCGTCCCGAGCCGGATTGGCGTCGCGATCGACGTTGAGACGACCGGGCTGAACCACGATGCGGATCGCATCATCGAGCTGGCTGTCCAGCGCTTCCGGTTCGACGCACAAGGGCGCATCATTCAGGTCGGTGTGCCCCGCGTCTGGCGTGAGGATCCGGCCATGCCGCTGGACCCCAGGATCACGATGCTCACCGGCCTGACGGAGGAAGACGTTGCAGGCCAAGCAATCGACGATGCTGCGGCCGTGGACATACTCGCCTCCGCTGACATCATCGTTGCCCATAATGCCGCATTCGACCGGCCGTTTGTCGATCGTCGTCTGCCAGCCATTGCCGGCAAGCCATGGGCTTGTTCCATGGCCGAGCTCGACTGGCTCGAGCTGGGTTTCGAAGGGCGCGCGCTTGCGCATCTCGTTTCGCAATGTGGGTGGTTCTACGAGGGGCACCGGGCCGAAAACGACATCCTTGCTCTTCTCTATCTGCTTTCACACGGATTGCCGGACGGCGAGACAATCCTTGCAAAACTGATCGCCTGTTCGGATCAGCCAACCTGGCGCGTTAATGCCGTCGATGCGCCGTTCGATGCCAAGGATCGTCTGAAAGCGAGGGGGTATCGCTGGGATGCCGCCTTGCGCTTCTGGTGGAAGAGCATCAGTCAAGGGGATGCAGGCGCCGAGCGCACCTGGCTGCTCAGTGACGTTTACGGAGGATATGGCGAACCTGCGTTCATACCCGTTACGGCCTGCGAGCGGCATCGGTAATCCGTAGTTGGATCGCCGGCATGCGATTGACGGCGGCTGTTCCTGACCTCGCATTCTGGCGCGGAGCGCTCGCCGGCCTCATGCCGCCCAGCGATCAAGGTCCGGAAATAGCGGCAATGCCGGCGGATTGGCTGGCTCCACTACGCGAGCGTCGAATGCCGCGATAGTCAGCCATTCGATGCGCCATTCGACACGGGCAGAATTGCCCTCAAAATGAACGAAGCCTGCGCCATCGCGAGCGACTTCCCAACGGCAGCGCATGTCCTTGTCGTAGCAACCCATCAGCAATGTGCCGTCGCTCAGGCCAATCAGAAATCGATCGTCATTTTCATAAGGCACTGCCAGCATCGTTTCCACGTCGCCGGTAACCCGCAGGCGAACACTATCCGAAATCGGGGTGATCAGAACGCACATCGCAGAATCCCTCTTTCCTACATGGAAACAAATAGTGAACATATAGAGCGGAAAAGGAGTCGGCAATGATGATTATCGACGGATCGTTTCTTCTTGGAGTGGCAGCGGTGCTGACCAGCCTCGCGACCCTGTTGCGGGCCTTGAAGGGGCAACGGTAAGAAGTTACGGGCTGATGGCTGGGAGGCTCGGTTTGGTAATATGCATGCTGCTTAATTCGGTGCAGGATTTTGTAAGCATTCAGAACCGATTTCTTCGTTTCTGAATTTCCAGTTTTGGCCGGTAGGCGAATGTCGCGTTCGGAGAGGCAAAGGCAAGATAGCTGCCGGTAGCGCTGGCTGCTCTCAGGCAGAAAATCCACTTATCTCAGTGTGAAGATTTTCCAAGCCACCTCTGTCGCCGCGGTGGCCTGTTTCGTCCAGCGTCAACTATGATCGCCGCACTGCCTCCCGAAGCAGCGTGCTACGAAATGCGCGCTTACCGATAATTGGCTCTCCAATCGGGTGTTCACGTCCCACGACAACATCGTTGACCACTGCTGCGAGGCCTGGAACAGGTTGGTCGATCAGGCATGGCGCATCATGACCATCGGCCACCGCAAATGGGCCCGTCAGTTCTGATCAATGCAGGCTGGTATTAGTCAGGCTCATTCACCTGACGCAGTGGGCAGGTTTCGCCCCTTGGGACTAGACGAAGCCGAGTTCTTCCCAATCCTTTTCAGTGTCGAAGTAGCGATCACAAAGCTCTTCTGAGTTCACGTGGAACCGGCCCTCGATCTTTTCGATTAACGCGAGAAGCGGCTCGCACTCATCGACAAAAGTCTTCGCAACCTCATTTAGGTAGATGGAGTGGTTGAAGTCGTGTCCGGGCATTTGGACGCGCTGGGTAAAGCTGGCGGTCCCGGTCTGGTTCATGACGAGATAAAATGCATGGAACTTAACGAAAGTGTCATCAAGCCCTTCAAGGTCGAGTTGGTCATTCATAACGTCAAGAAATCTACTCCTGAAGCCCCCAGCCTCCAATTTGGTCCCATGCCCGGAGTAGGCGATGCGCACGTGGTTCACGTACATGCTACCTTCGACTAGGCGCTCAGCACCAATCCGTTCAAAAGCGAACCCATTGACGTGATAGCTATTCCAGTAGCTGCCATCTGGATTAGCCTTGTGCGTTTCGATGCGCTGTCGGAGCAGTTTGCCATCCAGCAAAGCAGATCGGAGTTTCACTTCGGGCTGTGTTGGATGCCATCGAGGAAACCGTAAGACATCTCCCTTGATGAAGGTCTTACGGCTTTCCGAATACCCCATGAACTCACAGTCAGTTGGCGAGATTATTAGTACCGCGTCTGGGTACTCGCGCATAATGGCCGCGCGAGCGCGAGGCCGAAACGCCTGTTCTACTGCAGATGCGCGTTCAGCGTATCGCTCGTATTCTTCAATCAAAGCGACTGGAATGATCGGCATCTTGGTATCTCGTTGCTGATTTAGGACGGCGCAGGAGAGAAAGTATTTCTTGAGAAGCTAAAGAACGCCGGCTCAGAATTGCCGCTGTGCCGCACGCACCGGCGATATCGCAAGACCTTTCGGATTCCCAGCTGTTAGCGGCAAGAAGTTTACAGCCGCGTTCGACGGTGGGCGGCTTACCTCTGACTGAGGCGTGCTGTTGCTGGCGCAGGGGGAGCGCGCAATGGGGATTTGTCGGCAGCTTGCGGCCTGCATCACCGATCCGCGCGACCCTGCGTGGGTGGTCCATCGCCTCGAGCCCGGCGAATAACTCCTCAGCCGTGCGGTAGCGGGCACGGCTGACGTCGCCACCGCAGGGCCGAGGCACTCCCTTCCGATAGGGCCCGCGCCATGCTCAGCGAGGGAAACCGGACATTCCGCTGCCAAGCGTGCCCAATCGGCCCTCAAACGACCGACAAGGGCGCGTTGCTGACTTTGCAAGGCAGCTTGCCTATGTCCTCTATCCACCCAACCCGGCGCTTCGATCGGATGAATGGCGCAGCAAGTCGCGCTAGTCCCGTCCGTCCGCTTTTTGCCCTCGCCAGGTCCGAAGCCAGAATGGCGGTGACGGGGGGTGAGGCGGTCAGGTTCGCGCTGATTCATGCGGTTAGCTGACGCTATTCCAAATTCGCTACGGAAGAGAGGAATGCTTGCCGCTCTGCATGTTTCTTTAAGCGCCGCCAACGCAGAATAAATCCCACTACGCCAAATGGAACGCACCATAACAAAGCGATGCCCATGTGCGAAAATATCTCATGCGCGCGGTCAGGATGGTCATTTATCTCAATTCCGTCTGCGAGGATCGCTAAAGCGGACATGACAACCCACAGCACGAAGAACACTCGTTCATGGATTGCAGATGGGACTGATGGGCGAGACGGGTAACGCTGCATTAGGTCATGGTGCCATCGCCCCAGAATGTCCGCAATCGAGAAAGGTTGATCGCGGCTACAACGGCGAACAATGGTCGCTTCACACCGGACAGCTTTCCCGCCCAGGAGCGGACCGACCGCTATCGGGTGTGCCTGGCGCCGATCGGCGCGTTGAGCGTCTATCAGGGGTGGGAAGCGGAACGGCGGCTTTCGAGCGTTGAGGGGGAATTTTTGCCATCGTCCCCCCTTCAACTTCCTTATGACAGGACTTCTTCGACGGTTCCCCATCCTACCAATGTCGCGCCCTCTTGAATGCGCCACTTTCGGCCGGGATAAATTTCCGCTTGATGCTGAGGTCCAATAAACAACTCGATTAGAAACTCAGCACTCTCGCCCGGTCTTAATTCCTTCCCATTTGGCACATCAATCGATCCCATCGCCATTTCGAGGTCCAACGACTCAAAGAAATTATGGTTCGGACGGTAACTTCCGCTGATCGCATGCCTTCGTCCTCCTTCTATCGTCGATAAAAGTCGAATGCTTGCGCGGATAATTACGCTTTCATTCATAGCTCTACTCATCGTTCCGCCGGTTGCGAGACAATGCTCGGCACGATGTCCGCTTTTGGACGCCCAATACAGAAACGTAAAAGGCAATTTTTGGTCGCTTCCTGCCGGGCAGCTTTCCCGCCCAGAAGCGGACCGACCACTATCGGGTGTGCCTGGCGCCGATCGGCGCGATGAGCGTCTATCAGGGGTGGATTGCGGACTATCCGAATTCTGGTCGCAGGAGGCGGCTAGCGGACGATCGCGGCGTCCTCGATTGACAGATTTTCTGGCTCGATGAATGAACCGCGTAGCTGCCCTTTACCCAGATAAGTGATGTAGCAATCAGGCGTTATTTTCAAACGACGGGCAACTAAATTGCTTGCACAGGCTTTCCTGATAGGTGCGAGGGAGGAATGTGAGAAGTTGTAGACTGAGCGCCCCTCTTCTATCCTAAGGCCCACCATATCCTGCACCCAATGCTCTAAAGATAAGCGTTGCGCCCTCCCCGATCGTATAGATAGAGGGGCCGACCATTCTTCATAACTACTATCATGATATTGTAGCTTGATATTCTGACCGCTGCGATTGTCGATGACCGTTGGCCAAGCATCACAGGCAGCCAGCGGAAATGTCAAACTAATTGCTACGATAGCGCGCTTGCTCATCATCCCAAGATTTTCATCCCAACCGAATGTTCTGTCGTGCCAGCGTGAAAGCATGTCCGCAATCGGTAAGTCCGCTAAGCGCCGGGAACGGCAAAAACTGGTCGACGGCCGACCGGCAGCTTTCTCCCCCCGATGGGCAGCAACTAATCTGAACGAACGACCGCTTCCGAGAAACGGAATTGAGGCGCTGGACGGCTCAAATGGGCGCTACTTACCTGGGGCAGCCATGAAACTGCCGGCGCGGGTTGAATTTGTGCGGAAGGAGCTCAACCCGGTGACTGTCGACTGCACTGATCCATTCTGACCCTGACCTTTAAGAGGCGAAATCGCACACATTATCGGCGATCAGGCACAAATCCGGGCGTGACACACGCTCCCCCCGCGATACTATCGGGCTTGGGGGGAGGATGATGGCGCGGAAATCGGACAATGGCGGGTGCGGCCTGATGGCCATATGCATTCTGCTGATATTTGCCATCGCCAAATGTGGCGGTGGTGCGACCCATAACAGCGACAGCACTCCGTCGGAAGAATCGTCGGAGGCCATCGCCGGAGCAGTCTCAGAGGCCGCCACGATGTATGTCGCCACCGCCACTCTAAATTGCCGCTCAAAACCTCAGAAGGACGCCAGACCGGTCGAGAAGCTAACGCGTGGGGACATGGTGTCGGCAGGCGAAGCACGCGGTTCGTGGGTCATGTTGGACCGTATCGGCGAAGACTGTTGGGTCGCGCAGCGCTTCTTGTCAGAGAGCGAGCCGGAGCCAGAGCCGGTGTCCGCTGCCAGACCCGCGCGGTTGTTGTCGCCGGCGTCTTCAGACCCGCTGGAGACGGTGTCGTCGCGGCGATCTGGCCCCAGCTGTGGCGGCAAGTGGAAGTGCGGGCAGATGGATAGCTGCGCCGAAGCATATCACTATCTGAACGAATGCGGCGTTGGCCGGCTTGATGGAGATGGAGACGGCGTGCCGTGTGAAAGCATATGCTGACCCGTCGCGTATCAGACCGCTGTCCACTCCGGTACCCGTTGATCCTGCAGGAGGCGTAGTCGGCGCCAATCAAGCGCTGAATAAATATCCGCAAGGTCGCCGCGCCCATCGACCGGCAATGCTGCGGCAACTTCCCGCTCAAACCTTGCGCTCAGGGCATCGTTGGCGAGATAGGCCAGCTCCCACCATCCGATGATCCGATCTCGACTGTCCGCAAAGATCGCTGCGGATGGCACTCGATCTCGCTTCTGACGCTGGTTCACCTTCCGGTCGCATGGGCCGAGGTTCCAAAGATCGCTGCATGGCCATGCCGCCCAAGGCAGGCAATGGTCGATGTCCAGCCGCGTCAGCGGTAGCTCTTGGCCAGTCCAGATACATTCGAGCTGGCGATCGCTTCGAGAAATTCGCTCTGCGGCAAGGCGAGCGATCGATGTGCTGCGAACGGGCTCGCGCCATTCCAGAGCGGCTTCGGCCATTCCCAGCGGAACGGGAAGGCTCATCCGATCGGCGTAGGTCCGCATGAGGCGGTTCCATTCGGCGACGAGCATCGGCTCGATCCAGGCGCCGAAGCGGCACAAGGCGCGCCAGAGATGGCCAGGAACGACCAACTTCCCCCAAGCCTGGAGGCGCTGAAGATCAAGTTCGATCCCGGTTGCTTTCGTTCGACGCTGCCGGACGATTTCAAACACCCGCTGATCGCTGTTCGGGAATCGTGTGAAGTTCGCCGGCATCGTTGCGATCGTGGATGCGGCCTCGTTCACCGCCGCAAGGGTGGCTGTGGCGCGATCGGGTTCGAAGACAGCGCCGACGCGCAATTCGGCTGGATCGGTGCCATCCGTCAGCAGTCGGCGGAATCCTGCCTTGGCAAAGCCAAGGCGGTCCGGCCCGCTATTCTTGGGCAGTTGCGGGAGACCCAGCCGTACCAAGGGTAGAGGACATTGGCGTCGAGTATGACGACAAAGCGGTCCGCTATATCACTCAATCGGCGTCAAACTCCTGGCCAAGGCGCTGCAGCTCCGTCAGCGCGGCGCGGCGTTCCTCATCCCTCTTGGCTTTGTAGGCCAAAAGTTCGCTGGCGCGTATCCTGCGATGAGAGCCGACCTTGTGATGGCCGATCACCCCTTCGTCGAGCAGCTTCACCAGGAAGGGGCGCGATACGTTGAGAAGATCGGCGGCCTCCTTGGTGGTCAGCTCCGCGCCATAGGGAACAAGGGTGATCATTTCGCCGCGTCCGACATGCGTCAGGACGTCGAGCATGAGTTGCCCCAGCGGAGCCGGTAGCTCGAGCTGGAATTGATCGCCATTTTTCTCGACGCTGATCGGCAAACCAGCCGGGGTCAGGGCCTTGGCCAGAAGACGTGCGGCTTCGGAGGCCGCGCGGACCTCGTTTTCCGTAGGCGGCCGCTCGGAAAGCGCTTGCTCGCTCATGTCAGTCTCCAATGGGCTTGGGGTGGATGATAAGCATATATGGATTTCACTTCATAAACGCAATAAGTGCAATGAGTGAAATAACTGTAAACGGTTTCGTTCCGTCGTTTTGCAGATTGGAGCTCAGAAACAAAGCTCATTCAGGCGTCCCCTTCGGACTGCGCTCTATGCCGCTGCGCGCAACCGAGCCTGCGCTATGCTTGTCTCGGCCCTGCCGGGTGACGATCGCTGACGCGCGATCCTGGCGGATCGCCAGTGGACATCGCTGGGCGCGATGGCGTCGGCCGGTCCGGCCAAGCGGTGAGGGCGTCGCTGCCCTCTAGCCCCGTCGCGCCGGGCGGCAAGCCGGCCTGTGGCGCGGCTCCTCCACTTTGTTCCGGCCCTTCGGATGCAGTCCGCCGCTTGTCCGGGCCTGCCGGTGCGCTCTTGCCGCCCACCCCGCTTTTCCGGGGTCCGGTGTGTGCAAGAGGAGTAAGGAAGATGGAACTCAAGCATATCGACATTGCCTGCCTCTCGATCTCGCCTGCCAATATGCGGGGGATGAGGAAAGCGCCGGACCTGACTAATATCCTGCCGTCCGTTCGGGCGCGGGGCGTGCTGGTGCCGCTGATCGTGCGAGCAAAATCCTGTCCCGAGCCTGTCGAGGGAGGGTCGCCTACCACCTATGAGATCGTGGCGGGCAAGCGGCGTTACCATGCCGCGATGATCGTGGCGCAGGAGGAAGGGACCGTTGAGCCGCTGCCCTGCGCGATCATGGAGGCGGGGGATGACGCGGCGGCGCTGGAAGCCTCGCTCATCGAGAATATCGCCCGGCTCGATCCTGACGAGGTGACGCGATGGGAGACGTTCACCCGGCTGGTGAAGGAAGGCCGGTCGCCAGAGGATATTTCGCTGACATTCGGGCTGACCGCCTTGCAGGTGAAGCGGACGCTGGCGCTGGGCAATCTGCTGCCCCGCATTCGCAATCTCTATCGCAGCGATACGATCGATGCCGTGACCGTGCGGCATCTGACTTTGGCGTCGAAGGCGCGGCAGCGCGAATGGCTGGCGCTGCTGGACGATGAGGATGTTCGTCCGCCGATGGGTCATCATGTGAAGGCGTGGCTGCTGGGCGGCTGTGCCATTGCGACGGACAACGCGCTGTTCGATCCGGCCGATTATAATGGCAGGATCGTGGCGGACCTGTTCGGTGATCACAGCTATTTCGCCGACGCCGACCTTTTCTGGCAGATGCAGGAGGCGGCGATTGCCGAAAAGGTCGAGGCATTGCGCGATGCCGGTTGGCAGGATGTTGCCGTCATGGCGCGGGGCGAGGCCTTCCATTCATGGGAGCATGAGCGCTGCCCCAAGACCAAGGGCGGGCGCGTCTATGTAACCATGGGCCATGGCGGCGACATCAGTTTCCATGAAGGCTATGTGACCCTCAAAGAGGCGCGGAAGCTGGAGCAGGGCGGCAGTGTCGAGAAGGCGGTTCGGCCCGAACTATCTGCGCCGCTGGCCAGCTATATCGACTTGCACCGTCATGCCGCCGTCCGGGCGAAGGTCGCGGCTGCGCCCTCTGTTGCCCTGCGGCTGATGGTCGCCCATGCCATTGCCGGTTCCTCGCTATGGCGGGTGGATGTTGCCTCGCAGCGTGGGGCGACTGACCCGATTACGGAGAGCGTTGAAAATTGCGCGTCGGAAGCCGGTTTCGACAAGGAACGGCGGATAGCGCTGGACCTGCTCGGTCTCGATCTCGACACGCCCACTGTCACCGGCCACGCCTATGATCGGGAGCTGATCTCGCTCTATCTGCGGCTGCTCGATTTGGATGACGCCATGGTGCTGGGTATCCTTGCCATTGTCATGGGTGAGACGCTGGAAGTCGGGTCGACACTGATCGAACTGCTGGGCGTCCAGCTTGAGGTGGATATGGCGTCATGCTGGCAGGCCGACGACGTCCTCCTCGACCTTGTCCGCGACCGGGAGGTGATGGGGCATGTCCTTGCCGATGTGGCGGGGGAAGAAACGGCATTCGGCAATGCCGGGGCAACCGCGAAGGTGCAGCGCCAGATCGTGCGGGACTGTCTTGCCGGGACCAAGGGCCGGGAGAAGCGGAACGGCTGGGTGCCGCGCTGGATGGCCTTTCCGCCTTCGGCTTACACCGAGCGGGGCGGGGTCGGCAGCGTCGAGCGGTGGGAGGCGGTTGCAGTGCTGATCGAGCCCCAAGATGAAAAGCAGCCGAAACAGGGCGACCTCGAAACGACCGATGTCAACGACGAAGTCGTGATCGCCAGCGAGGAGGAGCCGGCCAAGCAGGCAGCCTGATCCTATGTGTTGCAGGCGGCGGTAGCCCGCCGCCTGCCTTTCCTCTCTCGGCGGCAGGAGCACGGTCGGATTCTCGCGCCGGTCGGCTTCGCCGCCCGGCGTGAGTTCTTGCGAAAGAGTCAGAGAAATGCGGAGCGCTGCGAAAGGCAGCGCGAAGGGCTTGGCTGCGGACACCGCGCGATGGGCGCGATGGCGTCTGGTCATGATCTGATCGGCCTGTCGGCGCGGCGGGGGTGGGCGTCGCTACCCTCTAGTCCCACCGCGGCGAGCCGCAAGTCGGGGCGTTGCCCCAACTCCTTCACTAGCGTTGCGACCCTTCGGGTGCTGCCCGCTTCGCTGGTGGGCCTGCCGGTTCGCTCCTGCCGCCCACCCCCGCCACTCCGGCGGCCGGTGCGATGCGGGAAGGAGAAAGGACATGGGGTATCAGGACAAGACCGCGCGCCTGGGAGGAAGCCTCTACAGCGAGGTGACCGACCGGATCGTCGCGCAGATCGAGGAGGGCACCCTGCCATGGGTGCGGCCATGGGATAATGGCAAGGCGGCTCTGGGGCTGCCACGCAATGCCGGGACCGGCAGGCGCTATTCGGGAATCAACGTGCTGATCCTGTGGCACCGTTTGTTCGAGCAGGGCTATGGCTCGCAGCGCTGGCTCACCTATCGGCAGGCGCAGGCACTGGGCGGCAATGTCCGCAAAGGGGAGCAGGGCACGACCGTCTGCTATGTGTCGACGCAGTCTTCGCTCCGGGGGAGTGAAGAACCGTTGGCACGGTTCACGCCCAGGGAGGACGACACGGTCCCGACCGGACCGGATGGCGAGCAGCGACAGATTGCGTTCTTTAAACGCTTTACCGTCTTCAACCTCGACCAGTGCGAGGGGGTGGAGGATGCGGGATCTTCGTCGGTCACGACATGGAACAAGGCGCTCATCATCCCGCGCGCAAATGCTCTGATCGGCGCGACCGGCGCTGATATCCGGATTGGTGGCGGGGAAGCCTATTATGCGCCGCAGGACGATTACATCCGCGTGCCCCGGCCCGAACATTTCCACGAGCCGATCAATTGGTTTCGCACGGTCCTGCATGAGCTAGGGCATTGGAGTGGACACCGATCGCGACTGGATCGCCTCCCCGATACCGGCTTTGCCAGCCCTGCCTATGCGCGCGAGGAGCTGATCGCCGAAATGGCCAGCGCCTTCCTCTGCGCGGAACTCGGCATCGTTCCGACCGTGCGCCATGCAGACTATCTGGGCGCGTGGCTGTCCGTCCTACGCGAGGACAGCAAGGCGATCTTCCGCGCCGCCAGTCAGGCCAGCAAGGCCGCCGACTTTCTGCTCGCATATCTTGGTGAGGGGGGAGAAGATCATGACTGACCATGATCCCGAGCGGCTGGCCAGGACAGCAGCGGCGCTGCGAAAACTATCTCCCGAGGCGCTTCAGGTATTTCTCTGCAACCGGGTGGAGGGGATGACCTATGTCGAGATCGCCCGGCAGGAGGGCATGACGCTCGAACAGGTGCAGCAGCATATGCTCGAGGCCATCCGAACTATCGTCAACGACGCAGGATAGACGCTAAATCGCCTTGCCGGCTTTCAGGGCTTGGCAAGGCGATGATTTGCCGCGATTCTGCGCGGCATCATGAGACAGCTGGACGACCCTGCCGTAAATTTGCCCGCCGCCAAGCGGCGGGAGCTGGCGCATGTCGTCGAGATCATCCGCGAGGGCTTCGCGCGTGCGATCCGGCACCGCACCCAGCCCCGTTATCGCAACGGTCATATCCTCAAGATCATCCTGTTCGGCAGCTATGCGCGCGGCGACTGGGTCGAGGATCCGGTCGGCCGCTATTTCTCCGACTATGACATTCTCGTGGTGGTCGATCATGAAGATCTGACCGACATTCCGGAATTTTGGGGGAAGACCGAGGACCGGTTGCTGGATGAGCTGACCGAGGGCAGGGCACTGCGCACTCAGGTCAGCCTCGTCTATCACAGTCTGGACGAAGTGAACGAGAAGCTGCGGCTTGGGCGCTACTTTTTCATGGACATCCTCAAGGACGGCATCCTCCTTCACGAGGAGGCCGACCATCCGTTCGTCGAGCCGAAACAGCTATCATCAGATGAGGCGTTGCAGGAGACGCGGGACTATTTCGAGGAATGGTTCGAGAGTGCGGCCACGTTCTTAAAAACTGGGGCGTTGGTCCAGCAGATGGGACGACCCAAGGAAGCGGCGTTTCAGTTCCATCAAGCGACCGAGCGCCTCTATCACTGCATCTTTCTGGTGCGGACCCTCTATTCCCCCAAGACCCATAATCTGAACCGCCTGCGCGCTCTGACCGAACAGCTGGAACCCCGGCTCCGGACGGTCTGGCCGACCGACAGCAAGTTCGAGAAGCGCGCCTATAATCTGTTGCGCGAGGCCTATATCAAGGCGCGCTATTCCCGCGAATATGTCATCGGCGCGGACGAACTGGCCTGGCTCGCCGAGCGGGTCGCGATGTTGCAGACGCTGGTCCTCGAGCTCTGTACCGCGCGGATTATGGAACTGGAAACGTCCCTCAGCCCATCACATAATTCTTGAGCGCCCGCAGATCGCGGGTGATCCATTTGGCGTCGCGGGCGAAATCCTCGTCGGTCATGCCGGGCTGACGAAACAGCGTCAACATGACCTCCGCGCCCTCCCCATTGGCGATCACGCGCAACGGAATATGGACCTCCTGTCCGTCCCCCGTCCCGACAAAATGGTCCATCACCCCATAGTCATTGTAGGGCGTGACGCGGATCGTGATCGGACCATCGGGACCATCGGCAAGCCATCCGGTCCCGCCCCAACGAAGATCGGACTTAGTGAGGCCCGACGCCCACTTTGGGAATATCTCCGGTTGCCAGATCGCCTCATAAAGCACCTGCCAGTTGCGATCGATCGATATGCTGTAGGTGCGCGCGGGAAGCATGACGCCATCTCCTTTATGGGACGGGCGCTGTAGCGCCTCGGTCGATTTCTGTCATCGGCGGCAGGCTGATCTTGTGCGGCAGAAGCAGGTCGATTTGCCCAGGGCACCGTGCCGCAATCCAGCACGATATAGGCCGCCCTTCGACCGATTCGAGCGGGCGCATTCGCAAAGCTCATGCGAAATAACGACGCACGCCTGAGGGCGTATTTGTAATGCACCGTACGCACGGGTGCTGCGGGCGCGAATCACCCGGATTTCTGCGGGTTTCAGCCAGGTGCCAGCCGGTGCCAGTGTCGGCATTCTGATCGGCGGCTGGCACCAAATGGTCACCATTTGAGGGCAATACAGAGCTAAGTATCTGATAAACTTTGGCACCATGTTGGTGCCACGCGTCCTCATCCTAAAGCGTTGAGATCACCGGAAAATCGGCGTATAAAGGTCAGGCTTCACCTCATCTGGACAGGCAAAGAACAGGAGTTCTGCGCTTGCCTGGAATCAATATCAGATTGAAGGATGCTCCCCGCGAGCGTCTCGTCACCGGCACCCGATCGGCACGGTTCAGTCGCCTTGGATATGTCCGCAACATCTCGGATCGCTTCGAGAGAAACGACGCCGGCGGCTTTTATGGTTGCTTCGATGGGGTGCAGGTCACCCTCATTCAGGTCTTTCCCATTTTGGCAGCAACAAGACGGCCTGACCTTCTCCCGAAGGACATGGACGATGCCCGCACTCTGCTCCTCGAAAGAGGGCTGCTCGCGCCCGAGGATCGGGCAGAATGAGCATCTTTGGCAACAATATATTGGGCACTTGGCCCCGACGGTATCCGGGCCAGGTTGGGCAGATCGAAGCTAACGACGGCATGACCTATGCCGTCATCGACATATGCGAGGTGGTAAACCAGTCGCGCGTGCAGAGAATCCCGGCACTGGTCCTGCCGACCCAGGCCATCAACTTGCCCAACTTCACCGACTATCTCCGGTTCGGCCGCGATCTTCCGGCCGTCCGGTTTAGGCATCGCTGTCTCCAGGGTGAGACCGTCGCGACGGCACTGTTGAACGGCGCACTTCGGTGGTCAGATTGGATGAGAAACTGGAGGATGAACATGCCTCGACCGTCGGCGCAGTTCATTTGGTAAACGCTGTCGAAGCAGGCGATCCGGCCAGCGCAATGCCCGAAGCAAAACCTCTCTCCGGTCCAACCTACAGCAGCGATCGACCGCTCCTGCCTGACAACTCCCAGCATTGAGGAACAGTATTATGGTACATGTGATCAGGACGCAGCGCGGATTGCCGCGTGAAGCCGCCAGCGAATTTCCAGCGATACCCAACAACCAGCCTGAGCCGTTGACGGTCAGAATACCCGCTGCCATCAAAATGACAGGCATCGGGCGGTCGAAGCTTTATGAATTGATTCAGTCGGGCGACATCGAGATCGTGAAGATCGGATCCTCTACCCTAATCCCGGTCGAAAGTCTGCGTGAGTTGATCAACCGCAACAGGCGTTGACTGGACGGTCGGGGGGCGAACCGCGTTGTGGGTGCGGCTGCGGCAAGTGTCTCCTTTTGTTGTGGACATCGGCTGGAGCTTCGTCGCCGGATGCAGACCACAATGGGACATTCGCGACAGTCCGCTTCAGAGAGACCGATCCAGGGAAGCCGCCATTCACAGCCCATAGACAGTCTACAGACGGAGGGCTGCAAAGCGCCTCAATCCGGTCGTCCATGACGCCGCTTTCACTTCCCGGAGCCAGCCATGGTAAACACTTGGCCTCCAATTGTTCACCTGTTGATCCTGACGTTTCAGCGGTACGTGCGGAGCGCGCAAGGGTCTATAATCGTTTCCGGTATGACCCTCAGAAGCGGAAGGCGCTCGATGCTTGGGCCGCGCATCTCCGCCAGTTGGTCGCGAGCACGAGCCTTGCCACCAATATCGCGCCCTTCGCGCGCTATGTCCATGGCTGACGGTTTTTGCTGGCGGCGAGGAGATTCACGCTGGAAGGGCGGAAAAGCGGTTAGTTCGAGTGGAAGCGAAAAGAGCGTCGCCCCTCAACCTCAGGCTCCCCAAGAATGTGTTTTGCGGTTAAGGCATGAAAAGTGATCTGGAGGGCGAAGGGTGTTCCGGATGGGTTTGAAAGGCATGGCTTGAGCGGGGTTCTTGCAACAGGTGGTGATGCGGTCCGAGACCGGCTGCTCGAAGAGCGCCGTAAAATCGGTGCGTTTTACACTCCGGAGCCATTAAGTCAGATACTCTCTGACTGGGCTATTCGTTCGTCTCTCGATTTTGTTCTTGAACCGAGTTTCGGCGGATGTGGCTTTTTACAATGCGCACAGGCTCGTCTTATTTCGCTTGGTTGCGGACAGCCGCGAAAGCAGATATATGGCTGCGACATCGATCCTATCGCCTTCGATTATCTCGCGGACGTCTTCCAGGCCCCGGTTGATCTGAGTCGCTTCTCGCAAACCGACTTTCTCGAAGTTTCTCCGGGTGGACAATGGCCGGAGTCGTTCTCAGTCGTCCTCGCGAATCCCCCCTACATCCCGTATCAGGAACTTGGAACCGAGCGGAGGCAGACCCTCAGTTCAACCAAATGGCCAATCGATGGCGTGGCCGGGCGCGCGAGCCTCTGGGCTTATTTCCTGACCCACTCCTTGTCCTTCCTTGAGAAGGATGGGCGTATGGCCTGGGTATTGCCGGGCGCATTTCTCCAAGCCGACTATGCAAAACCGATCCGCACATTCTTGGCCGGCGCCTTCAGCCGTGTGGCGGCGATCGTCATTCGCGAGCGCATTTTCCTCGATGTCGGCGCGGATGAGGAAACGGTCATCTTGCTCGCCGATGGCTATCAAGCTCCACCCTCAGGACATATCGAACTCGGTCAGGTTGAAACGCTGGATGCTCTACGGCAGCTCATGGCGGACTGGGACGATGGAAAATGGTCGGGGAAGAAATCCAACCTGCGCCCCGCCGCGCTGAATCTGTCGGAAGGCGAGAGCGATATTCTGGCTCGGATGGAGTGCCTGCCCGATTGTAAGTCGCTCGGCGATGTAGCCTCTGTTCAGATTGGGCTGGTCACAGGGGCCAATGAGTTTTTCGTTCTCGGTAACGAAGGGCTGGCGGAGGCCGGTCTTCTGGAAGAGGATTGTACGCCGATCCTCGCGAAATTCATTGCCGCGCCGGGTGTGTCATTTTCGCTGACCGACCATCTGTTGTTCCTTGCGGGCGGCGGCCGGGGCTATCTTGTCGATAGTGACGGGCAATGTGGTAATGCCCGCGTTCAGGCGTATCTTGAAACTTTCCCGCTCGAACGGCGCACGGAGACCAGCACCTTCAAAAAAAGAAAAATCTGGTCGAAGCCGGACGACGGACGGGTGCCAGATGCCTTTTTCCCTGTCATGCACCACTGGGGGCCGAGGCTTGTGCTGAACCCTTATGGGTTCACGAATACGAACACGATCCATCGGGTCTATTTCTCGGAGGCGTTGGACGACATTTCGCGCAAACTGATCGCCATTTCCCTGCTGACTAGCTTTTCGCAATTGTCCGCCGAACTGGTTGGGCGGCGATATGGCTCCGGGGTCCTCAAACATGAGCCACGCGAAGCCGAAAAAATCCGCATCCTGTTGCCAAAGATCGGCCCGGCGACGATCGAGAAGGCATTCAACGTCGTTGATCGAGACCTCAGAGCGGGCAGTCGAGAGAGCGCAATGAAGCGTGCTGACAAGCTGGTTTTTGCTGCGATCAAGCTTGATGATCGAGAGGCGGTTTCGATGGCATTGAGCGGGGCGCTCGAACATATTCGGCAGAACCGTCGCCCCCGGCGCGGTGCCTGAGCCTTGCGTCAGGCGAAGAGAATGACGGGCATATGAGCGGGGCGGGCGAGGCATTGGACCCAGAGCAGATCAAGACTGCGATCGAGGAGGAACTCAAGAAGGCCTCACCGGACTGGCATCGCATCGAACAATGGAGCCGGGCTCGCGTGGAGTCCGATCCGGACAATGTTCGCTTCACGGTCGATGCCGGCCATATTCAGCGCCTGGGTGCGGAGCTGGTGGGCAAGCAGGACACAGCGTTGTCCGAACTTATCAAAAATGCGTACGATGCCGACGCCACGAAAGTGACGCTGACCTTTACCGATTACCAGCAGCCAGGAGGCACATTGGTGATCGAGGACGATGGGTCGGGTATGCAGGATGACATCATTCGTTCGTCCTGGATGCGCATCTCAACGGCTTCAAAGGTCGATCAGCCTCTGTCCCCGATTTATCGCCGTGTCAGAGCCGGAAGGAAAGGCATCGGCCGCTTCTCGGTGCAGAGGCTGGGGAAATGGCTCTATCTCGAAACGCGCCCGAGGGGATCGACCACTGGTTTCCGCGTCAGATTTAGCTGGGACGAAGAATTTCGACCCGGCCGGGATCTCAATGAGGTCTTCAGCCAGATCGAGCGTTTCGGAAAACCGGCCGATGAATGCGGAACCACGCTCAGGATCGTCGATCTGAGAGATGGCTGGAGCGAAGCAGCTCTAGCCAAGGTCTGGCGATCGGTGCTCCTGCTTCAGCCGCCGTTCCCGGTGGCTCGTAGCGAGCCAGTTGAGCAGCACCCCTCGTCGGCGGACCCTGGCTTTGCAGTGAACATCAATGGGGTCAGCCGTGACGCCAAACGGTCAGAATATTCGATCGAGACCAGCTTCCTATCGCAGGCGTTCGCAACGATTTCGGCGTCGATTGATGAGGATGGTCGCGCCACGGTTCGCGTCGTTTCGCCAAAGAGCAATCTGGATGATAGTCAGGAATTCGACAAGAAATTCCTTGTCACCGGTCCGGTGTCGCTGAACGCTTCGTACTTCATTTATCATTCCTCGACACTGTCGGGAATGAATATGACCGCAGCAGCGGAACTGGGCCGCTTGTTCGGCGGCATACGGATTTATCGCAACGGCTTCCGGGTTCTGCCTTACGGCGAGGCAGCGGATGATTGGCTCGAACTCGACATCGACGTATCTCGCCGAGAAGTTATCGTCCCATTCAACAACCGAAATTTTTTCGGACATGTTGAACTCAACACTGACGCCAATCCGCTCTTCGAGGAAACCAGTAGTCGCGAGGGATTGCTGGAAAATGAGGCCTATGCCGAACTGAAGCAATTTGTTCGCGATGCTGTTGAATGGGCGGCTAAGCGGGTTGCCGCTGCGCGTAATCGCAAACAGGATGCTGGCCAGCGCGACTTCATACCTGAGCCCCGCCGCCCTTCTGAATATATTCGAACCGTTCGGGAGAATATGGGGATTTCTCCGTCTTCGAGCCCGGATGCTGTGCAAACCGATCGCGTCCTGGCAAAGGCTGAAGCCATTGCCACCGAGTTCGAGCAGCGGGTGGAGGAACAGCGGGCAGCTTCGCTGGAATATGAAGAGATGCTCCGACTGCTTGCGTCTTTGGGTTTGTCGATCAGCGTGTTCGGGCATGAAGTGAAGGGTGCCCGTGATGCCCTGCGGGCACGGCTCGATCTGCTGGAAGATGCGATCGAAGCCGTTCCCGATGCTCGGCAAAAGGCTGCTCTGGAGCGGCAATTCGCCGAATTGAAGCTTGGGTCAGACCGCATGTTCGATATCGGCGGATATATATCGGGCTTGATGTCAACGACAGAGAGCCGGCAACTTAGTCCCCTTTCGGTGGGCGGAGCGTTGCAGCGTTTTGCGACGCAGTTCACTGAATATATGAGCCGCCAGAATGTCGAGTTCGAGGTGAACGTCGATCCTCCCACGCTGCGAACCACGCCGATGCACCGCAGCGAACTGGATTCTGTTCTTCTCAATTTCCTGACCAACTCGATCAAGTCCATGCGCAATGCCCGTGTAAAGGACCGCAAAGTTCGCATGGACGCGAGACCGGACGGACGCTTTATTGTCATCGGTTTCGAGGACAGTGGTCCCGGTATAGCCGCAGCGGACCGAAACCGGGTGTTCGATGCGTTTTTCACCACTACCATGGCCGCAGACGACGATGGCGTTGCGGGACCAGGAACAGGCCTTGGTCTTAAAATCGTGAGCGACATAGCGGCAAGTTATGGCGGTGGCGCGTCGGTTGAAGAGGCGTCGCCTGGATATGGCTGCCGCTTCGAGTTTCGAGTGCTGGCCTTGGGGGAGGAAGCGTGACGTACAAAGGGATATTCGTGGACGATGCCGACCTCGTCTACGCTGAAACGCTGTCTTCGGCTGACAAACTTGTATTTCAGCCGGTGGGAGTTGGCGAAGTCGCCGTCCTGGCACGCAAGATTGTGAGCGAAGCGCCAATCATCGTCGCCATCGACTATCGTCTTGACGAACAGCCCGCCAGCTTGGCGGCGGATCAGACGTACAAAGGAAGTGCTCTTGCCCAGCATTTGCGCGATGCCTCCATCGAGCATCCGGATCAGGATTTTGCGCTGGTGCTGGTGTCCGCTGAGAGCAAGATCAAGACGCTCTATCGGCCGGATAAGACCGCGCATGACCTGTTTGACCGGGTTTACGTCAAGGAAGACATTAACAATCAGCGCGCGGCTATCCGTCAGGAACTCGTCAGCCTGTGTAACGGGTATGAGAAGCTCCGCGCCGTAGGTAACAAGTACGATATCATCGACCTGATGGCCGGAAATGATGATGATCGACCACATGTCGATGCCCAGGAAATTCGTACCAAATTGGCGGAGGCGGCTGCACCTCATGTCGCTGCCCGCATCCTCTTCAGCCTCATTGATCGTCCTGGTCCACTGCTCACCACGGAATATGCGTGTGCCTATCTGGGCATAGAGCCTGGTGACGGGCAGACCGTTACGGAGGTCATGCGCAATGCGGGGATCGCTTATGAGGGCGTTTTTGGTGATGCGTGGCCGCGCTGGTGGGCTCATCGCCTTGAGAGCTGGGCGCAGGGCATTTTCAAGCGCCGTGCCACTGGTCTCCCTGCGGTGGACCGCGCGCGTATATTGTCTGAAAGCACTGGCAAGAAATTTGAACCGGCGCGGTCGCCGTGGAATGATTCACCGAATGAGTTGATTTCCTTCGCTTGCGCTTCCTGTGGACGAGGTACGGAACTGCGGCATTCTGTGGCGGCTTTTGAGCCCAGTCAGCCCCGCTACATCGTCCGTCGCCGCATCTGTTGGGATTGCGTCCAGAAGGACCAATATGAGGCCGTGGAACCGCCACTCTCGATCGATGATGCTGACGAAGATCTGGCGGAGCAGGTCAAAGGCCGAGACAGGAATGAAGGTCATGCGGGCGGCGCTGAAGCATGATGATTTCGGCAGTGGAAGCGGGCGACGCGATGGGCGCCATCGCTGCGACATTGGAACGCCACGGCATCGTCGAGCCGGAGGGTTTCAGCGTTCTCTCGCGTTTGTCCCGCGAATTGAAACTGAAAAAGGATGCCTTGGCTTGGTCGGTGGAAGTCGACCGGGGTGCCCCGATCCTTTTCAAGCGGACTACCGATGAAAAGAGCCGAGGTGTAAAACCGCGCATTGTCGCGAAGGGTATCGAGATAGAGCAGGGCGATGGCACAGCATTGCCGTTTAGAGCTTTGGACATCGCGCTTGAGGTCGACGATGATGCCAGCGTGCCTTTGTCACGTTGGCATCTGGACTTGGCGAACAAGCCTGATGGCGTTCCGCAGTCCGGGCCTTTGACCCATCTCCAGTTTGGTGGCCATCACCATGATGACCGTGAAAAGGATCATCCGCTCAAGGTGCCGCGCTGGTGTCACCCGCCGATGGAAGTAGCATTACTTTGCGAGGTGGTCGCCGCCAACTTCTATGAGGAAGCATGGCTAGAGCTTCGCAACGAACCCAACTGGTGTCAGGCAATCTCGCTCTATCAGCGTCTCTGCTACAGGCATTATTTCGAAAGAATGACCAACAGCCTGTCGATCAGTTCGAGCACGGCACTCAGCGGCATGTGGGCTAGCACCTACGCCTAATATCATAGTGCTGCTAAATAGGCGGCGGATGCCTTGATACGCGAAGACCTGATTCCCCTACTGACCTCCAGTAGGGGCGCGCGGAGAAGTAGCCGTGACCGCTGTCTTGTTCCGTCCTTTCGCCGAGCCACTACATGGATGTCACGGGATCGGTCGACGTGGCAACGTCCAAACATGCAGAACTGGCCCGCATCACATCACGGGACGCCAAGCTTGCCTGATACCGCTTCAAGCTTTGATTTGTCCCACTCGCCTTTGAGGAGGGCTGCCATACGCTCCTCGAGCTGGTCAGCCAACATGGCGTGCGGCGCCGTCCCTGACTTGCCCGCGTTAGCGATGGCGTCGAGCAGGAGGTGCACCGCGCGATCCGCATCATGCGCGTCGCCATTCACCGAGTGGTCTGCAAACGGCGATATCTGGTCGCGAACTGCCTGAAAAGCGGAAGGTCTGCACTTGGGGAGCCGAAATCGAACTCTGAGCGTCTATAAAGGGTCGATGGTTGCCGGCAGCGTATGCCGCGTCGTGGGACGAAGCCGACGTTCCGAGCCCGTGCGCTTAACGGCGGATTCCGACAACAGCCGACGTTCGCATACCGGCCCATTGTAGATCCATCAGCCTATTTTTGCTGCCAACGAACTGACCCAATCCCAGCCATTGACACGCGCCGTTCGCTGCCCACAATCTGCCGCTTGGCGAGTCCGTTCGACCACCGAGTATGGTCATGCTTGGGGAAACACCGCATGACATTTACATTGCGCGCCGCCGAGTCAGCGAAGCGCCGCCAGCTCGCGGTGGGAGGGAAACTCTTCCAGTGCCTCGTCGATCAGGCTTTCGCGAGTAATATTGCGTCCGCCGCCGCCCTGCGACAGCAAGCGTAACGCCGAGAACCACTGCGACCGTCCGGTCCCGCCTAGCGTCAGGTTGGCTACGTCGCCGCCCGCACGGAGCCAGATCTGTTGGTCCGTCGGGCCTGCCGGGAACAGGTCCGACATGATCTGCTCGAGCGTGCGCTCCCGAACGGCGTAACGGGGCGCAAGGGACTTGGTCCCGCCGAGGTCAAGCGCAACGGCGAAGTTTTCCTCGAGTTCGGACGCCTTGAAGATCGGGTGCTGCTTGCCGGGAACGGCCTGCCTAACCGCCTCGGATACGTAGTTGAACAGGTCGAACACCCGGATTGTGCCGTCGCCCGCGGAGCCGGCGGCGCCCTTAAGGCCGGCAAGAATGGCAGTCGTGAAGACGCTGTTGCGCTCACCTCTTAGGACGCGCGACACTTCGGTCGCGCGCGACGAGGCGAAGATCACTCGGCCGGTCCCGCTCGCCAGCTGCTGCAGAGACTTTTCGTCGAAGCCCACGTCCAGCCCGTCGTCACCCACTTCGCCAAGGTCGGACTTGAGCGAGGCCGCGCCGGCCGCGTGGCACGCGTCGACAATGACGAGGACGCGCGATGCCTTGATCGCTGCGATCGCTGCAGAAAGTTCGGACTCGCTAAGCGTGGTGCCCGTGAGGTCACTCCGCCTGCAGTCGTAGGGGACGAGCGCGCTCGTCATCGCCCCGCCCGATCCGACGCGCGTGCCGTGACCGGAGAAGAATATCGCGACGGTGTTGTCGGTCGTCGATTTCGCGGCGAGCTCAGCGAGCGCCTTTCGAATGCCCGCGAGCGTCGCTTGACCATCAGTGAGGACCGTCACGTTTGCATCGGGGTAACCGCAGTACGACGGCGACTTCAGCGCATCGGCGGTGTCGCGCGCATCATTAAGGACCGCTTCGGGCAGGCGCCGGACCTCCTCATAATTAGCGACGCCGATCACGAGCGCCCGGCCTTGGTTAAACTGCATGCTCGTCTCCACAATCAGCGCGTTCCCGTTCAACCGCAGAACAGGGTGTCGTCGGCCAGCATGCTGAGGTTGGTGTTCTGGGGGTAGTCAATCCGCATCTCGCTAATCAGCTTCGAGATGCGCGGTGGCCGGCCGTTCTGGATATCGCGCAGTGCGCTGTGCCACCGCTCCTTACCCGTCCCATGGTGGCGCAGGTCTGAGTCCCGCCCGCCGGCGCGCGACCAGAGCGCCTCCTGGTCTGGCCCCTTCGGGTAGAGCTCGGCGGCAAGTTCCACAAGAGAGTCCCACTTTTCAGCGCTGCTGACCGACGAGAGGCCAAGGAACATCCTATCCCAGAAACCAATGAGGTCTATGCAGTGGCGCAGCGCCGGCGCGAGGTCTCCGCGGCCGCCGCGATAAAAGGCAACAAAATCGGAGACGATGTCGCGCCGCCGCCGCGTCGCGAGCGCGCGCCCGATGAGCTCGGCGTCGGCCGAGTTAAGCGGGCGCCTCGACCGAACGGCGGTCAGTATCCACGTGCGGAACCTACTGGCGTCAAGGCCGCCCAGCGCATCGACCACGCGTAGGCCCTCGGCGATCCCGCGCGCGGTTACCCGGTCGAGGAGCTGTCCGAGCCTCGCGTCGACCAGGATCCGGTCAGTAAGCGGGGCTTCGAGCGCAGCTTCCTTCGCGTCGGTGCCGAACCGGGCGAACCAAGCGTCGATGGTGGCAGCGAGCAGGCGGTCGCGGATAGTGGCGGGTAGCTTCGCCCATAGTTCGGTCCTGCGAGGAAACGAGGTGACGTCCGCGAGCGGTGTGGTCGATAGCCGGTCGAGGAGCTCGGTCGGCGGGTGGGCGCCGTCAATCTGCTCGGTGAGGAGCTGGTCAAACGCCATGCGCGGTTCGGCCGGCCCGTCCCAGGCGGCAGGGTTTTCCTTCAGCGACGCCGCCCAGACGCGGCGGTTGGCTACAGTAGACATGTCACGTCGCGCCAAAAGCTTCGGGTCCTCGGCCACAGCCTCGCCGGCGATTGTCAGCACCCGATCGTCGGGGACGTCGTCGAAGACGTCGAGAAGCTCGTCGCGCTTCACGCGGCGCAGAGCGAGCCGCATCGCTGTGGGGTCGGTGCTATTCTCGGCGGCGCTCTGGGCCCGCGCTGCGTCTGCCGGAGTCATACTGCCGCTGGCCGCGACCGCGTGCAGCCGGGGCAGCCCAAACCGGCCGGCAGCCTCGATGATTGGCTTCGCGGTAGCGGGATCCAGTTCGGTCGGTGCGGCGGCAACGACGGCGTCGAGTGCCTTACGGTCCGCGGCGACCAACGCGACGAGCGGCGACGACGTCCTGAAGGCGGCCTTGGCCCAACGCCAGAACGCGGCGGCGAACGCCCCACCGGGAGCTCTCGAAGAGCGTTCCAGTCCGCGTCGGGCAGCGGCGCGCCACGGCGCGACCGCGTCGGTGCCGACGAGCGCTTCGGTGACGATGGTCACCGCCTCGGTGTCGTGTGAGGCGGGATGGCCGTTATCGACCAACCATTCTTCTAGCGCCAGCCACAGGGTGCCGCTGGTCGCGAAGCCGGGGAGCGCAAGGTTGCGCAGCGTCAGGATCTCAGAAGGCGTCGCGCCGGGGAGCGCGCAAGAGAGGCGTCCGACGATGGCTTCCTTCTCGGCCGCGCCGCGCGCCGGATCCGGCGAGAGCCGCTCGATCAGCCTGGCGGCCGAGACGAGCCGAGCGACGGTGTCGGGGCTAGCCCTCGCCATTGCGTGCGCCTGCTCGAGGAGTTGCAGGTCTTGGAAGCCGTCGAGGTCGGCGCCGATACGATCCCCGAACGCATGGAGCTCATTGCCGTCGGGCGAGCCGTCGATCATGCTGGCGGCCTTGAGCCCGCCGGTGACGTTGCGGCCCATGACTCGCTGGTCCTGCCAGCGACCGATGAGCGAGGCCGGGGTGCAGACGATTGTCGGTCCGGGCTTCTCCACGACGTCCTTTGGGCTGAAGCTCAGCCGGAAGTAGAGCTTGCCGCGCAGCGCCGGCCAGAGCCGTCCCCACAGCGCGACGATGAGCTCTTCGAACCCGGCCGACCCGATCCGCACCACCGGGCCGTTCCCGCGGGCGACGAGCGCCTGCGCGGCGTCGGCCAGGTCGGGGGAGGCGGGCGGCATGTCCTGGCCGGGCGAAACGTCAAGCGGCTCGACAGCGTCGGGCGCGGCAGCGGCCGACGTGATAAGGTGCGTGAGGAGCGGGCGCAGGTCGTTCACGCCGACAATCTCGGCTAGGTCGCAGATGAGGGCGTGGGAGATCACCATGCCCGACCTGCCGACAGTGGGATCGCTGAACGTCCTCGCCAGGACATATTTGTCGCGCGAGGGGAACCCAGAGGTGACAGGCGACCAGTTAGCGCCCAGCGGCTCGGTGTCCGGTAGGTCGAGCCGCTGGGCCAAGTCGGCCGCGAGCCTCAGGTCACCGCTTGCGCATCTGAGCCCGTGCCCGTTCCGAATGGTACCGTATATCGCTTGGTCTACGCGCATTCGCGCTTCTCGCCCCTTCAGCTACCGGCGCTTAGCAGGTGATGGATGGGTAGCGTAAGGTCAGTATTCTTTTTGCCGTTCGGTTCAATGACGTATCCGAAGTGCTCGGGCCCTTTGCTGGCGTAGTCCATGTCGCGCGTCGTTGGACTGAGCGGACGCTCAAGGGCGGAGAGCCCCATGATTAGCGGCTGGCGCCAGTTTGATCGCACGAACGCCGAGACGAGGGGTAGCCTGGCGCCGAGCGCTTCGGCCGGCGTCTGCGCGGTCGCCGCTTCGTCCCAACAAGTGAGAAGCACACCGAGCCGTGGGATTCGCTGCGCCTTTGCGGCCGACCCGTAGGAAAAGAGCAGCATCTGCAGCAATTCCACCAACCGGGCTTGGTCAGACTGGTGCACCTCCCGGTTCTCGACCGAGGTGCCCTTTAAGTCAGCGAGCGGCTTTGAGAACATGTCGTCGCCGACGATAGCCTGCTGCAGCCGAACAAGAAGTAGCCAGGCGTCGGCCCCATCGACCCGCTTCTGCCATGCGTCAGGCAGACGCCGGTTTTCGATTACCGACTTTATCTGCTCGCCGCCGTACTCCGGCCAGATAAGGTCAGCCCGCCGCCCGCCGCTATCGACCACCGGCCAGACGCTGTCGACGTTTACCGTACGCGCCGTATGGCCGGCGGCCCGCCCTTCGTCGAGGCTCTCGAGCGCGGTCTCGAACGCCTCAAGATTAGTCGCTGCGCCGTTCATGCGTAACGCGCCCTTGACCCGCATCAGGCGCCTCAGCAGCTGCGCGCCGTAGTGCGTCTTCCCCACGCCGCTTTCGCCGACGAGGAGGATGGAATTAGAGGGGCCGCTCACAGCTTCCTGCTCCCGTAGATGAACAGTGGGTCTGCGGACGTGGACGCGGGCGGCGGCAGATTGACGCCCGGTCGTCGAACACCAATCGCCCATTGGAGGAGTTCGGTCAGCCCGACGCCCTTGTTGAGGAGCGGGTCCGTATCGGGGGCGCCGACCACGCTAACGGAGTGCTCGGTAGAATCCGGTATCGCGTCGTTGACGGCGCCGCGGACGGCCTCCTCAATTTCGGTCGCGATCTCAACGTCGGCCTTGGTCCAAACGAGGGCGACCGGACGGCGGCCGCGCTCCGCCCCTAACCGCTTGGCAATAAGTTGGAGCGAGCCACGGGCCGAACCCATAGCCTCACCGGCGAGCGCCTCGCGATCAGCGACGATCATGAACGCGTCGGCATGGTCGGAGACCCAGCGCGCGCCGGCGCCCTCCGTCGAGTCCGTGTTGATCGCCCAGCGCTGGAACCACTCACCCGGTGCGTCGGTAAAGAGGTAGTCCACTAGTGCCCCGCTCTCCTCGTCCCGGAAGGCTAGGTGAAGGAGCCCGGGCGCTCTGCCGCTGCGGCTAGAGGTGTGCGGCGGAAAGCGCGGTGGCTGGCCGGGTGTCCACCGCATAGCGCCCGCGGCTGCCTCCCACCCGGAGAGCGTGTAGGATCCGGCGAACAGGCATCTTTCCGGAGTGGCCAACCCTCGGCCAAGCAGGAGATACCATGCGGCGAGTAGTGTGGTCTTGCCTGCGTTCTGCGGCCCGACCACGCCGATAACGATCGGCTTGGCGCGCCCCGACACGAAGCCGAGGTCAGCTAGCCCGAAAGCGCTTCCGGACCAGGGCATCAGCATCTCGCCCGACAGGTCGTCGTCGGCAACATTGTCAGCGATGTTGCCGCCGCTCCAGATCGGGCATTTAGAGAGGTCGGTGTGGCCGAGGTCGCATCCGGTGTCAGGAACGAAGCACGTTGTCCGCGCACACTTCTCCATCGCTCAGCCCTTTCTAGCGGCGCCGCGTCTCGCAGGCGAGGCGTCGGTCGCGGCCTTGGAGGCCTGAAGCTCGCGGAATAGCCAGCCAGCCCAAGCGACCGTATCCAACTCGGAGTCGGCAGGAACACCAGTCAGCCGCTGGAAGCTTTCCACGTCCCTCGCGCCGGTGTGCGTAGGGTATCCGATCAAAGCGAGCAGCGGACCGCGTCCCGCCGGCTCCGCTGCCAGCTTCGCGGCGGCGGCACGCAGTGGAGCGAGCGTGGCCTCGTCCTGCGCTTCCTTGACAAGATCGCGCACAGTGCGCTTCCCGCCATCCGCAATTCCCTCTAGGCGCAGCACCGCCTCGCCCAGAAAAGCGGAGACGCTCGCGGGCGAGAAGAGCGGGACGGCGTCGAACAGATCGAGCGCCATCAGCGCGGCGGCGACGGAGGGCGGGAGTGTCCGGTAGCTCCTGCCGACCGATGGGGAGAATAGCGCCTCTCGCCACCAGAGCAGGTTCGTGCGCCGCTGGAGCCCAGCGGTCGCCGCGCTGACTGTTTTCAGCGTCTCGTCAACGTAGCCGGAGACTGCCTCGGCTAGCTTGGCAAACGGCTGGGTCAGGTCTGGCTGGCTGACCTTGATCTCGCCAATCGCGGTGTCGATGGCTTTCGCAATTGTGGTGCCAGCGCGCTGCCCAAATTCACTTACCCATTGGGTCGGGCTATTTTGCGGCCACTGCGGGTTCCCGTTAGTTGCGACATTCCCTTGCTGAGGATTATGGTATTGTGGACCGGCTGCTGCCATCATTCCAACCCGCAGGGCTGCCGCGGGGGCCTCGCCGATTTCAACCTCGGCCGCGTTCAGCTTTGGCGCGTCATATTTCAGCGGCTGGACCGACAAGTTCTCGGGCGTAGCCCACTCCGCCTCTGCGCGGAGGTCGACACGCCGCTCGACTTCCTCGACGATCCCAATCCAGATTTCGCGCTCGTTATCGACGGGCAAAAGCGGCAATGCGTTGCGGGCCGAGGCGACGAAGCAGACGCCGACGCGGTCGTCATCCGCCGAGGACGCGACGAGCGCATCGAGCAGCATGGCGCGGATCACTGCAATCGGCGTGGCCGAGAAAGTGTTGCGGTATGTCGTCCACCGCTTCTGGAGCGCGGCCAGCGCCTCCTGAACGATTGGATCAGCCTCAGGCGCGTCGGGGTCGAACGCGATCAGTGAGAAGCCAAGCGCCTTCGAGGGATTTTTCTTCAGCGCGGCGGCTAGATCACCTGCCGCTTGATTGAGTTTATCTAGCTTGGCGTCGTCGCCACCAACGTCGATCAACCCCCTGTTCAGGAAACCTTGTAGTATGCCGTCGCCCACGTTGCCCCCTTGCCTAATCCCGCTTTGTTCTAGCAACCAAAGCGGCGATGAAAAGCTCAAAAGCGTCCTCTGTCACGATCATTCGCAGTGCGCCGGTCAACTCCGGCTACCTGCTTTGTGGTTGGGCCGCACGATGTTGATGGCATTCATAAGCACACGCAATCACAGACAAACCCGGCTTGCGATCGCGATCATCCACTTGGCACACGATTGATCGGCCGCTTTGAGATCCCGCAGTCTCCAGCTGACAACTGGATTCAGAGGGATCAACTTCTATCTCGCGAAAAACAATGGAGTGGCCGACTGGCCAGACGGCAGGATGATTGTCACGGCGAATGAACGATAACTGTCACCCGTCGTGCTGCTCCTTCCCCGCATTGATTAGACGTCAACGAACGAACTCCCAGTGCTCCGCCGTGCCGCCAAGGGCCTTTCGCAGGCCGAACCTTTTATCCGGGGCGGTGTCACCTTGAATGAGGCGGTGTATGTCTGCAAGCACCGGGCGCATTTCGGCTGTGTAGCTATGGCCCAGCAATCCCAGATTGACGTGACTTGCGTCGATCGTGTCGACTCCGGGCACCACGGGGATGGGCGGAGCCAGCCCCGCGCGCGCAAAATGATGCAGGCGACGTGAGAGCCCGATCGCCTTGTCGTTATTCGTCACATAGAGCGTGGCCCGTGTGGACAGTCTGCCATACGCGGCAGCAAGGTTCCGAAAGAGCTGCGCATCGACGTCAGGCGCGGCAAGAAATACTTGGCCGAAACGCACTGGCGCTGCCGATGCGGCGGCATTGGCAATAGCATCCATCGCTCGCAGCAAGCCGCGGTTGCCCATTGAGTGGGCGATGATGTGCACTGCACTCGCGCCAGAGCGCTCGGCGAAATCGATTAGAAAGCTCCGGATCGCCAGCTCGCTTCCCTCTATCGCCGCTTCGTCGCCGGTATAGCCGGCGCCAAAGCCGAGCGACGGCCAGGAGAAGAACCCAGCCGGTCCCTTATGTGCCAGATCGACCTTAAGCTGGGCGGTCCGGCGCGCGGCATCCTCGAATTTGGTATTGTAACCGTGGAGAAAAACCAAGCCTTGTCGGTCACCAGCATCGAGTGCGGCGGTCTCACCAGCCAGTAGAGACCAAAATTGGCGTTCGCCGAGGATGTCCAATCCCTGCAATTTCACACGGTTATCGCCCCTAAGGATCCGACCAAATAGGCCGCGGCCTAACGAGCCGCTCGTCCGATCCTCAGGGACGAATACGCGGCATCGGCCGTGCGTCACGATCTCTGCCCGCTCACCTAGGAATCGACCGCGGGCGTTCCGTCGCCGGTTTGTACCGAACCAGACCATAACTTCCTGTCCGTCGGCTTGCTCGATGCCAATCCCTGCGCTCAGTGAACCCTTCGTGAAGTCTTGAGCGCGGCGCCGCGCGGCCCGCACTTCCTCGCGGCGCTGATCGATATGTCTGCGCACTCCATCAAGCGCTCGGGCCAACTGACCACCTGGAGAGAGCGATCGGAGTTGGGCAGCCATACGCTCCAGCGTGTTTTCGGCGCGCTGCACACGGTATGCCGCAGACGCGGCGGAATGGGGCTCCGCTCCTCCCAGACCGAGAAGTGGACCGGCTGTTTCGTCGCTGATCGTCGGACGGCCTCGGCGCAAACCGTTTTCGTCTGCCGCGCGATCGAGGTCGTCCGCGTCACTACCGCGCTCATTGGCGAGCATCTGGAATAGGGCAGCATTATCTGCGGTGTCTTCCATCGCGGCGTAACCGCGATAACGACCTGCCGCGAACTTTAGGCTGAAGCGAAGATCTGCCAGCGCATCCACGGTTCCTGCCACAACATCTCCCTCTCTCGCCCTGCAGACCCGAATAACCGCATTACGTTACTCAGGTGCACCTTACGTCTTAAGTGCAAGCTAAATTGTCAGTCACGTTTTTAATGGCGACATTTGATCGAAACGCCCAACGGCTGCTTCAGCCGACACGAGCAGCTATAGCTGCCCCGCGGTTTGAATGAGCGGACGTTTGCTATTCGCCTGTCCGGACCCGAAAACGGCCTGGCCGTTCTCCTCCAGAGTTCTGACGTGCCGGTCCGCGCCCTGAGGTTTGGTGTCCGCGCAGATGATCGCCCGCTCGGCTCGTTCCCATCTTCGGCCTTGATCAGATCGAGTGGCAGCTAATGGCGGGACCAGACATCCGCCCGAGCGAACGCGAATGGCTGACCCTGGTCGCGACCTGCCGGTTAGCGGACCGACCGGACCAAGGAACAAAAAATTGGCCGCGGAATGGCGACAGAGGGTTGAAACCAGAGATCGGCGGTGAACTCGACTGGTGTACGATTGGCTACCGAAAGGTCAGACAGGACTCGAATTCACGCCGGTTTCGCCGAAATTTTTTTGGGGGCTTATGCGGGGGCCTCTCGCATAAATCAGTAGAAATTAGCCTGTATAATCAAATTGGTAGTGAAATAACATGAGTCCCGTAAGCGCACCATTTTCCCGAAAAGCGCTGAACAATGTTTGTCGGACCCTTGTGTTCTGACCGCAGCAACGGGGGGCGGCACGAAATGCCTGCCAGGATGACTTAACGAACTGCAATAATGGAAACTCTTTGGTCTAAGTGCGACGCAGGCGTGTCGTACAGGCGGATAATCGGTCGGTGGCGGGGAAGCGCGCTCTACCAGCATCGCGTTCGCATCCCGCATGAATTGTCGGGGCACCGGGCAAGATGCATCTCAACCGCTCATCGGAATCACTGACGCGCAGTCAGGCTGGGGTGGAAGCCCTATATGATCGGAGCGCGTGAAAGCAGGAGGTGGCCGCGAACCAGCGCCTGCTGGCGGACCCAAGCCGTTTCACCTCATTGCGCAGGCAGGGTACCGGGCCGCAAATAGGGGAACATGTGCGCCACATAATCGACCTTGCCCAGATCCACGCCCTGCGCCCGCAGGATCGCGTAGGCGGTCATGATGTGGAAGTAGAATTGCGGCAGCGCCCAGTCGCGGACAAATTGCCCGGCGGTGAGGTCGAAGATCATGCCCTGCGGCAGCGCATGAGTGATCGGCGCCGCCGGATCGATGGACGGCGCATCCGCTGCAAGGCTTTCCACGATCGCGATGGTCTCGGCTATTCTCGCCTGCGCGTCGGCGATCGATCCGGGGCACTCGCCGGCATTGCGACCTTCGTCGAGCAATTGCCCGACCAGCGGCGGAAAGGCTTCGTCGCGCAGCCGGTACATGCCCTCCTGCGCCTGCACGCAGGCGAAGCGGATCTGGGTCGACAGCGGAAACATGTCCGGCGCCAGGCGCGCGCCTGGCAATGTATGCGCCGTGCCATCCTGTGTCCCGGCCTCGGCCTTGGCCAGCCAGGCCGACAAAGCGCCCAGCATCTGGACATAGGTGGGGGCAAGAATATCCGGCAGAATCATGATCTTCTCTCGTTCAGGCTGATGAGCGACCCTTAGCGCGGATCGGGCCGCCTTGCGATGCCCGGCTCAGCGATCCGGCACGACCTGCATGTCGTAGACCACGACCTTCTGCCACAGACGTTCGCAGGATTTGACGAAGGCCTGATGGATTTCGTGGTCCTGATAGACTTTCTGGTCGACCGCATTGTCGAAGACCATCAGTTCCGACACGTCGAAGGAGGAATCGACCACGTCGCGCTTTTCGGTGCTGGCGGGCACGCCGATTTGCAGGTCGCGGATCACGGGAATTGCGCGCAGCGTGCGCAGCCCGGCGATCAACTGGTCGCGATCGGCCTGATTGCCCGGCCGCTTCAGCCAGAAGAAGACATGATGGACCAGTTTCGCCTGAACTGGCGTTGCTGCCTGTGCCGAGGACTGTGCCGATGTCAGGGCCATGCCTGCGCCGCCCAATGCCATCATCGCCGCCAATTCCCTTCTGCTCGTTTCCATGATGCTCTGTCCCCTGTTGCTGAAAGGGCGGCGATCACCGCCACCCGGTGAAACCCTAAATACTGGCCGGCGCAATCGACGCGCGCTGCACCAGTTGATGGTCGAATATCTCGTCGCTGACGCGCATCCCGCCCTTGCCGAGCGCGCCGATCAGGCACTGGGTGGCGCGAAAGGCCATGTCCTCGACCGGCTGGCGGATCACGGTCAGCGGCGGCCAGACGCGCGAGGCGAGGATGGTGTCGTCGAACCCGGTGACGCTCAGATCATGGGGCAGGGTCAGCCCCATCTGTCCCGCCTGGGCGATGACGCCCGCCGCCAGATCGTCGCTGCTGCACAGGATCGCGGTCGGCCGGTCGGGCCGGGCGAGCAGGGTCTGCGCCGCCGCCATGCCGGACGCATGGTCGAACGCGCCATGCTCGACGATCAAACTGTCGTCCACGCGCAGGCCGGCATCCTGCAAGGCGGCGTAGAAGCCGTCGAGCCGGGCGGCGACCACGCTGTAATGATCGGGGCCGGCGACATAGGCGATGCGGCGATGGCCATCGGCAATGACGCGCCGGGTCAGCGCCTGCATCGCCGCCTGATTGTCGATCCGCACCGTCGATATGCCCGACAGCGGCGTGCCGGTGGCGATCGCGGCAAAGGGCACGCCGAGCGCCGGCAATATCGCCGATCCGCTCAACTGTTCGGCAAAGGGCGGGATCAGCAGCAGCGCGTCGGCGCCGCTGCGCACCAGTTCCTGGGCGATGCGTTCGGCTTCGTCCAGCGTCACGCCATCGCCGTCGCGCAGGATCAGTTGCAGTCCATTGGCATTGGTCGCGCGCAGCGATCCGACCAGCACCGCGTCGAGAAAGGGCGTGCGCCGGTTGCTGTAGATGAGGCCCACCGTCGTCGCCCGCGCCTTGGCCAGGCGGCGGGCAGCCAGATTGGGCACATAGCCCAGTTCCGCGATCGCCGCCTGCACCGTCGCGACGGTTGCTACGCTGGCCCGGCCGGCGCCGTTGATGACGTTGGATACCGTCATCGCCGACACGCCGGCCCGTTCCGCCACGGCGCGGATCGTCACGCCATTTTCCCGCCGCCTGGCCATCAGAAGATCATCCTCATGGCCCCTGATAGCCGGTTTTGCGGCGCAGCACAGCGTCGGGAGGGGGCCGGCCCTGTCAGACCCGGCCCGCCTTCATTTCCTTGACCGCATGGTCGACCGCGCGGGCGGTCAGCGCCATGAAGGTCAGCGACGGATTGACGCAGGAGATGGAGGCCATCTGCGCGCCGTCGGTGACGAACAAATTGCTGGCATCATGCGCCTGGCTCCACTGGTTGAGCACCGATGCGCGCGGATCGGCGCCCATGCGTGCGCCGCCCATTTCATGGATAGCGTCGCCCGGCACATGTTCGCGGACCGAACTGGTGACGTTGGTCAGGCCCGCGGCACGCAGCATCTTTTCGCCCTGTTCGCGGGCATCCGCCATCATCCGCATCTCATTGTCGCGGAAGGTGACGTTGAACTGCATCAGCGGCATGCCGAACCGGTCGGTCTTGTCGGGACTCAGCGCGACATAATTATCCTCATAGGGCAGGCATTCGCCAAAGGCGCCCATCTGGAATTTCCAGCCGCCATATTTGCGCATGCCCTGCTTCATCGACGCGCCGAAGCCGACCGGCTTGGACGGCTCGCGATAGGCGCCGCCCTGATAGCCATAGCCGCGCTTGAAGCCGACATCTTCGCTGTCGCCATTGTTGCGGAAGCGCGGGACATAGATGGCGCCGGGGCGGCGGCCATATTCGATGAACTCCTCCATGCCGGGAATGTCGCCCTTCACCCCGACGCGGAAGATATGGTCCATGATATAGCGGCCCAGCGTCCCGCTGCTGTCGAAATGGCTCTTGCCGCTGCCCGCCGGGCGCGAGTTCATCAGGATCTGGGTCGAGGCGAGCGTGGACGCGCACAGGAAGACCAGCCGCGCGGTCACGGTTTCGGCCTGTCCGGTCTTGGCATCGACGAAGCGCACGCCGCTGACCTTCTTGGTTGCCGGATCATAATCGAGGTTGGTGACGACCGCGTCGGACCGCAAGGTCAGCCGCCCGGTCGCGCGCGCGGCCGGCAGGGTGACCGCCTGGGTCGAGAAATAGGCGCCGAAGGAACAGCCATTGCCGCACTGGTTGCGCAGCTGGCATTTCGTGCGGTTCTGTTCGGGCTTGTCCTCGGTCATGTTGGACAGGCGCGCATTGATCATCTTGCGGCCGGGGAATTGCGTTTCCAGCCGCTGCTTCATCCATTTTTCAGCGATGTTCATCGGCATCGGCGGCTGGAACTCGCTGTCGGGCAGATAAGGCAGCTTCTCGCGCGATCCCGATACGCCGATATATTTTTCGACATAACTGTACCAGGGGACCAGATCCTCATAGCGGATCGGCCAGTCGCCGCCGATGCCCTCGCGCTTGTTCGCCTCGAAATCGGCCGGGCTCCAGCGGAAGCTCCAGCGGCCCCAGATCAGCGACTTGCCGCCGACCGCGCCAGGGCGGATCCAGTAGAATTTACTGCCGGCGCCATAATCATAGGGGTTCAGGCGGTCATTATTGTAGAAGGCCTGGTTGCTGGGCGCGACATAGCCATGCTGGGCGATGAAATAATCGCTCTGCTTGATTGGGTCGGGCATGATGTTGCGGGCGGGCACCTCATAAGCGGGCTTGCCGTCATAGGTATAATCCTCGCCATGCTCGACCATGTGGCCACGGTCGAGCATCAGCACCCGCAGCCCCTTTTCCGTCAATTCCTTGGCGGCCCAGCCGCCGCTGATGCCCGAACCGATGACGATCGCATCGTACCTGTCTGTCGAAGCCATGATGTCCTCTCCTGGATCTTTCTGTCTTGAGGCAGGTGGGGGTCAGAAGCGCAGCGCGCGCAGCGTTTGGAAGCTCTTGGTGATGTCGGGAATATAGGGCGCGGGCGCCTGGTCATTCTCGACATAGAAATGCTGGACGCCGGCGATGGCGTTCAGCTTGAAGATGGCGGCGAAATCGACCGTGCCGCTGCCGACCGAGGTCATGCTGCGGTCCGCGCGCATATCCTTCACATGATAGGAATAGATGCGGCCGGCCAGGCTGCGGATCAACGCCTGCGGATCCTGCCCGGCATAGATCGCCCAGTAGAGATCCAGTTCGATCTTCACCAGTTCGGGGTCGCACGCCTTGACCAACTGGTCGAACAGGCTGACGCCGTCCGGCTTGGTGGTGAATTCGAAATCATGATTATGATAGGCAAAGCCCAGGCCCGCGGCCTTGAGCTGCGCACCGAAGCGGTTGATGTTGACCAGCGCGGCCTTCCACGCCTCCGCATTGCGATATTTGTCGACCATATAGGGCAGGACGACGGTGCCCGCGCCCAGCGTTTTTGCCATGGCCACGCTGGCGTCGAACTTGTCGAGCAGCGCGTCATAGCCGATGTGCAGCGACGGGCAGGTGAGGCCCAGCCGGTCCATCGTGCTGCGGAGCAGCTTGTGGTCCATGGCGTCATAGCCGCCACCGCCAAATTCGACCTCGCGATAGCCGACCTTGGCGACCTTCTCCAAGGTGGCGACCGGATCGGCGGCGAACAGTTCGCGCACGGTGTAGAGTTGCAGGCCGACGCTGGCGATCTTGCCGGAGGCCCTGGCGGCCTGCGCGGCGAAGGGGGAGGCAGCGAGGGCGGCCAGGCCGCCGGCGCCCAGCATCATGGAACGACGGTTGAGGTTCATGCGGAATAGACCTTGTTGACCTGGGAATAGGGGAAGGCGCCGTTATATTCGCCCGGCACCGGCAGATATTCGCGTTCCTGGGTGATCCCGATCTCGGACGTGTAATAGCCCACGATCACCATCTGCCGGAACGCTTCGAAAAACTCCTCGCCCTTGGGAATCTGGTCGTTCATCGCCAGGGTCAGCAGTGCATCATGCTGCGCCGCCGATGCCTTGGTCGCGGGAATCTTGTAATCCTGCCAGCTGCGCGCATCGATTTCGGCAAGGCCGGCGATGATCGGATCGCGATCCTCCGCCACCGACCAGTCGGCCAGCAATTTCTCGATATAGGCGGGGACGCCGGCCTCGATCGCGCCGGGCGTGTCGGTCGCCGGCAGGATGCGTTCGCACAGTGCGGTCATCAGCGCGCGCTGATCGGGCGTGAACAGTTGCAGGCTGGGCGCGCCCTGGTCGATCACGCCAGCGGCCGGTATCACTCCGGCGGCGCGTGCCAGCGGCGCGAACAGCCCGGCGCCGAACATGGCGACCATGCCCGCCAGCGCATGTCTGCGGTCCATCATTGTCCTGCTCCCTTCAGATCTTGTGCGATGGCTTCGTCCGGCAGCGGCCGAACCCAGATGTTGCGGAACGACACGGGGCTGTCATGATCCTGCAGCTGGATCGGCGCCTTGTCCCCATGGGCCTGATATTGGGCGAGCGAACGCCATTTGGTGGTGCCCAGCATCGCCTGATGATTTTGCACCAGCACGCCGTTCAGCAGCGCGGTGACATAGGCGGGCCGGACCAGGCTGCCGTCGGCGGCGAAACGCGGCCGTTCGAAGATGATGTCATAGCTCTGCCATTCGCCCGGCTGGCGCGACGGGTTCACCAGTGGCGGCTTCCAGGCATAGACCGCGCCGACCGTGCCGTCGGCGTAGGTGGCGTTGTTGTAGCCATCCAGGATCTGCACTTCGTAGCGCTGCATGAACCAGATGCCGCTATTGCCGCGATCCTGCGAGCTTTTGGTCGGCGGATTGGGCGAACGAAATTCCAGATGGAGCTGGACGTCGCCAAATTCCTGCTTGGAGATCAGGCTGTTCTCGCCGCCGCTCTGGCTGCGGGGCGGGATGGTCATGATCCCCTTTTCCACGGTCCAGGGACCGCGCTCGCCGCGCCATGCGTCGAGCGACTTGCCGTCGAACAGGATGGTCGCGTCGGACGGTGCGCCGCCCGGCTGTGCCGCCGGGGTGACGACGGTGGGGGCGGGGCGATCGGGATCATGGACGTGCCAGTTGCCGCCGGGCAGGATCGGCGTGTCCTTGAAGCCCAGCTTGCCAGGCTTGTCTTGCGCCTGCGCCGCTGTGCCCACCAGCAGAGCCGTGGCCAGCGCGATACCCGTCCCTGCAAAGCCTGTCGGGATGATTTTCATCCTCGTCCTCCTCTCATCCTATATTTGGTCGATGGCGCGATAGGCGGCCACCAGCCGATCCTCGCCCTCGCGTCCGGCCAGCGAATTGCCATGTTCCATGCCGATCACGCCGCCATAATTGCGTGCCCTTAGCCAGCGCACGATATTGGCATAGTTGATCTCGCCAGTGCCCGGTTCCTTGCGGCCGGGATTGTCGCCGAACTGGATATAGCCGATCTCCGCCCAGCAGGCCTCCATCGTCGGGATCAGGTTCCCGGACTGGATCTGCTCATGATAGAGGTCCGCCAATATCTTGACGCCCGGACTGTTGGCGCCGCGCGCCACCGCATAGCCCTGGGCGATCGACTGCATATAGACGCCGGGATGGTTGGTGCGGGTGTTGAGCGGCTCCATCACCAGCGTCAGGCCGTGCGGCGCGACGATGTCGCCGGCGCGGCGCATGCAATCGATGATCCGGCCGGTCTGGATATCCTGCGGCACCTTGCGGTCCATGAAGCCGGTGACGACGGTCGCATGTTTCGCGTTCAGCCGCTTGGCGACCTCCACCGATGTGCGGATGTCGGCCAGGAAGGCTTCGCGCTCGGCATCGTCATTGCTGCCCAGCAGCGGGCGGAACTCCGCCCATTTGGGCATGCTGGCGACGAACACGCCCATGGTCATGCCGCGCTGCGCCAGCGCCTTGGCCATGGCCTCCTGTTGCTCAACCGGCCGCTTGCGCGCCTCATTATCCTCCCAGGCGCGAAAGCCCTGGTCGGCGGCATAGGCGATCTGCTCCAGCAATCCGCCCCGGCTGGCAAAGCTGCCTTCATGCGGGGCGTAGCCGAGCGAGAAGCGGGCGGCATTGGATGATCCCTTGCCGGCCGCAGCGGCGATGGCGGGGCTGGCGGCTGCGGCGACTCCGGCGGCGATCAGGTTTCTGCGCGACAGCTTCATGCCACCACCTCCGCCCGGCGACCAGCGCGTCGATCGGACAGCCAGATCAGTCCGAACACGACCAGCAGGATCAGCGGCACGAAGGCGAGGCGGGCGAAGGATTGCGACGCCGCCGCATCCTCCACCGCGCGCAGCGCTGGGCCGGTCAGGCGGGTGAAGGCCTCGGGACCGCCGGCCAGTTCCACCTTGGCCTGGTCGAACATCTCACCCAGCCGCGGCAGCACGAAGAAGCTGGCGAGCGCGCCGGCCGAACCGACCAGCCCCAGCGCCCAGGCATCACCGCGCGGATAGCGTTCGGCCACCGACGCCAGCATCGTCGGCCACATCGCGCATACGCCCAGGCCCCAGACGGTGGAGGCGAGGATGGCGGAGGCGGGCGACTGCGCCTGCGACAGCATGAACAGGCCGATCGCGGCGAGCAGGCTCGATACCCAGAGCAGGCCGGGATTGGACAGGCGGCCGGCGATCCGCCCGGCAAAATGGCGGAACACGAACATCAGCGCGCTGACATAGACCAAAAGCAGGATGCCGCGCATGCCGACCCGGTTGCTGAGCGCGACGTCGAGCCACTGGCCCGGTGCCAGTTCGGACGAGGCGGTCAGGAACATCGCGCCGAACCAGATGAAGAAGCTGGGGCGGCGGACCACTTCCAGCATCATGTCCTTCATCGCCTGGCTGCCTGCGGTCACAGGCGGCGCGGGGAAGCGGGTGGTGGCAGCGATCAGGACGACGCCGATGGCCGGGATATAGGCCAGCGCCATGATCGCCTGCCAGGGAAGCGCCGAGGCGAGGAACACGCCCGCAAGTCCGCCGACGATCAGCCCGCCGGGATACCAGGCGTGCAGCACGTTGAGGCGATGGGTCGTATCCTCGGGATAGAGACGGGCGGTGAGCGGATTGATCGACGCTTCGGCAAAGCCCCAGCCGATGCCCGACAGCAGCATGCCCAGCCATACGAGGTGATAGATGGTCATGCCGGTCGCCATGCTGCCCGCACCCACGATCAGCGTCGTGCCGATCAGGAAGGCGATGCCGCAGCCGATCAGCACGCGGCGGATGCCGATCGTGTCGAGAAAGGCGCTGACGACGAAGACGGTGATGGAAAAGCCCAGGAAGGCCGATCCCAGCGCCGCGCCAATCATCTCGCCGGCCGCGATCGGGGCGACAGGGTCGATCCATTCCGCCTTCAGGCTGCTCGCCACCGCCGCGCGGAGCGATGCGCTCATCGAGGCGGTGAACAGCGCCAGAACGCTCAGCCAGAAAAGTCTCTGCCGGTTAATCGCCGTCATATCGGCTCCTCTCCCTTTGGTCCCGCCGGCTTTCCGGTCAGGACATGTGTCGATCGTCGGTTGCGGCGTCAGCTGAGCCCCAGCCAGCGCCGGTTGTTGGCGGGATCACCGCCCCCTGCGAAATCGTCGAAGGCCCGTTCGGGCCGGCGGATCATGTGCGCCTCGATAAAGGGCGCGCCTTCGCGCGCGCCATCCTCGGGATGCTTCAGACAGCATTCCCATTCCAGCACCGCCCAGCCGTCATAGCCATATTGGGTCAGGCGCGAGAATATGCCGGTGAAGTCGACCTGGCCGTCGCCCAGCGAACGGAAGCGGCCGGGCCGGTCGATCCAGTCGGCATAGCCGCCATAGACGCCCGCGCGACCGGTCGGGTTGAACTCCGCATCCTTGACGTGGAACATCCGGATGCGGTCATGATAGATGTCGATGAACTGCAGATAGTCCATCGCCTGCAGCACGAAATGGCTGGGATCATAGAGGATGTTGGCGCGCTTGTGGCCGCCGACCGCATCCAGGAAGCGCTCGAAGGTCAGGCCGTCATGCAGATCCTCGCCCGGATGCAGTTCGTAGCAAAGGTCGATCCCCTGTTCGTCGAACGCGTCCAGGATCGGGCGCCAGCGCTTCCCCAGTTCGACAAAGGCTTCTTCCACCAGGCCCGCAGGCCGCTGGGGCCAGGGATAGACGAACGGCCAGGCCAGCGCGCCGGAGAAGGTCGCATGCGCCTTCAGCCCCAGTCGCCGACTGGCCACCGCCGCCAGCTTCAGTTGCTCGACCGCCCAGGCCTGCCGCTCGGCCGGCTTGCCGCGCAGCTCGGCCGGTGCAAAAGCATCGAAGGCGGCATCATAGGCCGGGTGGACCGCGACCAGCTGCCCCTGCAAATGGGTCGACAGCTCCGAAATCTCGACCCCGGCCTCGCGGCAGCGACCGATTAGGTCGTCGCAATAATCCTGGCTTTCCGCCGCTAGCTTGAGGTCCATGCAGCGCGGGTCGTTGCTGGGCACCTGAATGCCCTTATAGCCCGCCTGCGCCATCCAGCGCGCGGCATTGTCCAGATTGTCGAACGGAGCGGCATCGCCCATGAACTGCGCCAGGAAGATGGCCGGGCCGCGCATCGCGCCCTTCGCCACCGTCATTTCACGCTCTTGAGATAAGTGATGATCGCGGCGCGCTTGGCCGGATCGGGCGTGGAGATGGGCATGCGGCTGCCGGGCACCTTCTTGGTCGGCGCGGCGAGATAGTCGTCCAGCGCCTTCTCGTCCCATTTCAGCTTCGACGCCTTGAGCGCGGGAGAATAGTTGAAGCCGGCCAAGGTGCCGGCGGTGCGGCCGACGACGCCGACCAGATTGGGGCCAAGGCCGCTCTTGCCGCCGGGCTGCACGCTGTGACAGGCGCGGCAGGCATTGAAGGCCGGGGGCGCGGCTGGCGCGGTCTGCGCCTGGCTCGACATGGCGGGGATCATCACTGCGCTCATTGCGAGCGCTACCAGGCCGAAGCCCATTACCCTTTGCACCCTCGACTCTCCGTCTTGTCTATTGGTGTTATTTACCGGTAAACTGTTCCAATATGATCGGAAGATCAAGAGGCAGAATGAACGGTCTGTCGACTAATGGGAAAGAGGGATGAGGATGACAGGAAAAGCGTTGCGTCTGGGTATGGTCGGCGGTGGCGAAGGCGCCTTTATCGGGGCGATCCACCGCGCTGCCGCGGCGCTGGACGGCGATTGGCGGCTGGTGGCCGGCGCCTTCAGCGGCGACACGGATCGCAACCGGCGTTCGGGGGAGGCGCTGGGAATCGACCCGGCGCGCACCTATGATTCGCTCGATGCGTTGCTGGCGGGCGAACAGGTGCTGCCAGCGGACGAGCGGATCGATGCCCTGTCGATCGTGACGCCCAATCATCTCCACGCGCCGATGGCGATCGCCGCGCTCGACGCGGGTTTCCATGTCTTCTGCGAAAAGCCGATGGCGCTCGATCTGGCCGAGGCGCGCCAGATCGCCGCTGCCGCCGAGCGCTCGGGCCGGCATTTCGGCCTCGCCTTCACCTATAGCGGCTATCCGCTGGTGGAAGAGGCGCGGGCGCGTGTCGCGCGCGGCGACCTCGGCAAGATCAGGCTGGTGCAGGTCGAATATTCGCAGGGCTGGCTCAGCCAGGCGATCGACCGTGATGGCAACAAACAGGCCGAATGGCGCACCGATCCGGCCCGTGCCGGCCTGGGCGGCTGCCTGGGCGATATCGGCACCCATGCCTTTCACCTGGTCGAACATGTGTCGGGCCTGCGCGTCAGCGAAATCTGCGCCGATCTCAGCATCCATGTCGAGGGACGGCGGCTCGACGACGACGTCAATGTCCTGCTGCGCCTCGACAATGGCGCGCGCGGCATCCTCAAGGCGACGCAGGTCGCGGCGGGCGACGAAAATGGCCTGAAGCTGCGCATCCATGGCGAACATGGCGGGCTGGAATGGGCGCAGATGGAGCCGAATACGCTGACCCTGCGCTGGCTGGATCGGCCCGCCGAAATCCTGCGGGCGGCCGGCCCCGGCCTGCTGCCCACGACCCTGCCGCTGCTGCGCACGCCCAGCGGCCATCCCGAAGGCTATATCGAGGCGTTCGCCAATCTCTACCGCGCCTTCGCCACGCGCATCCGGGGCGGTGAAGCCTGGTTCCCGTCGGTCGGGGACGGCCTGCAAACCATGGGCTTCGTCGAGACGGTCATCGCCAACGCCGGGGGCGATGAAAAATGGACGACCTTGCCGACAGAAGGGGATGCGCTCGTTCAATAGCCCACGGCATAGCCCATCCGTCGGGGGTCGGCGCCAGCCATGCGGGCGCCCGATGCGTCGGCCAATATGCCCTGCACGCTGCCGATCGCATAGGGGCCGACCCGTTCGATCTTGTGCCCCATCGCGGTCAGGCGCTGGATCGTGGCATCGGGAAAGCGCCGCTCGGCCTGCACGGTGATGGCGGCGCCGGGCTTGTAGAAATTGGGATCGGCGTCGAGCGCGAAGCGGGGCGCTTCGATCGCGGCCTGGATCGGCAGGCCGCGATCGACGACATTGACCAGGAACTGGAACTGGGTCTGGCCGATCGTCTCGCCGCCGGGTGAACCGAAGACCAGTTTCAGCCGTCCCTTGTCGAGGACGATGGTCGGGCCATTGCCGAGCAGGGCGACCTTGCCCGGCGCGACCTTGTTGGGATGGCCGGCATAGGGAGCGGACGAGCCCAGGCGCAGGCCGTTGTTGAACAGGATGCCGGTATTGCCCATCACCAGGAAGGTGCCGAAGCCGCCGCCGACCGTCGTCGTGACCGCGATGGCATTGCCGTCGGCATCGACCGCCGACAGGCTGGTGGTGTCGCCGCCGCGCGTGTGATCGTCGCCCTGATGCGCGAAGTCCTGCCGTGCCGGCTCCAGCGCGGACCGGTCGAAGGCAGCGGCATTGCCGCCCTCGGGGTAGAGGCCGGCGCGGGCCGCGTCGATCAGCGTGCGCCGTTGCGCCGCGAACCGCTTGGACAGCAGCCCCTCGACCGGTGTCTGCGCGAATTTGGGATCGGCGGCATATTTATAGACATCGGCCTTCGCGACCTTGATCGCCTCGATCAGATAATGGGTGAAGAGCGGATCGTCGGCCGGCAGCGCGGCGAGGTCGAATCCCTCCACCAGATTGAGCTGTTCGCATAATTCCAGCCCCGTGCGCGAGGTGAGCGGGCTGCAATAGACGTCCAGCCCGCGATAATTGGTCGTGACCGGATCGTCCCAGCGCGGCCGATAGGCCTTGAGGTCATCGAGCCGCAGCCAGCCGCCCGTCTCCGTCGAGAAGCGGGCAAATTCCTGCGCGATCGGGCAGGTGTAGAAATAGTCGTGCGCCGCCTGCAAGGCGCGATCCCGATCGGCGCCACCCTTGAGCGCCTGGCTTTCCGCGTCGGCAAGGGCCTGAAAGCTGCGGGCGAGATCGGGATTGCGGAAGATGGAGCGTGGCGCCGGCGGCTGGCCACCGGGCAGGAAGATTGCCGCGCTGGTCGGATAGAGCGCCAGCGTCTTTTGCGCGCGCGTGATGAACATCGCGATGGAGGCGTCGAGCGGATGGCCGTCGCGGGCATAGCCGATCGCCGGTTCGAGCAGAGTCGAGAGCGGCAATTTGCCGAACCGGCGGGCCAGGGCGATCCAGCCGCCAAACGCGCCCGGGACGGTCAGCGCCTTGGGGCCATGGTCCAGCGCCTTGGGATCGCCATCGGGATCGAGCAGGCGCGGGGCGCCGCCGGTGAAGGCCAATGACTGGACCTTGCCCGTCTTGCGATCAAGGCAGGTGGCAAAGCCGTTGCCGCCCGCGCTCGACGCCCAGGGTTCGACCACGTTCATGACCGCCATCGCCGCGACCACGGCATCCGCCGCGGTGCCGCCCTGCATCAGCATGCGGGTGCCGGCCATGGCCGCCAGCGGATGGCCGGCGGTCACGCCGCCATGCGGCATGGGCACTTCGACCCGGTGCGCGGCGACGCTGGCGCTGCCGGTGCGGGGTGCGTCGGGCGCGCGCGCGCCTGATTGGGCCAGGGCGCGGCCGGGCAGGGTGGAGAGCGCCATGCCGGCAAGGCCGGCGGCCAGCATCTCACGGCGATCCAGGAAGGATGGGGGCGTATCGGACATGGCGGGGCGACCTTGCAGGGGAAAGGAAAAGGAGAAAATGGGCACGGCAACATCGCGCCGTGCCCATGTCTTGCAAGCCTTTAGAAGACCTTCTTCAGGCTGGTGTACCAGTAGCGCGCCTGCGGCTGGTAGAGGCTGGACAGATAGCCGCCAGACGAAAGTGGCGGATCCTTGTCGAAGATGTTGCGCGCGCCGATCTGAACGGTGGTGCCGTTCAATGGCCCGTCATTCTTGAACGTATATTGGCCGTAGAGATTGACCGTCGTCTGACCCTTCACCGTCCAGGGATTGGCGGCGGCATCGCGCACCGCATTTTCATAGACGCTGTCGATATATTGGGTGAAGGCGCCGATCTTCCACGGGCCAAGCGACCAGTCGAAGGTCGCCGAAAGCCGCCAGCGCGGCTGGCCATCGCGGCCGATCACGTCGCCGCCGCCCTGGATCGGCACGCCGGCATTGATCTCGCCGGCGGCCTGTCCCGCAATCACCTGCTGCACGCCCGCCGGGGCATCGACATAATAGCTGATCAGGCGCGAGGCATTCACGTTGAGCGAGAAGGTGCCGACCGACGTCGTGGGCAGGAAATAGTCCAGATTGAAGTCGATCCCCTGAACGGTGACCGGCAGCAGATTCTGGAAATTGGCGACGACGTAGAGCAGTTCGCCGACCGGCGCGAGGCCGGTGCCGGCGACGCGGGCGATATCGTCCGCCGTCGGATCGCGGCGGATGACGTTGGGGTTGCTGCTGCCCTGGGTGCGCAGCAGATAGTCGAGGTTGAGCGCATTCTGATAGTCGAGCAGGCCCACGACATTCTTCTGCTGGATCTTCCAGCGGTCGACGGTGAAGGTGACCTTGCCGAGGCCATCGCCCAGTTTCGGCGACAGGACTGCGCCGAAGCTCCAGCTGGTCGATTCCTCGGGCTTCAGGTTCGGGTTGCCGCCGCTGCGACGCAGCACCGACACGTTGCAGACCGCGCTGGAGAAATTGGTCGCGCGCCCGGAGCGGACATCGGCGTCGCACAGCACATAATCGAAGCCGCCATTGACGCGGTCGAGCGTGGAGGTGTTGATGACCTCCAGGTTCGGCGCACGGAAGCCCTGCGACCAGGAGCCGCGCAGCATCATGCCCTCCAGCAATTCCCATGATCCCGCGACCTTGGGCTTCGCCACGGATCCGACGTCGCTATAATCCTCATAGCGGCCGGCAATCTGGAAATTCAGGCGACGGAACATGGGGATTTCCATTTCCGGGCTGAAGATCGGAATGGCGAGTTCGGCATAGGCCGACTTCACGTTGCGCTTGCCGCGTACGTCGGGGCTGGGGCTGGCGCCGCCAAGGTCGGAGCCATAGAAGACGCCCGTGACCGCGTCGGTATAGGTGGTGTCGACCCCGGCAATGCCGCCCTGATAGGTGGATCGATTGTCATGATAGGTCTCGCGCCGCCATTCGATGCCGGCCGCGACGCCGATGCTGTTGTCGGCCCACAGGCCCAGCAGATTGGCGTTCGACACCTTGAAATCCCACAATGCCAGCGAGGTGCGGGTCTTGCGGGTCGCCTCGATCATGAAACTGTCGATCGTGGACTGGCTGTTGGGGGTGCAGTCACCGATCGAGGGCGTGGCGACGCAGCCGCCATTGAACGGATTATAGGCGTCGGGCGTGGTCTTGTTGATCGCCTGCTGCAGCAGCGTGTTGGAGAAATTCTCCTGCGTGTCCTTGGCCGTGGCCCAGGTGTAGAGGCCGGCGGATTCCCAGTCGAAATCGCCGATATTGCCGCGCAGGCCGCCCAGGAAACGATATTGGTAATTGGTCACGTCGACCTTGCGCGATCCCACATCGACATAGCTGAGCGACGTGATCTGGACCGGCAGCCCTTCGGCCGGCACCACCGAAAGGTCGAGGCCGGGGAGGCGGTTGGGCGATCCGACCGGGCCGAGAGGGTTCCAATAGGCATTGGCCGCCACGGTGATCGGAATATTGGCGAGCGAACCGGGGGCGCCGATCGTCGAACTGGTCTTGCCGCGATAGAAGCCGACCTCGCCGAAGAAGGAGAGGGAATCGGAAAGCTCATAGTTGAGATAGGAGAAGACGTTGATGCGCTTTACCGACGGCTGGACCGTCAGGTCGTCGAAGGTGGCGGGCGAATTGAAGCGCAGGTTGGAATCCGCGCCCGACATTTCCGTCGCGCCATTGCCGTCATCATAGCAGGTATCGGGCGTGCCCGATGCGATCCGGCAACCGGCATTGGCGCTGGGCTGGATGTGGAACTGGCCGGAACTGTTGGTGAAGGCAGTGCCGTTGCTGGTGAGCGTGCGATTGAGGAAATTGGCGCCGCCGCCGGGGCGAACGACGCGGAACGTGCCCCATGGCGTGCTGGTGCTGGTGCCGTTCCACGCCGCCACATTGGCAAAGGGGGTGCCGGCCACATAGTCGCGCCGGTCGACGCTGGCGGTATAATCCTGGTCGCTGAGATAGAGTTTCGACTTTTGCGCATAGCCGGCGAAGATCGAGATATTGCCGCGGCCTTCGGCGAAATCGAATCCGACCAGGCCATTGGCGGCAAATTCGCGCAGATTGGTGCCTTCCGCGCCGCCATATTGGACGTCGAACTTGGCGCCCTTGTAATCGGACTGGAGCACGTTGTTGACCACGCCGGCGACGGCGTCCGAACCATAGAGGGCGGCGGCGCCATCGCGAAGCACTTCGACGCGCGCGATATTGCCGACGGGAATGGTGTTGGCATTGTAGCCGAAGGTGGGGACGCCGGAATCGACGACGCCGGTGATCGCCTGCGACGTTGGGTGCAGCACGGTGCGGCGGCCGTTGATCAGCAGCAGCGTATTGCCCTGACCCAGGCCGCGCAGCGAAACGGTCGATACGTCGCCGCGTGCAGCGTTGGCATTGCCGCCGCCCAGCACCTGTTCGTTGAAGGTGACGCCGCCCAGTTGCGGGATGGAACGATAGAGGTCGGCGCCCGACACCGCGGCAACGGCTTCGATTTGCTCTTCGCCGATGAGGCTGACCGGCAGGGCGCCGGCGGTATTCGCGCCCTTGATCTGCGAACCGATGACGACGATTTCCGCAGCGGCCGGTTCATCGGCCTGCGGGGCGGCGTCGGTGGTGGACTGGGCCTGTGCCATGCCGGCCGTCAGCGCCCAAAGACTCGCACTTGTTAGGGCACTGGTTAAGGCGAAAAGCGTCTTTCCTCTTTCTCTCGTCATTATCGTTCCCCTGTGATGAAGCCTTAAGCTTCGCGCCGTTAGGCAAAAGTGCCTTTTCGGTTCAGAGATCGGGGTGTCCGGCAAATGTAGGCGCGGCACGACGCGTGCAGCGACCCGTTCTTATAGATGACCGTTCAGATAGTGCATTTGCAGGCCCTCCCGAAAACTGGAGTTCCGGCATCGTCCCCTGCGTGGGAAGTCGTTTTTGCTGTCGCCCTCACGACAGCAAGGTGTTTTCGGGCACAACACCCACCATTGTGCGCGTTCATTGCGCTAAAACTCATCAGGATGAAATTTCCACTATAAGTTTTGAAATATTTTATAATAATTTCCGGGCTTGTGGCGTTATGGCGGAAATCCTGGCCTGGGTCGTTGTGGAGGAGTATCGGCCGGAAAGCGCCTTCCCTCGGGCCATGCCGGATATGCCGATTACAGGGGATTCCATCGATGAGCGATAGCGGAAAGCAGGGGGTGACCCGTCGTGAGTTTGCGGCGTCGGCGATGGCCGGCGCGGCATTGGTCGCGGGGGCGGCACCGGCCTCGGCACAGGCCGGGAATGCGCCGGCAAAGCCCGGCAAGGCGGCGATAGAGCCAACCAGATTGGTTAGTGCAGGTGAAACGCTACGGCCGGAAATCGTCGGCCAGTTCGGCATCGTCGCAGCCGGCCGCCATTATGCGGTGGCGGCGGGGACGCGCATCCTGCTGGCCGGCGGCAACGCGACCGACGCTGGCGTGGCGGCGGTGTTCGCTGCGGCCGTGACCGAGATTTCGCATTTCGGCTTCGGCGGCGAAGCGCCGACCATCATCTATGACGGCAAGACGAAGAAAGTGTCGCTGATCAGCGGTCAGGGCGTCGCGCCGGGGCTGGCCACGCCCGACAAGTTCGCCGATGCCGGCGTCATTCCGGGCAATGGCCCCAATGGCGGCACCGTGCCCGCGATGGTCGATGCCATGGCGCTCGCGCTCCAGCTCAACGGCACAATGGGCCTGCATGAAGTGATGCAGCCGGCGATCGAACTGGCCGACGGCTTCGTCATGTATAATTTCCTGGCGGAAGTGTTCGTCAGCCAGCAGAAGGCGACGTCCAAATACAAGGACGCCTACGACGCTTATTATCCCGGTGGCCAATTGCCCAAGACCGGGGAGATTTTCCGCCAGCCCAATCTCGCCCGCACGATGCGGATCATCGCTGACGCGGACGCGGCGGCGTTCAAGAAGACCAGGGATCGCAAGGCCGCGATCCAGGCCGGGCGCGATGCCTTCTACAAGGGCGATATCGCCCGCCGGATCGGCGCCGCGATGGAGCGCGACGGCGGCCTGATGCGCTATGAGGATCTCGCCAGATACAAGGGCAAGGTCGAGGCGCCGGCAATGACCAGTGTCTTTGGCTATCAGGTCTGCAAGGCGGGTTTCTGGAGTCAGGGGCCGGCCATGCTGATGGCGCTCAACATTGCCGAGGCGGCCGGGATCGCGACGATGGAACCGGGCTCCGCGCCCTATCTTCACACCGTTGCCGAAGCGATCAAGCTGGCCTTCGACGATCGCAACATGTATTTTGGCGATCCCGATTTCGCGACGGTGCCGATGAAGGGGCTGTTGTCGAAGGACTATGCGGCGCAGCGGGCCAGGCAGATCGGCCCGCGCGCGTCGCTGGAGCATCGCTTCGGCAATCCCTGGGCGTTCGAGGGCAGGGCGCGGACCACGCCGCAATTCACGCCGCATATGCTGAAAGCCCCGTCCAAGCCGACCGCCGACACGACGGCGATCGAGGTGGTGGACAAGGACGGTAATCTCTTTTCCTGCACGCCCAGTTCCGGCTGGATGCTGGGCGGCGCCTATATTGCGGGCGATACCGGCGTGCCGATGAGCAACCGCCTGACCGTGTTCGATCTTGATCCGGAAAGCCCCAATGTTCTGGTGCCGCGCAAGCGGCCGCGCACGACCCTGTCGCCGTCGATGGTGCTCAAGGACGGCCAGCCCTATCTGGCGATCGGGACGCCGGGCGGCGACAATCAGGATCAGCAGATCATGAATGTGCTGCTGCGGGTGTTGGCGTTCGATCAGCCGCTCCAGGCCGCGATCGAGGCACCGCGCATCAACTCCAATCATTTCCATGGCTCCTTCGGCATCAAGAAGGATGAGCCGGGCGTGCTGGAAATCGAGGATCGCGTGCCCCAGGCCGTGCGCGACGACCTGACCGCGCGCGGTCACAAGCTCGACCTGCTGGGGCCGTTCGCGGTGTCCACCGGCATCGTCGCAGCCGGCGTGGTGCCGGGCAGCGGCACGCTGCGCGGCGGCGCGGATGTGCGCCGCGAACGCTATATATTTGGTTGGTAAGGGGATCGATCCGATGAAATCTGCCTTCAAGCTTCTGTCGCTGGCCCTGTTGTCGGCCGGCGCCGCCCAGGCCTATGCCCAGCCCGCCAATCTGCCCCCGCCCGGCGGCGAAACCCCGATCGCCTTCGACGTGCATGAAGGCACGTCCATGGCGGTGTCGGTGTCGCCCGACGGCAAATGGCTGGCGGTCGACCTTCAGGGTAGCCTGTGGATCATCCCGACGAGCGGCGGCAAGGCGAAGCGGATCACCGACTATTTCAACGACGCCCGCCAGCCGGTCTGGTCGCCCGATGGCTCGCGCCTCGCCTATTTTTCCTATCGCGACGGCAATTATGATCTGTGGACGATCAAGCCGGACGGCAGCGACATGCGCAAGCTGACCGAGGGCGCCTATGATGATCGCGAGCCGGCCTGGTCGCCCGATGGCCGGACAATCGCCTTCTCGTCCGACCGCAGCGGCAATTACGACATCTGGACGCTGGACATTGCCAGCGGTGCGATGAAGCAGGTCAGCAGCAACGGGCGCGAGGATCGCCTGCCCAGTTGGTCGCCAGATGGCGCGCGCATCGCCTATTCCGGGACGGAGGGCAGCAAGACCGCCCTCTATGTCACGGCCCTTGCCAATGGGCAGGAAAGCCTGCTGAAGCAGGTGGAGGGAAAGATCGACGCGCCGTCCTTCGGCCCCGCTGGCGAACTCGCCTATGTCGTGCAGGACGCGCAGGGCAGCCGTCTGGAGATTGATGGCAAGGCGGTCAGCGGGACCGAAAATATGTTCCCCTTCCGGATTTCCTGGGGGAAGGGCGGCTATTATTATGTGTCCGACGGCAAGATCCGCAGCCGCAAGGGCACCAGCCTGTCGACCGTCAACTTCGCTGCCACGCTGGAGGTGGTGAAGCCCAGCTACACCCGCGCCAAGCGCGACTGGGATTCGACCGCGCCGCGCAAGGCGCTGGGTATCGTTCGCCCGACCATCTCGCCCGACGGCAGCCGCATCGCCTTTGCCGCACTCGGCGATCTCTATGTCATGTCGTCCAAGGGCGGGGTGCCGGAGAATCTTACCAGGGATGGCGCGCTCGACACCGATCCGGCCTGGTCGCCGGACGGCCAGAGCCTGGTCTACACCTCCGACAAGGGCGGCGGCCTGCCACAGCTTTGGATACGCGACATGAAGACCGGCAAGGATCGCCGGTTGACCGACATCGACACCCAGCCGCTGGGTGCCGCCTGGTCGCATGACGGCACGCGGATCGCCTATATCGATGTTGACGGGCGTTGGGGTGTCGCTGGCCTGTGCGTGGTCGATGTCGCGACCGGCAAGATCACCCGCCTTCAGGGATCGCTGGGCCAGCCCGGCAGCCCCAGCTGGTCGCCCGACGGCAAATATGTCGCCATCCCGCTATCCTACAAATATTCCAACAGCTTCCGCGAGGGCACCAACCAGGTCTACATGGTGCCCACCGATGGCGTGGGCAAAGCCTTCTGGCATCTGCCCGAGCCCAATATGTCGATGGATACCCGCGCCGGTGGCGGTCCCGCCTGGTCGCCCGACGGGACGAAGATGGCCGCCATCTATGAGGGGCTGCTGAAGATCTGGCCGGTCGCCGCTGATGGCAAGCCGTTGGGTCCGCCACGCTCCTATACGTCGGACATTTCCTATTTCCCGACCTGGACCGGCGACAGCAAGACGATCCTGTATCAGTCGGCCGACACGCTGAAGTCGCTCGATACCGAAACCGGCGCGATCACCGACATTCCGCTGGACCTGACCTATCGCATCGCCAACCCGACCGGACGCACCGTCATCCATGTCAGCAACCTGGTGGACTCCGTCCATGACGTGACCCAGCATGACAAGGACATCATCGTCGACGGCCACCGCATCGCCGAAATCCGCGACCATGATCCCGCGCTTCACCAGGCGGAACATTTCGTCGACGGCACCGGCCTGACCGCCATTCCCGGCCTGATCGAACATCATTCCCATGCCCAGAAGGATTTCGGCTCCAATCTGGAACGGGCATGGCTCGCCTATGGCATCACCACGGTCCGCGATCCGGGCACGCAAATCTATGATGCGGTGGAGGATCGCGAGGCGGCGGAATCGGGCGTGCGGCTGTCACCGCGCCTCTATGTCGCAGGACCGCTGCTCGAATGGCAGCGCGTCTATTACAAGATGGGCGTGGCGGTCTCCAGCCCGGCCCATCTGGAGCGCGAATTCACCCGCATGCGTGCGCTTCATTATGACATGATCAAGAGCTATGTGCGCATGCCCGATCTGTTCCAGCGGCAGATCGTGCGCGCCGCGCATGAGATGGGCATACCGGTCAGCGGCCATGAAATCTTCCCGGCCGCCTTTTCCGGCGTCGATGGCACCGAGCATATGGGCGCGACCAGCCGGCGCGGCTATTCGCCCAAGCAGGGGCCGCAGGGCATGGCCTATGAGGATGTGATCCAGCTCTTCGGTCGCAGCGGCCGGACGCTGACGCCGACCCATTTCGGCGCGATGACGCCCTATCTGGCCAAGCATCCCGGCTACAAGGACGACCCGCGCCTCAACCTCTATCCGGTCTGGGCACGGGAAACGATCACCGAAGCCGACCCGATGGCGACCATGTTGCGCCCGCTGCTGGAGGGGCAATATAAGAGCCTGAAGAAGATGTATGACGCCGGCACGCTGGTGACGGCGGGCACCGACACGATGATCGCCAATAATCTCCATGCGGAGATTTCCTCCTATGTCGACGCCGGTCTGACGCCGTTCCAGGCGCTCCAGACCGCGACCGTCAATTCGGCGAAGGATCTGAATCTGGATGCGGGCACGCTGGAGGCCGGCAAGCTGGCCGACATCGTGCTGGTTGACGGCGATCCGCGCGCCGACATCGCCAACACCTTCAAGGTGAAGAAGGTGATGATGAACGGCGTCATCCATGATGTGGACGCCATCGTCGCCGGTGGCATGCGGAAAAACTGAGGTTCGCTCGGATGGAAGCGTTCGGATACGCTTCCATCCATAACTGCCAGATAAGTATCGCGATTTTTCCCGCGTCCGGCGCATGCGCAAGTCGGTGCGTGCGCCGGCATGTCGTTCGTCGGTTCTGGTTGCCGGTTGGTCGAAAGCGTTGCCCCCACGCCCTGTCGCCCGGAAAAGCCGTTTGACCTCATCTGTCCGGCTCGCAATGATCCGCGCCATCCACGCGGGGGGTGCCAAGGGGGTGGCCTTCGCGACAAGACAGACCCGCGACCTGCGGGCATTCCAGTGGAGGCTATCTTGCATAGACGCGACTTCCTGGCCTTTGGCACTTTGGGTGTCGGCGGGCTCGTCCTGCCGTCCTTTTTCGGCAAGGTCATTGCAGCAGAGGATCTGAACAGCGCACTCGACATCGGCTTCAAGAAGGGGCTGGCCGACGCCGCGATGAACGCGGCCAAGAGCGCCGGCGCCAGCTATTGCGACGTGCGTGTCGGCCGCTACCTGCGCCAGTTCGTCATCACCCGCGAAAAGAATGTCGAGAATATCGTCAACACCGAATCCACCGGTGTCGGCATCCGCGTTCTGGCCAATGGCGCCTGGGGCTTTTCGGCCACCAATGAGCTGAGCAAGGAAGCGGTCGCCAAGGCGGCGCAGCAGGCCGTCGCCATCGCCAAGGCCAATGCACCGCAGCAGAGCGCCCCGGTCCAGCTCGCCCCGGTCAAGGGCGCGGGCGAGATCAGCTGGAAGACGCCGATCGTTAAGAACAGCATGGCCGTGCCGATCAAGGACAAGGTCGATCTGCTGATGGGCGTCAACGCCGCTGCCATGGACGCAGGCGCCGACTTCATCAATTCGATCCTGTTCCTGGTCAATGAGCAGAAATATTTCGCCAGCACCGACGGCAGCTATATCGATCAGGACGTTCACCGCATCTGGGCGCCGATGACGGTCACCGCGGTCGACAAGACCAGCGGCAAGTTCCGCACGCGCGAGGGCCTGTCCTCGCCGATGGGCCTGGGCTTCGAATATCTCGACGGCGCCGCCAGCGGCAAGACTGTCCTGCCCAACGGCGTCACCGTCTATGGCAACAGCTATGACATGAAGGAAGACGCGATCGCCTCCGCCAAGCAGGCGCGCGCCAAGCTCAAGGCGCCGTCGGTGAAGCCGGGCAAATATGATCTGGTGCTCGACCCGTCGCACACCTGGCTCACCATCCATGAATCCGTCGGTCATCCGCTCGAACTGGACCGTGTGCTGGGCTATGAAGCCAATTATGCCGGCACCAGCTTCGCCACGATGGACAAGCTGCAGGCGCATTTCCAATATGGCAGCGACAAGGTGAACATCGTCGCCGACAAGGTTCAGCCCGGCAGCCTGGGCGCCGTCGCCTATGATGACGAGGGCGTGAAGACCAAGAAGTGGGATCTGATCCGCGATGGCAAGCTGGTCGGCTATCAGGCGATCCGGGACCAGGCCCATATCGAGGGCAAGAAGGAATCGGACGGCTGCGCCTATGCCGACAGCTGGTCCAATGTGCAGTTCCAGCGCATGGCCAATGTCAGCCTGGAACCGGGCAAGACCAAGCAGAGCGTTGCGGACATGATTTCGGGTGTCGAGGACGGCATCTACATCATCGGCGACGGCAGTTTCTCGATCGACCAGCAGCGCTACAACGCCCAGTTTGGCGGTCAGCTCTTCTACGAGATCAAGAACGGCAAGATCGGCCAGCAGATCGAGGATGTCGCCTACCAGATCCGCACCCCGGAATTCTGGAATGCCTGCGCCGGCGTCTGCGACCAGAGCGACTATCGCCTGGGTGGTTCCTTCTTCGACGGCAAGGGGCAGCCGGCCCAGGTCTCCGCCGTGTCGCACGGGTCTTCGACCGCGCGCTTCAACGGTATCAACGTCATCAACACCGCGCGTTCGCTCGGTTGACGCTTAGGGAGATAATGAGATGAGCATCCTTACCGAAGCGCAGGCCAAGGAAATCCTGACCAAGGTCGTCGCCCTGTCGAAGGCCGACGAGTGCAGCGCGCAACTGACCGGCAAGATCCAGGGCAATATCCGTTTCGCCCGCAACGACGTGTCGACCGCGGGCCTGACCGACGATATCGAGCTGGCGGTCCAGGTCGCTTATGGCAAGAAGGTCGGCACGGCCACCATCAACCAGTTTGACGACGCCTCGCTGGAACGCGTGGTACGCCGGGCCGAAACGCTGGCCAATCTGGCCCCGGACAATCCGGAATTCATGCCCGCGGTTGACAGGCAGGCCTATAAGGCCAGCCCGACCTTCGCCCAGTCGACCGCCGACATCACGCCGGAATATCGTGCCCAGGTGGCGTCGACCTCGATCAGCGCCTGCAAGTCGCAGAAGCTGATCGCGGCCGGCTATCTGGAGGATAATCAGAGCTTCGTCGCGATCGCGAACAGCAAGGGCAATTTCGGCTATCAGCGCTCGACCATGCTGGATTATACCTGCACCGTCCGTACTGAGGATGGCCGGGGTTCCGGCTGGGTCGGCACCGACACGCAGGACGCCGCCCGCTTCAAGGCGGACAGCGACATCCAGATCGCGATGCGCAAGGCATCGGCCTCGTCCGAGGCCAAGGCGCTGGAGCCGGGCAAATATACCGTGATCCTGGAACCGATGGCAGCCGCTGGCCTGATCGGCTTCATGTTCTACTTCTTCGGCGCGCGCGAGGCGGACGAGGGCCGCAGCTTCCTGTCGAAGAAGGGCGGCGGCAACAAGCTGGGCGAACAGGTGTTCGGGCCGCAGGTCAATTTCTACACCGACCCGTGGGATCCGGTCGCGCCCTGCCTGCCCTGGGACGATGATGGCCTCGCCCGTCAGCGCGTCGACATGGTCAAGGACGGCAAGGTCACCAACCTCAACTACAGCCGCTACTGGGCGAGCAAGCAGGGCAAGCCCGCGATCGGCCAGATGGGCAATATCCTGATGACCGGCGGCACCAAGACCACCGCCGACCTGGTCCGCTCGACCGAGCGCGGCGTGCTCGTCACCCGCACCTGGTATATCCGCATGGTCGATCCGCAGACCGTGCTGCTGACCGGCCTGACCCGCGACGGCACCTTCTATGTCGAGAACGGCCAGATCAAATATCCGATCAAGAATTTCCGGTTCAACGAGAGCCCGGTGATCATGCTCAACAATGTCGAAGAGCTGGGTCGCCCGGTCCGCGTGCCGCCGGACGAAGTGTCGATGAACATCGTCGTGCCGCCGATGAAGCTGCGCGACTTCACCTTCACCTCGCTCTCGGACGCGGTGTGACGGTTTGAGCTGTGCATGATCCTCCCCTGTGAAGGGGAGGGGGACCATTGCGAAGCAATGGTGGAGGGGTGTCACCCTATCGATAGCGGGACACCCCTCCGTCTGGCTTCGCCAGCCACCTCTCCTTCCAGGGGGGGATCATGCAAATCCCTATGTGATTGGATGTGATGACACGCGGCGAGTTTCTTCGGTGGATGGCGGGCGGTCTGGCTGGCGCAATGCTGGCCCGTCCGCTTGCCGCCGCGGGAGGCTATGATTTCTGGTTCACGCGGCTGCGCTATGACTCGGGCGACTGGGATGTGGACCAGCGCATGCCGTCCAACCTCATCACCTCGCTGATCGATTACACGATGCTGCGGGTCGATCCGAAGGAGCATGTCGTCGCTCTTTCTGACCCGAAGATGCTGACCGCGCCTTTCTGCTACATGGCGGGGCACAAGCTGGTCGAATTTTCGGAGGCCGAGCGGCGCAATTTCGAGCGCTATGTCCGCAATGGCGGCTTCGTCCTGGTGGATGATTGCAACCATGACATAGACGGGCTGTTCGCCCGCTCGTTCGAGGCGCAGATGGCCAAGATTTTCGGCCCTAAGGGCTTGAAGACGCTGCCCAGGACCCATCCGGTATATCGCAGCTTCTTCAAGTTCGACGGGCCGCCCAATACCGGGCTGGAACTGAACGGCTGGGGCGACGATCTGGTCCACGACTATCTCAAGGGGATAGAGGTCAATGGCCGCCTGGGCGTTCTCTACAGCAACAAGGATTATGGCTGCGAGTGGGACTATGACTGGCGCAACAAGCGCTTCCTGGCCGAGGATAATACCAGGTTCGCGGTCAATATCGTGATGTACGCGCTGTCGTCGTGACGCCTTCGCTCTACTTTTTCGTCATCCCCGCGGAGGCGGGGATCCATCTCCCAAGCCATCCCCAGCCGCAAGGTCCGGTGATGGATTCCCGCCTTCGCGGGAATGACATCGTTATTCGAGGATAGCAGACCGATCATGACCGATATCAGCGAAGCGGAAATCCAGCAGAAACTGGCGCGCCTCGGCGAATTGCGCGCGGCGATCGGCCAGGCGATCGTGGGGCAGGGGGCGGTGGTCGAGCAGTTGCTGATCGGCCTGCTTGCCGGCGGCCATTGCCTGCTCGAAGGGGTGCCGGGTCTTGGCAAGACATTGCTGGTCCGTTCGCTCGGCGAAGCGCTCAAGCTCGACTTCCGCCGGGTACAGTTCACCCCTGACCTGATGCCGAGCGACATTCTCGGCACCGAATTGCTGGAGGAGGATCATGGCACCGGCCATCGCAGCTTCCGCTTCCAGAAGGGGCCGGTCTTCACCAACCTGCTCCTCGCCGACGAACTCAACCGCACCCCGCCCAAGACGCAGGCGGCGCTGTTGGAGGCGATGCAGGAGCGCACCGTCAGCTATGGCGGCACCACCTATCAGCTTCCCTCGCCCTTCTTCGTGCTGGCGACGCAAAACCCGCTGGAACAGGCCGGCACCTATCCGTTGCCCGAGGCGCAGCTCGATCGTTTCCTCCTCCATATCCGAGTCGATTATCCGACCGAGCAGGAAGAGCATGACATTCTCGCCCAGACCACCGGCGCCAGGCCCGGCACGGTCCCGGCGGTGATGCAGGGCGAGGAAGTGCTGGCGCTCCAGAAGCTGGTGCGCGACGTGCATTTCGGCGAGGATCTGCTGCGCTGGGTGACGCGCATCGTGCGCGCCAGCCGGCCGGGCGAGGGCGCGCCGGAGGAAATCCGCAAATATGTGAAATGGGGCGCGGGGCCGCGCGCGGGCCAGTCGCTGATCCTGGCGGCCAAGGCGCGCGCCTTGCTCCAGGGCCGTCTGGCGGCGACGCGCGAGGATATTGTCGCGCTGGCCGGGCCGGTGATGCGCCACCGCCTGCTGCTGTCCTTCGCCGCCGAGGCAGAAGGGAAGAGTGCCGACGATGTCGTCGCCGCGCTCGTCCGCGCCGTGCCGCTCGGCTGATCCGGACACAACGCCATGGCCGATTTCATTCCCCCCGATGTGCGCAGCCGGCTGAAAAGCCTGCGCCTGCTCACGCGCCGGGCGGTGGGATCGCATGGCCTCGGCCTGCATCACAGCCACAGCCGGGGCGCGGGCCTCGAATTTGCGCAATATCGCGCCTATGAGCCGGGCGACGAGCTGCGCCAGATCGACTGGAAGCTCTATGCCCGGTCGGACAAATTCTTCGTCCGTGAAGCGGAGCGGGAAAGCCCGGTCGCGGTCTGGATATTGATGGATGCCAGCGCGTCGATGGGGCAGGCGGACGCGACCCGGCCCGATTATAGTCGGCTCGATGCAGCCAAGGGGATCGCCGCCAGCATCGCCGAACTGGCGATGCAGCAGGGCGATCGCTTCGGCTGGATGGCGCTCTCCGACACGGGGCTGCGGCTGTTGCCGCCCGCCACCGGCCTGCGCCAGCGCGACCGGCTGCTGCTCGACATGCTGCCGCTGCGGGCCGAAGGGGGCTTTGCCGTCGACGCGCAATTGGGGCCGGTCTGGGAACGGATCGGCGCGCATGATCTGGTGATCCTGCTCAGCGATTGTTTCGAGCCGGGTGCGATCGATCTGGTCGAGAAGCTGGCCGCCGCCGGGCGCGAGGTGCTGGCGGTCGAGATGCTGACCGTGGGCGAGCGGGATTTCCCGTTCGACGGCGGCTATCGCTTTCGTGACCCGGAGACGGGCGAGGAACTGCTGGGCGACGGCGCCGCGCTGCGCGCCGAATTTCTGCGCCGCTTCGGTGAGGCGCGCGCGGAACTCCATGCCCGGCTCGATGCGGTCGGCATCCGCCGCGCGAGCCATGTGCTGGACGAGCCGATCGACCTGCCGCTGCGCCGCCTGTTCGACGCCCATGACGCGGCCGAATATTCATGATGCCCGCCTTGTTGCTCCCCGCCGCGCTGGCCGGCCTGCTGGCGCTGCTGATCCCGCTCGCGATCCATATTGCCCGGCGCAGCGAGCAATTGCCGACCGATTTTGCCGCGCTGCGCTGGCTGCGGCAGAAGCCGAAGCCGCGGTCCCGCCTGCGCTTTGACGAATGGCTGCTGCTTGCCCTGCGCCTCACCCTGCTGACACTGGTCGTGCTGTGGCTCGCCCATCCGGTGCTGTTCGGTGCTGCGAGCAAGCAGCCCTATGTCGCGCTGACGCCCGGCGTCGATCCGGCGGCGGTAGATGACAAGGTGCTGGCGGAGGGCAGGGCGCACTGGCTGGTGCCCGGCTATCCCCGTGTCGAACCGGGCAAGCCGATCACGGCCGACGCCATCCCGCTCGCCAGCCTGGTGCGCCAGCTGGACGCGGACCTGCCGCAGCGCGCGCCGCTGACCATCATCGTGCCGCAGATCCTCCAGGGTGCCGATGCGGAGCGACCGCGCCTGTCGCGCAAGGTCGACTGGCGCATCGTCCCCGGCGCGATGCCGGCGGGCAAGCCGGTGCCGGTGAAGCTGCCGTCGATCGCCATCCGCGCCGATAGTGCCCATGCGGGCGGGTTGCGCTATATTCTGGCGGTGGCGGGCAGCTGGCAGTCGGCGGGCAAGCCGGCCGATGTCGACAGCGGCCCGCTGACCGCCCCATTGCCGCCGTCGGACAAGATCTTGTTCTGGATGAGCGCCGGCACTTTGCCCGATGCGCTGCAACGCTGGATCGCGCAGGGCGGGCAGGCGGTCGTCCCATCCGATGCGCTGCTGCCCCAGGGCGCGACGCCCGCGCCCCTGTGGCAGGATGATCTTGCCCGGCCGCTGGTGGAGGCGATGCCGATCGGCGGGGGACGCCTGCTCCGCTTCACCCGCTCGTTGCAGCCCGCACGGATGCCGCAAGTGCTGGAGGCGGATTTCCCCGCCCGCCTGCGCGCGCTGATCCAGCCGCCGACTGTGGCGCCACAGCGCACCGATGCCGCCGCCTATGCGCCGCTGACCGGTGGACGTGCCTACCCGCAGCCGCCAGCCGACCTGCGCCCCTGGCTGGCGCTGTTGATCGCGGCGCTGCTGCTGGTTGAACGCTGGTTCGCCACCAGCAAAAAGCGGGCGATCGCGCCATGAGCGCCGATGCTCTGCTCTCCACCTGGCTGAGGCCCAGCCGCCAGCGCGTGCGGCTCGACACGCTGCTGCTCGGCCTGCCGGGCCTGTTGCTCGCAACCACACTTGTCTGGCGCTTGGCCGGACTGGTGCCGGCGGCGATCCTGCTGCTGCTCTGCAGCGCGCTGCTCAGCGGCCTCATCGTCCGCCGCGCCCGGCGTTTCGACCAGGCCTGGCTGGTCCGCCGCCTCGACGCCCGCCGTGCCGATCTGGAGGATAGCAGTGCGCTGCTTTTCGCCGATCCGCAGGCACTGGGGCCGCTGCAACGGCTGCAACGATCCCGCCTTGACCAGCGGCTGGGGCAGGGCATGCCGGAGGAACTGGCGCCGGACTGGTCGCGCCGCATGATTATCGCACTCTGGGCCGTGGCTTTGCTCGGCATCGCCACCCTGTTGCTCTGGCCGCGCGGCAGCGACAAACCCGTCGTATTGGCCCCTGCGGCCGAGGGCATCGCCGCAAAGCCCGGCATTCCGCGCCTGGTGGCGCAAAATCTGCGTATCATCCCGCCCGCCTACACCGGCCTGTCGCTGCGCGACGAGGCCAAGCTCGACGCCCGCGCACCGCTGGGAACGCGCCTCGAATGGACCTTCCGCTTCGACCCGCAGGCGAATGCGCCGGCGCTGCTGCCGCTCGGCGGCGCGGGCGTTGCGCTACGCCGGGATGGCGAGCACTGGATCGCCAGCCGCACGCTGGATGCCTCCTTTCTCTACCGCGTCGACCCTGCCTCCGGGCGCGGCCCGCTGCCGCCGCTGCACCGGATCGATGGCGTCGTTGATGCGCCGCCGCAGGTGAAGCTGATCGCGCCCGCCGCCAGCCTCAACATGGTGGCGCCGGGCCAGCGTAGCTGGACCCCGGTCTTCGCCGCGACCGACGATTATGGCGTCGCCGCCACCGCCCGGCTGCGCATCACATTGGCGATCGGCGAGGGCGAGAATATCCGCTTCACCGAGCGCGAAATCGCAGTGTCAGGCACCGGAGCGGCGCGCGACCGGCGCTTCGCCCCGCGCCTCGATTTCGGCGCGCTCGGCTTTTCGGCCGGCGGCGACATGGTGGTGCAGATCATCGTGCGCGACAATCGCGTGCCCGCGCCGCAGGAAGTGCGCGGCCCCAGTGTCATCCTGCGCTGGCCCGCGGTCAAGGCGCCCGAGAGCGGCGGGCTGCAAGGCATGGTCAACACCACTTTGCCGGCCTATTTCCGCAGCCAGCGCCAGATCATCATCGATGCCGAGGCGCTGCTGAAGCGCAAGCGCAACCTGTCGACCGACAAATATCTGTCGCAATCCAACGGCATCGGTAACGACCAGAAAATCCTGCGCGGCCGCTACAGCCAGTTTCTGGGGGGCGAGAGCGAAGGCGAGCCCAGCCTGCCGACCGCCGACGCGGATGGCCATGGCGAGGGCGACGGCCATGATCATGGCCCGCCGGTCGCGACCCCCAATGTCTTTGGCGAGAAGGAGGACGTGCTCGCCGAATTCGGCCATCCGCACGATGAATCGCCCGCCTCCAGCCTGGACCCGGAAACCCGCGCGATCCTGAAACAGGCGGTGGATGAGATGTGGCAGTCGGAAATGCAGTTGAAGCAGGGGCGACCCGACCTGGCCTTGCCCTTTGCCTACAAGGCGCTGCGCTTCATCAAGGAAGTGCAGCAGGCGACCCGTATCTTCCTGTCGCGCGTCGGCCCGGAATTGCCGCCGATCGATCCCGCCCGGCGCATGACCGGCAAGCGGGAAGGGATAGCGGGCAATTTCGAGCCGCTGGTCGCGGTCGAGGGCGATGACGGCCCGGCCGCCGCCGCATGGCGCGGATTGGCGCAGGGGCAGATGCCCCTCGACGCGCTGGAGGGCTGGGCGCGCGCCAACGCCGCACGCTTGCCCGATCCGCTGGCATTGAGCGGTGCGATCGACGCGGCCCGGCGCGATCCGGGCTGCGCCTCCTGCCGCGACAAGCTGCGTGCGCAATTGTGGATGGCGATGGAGCGGCCGCAGGGCGGCGTGGCGCGGCGGCGCCCGGCCGATGCTGCCGGCGCCCGCTATCTCGGCGCGATCGGGGGACGCCCATGAGCGCGCAAGTCATTACCGCGCTGCTCCTCGGCGCGGCCGTGCTGGTCGGCTGGGCCAGGCTGCTGCTGTGGCAGCGCACGGCCGGCGATCTGGGCGCACGGCCCTGGCGCCTCGTGGCCCTGCTGCTGCTCCAGCCGGTCGTCGCGCTGCTCCTTTATTTCGCCCTGTTCCCGCCCGCTCTGCCGGTGGCGGGCGGCACGCTGACGGTCGCGACCCAGGGCAGTGCGCGCTTCGCATCGGCCGGCAAGGGCGCGCATCTGGTCGCGCTGCCCGAAGCGCCGGACGTGGCGCGCGCCGAAGCCTTGCCGGATCTGGCGACCGCGCTGCGCCGCTATCCCGACACCCGCCGCCTCGTCATCCTGGGGCAGGGCCTCGTCGCCCGCGATCGCGATGCGGCCAGGGGGCGCGCGATCGATTACACGTCGCCGCCGTCCCGGCCCGGCCTGATCGCGCTGGCCAAGCCCGACAGGGTCGCACCGGGGGGCACCTTCGCGATCGGTGGGCAAGTGGCGGGCCTGCCGAAGGCGCAGGTCGAACTGCTCGATCCCGCCGGGCGCGTCACCGATGCCGCCGCTGTGGATGGCGACGGCCGTTTCAGCCTGACCGGCACCGCCCGCGCCGCCGGCACCGCCGAATTCACCCTGCGCCTGCGCCGCGCCGATGGCGGGCTGGTCGAACAGGCGGTGCTGCCCCTGCGGATCGAGGGCGATGCCGCGCCGCGCCTGCTGATCCTCGCCGGTGCGCCGGGGCCGGAGGTCAAATATCTGCGCCGCTGGGCGACCGACGCCGGCTATGCCGTCACCGTGAACATGAGCGCGGGCGGCGGCATCGCGCTGGGCGACGCACCGGTGGCGATCAACGCCGCCAGCCTGCGCCGCTATGACCTGCTGGTCGCTGATGATCGCGCCTGGACCGGCCTTGGCGGCGCACGCGGCGCGGTGCTGGACGCGGTGCGCGGCGGCATGGGGCTGCTGCTACGCGGCAGCGGTCCGGCCGACGGCGCCCTGCGCGGCCAATGGCGCGCGCTGGGTTTCGACCTGTCCGGCGGCAATGGCGTCGCGCCGATCGCCCTGCCGGCATCGCTGGCCGCCGATCGCGCCCGCACCCGTGCCGGCATCGGCAGCGCCGACATACCCGCGGACCTCAATATCGGCGACGACCTCCTGCCCGAAGCGACCCGCATGGATGGCGTCCCGACCGGTCGCGACGCGGTGCCACTGGTGCAGGACGCCGCCGGCACGCCGCTCGCCGCCTGGCGCGCGCTGGGTGCCGGCCGCGTCGCAGTCTGGACCGGCCTCGACAGCTTCGGCCTGGTGCTGAGCGGCCGGGGCGATCTTTATGGCGACTGGTGGAGTCGGATGATGGCCGCCGTGGTGCGGCCAATTGCCGGTTCGATGCCGGCCTTCTCAGGCCCGGCCTGGGTGAGCGAACGGATCAGCCTGTGTGGCCTGAAGCCTGGCGCCCGTGTCGATGACGCGCCCTTGGCGATCGATCCGGCGACCGGCGATTGCGCCGCCTGGTGGCCTGATCGCGCAGGTTGGCACCAATTGCGCCGGACGGATGGCTCGTCAGCGGCCTTCTACATCTACCCCGCCAATGCCCTGCCGGCGCTGCGGACCGCGCAGATGCGTCAGGCCATGACACTGTTACAGGGCACGGATCAGAAGACGGATTTTGCCACGGCCGCACGCGCCTTTCCCGGCCCGTCCTGGCCCTGGCTCCTCGGCTGGCTGATCGCCAGTGCCCTGCTCTGGTGGTTCGAGCGGTCCCGGATCGGCCGCATGGCGATCCCGCAGACCTAACCCACGCCCAGCATCATCGGTCGCAACCGCTCGCTCGTCGCCACCAGCCAGCCGACAAACTGGTCGATCCGGGCAATGCCGCGCAGGTCGCGGGGCACCACCAGCCAGAAGCTGCGCTGGATGTCGACCGCCTCGGCCAGGACGCGGACCAGCCCCGGCATGGCGTCGCCGATGAAGCAGGGCAATATGCCGCAGCCCGCACCGCTGGCGATGATCTCCGCCTGGGCATTGATGCTGCTCGACCGGATCGACGGCTCCAGCCGGGCGTCAACCTCCGCCAGATAGCGCAGTTCGGGCGCATAGATCTGGTCGGGGACATAGCCGACCAGCACATGGCGCAGCAGGTCGCCCTTGGCCTTCAACGGCGGCGCGCTCTCCAGATAGGCGGGTGTGGCATAGAGGCCCAGATGATAGTCGGTCAGCTTGCGGGTGATCAGCGGACCGGTCTTGGGCCGGGCCAGCATCACCGCAATATCCGCCTCGCGCCGGGAAGGATTGAGGAAGCCGCTCGACGCCACCAGATCGATCTCGATGCGGGGATGATCGGCGGTGAAGCTGCGCAGATGCGGCGCGATCACCCGGCTGCCAAAGCCTTCCGAAGCGCTCAGGCGGATCGTCCCGGCCATCTGCGCGCCGGCCGCGCTGCCGCTTCGCTGCACGCCGAGCGCCGCCGCCTCCATCCGCTCGGCCTGTTCCAGCAGGCGCGTGCCATGGTCGGTCAGCACATGGCCGGCCGGCGTATGCTCGAACAATCGTTGCTCCAGCGTCTGTTCCAGCCGCTTGATCCGCCGCGAGATGGTGGTGGCGTCCATCTTGGTCATCGCCGCCGCCGTGCTCAGGCGCTCGGTGCGCGCCACCGCCAGGAACAGGCGCAGGTCGTCCCAGTTCATGGATGCGGCATTTTTGCAGGATGGATATGCATATCCGTCATATTGCCTGCATTTCTGATATGCTGCAAGGCGGGTGAAAGCATATTGGCCAAAAGCATATTGGAGAGGATGGACCATGCGTATCATCGATCATGTCATCAGCGGTCATGTGGGCGATGGCGGCCGTACCAGCGACGTCTTCGACCCCAATGGCGGCACCGCACAGGCGCAGGTGCGCCTCGGCACCCAGGCCGATCTCGATGTTGCCATGGCCGCCGCACTTGCCGCCCAGCCGGCCTGGGCCGCGACCAACCCGCAACGCCGCGCCCGTGTCATGTTCGCTTTCAAGACGCTGGTCGAACAGAATATGGACGAACTCGCCCATCTGCTCAGTTCCGAACATGGCAAGGTGATCGCCGACTCAAAGGGCGACATCCAGCGCGGGCTGGAGGTGATCGAGTTCGCCTGCGGCATCCCTCATGTGCTCAAGGGCGAATATACCCAGGGCGCCGGCCCCGGCATCGACGTCTATTCGATGCGCCAGCCGCTCGGCGTGGTCGCCGGCATCACCCCGTTCAATTTCCCCGCGATGATCCCGATGTGGATGTTCGGCGTCGCCATCGCCTGCGGCAATGCCTTCATCCTCAAGCCCAGCGAACGCGACCCCAGCGTCCCCGTGCGCCTCGCCGAACTGATGCGGGAGGCGGGGCTGCCCGACGGCGTGTTGCAGGTCGTCCATGGCGACAAGGAAATGGTCGACGCGATCCTCGACCATCCCGAGATCAGAGCGGTCAGCTTCGTCGGCTCGTCCGACATCGCCCATTATGTCTATCGCCGCGGTGTCGAGGCGGGGAAGCGCGTCCAGGCGATGGGCGGCGCCAAGAATCACGGCATCGTCATGCCCGACGCCGATCTCGACCAGGTGGTGAATGACCTGGCCGGCGCGGCCTTCGGTTCGGCGGGCGAGCGCTGCATGGCGCTGCCGGTGGTGGTGCCGGTGGGCGAGGCGACGGCGATCGCCCTGCGCGAGAAGCTGATCCCGGCGATCGACGCGCTGCGGGTCGGCGTCTCGACCGATGCCGACGCCCATTATGGCCCGGTCGTCACCGCCGCGCACAAGGCGAAGATTGAATCCTATATCCAGATGGGCGTCGATGAAGGCGCCGAACTGGTGGTCGACGGGCGGGGCTTCAGCCTGCAGGGACATGAACAGGGCTTCTTCGTCGGTCCGACCCTGTTCGATCGGGTGACGCCGCAGATGCGCAGCTATCAGGAGGAAATTTTCGGCCCCGTGCTTCAGATGGTGCGGGCTGACAGTTTCGAGGACGCGCTGCGCCTGCCGAGCGACCACCAATATGGCAACGGCGTCGCCATCTTCACCCGCAACGGCCATGCCGCGCGGGAATTTGCCGCGCGGGTCAATGTCGGCATGGTCGGCATCAATGTGCCGATCCCGGTGCCGGTCGCCTATCACACGTTTGGCGGCTGGAAGCGCAGCGCCTTTGGCGACACCAACCAGCATGGCATGGAAGGCGTGAAGTTCTTCACCAAAGTGAAGACCGTCACCCAGCGCTGGCCCGACGGCGGCGCCACCGGCGACAGCGCCTTCGTCATCCCGACCATGGGGTGAGGGGAGCGGGGAGGCACGGCAATGCCTCCTCCGTCATGCTGGCGAAAGTCAGCATCCATTCTCTCTAGGCCAGAGGCGGAAAGCCCAGCATGACGGCACGATCTTCCCAGAATGGATTATCCTGTTCGATCAGCGCGATCTTCCAGTCGCGTCGCCAGGCTTTCAATTGCTTTTCTCGCACGATGGCGGCGTCCATCGTTTCGGCCATTTCATAATGGATCAGCCGCTTTACCCCGTGACGTGCCGTAAAGCCAGGGACAGCGCCGGTGCGATGCTGATGCAGCCGCGCCATCAGGTTGGATGTGACCCCGATATAGATTGTGCCATGACGCCCGCTGGCAAGGATATAGACGCAAGGTTGACGGTTCATTCCGGCACCGCGCTAAATGGATGCTGACATCCGTCAGCATGACAAGTTGAAAGAATGAGACAAGCCCCATGACCCAGTTCGACCTCACCGACGAGCAGCGCGCCGTGCAGGAACTGGCGCAGCGCTTCACCGCGGATGCGATCACGCCCCATGCCGCCAGGTGGGACGAGGATCATCATTTCCCCCGCGACACCATCCGTCAGGCCGCTGAACTGGGCTTTGGCGCCATCTATGTGTCGGAGGAGAGCGGCGGCATCGGCCTTGGCCGGCTTGAATCGGCGCTCGTCATGGAAGCGATGGCCTATGGCTGCCCCTCCACCTCGGCCTTCATATCGATCCATAATATGGCTGCCTGGATGATCGATCGCTTCGGCGACGAGGCGGTCAAGCAGCGCTATCTCCCGTCGCTCGTCACTTGCGAGACGATCGCCTCCTACTGCCTGACCGAACCCTCAGCCGGCTCCGACGCGGCATCGCTGCGCACCCGCGCAGTCCGGGACGGCGACCATTATGTCGTCACCGGTTCCAAGGCGTTCATTTCGGGCGGCGGCGAAAATGACATCTATGTCGTGATGGTCCGCACCGGCGAGGATGGCCCCAGGGGCATCAGTTGCCTGGTGATCGAAAAGGACATGGATGGCGTCAGCTTCGGCGCGCAGGAGCGCAAGCTCGGCTGGCATTCGCAGCCCACCGCCCAGGTCAATTTCGACGGTGTCCGCGTGCCGGTCGCCAATCGCGTCGGCGCGGAGGGGCAGGGCTTTGCCATCGCCATGGCCGGGCTCGACGGCGGCCGTCTCAATATCGGTGCCTGCTCGCTCGGCGGCGCCCAGCGCGCGCTGGATGAGGCGGTCAATTACACCCGCGACCGGCGCCAGTTCGACCGCGCGATCGCCGATTTCCAGAATACCCAGTTCACCCTGGCCGATATGGAGACCGAGCTTCAGGCCGCCCGCGCGCTGCTCTATCTCGCTGCGGCGAAGGTGAGCGAGGGCGCGCCCGACAAGACCAAATTCGCCGCCATGGCCAAGCGCTTTGCGACCGATACCGGTTCGGCCGTGGCCGACCGCGCGCTGCAACTACATGGCGGCTATGGCTATCTGATGGACTATCCGGTCGAGCGCATCTGGCGCGACCTGCGCGTCCACCGCATCCTGGAGGGCACGAACGAGATCATGCGCATGATCACCGCCCGCGAACTGCTCAAGGCCTGAAGGGGGTGACCATGACCGACGATATGCTGATTGCGGTGGAGGGCGGCGTCGGCCGCCTGCGGCTGAACCGGCCCAAGGCGATCCATGCGCTGACCCGCGCCATGTGTGCGACCATGACCGACGCGCTGCTCGCCTGGCAAGATGATCCGGCGATCCGCGCGGTGATGATCGACCATGCCGAAGGGCGCGGCTTCTGCGCCGGCGGCGACATCCGCCTGATCGCGGAGAGCGCGGCCGGCGACAATCTGGCCGCGCGCGATTTCTTCGCGACCGAATATCGCCTGAACCATCTGCTCTTCACCTATGGCAAGCCGGTGATCGCCTTCATGGACGGCATCACCATGGGCGGCGGCGTTGGCATCGCCCAGCCGGCGCGCCATCGCGTCGCGACCGAACGCACCGTCTATGCCATGCCCGAAACCGGCATCGGCCTGTTCCCCGATGTCGGCGGCGGCTGGTATCTTTCGCGCCTGCCGGGTCGGTCGGGCCGCTATCTCGCCGTCACCGGCGCGCGCATCGACGGGGCGGACGCGATCGCACTCGGCCTTGCCACCGACTATCTGCCGAGCGATCGGCTGGAGGAGGCGAAGGCGGCGATCATCGCCGACCCGTCCGATATCGACGCGGTACTGGTGCGCTTCGCCGTCACCCCGCCCGACAGCCATTTCGCCACCCGCCTGCCGGATATCGACCGGCTGTTCGCCAGCGACCGGCTGGAGGATATCTATGCCGCGCTGCGCGCCGACGGATCGGACTGGGCGCAGGCGCAACTGGCCGCGCTCGACACCAAATCGCCCCAGACGATGAAGGTCGCGCTGCGGCAATTGGCGCAGGCCAGCCGCCTGACCCGCTTCGTCGACAATATGGCGATGGAATATGATCTCGCCTGCCGCATCATCGCCCGCCCCGACATTGTCGAAGGCGTGCGTGCGCTGATCGTCGACAAGGACAACCAGCCGCGCTGGAACCCGCCGACGGTGGAGGCGGTGACCGACCAGCTGGTCGACGCGATCTTCGCGCCGCTGCCGGACGGCGAGCGCTGGACGCCGCTGCCCAAGGCGGCGGTCGACGCCTGAGAGTGTATTTGGAAATGCGCCGCTGGCGCATCCGCACCGGCCCGCACCCCCACCCGACCGCCCATCAGGGTACCATGTCTGGGCGGTCGGGTGGGGGTGCGGGCTGGTGCCGCATCGAAAATGCGCTCTTCCGCGCATTTTCCAAACAGATTCTGATATAATAAAAGGAGAGGACGGACATGAGCAGCATCGGCTTCATCGGCCTGGGCAATATGGGCGGCGGCATGGCCGCCAATCTGGTGAAGGCGGGCCACGCTGTCACCGCCTTCGACCTGTCCGAAGCTGCGCTGGCCCGCGCCGAAGCGGCTGGCTGCACGCGCGCGGCATCGGCGGCGGATGCGGTTACGGGTGTCAGCATCGTCGTCACCATGTTGCCCGCCGGCAAGCATGTCCGCGCCGTCTATGGCGAGCAATTGCTGGGCGCGGTCGGACCGGACACGCTGCTGATCGACTGTTCGACCATCGACGTCGCCTCCGCCCGCGCCGTCATCGAACAGGCGGCCGAACACGGCCTCGCCATGGTCGATGCGCCGGTGTCGGGCGGCATTGCGGCGGCCAATGGCGGCACCCTGACCTTCATGGTGGGTGGCGAAGATGCCGCCTTCGCCCGCGCCGAACCGATCTTGCAGGCGATGGGCAAGGCCGTGATCCATGCCGGCGCGGCGGGCGCGGGGCAGGCGGCGAAGATCGTCAACAACATGCTGCTGGGCGCCACCATGGTCGCCACCTGCGAAGCCTTCGCCCTCGCCGAAAAACTGGGCCTCGATCTCCAGACCTTCTTCGACATTTCATCAAAGGCGTCGGGGCAGAGCTGGTCGATGACCAGCTATTGTCCGGTGCCCGGCGTCGGCCCGGAAACGCCGGCCGACCGCGATTATGAGGGCGGCTTTGCCAATGCGCTGATGCTCAAGGATCTGAAGCTTGCGGTGGAGGCCGCCCATGGCGTTGACGCCAGCGTGCCGATGGGGGCGGCGGCAGAGTCGCTCTACCAGGCGCTCGTCAACAGCGGCGCGGGCGCGAAGGATTTCTCCTCCATGATCCGCTTCCTCAAGGGCGCGGCGGCCTGACATCCCTGACTTGACTGCAACCACATATGATCTACTGTGTATCATATGTGGTTGCGCGATCGCTCCTGCGCGCGTGACGGCAGCATGGGAGAGAGAGATGATGGTGGCACTGGAGGCGCGCGACTATTTCACCGATCGCGGCATATTGCAGGATCCCTACGCCTTTTTCGAGGCGGTCCGGGCACATGGCCCGGTCTATCAGCCGCCGGGGCGCGACTATCTGATCGTCACGGGCTTTGCGGAAACGCTCGAAGTCCTCGCCAATGCCCAGGATTTTTCCGCCGTCAACGCACTACAGGGGGCGGCGGCCCCCTTGCCTTTCGTGCCGCAGGGCAGCGACATCAGCGCGCAGCTCGAAGCGCACCGGCCCGATTTTCCCGGCGGCACGATGCTGGTCGGGCTGGACGACATGCCCCACACAATGTTGCGCGGGCTGGTCAACCGGCTGTTCACTCCCTCTCGCCTGAAGGCGAATGAGCGTTTCATATCGGATTATTCGGACCATCTGGTGCGCCAGGCGGTGGCGCAGGGGCGCGCCGAACTGATCCGGGACATCGCCACCCCCTTCGTCACCCTGGTGATCGCGGATCTGCTGGGCGTGCCGGCGGAGGATCGCCAGCGCTTCATGGACCTGATCGATGCCGCACCGCCGCCCGGCAGCCTGGACGCGGCGGACAATGACTATGCGGGGGAGGGGCATCCGCTGATCGTCATGGGCTCCTATTTCGCCGCCTATGTCGAGGATCGGCGGCGTCATCCGCGCGAGGATATATTGACCGAGCTGGCGCTGGCCAAATATGCCGACGGGACCACCCCCAGCGTGGCGGAGATCGTCAATCTCGCCACCTTCCTGTTCGGCGCCGGTCAGGACACCAGCGCCAAGCTGCTGGGCAACGCCATGCGCTATATTGTCGATCAGCCGGGCCTTCAGGACCAGCTGCGCGCTGACCCGGCGCTGATCCCGGCCTTGATCGAGGAGGTGCTGCGGATCGAGGGATCGAGCAAGCAGACGGCGCGGGTCGCGCGGCGCGATACCCGGATCGGCGATCGGGCGGTGCCAGCGGGCACCTGCATATTGCTGGCACTGGCGGCGGCCAATCGCGATCCTGCGCGCTGGGCGGGGCCGGCCGATCTGCAACTGGATCGTCCCCGTATCCGCGAGCATGTCGCCTTCGGCCGGGGCAAGCATGTCTGTGCCGGCGCGCCGCTTGCCCGTGTCGAGGTGCGGATCATCCTGGAGAAATTTCTGGAGCATAGCAGCGCGATCGAACTCGACCCGGCCCGCCATGGCCCGCCCGGTGCCCGCGACCTGTATTTCGAGCCGAGCTTCATTATTCGCGGGCTGGCCGATCTGCATCTGACCCTGACGCCATCGGCCGCCGCGCTGGCCGACCAGGCAGAGGCAGGGGCAGGGGCGTTCCCCGTTGCGGGGCAAAAGCCGCAACCGCAGGCGGAACCGCAGGACGAAATGCTGTCGACCGCTCGCACGAAGATCGGCGTGCTGCTGGCCGATCCGCAGACGCGCAGCCTGCTCGATCGCTATTTTCCCGGCGTGGCCGATGACCAGCGCATCGCCATGGCGAGGGGCATGACGCTCCGCGCGATCCAGCCCTTTGCACCGTCGCAGTTCACCGATGCGGCGCTCGACGCGCTGGATGCCGATCTGGCGGCTCTCGCCGCTTGAGACGGCGGCGCGGGTCGATGGCCCGCGCCGCTCCGGTCTCAATTATTGACGAAGGTCAGCGTGGCGATGTTGTAGAGCGTCGCCACCTTGGCCCCGCGCAGGCTGAGGTCGCCCTTTTCCTCCTGCGTCGCGGTCAGGATGTAGCGGCCCTTTTCCTTGATCGGCAGGGTCACGCGGCCCTGGGCGTCGGTGACGAAGCCCTTCGACCATTTGTCGGGCGAGATCGCGGTCACCTTGACCCCGGCAAGCGGCTTGCCGTCGCGGACCAGCGTGAAGCTGTTGGCGCCCGCAGCGGTCGGCACGATTTCCAGCGGCATCCCCGCCTTGGCCTCGCTGCGGCCGGCGCGCGCATAATAGATCACGCCTTCCTTCTTGCCGTCCTCGCCCCAGGGATCGAACACGCTGTCGTCGATCACGCGCACGTCACCGGCGGGCACGGCGACCTCGATATAGCCGGCCTTGCGCACTTGCGCGGCGGAGGATGCAGGCACCAGCTTGGGCGCCTTCAGCTTCTCGAACTCGGGGTCGCCGCCTTCGGGCAGCGGATCGCCCGGTTCGCCCAGATAGATGCGGGCCGGGCCGGCGCCGTCACGCTCGACCCACACTTCATGCGCCTGCGCCATCACGGGCAGGCAGGCGATCGCCAGCAGCGCACTAGTCCATTTCAGCATAGTCTCTCTCCTCAGAAACGGAAGCCGACCGTGCCCATGACGTTGCGCGGCGCGCCCATGAAGCAGTCGCCACGCGCCAGGCAGGACGCGTAGAATTTCTTGTTGAGCAGGTTGGTCGCGTTGAGCGCGAAACGCCAGTCCTGCCAGGTGATTTCCGCCAGCGCGTCGACGGTGGTGCGCGACGGCGTGACGATCGACCAGATCGAACTGGTCGACACGCTCTTGCCGCTATAGACGACGCCGCCGCCCAGCCGCAGTTGCGCCTCGTCGGCCAGGCCGAAGGTCTTGGTGGACCAGAGCGATGCGGTGTGGCGCGGCATATAGTCGAGGCTGGTGTTGGTTTCCGACTTCAGCTTCGAATAGCCATAATTGGCCAGCAGCTCGAAATTGCCGGGCAGGGTGTGGCTCGCCTCGATCTCGAAACCCTTGGTGTTCAGCACGCCCGACTGGGTCGTGCCGCCGGCGGCGAGATAGAGGACGCGGTTGCGCTCCTTGATCTTGAAAACGGTGGCGGTGACCAGGGTGCTGGGCGCCGGCTGCCACTTCACGCCGGCTTCATATTGGGTGCCGGTCTGCGGCTTGTAGGCATCGCCATAGCTGCCATCGCCATTGTCGATCCGGCCGGCGACCGGCAGGAAGCTTTCGGTGTAGCTGAAGAAGGGCGAGATGCCGGCGCCGATTTCGCCGATGATGCCGGCGCGGAAGGTGGTGGCATTGTCCTTCTGGCCCGAAGAACCGGTCACGCGATCGCGGCGGGCGCCCAGCACGACCGATACCCGGTCATAGAAGCGGATCTGGTCCTGGACATAGACGCCCAGCTGCTTCTGGCTGTCGCTGGTGAACGGACCGGTCGGATCATAGGTCGCCAGCGCATCATAATCGATGTCGTAAAGGTCGACCAGTTCATAGCCGCCGGCATAACGCTTGGACACCTTGTTCCAGCTATAGTCGATACCGACCAGCAGCTTGTGCTCGATATTGGCACCGGTGTTGAAATTGAACTGGACGTTGTTGTCGGTCGAAAAGACGTTCATCCGCGCGTCGCTGGCGTCGGCCGTCAGCGCGATGGTGCGCCCGTCGGTGCCATAGACCGAGAAGGGATCCTGCGGGTTGGAATAGCTGTCGGCATAATGGGTGTTATATTCCAGGTCGCTGTCGATATAGCGCGCCTTGAGGTTCAGCTTGATATTGTCCGAAAAGCGATGGGTGATGGAGCCACCGCCCTGCAGCGACCGGCCATCATAGCGATCCCAGCCGGCCTTGCCGACGAAAGTGTAGCGATCCAGCTGCTCGCCCGCGACATTGTTGGGCATGAAAGTGCCGACGATCGGCAGGAACTGCGACGTCGAACCGGTATCATCCTCCTGATAGAGGCCGGTCAGCACGATGTCGGTATCCGGGGTCGGCTGCCAGCGGATCGAGGGCGCGAACATCACGCGGTCGTCGGGGACATGGTCGACATAGGTGTCGGCGTCGCGGACGCGGCCGACGAAGCGCACCGCCAGATTGTCGGCCAGCGCGACATTGACGTCGCCCATCGCTTCCTTGCGGTCATAGCTGCCATAGACGAGGTTGAGTTCGCCGCGCGTGGTGAAATCGGGCGTCTTGCTGACCAGGTTGACCAGGCCGCCGATCGACCCCTGGCCGAACAGCACCGATGCCGGACCGCGCAGGATTTCCACGCGCGAGAAATTATAGGGGTCCGACGTGATCGACGCATAATAGCTGAAGATGTCGCGCATGCCGTCGCGGAACTGCAGCGCATCCAGGCCACGCACGTTGAAACCGTCGACGCGGGTATCGCGGCCATAGGGATTGGCCAGCACGCCGGCGGCATATTTCACCGTGTCGCTGATGCTGATCGCACCCTGTGACAGATATTGTTCGGACGTGATGACCTTGATCGGCTGGGGCAGCTCGACCAGCGCGGTGTCCGTCTTGGACCCGGTGGTCGCGGCGGTGACGACGATGCTGTCTTCGTCAGTGCGGGGGGCGTCCGCAGCGGCCGCCTCTGCCGACCAGGCGGTGCCATGGCACAGCGCGATCAGGGCCGCGCCGCTCAATGCGATGAACTTCTTCATATGGGATCCCCCGTGACTCGGTTATGGGGCGCCCATAGCGATATTGATATTCGTTCGCAATTCTGTTGACTTGCATTTGCGAAAGGCATGTTGCGCAAATGCAACCGGCCGCTCCCGATGGAGCGGCCGTGCGCTGGTTGGAAACCGGCTGTGGCCTTATAATTCCTCGGGCCAGTAGAGCCGCATCGGATTGCCGATCAGCAGCTTGCGCTGCAATGTCTCCGTCGGGGCGATGCGCGGGATCATGTCGACCAGATGGCCGTCATCGGGGATCGCATCCTGCATGTTCGGGTGCGGCCAGTCGGTGCCCCACAGCACGCGGTCCTGATAGTCGGCGACCAGCGGTGCGACCGCATCGGCAAAGGCGTTCCATGGGTCTCCAGTCGGGTCCAGACGATCCGGGCAGGTCGCCTTGAACCAGATGTCGTCGCGGCTGTCGAGGAAGGCGCGGAACGCCTTCATGTCGGCGCCATCCGGCCCCTGGCTCACGTCCGGGCGGCCCATATGGTCGATCACCAGCGGCACCGGAATCGCGTCCATGAAGGGGCGCAGTTCCTCCAATATGTCCGCCTCGAAATAGATGACGACATGCCAGCCCCTGGGCAGGCGGTTCGCCACTTCCAGGAACCTGTCCTTGGGCGCGTCATCGACCAGGCGTTTCAGGAAATTGAAGCGGATGCCGCGCATTCCGCCCTCATGCAGGGCGGCGAGGTCAGCCTCCGAAATGGCCGGATCGACCACGGCGACGCCGCGCGCCTTGCCGTTCGACCTGGCGATGGCCTCCAGCGTCGCCGCGTTATCGGTGCCGTGGCAGCTTGCCTGGACGATGACGTTGCGGGCGAAGCCCAGATGGTCGCGCAGCGCGAACAGCATGTCCGGGCCGGCATCTTCCGGCAGATATTTCGCCTTCGCGCTGAAGGGGAATTGCGCCATCGGGCCGAACACATGGCAATGGGCGTCGATCGCACCGGCCGGCGGGGTGTAGCGCGGTTTGGTCGGATTGCCGTGCCAGCTAATGATCCGGCCAAGTTGGGGGGCGGTCATGCGAAAACCTCTCCATCCATCAGCTTGCGCGCGGTGCGCAGCATGGCGGCGCTGGTGACCGCGCCGCTCTCGTCCAGTTCCATGACGCAGGTCGTCTCGCCGGTCGGATGCTCGACCGACAGCGTCTTGCGATTGCCTTGGGGGATCGACGCCACCTCGGCCGCGGGCGATCCTTCGATCAGGCAGGCGGTGGCGACGCTGACCGCGCCGAGCACGCCGATCGAGGCATGGGCGCGATGCGGGATGAAGCTGCGCACCGTGACCGCACCGCCATCGCGGGGCGGGGCGACCAGCATCATCTTGGGCACCGACTTTTCGCGCACGTCACCCAGGTTCATCCGCTCGCCGACGGCCAATCGGATCGCCTCGATCCGGGCCTTGAGCGCGCTGTCCTTGTCCAGCGTGTCGCGGTCTTCATAGCCGGTAATGCCGACATCCTGCGCCTTCATCACGACGCAGGGCATGCCATTGTCGATCAGGGTGACGCGCACGCCCTCCACCTCGTCAAAGGCGTTGCCGGTCGGCAGCAGCGCGCCGCAGGAGGAGCCGGCGGTGTCGCGAAACTCCAGCGGGATCGGCGCGGCGCTGCCGGGCACGCCGTCGATCCTGGCCTCGCCATCATAGCGGACCTTGCCGCCGGGCGTCTGCACCGTGGCGATCGCGATCTGCCCGGTATTTTCCATGAAGATGGCCACGCGGGTCTCGCCGTCCTGCGCGGCGACGAGGTCGCGCTCGATCGCGAAGGGGCCGATGCCGGCCAGGATATTGCCGCAATTCTGCGCGTCGCTGACGATCGCCTGATCGACGAAGACCTGGAGGAAGAGATAGTCGACATCGACGCCCTCCCGCTCGGATTTCTTCACGACGCCGACCTTGCTGGTCAGCGGATCGGCGCCGCCCATGCCATCGATCTGGCGCGGATCGGGCGATCCCATGACCCGCAGCAGGAAGGCGTCGCGCGCGGCACCATCGGCGGGCAGGTCTTCCGAAAGGAAATAGCCGCCCTTGGACGTGCCGCCGCGCATCCACATCACGCGGGTGCTGGTCTGGCCGTCAGACATATTTCAGGCCCATTTCCTGCAGGCGCGGGCGCATATTGTAGATGTCGAGGCCCAGTTCCCCGGCGGCCAGGCGGACGCGTTTGGCTTCCTCGGCGGCTTCGCGGCCCTGCGCTTTTTCCAGCACGGCGGCGGCATCGGCGCGCGGCACGATGCACACGCCGTCATCGTCGGCGATGATGACGTCACCCGGATTGACCAGCGCATTGGCGCACACGACCGGGATGTTGACCGATCCCAAGGTGCCCTTGATCGTGCCCTGGGCATGGACCGCCTTGGACCAGACCGGGAAGTTCATCTGTTTGAGGTCGCGCACGTCGCGCACGCCCGCGTCGATGATGAGGCCACGACAACCCCGTGCCTGGGCGGAGGTGGCGAGCAGGTCGCCGAAATAGCCGTCGGTGCAGGGACTGGTCGGGGCGAGCAGCAATATGTCGCCTTCCTTCAACTGCTCGATCGCGACATGGACCATCCAGTTGTCGCCCGGCGGGGCGGAGATCGTCACCGCGCTGCCGGCGATGCGGGCGCCCGGATAGATGGGGCGCATATAGGGGGCGAGCAGGCCCTTGCGGCCCTGGGCTTCATGGACGGTGGCGACGCCCGCCTTGGCGAGGCCATCGATGACGGACAGGTCCGCCCGTTCGATATTCTGGACGACAATGCCGGACATCAAGCCTTCTCCTAGCGCATAAGTTGACAGCGATGTGGACAGGTGCAGCGCGATGCTCAAATCCGAACTGGAACCAGTGCATAAATTTTTGCTAAGTGTTGGATATGAACCCCGACCAGTTCAATATCCGTCATCTCGCCGCGATGGCGGCCGTGGTGGAGCTTGGCAGCGTCAGCCTGGCGGCGCGCGCGGTCAACCTGACCCAGCCGGCGGTGACCCAGGGGGTCGCCAAGCTGGAGGCGCAACTGGGCCTGCCGCTGTTCGCGCGCCAGCCCGGCGGCATGGTCGCGCTGGAACCGGCGGAGCGGCTGAAACCCCGGATCGACGCGGCGCTGCGGCTGATCGGCAGCAACCGGGTGACGGCGGCGCAGGTGCGCGCCTTCGTCGCCCTGGCGCGCGGCGGCAGCTATGCAGCGGCGGCGGCGGCGACCGGCGTGGCCGAACCCTCGCTGCATCGGGCGGTCGGCGATCTGGGGCTGGCGCTGGGGCAAAGGCTGGTCGACCGGCGCGGGCGCGGCGTGATGCTGACCAGGGCCGGGACGGTGCTGGCGCAGCGGCTGCGGCTGGCGCTGGCGGAATTGCGACAGGGGCTGGAGGATTTGGCCGACCTGCGCGGACAAGAGGGCGGGCGCATCCTGGTCGGCGCCATGCCGCTGTCGCGCGCGCGCCTTATCCCCGATGCGATCGCCCGCTTTCGCGCCGATTTCCCGCTGGTCGACATCAGCGTGCATGAAGGATCGCATGCCGAACTGGTCGGCCCGCTGCGCGATGGCGAAATCGACATGATGGTCGGCGCGCTGCGCGATCCGGCGATGGCGCTGGACCTGACGCAACGGCCGTTATTCGAGGATCGGCCGACCATCTTGGCGCGGCGCGGTCATGCACTGGCGACGGGCTGGGACGCCGATGCACTGCGCCGCTATCCCTGGATCCTGCCGCCGGAGGGGACGCCGCTGCGCCAATTGTGGCAGGCGATGTTCGCGGCGCTGGGCGGCGATCTGCCGGCGGTGCCGATCGAATGCGGATCGGTGATGACGATCCGGCAATTGCTGGTCGGCGGTGAGTATCTAACCCTGCTGTCGCACGATCAACTGGCGCTGGAGCTGGAGGCGGGGTTGCTGATCGACATCGGCCCGGCGCCGGGGGCGATCAGCCGGACCATCGGCCTCACCACGCGGGCCGACTGGCGCCCGACCCGGTTGCAGCAGCAGTATATGGCCGCGATCGATCAGGCGGCGGTGCATATGAATTCGTAAAATCTTATACTGGCCCAGCGGATTCGATTGGCGGCATCTGACATGATCCGTCATCCAACCCGACATGGAGCAGGAAATCGGTCTGATCGGATTTGGCGAGGCAGGGTCCACCTTTGCGATGGCGGGGGACTGGATCGACGCGGCCCGCGTCTATGATATCCAGACGAACGATCGCGCCACCCGCGATGCGATGCTGGCACGCTGTGCCAGGGCCGGCGTCCGGGCCGTGCCGACATTGGCCGATGCCGTCGCGCCCGTTTCCTTCATCCTCTCGCTCGTCACCGCCGACCAGGCGCTGGCCGTGGCACAGGCTGCCGCCGTCCATATCGCCCCCGGCGCCCTCTATTGCGATCTCAACAGCGTCGCGCCCCAGACCAAGCAGGCGGCGGCCCGCGCGATCGAGGCGGCCGGTGGCCATTATGTCGATGTCGCCGTCATGGCGCCGGTCGATCCGGCCCGGCTGAACGTGCCGCTGCTGGTCAGCGGTGCCCATGCCGATGCCGCGCGGGCAGGGCTGGCGCGGCTGGGCTTCATCAATATCCGCGTCGTCGGCGAGGCCGTCGGCCGGGCGTCGGCGACCAAGATGATCCGGTCGGTCATGGTCAAGGGGCTGGAGGCGCTGACTGCCGAATGCATGCTGGCGGCCGATGCGGCGGGCGTGCTGGACGAGGTGATCGGATCGCTCGACGCCAGCGAGAAGCCGCGTCCCTGGGATATCCGCGCCGACTATAATCTTGACCGCATGATGGTCCACGGGCTGCGCCGCGCGGCCGAGATGGAGGAAGTGGTCAAGACGCTCGACGGCCTTGGCACCGGTTCCGCGATGACGCGCGGCACGGTCGAGCGCCAGCAGGCGATCGGCACGCTGGGTCTCAAGACGCCGCCCGAAGGGCTGGGCGCCAAGATCGACAGCATCATCCAAGCAAAAGCAGAACAGACAGGAAAGGCCGACGCGGCATGACCATGATTATCGACTGCCACGGCCATTATACCGTGCTGCCCAAGGGGCATGACGCCTGGCGCGAGGAGCAGAAGGCAGCGTTCAAGGCGGGCGTGCCTGCCCCCGCCTATCCCGACATCAGCGACGCCGAAATCCGCGAGACGATCGAGGCGAACCAGTTGCGCCTGATCAAGGAACGTGGCGCCGACCTCACCATCTTCTCGCCGCGCGCTTCGGCCATGGCGCCCCATGTCGGCGACGCGGCGGTGGCGAAGGAATGGGCGATGCGCTGCAACGACCTGATCGCGCGCGTCGTCGGCCTGTTCCCCGAAACCTTCGTCGGCGTGTGCATGCTGCCCCAGTCGCCCAAGGCGGACATGGCCAACAGCATTGCCGAGCTGGAACGCTGCGTCGACATGGGCTTCATTGGCTGCAACCTCAATCCCGATCCGGGCGGCGGCCATTTCCAGCATCCGCCGCTGACGGACAAATATTGGTATCCCTTCTACGAGAAGATGGTCGAGCTGGACGTGCCGGCGATGATCCATGTCTCGGGCAGCTGCAATCCCGCGATGCACGCGACCGGCGGCTATTATATCGCCGCCGACACCATCGCCTTCATGCAGTTGCTGGAAGGCGACCTGTTCAGGGATTTCCCGACCCTCAAGTTCATCATCCCGCATGGCGGCGGCGCCGTGCCTTATCATTGGGGCCGCTATCGCGGTCTGGCCGACATGCTCAAGAAGCCCGACCTGTCGACCCATCTGATGAACAACATCTTCTTCGACACCTGCGTCTATCATCAGCCCGGCGTCGACCTGCTGGCCGATGTGATCGACAACAAGAATATCCTGTTCGGGTCGGAAATGGTCGGCGCGGTGCGCGGCATCGATCCCACCACCGGCCATTATTTCGACGATACCAAGCGCTATGTCGACGCGCTGGACATCAGCGAGGGCGAGCGTGCCGCGATCTTTGCGGGCAATGCCCGCCGGGTCTTCCCCCGGCTCGACGCGCAATTGAAGGCGCGCGGCCTATAACCGCGACCTGTAACCCTATCCCCGCGGAGGGGCGCGTTCATCCCCCGGTCCTTTGTTGGAAGGAAGGGCCGGGGGATGGATGCCAAGAGAGGATGAGATGAGCATCGATATCCACGAATATCTCGCCGAGTTCGACGATATCCCCGGCACCCGCGTCTATACGGCGGCGCGGGCGCGTCAGGGCTATTGGATGAACCAGTTCGCGATGAGCCTGATGAAGGCGGAAAACCGCGTCCGCTGGCTGGCCGGCGAGCGCGCCTATATCGACGAATGGCCGATGGCCGAGGATCAGAAACAGGCGATCCTGGACCGCGACTATAATCGCTGCCTGGACCTGGGCGGGAACATCTATTTCCTCGCCAAGGTGTTCTCGACCGACGGCCTCAGCTTCCTGCAGGCGGTCGGCACCATGACCGGGATGAGCCCGGAAGATTATCAGGCGATGATGATCGCCGGCGGCCGCTCGCCTCAGGGCGTCCGCTCCATCAAGGAGAAACGCTGATGGCCCGCATCACTGCCGGCGTCGCCACCAGCCATGTGCCCGCCATCGGCGCTGCCATGGATCTGGGCAAGACCGCCGAACCCTACTGGCAGCCTTTGTTCGCCGGTTATGACTGGTCGCGGCAATGGATCGCGCAGGAAAAACCCGATGTCGTGATCCTGGTCTATAATGACCATGCCTCCGCCTTCGACATGAAGATCATCCCGACCTTCGCGATCGGCTGTGGCGAACGCTACAAGCCGGCCGACGAAGGCTGGGGGCCGCGTCCGGTGCCCGACGTGATGGGCGAGCCGGACCTGGCCTGGCACATCGCCCAGAGCCTGATCCTCGACGAATTCGACATGACCATCATCAACGAGATGGATGTCGACCATGGCCTGACCGTGCCGTTGAGCCTGATGTTCGGCCAGCCCGACGCCTGGCCGTGCCGGGTGATCCCGGTCGCGGTCAATGTCGTCACCTATCCGCCGCCGTCGGGCAATCGCTGCTGGCGGCTGGGCGAGGCGATCGCTCGCGCGGTCGAGAGCTTCCCCGAGGATCTCAACGTCCAGATCTGGGGCACGGGCGGCATGAGCCACCAGCTTCAGGGGCCGCGCGCCGGCCTCATCAATGCCGAGTGGGACAACCGCTTCCTCGACCTGATGAGCCAGAGCGACGATGGCGAAGCGCTGCGCGCGATCGAGCATATCGAATATCTGCGCGAGACCGGGTCCGAAGGGATCGAGATGGTCATGTGGCTGATCATGCGCGGGGCACTGGGCGACAAGGTCCGGCCGCTGCACCGCCATTATCATGTTCCCGCTTCCAACACCGCGGTCGGGCACCTGGTGCTCGAACCCGCCCGCTAACCTGTCCTAGGAGAATATCATGCGTATTGCCCTCGCCGGTGCCGGCGCCTTTGGCGAAAAGCATCTGGATGGCCTCAAGAATATTGACGGCGTCACTGTCACCTCGATCATCGGCCGCGAACTGGAGGCGACGAAGAAGGTCGCCGAGAAATATGGCATCGGCCATGTGACCACCGACCTCAACGAAACGCTGGCGCGTGACGATGTCGACGCGGTGATCCTGTGTACGCCGACCCAGATGCACGCGGAACAGGCGATCGCCTGCATGAATGCGGGCAAGCATGTCGAGGTGGAAATCCCGCTCGCCGACAGCTGGGCCGATGCGCAGGCGGTGCTCGCCAAGCAGCAGGAAACCGGCCTCACCTGCATGGTCGGCCATACCCGCCGCTTCAACCCGTCGCACCAGTTCGTCCACAACCGCATCCAGGCGGGCGAATTCAACGTCCAGCAGATGGACGTGCAGACCTATTTCTTCCGTCGCAAGAACATCAATGCCAAGGGCGAACCGCGGTCTTGGACCGACCATCTGCTGTGGCATCATGCCGCGCACACGGTCGACCTGTTCGCCTATCAGGCCGGCAGGATCGTCGCCGCCCATGCGATGCAGGGGCCGATCCATCCGGACCTCGGCATCGCCATGGACATGTCGATCCAGCTCAAGAGCGAGACCGGCGCCATCTGCACCCTGTCGCTGAGCTTCAACAATGACGGGCCGCTTGGCACCTTCTTCCGCTATATCGGCGACACCGACACCTATATCGCCCGCTACGACGATCTGGTGAACGGCAAGGAAGAACCGATCGACCTGGCCGGCGTCGCTATCTCCAGCAATGGCATCGAATTGCAGGACCGCGAGTTCATCAGCGCGATCCGCGAGGGCCGCGAGCCCAACAGCTCGGTCGCCAAGGTGTTCGACTGCTATCGCGTGTTGGGCGAACTGGAAACGCAGCTCGCCGGCTGATCGGAATCCCTTCGGGGTCGCAGGGGGCGTGGATGGCGACAAGCCGTCTACGCCCTTTGTTTTTGACAAGGTGCAGTGATGCTGGCGCATCAGCACCTTGCAACGCTCAAGCGCCGCGCGGGCTTTACCAAGACTCGATGAGGCAAGCTCATCGAGTCTTGGTATTAGCGATCGATCAGCGGATGGCGCAGGTGCAGGTCGTCGAGCAGCGTCTCGATCACCGATATCTCGCCCGCCGTGCCGCTGGGCGTGAAGGCCCAGTTGCAATGGGGGTGGGTGGCGCGGCTGTAGAGGCGGACCGGACCGATCGCCTTGCGCCAATGATGCTTGCTCTTGCCATGGGCGATCACCAGCCGTGCGATCATCATGTCGATCAGCCGGTCAGACGTCATCGTCCCACCCTTCGATCCCGTCCGCGTCGCGATTGCCCGACCAGCTGACCGGGCTGTCCAGATAGGCTTCCAACTCGCGCCAGTGCCGGTCCCAGCCGGGGCCGCGCCGCGCTTCGGGCACCTGTCGTTCGACCAGCCAGCGGGCGCGGGCCACGGGATTGCCCGCCGGGGCGCGCAGCCGGTCGAGGATGGCGCGGATGCTCTGCTGATCGTCGGTCATGATGACCGCCTGATAGGCGGCGACTTTCCCTCGTTCAAGCGAGCATCCGCGCGGCGCCTGCTTATTGTTCCGTCGACAGCGTGACCGGCCCGATCAGGCCCGACGGACGCAGCGGCGCATCGGAGCGATAGGTGGGGGCGGCGGTGAAGGTGATCTTGTCCGCGCCGGGCTGCTGGTCGCCGATCAGGCGATTGACCCACAGGTTTGCGACCTTCACCTCGATCGCGTTGCGGCCGGGCTTCACCAGTCTGCCGACGTCCAGCCGATAGGGGGCGAACCAGCTTGTGCCCGCGACCTGGCCATTGACCCGCACCTCCGCGACATCGCCGACGCTGCCGAGATCGAGCCACAGCGGCGCGCCGGGTTTGGCGCCCCTGGGCAGGGCAAAGCTGCTGGCATAGGTCGCCTCGCCCGAGAAATAGCGCACGCCCGGATCGCTGCTCTTGTCGAGCGCCGTCAGCGACGGCATCGCGATCTCGGCCGGCGCGCCGCGACCGGGCTGGAAGCGCACGGTCCAGGGCTGCGACAGGGTGGCGACCTGCTTGACCGCCATTGGCGTGATCGTCCGGCCGGGCGCCTGCGCCGGCTTGCGGAACAGGATGAAGAAGGCATCCTCCGGCCCGACATCGAGCGGGATGACCGTGTCGCTGCCTTCGGTCCGGTAGGACAGCGGCGCGGCGCTGCCGTCGATCGCGCGCCAGATTTCCGGCTGGCGACCGGTGACGCGGAAACGCGCCTCGACATGCTCGGCCTGCGCCTTGCCATTGGTCACGAAATAGAGGTCGCCATCGGGCAAAGCGCGGTGGAGGAAGCGATAGGCACCGGCATCGCCGCTGCCGGTCACACGGAAATCGGCCCCGATGCCCGTGCCGGCGAGCGCGGCGTCGATATCGGCGCTGGCAATCACCTTGCCCTTGCCGACCGGCTGGCCGCTCCACAGCTTCGCCACCAGCGCACGGAAGGCGGCGGGATCATCCTGCAGGCCGGGTGCGCGGTCGGGCGCGGTGCCGATCAGGGTAGCGCCCCCCTCGACCAGCGCGGCGATGCGCTGCAAGGTGGCGAGCGTCATCACCTTGCTCGATCCGCCCAGATACAGCGCCTTGTAACGGGCCTTGCCGGCGATCAGGTCGCCATCCTGCACCGACGCCTTGGTTGCCAAGATCTCGGCATTGACGAAGTCATAGGCATAATCCCTGGGCAGGTCGGCCGGCACGCCATGCTCGAACAGGGCGGTGATCGGCGCATCCTCGCCATAGAAATAGGCGATGTCGGCATGGTCGCGGCCCTGCTGCAACAGGAAGCCGGTGCGCGCCATATAATCGACCCAGGGCTTGGCCATATTGGCCCAGCTTTCGTGGCGATTGAAATATTGGCCGAAGATCATGAGGCTGAGGCCCGGCACCTTGTCATCCACCGGCTGGTGGACGGAGGTGTGGACGATCGGCCGGTTGACGCCGGACACGAATTCCAGGTCGATCACGCGCTTGAGGTCCGCCGGGGCAAAGGCCCAGGGTGCGAAGGCCGACGTCATGCTCTCGGCCGACACGATATTCTGGCCATAGATATGGGCGACCGACGCCGCTCCCTTCATGTCGCCGATCAGCGTCGGGCGCGGCGCGCTGCCGCGATTGAAGGTCCACATCGCCGCCATCGGCACATCGGTATGCGATCGCATGGCAAGGTCGTCGCCCAGCACCGGCCGGCCATTTTCCAGCGCCTCGCCATAGACGGTGAGGCCATTTTCATGCGCGACCTGGGCCACCGTGCGATAATGGGCGTCGGCCAGCAGATCGGCCAGGGTCTGCCGATAATCATGCAGGAAGGCGTCGCTACGCGCGGCCGATCCCACCACCGCGCCGGTCAGGGTCGGCAGGAAGGGGACGGGATCATAGCCGCGCCGCGCCTTGAACTCCTCGACCATGCGCGGCGTCCAGTTGGATGCGCCCACCTCGATACTGTCGGTCAGCAGCGCGCGGATGCCCTTCTTGCCGATCCAGTCGGCGCCGACCGCATCGCGATACATGGCGAGATAGGTTTCGAGATAGCGGCGCACCGCCGCCGCATCATATTTGTCCACTTCCAGCCCCGTCGCCTCGGGCGTGGCGGGGTGGTTGGTCTTGCCGGTCAGCGACCAGCCCATGCGGACGATGCGCCAACGCGTCCCCTTGGGCGCGGTCCAGTCGATCGTCCCGTCGGGACGCAGCCGGTCGGTCAGGTCGATGACCCTGGCCGGGTCGATCGCGGGTGCATCGGTCGGACCCATGCCCAGACGGTTATAATCGGAGGCGATGGCATAGCCGGCCTTCGCCTCAAACTGATCGATCCGTGCCTCTGCCGACAGGCGCAGGTCGCCGATGCCCAGCGTCGGGCTGTCGGGGCGGGCGAACACATCCATCATGACCGCGCCGGGCGCACCATCGCCCAGGCCCGGCGACTTGGCCGCATCATTGGCCGACAGCACCAGCCGGAAGCGCTGCGCCGTCACCGGCGCGAAGCTGGTGGTGGAGGCGACCTCGGTCAGCGAGAAGCGACCGAGCGGTTGCCAGCCCTGCGCCGTCTCCGCCTCGATCGTCGGGCGATAGGCAGGGTCGCCGAAGGGGGGCCGGGCATGGGGCACGAACAGGCTGGCCGATCGCACCGTGACCGGCTTGCCATAGTCCAGGATCAGCATGCCGGGATGGGCCGCATCGCCCTTGGCCATCTGGGCGATGGTTTCGAGATCGCGGTCGCCCAGTGCGGCCGCGCCTGCGATCGGCTGGCCATCGGCATCGAGGATACGCGGCGTCGGCAAGGCCGCCTCGGCAATCGGATAGGCCAGCACCCGCGCCTCGCCATAGAAGCGCGGCTGGTCGGCTATCTCTGCGCCACCGGCCAACGGATCGCTGAACTTCGCACTCTGGAAGGCGCCGGTGACTGAGGGTGGCGCGGGCAGGGCGCCTTTCACCTTCTGGCCGCCTTCGACTTCCGTCTCCGACCAGACCAGCTTCTTCATCGCGTCCTGCGGCTTGACCCAGGGGCCGCCGGTCTCGCTCCAACCCGGCGACGCCGCGATCGCGAATTCCAGCCCCCTGGCATCGGCGGTCTGGACGGCGTGGCGGAAGGCGTCCTTCCAGCCGTCTGTCATATAGACCAGCCGCTCCTTGACGATCTGCGGCGTCATCAGGCTGGCGTCGAAATTCTGCACCCCGCCGATGCCGATCCGCGCCAGCCAGTCGAGATCCTTGTCGATCCCGTCCTTGGTCACATTGCCGTTCATCCAGTGCCACCAGACCCGCGGCCGGGCCGACTGGGGCGGATTGTTGAAGCCGTCGGCCAGATCGTCGGCCTGGGCAGGCATGGCAAGCACGGTGCCGGCCAGCAGCATGGCGAGACGCAGGGCACGGAATGTCATCGGGGGATCCTCATTTCAGATGATTGGGGCGGACGAGAGCATCCGCCGCAGCGCCAGGCTGGCGACCAGCGCGCCGAGCGCGCCGCCATAGGCGATCTTGATGGCCAGTGCGGCGCCCCAGCCGATCGGCGGCAGGCCACCGGTCGTGAGCGCAAGCAGCCCGCCCAGCGCGGCGCCGGCCAACGCAAAGCCAGCGGCCCGCAGCAGGATCGGGCGCACGCCACCGCCGACCCGTCGCCGCGCGATCAGCGCCGGGACGAGCGCGCTCATCAGCGCGACGGCGATGCTCTGTGGCACGAAATCGAGCGCCAGCCGATCGGGCGCGGCCCAGGCCAGCAGGCGCGGCTGGGCGCCGAACAAGGCGAGGAAGAAGGCCAGGCTCAGCGCGCCGTTGATGCCCACGCTGATCGCCGCCTCGCGCCGGATCGAGACGCTGCCGGTCATTGTCCCGCCTTCGGGGTCAGCAGGCCGCGCATGTCCATCCAGCTCAGAAACTGCGGCAGCAGGCCCATGGTCGTCGTGCCCGGCTTGCCCATGCCGAAGCCATGGTCGCCGCGTTCATAGGCGTGGAGTTCGACCGGGACATGCGCCCGGCGCCAGCTTTCGACGAGCGCATAGGAGGGATTGGGGAACAGGCTGTCGTCATTGGCGATCGCCGCGAACATCGGCGGCGCATCGGCCGGGACATCGCGCGCCAGCATCGGGCCATAGACATAGCCGATGAAGGACGGGCGATCGGTGCCCTTGCCCTCCAGCGTGGCGTTCAGCGTGGTCATCGCACCGGCCGAAAAGCCGATCATGCCGACCCGCTGCGGATCCACGCCCCATTCGCCGGCACCCGCTCGAACCCGCTTCAATGCGGCCAGCGCATCCAGCGTGGCGCGCGGTTCGCTGATCGTCGGCGGGACGCTGGGATCACGCAGCGAGTCCGCCATGCGCTTGCCCATATAGGCCGATGCCTCGGCTGTGTCGGCCGGGGTCTGGTTCAGCCGATATTTGAGGACGAAGGCAGCGATGCCATGATCGGCCAGCCAGCGCGCGACATTCCAGCCCTCATGATCCATCGCCAGCAGCATGAAGGCGCCGCCGGGCGCGACGATCACCGCCGCGCCGGTCGCCTTGGCCGGATCAGGCAGGACCGGGGTGATGGTCGGCACGGTGACGTTGCGCACCGCCAGATCGTCGCCGAAGCGCACCCAATTCTCGGTCGTGCCCTTGGGCGCCTTCAGATCAGGATAGAGCGGGATGGCATTGGGTTCGGCCGGAGCCTGTGCCGGCACGGGCGTCGGCATCTGAGCGATGGCGGGTGAGGCCAGCAGCAGGGGCAGGAGGACAAGGCGCTTCATGGCGATCCTCCCCGTCAGAGCGCGTTGCGGCGGGCGATTGCGCCATAGACGGCGGCGCTAGGCTTGGCCGTGCGGGCGAAGCTCACCGGATCGACGCTGTGCAGGCCGAATTTGGGCTTGTAGCCAAATATCCACTCGAAATTGTCGAGCAGCGACCAGTGGCAATAGCCCAGCACCGGCACGCCATCGTCGATCGCGGCCTTGAGGCCGGCGAGCGCCTCGGGAATGAACTTCGCGCGGACCGCATCATCGTCGCTGCCCACGCCATGTTCGGACACCAGGATCGGCACGCCGGTCGCTTCATGGGCAAAACGCACTGCGCCGCCGAGCGAGGGCGCCCAGACTTCGGTGCCGGACCAGTTGACGGCCCCGCCCTTGGGCGCGGGCAGGCGGCCTTTGTCGCCCCACAAGGCGCGCTCGTAATTCTGGACGCCGATGAAATCGTCGCCCTTCGCGATCTCCAGCCAATTGCCGTAAAGCTGCTTGCGCATGGCATCGCGCACCGAATGGGCGCCGACCGCCTGATCGTCCATCAACGCCAGCGAGAAACCGACCGGCAGGTCGCCGCGTACTGCCTTGATCGCGGCCTTGCCCGCCTTGTGCGCGGCTTCGAGGCCGGTCTGGAGCGCGGGTAGGTCATCGAAGCCGGCGACATTGGCGCAGACATATTTGGGCACGCCCAGCCGCTTGGCGGCGGTTTCCAGCGTCAGTTTCTGGATGTCCCACACCTGTTGGGGCAGCATGGGTTTCAGCAGCAGCAGGATATTGGGTTCGTTGAGGGTGATGGCGCTGGCGATGCCCTGGCCCAGCGCGCGCATCGCCTTGTCGCAATAGCGGGCGAACAGCTGTGCGCTTTCCGGGTTGGTCCAGCCGCCCTGCGCACTGAACCAGCGCGGCGCGGTGAAATGGCTGAAGGTGACGATCGGCGCCAGGCCGCGCGCATGGCAACCGTCGATCACCGCCTTGTAATGATCGAGCATCGCTTGGGAGAAGAGACCCTTTTCCGGCTCGATCCGCGCCCACTCGATGCCGAAGCGATAGGCGTTGAGGCCCATATTCTTGACCAGGTCGAGGTCGGTTTCCCACAGGGCGAAACTGTTGCAGGCATCGCCCGAAGGCTGGGCGAAGACGGTCGGCTGCTGATTCTCCACGAACCACAGGTCGCTGGCGATATTATTGCCCTCGACCTGATGCGGCGCGGTGGCCGCGCCCCAGTAGAAGCTCTTGGGGAAATTGGGGGTGGCGCTCTTGCGCGCGGCGATGGCCGGGGCGGCCATCAGCGCGGCGCCGGTAGCCAGAAGGGTGCGGCGATCCAGCATGTTCCGTCTCTCCTATTGTAATTGTCAGGCGGTGGTTTCGCGCACGAAGGCGCAGATTTCGTCGGCGAGCCGCCGGTCGGCGGTGCCCAGATGCATGGCCATGGAATAATGATTATGGCCCGACTGGATGAAGGCGCGCGGCATGGCGCCATGGCGGGCCAGCCGGTCCTGCAACAGGCTCAGGAACTCGGCCTGAAAACGGGGTGGGTCGAACTCGGCGCAGGCGATCAGCAGCGGCAGGTCTGTCGAAGCGACGGCCTCCAGCGGCATGCGTTCCGGGTAGAGCGCGGGATCGCCATAATAGAGCGTGTCGCGCTGATCGAGCGGGGTATAGCCATAGAGGCCCGACAGCAGCACGGCTGCGCGCACCGCATCGGCACCCGCCAGTTTCAAATAGCCCGCGACATGGACGGCGCCGGCCGACGTGCCCATCAGGACGATGCGGTCGGGGTCGCCGCCATGCTCGGCCGCATTGTCCTTGAGCCAGGCGACGACGGCCGCGACATCTTCCGCCCCGGCCGGCCAGCCATGGTCGGGGGCGAGGCGATAATTGATGACGACGCCCAGGAAACCGGCCTGCGCCGCCATCCGGCCGACATTGGCATTGGGCCAGGCGTCGGCACTGCCCTTGTCGCCCTTCAGAAAGCCTCCGCCATGGACGAAGACCAGAATGGGGGCGGGGGCATCGCCCTGCGGCGCATAGAGGTCGAGCCGGTGGCGGATGTCCGGGCCATAGGCGATGTCCGCCTGCGACACCGGGACCACCGCCGCCAGCGCCACCTGCTCGGCATCGAACAGCGCCCGGCACTGGCCGAGTATATCCGGTCCCAGATCGGTGCCCAATGCGGCGATGGCGTTCCTGATCGGATTCATAGGTCCCCTCTGGGCAGAAGGATTAGGAAAAAAGACGGGACGCCACCAGCGGCGCCCCGCCTCAGGAGGATCAGAATTTCGCGTCCAGGCTGATGCCGATCTGGCGGAAGGACTGCGGGCCATAGATGGCGCCGATATTCTGCTCGCCCTGATCGGTGGTGTAGGGGAAGTCGCTCTGCATCAGCGAGGGTTCATGCACGTTGAACAGGTTGCGACCGAAGATCGCGACGCTGTAGCGATCGTCATCGGTGCGCAGGCCGATCCGGCCGCCGACCAGCCAGTGCGAACGGAAGGTGGTTTCGTCGTTGGAATTGGCTTCGTAGCGTATCTTCGACTTCCACACCGTGTCGGCTGCCAGGAAGCCCTTCAGGCGGCTCGTGACCGGCGCTTCATATTCGCCCGACAAAGTGAACTTGTACTTGGGCGCATAGGCGAGCTGGCTGCCGCCGATATTGGTGCCATCGGTGCCGATGAAGCCGCCCGGATAGGTCGCCTTGGCATAGATGAAGCCGGTGTTGAGCGACAGACCGTCGAAGACCTTGCCGAAGAAGTTGATTTCCGCGCCGCGCGACTTCACGCCGTTGATATTGGTCTGGACGCAGGAGATGACCGCCGTGCTGTCCACCGTACACTGCTGCGCCTGGAAATTCTTGATCTTGCTGTAGAAGAGGTTGAGGTCCGCGACCCAGCCGCCGAACAGGGTGCTCTTGAGGCCCAGTTCATAGGCGGTCGGGATTTCCGGCAGCACGACGAAGGGCTTGGCCGGGGCCGAGGGGATGGCGATCTGCCCGCCCTTGAACCCGCGCGAGGCGGTCGCATAGACCATGGTGTTGTTCGCCAGGTCATATTGCGCGCCCAGGCGCCAGGAGAATTTCTGGACGTCCAGCACGGTGCGGCTGAACGGATCGGCCGGGGTGAAATAGTCGTAGCGGTCCATCGACAGGCGATCGGTGGTGTAGCGACCGCCCGCGATCAGGCGCAGCGCGGGCGACAGGTGGAAGGTGCCCTGGCCGAACACGGCCAGCGATTCATCCTGGATGTCGAGGTCGGCGCCCGGATTGCGCACGATCGGGATGACGAGGCCGGGGAAGGGCACGACCGACACGGCCAGCGTTTCGGGATCGCGGGTCTGCTTCTGGTTCGAATAGAAGACGCCGGCAGTATATTCCAGGAACTGGTCGGCAGGCGAGCTGACCCGCAGTTCCTGGGTGAAGAGGCTCAGGCGCCGGTTGGTCGGGCCGTTGCCGACCTGCAATTCCAGCGGATCGCCACGGAACACGTTGGTTGCCGCACCATAGCCGGTCTCGCTCGACTTGCGATAGGCGGTGACGGACGTGAGGGTGAAAGGATCGGCCTCATAATCGACCTGCAGCGATCCGCCATAATTTTCGGTATGGCCGACATAGCTGTCGTCGCTACAATAGTCGCGATTGCCCTCGCCCGGCGTCACGCCACAGCTGGCAAGGCGGGCAGTGATGCCGGTGGTGTCGGTCAGCAGGCCGCCGAGCGCCGTGCCCGGACCGCTGGTCTTGACGAAGGTGAAGAAGTCGCCGCCATTCTCGATCCGGCTCTTGGTATAGTCGCCGATCACATTGACGGTCAGGCGATCGGTCGGCTCCCACAGGAAGCGGCCGCGAATGCCGTAGCGATCGGTATCATTATAGTCGCCGGTGCTGGCGTTGCGGTTCGGTCCCTGGCGGAAATTGGCGACGCCCGACAGGCGGATCGCGGCGTTGGACGCCAGTGGGATATTGACCATGCCCTGCACGATCTGGTTGCCGAATTTCGACCCCAGCGTGCCGGCATCCGACAATTCGGTGCGGACGCGGGCGGAAAAGCCGGTCGGATCGGGCGCATTGGTGGTGATGTTGATGATGCCGGCCGAGGTGGTGAGGCCGAACAGGGTGCCCTGTGGCCCCTTCAGCACTTCGATCCGGCTGACGTCGAACAGGTCGGAGATATTGGCATTGCCCTGGCTCACCTGGTCGACGACGACGCCGACCGAGGCGACCGCGCCGGCCGAGAAGGTCTGGGTGCCGATGCCGCGGATCGCACCGCCGCCGCCGGTATTCTGGCCGGGCGCCTGCTGGATTTCCAGGCTCGGCGCGATGCGGTTGAGGTCGTTCATCGTGTTGACCTGCTGCCGCTCCAGCTGGGCGGCATTGGCCACGGTGATGGAGATCGGCACCTCGGTCACCTTCTCCGCCTTGCGCTGGGCGGTGACGATGATGTCGGAATTGTCCGCCGGCTGCGCCGCCTGGTCGGGCGCGGGCGCGTCCTGCGCGAAGGCCGGCGCGACAAGGGCGATGGCGCTCGCGCTGGCGAGAGCCGCAATGGTGATGTGCATGTTACGCATGGTCTGTCCTCCCCCGGTATGCGGGTTGATGATTGTTATTGTTCGTCGATGATGCGGTTGCTGAGCGTGCCGATGGTGCCGATGGTCACTTCGACCTTGTCGCCGGCCTTCATGTAGAGCGGCGGGGTGCGTTTATCGCCGACGCCGCCGGGCGTGCCGGTGGCGATCACGTCGCCGGGGCTCAATGGCGTGAAGGCGGTGACATATTCGATGACCGTGGGAATATCCCAGATCATGTCGCTGACCGGCTGGTCCTGCACCAGTTCGCCATTGAGGCGGGTCTGGACGCGCAGCGCGGCCAGATCGTCAATCTCGTCGGGCGTCACCAGCGCCGGGCCGAAGCCGCCGGTGCCGGGAAAGGTCTTGCCCGGCGTGAACTGGATATTGTGGCGCTGCCAGTCGCGCGCGCTGCCATCGTTGAACGCGGCATAGCCCGCGACATAGTCCCAGGCGTCGGCCGCCGCGACCTTGTGCGCGGGCTTGCCGATCACCAGCGCCAGTTCGCCTTCATAGTCGAAGCGTTCGGTCACGGTCGGCTTCACCATCGGCTGGCCGTCGGCGATCAGGCTGTCGCCATAGCGCACGAAGATGGCCGGATGCACCTTCTGCTCGCGGCCGGTTTCCTTGACATGTTCGGCATAGTTGAGGCCGACGCACAATATCTTGGCGGGATCGGGGATCACCGGCAGCAGCACGACATCGGCGGCGGCATAGGGTGCGCCATCGGCCAGGTCCGACAGGCTGCCGTCGGTCAGCGCGGCCTTCAGGCTGGGCGCCGCATCGGTCGCCAGTTCGACGATCGTCTCGCCCTCGATCCGGCCGAAGCTGGGGGTGCCGTCGGGACGGCGGAAACTGACATAGCGCATCAGGCTTGTTCCTCGTTGATCAGGTCTAGCGGTTGGATCAGGGGTTGGGCATCCCAGTCGCGGCGATGGCGGAATTTCTCCTCGGCGGCGCGCAGACCGGCGAAATCCTTGTCGGACATGCCCCACTGGTCGATCCGGCCCTCGGGCCAGGTCCAGTCCTCCGGCGCGCCAGCCTGATAATCCTCGGCCACCTTTTCCACGGCGGTCGAAAATTCGATGACGGGGCCAAAGGGGGCGATGAAGTAAGCGAAGACATTGGCGCCCGGACCATGGCGGCCCGGCCCCCAGGCAGGCACCATGCCATGGTCGCGCAACCGGCCGATGCCGCGCATCACCGCATCCATGTCCGCCATTTCGAACGCGATATGGTTGAGGCTGGCGAAGCCGGCGCGGGCGAAGGCGGTCGAATGATGCGAGTCATTGCAGCGCACGAACACCATGCCCTTGGTCCGGTCCGAGACGCGAAAGCCCAGGGCCTCCTCGACCAGATGGCCGGTCGCTTCCGCGTCGGCGCTGTTGAAGACGACATGGGTCAGCTTCACCGGCAGGTCGGCGCCCGCGATCGGCGCGACTTCCTCGGCATCGACCAGGAAGCGCAGCAATTCGCCCTCGGCCAGTTCGACGATGATGCCATGGCCGCCGCCCAAATCTTCCGACACGGTCGGCGTCGCGGGCAGGCCGGCGGCGGTGACGCTGCGCTTCAGCTGCTCCAGCCGCTCGGCGGTGCAGACGAAGGTGGTGGAGCGCACATAGGCGTCGGCCGATTCCGCCAGCGCCACCAGATAGGGATAGCTGCCCGACCCGCGCAGATAATGGGTTTCGCCTTCTTGCGCCGCCGGGGCCATGCCCCAGATGTCGGTCAGGAAGGCAGCTGCCTCACCCGCATGGGGCAGCGCCAGTTCGATGCTGCGCAGCTTCATTTTCTGTCTCCGTGGAAAAGTCCGGCGGCGGCAATGCCGGCGATGGCGCAGGCCTCGTCGCATTCGCCAGTGTCGCCGCTGATGCCGACTGCGCCGATCAGCATGCCCGCCGCATCGTGGATCAGCACGCCGCCGGGCGAGAAGGCCATCTGGCCGGTGGCCGCCGCGATGCTCTGGAAAAAGACAGGGTTGGACGCGGCGCGGGCGGCCAGCACCCGCGTATCCGCGCCCATCCCCAATGCGCCCGAGGCTTTGGCCTTCGCGATGTCGAACCGGAACAGGCTGGCGCCATCCTCGCGCGCGAAAGCGACCGGATGGGCGCCCGCATCCAGCACGACGACGGCCAGCGGCTGGGCGCCATCGGCGCGGGCCTTGGCGAGCGCGGCGTCGATGATGGCACGGGCCTGTGCGAGCGAGAGGGTCATGCCGCGATCTCCTGCGGGGCGGTGCCGGCGATCAGCGCGTCGCGCCGGGCGATCAGTTCTGCGGGCTTGCCGGTGCCGAAGACATAATGGTCGGGGCGGACCAGCACCGCGTCGGCGCCGCGCGCGTCGAGCCAGTCGGCGACATGGCCGTCATCGCCCAGCTCCGCGACATCGATGACCGTCACGTCGCCACCGGCCACCGGCTGGCGGGTGAACAGGCGCCAGCCATCGCCGGTCAGATCGTCCAGCAGCCGGTCGCCGACGCGCGGCTGGATGAAACGTTCGCCCGCACCCGGCGTGCCGGTGGCGACGATGCCGGTGGCGATGGGGGGGATCAGGTCGGCGGCGGTGCCGCTCTGGGCGCCCTTGGCGGCTTCGCGCAACTGATGGTCGCGCGCGGCGGCGGCGGCGGGGTCGAGCACGCAAATATAGCGGCCCGCGCCCACGGCGGCGGAGATGACGGCGCGGACATGGGGATCGCGCTCGGGCTGATAGCTGTCGAGCAGGCTCTCGGGCGCCTTGCCCGCCAGCACCAGTTCCAGCTTCCAGGCCAGGTTCGCGGCGTCGCGCAGGCCATGGCACATGCCCTGGCCGAAAAAGGGCGGCGTCTGGTGCGCGGCATCGCCGGCCAGGAAGACGCCGCCCTGCCGCCACCGCTCGGCGATCAGTCCATGGAAACGATAGGTGGCCGCGCGCACGATCCTGTGCGGCACGCCGTCAAGATAGGGGGCGACCAGCGCGGCCACCGCATCGGGCTGCATCATCGCCTGGTCGTCTTCGCCGGGCAGTAGCATGAATTCCCAGCGACGATGATTGCCGCGTCCCGGCACGATGGTGGCCGGGCGCTTGGGGTCGCACATCATCACCGACAATTTCTGCAGGTCGGCGGCGTCCGGCACGCCCCACAGGTCGGGGAAGCGGACCGGGCCGTCGACCTCGGCATCGACCACCAGCCAGGGTTCCTCGAAATCCAGATCATCCAGGCCGATGTCGAGCGCCTTGCGCACCACACTGCGGGCGCCGTCGCAGGCGATGACATAGCGGGCGCGGACCTGTTCCTCGCCGGCGTCCGACCGCAGCGTCAGCGTGACGCCGTCCTCGTCCTGCGCCAGTGCCTCGAACGCGGTGCCCAGCGACAGCTCGACATTGGGATAGACGTCCAGCGCGTCGCGCAGATGCTCTTCCAGTTCGGGCTGGTAGAAAAAATAGTCGTTGGACCAGCTATAGGGGCGGGGGCGGCCGACCGTGCCCATGTAGCGGATCACGCCATGATCGGCGCCGACATGCAGATGCCCTTCGGTATCGCGCATGTCCGGGGCGACCCGGTCGATGACGCCGGCCGACTGGAACAGACGCATCATCTCATGGTCCAGATGGACCGCGCGGGGCAGGGGATAGGGGTTGGCCTCGCGCTCGATCACCAGGACCGAGACGCCCGCCTTCCCAAGTAAATTGGCCGCAAAGGCCCCCACCGGCCCGCAGCCGATGATCGCAACGTCGAACATGAAAGCGTCTTTCCGGTCAGACCGTCAGGGGCTCGGGCACGGGGGATTTGTGCATCCGCCCGCCCAGCATGATCATCTTGATATTGGCCGCATCCTGCAGCAGGCGGACGTCCGTCGTCGGATCGCCCTCGACCAGCAGCAGGTCGGCGAGATAGCCCGGCTTCACCTGGCCTAAGGGCTGGTCCATCAGCTCGCCGCCCAACATGGTGGCGGCGTGCAGCGCCTCGGCCGGGGTGAAGCCATAATAAGTGACGAAATGCTCCAGGTCGCGGGCATTGCGGCCATGGGGATTGAAGGGGAAGCCATAGTCGCCGCCCGGCAGGACGCGCACGCCGCGCGCCTTCAATTTGGGCACCAATGTCTTTTCCAGTTCCAGCCGCTCGGCCGCGCTCGCCTTCATCGAACGCATGTCGATATGGGGCGGCGGGCTGGCCTCCAGCGCGGCGACCGATACGCCGGGACCGGGGGCGTAGAAGATGGCGTCCTTCTTCGCCGCCATGGCGTCGACCGCCGCGTCATCGGCGAAGGAGCAATGATAGAGGATGCGGGCGCCGGCTTCGAGCGCCAGATTGATGGCGCGCGGGCTATAGGCATGGGTGGCGATCCACAGGCCTGCTTCTCTCGCCGCCTCGCCGGCCGCGATCATTTCCGCGTCGGTGTAGAGGATATCCTGCGACGATCCGGGCTTGAGCGCATCTTCGCCCGAAATCACCAGCTTGAGCGACTTGACGCCCTCCGCCGCGCAATAGGCGACGAAGGCGCGCATCGCTTCGGGGCCACGGCCGTTGAACACATCGCCGGTTTCGACCCCTTCCTCGCCTTCCGGGCTGCGCTCCAGCGTGGAGGGCACCAGGCGCGGGCCGGGGGTTTCGCCCGCCGATATGGCGCGGGCGAGTTCCGGCTCGATCTGGTCGCCCAGCGCGCCGGCCGAATAGAGGCTGGTATAGCCATGGTCGAGCAGCACGCGGGCGTTGCGCCAGGCGGCGACCTTCAGCTCCTCGGGCGGCAGGATGAACTGATGATAGATTTTCTCGACCGAACTGCCCCAGGTCAGATGGGTGTGGGCATCGACCATGCCGGGCATCAGCGTCGCGCCCTGGCCGTCGATCACCATGTCGGCCTGCGCCGCATCGATTTCGGCCTCGTCGCGCAGAACCTCTGCGATGCGATCGCCCTCGATCATGACCGCGCCGGGGAAGGGCGCACTGCCCGTCCCGTCGAAAATCGCAATATTGCGGATCAGCTGCCGCACGAGGGCTCTCCCTTGGTCTCTTGTTGAATGCCCTTATGCGCCGAATTTATATGCAAGAATAATAATGATTTTTGGGAACGTCATAGCTTGGAGCTATGGATCATGATGTCCAGCAGCGCCTCGCCCAGCCGCGACAGGCGCGCATCCTTCAGCTTGCGGATGCCGATACTGCGCTGGAAGGTCGCTTCGCGAATGGCGATCGCGCGCAGCACGCCGATCGACAGTTCGGCCGCCGCCACCTTCATCGGCAGGATGGTCAGCCGGCTGCTGTTCCGCACCATCGCCTTGGTCGTCAGCAGCGAATCGCACCGGATCACGTCCTGCGGCACGGGCACGCCCGCTGCCATGAACAGCGCATCGATCTGCCGGCGAAAGGCGCCGCGCGCCTCCGGCAGCACCCAGCGCTTGGCCATCATGTCGCGCAGCGACACCTCGGCCGGCAGATGGTCGTTGCGGCGCCCGACCACCAGCGCGAACGGATCCTGCGCAAAGGTGATTTCCTCAATGCCTTCGGGCGGCTCCTCCAGCCCCGTGGTGACGAAGGCCAGCTCGATCTCGCCCCGGTGCAGCATGTCGGCCAGGTCATGGTCGGGCCGCTCCACCGCGTGCAGCGCGAAATGGCCCATCTTGTCCTCCAGCCGCCGCACCGCGTCGGGCAGCAGGCTGACGAGGGCGCCCGGCGTGCCGCCGACGCGGAGCGGCCCGGTCACGCCCGCGCGCGCCAGTCGCAATTCCTCCTCCGCGCCGCTGATCAGGCTGTCGACCGCCTCCGCCCGGCGCAGCAGCACTTCGCCCTCCGGCGTCAGGCTGATGCCGCTGCGCGACCGGGCGAACAGGGCTGCGCCCACCGACTGTTCCAGTTGCGCGATCGCATTGGACACCGATGGCTGGGAGATGTTGAGCAGTCGCGCGCCGCCGCTGATCGAATTGGCACGGCAGACGGCGAGGAAGGTGCGAAGCGCGCGGGGATCGATCATCGGCCTAGATAGCCCGACCATCGCCGCGCACAACAAGACAATCTAGCCCTCGGTGCCGCTCGCCTCCCGCACCAGCGCGATCAGGGCGGCGGGGCTGCTGGCGCCGGTCTTGGCGACGATCGCGGCGCGATGATCCTCGATCGTCTTGGGGCTCAGCGACAGGGCGGCGGCGACCATCTTGTTGCTCATCCCCTGGGCCAGGCAGTGCAGCACCTCGCGCTCGCGCGGGGTCAGCGGCGCCAGCCGGGCCAGCGCCCCGCGTCGCTGCCGGCTCCAGCGTGCGCCCTCGGCCACCGCCGCCAGCAGCCGGCCCTCGTCGATCGGCTTTTCCAGATAGTCGAGACCGCCATAGCGGCGCACCGAATCCACCGCGCTGCTGGTGGTCGGCCAGGCGGTCATGAAGATGATCGCCACCGCCGGATCCTGCGCCCGCATCCGCTCGGCAAAGGCAAAGCCGTCCATGTCCGCCATCATCACGTCGGTGACCAGGCAATGGGCCGGCTCGTCGGCTTGCGCCGCCAGCATGGCCCTGGGCGTGTCGAACGCCTGGGTGCGATAGCCGTGCCGGCCCAGCAACCGCGCCACCGCCCGGCCCAGATCAGGGTCGTCATCGACCACATGGATGATGGCGGGATCGGCCGGGTCAGTCATGGCTGGGTTCCGTGCGGGGCAGGGACAGGCTGGCGCGCGCGCGGCCCTGCGCGATGTCGCGGGTCAGCGTGCCGCCATGGGCGTCGGCGATGGCACGCGCCACCAGCAGGCCGATGCCCATGCCGCCATAGTCTGGGGTGGGGGAAGGGACCGGGTTGGCGACGTGGATCGTCACCTGATCGGCCCGGCTTTCCACGCCGATCTCGATGGTCGATCCGGGCGCCGCCAGCATCGCGTTGCGCAGCAGGTTGAGCAATATCTGGGTCAGTTCGATCTCATGCCCGGTCACGCGCAACCGCGCATCCATCGGCGGCAGTCTGATGGTGCAGCCCAGGCTGCGCGCCTCGCCGCCGACCATGCCGGCACAGTCGCGCAGCATCTGGCCGACGATGATCGGCGATGGCTCGTCGACCGCGCGCCCGCCAAAGCTGCGCAGCCGTCGCACCATGTCGGCCAGCAAAGCCGCCTTGCGATCGACCAGCTCGATACTCTCCCGCATTTCGGCGGGGTCGGGCTGCGGATCGCGCGACAGGGCGAACAGATGCCGGGTCTCGATCGCCAGCGTCGACAGCGGCTGGCTGATCTCGTGGATGATCGCCACCGACATCGCGCGCAGCGTCTTCAACCGTTCGGCCTGGAACAGGATGCGGTCGCGCCGGGCGATATCCTCGCGGGCGCGGATCTGCGCCTCGGCAAAGCTGCCGGCAAGATAGGTGGCGATCGCCATGGCGGCGAGGCCCATGTGCAGCGCGAAGCGGGTGGCGCTGGCCGACAATGGTGCCGACCAGGGCAGGATGATCGCCGCCGACAGGATGATCGCGATCCACGCGCCCAGCCGGCCGCAGCGCAACCCCGCCCAGATCGCGCCGATCAGCACCGGGGTGATGGCGATCTGTGGCTCGACCCGCGCCAGTCCCCAGGCGAGCAGCCAGCCAAAGGCAAAGACGCTTGCCGCCTCGATCGCGCGGCCACGGCCGATCGGCATCAGCCGCCGTGTTCCTTCGTCGCGGGTGCCGATCCACAGCAAGGGCGGCGCGATCAGCAGCACGCCCAGCAAATCGCCGACCAGGAAGGCGGCGATGGTGGTCGCCACCGGCTGGGTCGGCAGGCTGCTCGACACACCGGGCCATTGCCATTCCCAGAAACCGGCGGTGAAGGAGGCGAGGGTTGGCGCCAGCACGGCGGCCAGGCCAAAGGGCATGGGCGCGATCGCCAGTTCCGACCGGCTGCGCCGCTCGATGAAGCGTGCCAGTGCGATCATCAGGCCATAGGCGGCGGGCGCGCGTGCTACCCCGCCCAGCTGATTGAGATATTCGGGGCCGCCGGGCAGGATCGTCCCGGTCAGCGACTGGATCAGACATTCTTCGACGATCAGGACCGGCGTGAAGCGCGCGCCGATCCGCCACAGCAGCGCCAGTCGCACGCCGGCGGCGGGATACCAGAGGCTGAAGAAATGGGCGCCGCCCCACGGGCTGGCCGCCATATGCGCCAGCTTGAACGCAAAGGGATAGGCCAGCAGCAGCGCCACCAGCCGCCAGTCGATGGCGCGCGCCTCCAGGCGAAAAGGGCGCGGCCGGGCGCTCATGGGGGACAGGGTGGCCATGGCCCTGTCCTAGCCCGGATCACCCGCCTGCCAAGCCGGGAAATTCCCTGCCGTTTCAATCTTATCCGGGAATTAACCGGATAGGCCGGGCGCTGCCGCGCCGCCATCACGGGCAGGACCGTTTGGGGGCAACGCCTTTCGGTTGCCGGGCGGCGCATTGCGACCCGCGTCGCCCGGCCCCACAGACGCCGGCATCTTCCGCCTGGCATGGATGGAAGGACATCCCATGAGCGTGATCGGAACCAACAGCGCAGCGCTGCGCGCGCAGCGGGCGATCGAGGCGGCCACCAAGGCCCAGGGCCAGGCAAGCGAGAAATTGTCGACCGGCAAGCGGATCAATTCGGCCAAGGATGATGCGGCCGGCATGGCCATCGCCCAGACCATGACCAGCCAGTTGCGCGGCATGGAAGTGGCCAAGCGCAACGCGGCCGACGCCATATCGCTGACCCAGACGGCCGAAGGGGTTTTGGGCGAGGTTCAGAACAGCCTGCAGCGGATGCGCGAATTGACGCTTCAGGCGGCCAATGGCGTCAACCGGCCGGAGGATCGCGCCGCGCTCCAGACCGAGCTGGACCAGACCGTCGCCCATATCAACGCGCTGCTGCAGAACAGCGAGTTCAACGGCGTGAACCTGTTTTCGAACACCGCGCAGGGTGTCGCCGCCCGCGATTATAATGCGGATGGCGATTTCCTCGATTATGGCCAAAGTGAAATCTATCACAGCGCCGGCAGCACGGGCATCAATGTCCAGGCCGGTGCCAATGCGACCGACAATGTCGCCATCACCCTGCCGACCTTGCGCAGCAATGGCGATGATTTCGCCCTGCTCGGCACCGACCTGGCGGTGAATGGAAGGATGCGGTTCGTGGGGATCAGCAATATCGATCTGACCCTGGACTATGATGTTGATGTGGCTGCCGTCTACCGCACCAATGATGTCGGCAGCACCGGCTGGATGGACCCGGAAGGCTATGTCGCCTTCACCGATTCCGACTATAAATCCTATGCCCAGATCGGCGTGACCGCGCAGCAGGGTCTGGCGGTGATCGACGCGGCGCTCGCGCAGATTTCGACCGCCCGCGTCAATCTGGGCGCGGCGCAGAGCCGGCTGGAATCCATCTCCAGCCAGCTCGACGCCAATATCGTAAACCTGACCGACGCCCGCTCGCGGATCGAGGATGCGGACTTCTCCACCGAATCCACCGCGCTCGCCAAGAGCCAGATCCTGTCGCAGGCGGCGACGGCGATGCTGGCCCAGGCTAATGCCCGGCAACAGGATGTGCTGAAACTGCTCGAATGATCCGCGCGCCCCGGCTAGGACCGCTGCGGACATTCAGCGGGAGAGGCGGGAATGATGAAGTGGGGCATGGCCCTTTGCCTGCTGCTGGGCAGCGCAGCGGCGGCGCAGGCGGGCGATGTGCCCCGGTTCGATGTCGCGATCACGGTCGATGATCTGCCCGCCCATGGCCAGTTGCCGCCCGGCACCACCCGCGCCGATATCGCCCGCCGCTTCCTCGCGACCCTGAAGGCGCATCATGTCGCGCAGGCCTATGGCTTCGTCAATGCGCGCGGTCTCGCGGACGATCCGGCGTCGGACGCGGTGCTGACGCTCTGGCGCAAGGCGGGCTATCCGCTCGCCAACCACAGCTACAGCCACCTCAATCTCGACGGCGCGCCCTCGCTCGACGCCTGGCAGGCGGACGTGATCGCGGGCGAGCCGGCGCTGGAACAGCATATGGGGAAAGAGGACTGGCACTGGCTGCGCTTCCCCAACCTGTCGAGCGGCAAGGATGCGCCCCGCCATGACGGCGCCGCCGCCTTCCTGAAACAGCGCGGCTATCGCATCGCCAGCGTCAGCCTGGCTTTCGAGGACTGGGATTATAGCGACGCCTATGCCCGATGCCGCGCGCAGGGCGACGATCGCACGATCGCGGCGATGAAGCGCCACTATCTGGCCGTGGTCGATCAGGCGATCGCGCGGGCAAAGGCCAATGCCCAGCGCGTCCATGGTCGCCCGATCCCGCATGTGCTGCTGCTCCATGTTGGCGCCTGGACCGCCGACACATTACCCGATGTCATGGCCCGGCTCGACGCCGCCGGCGCGCGCTATATCCCATTGGCGCAGGCGGAGGCCGACCCGGCCTATGCCCAGGCCGAAGCCCTGCCGGGTGGCGGCGGCATCATCGAACGGGTGGCGCAGGCGCGGGGCATCGCGCTCCCCGCCGATAGCGCGCCGGCACCCGGAATCGACCTGCGCCAGGCCTGCCGCACCCCCGGCTGAGGCGACTTCACCTTGCATTCAGCGCGCGACCGATAGAATGGCGCGCAATATGATCATGGGTAAAAGCCGGCATGGCCGGGCGCTGACAATCTTCCTGCCTTTCCTGGCCCTGACCGCGGGTGCGACATCCGCGGCGCAGGCGACGACCTATTATGTCAACAGCGCCACCGGCAATGATCGCGCCGCCGGCACCACCGCCGACCAGCCCTGGCGCAGCCTGGCGCGGGTGCGCGACTATCCGCTGATGCCGGGCGATCAGGTGCTGCTGATGGCCGGATCGCGTTGGCAGGAGCCGCTCACCATCACCCGATCGGGCCGGTCCGGCGCGCCGATCAGCGTCGCCGCTTTCGGCACCGGCGCACGGCCGCGCATCGACGCAGGCGGCGTCTCGCCCCATGGCGTGGGCGTCCTCAACGCCGAATATGTCAGCGTCAGCGGGCTGGAAGTCACCAACGACAATCCCGCCCCGGCCCAGCGTTTCGGCGTGCTGGTCTCCGCGGTCGACCGGGGCGTGACGCGCGGTATCCGCATCAGCGACATGTATATCCACGACGTGCGTGGCGTGAATGATCGCAAGGATAATGGCGGCATCGTCTTCAGCGCGACCGGCAAGAAGCTGCCGACCCGCTTCCAGGATCTGGTGATCGAACGCAATATCGTCTGGAAGGTGAATCGCTCCGGCATTGCCGGCATCGCCGACCGGATCAGCGCCAGGGACTGGTTCCCCAGCGAAAAGATCGTGATCCGCGACAATCTGGTCGAGGATATTGGCGGCGACGGCATCGTCCCGCGCGGCACGGACGGCGCGCTGATCGAACATAATATCGTGCGCTATGCCGGCGCCCGAGCGCCGGGCTATAATGCCGGCATCTGGCAGTGGAGCACCGACAACAGCCTGATCCAGCTCAACGAGGCCGCCTATACCCGCACTCGCTATGACGGGCAGGGGTTCGACAGCGACTTCAATTCGCGCCGCACGACATTGCTCTACAATTACAGCCACGACAATGCCGGCGGCTTCCTGCTGATCTGCTCGCCCGGCCGCAACGACAAGGATAATCTGGGCAATCGCGGCACCGTCGCGCGCTACAATGTCAGCCGCAACGACGCGCTGCGCATCTTCCAGCTCGCCGGCAATGTCTCCGACGTGCTGGTGGAAAAAAATGTGATCCATGTCGGCAAGGGTATGGATGTGCAGATGGTGGTGGCGACCAACTGGGACGGCTGGGCGCAGGATGTCCGCATCGTCGAAAATGACTTCAAGGTCGCCGGCACTGCCCGCTATGGCAGCGAAAGTGGCCGCTCCGGCCCCGATTATCTCATCAAGGCGGGATTCGCCCCGGCCCAATTTATCCGCTTCCGCGACAATCGTTACTGGGGCAGCCATGTCGACCTGCCGGCCGAGGCGGCGGGCGACGTGATCCCGCCCTATCTCGACCAGCCCGCCGACTGGCAGGTGCCGGTGTTCGACCCGGCGAGGGCAGAGGGCTTTCCCGAATTCATCGCCCGGCACCGCGCCTGGATGCTGGCCATGCTGCAACGCGAACTGGGCCAGCCGGTGCAGCCGCGCCAGCCGCGCCGCATCTCCATCTTCGAAGCGCGCCGCTGACCGGTGGCGCGGGCGGCATGCGCCGCCCGCGTCCGGCGATCACCCGCCCATCACAGGGTGAGCGAGATGCGCCCGTCGACCTTGCCGGCACGCAATTCGTCCAGCACGGCATTCACCTCGTCGAACGGCCGGGGCGTGACATGCGCCTTCACCTTGCCCTCGACCGCGAAGGCGATCGCTTCGGCCAGGTCGCGGCGCGTGCCGACGATCGACCCGCGCACGGTCACGCGCTTGAGCACCACGTCGAAGATCGGCGTCGGAAAATCGCCCGGCGGCAGGCCGACCAGGCTGACGGTCGCGCGCCGGCGGGTGCAGGCGATCGCCTGGGCAAAGGCGGGGGGAGACACCGCCGTCACCAGCACGCCATGGGCGCCACCGCCGGTCGCATTCTGGACTTCCGCCACGACATTGTCGGCCCGCGCATCCAGCGCCAGGTCGGCGCCCAGCGACCGGGCCAGCTCCAGCTTGCTCTCGCCAATGTCCAGCGCGATGACATGCAGGCCCATCGCCTTGGCATATTGCACGGCGACATGGCCCAGCCCGCCGACGCCGGAAATGGTCACCCATTCGCCCGGCTTCGCCTCGGTTTCCTTCAACCCCTTGTAGACGGTGACGCCGGCGCACAGGATCGGCGCCATCGTCACGAAATCGACAGTGTCGGGCAGGCGGCCGGCAAAGGGCGCGCTGGCGATCGCATATTCGGCATAGGTGCCGTTGACGCTGTAGCCGGTATTATGCTGCCGCTCGCACAGCGTTTCCCAGCCGGTCTCGCAATATTCGCAAGCGCGGCAGGCGTCGTGCAGCCAGGGGATGCCCACGGAGTCGCCCTCCTTCAGGTCGGTGACACCCGCGCCCAGCGCCACGACATGGCCCACGCCCTCATGGCCGGGGATCAGCGGCAGGGTCGGCTTCACCGGCCAGTCGCCATCGATCGCGTGCAGATCGGTATGGCACACGCCACTGGCGACGATCTTGACCAGCACCTCGCCGGGGCCGGGCTGCGGTATCGCTATCTCCTCGATCGTCAGCGGTGCCTTGAACGTCCGGGCAATCGCGGCTCGCATGGTCGTCGGCATGATTTCCTCCTTCTTCTGCGGCTGTTGGGCTGTGGATAATGGCGGTCAGATATCCTCGAACCAGGCGAGCCGGTGGGCGGCCAGCTTTTCGAGTTCCAGCAGGGCGAACATCGCCGCGCCCAGGCCGATGATCATCAGCCCGTCGGCCAGCGACAGCGGCCGGCTGTCGAAAATATCGTGCATGAACGGCGCATAGGTAAAGAGCAATTGGGCGATCACCACCGCCATAATCGCCGCCAGCACGATCGGCGTGCCCAGCGCGCCGCGCAGCGTCAGCGATCGCATATGCAGGAAGCGCACGTTGAACAGATAGAATATCTCGCCCACGATCAGCATGTTGACCACCATGGTCCGGGCGGTGGCCAGGTCCTGGCCGACATGCTGGGCATAGAAGAAGATGCCCAGCGACATCGCCCCCATCAGCACCGATACCAGCATGATGCGCCACAGCAGGAAGGGGGAGAGCAGAGGGGCGCCGGCGGCACGCGGTCGCCGCTCCATCGTCCCCGGCTCGGTCGGCTCGAACGCCAGCACCAGCCCCAGCGTCACCGTCAGCACCAGGTTGATCCACAATATCTGCGTCGCCGTCATCGGCAGGGCAAAGCCGGCGATGATCGCGATCACCACCGCCAGCGTCTCGCCGCCATTGGTCGGCAGGGTCCAGCTGATGACCTTGCGGATATTGTCATAGACGGTGCGCCCTTCGCGCACGGCCGCCACGATCGATGCGAAATTGTCGTCCAGCAGCACCATCTCGGCCGCCTCCTTGGCGGCCTCCGTGCCCTTGATCCCCATCGCCGTGCCGACATCGGCCTGTTTCAGCGACGGCGCGTCGTTGACGCCGTCGCCGGTCATGGCGACGACCAGCCCGTGCGACTGCAGCGCGCGGACGATGCGCAGCTTATGCTCGGGGGAGGAGCGGGCGAACACATCGACATCGCGTACCCGCGCCGCCAGCGCCTCATCGTCCAGCGCCTCGACCTCCGCGCCGCTCATCGCCTGGGGATCATCGTCCAGCGCCAGTTGCCGGGCGATGGCGATCGCGGTGCCGACATGGTCGCCGGTGATCATCTTGACCGCGATACCGGCCGACCGGCACTGGGCGATCGCCTGCCGCGCCTCTTCGCGCGGCGGATCGATGAAGCCCATCAGGCCCAACAGCTCGACCCCGTTCTTCAGATCGTCGAAGCCGATCCGGTCGGGCGTCCCGGCGATCCGCTTGACGGCAAAGCCCAGCAGGCGCTCGCCCCGGTCGGCGGCGGCTGACAGCCGCGCGTCCCAGGCGGGGATATCCGCGCCGGCCATCGTCAGCAGCGCTTCGGGCGCGCCCTTGATGAAGATGGCGCTGCTGCCATCGGGCGCGCGGTGCAGCGTCGCCATGAAGCGATAGGCGGCGTCGAACGGGATTTCGTCGATTCGCGGCCATTCCTCGCGCACATGGTCGGCGCTCAGCCCCGCCTTCATCGCCAGCGCCACCAGCGCGCCCTCCATCGGGTCGCCCTGCACGGTCCAGCCGTCATCACCGTGGCGCAGCAAAGCGTCATTGCACAGCAGGCCGCAGCGCAGGATCGGCGCGGCATCGGCCAGCCTCTCGGCATCGTCGCCGCCGTCGACAACGCTGATGGCGCCGACCGGCGCATAGCCCGATCCGCTGACATGCAGGTCGCCGCCCGGCAGCAGCAGGTGGCGCACCGTCATCTCGTTGCGGGTCAGCGTGCCGGTCTTGTCTGTGCAGATGACCGACGTGGCCCCCAGCGTCTCGACCGCCGGCAGGCGCCGGATCACCGCCTGGCGCGCGGCCATGCGCTGCACGCCGATGGCCAGCGTGATGGTGATGACGGCGGGCAACCCCTCCGGCACTACGCCGACCGACAGGGCGACGATCGCGATCAGCGCATCGATCCAGTGGAAACCGCGCGCCAGCACCGCGAACAGGAACAGGACGACCGCGCCGGCCAGCACCGACCAGGTCATCAGCCGGGCGAAATCGTCGATCTGCCGCACCAGCGGCGTCTTGCCGACCTCGACCGCCTTCAACATGCCGCTGATCCGGCCGATCTGGGTATGGCTGCCGGTCTCGACCACCAGGCCGGTCGCCTGGCCGGCGGCGACCAGCGTGCCGGAAAAGGCCATGTTGCTCTGGTCGGCGATGCCGGCGTCGGCGGCGATCAGCACCTGATGCTTTTCCGCCGCGACCGATTCACCGGTCAGCGCCGCCTCGTCGATCAGCAGGCCGCGCGCACGCAGCAGCCGGATGTCGGCCGGCACCCGGTCGCCCGCTTCCAGCAGCACGATGTCACCCGGCACCAGATCGGGCACCGCCACGACGCGCCGTTCACCGTCGCGCAGCACCGTTGCATGCGGCGCGATCATGTCCTGGATCGCGCCCAGCGCTTCTTCGGCCTTGCCCTCCTGGATGAAGCCGACCACCGCATTCACCAGCACCACGGCCAGGATCACGGCGGCATCGATGCCATGGTTCAGGAGCAGCGCGATCAGCGCCGCGCCGATCAGGAAATAGATCAGCACGCTGTTGAAATGCGCCAGGAAGCGCAGCAGCGGATGCTGGCGTGGTGCTTCGGGCAGGGCGTTGGGGCCATAGCGCCGCAGCCGGGCCTCGGCGTCGCGCTGGTCCAGCCCGGTCGCTTCGACGGACAGCGTTGCCAGCGCCTCTTCGGGCGGCAACGCATGCCAGGCAACGGGCGGGGCAGAGGACATCGGCTTCCCTTTCAGTCGCGTCGAGCGGCCGGGGGCAAGCCACCCGACGGTCAGCGCACCAGCGCGAAGCCGATCCGCAATCTTGTTATGGAACGATTATAGTCCAACAGGTTCTCGCCATATCCGGCAAATCCCTGAGCGAACAAATAGAGATCGGGGCCGCCGCCCAGCAGGCGCGGCAGCGGATAGGACAGGTCGGCGTTGATCGCGCCCTTGCCCGATCCGAAATTGAACCGGCTGTTGGTCGACAGGCGCAACCCGTCATCATCGCCGACCTGCAGGAACAGGCCGGCATGGCCGCGATAGCGGACGATATCGGGATTATCGGACTTGTCGCCAACATAGAAGGTCAGGCGTGGCGCCACCAGCAACCGCCGTTCCTCGCCCAGCGAGAAGGCCGCCATCGGCGCGACATAAAAACTGTTGATGCTGCGCGACGCATCGCCGTCCCGGCCGTTGGATTCGTGCCGAAGTCCGCCCTGCAGCGCCAGCGACATGCCGTTCTTCAGCATCCGGGTCGGCGTCACATAGATGATCTCGGGCTGATAATCGATGTTGCGGAAGGGCATGGAATTGGCGCCCAGATCCCAGAACATGCGCTGGGTATAGGCGAAATGCAGGCCGTCCCGCCAGGAACTGGGCAGGTGTGCGGCGTCGCGCGACCCGAACAACCGATATTCGAAGCTCAACTGCAACCGGGCATCGGTATTGGTGCCGGGGCCATAGACCGCATAGATGGGCTCATAGGGTGCCAGATTGCCGATGAAGGCATTGCCCGCGCTGCGATCGGCCGGCGGCGCGACCGGTGGCGGCACCGGGGTTCCGGGCGGTGGCGGCGGCGGTGGGACCGGCACCGGCGAAGCGGCCGCCATCCGCGCGGCAGCCGCGCCATGCAGCGCCACCTGCGGCGAATTCCAGGCCGGGATCGACAGCAACGCCCCCTCGGCCATGTCGCTGGCGGCCAGTTGATAGCGCGCCTGGGCAAAGCCACCCGGCGCAATCTCCACCGTCTCCGGCACGCCCGGTGCCCGGCGCAGCCACAGCCGGCGCGTGGCGCCATCCTGTTCCACCAGCGCCTCCACCCGGTCGGGCAGCGGCATGGCGGCGGGCGCCGTGCCCATGTTGAGGAAGCGCAGCTCGATCGCGGCCATGCCCTGCGCATCGGTCGCGCCGATCCGGCCGATCAGCGTCTCGACCGGCGCCTGCGCCCGCAGCATCGTCGGGCAAAGCGCGGTGCCGGCAATCAGCAGCAGATGGACGCGCGCGCGGCAGGCGCGTGCGAAAAGGCGATCGATCATCTTCTATCCCTGGCCAGTTGGTCCGCCCGGACGGAGTCAACCGGACAGGGATGAGGATAACAATCCTGTCAAATCAATACAAACAGCCTCGACCTCACGGCGCCAGCCGGTCCACGCTCAGGCGCTGGCCGTCATATTCGGCAAAGCCCCGGCTGCGCGGCTGCCCGTCGGCTTGGGGCGTGAAGTCGATCGCGGCGGGCTTGGGGCCGCCCAGCGGCCCGAACGTCATCTGCAGCTTCATGATGCCGGGCTTGGGGCCGGTCAGGCGGATATCGGCTTCGTAACTGGACTGGCCGCGCATGTTGATCTGCGTCGTCTCGCGCCCGCTATAGACCTGCTTCCCGTCGTCGCTGAAATCGACATAGATTTTCTCGATGGCGCCGCTCGTCCGCCGATAGAGGATATGCCCCGACCGCCGGCCATAGACCTTCACGTCGATATTCTGGCTCTTGCCTGCCAGCGCCGGCAGGGTGGACAGGTCCGCCTCGCCATAGGGCAGATGATCGGGCACGGCGCGCGGGGCGACCGCCGGCCCCGCCTTGTATCCCGGCAGGGTGACAATCTGGACTCGCTTGGTTTCGCTGCCGCGCAACCCCTCGATCCAGGTCGCCCGGCGGCTGTCGGGGTGCCAGGACATGGGCGAATGAAACACCCAGTCGGCCTGGCTGCTGAGGTTCGCGCCCTGATAGCCATTCTCGCGCTGCGACCGGGCGATGTCGATCAGCGCCGGCCCGACATTGCCCGGCCGCGCCGTGCGCACGCCGGTGACGGCATAGGTATAGGCGAACATGCTCAGCCCCATGTTCAGGCTGTCGGGATAGGGGCGGGGCATCAGCCCCAATATCGCCGGGTCGGTCTGCGAAAAGCGGGTGGTCATCACCATGCCCAGCCGCTCGTCGGGCGAGAAGATCGTCGTCTCGGTATAGCCCGGCGTGTCGGTGATCGGTGTCACCTTGCCGCCCGCCAGGTCCATCACCACCGAATCGGGCAGGTCGCGTTTTACCGCGCCGACCAGCGACAGGGCGCTGCCGCCATGGACGAACTGCTTCACCTCGCCGCCGCGGATCGGCGAAGGGATGACGCCATCGGCATGGACCGGATCGGGGCGGAAGGGATCGCTGCTGCTGATGATCTGCGGCCGGGCGACGACATAGCCGTCCGGGCCGCGCGTCAGTTCGCCGGTCAGCACGGCGGCGGAATAATTGGCGAGCAACGTCGTCCAGGCGATATGGCGATTGTCCGGCGCGACCACCATTTCCGACCAGCGATGCCAGATATGCGCGCCATCGGCCACCTGCGGCGGATAGGTGACGGGCACCAGTTGCGCCTGCGTGCAATCGTCCAGGCTGGTCGGGCATTCGATCACGAAATCGCCCAGGAAGATGCGCTTATTGTCGGCAAACACCATGTAGCGGATGCCATTATCCTTCGGCCGGGCTGGGATCGTCCCGCTGAAGACCGGGCGGATATGGCTGCCATCATCGTCCATGATGGCCAGGTTGATCTGCCGTGGATCGCTCTCGCCGGGCCTGGCATAGGTCAGCAATATCCGCCCCGACGGCGTGTAGGTGGCGCTTTGCGGTCGCATGTCGGCGGGCAATGTCAGGGTGCGGATCACCGGCTGGCCGAACAGCGCGCCTTGCGCCTTGGGCCGGGCCAGGGTCGGTCCGCCATCCAGTGCCAGCCCGCCGATCAGGATGGGCAGCATGGCCAACATGGGCAGCCGGCGGGAAGGGGGCTTGGTCACCAATATCTCTCCTCTTCTCGGCCTTGGCCCAGGGGTGCGGGGCGGCCGTCCGCTCTGCTGATGGCGCCTGCCCGCCGGCCGGCAAGCACCAATCCGTTACGCGGAAAGAGGGCTTGCCAATGTCCCGCAAAACCGGGCATTTTCCAGCCTGCGCTTCGCGAACGGGCAGGGCGATACAGCGGGGCGGACGAGGGGAGCAGGCGATTTTCAACCGACGCATCTTGCTGGAGCTGTGGGCGATGCTGCTACTGGCCGGCATCATCGGCTTCATGGGGCCGTTCGGCACCTATATGCGCGACGGGCTGCCGGGGCGGATCGGCCATTGGTGGCTGCTGCTGATGGGCGCCTATATCCTCGTCCGGCCGGCGATCTGGCTGCTGCGCGGCCTCGCCCGGCGGATCGACCTGTCGGTGTCGATCACCGTCTTTTCCGGCGTTTCGCTCTGCGTCGTGCCGCTGGCCTTCCTCTGGCGCAATGTCGGCCGCACCGCCTTTCGCGACCTGGACGGCTTCACCGGCCTGCTGCCCTTTTCCTTCCTCTGTGCGCTCACCGTGCTGGTCGTCACCCACTGGGCCGAACAGGCCGACCGGCGACTGGCTCAGCGCGATGTCGTGCCGCGGCCTATGAATGCCCCGCTTCCCGAAGAGGCCGCCACAACATCCTCCACCGAACCCGCCCTGCGCCATCGCCTGTCGGCCGGCTTTGCCGGGCCGATCCTCGCGCTGCAGAGCGAGGATCATTATGTCCGCGTCCATGGCGCGGGCGGCAGCGAATTGCTGTTGATGCGGCTGCGCGACGCGATCGCGGAGATGGACGGGGTTGCCGGCGCGCAGGTGCATCGCAGCTGGTGGATCGCCCACCACGCCATCCTGCGTTGCGATCCCGCCGGGCGCAGCTGGCTCATCACCCTGGATGGCGGGATCAGCGTCCCCGTCGCGCGCGATTCGGTCGCCCGGCTGCAACGGGCCGGCTTCCTGCCCGCATCCTGACCCGCGTCCTGACTCGCTCTGGCGGGCAAAAGAAAACCCCGCCGGAGCAAGCTCAACGACGGGGCCAGGTTCAGGGAGGTGTCACTCCAAAGGGGGGGAAGAGTGACAGGACCAATCTAGGAAGCTGCGCGCCCCTTTCAAGCATCACCCCTGCATTTTTATCGTCGGCCGCGCCCATGTCATCGGTCCTATTGCACGGCTGAACCCGCTATTTCGGCCATTTCCGCTACGGTAACCGGTCATGTCGTGAATATGGCTGAATACGTATGCTGGATGCTGTGCAGAGGGACGGGGGCGGCGCTATTTGAACCAGACCGACACATGTCGGCAAGAAACGCTCAAGATGCGTCCTGGGGAGGATCACTGTCATGCATCAATTCCGTCATACCGTCCTGCGCGCTGCGCTGCTGGCAGGGGCTTCCTTCTCGTTCGCCGCGATCGCCCATGCGCAGACCGACGCCGAAACCGCGACGCCCGCCGCACCCGCCGCCGGCGAATCCGAAGGCATCGTCGTCACCGGCATCCGCGCCTCGCTCGCCTCCGCCGCCAAGGTGAAGCGCGATTCCGTCCTGATCGTCGATTCCATCTCGGCCGAAGATGTCGGCAAGCTGCCCGACGTGTCGATCGCGGACTCGCTTGCCCGTCTGCCTGGCGTTACCGCCCAGCGCCTCGAAGGTCGCGACCAGCGCCTGTCGATCCGCGGCCTTGGCCCGGACTTCTCGACCACCCTGCTCAATGGCCGCGAACAGGTCACCGTCGGCGACAATCGCGGCGTCGAATATGACCAGTATCCGTCGGAATTCTTCCAGAACGTCAATGTCTACAAGAGCGCGGACGCCGCCCTGATCGCCGCCGGCATTTCCGGCACGGTCGACCTGCGCATGCTGCGTCCGCTCGACAAGAATGACCGCATCCTCGCCGTGTCGCTGCGCGGCCAGATGAACGGCATGGACAAGCTCAATCCCGATGGCGAACGCTATGGCTATCGCGCCTCGGCCACCTATGTCGATCAGTTCGCTGACGACACGCTGGGCCTGTCGCTGGGCTTCGCCGCCTCGCAGACCCCCTCGCAGAACGAGCGCTTCAACAGCTGGGGCTATCCCACCGATGCCGACGGCAACCTGATCATCGGCGGCGCCAAGCCCTATGTTCAGTCGAACCTGCTCAAGCGCTACGGCATGGTCGGCACGCTGGAATGGCAGCCGAGCGACAATTTCCACTCGACCTTCGACGTCCTCGCTTCGCATTTCGAGGAAGAACAGCGCCTGCGCGGCATCGAATTCCCGCTCGTCTGGGGCAGCAATGTCGGCGTCAGCGACGTGACGGTCGAAAATGGCTTCGTCACCGGCGCCACCTTCTCCAACGTCTATGGCGTCCAGCGCAACGACTATAACAAGCGCAAGGCCGACACCATCTCGCTCGGCTGGAACAACGACATCCGCCTGAACGATCGGCTCAAGCTCAATGTCGACGCCAGCTGGTCGCGCGCCAAGCGCACCGACTTCCTGCTCGAAACCTATTCGGGCACCGGCTATCTCCGGTCGGGCGTGTCCGACACGGTGCGCGTCGAGCGCCAGTCGAACGGCCTGTTCAGCATCGTGCCGACGCTCGACTATACCGATACCAACGTCATCAGCCTGACCGACCCCAATGGCTGGGGCTATAACGGCACCACCGCCGTCGTGCAGGCGGGCTTCCTCAACCGGCCCAAGTTCATCGACGACATGAAGTCGTTCCGCGCCAACCTGGTCGGCGACATTTCCGGCAGCATCTTCAGCAACTGGGAAGTCGGCGGCAATTACAGCCGGCGCAAGAAGACCAGCGCCTATACCAGCTATTTCCTCTGCCCGACCGGCGGCACGGACTGCACCATCGCCAATGGCACGCCCGGCTCGGCGCCGGTGCCGCAGGAAGCTCTGCTCGGCAAGAATGTCTCGCTCGACTATCTGGGCGTGCCGGCGATGCTGACGCTCGACCCGCTCTATCTCTACAACAACACGCTCGACGCCGTGTTCGACAATCGCCCCTCTTCGCTGGTGCGCGACAATGTCGTGAAGGAAGACGTCTTCACCGGCTATGCCAAGATGACGCTGGACGGCGATCTGGGTGGCAAGCCGCTCAAGGGCGCGATCGGCGTGCAGGTGATCCACACCCGCCAGGCGTCGACCGGCACCATCTCCAACTTTTCCAACGGTGTCGTCACGGTGGTTCCGGCTTCGGGCAAGGACAGCTTCACCAATTTCCTGCCCAGCGCGCAATTCTCGGTCGAGCTGGAACCCGGCTTCTTCGTGAAGATGGGCGCGGCCCAGACCATGGTCCGTCCGCGCATGGACCAGGAACGGATCAACCAGGAATATAGCTTCAACCTGGCCAATGTCGGCCTCGGCTCCGATCCGCAATACAGCCCGTTCAGCTCGAACGGCGGCAACATCGCGCTGCGTCCCTATCAGTCGACCAATATCGACCTGTCGATCGAGAAATATTTCCCGGGCGGCGGTTATGTCTCGCTTGCGGGCTATTTCAAGAATCTGACCGACTTCGTCGATCCCAACAACAATATCGCCTATGATTTCTCCGACGTGCTGGCCTCGCTGCCCGCCGACATCCGCAACCAGATCATCGCCGACGGCAGCTATATCGGCCTGCTGAAGGCCCCGGCCAACACCGGCAAGGGCACGATCATGGGGGCGGAGGGCACCGTCTCGCTGCCGTTCAAGCTGTTCAGCGAAACGCTCGACGGCTTCGGTATCTTCGCCAGCGGTTCCTACACCCACAGCGAAGTCAAATATGGCAGCAACCCGACCGATGTCGTCACCCTGCCGGGCCTGTCCAAATGGGTCGCCAGCGGCACCGCTTATTATGAAAAGAGCGGTTTCCAGGCGCGCGTCTCCTATCGCTATCGCTCCTCCTTCCTGGGCGAAGTCGCCGGCCTCTCGGCCGCGCCGACCTTCCGCACCGCCAAGGCGGAGGGGATTCTCGACGCGCAGATCGGTTATGAATTCCAGTCGGGGCCGCTCACCGGCCTGTCGATCCTGCTCCAGGGCAAGAACCTCACCGACCAGCCCTTCGTCACCTATCAGAATGGCGATAAGCGCCAGGTCATCGACTATCAGCGCTATGGCCGCGATTATTATCTGGGCCTGACCTATAAGTTCTGACCGGCCTCCGGACCGGTCGGGCAAGTCCTGAAATCCCTCCCCGGATTGCCCGACTGCACGCGGGCAATCCCCCTCCCCGGACCGCCGCCCCTTTAAGGGGAGGGCGGTCCGTTTTTCTTTGGGGGGAGAAGAGATCAGATCTTTCGTCTCCCCTCCCTTCTAGGGAGGGGTTGGGGGTGGGTGCCGCCGAGGCACTCGGCGGCCCTGTTCAAGATAGCCTCCACCACACCATCCGGATTCTCGATCACGTCGCCATTCCAGAAGCGCCACACCGCCCAGCCCTGTTCGATCAGAAACAGGGAGCGGCGGTCGTCATAGGCCTGCGCATCCAGATGCTGGCTCCCGTCGAATTCGATTGCCAGTTTCGCCGAACGGCATGCCAGATCGACAATATAGGGGCCGATGACCAACTGCCTCGTGAAGCGCGGGCGATAGCGGGATATGCGCAACCAGATCATCCGCTCCGCAACGGTCTGACCGTTGCGCAGCGCGCGGGCATTGGCCGTCATATGTTCAGGAACGCGGCGCATGAGGCCAAGCTAGCAAGGCTCGCTCCGCTCGCCTACCCACCCCCAACCCCTCCCTGAAAGGGAGGGGAGGGAAGCGCGTGGTTACTATAAGACAATGTCGCCCAAAATTGATCTGAGGTCCATTAGACACTCCCAAAATGAAAAGTCGAATGAATCCGTTTCAGAATGCGGCTTCCTCGGCCACAATTTCCATAACTTCCGTGATAAGCTCTTCCAGAAGGGCCTCCTCTTCCTCACCAAATGGCAGATTGAGGTTTGCGGCACGCTCGCGGATATCGTTCAATCGTGGATCAGCTATTTCGGTAGATGTGAAATAATCCCAATCACCATAGCCGCCCTTACCTTCGAGGAAATCCCGAAGATATGTGGCGACCTCCTGCGGAGATCGTTCGACTGGCTTTTCGAAAGGGAGCAATGCCAGCTTGAGGACCAAGGCTGCAGGAGCGATGATGAAGAAACCAACCATTCTCAAGGGAAGCAGAGTAAGCGACCGAATGGAGGATGCGGCAGATGATCGCACGATACTCTGTCCCCTAAGCCGTCATCCGCGTGACCAAGCGCGGCGCCAGCAGCGTCGGTGTCACCGGCTTGCGGTCGATCTGGCCGATCAGCGCGTCGACCAGCACCTCGCCCGCGCGCAGATAGTCCTGCGCCACGGTGGTCAGCGGCTGTCGTGTCAGGCTGGCGGCGGGGATGTCGTCGAAGCCGATCAGGGCGACGTCGCCCGGCACAGACAGCCCATGTTCGTCCAGCGCCCGCAATGCGCCGATCGCGATCAGATCCGACCCGGCAAAGATCGAGTCGAACTTCACGTCGCGCGCGATCAGGCGGCTCGCCCCCTCATAGCCCGATTGCTCGGTCGACAGTGCATCGACATGCAGGCCGGGGTCGACCGCATGGCCGGCCTCGCGCAGCACGTCGGACAGGCCGGCATAACGGTCGCGAAACTCGGGATAATGGCTCGATGCGTCACCCAGAAAGGCGATCCGGCTGCATCCGCGCGCGATCAGGTGGGCGCCCGCGTCGCGCCCGCCGCGCCGATTGTCGCAGCCGATCGTCATCCCCAATGCATGCTGGTCCACCGACCCCCAGCGCACGAAATGCGTGCCCTGCGCCACCAGCTGCTCCAGCCGGATGCGATAGATTTCATAGTCGCCATAGCCCAGCAGGATGATGCCGTCGGCCTTGCGGCTATCCTCATAATCGACATGCCAGTCGGTCGACAGCTGCTGGAAACTGGTGAGCAGATCATAGCCGCGCTTGGCGCAGGTCTGCAGGATCGGCCCCAGCATCGACAGAAAGAAGGGGTTGATCCAGCTTTCGTCGGGCAGCAGATCCTCGAAGAACAGCAGTGCGAGCGTATTGCTCTTGCCCCGCCGCAGCGACGATGCATTCTTGTCCACCGTATAGTTGAGCTGCCGGGCGATAGCCTCGATCCGCAGCCGCGTCCCCTCGCTCACCGTCTTGTCGCCGCGCAGGGCGCGCGACACGGTGGGCTGGGACACGCCCGCCAGGGTGGCGATGTCGAAGGATGTGACTTTGTCGTTGGCGCCCATCGCCGGACCCTACGCCCCCGCGTTCGGCTTGGGAAGGCGGTGGCTCTGAATACGTATGCCGCTCCCTTGGCCCGCCCTGTCCCCGCCGACTAAGAAGGGGCCAAGCCGCGGCACTCGGGCACAAGCGGCAATGGGAGGGATGAAGGCCATGCGCGGACGAACGGCAATGCTGCTGGCTGCGCTCTGCGCGCTTTCCGCTCCGGCGATGGCGCAGAATGATGGTTTCCGCGCCCGCCTGCCCGAAGATGAAGTCATCTATTTCGTCCTGCCCGACCGGTTCGACAATGCCGATGCCGCCAATGACAAGGGCGGCCTCAAGGGCGACCGGCTCCAGACCGGCTATGATCCCGCGTCCAAGGGCTTCTACCATGGCGGCGACATCAAGGGGCTGATCCGCCGGCTCGACTATATTCAGGGTCTGGGCGCCACCGCCATCTGGGTCGGCCCGATCTTCCGCAACAAGCCGGTGCAGGGGCCGAAGGGGCAGGAAAGCGCCGGCTATCACGGCTACTGGATCACCGATTTCGAACATGTCGACCCGCATTTCGGCACCGACGCCGATTTTGCCGCGCTGGTGAAGGCCGCCCATGGCCGGGGGATGAAGGTCTATATGGACATCATCGCCAACCATACGGCCGACGTGATCCGATATCGCGAATGCGCCGACCGGCCCTGTCCCTATCGGTCGCGTGCCGACTATCCCTATCAGCGCCGCGGCGGCGTGGCCGGCCCGGCGATCAATCCGGGCTTTGCCGGCGACGCCGATCACAGCGAGGCCAATTTCGCGAAGCTCACCGACCCGGCCTATGCCTATACCCCCTTCGTGCCCAAGGGCGAGCAGGCGGTTAAGAACCCGGCCTGGCTCAACGATGTGCGCTATTATCATAATCGCGGCGAGACGACCTATTCGGGCGAGAGCGCGACCATGGGCGACTTTGCCGGGCTCGACGATCTGATGACAGAACATCCGCGCGTGATCGCCGGCATGATCGACATTTTCGGCGGCTGGATCGACCGCTTCGGCATTGACGGCTTCCGCATCGACACCGCCCGTCATGTCGAACCGCATTTCTGGCAGCAGTTCGTCCCCGCCATGCAGGCGCGGGCCAGGGCGCGCGGCATCCCCAATTTCCATGTCTTTGGCGAAGTCTATGTCGAGACGGTCGATGCCGGCCCGCTTGCCTGGCACACCCGCGAAGGTGGCTTCCCCGCCGTGCTCGACTTCGCCTTCCGCCAGGCCGCGCTGGAAACCGTCGCGGGCAAGGCGGCGACCGCCACCTGGGAACGGATGCTGACCGGCGACGCCCTCTATCAGGGCGGTGCCGCCACCGCGCGCCAGTTGCCCACCTTCGTCAGCAATCATGATGCGGGCCGCTTCGCCACCTTCGTCCGTCGCGCCTTCCCGCAGGCGGGCGAGGATGAAGTGCTGCGCCGGGTGATGCTCGCCAACGCCATGCTGCTGACGCTACGCGGCGTGCCGACCATCTATTATGGCGATGAACAGGGTTTCGTCGGCGACGGCGGCGATCAGGACGCGCGCGAGGATATGTTCGGCAGCCAGGTGGCGAGCTACAACGACAATCGCCTGCTCGGCAGCGATGCGACCACCGCCACGCCGCGCTTCGACCCCGCCCATCCGCTCTATCGCGAGATCGCGGCGCTCGCCCGGCTGCGCACCGGCCATGCCGCGCTGCGCCGGGGCAGCGAGACGATCCGCGCGCGGGGCGACGAACCGGGCCTGTTCGCCGTCTCCCGCTTCGATCCCGACACCGGCGCGGAATATCTGATCGCCTTCAACACATCGACCGCGCCGATCAGGGCGCAGGTCCAGGTGGACGCCGCCTCGACCGCCTTCGACACCCTTGCCGGGGCGGCCTGTGCCCCGCGCGCCGCCGCGCCCGGCAGCCTCGCCCTTAACCTTCCTCCCCTTGGCTACAGCGTCTGCGCTGTACGGAGCAGCATTCCGCAATGACCGACACGGCCCTCTGGTGGCGCGGCGCCACCATCTACCAGATCTATCCGCGCAGCTTCGCCGACTCCAATGGCGATGGCATCGGCGATCTGGCCGGCATCACCGCCCATCTCCCCTATGTCGCCTCGCTCGGCGTCGACGCCATCTGGCTCTCGCCCTTCTTCAAGAGCCCGATGCGCGACTTCGGCTATGACGTGTCGGATTATTGCGATGTCGATCCGATCTTCGGCACGCTCGCCGATTTCGACGCGCTGATCGCCCGCGCCCATGACCTCGGCCTGCGCATCATCGTCGATCAGGTCTGGGCGCATACGTCCGACGAACATCCCTGGTTCATCGAAAGCCGCTCCAGCCGCCACAACGACCACGCCGACTGGTATGTCTGGGCCGATGCCAGGCCCGACGGCACGCCGCCCAACAACTGGCAGTCGGTGTTCGGCGGCCCGGCCTGGACCTGGGACGCGCGGCGCGGCCAATATTATATGCACAATTTCCTGAAGGAGCAGCCGCAGATCAACCTGCACAACGGCAAGGTGCAGGCGGCGGTGCTGGATATCGTGCGCTTCTGGCTCGATCGCGGCGTCGACGGCTTCCGCATCGATGCGATCAACCATTCGATGCCCGACCCGCAATTGCGCGACAATCCGCCCGCGCCACAGGATGGCCGCGTCCGCACGCGCCCCTATGATTTCCAGATCAAGCGCTACAGCCAGAGCCACCCGGACATTCCGCTGTTCCTGGAAAAGGTGCGTTCGGTGTTCGACGAATATCCCGATCGCTTCACCGTCGCCGAAGTCGGCGGGGATGACAGCGATGCGGAGATGAAGGCCTTCACCCAGGGCGATCATCGCCTCAACACCGCCTATGGCTTCGACTTCCTCTACGCCCCCAGGCTGACGGCTCCGTTCCTCAAAGACGCGCTGTCGCGCTGGCCGGCGGAGCAGGGGATTGGCTGGCCGAGCTGGGCGTTCGAAAATCATGACGCACCGCGCGCCGTCTCGCGCTGGGCCGGCGACATCGACGCCCATGCCTATTGCCGGATGAAGATGCTGCTGCTCGCCTGTCTGCGCGGCAATATCTTCCTCTATTATGGCGAGGAACTGGGCCTGCCACAGGTCGATATCGCGTTCGAGGATCTGCAGGATCCCGAAGCGATCGCCAACTGGCCGCTGACCCTGTCGCGCGACGGTGCCCGCACGCCCATGCCCTGGACCGGCGCGGCCCCCTGGCTCGGCTTCTCCGATACCAAGCCCTGGCTGCCGGTGGGGGAGGCGCATCGCCCGCTCGCCGTCGATGCGCAGGAAGCCGACCCCGCCTCGCTGCTCCACTGGACGCGCGACGTGTTGGCCCTGCGCAATGCCACCCCGGCGCTGCGCAGCGGCACGATCGATTTTCTCGACACGCCCGACGATCTGCTCGCCTTTGAACGGACGCAGGACGGGCAGCAGCGCCTCTGCGTCTTCAACCTCGGCACCAGCCCCGTCGCCTGGCGCCCGGCCGATGCGGACCGCTGGCAGGTCGAACTGTCGACCGGCAGCATCGCCGACTGGAATTTCGCCCCCGCATCCGGCCTCGTCGCCGCCTTCCAAGTTTAAGGACGTTCCCATGACGCGACTGACCGCGCTCGCTCTGCCTCTCATTGCCCTGGCGCTCGCGCCCACCGCCGCACGCGCCGATGTGGTGGCCAGGGCCGCCTCGCCTGACGGCCATATCACCCTCACCATCAGTCTCGATGGCGAGGGTCGGCCCAGCTACGCCGTGCAGCGCAATGGCAAGCCGCTGATCGCCGATTCCCGTTTGGGCTTCATGTTCACCGACGCGCCCAAGATCGAGCGCAACCTGACGCTGGCCAATGCCAGGCAGGCGAGCAGCGACACCAGCTGGACCCAGCCCTGGGGCGAGTGGGCCACGATCCGCGACCATCATAATCAGCTGACGCTGGTCTTCCGCGAGAAGGGCGATCTCCAGCGCGAGATGGACGTGACCTTCCGCCTGTTCGATGATGGCGTCGCCTTCCGCTACAGCCTGCCCGACCAGGCCAATCTCCATCACGCCAACATCGCCGAGGAACTGACCCAGTTCGCCTTCGCGCAAGGGGGCACGGCCTGGTGGAAGCCCGCCTATGAATGGAATCGCGAGGAATATCTCTACAACCGCACCCCGCTCGACGCGGTCGGCACCGCCCAGACGGTAATGACGGTCAAGCTGGCCGACGGCACCCATGTCGCCCTGCATGAGGCCGCGCTGGTCGATTATGCGGGCATGAATCTCGCCCGCGCCGAGGGCAATATATTCCGCGCCGATCTGACGCCGGGGGCGGGCGCGCCCAAGGTGTCGCGCGACGCCGGCTTCTCCACCCCCTGGCGCACCATCGCCGTCGCCGACGATGCCGCCGGCCTCTACATGAACCACATGATCCTGAACTTGAACGAGCCCAACAAGCTCGGCGACGTTTCCAGCTGGATCAAGCCGGGCAAGTTCGTCGGCGTCTGGTGGAACATGATCAAGGGCGAATGGAGCTGGGCGCGCGGCCCCAAACATGGCGCCACCACCGCCAATGTCCGCCGCTACATCGATTTCGCCGCTGCCAGCGGCATCCCCGCCGTGCTGGTCGAGGGCTGGAATGTCGGCTGGGACGGCAACTGGTTCGGCAATGGCAACGCAATGAACTTCTCGCAGCCGACCGAGGATTTCGACGCAGACGGCCTTGCCGCCTATGCGAAATCCAAGGGCGTCACCCTGATCGGCCATCATGAAACCGGCGGCTCGGCCAGCCATTATGACGGCCAGCTCGACACCGCCTTCAAATGGGCGGCCGATCATGGCGAGCAGGTGGTGAAGACCGGCTATGTCACCGATGCCGGCCAGATCGAGCGGGTCGACGCCGATGGCGCCAAGCATCGCGAATGGCATGAAGGCCAGTGGATGGTGAACCATTATCTGCGCGTCGTGCAGACCGCCGCCAAATATCATGTCAGCATCGACAGCCATGAACCGGTCAAAGATACCGGCCTCCGCCGCACCTACCCCAACTGGGTCGCGCGCGAAGGCGGCCGGGGCATGGAATATAATGCCTGGGTCGGCGGCAAGAACCCGCCCGAGCATGAGGCGAACCTGGTCTTCACCCAGTTGCTGGGCGGCCCGATGGACTTCACCCCCGGCGTGCTCAGCCTGTCGGGTTCGGAAGGCAGCACGATCCACTCGACCATCGCCAAGCAGCTCGCCCTCTATGTCGTCCTCTATTCGCCGGTGGTGATGGCCGCCGATACGCCGGAAAATTACGCCAGATATCCCGGCCCCTTCCAGTTCATCAAGGATGTGCCGACCGACTGGTCCGACACCCGCGCCTTGAATGGCGAGGTCGGCGACTATGTCACCATCGCGCGCAAGGCGAAGGGCAGCGACGACTGGTATCTGGGTGCGGTGGGCGATGAACAGGCGCGCTCCAGCAAGGTGACGCTCGACTTCCTCGATGCCGGCCGCAGCTACACCGCCGAAATCTACCGCGACGGTCCCGGCGCCGACTATCGTACACAGGCACGCCACGCGATCGTGATCGAGAAAAGACAAGTGAAGAAGGGCGACGTCCTCGCCATCGATCTTGCGCCCGGCGGCGGCCAGGCGATCCGCTTCGTCGCCAGCGGCGGCAAGCGGAAGCGGTGAAGACTGACGCCTCGTCTGTTCCTACCGTCATCCCGGACTTGATCCGGGATCCATTCAGCGCTCGCTCGCAGGTGTCGCGCCGAATGGATCCTGACTTTCGTCAGGATGACGCAGGATCGAACGGGAGCGATCAACAGCCCCGGCTGTCCTATTCCGCCTGCGCTTGATAGGCTGCGTGACCGCATGCACGCAGACTTTCCGATAGGATCAGCCGCTCGCAATTAAATATCAAAATGTGCGGGAAATGTGCGAAGTTAAGGCGAAGGATGGGGATGGCCGGGATGAATGAAATGGGGCTGGAAACCGGCGCGACGACGTCCGACGGTCGGCCGCGCCAGGGCTTCTGGGGGCTGTGGAATATCAGCTTCGGCTTCTTCGGTATCCAGATCGGCTTCGCGCTGCAGAACGCCAACATGTCGCGCATCTTCCAGTCGCTGGGCGAAAATCTCGACAATCTCGCCTTGCTGTGGATCGCCGCGCCGCTGACCGGCCTGCTGGTCCAGCCGGTGATCGGCCATTATAGCGACCGCACCTGGTGCCGCCTCGGCCGGCGTCGGCCCTATTTCTTCGCCGGTGCGCTGTTCGCGGCGCTTGCCCTGTTCGGCATGCCCAATGCGCCCGGCCTGATGGCCGCCGCGCTGATGCTCTGGATACTCGACGCCTCGCTCAACGTCTCGATGGAGCCGTTCCGCGCCTTCGTCGGCGACATGCTGGCGAAGGAACAGCATATGGCCGGCTATGCGATCCAGACCGCCTTCATCGGCACCGGCGCGGTGATCGGCTCCTCCACCCCCTGGCTGCTCGACCAGATGGGCGTCTCCAATGTCGCGCCCGCCGGCATGATCCCCGACACGGTGCGGATCAGCTTCTATATCGGCGGCGCCGCGCTGTTCCTCGCCGTGCTCTGGACCGTGCTCACCACCCGCGAATATTCGCCCGAGCAGATGGCCCGCTTTGCCCAGGCCAGCGAAGCGGCAAGGCAAGAGGAGGCGCCGCCGGTCCCCGCCGGTGGTCCGTTCTGGATCGTCGCGGGCCTCGCCATCATCGCCGCCGTCTGGGGCTGGGCGCTGGAAAAGGAACTCTATCTGCTGGGCGGGCTCCTTGCGGCCTATGGCATCGCCCGCATCGTCGCGCGCGGCCTTCATGCGCAGGGCCGGACCGACAATCTGCTCAGCCATGTGGTAGGCAATTTCGCGACCATGCCGGCGATGATGAAGAAGCTGGCGCTGGTCCAGTTCTTCACCTGGTCGGCGCTCTTCATCATGTGGATTTACACCACGCCGGTGGTCGCCCAATATGTCTTCGGATCGGCCGATCCGACCAGCGCCGCCTATAATGAAGGGGGCAATTGGGTCGGCATCCTGTTCGCCACCTATAATGGTGTCGCCGCTTTCGCCGCGCCCTTCCTGCTCCAGCCGCTTGCCCGTCGCATCGGCCAGGCCCGGACCCATGCGCTGGCGCTGACGCTCGGCGCGTTCGGCTTCCTGTCCTTCCTGGTCCTGCGCGATGCACAGGCGTTGCTCCTGTCGGAAGTGGCGATCGGCATCGCCTGGGCCTCGACCCTCGCCATGCCCTATGCGATGCTCGCCTCCAGCGTGCCGCAGACCAAGCTCGGCATCTATATGGGGCTGTTCAACGCCTTCGTCGTCATCCCGCAATTGCTGGTGGCGACGGTGATGGGCACGATCATGCGCCATTTCTTCCCGACCGAACCGATCTGGACCATGGCCTTTGCCGGCGCCGTCATGCTGCTGGCGGCGCTCGCCACCCTGCGCTGCCGGGACTGACCGGCAGCGCAGAGGGGAGTTTGCAATTACGCCGCCTGGCGTTCCGCTTCGCCGATGATGGCTTCGGCCATTTCGTCGGCGACCAGCGCGGGGGAGCGATCCTCGCGCTTGGCCTGGTCCAGTATCTGGGCGACCCGGCCGCCGATCTGATCGACGCGGGCGGCGACGCTGGCGCGGTCCTCGCCCAGATATTCGGCCGACACGCTGATGATGCCGCCGGCATTGGCGACATAGTCGGGCACATAGACGATGCCGCGCGTCCGCAGCAGTTCCGCCACATCGGGCGTCGCCAGCTGGTTGTTGGCCGCGCCGCAGACCAGGCGGGCCTGCATCGCCGCCACGCTCTGCGGATCGAGCGCGCCGCCCAGGGCGCAGGGGGCAAAGATGTCCGCCTCGACCGCGGCGATGTCGGCCACGTCCACCACATTCGCGTTCAGCACGGCGGCCAGCGTGTTGCGGCGGCGCGGATCGATGTCGGCGATCACCAGTCGGGCGCCGGCATCGGCCAGGCGACGGCACAGCGCCGCACCGACATTGCCGGTGCCCTGTACCGCGACCGTCAGGTCGGACAGTTCGGCGCCCAGCGACTGGCGGGCGGCCGCCTGCATCGCTTCGAACACGCCCAGCGCGGTCCAGGGCGACGGATCGCCACCGGCAGCGCCCTCGGCTACGTCCAGCCCGGCGACATGGCGGGTCTGGCTGGCGACCGCCTGCATGTCGGCGACGCTGGTGCCGACATCCTCGGCCGTGACATAGGTGCCACCCAGTTCCTCGACCGCGCGGCCGAACGCCTGGAACAGCGCGACCCGGTCGAACTCGCCTTCGGGCCGGCGCAGCACCGCCTTGGCGCCGCCAAAGGGCAGGCCGGCCATGGCATTCTTGTAGCTCATGCCCTCGGCCAGGCGGCAGGCATCGTCCAGCGCCGCGCCGATATCGGCATAATGCCAGAAGCGGCAGCCGCCGGCGCCCGGCCCGATCGCGGTGCTGTGGATGGCAATCACGCCGTCCAGCCCGCTGGCGGGATCAAGCAGCCGCACCGACTGCATCGGCGGGTTCAGGCGGGCAGGACGGGAAACCATATTCTTCTCCTCGGGATGATGCCGCCTTATCGCCGGTCGCCAGAGAAGAATCTTGCCTGATTTGAAGCCCGATATCGCCAATATGAGGATGAATTATCCTGTCATCGGCGATATGTAGGAAAATATGATCGAACTCGACCATTTCGAGCGGAAGATTCTCCGCGAATTGCAGCGCGATGCCAGCCAGACCACGGCGGAGATCGCGGACAAGGTCGGGCTGACCCCGTCGCCCTGCTGGCGCCGCATCGACCGGCTGGAAAAGGAAGGGCTGATCCGCAAGCGGGTGGCCTTGCTCGACCGGCGCAAGGTCGGCCTCAACGCCCAGGTCTTCGCCCAGGTAAAGCTCAACGCCCATGGCCGCGCCAATCTGGACGAATTCAGCGCCGCGATCGGCGGCTTTCCCGAAGTGCTGGAGGCGTTCGTGCTGCTCGGCACGATGGATTTCATGCTGCGCATCGTGGCCAAGGATATCGAGGCCTATGAACGCTTCTTCTTCGAACGGCTGAGCAAGCTGCCCGGCGTCCAGGAAATCAACTCGACCGTCGCCCTGTCCGAAATCAAGTCGACCCACGAACTGCCGATATGACATGGCGGCCGGTAGGCACCGGCCGCCACGCCTCACATCTTACTTGCGCTGTGCCTGGCTGGCGTCGCGGGCCGCGCGGAATTCGCTGTCGCTCGACCAGTTGGGCCAGTCATGGCCGTCGGCGACGCGGCGGCCGACATTGTAGAGCAAGGTCATGTCGCCTTCCCAGCTGCTGGTGTTCCAGCTGTCGTCATACTGGTCGGCCGGCTGGTGATAGCGATCGCGGGTATAGATATCGCCCAGTTCCTTGCCGCGCGCCGCGCCGCCATTCACCAGTTCGCGGCCCGGATTGAACGAGATGGCGGGCACGCCGCGCTTGGCCATCGGGAAATGGTCGGAGCGGTAGAAGCTGCCCGCTTCGGGGCGCGCGTCCGGCGTATAATGGCGGCCCAGCTTCTCGCCCTCCTGCGTCAGCAGGGTCAGCAGGTCCAGCTTCGCCGCGCCGGAGATGGAGAAGTTCACCGTCTTCTCGGCGGCGAAGGGGCCGTCCATGTTGATGACGCCGGCCGTGGTCGCCAGCGGGCGCAGCGGATTGTCGGCATAATATTCCGAACCCAGCAGGCCCTTTTCCTCGGCCGTCACTGCCAGGAACAGCACGCTGCGCTCGGGCTTGGGTCCTTTGGCATAGGCGCGGGCCAGTTCCAGCAGCGCGGCGGTGCCCGACGCATTGTCGCGCGCGCCATTATAGATGGTGTCGCCCTTCGCGTCCGGCGCGCCGATGCCCAGATGGTCCCAGTGGGCGGAATAGATGACGGTCTCGTCGGGATATTTGCTGCCCGGCAGGATGCCCGCGACATTGTGCGACGTGATGATTTCCGATTTCACCGCATAGTCGGCGCTCATCGTCGCCTTCAGGGGAATGGGCTTGAAGTCCTTCTTGCGCGCGGCCGCCTTGGCCGCCTCGAAATCGACGCCTGACGCGGCCAGCAGCTTGGCGGCCAGATCCTTCTGGATCCAGCCTTCCATCTGGGTGTGGGCGCTCTTGGGATCGGCGCGGACGATGTCGAACATGGTGTTGGTGTTGCTGTTCTTGACCGTCGCCCAGCCATAGGAGGCCGGCTCGCTTTCATGCACCACCAGCACGCCGGCCGCGCCCTGGCGCGCGGCTTCTTCATACTTGTAGGTCCAGCGGCCATAATAGGTCATCAGCTTGCCGCCGAAATCGCCTTCGCCGCCCTCGAAATCGGGGTCGTTGACCAGCACGACCATGATCTTGCCTTTAAGGTCCACGCCCTTGAAATCGTCCCAGCCGCGCTCGGGCGCCTTCACGCCATAGCCGACGAAGACCAGCGGCAGGTTCGCGAACTTGACCGCCGACTGGCCGGTCTCGGCCGCGCGCACGGCGATTTCCGTGCCCTGGGTCAGCGGCTGGGCCGCGCCGCCCACGGTCATCGACAGGCTGGGCGTGCCGGTGATGTTCGACATGCGCAGGGGCACGTCCTGGAACCATGTGCCCTTGTCGCCGGCGGGCTTCAGCCCGGCTGCCGCCATCTGCTTGGCGATATAGTCGATCGTCTTGGTCTCGGCGCGGGTCGCCGGGCCACGGCCTTCAAACTCGTCGCTGGCCAGGATCTTGATGTCGTTGACGATGCGCGCGACGTCGAATTGCGGCGCGGTCGTGGCCGCCACGGCCAGGGCGGAAGCGGACAGCAGCCCGGCACAGGCCAGCGTCCGCCATGCGGCGCGGGAGGCACGGGACAGCGGCGACATCGTCATGGGTAACTCCTTATCTCTCTTGGATATTCGAGCGTTTTCTAATCAGGTGGAAACACCTGATGACTCGGAAAACGCGGCAAAGCAAAAACATAGAGCAGATTTCGAGCCGACGCAGTCGGAGCGAAATCTGCTCTACGCGGCGCGAGTCAGCGGCCGGCAATGCGAGGGGATAATGCCCATGCGACGCCATATGTCGATATGGCGTGGAATTTTAGGGGCGATCGACATTCAGATGATGACGTGACGAAAATGGTGGTTTTCCGTGACCCGGAGCGCAGCGTACTTAAAGTACGTGAGCACCGGAAGCACGGAGAACCGCCATTTGCAGGCCGTCAGCGCTGAATGGCGATTGGCCCTAGGTCGCCGCCGCCATCCGTAAGGGGATGGCGGCGGCGCTTGGGTCACACCAGCTTGTTGGTGCGCACCAGTTCGCGATACCAGTCTGCGGAGAGCTTGGGCGTGCGCTTCTGGGTCTTGAAGTCGACATGGTGGATGCCGAACAGCTTGGTATAGCCATCCTCCCACTCGAAATTGTCCATCAGGCTCCAGACGAAATAGCCCTTCACCGGAATGCCTTCGCGGGTCGCGCGCTGGAGGTGGGTCAGATAGTTGCGCAGATACATGACGCGATCGGTGTCATAGACCTTGCCGTCTTCGGCCACCTTGTCGTCGGCCGAGCAGCCATTTTCGGAGATATAGAGGCCCTTGGGCTTCCAGTTCTCGGCTATGGCGCGCATCCCCCAATAGATGACCTCCGGCGTGACATAGAGCCAGGGGGAGGGCATGCGCGGCGCCTGGCCCGGATGGGGCAGGATCTTGTAGCCCGAGGGCGCACTTTCGTCGGCGCGGACAGTGTTGCCGGTATAGACATTGACCGACAGGAAATCGAGCGGCGCGCCGATCAGCTTCATGTCGCCTTCCTTGACCACCGGGGCGTCCTTGCCCTGCGCGGTCAGATAGCTGTCGATATAGCGGCCTTCCATGATCGCGGTGAGGAACATGGCGTTCTCCTCGCGCACGGCCTTCTTCACCGCCTCGATATGTTCGGGCGTTTCGATCGCGGGGACATAGATGTTGGGATTGTCGGCGATACCGACCTGCGTGCCCGACTTGGTCGCGGCGCGGATCGCCTGCACGCCCAGACCATGGGCCAGCACGCCATGGTGGCGCACCTGGTTCACCTCCTTCATCGGCAGCTTCAGGCCCGGCGCCTTGCCGCCGGTCATGTAGCTCAAATCGGTGAAGCAGCGCAGTTCGTTGACCGTCATGAAGTGATTGACGCGGTCGCCCAGCTTGCCGGCGGTGTAGCCGGCATAGTCGGCGAAGGCGTGAGCGGTGTCGCGATTCTGCCAGCCGCCCGGCAGGGCATGGGGCAGATCCCAGTGGAACATCGTGACATGCGGGGTGATGCCCGCCGCCAGCAGCCCGTCGACCAGACGGTTATAATAGTCCAGCCCCTTGGCATTGGGCTTGCCCCGGCCATTGGGGAAGATGCGCGACCAGGCGATCGAGAAGCGATAGGCCTTGACGCCCAGCGCCTTCAGCAGGGCGATATCGTCCTGATAGCGGTTATAGCTGTCGCAGGCGACGTCGCCGGTGTCGCCATTGGCGACCTTGCCGGGCGTGTGGGAAAACACGTCCCAGTTGGTCTGGCCGCGACCATCGGCGTTCACGGCGCCCTCGATCTGATAGGAGGCTGTGGCGCAACCCCACAGGAAATCGGAGGGGAAGGCGAGGTTGCCCTGCGGCGCGCCGGCGGCCGCCGTAGCGGCCTGCGCATTCGCGCCGGTGCTGCCGGCCAGGCCCGCGCCCAGCGCGGCGGCGCCCAGACCCATGCCAAGCCCCAGGCCCAGTTCGCGGCGATTGATACCCGTCATCTTCTTTGTCTCCTTATTGACCGACGATCTGCACCAGGCCGCCGATGGCCTGGCCGGTGGGCAGCTTCGTCTTGCTCGTCAGCGTCTTTGCCTTGTCGTCCCAGACCAGCTCGGCCTTCAAGCCGCCCTTGCGATAGGCATTGGTCGTGCCGTCATCGTCATAAAGGGTGAAGCGCGCATCGGCACCCGGATAAACCCGGATGCTCTCCAGGGCTTGCTTCTCGGCCGTGCTCTTCACCTGCACGCCCATCGGCACGATCGAACCGGCCTTCACGAACAGCGGGATGCGATTGATCGGGGCGTCCACCTCGATCGTCTGGCCGCCTTCGAACTTCTGGTTGGTCCAATAATCATACCAGGCGGTGCCGGCCGGCAGATAGACCGAGCGCTTGGTCTGGCCCTGCTTGGTCACCGGGGCGACCAGGAAGGCGGGACCGAACATATATTGGTCGCCGATATCCGACACATTGGGATCGTTCGGGAAGTCCATGAACAGGCCGCGCATGAACGGCGCGCCGGTGTCATAGGTGTGGCGGCCCAGCGCATAGATATAGGGGATCAGAGTGTAGCGCAGGCGCAGCCAGTCGGCCAGGATCGGCTCGGCCGCCTTGCCATATTCCCACAGCGCCGTGCCGGGGCGCTGGCCATGAATGCGCAGCGTCGGCGTGAAAACGCTATACTGGAACCAGCGCACGAACAGTTCGGGATAATCGGTATAGTCCGCACTCGCCGCCGTCATGCCGGCCGGATCGAGCAGCACCGGATGCTGCGCCTTGGGGCCGCTCGGCCACTGCCAGCCGCCAATGTCGCTGCCCCAATAGGCCAGGCCCGACGCGGTGAAGTTGAGGCCGGCGGGCACCTGCCGGTCGAGCGCTTCCCAGGTCGACTTGATGTCTGACGACCAGAACAGGCCGCCATTGCGCTGCGAGCCGAGATAGGCGGCGCGCGCCAGGATCATGTTGCGGAAATTGGGGCGGTCGCGCTCCGAGCCTTCGGCCACGCCCGACGTATGCACCAGCGGGAACAGGTTATGATAGCGGTCGCCCGAACCGATCGAATAGAAATAGCCGTCCGGCACCAGATCCGGTTCGGTCTCGTCCAGCCAGAACCAGTCGAAGCCCTGGCTCGCAATATTGTCGCGCAGCTTGCCCCAGAACCATTCCCGCGCTTGCGGGTTGGTGCTGTCGATCAGCGCGCCGGCCCGGTCGGACCGCATCGGCAGGCCGTCGACCGGATTGCCGTCCTTGTCCTTCAGGAACCAGCCCTTGGACTTGAGATACTCGAAATAGCGGCCTTCGCGCTCGAACCGCGGCCATACGCTGATGATCGACCGCATGCCCATGGCATTGAGCTGGTCGTTCATCCCCTTGGGATCGGGATAATAGGTGCGGTCGATGTCGAGCTGGCCCATGCGGGTCCAGTAGAACCAGTCGAGCACCATGATATCGAGCGGCAGATTGCGCTGGCGATAGCCATTGGCGACGTCGAGCAGTTCCTTCTGGCTCTCGTAACGCGCCTTGCTCTGGATCAGGCCGAAACCGGCCTTGGGCGGCAGCGGCGTCGCGCCGGTCAGCTTGGCATAGCCGGCATAGAGGTCATCGGTGGTCTTGCCGGTGATGACGAAGAAGGACACGCGCTCGCCGACCTGGCTCTGGAAGCGGGTCGAGCTGTGCAGGCCCGGCCACACCAGGGTGCGTGCCGGATTGTCCCAGACGATGCCATAGCCCTTGTTGGTGACCAGGAAGGGCACGCAGACGGTTTCGCCCGCTGGCGCATCATAATGATGCTGGCAGTCGATCTGCTTGCCACGCAGATCCATATAGCCTTCCTGGTTCTGGCCCAGGCCATAATAATGTTCGTCCGCCGGGGAATCGAAGCTGGCGCCGACCTTAAAGCTCTTCTCGCCATTGACCGTCACCGGCGACATTTCCCAGCCGGTCATCTTGGTGAGGACGGTGCCGCTGGCATCCTTCACCGACAGGCTGACCGGGGGCAGGGCCGGGGCGAAATATCGCTGCATCTGGGTCGGCGCGCCGGGCCAGGGCTGGGCGTCGATGGTCAGCGAGATCGCCGAGGATTTGAAGATATCGCCGGTCGCGTCGCTGCTGTGGGTCCAGCCGGTGGCATCGGCCTTGGCATTGGGGCCTTCGCCCGGTGCCGCCTGCGCCAGGTCGGGATCGACGGCGATGGTCACGCGCACGATGTTGGGGGCATAGGGCTCGATCGCGACCCGGCTGCCATTGCGGTCGAGCAGCGCCATCGGCGCGGCCAGCGCCGGTGCGGCGATGGCGATGCAGGATGCACCCAATGCGATCCCCGCCAGTCTTGCCTTATAGCGCTTTGCGATCATCCCAGTCATTCCCTGTCCTTGCATTAAACCAGACCCCGGCCGTCGATGCGGACGGCGGGGACGAAATCGATGCCGTGCGGCATGGTGAAGTGGAGGCCCGCGCCATCCTGACGGAAGGCAAGCTGGCCGCCGCCGAGCAGCGTCACCCGCTCGATTGTGCCAGTCCCATGGCCGCGCGCCAGTGAGCGGATGGTCGTAGATCCGGCGGGCTTGCCCAGGAACAGCGCATAGAGCGCGCCCTTGTTGGTGGTGAAGCGGATGTCCTGCGCGGTGAAGGGCTTGGCCTTCTCCTCATTCTGCATGCCCACGATCGCCTGGGTCGGCCCTTCGCCATAGCGCTTCCACGGCCGCGAACCGAAGATCGCCTCGCCGCCATGCACCATCCATCCGGCCATCGCGTCCAGGATTTTCTCCGCCTCGCTGTCGATGGCGCCGTCGCCGGGCTGCGGAATGGACAGCATCAGATTGCCGTTCTTCGAAACGACATCGGCCAGCCGCTGGATTACCTGCTCGGCGCTCTTGTAGCTTTTGTCGGTCAGGCGGGCGATATTGTAGAACCAGTCGCCGATGCAGGTATCGGTCTGCCAGGGCTCGTCCCAGATATGGTCGGTATAGCCGCGCTCGACATCCTGGACGATGCCGAACCGGGCATAGGGCTTCAGCTGCTTGCCGGTCATGACCACGTCGATCTTGCCGTGCCATTCGATCGACCGGTTATAATAGTCCGCTGCCGCTTCCAGCCCTACGGGTCCGAAGGGCAGTTCATGATCGTCCATATAGACCATGTCGGGCTTGTATTTCGCGACCAGGTCGGTCTGGCGCAGCAGCCAGCGGGTGACATAGGCCGGATCGTCCTTCGGTCCGGTCTCGATCCACTGGCCGTTATGGACGTCGTGCCACTTGTCCATCGCCTCGATCGTGTCGATGCCGTCGGGCAGCACGGCATGGCCGCCGGTATAGAGTTCGCGCGGGTCCAGCCCTTCCCACCATTGGCCCTTGCCGTCTTCCTTGCGCAGCCGGAACGCGTCATACCGCACGCCCTTTTGCGGGCCGACCGGATCATAGCCATAGGCCGGCTGATACCAGTGCCAGGCATGGGCGGCGTGGTTGGACACGCCGAATTTCAGGCCGGCCTTGCGCGCAGCCTTTTCCCAGATGCCGACAATATCCTTCTTCGGCCCGACGCGCAGGCTGTTCCAGGCATGGTAGCGGCTGTCATAGCAATCGAGATTGTCGTGATGGCAGGCGAGCGCCATGAAATATTTGGCGCCGGCCTTCTGATATCTGGCCATCAGCGCATCGGGATCCCACTTGTCGGCGGTCCAGAGATTCTGGATGTCCTTCATCCCCGCGACCGACGGATGGCCGTAGGTCTTGAGGTGATGCTCGTACATCGGGTGGCCCTGCATATACATGAAGCGGCCATACCAGTCGCCCTGCGCCGGCACCGATTGCGGCCCCCAGTGCGACCACATGCCCAGCTTCGCGTCGCGGAACCAGTCGGGATAGCGGTAATTGTCGACCAGCGAGGGCCAGCTTGCCTGTACCGGGCCTTTGGCGGTGCCCATCGGGCTGGCCGCGCGGGCGGCATTGGCCAGGCCCAGCGCAGCCGCGCCCGCCAGGAAGGATCGGCGTCCGAAATCCTGCATCACTTCTTCCCCAAAGTCTGGGCGATCGCGGCCTCGGCCAGCGGCCGCATGATGGCATAGCCTTCCCTGGTCGGATGGACGCCGTCGCTCGACAGGCCCGGCTTCATCGCGCCGTCGGGCTGCGCCATCGCCTTGTGATAATCGACGAAGGTGAAGCCGTTGGCGCGGGCATAATCGGCCAGCCATGTGTTGATCGCGGCGACCTGCGGCGCGGGCGTCATGCCCGGGCTCCAGGGGAAGGCGGCGGCTGGCGGGACGGAGGCGATGATGACCTTGATGCCGTGGGCGCGGGCGAGATCGGCCATGGTCTGGATATTGCCCAGCACCGTTTCCATCGTCGCCGCGCCGGTATTGCCGGCGATGTCGTTGGTCATCGCCATGATGTGGACCGCCTGCGGCTTCAGCGCGATCACGTCATTGCGGAAGCGCACCAGCATCTGCTGCGTCGTCTGGCCGCTGATGCCGCGATCGACCAGCCCGTTCTGGAACATGGTCGGGTCCAGGTTGATCCAGTTGTCGGTGATGGAATCGCCCATGAAGACGACGCGGACCTTTTGGCCCTCGATCGCCTTGTTGGCGGCGGCATAGCGGCAAAGTTGCCCGAAATCGCGGGTCAGCATGTGCAGGTTCCACAGCTTCCAGCTGGCCTCGTCGCTTGGCTTTTCATGGGTGGGGCAGGGATCGGCGACGATGCCGACCGGATCGTCGGCATGCGGATCGCCGGGCACCTTGGTTTCGGCATAAGCGGTGCCGGCCAGTCCCAGTGCGCAAAGCGCCGCCGTCAGGCGATACATCATTGTTCTCCCCTTCCTCATTTGTGGCGCAATGCCTGTTCGATCGCGTGTTGCGCGATGGGTGCCATCACGGCGTATCCATTGTCGAGCGGATGCACGCCGTCCTGCGTATAGGCGGCGGTCATCAGGCCGTTCTGGTCGACCAGCGCGCTATGATAGTCCGCAAAAACATGGCCGTGCTGCGCGCAATAGGCACGCAGCCACTGGTTGAGCGCGACCAGTTCGGCCGGCTTGCGCTCCGCCACCACATCCTTCGCGGCGTCACTATAGTTGTTGACCGGCAGGATCGATCCGAACACGACCCTGATATGATGGGCGGTGGCGATGTCGGCCATCGCTTCCCAATTGGCCTCGATCTGCTCGGGCCTTTCCTGTTGCAGGAAGCCCTGGACGTCATTGATCCCGGACAGGATCACCACGACCTTGGGCTTCAGCGCCACGACATCCTGATGGAAGCGCAACAGCATCTGTGCCGTCACCTGGCTGCCGATGCCGCGATTGACATAGGGCTTGCCGGGGAAGCTGGCGGCCAGGTTCCAGCGATCGGTGATGGAATCGCCCAGGAACACGACGCGCTGTTCGCCGGGTTTCGGTGCGGGCAGGGCGGCATTGGCCGGGGCGTAGAGATAGCGTTCGCCAAAATCCTGCATCAGGCTGGGCACCAGCCTGGCGCGGAACGGGCCAAGCCATGGCCCCCAATCCTTGTCCGCGACGGTGCGACGTTCGGGCGCGCTTTGATAGGCCGGGGGCGTCGCCCCGGCGCTGGCGGCTAGTGCCAGCAGGCCTATCGACAGCGCTGTCTTCATTGCGCCAGCAATCCCTGCTTGGCAGCAAAGGTCGCGAACAGGCCGGGCCAGGCCGACGCCTGCATCGCCTTGGGCAGGCGCGTGCCGAAACCATGGCCGCCATCCTCGAAGATATGGAGCGCGACCGGGCGCTTGGCCGCCTCCATCGCCTGGAACAGGGCGATGCTGTTGGCCGGCGGCACCAGCCCGTCGTCACTGGCATGGACCAGGAAGATGGGCGCCGTATCGGCGTCCACCCGCATCTCCACCGATCGCGCCCGGCGCATCTCGGCGCTGGCGCTCTCGCCCAGCAGCATGTCGCGCGACCCGCCATGGGTGAAGGGCGCGTCGAGGCTGACCACCGGATAGATGAGGCCGACGACATCGGGGCGCGCGCTTTCCCGGTCGGCGGCATCGACCGGGGCATAGACGCGCTCGCCATGCCGCGTCGCCAGCGATCCCGCCAGATGGCCGCCCGCCGAGAAGCCGAGCACGCCGACCCGGTCCTTGTCGACAGCGAAATTGACAGCCCGCGCGCGGATCAGCCGCATCGCGCGCTGGGCATCCTGCAACGGCACGTCCTGCCGCTGCGCCCAGCCTTCCCCGGGCAGGCGATAGAGCAGGATGAAGGCGGTGATGCCCCGTTCGTTGAGCCAGGTAGCCTGGCTCGTGCCTTCATTGTCGTAGGACAGGAAGCCATAGCCGCCGCCGGGCACCACCAGCATCGCCGCGCCATTGGGGCGGGCGGGGCGGCGCACCACCAGCACCGGGCGGGCGATCCCCGTCACCCAACGATCGGGCTTGGCCGGGTCTTTCGACTGATCGTCGATCTTGCGGACGATCCGCGCGCTCGTGTCGCCGGGCGGCGGGCCGGACCACAGCTCGATCACCTCGTCGGCCGTCGTCGTCTGCGCACCCGCAAGGCCGGGCAGGGCGGCAAGGCCCGCGGCGGCGATCAGCGCGCTGCGGCGATCCAGCAGGGTCATTGCTCTTCCTCCATGGCGGCGGCGCGGGACGGCGCATTCTTGATCGGCGACATGGCCGCGCCGATCGCCTGCGCGGCGGCGCGCACCAGATCATTGCACTGCTCGATGCTCGCCCGGTTGGCGGCGCCGTCGACGAAGGGCATGGTCAGCGATGCGCGGGCGATCCCGCCGACCAGGATCGGCGCCGACAGGTCGGTGATGCCGGTCAGCATCGGGCTGGGCGACACCGCGCCGCCGGCCGCAACGGCGGCGTCCAGCCGCGCGACCAGATCGCCTTCCTCCAATTGCGGATCACTGGCCCGGATGTCCTTCAGCATCGCCTCGCGATTTTCGGGCGACTGGAAGGCGAGCAGGATGCGGCCGGAATTGGAACGGTGCAGCGGCCGGCGATAGCCGACGCGCACGGCAAAGCCGGACAGGCCCGGCGCCTCGATCGCGATGATGACGACCATTTCCGCGCCCGACACCACCGCCATATGACAGCTTTGCCCGGCCTGCCGCGCCAGTTCCTGCATCACCGGCAAGGCGGTGGAGGCAAGGTCGCGAATCGGCGGCTGGCTCATGCCCAGGGTGAACAGCCGGTTGGTCAGGCGATAGCCATCCTCGGCGCGGGCGATATAGCCATGCTCTTCCAGCACCTGGAGCATGCGGAAAATCTCGCTGACCGACCGGCCGAGCGCGGCGGAGATGTCGGACATGATCAGCGGCTCGCTGGAACCGGCCAGAAGTTCCAGAATTTCCAGCCCTTTTTTCAGGGCGGGCGCCTGGTATCGCGCCTTTCCGTCCATCCCGATCCCCTCACCAATCGGGCGCTATCTCGCCTTTGGTAGCGCCATCATCTGTTGGTCCTTCCCTACACACCATCTACAGGTGAAATCAATTTTTATATTTCACAAACCGGAAACGGAGAGTAAGAGAGCGCCGCGTTGGTATCGCTCCCAATAGGGAAATATCGCGGCAGGGGAATATGTTTTGCCGCGGCATCGCGGCATCGAATCGATCAGTGCTCCGACCAGGGGCCAGGGGAGAGGAAGCGTAAAATGTTCAAGAATCTTAACATTCCGTCGCGCGCGGAATTGCTCGCCGGTATCTCGCTCGCCAGCGTCATGCTGGGGTGCGGCGTCCAGGCGCATGCCCAGGATGTGGCTGCGGAACAGTCGAGCGATGCTCCTGTGTCCGAAGATGGCATCGTTGTCACCGGTGTCCGCGCCAGCCTTTCCAGCGCCCAGTCGATCAAGCGCAACAGCGATGTGATCGTCGACTCGATCGTCGCCGAAGACATTGGCAAGCTGCCCGACCGGAACGTCGCCGAAGCGCTGCAGCGCATCCCCGGCATCCAGGTGCAGCGCCAATATGGCGAAGGCAGCTCGGTCGCGATCCGCGGCCTGACCCAGGTCCGCACCGAACTCAACGGCCGCGACATCTTCACCGCCTCGGGCGCCAACCAGCTCAGCCTCGAAGACATCCCGTCCGAACTGCTGGCCGGCATCGACGTCTACAAGAATCCGTCGGCCGACCTGATCGAGGATCAGCTGTCGGGCACGATCAACTTCCGCACCCGCAAGCCGTTCGACTTCGATGGCCTGAAGGTCGCCGCCACCGCGACCCAGAGCTATTTCGACCTGACCGACAAGTTCAAGCCCTCGGCCTCGCTGATGGTCAGCGATCGCTGGGACACCGGCATCGGTGAAATCGGCATCCTCGCCAGCGTCTCCTTCCAGAAGACGTCCTTCCGTCAGGACACGATCTCGACCGAGCCTTTCTACACGCTCGATCAGTCGGTTGATGCGAACGGTAATCCCGTCTCGCCGGTCGATTATGCGACCGCCATCCAGCTCGGCCGTCTTGGCCAGACCACGACCCTGCCGCATGGTACCGGTATCGGCGAAGTCTATGGCGATCGTCGTCGCCTCGGCACCGATGTCGCGCTCCAGTGGCGCCCCAGCGACACGCTGGAGCTGACCGCCGAAGTCTTCCGTTCGGACTACAAGTTCCGGTACGATGACTATAGCTTCTTCGCCTACAGTTCCGACGTCTCGATTACTCCTCAGCCCGGCGCGGCCTTCACCTATGCCGACAATGGCGATTTCCAGAGCGGCACGTTCATCAACGTGCCGGTCGGCAACAACACCAGCGCCCAGACCCGTCATTCGACCACGACGGACTATTCGCTGAACCTGAAGTGGAAGCCGACGGACCAGCTGACCGTTACCGCCGACGGCCAGTATGTCGATGCGAAGACCAAGAATCTGCGCTCGATCTTCGGCCTGAATGGCACCGCCGATACGCTTTATCAGGATATTTCCGGTTCGATCCCGGTCGTGAACATCGGTTCGGCCACCGGCCTCACCAATGCGGCGACCTACACCAGCGCCTTCTATCTCGATAACCTCAATGAATCGAAGGCGTCGGACAAGACTGCGCGCCTGGACGCCGAATATCGCTTCGATGCCGGCATCCTGTCGTCGATCAAGGCCGGCTTCCGCTATGCCGACCGCAAGAACCGCACGATCGACACCGGCTATCGCTATACCGGCCTGTCGGGCATCCCCAGCGAACTGGAAACGGTTGACCTGGGCGACTTCTTCCGTGGCGACGCCGACCTGTTCGGCAACATCATCGCCTTCAACCGCGGCATCATCCGCAACTATCAAAATACGCTCGACACGCTGGGCATCGCCAGCGCGCCAGCCTATACCCAGAGCGGCACGAATGCGCAGCGGCAGAAGACCTTCACCGGCTATGCCACCGCCTTCTTCAAGGCCGATCCGGTCGACGGCAATATCGGCGTCCGCGTGATCCGCACCAATCTCGACGTGTCGGGCTATTATCAGCAGACCACGATCATCCAGAATCCGGATGGCACCGAAACCAACGGCCCGACCGTGTTCAACCCGATTGCGGTGTCGGATGACTATACCTCGGTCCTCCCGAGCCTGAACCTGCGCGTCCATCTGACCGATAATCTGCAGCTGCGTTTCGCGGCCGCGAAGAATATCTCGCGCCCCAGCTTCACCCAGCTTGCTCCCAGCCTGACAATCACTGAGCCGGGCAGTGCGCAGCAAAATCAGATTCATACGGCCAGCGGCGGCAACCCGTATCTGAAGCCGATGAAGTCGGATAATCTGGACGCCACGCTGGAATGGTATTTCTCGCGGACCGGCTCGCTGACCGCAGCGGCCTTCTACAAGAATATCAAGAACTACATCCAGACTGCGGTCGCCAACCGTGAAGTGACTTTCGACAACGGCAACACCTACACTTACGAAGTGACATCCTATGGCAATGTCGCCAAGGGCAAGGTGAAGGGCTTCGAACTCGCCTATCAGCAGTTCTTCGACTTCCTGCCCGGTCCGTTCGATGGCCTCGGCATGCAGGCGAACTTCACCTATGTGGACTCGCAGGCACCGTCGCCCGCCACCAGCGGCCCGGTCACCAACGTTCCGCTCGAACTGCTGTCGAAATATAATTACAATATCGTCGGCATCTACGAGAAGGGCGGCCTGTCGGCCCGCGTCGCCTATAACTGGCGCAGCAAATATGTCGTCACCACGGCGGGCAACGGCACCGGCAGCCTGCCGATCTTCAACAAGCCCTTCGGTCAGCTCGATGCGTCGATCAGCTATAATGTGACGCCGCAGTTCGCGCTGGCGCTGGACGGCACCAACCTGACCAACACCCGTCGTGCGACCTATTTCGGCATCGACAGCCGTCCGCGTGACGTGGTGGTCAATGACCGTCGCATCAGCCTGACGGCCCGGATCAGCTACTGATCCGCATGGGAGGCGTATAACCTCCCCCGACTGCGCAGGCCCGATCCCAACAGGGACGGGCCTGCCATGTTCGCCAATAGAGAGGATGGGTGATGCAGGCAGATGCCAGGGTAGACAGACAGGAAGATAGCGGCGCCACAAAGATGGCGGTCATGCTGACGATCGGCCTCTTCTTCCTCTGGGGCCTTGCCAATAATCTCAACGACGTGCTGATCGCCCATTTCCGGCACGCCTTCGCCCTTTCGGACTTCGCCTCGGGCCTGGTCCAGTCGGCCTTTTATCTGGGCTATTTCTGCTTCGCCATTCCCGCCGCGCTGACGGCGCAGCGCTTCGGCTACAAGGCGACGGTGATCCTGGGCCTGCTGCTGTTCGCGCTCGGCGCCTTGCTGTTCCTGCCGGCCTCCGCCGCGGTCAGCTATCCCTTCTTCCTGTTCGCCCTGTTCGTGATCGCCAGTGGCCTCGCTTTCCTCGAAACCGCCGCCAATCCGATGGTCGCGGTGCTGGGTGATGCCGCCGGCGCCGCCCGCCGCCTCAACCTCGCCCAGGCATTCAATCCGCTTGGCTCGATCACCGGCGTGGCGCTGGGCGCGACGCTGATCCTGTCCGATGCGCCGGCACAGGGCGCCGCTGCTGCCTCGGCCGTGCGCCTGCCCTATCTGCTGATCGCGCTGGTCGTGCTGGCCTGGGCGGCCTTGCTCGCGCGCACGCCCTTCCCGAAGGCGGCGGTGGAGGGCCATGCCGGCGCCGCCTCGCCACTGGCCGGCTATCGCCAGTTGCTGCGTCGCCCGCGCTATCTGGCCGGGGTCGCCGCCCAATTCTTCTATGTCGGCGCCCAGGTCGGCATCTGGAGCTATCTCATCCGCTATGCCCAGGCCGCGCTGCCGGGGATAACCGCCCAGCATGCCGCCTGGCTGCTGACCCTGTCGCTCGGCCTGTTCATGGCCGGCCGCTTTGCCGGTGCGGCGCTGCTCTCCCGCTTCGATGGCGCGCGGCTGATGCGGCTGTTCGCGCTCGTCAATCTCGGCCTAGCACTGGTCGGCTCGGTCTGGCTCGGCCTGCCCGGCGTCGTCGCGCTGGTGGCCGCCAGCTTCTTCATGTCGATCATGTACCCGACCATCTTCGTCCTCTCGCTCGACGGCCTCGGCCCGCTGACCAAGCCGGGCGCGTCGATGATCGTCATGGCCATCATCGGCGGCGCGGTGCTGACCGCGCTCATGGGGCTGATTTCCGACATGGCCGGCACGATCAACGCCGCAATGGCGGTGCCCGCACTCTGCTTCCTGGTGGTCGCGGCCTATGCCCATCGCATGCGCGGCAAGGGCGGGGCGGCATGATCGACGCTCATGTCCATCTTTGGCAGCTCGGCCGCAACGATTGCAGCTGGCCCGGCGCGGACCTGCCGGCGATCCATCGCGACTATGGGCTGGATGATCTGCTCGCGCAGCTCGATGCCAACAAGGTCGATGCCGCGATCCTGGTGCAGAGCCAGGAATCGGACGCCGACACCCATTGGCTGCTCTCGCTTGCGGCCGAAACCGCTCGCATCGCCGGCGTCGTCGGCTGGGCCGATCTCACCGGCGATGTCGCTGCCCGCGTCGCGGCGCTGCAGGTCGCGGGGCCACTGGTCGGCATCCGTCCGATGATGCAGGGCCGCGCGCCCGACTGTTTCGACGATCCGGCACTGGCACCCGGCTTCGCGGCACTGGCCCGCGAAGGGCTGGTGCTCGACGCATTGGTGCGGCCGCAGCATCTCGCCTCGCTCGCCCGTCTGGCCCGGCGCCAGCCCGACCTCACCATCATCATCGATCACGCCGCCAAGCCGCTGGTCGGCGACGCGATCCCGGCGGACTGGCGCGCCGCCATGGCCGATCTCGCCGCCTGCCCCAATATCGCCTGCAAGCTGTCGGGCCTGCTCACCGAACTGGCGCCGGGGGCAGGGGAGGGCGCCGCCGCTCCCTTCATCGCCGAACTGCTCGCCCTGTTCGGCCCGGAACGCCTGCTCTGGGGCAGCGACTGGCCGGTGCTGACGCTCGCGTCCGACTATGCCGCCTGGCTCGACCTCGCCCGCGCCTCGGTGCCGGTCGCGGCCCATCGCGCCATCTTCGCCGACAATGCCGCGCGTCTCTATCGCATCACGCAGGGAGCCGCCGCATGATCGATTTCCCGACCCTGGGCATGGGCACCGCGCCCATCGGCAATCTCTATCGCGTCGTCAGCGATGCGGAGGCGCGCGCCACCCTCGACGCCGCCTTTGCCGCCGGCATCGCCTATTTCGACACCGCCCCCCATTATGGCTTTGGCCTTGCCGAACGGCGGCTGGGCGCCGCGCTCGCTGACCATGACCCGCACGGCAGGGCGCGGGTCTCGACCAAGGTCGGCCGCCTGCTGTTGCCAACCGATGCGCAGGGCGAACGCCATGGCTTCGTCGATGCTGACCCGTTCGAGCCGCATTTCGACTATGGCCATGATGCCGTGCTGCGGTCCTTCGAAAGCAGCCAGAAGCGCCTGCGCCGCGACCGGATCGACCTGCTGCTCGCCCATGATATCGGCCGCCTGACCCATGGCGACGCGCATGCCGATCATCTCGCCGCCTTCCTCGACGGCGGCTATCGGGCGATGCGCGACCTGCGTGATGCCGGCGCGATCGGCGCGATCGGCATCGGCGTGAACGAGGTCGCGATCTGCCACGACCTGCTCGACCGGGTGGAGCTGGACGCGATCCTGATCGCCGGCCGCTACACCCTGCTCGATCGCGGCGCGGAGGAACTGCTCGACCGCTGCGCCAGCGCCGATGTGCAGGTCATCGTCGGCGGCCCCTATAATAGCGGCATCCTCGCCCGCGATCTCAGCGGCCCGCTCCATTTCGATTATGCCGCCCCGGACGCGGCGATCCTCGCCCGCGCCCAGGCCATGGCGGCGCTCTGCCGCGATGCCGGCGTCGCGCTGCCCGCCGCCGCGCTGCAATATCCGCTGCGCCACCCGCAGGTCATGGCCGTGATCCCCGGCCTGGTCGGCGCAGATCAGGTCCATGACACGATCGCCCGTCTGGGCGCCTCCATAACCGACACGCTCTGGCCGGCGCTCGACGCCGCCGCCCGTGCCCATCCTCTTGCCAAGGCCCACAGCCATGCTTGAACATGACAGCCGCCTCATCCTGCTGCACCCCGACGACAATGTGCTGATCTGCGTCAGCGCGATCGAGGCGGGCGACATATTGCCCGTATCCGGCGGCACCATCCCCGCGCGCGAGGGGATCGCGATCGGCCACAAGATCGCCCGCGTGGCGCTGGCGCAGGGTGACAAGGTCATCAAATATGGCGCGCCGATCGGGTCGATGACCGCGCCGGTGGTGGCCGGCCAATGGGTCCATATGCACAATATGAAGAGCGATTATATCAGCAGCCACACCCGCACCGCGCTGGAGCAGGGCGCATGATCCAGGGCTGGCTCCGGTCCGACGGGCGCAAGGGCATCCGCAATGTCGTCGCCGTCGCCTATCTGGTCGAATGCGCGCACCATGTCGCGCGCCGCATCGTCGACAAGGCGGATGATCCCGATGTCCAGCTGATCGGCTTCCCCGGCTGCTATCCCAATGCCTATGCGGCCAAGGTGATGGAGGCGATCGCCACCCATCCCAATGTCGGCGGCCTCGTCATCGTCTCGCTCGGCTGCGAAAGCTTCAACCGCGAAAAGCTGCGCGCCGTCGTGGAGGCCAGCGGCCGCCCGGCCGAACTGCTGGTGATCCAGGAAAAGGGCGGCACCGCCGCCACCATCGCCGCCGGTCTGGAGGCGGTCGATCGGGTGCGGGCGCAGATCGCGTCGGTCGAGCGCGTGCCGATGGGCGTCGAGGAACTGGTCGTCGCCACCATCTGCGGCGGGTCGGACGGCACCAGCGGCATCACCGCCAATCCGGCGGTCGGCCGCGCCTTCGACCGGCTGGTGGCGGAAGGGGCGGCCTGCATCTTCGAGGAGACGGGCGAACTGGTCGGCTGCGAGAAGATCATGGCCGACCGCGCCTCCACGCCCGAACTCGCCGCCGCGATCGAGGCCTGCGTGCAGAAGGCGGAGGCCTATTATACCGTCATGGGCTTTGGCAGCTTCGCGCCGGGCAATGCCGAAGGCGGCCTCACCACCCAAGAGGAAAAATCCATGGGCGCCTACAGCAAGTCGGGCAGCTCGCGGATCGACGGTATCTTGAAGCCGGGCGATATCCCGCCAATGGGCGGCCTCTATCTGCTCGACGTCGTGCCCGATGGCGAGCCGCGCTTCGGCTTCCCCAATATCTCCGACAATGCCGAGATCGTGGAACTGATCGCCTGCGGCGCGCATGTCACCCTGTTCACCACCGGGCGTGGATCGGTGGTCGGATCGGCGATCTCGCCGGTCATCAAGATTTGCGCCAATCCCGAAACCGGCCGCCGCCTGGCCGCCGACATGGACGTCAATGCCGGCCGCATCCTGGAGGGCGAAGCGACCCTCGATCAGGTCGGCCAGGAAATCTATGATGCCATCCTCGCCGTCGCGGCGGGCGAACGCAGCCTTTCCGAACAACTGGGCCATCAGGAGTTTATTTTGACCTACAAGGCTTTCGATCCCATCGGTCCCGAATGTCTGCCGATGGTGGCGCGCGCATGAGCGGCACACAGAACGGGCGCCTCGCCGGCAAGGCCGCGCTCATCACCGCCGCCGCCCGCGGCATCGGCCGCGCCTCGGTCGAGCGTTTCGTGGCGGAGGGCGCGCGCGTCTTCGCCACCGACCGCGATCTCGATGCGCTCGACGGGCTGGAGGGCTGCGAGCGGCTCGCCCTCGACGTCACCGACGGCGCCGCCGTGCGCGCGCTCGCCGCAGACATCGGCCCGATCGACATCCTCGCCAACATCGCCGGCGTCGTCCATGCCGGCAATATCCTGGAATGCAGCCAGTCCGACTGGGACTTTGCCGTCGCGCTCAACATGACCGCCCAATATCACACCATCTCGGCCTTCCTGCCGGGCATGGTGGAAAAGGGCGCGGGCGCGATCGTCAACATGTCCTCCATCGCCAGCTCGGTGAAGGGCATCCCCAACCGCTTCGCCTATGGCGCGACCAAGGCGGGCGTGATCGGCCTGACCAAGGCGGTCGCTGCCGATTTCGTCGGGCAGGGCATTCGCTGCAACTGCATCTGCCCCGGCACCGTCGACACCCCCTCGCTGCAACAGCGGCTGCACGACACCGGCGACTATGAAGCCGCCCAGACCGCCTTCGTCGCGCGCCAGCCGATGGGACGCCTGGGCAAGGCGCAGGAGATCGCCGGTCTGGTCCTCTATCTCGCCAGCGACGACGCCGCCTTCACCACCGGTGCGGTCCATGTGATCGACGGCGGCTGGGTGATGTGATGCGTCACGTCCTGCTGATCGACCTGGCCGACGATGAAGCCGCCATTGCCCAATATGAGGCATGGCATGCGTCCGGCGCGCTGCCGCCCGCCATCGGCGCCAGCATCCGCGCCGCCGATGTCCGGGCGATGGACATCTATCGGAGCGGCAACCGGCTGGTCATGCTGATGGAGACCGGCCCGGATTTCGACCCGGCGGCCAAGGCGGCGGCCGACGTTGCCGATCCGGCGGTGCAGGCCTGGGAAGCGCAGATGGACGGCGTCCAGCGGCCGTTGCCCTGGTCCGTCCCCGGCGCCAAATGGACCGCCGCCACCCGCATATTTTCCCTAGACGAACAGCCCTGAGAGACCCGATCTGATGCGCAATCTTCTTCCCCTGCTCACGGGCGCCATGCTGCTCGCCACCCCCGCGCTGGCCCAGAATGGCGGGCCGGTGCCGCATATCGAAAGCCGGAATGGCCGCCACGCCCTGATCGTCGATGGCGCGCCCTTCCTGATGCTGGGTGGCCAGGTCAATAACAGCAGCAATTATGCCGCCCCGCTGAAGCAGGTCTGGGACCGGCTCGACAGCATCCATGCCAACACCGTCGAAGTCCCGGTCGCCTGGGAACAGCTTGAGCCCAGGGAAGGCCAGTTCGACTATAGCTTCGTCCAGACCCTGCTTGACGAGGCGCGCGCCCATGACAAGCGCATCGTCCTCCTGTGGTTCGGCGCCTGGAAGAATACCGGCCTTGCCTATACCCCCGACTGGGTGAAGCTCGACAATCGCCGCTTCCCGCGCATGAAGACCGCCGATGGGAAGGATCATGGCGTGCTCTCGCCTCATGGCGCGGCCACGCTGGCGGCGGACAAGCGTGCCTTTTTGAAGCTCATGACCTATGTGCGCGATCATGATGCGCAAAATACGGTCATCATGGTGCAGCCCGAAAATGAAGTCGGCAGCTACCAGAATCCCCGCGATTTCAGCGCCACCGCGCAGAAATTGTTCGACGGTCCGGTGCCCGCCGAGCTGACCCGTGCGCTCAAGAAGCCGGCAGGCAATTGGAAGAACGTGTTCGGCGATACCGCAGATCGCACCTTCAACAGCTGGTACACCGCCCGCTATATCGAGGAACTGGCCAAGGCCGGCAAGGCGATCAAGCCACTGCCCATGTATGTGAACGCCTCGCTGACCGATCCCTACAAGCCGGTCGATCCGATGAGCGTGTCGAGCGGCGGGCCGCAGGGCGACGTAATCGACATCTGGAAGGCGGCGGCCCCCTCGCTCGATCTCGCCGCGCCCGACATTTATGACCGGGGCAGCCGCAACGTCTTCAAGCATCTCGATCTCTACACTAGGCCCGACAATGCGCTGATGGTGCCCGAAATCGGCAATGCCGCTGAATATGCCCGCTATTTCTGGTCGGCGCTGGGACGCGGCGCGATCGGCTTCGCGCCCTTCGGCATGGATGATGCCGACTATTTCAACTATCCGCTCGGCGCCAAGAGCTTCGACGACGCGACCATCCACGCCTTCGCCTCCAAATTCGGCGTGCTCGGCGCCGCGATGCGCCCCTGGGCCAAGATCGCCTTCGCCCATCCGACCTGGGGCGCGGCCCGGCCGGACGATGGCACGCCGCTCAGCACCACCATGGGCGACTGGACGGTCACGGCCAGCTTTGGCCAGTGGCAGTTCGGCCAGCGCGAATGGTTCCCCAATGCCGACACCCCGGCCTGGGACAAGGCGATGGTCGGCGGCATGGTCGTGGCGCAGCTTTCGGCCAATGAATTTCTCTTCACCGGCGATCATGTCCGCGTCCAGTTCGGCGCGCGCGAAGGCGCCCCGGCCAACGGCATGATCGTCAAGGTCGAGGAAGGCCATTTCGAGGGCGACAACTGGGTCTTCGACCGGATCTGGAACGGCGACCAGACCGATTATGGCCTCAACCTCATCGACAAGCCGGTCTGGCTCAAGGTGACGATGGGCCGCTATCGCTAAGCCTGCGGGCAAAGCCATCGATGCGGGCATCAGCTCCTCCCGTTACGGGAGGGGCAGTTGCTGTTGGGAAAGGGTGGCCGATCACTACCGCTCGTTTGCGGACGGCCCTCTATCTCGTCATGCCGGCCTGCGCTGGGATGACGGATTTGGGTGGTTTGGGGACTGTCCGAAAATCCTCCCCAAGCTTGCTTGGGGAGGGGGACCGCCGAAGGCGGTGGAGGGGCAATAGCGTTGCGCTTGCGCCATTGCCCCTCCGTCAGCGCTTCGCGCTGTTCAATGGAGACACGTGTCTCCATTGAACTCCCCAAGACAAGCTTGGGGAGGAATGAGGAACATCCGCTAATGGTGGTCTGGCGGCGCTTTCCTACTCGGTCTTTCTCTGATCTATCCTGTCGGATGGAACAGGCCATTCTTCCGTCACGACGCCCTTCGCCGCTCCGCCGTTCGGCGTCGCGCGCGCCGCCGGTCCAATTGTCGCCTTGCTGTCGCTTCACGGTCGCGTCGGAGGAGCGCCCCTATGACGTCGGTGTCGCGTCACTGTCGCTTCGTCGGCGCGTGGCAGGCGCGTCATGTCCATTTTCGACCCGCTATCGCTGGCTATCGACACTATGAACTTTCAACTGTCGCGTCGGTGTGACCCTATCCCAGCCAGGCCAGCGCCCGGTCGCGCAGCTCGGTCGCCGGGACATTGGTGGTCAGGATCATCGCGCCTTCCTCGGGCATTGGCGGCTCCAGCGTGGCGAGCTGGCTATCGAGCAGGCTGGCGGGCATATAATGGCCCGGCCGGTTGCCCAGCCGCGCCAGCAGTTCGTCGCGATCATTGTCGAGCAGGATGAAATGCACCGGCACACCGATCGCCGCGCGCAGCCGGTCGCGATAGGCGCGCTTCAATGCCGAGCAGGCGGCCACCGCCACGCCCTGCGCCGCCACCGTGCCGGCGATCGCCGCGCCCAGCCGGTCGAGCCAGGGCCAGCGATCCGCGTCGGTCAGCGCTTCCCCGCCGCGCATCTTTTCCACCGCCGCCGTCGAATGATAGCTGTCGCCCTCCAGGAACGGGCAGTCCAGCGCCTGCGCCAGCATCGCCCCCAGCGTCGACTTGCCACAGCCGCTCACCCCCATGACGATGATGGCGCGTCCCACGGCTTTGGGCGAAACGGGGGCAGGGTCGGCGGAAATCGGCAAGCGGGCGTCCTTGGTCGCTGGGGCAGGGGGATTGGTTTTCCCGCTATAAGGCCGCGCCACCCCACAGGAAAACTACGACCTTTGTCGCAAGTGCCAAGCCGCGACCGCTCCCCTAGCCATGCACCATCTATAAAAATGAGGATGGGAGGCGGACATGATCGGACGCAGCATGATCGCGGCTTTGCTGGCGGCAACAACGCTTGGGACGCCGGCCTTTGCCGCGACGACCTCGGTCTTCCCGGTCGCGCCGGCCGAACCCCATGCGGTGACGGTGAAGGCCGTGGGCGATGGCCGCGCCGACGACAGCGCCGCGATCCAGCAGGCGCTCGACCAGGCCCGCGATTCGACCGGCCATGGCATCGTCTTCCTGCCTTCGGGCACCTATCGCATCACCCGCTCGCTGATCGTGCCGGCGGGCGTGCGCGTCTATGGCGTCGGCCCGACCCGGCCGGTGCTGTTGCTCGGCGCCAACACCCCCGGCTTCCAGCAGGGCGTGTCGACCATGGTGATCTTCGCCGGCGGCGATCAATATCAGGTCGGCAAGGTGCCGGTCCCGGTGCCGACCGTGGTGCCGCGCGACAAAATCGTGCGGGATGCCAATTCGGGCACCTTCTATTCGTCGATGAGCAATGTCGATATCGAGATCGGCGCCGGCAATCCGGCGGCCGCCGGCGTGCGCTTCCGCATGGCCCAGCATGCCTTCCTCAGCCATATGGAATTCCGCCTCGGTACCGCCTTTGCCGGCGTCTATCAGGCCGGCAACGTGATCGAGAATGTCCATTTTCAGGGCGGTCGCTACGGCATCGTCACCGAAAAGACCTCGCCAGCCTGGCAGTTCACCCTGCTCGATTCGACCTTCGACGGTCAGCGCGACGCAGCGATCCGCGAGCATGAGGTCGACCTCACCCTCGTCAATGTCGCGATAAAAAATACGCCGGTCGGGATCGAGATCGACCGCGGCTACAGCGACAGCCTCTGGGGCAAGGATGTCCGGTTCGAAAATGTGTCGAAGGCCGGCGTCGTCATCTCGAACGAGAAGAATGTCTTCACCCAGGTCGGCTTCGATAATGCGCTTGTCCTGAACAGCCCGGTCTTCGCCCGCTTCCGCGACAGCGGCAGGGCGATCGACGGCAAGGGCAAGGCCTATAAGGTCGCCAATTTCTCCTATGGCCTCGCCGTCCCGGCGCCCGGCCATACGGGCGAATACGCCACCACCGCCGACATCCAACCACTCTCCGCCATGCCGGCACCGCGCGCGCCCGCGATCCGCGACCTGCCGCCGATGGAGCAGTGGGTCAATGTCCGCACCCTGGGCGCGATCGGCGACGGCAAGGCGGACGATACCGCCGCCCTGCAAAAGGCGATCGACGCCAACCGCATCCTCTATTTTCCGACCGGCTTCTACAAGGTGACGGACAGGCTGACCCTGCGCCCGGACAGCATCCTGATCGGCCTGCACCCGGCCATCACCCAGTTGTTCATCCCCGACAACAACCCCAATCATGCCGGCCTCGGCGCGGTCCTGCCGATCCTGGAAAGCCGCAAGGGCGGCGACAATATCCTCTCGGGCCTCGGCCTCTTCACCGGCCGGGTGAACCCGCGCGCTTCCGCCTTGCTCTGGCGTTCTGGCGAACAGAGCCTGGTCGAGGACGTCAAGATCATGGGCGGTGGCGGCACGCCCACCGCCGACGGCAAGATGCTCGGCACGCTGCGCGTCAACACCGGCGACCCGGTCACCGACAGCCGGCTCGACGCCCAATATCCCAGCATCTGGGTGACGGATGGTGGCGGCGGCACCTTCGCCGACGTCTGGAGCCCCAACAGCTTCGCCCAGGCGGGCTTCTATGTCACCGACACCGACACGCCCGGCCATGTCTATGAAATGTCGGTCGAACATCATGCCCGCAACGAGATCGTGCTCGATAATGTGCGCAACTGGGAATTCCTGGCCCCCCAGACCGAGCAGGAGGTCGATGACGGCCCCGACGCCATCTCGCTCGACATCCGCAACTCCAGCAACCTGCTCTTCGCCAATTATCATGGCTATCGCGTCACCCGCACCTATGCGCCCGAAAAGAGCGCGGTGAAGATCACCAACTCCGGCAATATCCGCTTCCGCAACGTCCATGTGAATGGCGAAAGCGGCTTTGCCACCTGCGACGATGAAGGCTGCGGCACCTTCCTGCGCGCCAGCAAATATCCGTTCGACAATGCGATCGAGGATGTCAGCCGCAAGCTGCTGGTGCGCGAGCGCGAGTTTGCCGCATTGGATATCGGCCCGGCCGGCAGCGCCGTTCCGGCCGCAGCGCCGTCCGGCACCAAGGTCGAGAAGCTGGAGGACGGCTTCTGGTCGATCTCCGGCGCGGCTGTCGATGCACAGGGCGCGCTCTATTTCATCGACCGCCGTTTCCAGCGCATCCACCGCTGGAGTGAAGGCAAGGGGCTGGAGATCGTGCGCGACCATGCGCTCGATCCGGTCAATCTCGCCATCGACGCTTCGGGCCATGTCATGGTCCTGTCCTCGCTCGGCGCGAAGGGCGGCGCCTATTCGTTCGACCCCGCCGGTCCCAAGGACGCGCTGACGCTGATCCAGCCGACCCCGGTGCGCAGCACTGGCGCGGGCAAGACACTGCTGCCGGTCAACTGGTGGAATAATGGCGAGTTTCGCGACCAACTCGACCCCAAGACCTACGAGTTCACCACGCTTGCCGAAATGTTCGCCCGCGACGTCGGCACGCCCAAGGCCAAGGAATATGTCTCGCCCGACGGCAGCCTGTCCTTGCCGGCCTTCCGCGTCTGGCAGCAGGGGGCGATCGATCATACCGGCTGGCGCTGGTCCGACGGGCTCAACGCCAATGGCTTCGTCTCCGGCAAGATCGGCGATCGTCTGTTCGTCACCAACGGGTCGGAGAATATCACCTATAGCGGCACGGTAGGAACGGGCGGCACGCTGACCGCGCTGAAGCCCTTCGCCAATCGCGGCGGTGAGAGCGTCGCGGTCGACGGGCAGGGCCGGGTGTTCGTCGCCAATGGCCAGATCTTCGTCTACGGGCCGGACGGCAAGGAAACGGGCCGCATCGACGTGCCCGACCGGCCGCTCCAGATCCTGTTCGGCGGCCCCGACAAACGCACGCTTTTCATCCTGACGCACCACGCGCTCTACGCCGCAAAGCCCTGAAAATCCGCCGTTCCGGCGCATCTACGACCTATGTCGTAAGTGCGACCGGACGGGGCAGGGACTAAGGCTCACACAATAGCCCGCCATGGGCGACGCCGACGCCGGGAGGGCGCTTGGTGACAAGAGGGGAAGAGGAATGAACGTGCAGATCGCAATCCATCGGCATATGGCGGGCGTCAGTCTGGCCGCGGTCGCCATCATGGCGCTGGCCGGCACCGCCCAGGCCCAGACCGAACCGGCGGCCGAACCCGCGCCGCAGGCCCGGACGAGCGATGCTCCGGCCGCACAGAGCGCCGACATCATCGTCACCGGATCGCGCATCACCACCAGCGGCTTCAATGCGCCGACGCCCACCACCGTCATCGGTGAGGAGCAGATCGCCAACAACGCCCAGCCCAACATCTTCAACACGATCGCCCAGCTGCCCTCGCTCCAGGGTTCGACCGGCGCCGCCACCGGCACCTTCTCCACCTCCAGCGGCCAGCAGGGCCTCAGCTCCTTCTCGCTGCGCGGCCTGGGCGCGATCCGTACCCTGACCCTGCTCGACGGCCAGCGCGTTGTTGGCGCCAACGTCACCGGCGTGCCCGACATCTCGATGTTTCCGCAGCTGCTGGTGAAGCGCGTCGACGTCGTCACCGGCGGCGCGTCGGCCTCCTACGGCTCTGACGCGGTCGGCGGCGTGGTCAACTTCATCACCGACACCCATTTCGAAGGCTTCAAGGGCAATATCCTGGGCAGCATTACCAAATATGGCGATGATGAAACCGCGCTGGTCCAGGCCGCCTATGGCAAGTCCTTCATGGACGATCGCCTGCATGTCGTCGTCAGCGGCGAATATGACCATGAAGGCGGCGTGGGCGCCGGCGACTTCGGCACCGATCTGGCCGGCAGCCGCAACTGGTATCGCGCGACCACGCTGATGAACACCGGCCAGACCAACAACGGCCTGCCGCAATATAATTACCGCGATTACGCCCAGCCCTATCAATATGCCCGCTATGGCCTGATCAACAACGGGCCGCTGCAGGGCATCGCCTTCGACCAGAATGGCAATCCCTATCAGTTCAACTATGGCTCGAACGGCACGCCGACCGGCACCGGCGCGGTCACCAACTGCTATCGCGGCAACAGCTTCTGCGAAGGCGGCGACCTGTCGGGCGCGCCGGGTTCGGGCGCTTCGCTCAAATCCTCGCTGGAACGCATCAACGGCTATGGCCGGATCGGCTATGATTTCGCCGATAACAACGAAGCCTATGTCACGGTCAATGTCGCGCAGGTGAAGACCAACAACCAGCCCAGCCCCGGTTATGGCCGCGCCAGCCTGACCGTCCAATGCTCCAACCCCTATCTGCCGCAGCTGGTGCGCGACCGTTGCGCCACCGCCGGCATCACTTCCTTCGGCTTCGGCTCGTCCAACGCCGCCTTCCCCGATCCGCAGGTTTATACCGACCGCAAGCAATATCGCTTCGTCGCCGGTGCCAAGGGCAAGTTCGATCTCGCCGGCACCGACTGGAACTATGACACCTATTATGAGCATGGCATCACCATCTCGGACATCCAGGTGAAGGATATCGTGCTGCAGAACCGCTATGCAGCGGCGGCCAATGCGATCACCCTCAACGGCGCGATCGTCTGCGCCGATCCGGCCGCCCGCGTGCTGGGTTGCCAGCCGATCAACATCTTCGGTGGCTTCACCCCCTCGGCGGCCGCGCTCGCCTATCTTGCGCCGCATGACAATGGTCCGTTCCAGCACACCAAGCTGACCCAGGACGTCGCCAGCCTCAACTTCTCGGGCAATCCGGTGGAATTGTGGGCAGGACCGCTGTCGGTCGCCTTCGGTGCCGAATATCGCCGCGAATTCTACCGCGTGAATGCCGATCCCTATGGCGCGGGCGTGTCCGACATCAGCCCGAACAGCGCCGATTATCCGGCCGACCCGCTGCTCAATGGCGCACAGGGCAGCAACTGGGCGGCCGGCAACTACAAAAATGGTCGCGGCAAATATGAAGTCTATGAAGGCTTCGCGGAAATCGACATGCCGCTGTTCGACAGCGAGGCGGTCGGCCGCGCCAACCTGAACGCCGCGGGCCGTGGCACCCATTACAGCACGTCGGGCACGGTCTGGGCGTGGAAGGTCGGCGGCACCTGGGACACGCCGCTCGACGGCATCCGCCTGCGCGCCGTCACCTCGCGCGACGTGCGTGCGCCCAACCTGTCGGAACTGTTCGCCGCGCCGACCGTCACGACCCTGCCGAACTTCAGCGACCCCTTCCAGGGCGCAGCGGTTCAGGCGTTCCAGAACACCATCGGCAATCCGAACCTGAAGCCGGAAATCGCCCGCAACACCGAAATCGGCATCGTGCTGGCGCGTCCCTCCTGGCTGCCTGGCCTCAGCCTGTCGTTCGACTATTATGACATCAAGCTGAAGGGCGTCGTCTCCAGCCTGTCGGCGCAGCAGATCGTCCAGTTCTGCTATGACGGCAATCAGGCCTTCTGCGGCGGCTTCAGCCTCGACAATGCCAATCCCAGCCTCAACTATATCAATGTCCAGCCGTTCAATCTCGCCTCCTGGCGGACCAGCGGCTTCGATATCGAGGCCAGCTATCAGTGGCAGCAGCCCTTGGGCCTGCCGGGCAACTTCACCGTCCGCGCGCTGGGCACCCATATCCGCAAGTTCATCGTCAATGCCGGCATTGCCGGTGTCGATGCGGTCGATCAGGCCGGCGCCAACAACGGCAACACCCCTGACTGGAAATGGCTGGCGGTACAAACCTATGACAGCGGCAAGTTCAGCCTGACGGTGCAGGAACGCTGGATCAGCGACGGCACCTTCGGCAATCAATATGTCGTCTGCCAGTCGTCCTGCCCGACCTCGACCGCGAACCATCCGACCATCGACTATAACAAGATGAAGGGGGCCTTCTATGTCGACATCGGCGCCACCTTCAAATTCAGCGACCGTGTCTCCCTCTATGGCAAGGTCGACAATCTGTTCGACAAGGATCCGGTCGCCTCGCCCCAGACCAACACCGGTCTGGATATCAACCCGGCGCTCTACGACACGCTGGGCCGCATCTACCGCGCCGGTGTCCGCTTCAATTTCTGATAAAACATAACATCTCTCCCCCCAAACTTGTCCCGGTCCTGCACGGCCGGGACATCTTCTTTTTACGGAGCCTGCCTGATGTATCGTGGCCTGACCTATCGTGGATTGAGTGGGGCCTGTGCGTCGGTGTTGCTATGTCTGGCGGCGGCGCGGCCGGCTTTCGCGTCCCCGTCCGTCTATACCGCCATGCCCGACGATGCGCGCGCCGTGACGGTGAAGGGCGTGGGCGATGGCCGCGCCGATGACAGCGCCGCGATCCAGCAGGCGCTCGACACCGCCGCCGCGACACCCGGCGGCGGCATCGTCTTCCTGCCCCAGGGCACCTATCGCATCAGCCGCACGCTCTTTCTGTGGCCGGGCGTGCGCATCTTCGGCATCGGCGCCCAGCGTCCGACGATCCTGCTCGGCGCCAACACGCCGGGCTTTCAGCGCGGCGTCGCCCATATGCTGATCTTCACCGGCGGCAAGCGTCAGACCGACAAGGAAAGCTGGCCCGCCGCCTTCCCCCCGGCCGGCAGCGTGCCGTTCGACAAGACCATCGCCGACGCCAATCCGGGCACCTTCTATTCCGCGCTCGGCAATATCGATTTCCGCATCATGGACAGCAATCCGGCGGCGACCGCGATCCGCTTCCATTCCGCCCAGCACAGCTTCGTCAGCCATGTCGATTTCGACATCGGGTCGGGGCTCGCCGGCCTCTATCATGTCGCCAACGAGGCGGAGGATCTGCACTTCAAGGGCGGCCGCTATGGCATCCTCGCGGAAAAGACCTCGCCGGCCTGGCCCTTCGCCCTGGTCGATGCAACGTTCGAAGGACAGCGCGACGCCGCCATCCGCGAGCATGAAGCGGGCCTGACCCTGCTCAATGTCGCCTTCCGCAACGTGCCGGTCGGGATCGAGATCGACCGGGGCTATGGCGACTGGCTCTGGGGCCAGGATGTCCGCTTCGAAAATGTGTCGAAGGCCGGCGTCATCATCTCCAATGAGAAGAATGTCTATACCCAGGTCGGCTTCCAGAATGTGCTGGCCGCCAACACGCCGACCTTTGCTCGCTTCCGCGAGAGCGGCCGCACCGTGGCGGGGCAGGGGAAGGCTTACAAGGTTTCCTCCTTCACCCATGGCCTGACCCTGCCGGGGCTTGGCCGGATCGGCGAGTATAAAACAGACATGCAGGCGCAGCCGATCGCCAGCCTGCCGGCGCCCGGTGCGCCTGCGATCCGTCCGCTGCCGCCCGTCTCCGAATGGGTGAATGTCCGCGCGCTGGGGGCGAAGGGCGATAACAGTACGGACGACACCGCCGTGCTGCAGAAGGCGATCGACAGCCATCGCGTCGTCTACCTCCCTGCCGGCTTCTACAAGGTCAGCGACACGTTGCGGCTGCGCGCCGACACGGTGCTGCTCGGTCTCCACCCCAGCCTGACCCAGATCGTCCTGCCCGACGGCACGCCCGCTTTCCAGGGCGTCGGCGCGCCCAAGGCGCTGGTGGAAAGCGCGCAGGGCGGCGACGCGATCGTCGCCGGCCTGGCGCTCGACACCAATGGCGCCAATCCGCGCGCGACCGGCCTGTTGTGGAAGGCCGGCGCCAGTTCCATGGTCAACGACGTCAAGTTCCAGGGCGGCCATGGCACCGATGCCTTCGATGGCAGCCGGCGCAATCCCTATAACAACAACGCCACCGCCGATCCCGACGCATCGCGCCGCTGGGGCGGCCAATATGCCAGCCTCTGGGTGACGCAGGGCGGCGGGGGCACCTTCGCCAATATCTGGAGCCCCAGCACCTTCGGTCATCCGGGCATATTGATTTCCGACACGGAAACACCGGGCCGCTTGATCCAGGCCTCGGTCGAACATCATGTCCGCACCGAAATCGGCCTCAACCGCGTCGCCAACTGGGAATTGCTGGCGCCCCAGACCGAAGGCGAGGCGGGCGAGAGCGGCGATGCCGTCGCGCTCGAAATCCGCGATTCCCGCAACATCCTGGTCGCCAATTTCCACGGCTATCGCGTCACCCGCACGCGCAAGCCTGCGCCGACCGCGGTGTCGCTCTATAATTCGCACGACATCCGCTTTCGCAACGTCCATGTGAACGCCGAAAGCGGGGTCGGCACCTGCGACGAAAATGGCTGCGGCACCTTCCTGCGCCTCACCAAATATCCGTTCGAAAACGCGATTCAGGACATCACCCACGGCCTTGAAGTGCGCGAGCGCGAGTTCGCCGTGCTGGACGTGCCGGCGAAGCCCGATCCGGTCTCGCCCTCGACCTTCGGCGGCGCCAGCGTGGAGAAACTCGCTGACGGTTTCTATGGATTAGGCGGCGGCGCAATCGATGCGCAGGGGCGGCTCTATTTCATCGACCGCTTCTTCCAGCGCATCTGGCGCTGGTCCGACGCGGGCCGGCTGGAGATGATCCGCGACGCCGCGCTCGATCCGGTGAACCTGACCATCGACAAGTCGGGCAATCTGCTGGTCCTTTCCTCCTATGGCCGCAACGGCACCGTCTACAGCGTCACCCCCGGCGCGCCGGACACGCAGATCAGCGTCATCCCGGCGACGCCCGCCGGGCAGGGCAGCGCGGCCACGATCTTCCCGGTCAACTGGTGGGTGAATGGCGAGTTCAGGGACCAGATTGATCCCAAGACCTATCAGTTCACCACGCTCGCCGACATGTTCGCCCACGACACCGCACAGTCCAATGCGCAGGCCTATGTCTCGCCCGACGGCAGCATCGCCCTGCCGGCCTGGCGCGTCTTCGCCCAGGGACCGGTCGACCATCGCGGCCTGCGCTTCTCCCACACGCTCGACAGCTATGGCTTCGTTCAGGGCAAGCCGGGCCAGCGCATCTATGTCACCAACGGATCGGAAAACCGCACCTACAGCGCGCTGGTCGCCGGCAACGGCACGCTGACCGACCTCACGCCCTTCGCCGATCGCGGCGGGGAGGGCGTGGTCAGCGACGCGCAGGGCCGGGTCTATGTCGCTAATGGCCAGGTCTTCGTCTACGCGCCCGACGGCAAGCCGATCGGCCGGATCGACGTGCCCGAACGGCCGCTACAACTGCTGTTCGGCGGTTCGGACGGCAAGACCCTGTTCATGCTGTCGCATCACGGCCTCTACGCGGCGCGGATGGAATAGGGGATCAGACGATCAGTCCGGGGATGATCTTGTTCGTCTCCAGACTGCCCGTGCCCCAACGGTCGACCGGCACGCCCATCGCCTGTTGCAGGGTGAGGCCCACCCGGCTGACCGGCGATCCGTCGCCGGTGATATATTGGCCGGTATGGATGCGCCCGCCGGCTGATCCCGCCGTCATCATCGGGATATTGTCGATGGTGTGGAATTTGGCGAACTCGGTCTCGCTATGGGCAAAGACCAGGCTGTTATCCAGCAGGGTGCGGTCGCCTTCCTTCACCGCGTCCATCGCCTTGATGAAATAGGTCCAGGCTTCCATGCACTTGTCGACATAGAAGGTGACTTCGGGCTGATAGCCCAACCGGTTGTCCAGCACCTCCTCATGGGTCAGCTGATGATGGGTGATGGTGCTGCCCACCCGCGTCAGCGACGATGCGCCATTGTTGAAGTTCATGTTGAACAGCCGGACATTGTCGCACGCCATCGCCATCACCAGCAGATCTGTCATGATCTCGTGATTGCGCATGACATTCTCGATCTCGGCATTGACCGGCAGGTCGGGCACCTTGGGTGGCACGACACAGGCCTGCATCGGCGCCGGCTTGGTCAGCTGCACGTCGAGCTGGTTTTCGAGCTGCCGCAGCGACGTGAAATATTGGTCGAGCCGCTGCCTGTCGGCCGCGCCTAGCCGCGCCTCCAGCGCCTGGCGCTGCTCGGACACGCCGGACAGGACACTGCGCCGCGCCATCACCGCCGGATCGGGGGTGAAGGTTGCGCTGTTGGGATCATGGAAGCCTGCGCCGAACAGCCTTGTATAAAGGGCGGCGGGCGACACTTCCGCCGGGTTGAGATTGCCATTGCCGCGCCCGGACAGCGAATTGCGCGGATCGCCGGTCGCCGACAGCTCGATCGACCGGAATCGGGTGCGGGTGCCGATCACGTCGCCGATCGACACGTCGAAGGACGGCCCCGGCAGGCCGCGGTCGGAATCGATCGCCATGCCGGTGCGGATGCCGATGCCGCCGCTGATGTGCGGCAGGTTGGGCTTGCCGTCGAGCGGCAGGGTGAAATCGCCCAGGATGTTGACCTTGTGCTTGAGCGCCTCGATCGAGGCCAGCTCGACCTTCAGCTCATAATCCTTGCCGGCGGCGCTGGGGAACCAGCGCGGCGGATTGACGCCCAGCCCCCAGAACCAGGTGCCGAAACGGATCGGCATCGGCGCGCCGGTCGCCGCCATGGCGGTGCCGTTGCCGTCGAGGAAGATGTCGAGCAGCGGCAGGCCGACGGCCACGGCCATGCCGTTGACCATGCCGCGCAGCGCGGTGCGGCGATCGAGGGTGAAGCTCATGGACGGTCTCCTTCACGGATATGCGGGCTGGTCATCATCGCGACCTGCGGCTTGGCCAACGGCGGGGTGCTGACGCGATAGGCATCGGCCATGGTCGCGACGCGCAGGAACAGTGCCTGGATGCGATAGCCGTCAGCGGCGAAGCCCTGTTCCAGCGCCATGGCGGTCGCCTCCTCATCCTCCGGCATGCGGCCGGTCGCATATTGGAAGGCGCGGCCGGCGACGCATTCGGTGGTCGACTTGCTTGCCGCCAGGGCCTGGCCCAGGCCGACATTGCCCTGGAAAGCGGTGCCCTCGAACACGCCGGCGGTGTCGATCGGCGCGGCATTTTCGGTCCGGCGGAAGGCGCCGATGCCATCGAACCGCTCCAGCGGCAGGCCCAGCGGATCGGTGATCTTGTGGCAGGCGGCACAGACCGGATCGCTGTTATGGGCGTTCAGGCGAATGCGCGCGGTCGGCATCGCCTTGTTGCCGACATCCTGCACGGCGGTGAAATTGACGTTGCCCGGCGGATTGGGCACCGGCTGGCACAGCAGCAGTTCGCGGATCGCCCGGCCGCGCAGGGTCGGCGAACTGCGGCCCGAATGGGAATAGAGCGCCAGGAAACCGGCCTGGCCCAGCAGCCCGGCGCGATCGTCGCCTTCGCCGAACTCATAGGGCACCCAGCCCTGCATGCTGGACACCTTGGCCTGATAGAGCGGCCCCAGCGCCCGGTTGATGAAGGTCCGCCGGGTGGTGAACAGGTCGCGATAATCGCCCTGCCGCGTCACCAGCTGGTCGACAATCATGCGCAGCATCTGTTCGGACAGGGCCGACGCGACATCGGGGTTGAAGCGGGGATAGACGATCTGGTCTTTGGCCATTTCGTCGAACTTCTCGAACAACAGCATGTCGGCGAAGAAGGCGCGCACGCCATCCTCCAGCCGGGGCGAACGCACCATCTTCTGCGCGATCGCCGCGAGTTGCGCCGGATCGGTCAGCTTGCCCTCGTCGGCCGCGCGCAGCAGCGCCTCATTGGGCGTCGTGTTCCACAGCAGATAGCTCAGCCGCGCGGCGCGGGCATGGTTGTCGAGCCGCAGGCTGCCGGGCGCTGCCGGGTCGGGCTCCGCGCTCTCGATGATGTAGAGGAACTGCGGCGACACTAGCATCGCCGCCATCGCCAGCTGCATGCCGTCATAGAAACCCTGGCCATCGCCAGCGCCCTTGCCCGCCATCATGACGAAGGCGCCAATCTCCTCCTGCGTCATCGGCCGGCGGAACAGGTAGCGACCGATCGGCATCAGCGTCCGCGCGGCGCAATCGGCATCGGGCGCGGCCGCGTCGCGCGGGGCGCAGGGCATGAACTGGGCGCGGCGATCCGGCGCGAAGACCTGCGCGGCGATGTTGCGCGCCATCGCGTCGAACTGTTCCAGCCCGGCGGGCGAGATGGTCGATGCGCTGGCGCCGGTGGCGATCAGCTCATGCACCGGCCGCACGATCGGCTCGAACCGGCCCGCGACTTTGATGTCGGGGCCGAAGATGTCGGCGATGCTGTTGCGATATTGCGCTTCGGTCAGGCGGCGCATCCCTGCCACCTGGCCCAGTGGCGTCTTCAAGGGCGCGAAGCTGGCGTCGGGCGTGGCAGCGGTCTGCGGCGCCTTCTCGACCGTGCAGGCGCTCAGCAGCAACCCGGCGAGCAGCGCCCAGCGCGCCCTGTGACAAAACGGCCCGCTCATCGCTGCGCCACCTTGGGCTGGGGCAGGCGGTCGGTGATGAAGGCGGGCACGGCCCAGGCCTCCATGCCGCTGGAAATGCGGCGGCACTGGCCGGTCGCCGGATCACGATCGCCATCGGCCATCGCCTTGAGCGCCGCATACATGGCGGCGCAGTCATAGCCGGCCGTGGTCGCCGCGCCCTCGCCACCGACTGAGGCGCTGGCCATCACGTTCCAGATCGGCTGATAGCCGCCGACAATGCCCTTGATCGATCCGTCCGGCTGGAAGGTGAAGCGCAACCGCGCCCTGGTGAAATCATATTCGTTGCGCCGGCCACGAATGTCGCGCTCCGACCCCTGGCCCCAATTCTGCTTCAGGCGGATATGGGCCGGCTCGGTGGTCAGCACGCCGTTGACGATCCGCCCTTTCAGCACATTGCGATGGGCGCCATTGGCGGTAACGCTGTAGCTGGCGCCGGGAATGAAATTCTGGCGCGAATCCACCACCGCCCGATCTTCGCTATTGGCGTAGATCACCGTCACGTCGGGATCATTCTCAAGGCTATCAACGCCGCTGAGCAGCAGCACCTGGCTATGTTCGCCGCTCACCAGAAACTGGGTCAGGCCCTTGACGATATCGCCGCCCGTGCCGTCGACCCCGCGCCAGGTCCGCACGCAGCCCATCGCCCGCCACATCTGGTTGTCGACACCCGGCTCACCCGCCGGGCCGGTGAAATTGGCATGGCCGCAGGTGTCGCCCGCCGCCGCGCCACCCTCATCATCGTCCAGGTTCAGCCCCTGCGCGACCTTGCCCTGCACCATGCGCTGCGGCGGCCGGTCGAACTTGTCGGGATGGGTGCAGATGTTGATATTGTCGGGACCGAAGGCATAGCCGGTCCAGCGCGCGGTCAGTTCCTTCTCGTTCGCCTTTTCCAGCAGCCGCGTCCGCTCGCCAACCGGCTGGGTCTGGAGATAATTTTCGCGCAGCGTGGCGGCCAGGCCCTGCGGACAGTCCTCCTTGCCCTGATAGATGGCGGGGGCGAAATGGCTGACGACGAAACCCATCTCGCCATTGGCCGGTGGCGCGGGCAGTGCTGCGGGTGCGGTCGGTTTGGGGGGCGCATCGCCCTGCGCCAACACAGAGGTCGTTAGGGGCAGCGCGCCCAGCAGCAGGATCAGTTTGCGATGATTCTGCACGATCATCCTCTCCTTGCGAAATATCATGGGATCAGCGGTTCGGCCTCGGCGGGAATGTCCGCCGGGTCGTCGCCCTCGATGGTGAAGACCGGCCGGTCGCGATAGGCCCATTGGGCGCGGTCGCCATCGGGCCGCACGGTCCAGGCGCCCATGCCCCGTCGCGCCATGCCCGCCGGGAAGACGCGCCAGTCGGCGCAGGCCGTGCCACAGGCCTTGCCCTTATGCGTCACCAGCAAATTGCCCTGACCATCGACCAGCAGATAGCGCCCGTCCACCAGCCGCGCGGTCACATCGGCTGGCGCGTCGATCTTGGGCGCGGCCGGCACATATTTCAGGCTGTTCCAGACCAGCCCGTCCTCGCCCTCATGCCCGATCGTGCCCGGCCGCTCGCCGGCATGGGTGAAGACCAGATTGACCCGCTTATAGACCCATTGCGGCCCGCTCGGTCCCTGCATCACGATCCAGTCGGCGCCGTCCTGCTTCAGCCGGGGTGCCTTGCGATCGCCGCCGAACTCGGGCGGCGCGGAGACGACCTCCGCCTTGGCGGGTGCGGCCAGCGGCGTCCATTGGGTCAGGCAATCGCCCGAACACCAGAGCGGCTGATGCCCGGTCCGCCCGGTCACCGCGCGCATGTCCATGCCATAGAGGGTGCGGCCATGGGCATCGACATAGACGCTTTGGTCACCGACCTTGCGGATGCTGACACCGGCCGGCAGCGGCTCGCCACTTGCCGCCTCGGGCGGCAGGTCGGCGGCCTGCGCCCAGAGCGCGGCCGGCTGCGCCAGCCACAGGATCGCGGCCGCCCGGCGCCACATCAGCGCTTCTCCTCGACACGGAAGCTGCGGTGGCAGGTGCCACAGCTTTGCCCCAGCGTCTTGGCCGCCGCGCGCATCTTCGCGACGTCGCCGCTCGCCGCGACGGTGGCGAAGCTGTTGGCCTGCGCGGTGAAGCCGTCCTGCGCCGCCTTGAATGCGGCCGGCTGGCTCCAGATTTCCGGCTTGGCCGCCGTCTTGACGCCGGGCTTGGGGCCGCTGCCGGCCGGGAACCAACCCTGCTGCTGGCGGGCATAGTCGCGAATCTGGCGCGCCGAAATCTGGATTACATAGGTTTGCGGCGTGGCCGATTTCAGCTCGTCATTGATATTCTTGAACGCCGCGCCGACCTCGCGAAAACCCGCGATCCGGGTGGCGACGATATCGCCGGGCGCCGCCGCCAGCGGTACCGCGCAGAGCAGCGCCAGCATGGCGGCCGGCCGCTTCATCTGCGCTGTATCGTGCATCCTCATCCTCGTCCCTTTCATGTCAGTCACAGCGTCGGATCGGCAAAGACCCACCAGGCGAGGGTGCCCGCCAGCAGGGTCGCGACAGCGAAGGCGACAGGCGAAGCACGCCGCACCGCCACCGGTTCGCCGGTCACTTTCGCCCGGCCGCTGACCATCGGCCCGATCAGGTTGCGCCGCCGCACCAGCAGGTAGAACAGCACCGCCAGAACATGCAGGCCGATCAGGATTTGCAGGATGGTGAAGCTGATGCCGTGAATGTCGGAGGCCAAACGCCCCTGGTCGAAATCGACCAGATGCGACAGCGGCCCGGATTCGATGCCGTCGATATCGACCGCGAACAGGCCGGTGCCGACCTGGACCGACAGCGCCAGCAGCATCGCCATCACGCTCCAGCCGCCCAGCGGATTATGGCCCGGCGCAGCCGGAGCACGGCCGGTCAGATAGGCGAAGATCGCGCGCGGCCCGCGCAGGAACTGGGTAAAACGCGCCGGCCCGGACCCGATCAGGCCCCAGATCAGGCGAAAGACGATCAGGAACAGTAGCGCCTGACCCGACAGGCGATGCCAGTCCATGTGATAGGTTTCCGCGCTCCACCAGGAAAAGCCGATCAGGCCGACCAGCGCCCAGTGGAACAGGCGGATCGGCAGATCCCAGACATATTGGCGCGCGGGGTTCGCCATCAGCTCTTCTTCGCCCAGCTGTCGCACACGCCCTCGGTCGGCACGATGCCGCCGCTCAGCAGCGCGCATTTGCCGCAACCCGGCTGGGCGGCGGTGAAGAAGGCGCACAAGCCACAGCGCTTGGTCACATCATTCGAGGTGCGAAAGCCCAGCGACTTGCGCATGCTCTTCTGCGCGGCCGACAGGCTGGCCGGATCGACGCACTCGGCCGCCTGGGCGATGCTCGCAATCCCCAGCGGCACACAGGCGATCAGGCCCAATGCCGATCGCCGGCTCCAGTGACGGCCATGAATATCGCTTGCCGCCATGCGGCCCACTCCTCTTCCCTGCCGGCCCGGTTGTTCCGGTCCTCTTGTGCGATCCTTCTAACAGGGGGGCGCCGGATTAATTTGTCAGCGCCGACAAAATCGGCGCAGAATGCAGGCGCTTATTCCGCCCTTTGTGTCGGGCCTGACAAAATCCGGCGCGGGCCGGCGGCTAGAAGGAGCGGAATGGGAAGAGGAGAGGTGAGGGTGACAGCGAAGCTGACAGGCGACAGCGCGCCGGGCGACACGCATATCCTGATCGTCGATGACGATCCGTCGCTGCGCGCGCTGGTCCGCGCCTTCCTGATGCAGGAAGGCTATGTCGTCAGCGAAGCGGCGGATGGCCCGGCGATGCGCGCCATCCTCGCCCATCAGCCGGTCGACATCATTGTCCTCGACGTGATGATGCCGGGCGAGGACGGGCTGTCGATCGCCCGCTCGCTCGCGGGACAGCAGGATGCCGGCATCATCATGGTGTCGGCGCTGGGGACGGAGGGGGACCGGATCACCGGCCTGGAAATGGGCGCCGACGACTATCTGCCAAAGCCGCTGTCGCCGCGCGAACTGCTCGCCCGCATCCGTGCGTTGCAGCGCCGCCGCCGTCCGGTCGCCGACACCCGCCAGCCGGTGCTGGCCCATTATCATTTCGAAGGGTGGCAGCTCGATCCGGTGCGTCGGGTGCTACGCGATCCCGCCGGCATCATCATCAGCCTGTCAGAGGGCGAGTTCGCCCTGCTGCTCGCCTTCATCGAGCATCCCCAGCAGATATTGAACCGCGACGCGCTGGTCGAACTGGCGCGGGGCGAGGATGCCGATGTGTTCGACCGGGCGATCGACACCCAGGTCAGCCGCTTGCGTCGCAAGCTCGGCACCCGCGCGCGTGGCGAACTGATCCACACCGTCCGATCCGAAGGCTATATCTTCCAGGCGCCGGTGCAGCGCGGATGAAGGCGGGCTTCCTGCGCTGGGCCAATTCGATCCACGCCCATCTGCTGGCGCTCGCCCTGGTCGTAATCCTGACGCTGACCGCCTTCAGCCTCACTTTGCTGCTCTATTTCATCCCGCCCGAACGGGTGCCGCTGTCGGTCTATGAGATTGCCCGCATCGTCCATGGCCAGCCCCTGTTGCGCGACGAGCCGGTGGTGCATGAGGTGCGGCAGACGGCCGCGCCGCCGGCGTCGACCGACCCGGCCGAACGGCTGATCGCCGCGCTGCTGGCCCGGCGCCTCAGCCTGCTCGCGGCCGATGTCCGCATCCGCCTCGACCCCGGCGATCGCGAGCGGATCGGCCAGTTCGTCGAGGAAATGCAGCTCTATGGCCCCGATGGCGTCGCCGATCCCTTCATCCTGGGCACCTTCACCGCCGCGATCCGCCAGTCCGACGGTGAGTGGCGGATGATCACGCGGGAGGCGCGGGGTGGGCGGTCGCTCTGGCGGCTGCTCGGCCAATATGCCTTCCTGGTCGGCATCCTGCTGGTGGTGCCGCTCAGCCTCTGGTTCAGTGCGCGGCTGACGCGGCCAATCCGTGCCTTCGCCGCCTCGGCCGAGCGGATGGGGGCAGGGCGGGAGGAACAGCCGATCCCGCTCGACGGGCCGAGCGAGATCCGGCTGGCGGCGCAGTCGATCAACGAGATGCAGGCGCGCATCGCCCGCTATGTGCGCGAACGCACGTCGGTCGTCGGCGCGATCGCGCATGATCTGCGCACGCCGCTGTCGCGCCTCCATTTCCACCTCACCGCCGCGCCCGCGCCGGTGCGGATCGCGGCCGAAGAGGAAATCCGCCAGATGGAGGCGCTGATCGGCACCACCCTCGATTTCGTCGACAATGAAAACCGCCCCCGGCTCAAGGAACCGCTCGACCTTGGACTGCTGGTCGAGGGGCTGGTCGATGATTTTGCCGATATGGGCCGCGACGTGACCCTGACGGGCGCGGAGCCGGTCATCATCGCGGGCGACATGATCCTGCTCAAGCGGCTGTTCACCAACCTGATCGACAATGCGATCAAATATGGCGACCGCGCGCGGGTGCGGGTGATGCGCGACGAGGGCAGGGCGATCGTCACGATCGAGGATGACGGACCGGGCATGGAACAGGCCGATATCGCCCGCGCCTTCGAGCCCTTCTATCGCGGCGAACCCTCCCGCAACCGCAGCACCGGTGGCGTCGGCCTCGGCCTGTCGATCGTCCAGTCGGCGGCGCAGGCGCATCAGGGGCGGGTGATTTTGGCACGTGCCCCTGATGGCGGGCTGCGCGCGCAGGTCGAGCTGCCGGTTTAGAGCGTTTTCTAATCAGGTGGAATCACCTGATGACTCGGAAAACGCGTTAAACCAAAAACTTAGAACAACCGATCTGACGCAGTCGGATCGGAATTTGCTCTAAAGCCCTTCCGCCTCCACCCATTGTGCGCCGGTCAGCGCGCGCGCCATGTCCCAGCTATGGCGGCGGATATCCGGCACGGCGACGATCTCCCAATGGGCGCCGCGCGTCATCGGCCCGACCACCAGAAGCCGTTCCTGCGCGCTGCCGTCGCGCGCGATGGCATGGCCCTGCCGGTTGGTGTCGATGCCGATCGCCAGTGCATCTGGCCGGATCGCGCCACGATCCGCCAGCCGGCGCAGCAGCACATCGTCGGCCCGGCCAAGGTCGGCCAGCGGCCCGGTGCAATTGACCACCCGCGCAACCCGGATTTCCTGCACCTGTTCGCCGCCGCGCGGCCGCCATTGCACGATCAGTCCCCGGTCGGCATCGCGCGCACCGATGATCCGGCCCGCCGCGATCCGCAGCCGCCCGCTCGCCTGCATCGCGGCGATCCGTTCGGCCACCTGCGGCGCGATGCGGTGGCGATGCACGTCCCAATAGGGCCGGGCGTGGCGCAGGAAGCGCGCCCGTTCGACCGGGGAGGCCGCCCGCCAGATATCCTGGGTGAAGGGGCGCAGTTCGTCGACCGCGCGGCGCCAGCCGACCGCCTCGGCCCGCTGGCGGATGGTGCGGACCAGCCCGGCGCAATGGGCGGCCGGACGCTCGCGCAGGGCAGGGAAGGGCATGGCCGGCGCATGGCTGTGCGGCACCAGTCCGCGTCGCGACAGCGCCAGGATCGAGCCACGAAAGCCGGCGCTGTCCAGCGTCTGCGCGCAATCCACCGCGGTCAGGCCCGTGCCCAGCAGCAGTATCTTGTCGCTCGGCGTCAGCCCCTCGGCAATGTCGGCGCCCCAGGGTTCGGACACATAGAGCGGGGGCGCCTTGTCCCGGAATGGCGGCAGGTCATGCGGCGGCAGATTCCCCGGCGCCAGCGCCACCGCATCGGCCGTCAGCATCTTGCCCGACGCCAGTTCGACGATACAGCCATCGCCGGTCATGCGGATATCGACCGCCGCGCCATCGATCACGTTCAGCCGGTCGCCCGCCTCGGCGCGGGTCTTGTCCAGCAGCGCGGAAAGATAGTGGCCATAGGTCGCTCGCGTCGCGAAGCTGGCGTCGGACCCGCCGTTCGTATCCGCCAGCCATTGGGCGAAATGGCCCGGCTGGTCGGGAAAGGCGCTCATGTTGCCGGCGCGGACGTTGAGGATATGGTCGGGCAGAGCGCTGCCGAACGCGACGCCCTTGCCCAGCCGCTCGGGCCGCCGCTCGACCAATGTCACCCGCATCGTCCCGTAGCGCAGCAGGTTGATCGCCAGCAGCGTGCCGCTGAACCCGCCACCGACGATGACCAGGTGGGAAACGTGGAACATGGGGGAAATCTCTCCGGGCAGGTCAGGAGCTGCCAGATAGAGCAGCCCATAAGGCCGCTGTCGAGGGCGCGGAACATGTCGCGCCTCATGCCCGCCTCATCCCGCATCCGGGCGATCCGACCGAAGGTCCAATTGCACCCGCGCCCTGCTTCGCCATCTTCTGAAGGCTGAAAGACGATCACAAAATCGACCCAGGAGACAAGATGATGCTGCAACAGGCGCTGGATAAATTCGCCGGCCAGACCCTGATCCGCGACCGCTACGACAATTATATCGGCGGCCAGTGGACGGCACCGGCCAAGGGGCAATATTTCGACAATATCTCGCCGGTCACCGGCCAGGTCGTGTGCCAGGTCGCGCGCGGCACGGCGGACGATATCGAGGCCGCGCTCGACGCCGCCCATGCCGCCAAGGATGCCTGGGGCAAGATGTCGTCGACCGATCGCTCCAACATCCTGCTCAAGATGGCCGACCGGATGGAGGCCAATCTCGACCTCATCGCGCTCGCCGAAACGATCGACAATGGCAAGCCGATCCGCGAGACCACCCATGCCGATATCCCCCTCGCCATCGACCATTTCCGCTATTTCGCCGGCTGCGCCCGCGCCCAGGAAGGGTCGATCAGCGAGATCGACCATGACACCATCGCCTATCATTTCCACGAGCCGCTGGGTGTCGTCGGCCAGATCATCCCCTGGAACTTCCCGATCCTGATGGCAGTGTGGAAGCTGGCGCCCGCGCTCGCCGCCGGCAACTGCATCGTGCTCAAGCCCGCCGAGCAGACGCCGATGTCGATCCTCGTGCTGCTTGAAGTGATCGGCGACCTGTTGCCGCCCGGCGTGCTCAACGTCGTCAACGGCTTCGGCGTGGAGGCCGGCAAGCCGCTGGCGTCGAACAAGCGGATAGCCAAGATCGCCTTCACCGGCGAGACCACGACCGGCCGCCTGATCATGCAATATGCGTCGGAAAACCTGATCCCCGTCACGCTGGAACTGGGCGGCAAGTCGCCCAACATCTTCTTTGAGGATGTGATGGATGCGGACGATGATTATTTCGACAAATGCCTCGAAGGCTTTGCCATGTTCGCGCTCAACCAGGGCGAGGTCTGCACCTGCCCCAGCCGCGCGCTGATCCAGGAATCGATCTACGAGAAGTTCATCGAACGGGCGATCGCGCGGGTGAAGGCGATCAAGCAGGGCAGCCCGCTCGATCCCTCGACGATGATCGGCGCCCAGGCGTCGAACGACCAGCTCGAAAAAATCCTCTCCTACATCGCGATCGGCAAGGAAGAGGGGGCGGAGGTGCTGACCGGCGGCGATCGCGCCACCCATGACGGCGAACTGGCCGACGGCTTCTATGTGACGCCCACCGTGCTCAAGGGCCATAACAAGATGCGCATCTTCCAGGAGGAGATTTTCGGCCCGGTGCTGGCCGTCACCACCTTCAAGGACGAGGCGGAGGCGCTCGCCATCGCCAATGACACGCTCTACGGCCTGGGCGCGGGCGTCTGGACCCGCGACGGCGCCCGTGCCTATCGCATGGGCCGGGGCATTCAGGCCGGTCGCGTCTGGACCAATTGCTACCATGCCTATCCGGCCCATGCGGCCTTTGGTGGCTACAAGCAGTCGGGCATCGGCCGCGAAAATCACAAGATGATGCTCGACCATTATCAGCAGACCAAGAATCTGCTGGTCAGCTACAGCCCCAAGGCGCTGGGCTTCTTCTGACGGATCCACAGCGGAGCGCCCCTTCTCTCTCCTTTCTTGGCGCTCCGCACCTTTGGCGGGCATCCTCCCCCGGATGCCCGCCAGCTTTGGTTCTGCCAATGTTGGTTCTGCCAGTTTTGGTTCTGAAGGATCGGATCGATGGCCGATTGTCCTGCCCGCATTCTCGCCACGCCCGCGGCCGACGCGCTGATCGCGCGCCTGACCGACCAGCATGGCCCGCTGATGTTCCATCAGTCGGGTGGCTGCTGCGACGGTTCCGCGCCGATGTGCTTCCCGCGCGGCGAGTTCAGGGTCGGCCCGCAGGATGTGCTGCTGGGCCATGTCGCGGGTGATGTGCCGGTGTGGATCGGCGCGGCCCAGTTCGAATATTGGCGCCATACCCAGGTGACGATCGACGTGGTGCCGGGGCGGGGTGCCGGCATGTCGCTCGAAAGCCCGGAGGGGCAGCGATTCATCGTCCGCTCGCGCGTCTTCACCGATGCGGAGGCGGATCTGCTGGAAGCCGCTGGAGAGCCGGCGCGTGGTGGCTGAGCGGCGCTTCACCGAACATGCGCTGCGCCCGCAGGTGGTGGGCGAGATGCAGTTGCGCCGCGAGCCTGCGCTGACCGTCCCGGCACGGATGATCCAGCTTGTTCGCCTGCTCGATGCGGACGCACGCACGGCGGAACTGGCGGCCTTGCCCGCCATGCCGGGCGATCTGCGTCCGGGGCATGACAGCCGCCATCGCGAGGCCCGGCTGGGCGCCGACATCCATCTCCACTGGGAACAGCATAGCGAAGCCAGCACGGTCACCCTGGTGCGCAGCGGCAGCGACCCGGTCGGCTGGGATTTCCCCGATGCGGCGGATGCCCGTGCCGCGATCGCCTGGGCCGAATATCTGCCGGGGGCGGTGATCCGCGCCGTGCGGCTGGCGATCGTCGCGGATGAGGGCGCCGCCGCGGAGCTGCTGGCCAGTGCCGGTTTCCCGGCGGGGCAGCTCGTCACCTGCCATGTCGGTGGCGGCGCGCGCATCTGGACCGATTTCCGCATCCATGATGATGGCTATGGCCGGATGGTGGTGGCCGCCAATGGCCTGCTGCCCGGCGACCTTGCCCGCTGCGTCCAGCGGCTGCAGGAATTGGGCAATTATCGCAATCTGGCGCTGCTCGGCTTGCCGCCTGCGCGCACGGCCTGGGCCGATCTCGACCGGCTGGAACAGGCGCTGGAGCAGGTCGGCCGGGCGCTGGCCGCCGGCGAGGTGCGGGACGATGTGCTGCTGGGGCGACTGATCCAGTTGTCCGCCGATATATTGTCGATCGACAGCGGTTGCGCCTATCGGATGAGTGCGACCGCTGCCTATGGCCGGATCGTCGCCAGTCGCCTTGCAGAACTGGATGTCGTGCCGATCGCCGGTCATCGCTCGCTCGCCGACTTCACCGAAAGGCGGCTCTGGCCTGCCGTGCGCACCTGCGCGGCGCTGACCGATCGGCTGGCGCTGCTCAATGGCCGCGCGGCGCAGTTCACCGCCCTGCTGCGCACCCGGATCGAAACCCATATCGAGAACCAGAATGGCCGGCTGCTCGCTTCGATGGACCGCAGCGCGCGGATGCAGCTTCAGCTCCAGCAACTGGTCGAAGGACTGTCGACGGTTGCCGTCAGCTATTATGCGCTCGGCCTGCTCTCCTATCCGCTCAAGGCCTTGGAAAAGCACTGGCCGCGCCTGTCCGCGACGCTGCTGCTGGGGCTTGCCATGCCGTTCGTCGCATGGCTGGTCTTCCACCTGATCCATGGCGCCAGAAGCCGGCTTGTTTCGCGTGACAGGCCGGTGGAACCCGCTACATGATAATGCCCCAAAGCATAAGAAAATGGGCGATGGGGAGAGACAATGGCGACAGGCGCAGGGGTAAGGGCAGGGATAGGATTTGCGTCCTCCCATGCCGACGATCCGTTCGAGGCGATGGCGGATCTGGTGGATCAACTCGGCACGGAGCCGCTGGCCGGCGCCGTGATCTTCTGTTCCCAGCATTATGACCGGGACAGCCTGGCGCGGGCGATCAACCGGCACAGCGAATGCACAACCGTGATCGGCTGCACCAGCTCGGGCGAACTGACCGATGCGGGCTATGATCATGACAGCCTGACCGTGATCGGCTTTCCCGCTGCCGATTTCTGCATGACATCCCATTGTTTCGACGACATCGACAATTTCGATCCGGTCGCCGCGCGCGAAATCGTGCGGGCGCTGGCGGCGCAGGCGGACCGGGACAGCCGCCGGCTGGGCGGGCTGGTCAATCATGTCGCGCTGTTCCTGGTCGACGGCCTCTCGCATCGGGAGGAATTGCTCACCATGACGATCCAGGATGCGCTTGGCGACATTCCGCTGATCGGCGGATCGTCGGGCGACGATCTCGCCTTCCGCCAGACCGCGATCTTCGATGGCGGCCGTTTCCATGCCCGCGCTGCCGTGGTGGCGATCCTCTCCTCGACCCGGCCGATGCACGTCTTCAAGGCGCAGCATTATCAGCCCGGCGCGGCCAAGATGGTGATTACCGGCGCGATCCCGCACGAACGCATCGTGACGGAGATCAATGCAGAGCCCGCCGCGGCCGAATATCTGCGCCTGGCCGGCCATGCCGGCGAGGAACTGGGCATGGAATTTTTCGCGGCGCATCCGCCGATGGTCAGGGCCGGCGGCGAATATCATGTCCGCTCGATCCAGAGCGCCAATGCCGACGGCAGCCTGACCTTCTATTGCGCGATCGACGAGGGGATCGTCCTCAACATCGGTGAGCCGGTGGATCGGATCGCCGGCATGCGCCAGCTATTTGCCGACCTGCATGCCCGCGTGGGAGAGGTGGACCGGATCATCGCCTTCGACTGCGTGCTCAACCGCATCGATGCGGAGCAGCGCCAGATTTCGCGCGATGTTTCCGCCCTCTATGCCGGCAACCGGGTCATCGGCTTCAACACCTATGGCGAGCAATATCATGCGTTGCACGTCAACCAGACCTTCAGCGGATTGGCGATCGGCCGATGAGCGAGCTGCGCACTTCCCTTGAAACCGACGCGGAGCTGGATGCCCTGCGCGAGGAGGTGCGCAAGCTGCGCAAGATCAATGGCGCGCTGATGGACCGGGTGGAACGCTCGACCGACATGTCGGCCAACGCCTTCTCCATGTTCGAAACTGCCATCTCGCTCGAAGCCAAGGTGCGCGACCGGACGCTCCAGCTGGAGGATGCGCTCGGCCGCCTCGCCAAGGCCAATGCCGATCTGGCCGAAGCCCATGCCGATGCGGACGCCGCGCAGGTGCGCCTGCGCGATGCGATCGAATCGATCAATGAAGGCTTCGTGCTGTTCGATGCCGAAGACCGGCTGATCCTCTACAATGAAGCCTATCTGGGTTTCTGGCCGCAGGTCGCCGAGCGGCTGGACCAGAATCTGACCTTCCACGACATCGCCCGCATCGCCGCCCACAGCCAGGGGCCGGCCGGGGCACAGGTCGCGCCCGATCGCTGGGTGTCGGATCGCCTGGCCAAGCACGGCATCGCCGATGGCGGCCAGGTGCAGCGGCTGGCCGATGGTCGCTGGATACAGATCAACGAACTGCGCACCAGCGAAGGCGGCATCGTCGGCATCTATACCGACATTACCGAGGCGAAGGCGGAAGATGCCCGCGCCCGTGCCCGCGAACTGGCCGAACGCAATGTCGTGCTGCAGTCGACGCTCGACAATCTGTCCGAGGGCGTCTGCGTGTTCGACGGCGGCGGACAACTGGCCGCCTGGAACGACGCGCTGCGCCGGCTGCTCGCCTTGCCGGAAAATTTCGCCGGTGCATTGGGCAATCATGCCGACTTGCAGCGCTGGTGCCGCGAAACGCTGGCAATGGACGATCAGGGCTGTCTCGACTGGCGCGGCGGCGGCGCGGATCAGCAGGCGATGGTCTGCCTCTGCACCGCCGGGGAACGGCATTTCGAATTGCGCAGCAACGCCATGGCCGATGGCGGCCAGGTGTTCGGCTTCACCGACGTCACCGACATGCTGCGCGCGCAGGCCAGCCTCCAGGAAACGGCCGAGACGCTGGAACGGCGCGTGTCGGAACGCACCGGCGAACTGGTCGACCTCAACCGCAAGCTGGAAGGCGAAGTGGCCGAGCGCCGCGCGATCGAGGCGGCGCTGATCGATGCCAAGATCGTCGCGGAAAAGGCGAACCTGTCCAAGACCCGCTTCCTCGCCGCCGCCAGCCACGACCTGCTCCAGCCGCTCAATGCCGCCCGGCTGTTCGTCGCGGCGCTGGGGGACCGGCGGCTGGCGCTGCCGACCCGCGCGCTGGTCAACCAGACCTCGACCGCGCTCGATTCGGTCGAGGATCTGCTGGAGGCGCTGCTGGAAATCTCGCGCCTGGATGCCGGTGCGATCCAGCCGGAAATCGGTCCGTTCCGTATCGACCGGCTGCTCCAGACGCTGAATGTCGAATTTGCCCCCATGGCCCGATCGGCGGGCCTTGCCTTCAGGATCGAAGCGCAGCCGCTCTGGGTCGAGACCGACCTGCGCCTATTGCGCCGCATCCTCCAGAATTTCATCTCCAACGCCATCCGCTACACGCCGCGCGGCACGGTTTCGGTCGCCTGCGTCCAGCATGACGACCGGGTGGAAATCAGCGTCACAGACAGCGGCCCCGGCATCGCGCCGGAACAGCAGGCGCTGATCTTCGAGGAATTTCGCCGCCTCGACACGCGCAGCCAGGGCAAGGGCCTCGGCCTGGCCATCGTCAAGCGGGCCAGCGACATGCTGGGCCACCCCATCACCCTGCGCTCGCAGCCGGGGCAGGGGGCGACCTTCGCCATCGCCCTCCCCATCGGCCAGCCCCAGCGTGAGGAGGATGGCGATACCGGCCAGCCGACCCGCGACCGGTCGATGCGCGACCTGTCGGTGCTGGTGGTCGACAATGAAAAGCAGATCCAGTCGGGCATGCGCACCCTGCTCACCGGCTGGGGATGCAGCGTCGTCACCGCCGACGGCTATGACCAGGCGGCCGCGCTGTTCGCCGATGGCCGCCGGCCCGACATCATCCTGGTCGACTATCATTTGAAGGACGGGGAAACCGGCGACACGGTCATCACCCGCCTGCACGATCATTTCGGCGCCCGCATCCCCGCCGTCATGATCTCGGCCGATCGCGGCGAGCCGCTCAAGACGCAACTCGCCGCTGCCAACATCCCCCTGCTCAACAAGCCGGTAAAGCCCGCCCAGTTGCGCGCGCTGCTGCGCACCATGCTGGCCTGAAAGGGGACGGGACAGGGCGTGCCGCGCCATCTTCCCCCGCAGGCCGAATCCCGGTAAGGGCTGGCGATGACTTCATCGCCCGCGCCGCTGACCCGCTCCCTCTTTGTCTTTTCCATCCTCTATGGCGGCATGGTCTGCATGGCCGGCGTGCTGGGGGTGAAACAGGTCGCCCTGGGGCCGCTCGCGGTGGAGGCCGGCATCTTCGCCTTCCTGCTGCTGGTCATCATTTCCAGCGCCGTGTCGGAACTGCACGGCCAGAAGACCGCGACCGCGCTGGTGCGCTTCGGCTTCGTGCCGCTGCTGGTGTCGGCCGCGCTCATTCATATCGTCATCGCCCTGCCGCATGATCCGGGCATGTATCCGCCCGCCGTCGATGCCTTCCCGATCGTCGTGGGACAGGGATCGCGCATGATGCTGGCGGGCCTCATTTCCTATGGCACGTCGCAGACGCTCAACGTCTTCATCTTTTCGCGACTGGCCGGCGGCGAGGGCCGACTGGTCTGGCTGCGCGGCATGGTGGCCAGCGTCGTGTCGCAGATCGTCGACACCCTGCTGTTCATCACCATCTCCTTCTATGGCGAGCGGCCGATCATGGACCTGATGGTCGGGCAGATGATTACCAAGGTGCTGCTGTCGATCATCCTGGTGCCGCCGCTCATCTCCGCAGCGGTCGCATTGGGCCGTCGCCTCGATCGATAACTTGCCGTAGCGCGCATATGGGCTTATGCGCGCGCGCATGACCAGCAACTACGCCCCCGATCCCGCGCTCCTCGCGAAGGCCGAAACCCTTGTCGAGGCGCTGCCCTATATGCAGCGCTATGCGGGCAAGACCTTCGTCGTGAAATATGGCGGCCACGCCATGGGCGATCCGGAGGCGGCGCGCGACTTCGCGGAAGACGTCGTCCTGATGAAGGCGGTCGGCATCAATGTCGTCGTCGTCCATGGCGGCGGGCCGCAGATCGGCGCGATGCTCAAGAAGCTGGGCGTCGAATCGCACTTCGTGAACGGCTTGCGCGTCACTGACAAGGAAACCGCCCAGATCGCCGAAATGGTGCTGGCGGGGTCCATCAACAAGGAAATCGTCGGCTGGATCAGCGGCGCGGGCGGTCGCGCGGTCGGTATCTCGGGCAAGGATGGCGGCCTCGTCCTGTGCGAGAAGGTCGGCCACAGCCGTGCGCCCGATCCCAATTCGGGTATCGAACGCCATGTCGATCTGGGCTTCGTCGGCGATCCGGTCTCGGTCGATCGTCGCATCCTCGACACGCTGACCCAGGACGGCATCATCCCGGTGGTCGCGCCCGTGGGCATCGGCGCTGACGGCCATACCTATAATGTCAACGCCGACACCATGGCCGGCGCGATCGCCGCCGAGCTTCAGGCGTCGCGCTTCTTCTTGCTGACCGACGTGCCGGGCGTGCTCAACAAGGACAAGGAATTGCTGACCGATCTCGATCCGGCGGCGATCCATGCGCTGCAGGTTGACGGCACCATCACCGGCGGCATGATCCCGAAGCTGGAAACCTGCGTCAAGGCGGTCGAGAGCGGCGTCGACGCCGCCGTCATCCTCGACGGCCGGGTGCCGCACGCCATGCTGCTGGAAATCTTCACCGATCGCGGCGCGGGCACGCTGATCCGCAAATAAGCCCGGATTTATCGGATCAGGATCGCCGGATCAGCCCAATATATGCGCTTTTCCGGCAGGGTCCGGCCGTCCGGGCCGGGCTTGTCCCAATCCTCGACCTCGACCCCGCCGCGCGCGGCATAGAATCCGCGCGCCGCCAAGTTGTCGCTGTAGCACCACAGGAACAGGCCGGTCTGCGGCCAGCCCCCGATCGCCCATTGCGCCCCGCGCGCCAGCAATGCGGTGCCAAGTCCCGTGCCGCGCGCCGCGGGCAAAGCGTGGAGATTGTCGACCAGCGTGCCCCAGCGATCATCGGCGCCGCCGATGATGCAGGTAAAGCCCATCGGCTGCCCGTCCCGTTCGGCAATGATGATGCGCTGGCCCGGTGCCGGGCTTTCCAGTCGCCCCGTCCAGGTGGCCAGGCGCTCGGCCTCGATCCCGCCCGCCAGATAGGCCGGATCCATGATATGGGCATAGGCGATGCGCCAGCTTTCGACATGCATGGCGGCGATCAGCGGGGCGTCGGCGGGGGAGGCGTCACGAAAATCCATGGCCCAGCTATAGCGCCGCAGGCCGTGGCCGCTACCCCTTCCTGTCGAAGGCTGCTTTTGCCGAATTGTGGCGCCCTTTGGTGGAATAAGGGACTGTCTCGACTTGTGGCCGGCCCCATGCCTCGGCTAGAGCGGCGGCAACTTCTCTATCGGAGACCGCATGGCCTACGCCCTCTATCAGACCATCGTCATCCTGCTCGACGTGCTGTGGTGGATCATCATCATCCAGGCCGTCATGAGCTGGCTGATCGCCTTCAATGTCGTCAACATGGGCAGCGATTTCGTGCGCACCGTGATGGTCGCGCTCGATCGGATGACGGCGCCCATCTATAATCCGATCCGCCGGATCATGCCGGACCTCGGCGCGCTCGACCTGACACCGATGGTCGTCTTGCTGGGCATTCTCATCATCCGCCAGGCGATCCTGCCGCCGCTCTTTTCCAGCCTGATGTGATCGGCTGGCGCCGGGACGGGAATGACCTCATTCTGGCGGTCCGCCTGACGCCCGGCGCCACGCGGGAGGATGTCGGTGGGCGCTGGACCGATGAACATGGCGCGCACTGGCTGTTGGCCCGCGTGCGCGCCGTGCCGGAAAAGGGAAAGGCCAATGCGGCGCTGGTCGCGCTGCTGGCCAGGCGGCTGGATTGGCCCAGGGGCGCGATTTTGCTGGAATCGGGTGACACCAACCGGCTAAAGCGGTTGCGGATACAGGGCGGGGCGCAGGCGTTGGACCGGCTGGCCGCCATCATCACGAAATGGGTTGAAACGACATGACCATCGGCAAGATCATCGACGGCAAGGCTTTTGCCGCAACCCTGCGGGACAAGGTCGCCGACGGCGTCACCGCCTTCGTCGCGCAGGCCGGTCGCAAGCCCGGCCTGGCCGTGGTGCTGGTGGGCGAGGATCCTGCGAGCAGCGTCTATGTCCGCAACAAGGGCAAGATGACGCTCGCCGCCGGCATGGAAAGCTTCGAGTTCAAGCGCCCCGACAGCATCGGCGAGGAAGATCTGCTCGACCTGATCGAGGAGTTGAACCATGACGACCGCGTCGACGGCATCCTGGTCCAGCTGCCGCTGCCCAAGCATATTGACGAGGCGGCCGTGATCGCCGCGATCGACCCGGCCAAGGATGTCGACGGCTTCCACGTCGTCAATACCGGGCGCCTCGCCACCGGGCAGGACGCGCTGGTGCCCTGCACGCCGCTCGGCTGCATCATGCTACTGAAGGATGAACTGGGCGACCTGTCGGGCATGGAGGCGGTCGTGGTCGGTCGTTCCAACATCGTCGGCAAGCCGATGGCGGCGCTGCTGCTGGCGGAAAATTGCACCGTCACCATCGCCCATAGCCGCACCCGCGACATTGCCAGCATCGTTCATCGCGCCGACATCGTGGTCGCCGCCGTCGGCCGCGCCGAAATGGTGAAGGGCGAATGGATCAAGCCGGGCGCGACCGTAATCGACGTCGGCATCAACCGCGTGGTCGATACCGAAGATGGCAAGGGCCGGATCGTCGGCGACGTCGCCACGGCCGAAGCGCTGTCCCATGTTCGCGCCATCACCCCGGTCCCCGGCGGCGTCGGCCCGATGACGATCGCGGTGCTGCTGCGCAACACGCTGGTCGCAGCCCATGCGCGCGCGGGCTTCGCCAAGCCGGAGGGGCTGTGAAGGGGCGCGGCGCGCTCCTCGCCCTCAGCCTGGTGATGCTGGTCGCGGCCAAGCCGCCGATGCGCTACCAGCCCGATCCCAGCTCGGTGATCGCGGCCGAAATCGCCTTCAACCGGCTTGCCCAGCAAAAGGGGCAATGGACCGCCTTTCGCGAAACGGCGGCGGACGATGCGGTGATGTTCGTGCCGCAGCGGGTGATGGCGAAGGACTGGCTGAAGAAGCAGGCGGACCCGCCGGCCTCGGTCAGCTGGTCGCCGTCGATCGTCTATGTCTCCTGCGACGGGCTGCTCGCCGCCAGCACCGGCAACTGGAAACGGCCCGACGGATCGGTCGGCTATTTCACCACCCTGTGGCGGCGCGACAAGAAGGGACGATGGCACTGGATCCTCGATCATGGCGATCGTCTGGCGACCGAACGGGACGCGCCGGAATTTCTGACCGGCAAGGTCGCGACCTGCAAGCGCGGCGCGCGGCCCGAAGGCCCGCCGCCCGCCAAGGGGGAAGCGCCGCCGGTGCCACAGGATGACAGCCTGATCTGGTCCGCCGATGTCGCGACCGATGGCAGCCGCCGGGTCACCGTCCGCATGTGGAACGGGACCGGCTATGATGTGGTGATCGACGACAAGGTGGGGGCGCCGTCATGATGGAATTGTTCATATCCGCTTTCGTCACCCTGTTCGTGGTGATCGATCCGCCGGGCTGCGCGCCCATCTATGCCAGCCTGACCACCGGGGCGACCATCGCCCAGCGTCGGTCGATGGCGATCCGCGCGGTCGGCATTGCGGCCGCCATCCTGCTGGTCTTCGCCCTGTGGGGCAAGCAGCTGCTCGGCGTGCTCGGCATCGAACTGGACAGTTTCCGTATCGCCGGCGGCATCATGCTGTTCATGATCGCGATGGACATGGTGTTCGAAAAGCGCACCCAGCGGCGCGAGGACCGGGCGCAGAAGATTGCCGAGACACCCGAAGTGGAGGATGTCTCCGTCTTCCCGATGGCGATGCCGATGATTGCCGGGCCGGGTTCGATCGCGACCGTCATGCTGCTGATGTCGCGCGCCGACGGCATGGTCGACCGGCTGGTCGTGCTGGTGGCGGTGGCGGTGACTTTGGTGCTGATGCTGGGCGCCTTGCTGGCGGCCGGGCCGCTGATGGCGATCCTGGGCACCAAGATCGAGGCGGTGATTACCCGCCTGCTCGGCGTGCTGCTCGCCGCGCTCGCGGCGCAATTCGTGATCGATGGGCTGAAGGCCAGCTTCTGACCCGTCCCCGCCTGTCCTACAGCCCCTGCTCCATGCTAGTCAGGAACAGGGGACGATAGGGATGGGGCGCGTAACATGATTTCCAACATCGGCATCAAAATGTCGTAATGTGCGGGAAATATGCGAAGTTAAGCGCGGGATTTCCTATTTTCCGCGCTCAATTGTCGCCGTCGAAATGGACCCGGTTGGCCAGGATCACCGCCTGGGTCCGGCTGAAGACGTTGAGCTTCTGCAGGATAGCGGAGACATGCGCCTTCACCGTGGTCATCGATACGCTGAGGTCATGGGCGATCTGCTTGTTCAGCCGGCCATGGACCAGATGGGTCAGCACGATCCGCTGCTGCGGCGTCAGGCTGGCGATCCGGGTCAGGATATCGGCTTCCTCGGCACTTTCCTGCGGCGCCTCGTCGATCGCGTCGGGCATGTAGATTTCGCCTGACACCACCCGGTGCAGCGCATCGACGATGGCGCTGCGCTTCATCGACTTGGGGATGAAGCCAGCCGCGCCGGCGCCCAGCGCCTCGCGCACGATCGCCCGGTCGAACGCGCCCGACACCATCACCACCGGCAGGATCGGGTGGCGGCTGCGCAGCAGTTTGAGGCCATCGAGCCGCTTCACGTCGGGAATATTGAGGTCGAGCAGCACCAGGTCGAAATTGGACTGTTTCTCCAGTGTCGCCAGCGCTTCCTCCAGGCTGGCCGCCTCGAAAATCTCGCAGCCGTCGAAACTGACCGCGATCACGCTGCGCAGCCCGTCGCGCACCAGCGGGTGGTCGTCGACGATCAGCACCCTTTCCATCATCGCACCGCTGTCTTCGACCTGCATGTCCGCCCCCTGGCCATGATGATGGATCATAGGCGGGGGCGCGGCAAATTGCCCGCGATTTCCGCCGTGCATAGTCTGTCCGCGCCCAATGACGATCATCGTCCTCGCCTCCTTATTTGGCCAGCTTGAACACCCAGAGCGAACCGCCCTGATTGATGTCCTTGAAGGACTTGGCCACTTCGCCGCCCCACAGCGGCACCGCGCCGCCCCAGCCGGACATGACGGCGACATATTGCTCGCCATCCTGTTCCCAGGTGACGGGCGATCCGACCACGCCCGACCCGGTCTGGAACTTCCACAATTCCTTGCCGGTCTTGGCATCGAAGGCCTTCAGATAGCCTTCGGGCGTGCCGGTGAAGACCAGGTTGCCGGCGGTCGACAGCACGCCGCCCCACAGCGGCGCCTTGTTCTTATATTCCCAGACGATCTTGCCGGTCCTGGGGTCCATCGCCCGCAGCGCGCCGATATGATCCTCGGCGATCGGCTTGATGGTGAAGCCCGCGCCCAGATAGGCGGCGCCCTTCTTGTAGGCGATCGGCTCGTTCCAGATGTCCATCCCCCAGTCGTTGGACGGGATGTAGAACAGGCCGGTGTCCTTGCTATAGGCCATCGGCATCCAGTTCTTGCCCCCTAAGAAGCTGGGCGAGGAGAAGACGGTGCTGCCCTTTTCGGTCGCGCTCGGCGCGCCGGGGCGACCGGCCGGGATCACGATCGGCTTGCCATTCTTGTCATAGCCGCTGGCCCAGGTGGTCTGCATGACGAAGCGGTTGGCGCTGACGAACTTGCCGTTGGTCCGGTCGAGCACGAAGAAATAGCCGTTGCGGTCCGCCTTGGCGCCCAGCTTCATCGGCTTGCCGTTGATCGTCGCGTCGAACGGGATGAACTCGTTGACGCCGTCGAAATCCCAGCCGTCATGCGGGGTGGTCTGGTAATGCCATTTGATCACGCCGGTTTCGGGATCGATCGCCAGCGTTGACGCGGTGTAGAGATTGTCGCCGGGCCGCAGATGGCTGTTCCAGGGAGCCGGGTTGCCGGTTCCGAAATAGAGAAGATTGGTTTCCGGGTCATAGGTGCCACCCAGCCAGGTCGCGCCGCCGCCGGTCTTGTAGAGATCGCCCTGCCAGGTCGCATTGAGCTTGCCGGTGATGCCATTATCCTTGCCGCGCAAGGTGCCCATATTCCCTTCGATCACCGGGCGGTGCCAGATCAGCTCGCCGGTATCCACGTCACGGGCCTCGACTGCGCCGACGATGCCGAACTCGCCGCCCGAATTGCCGGTGATGACCATGCCTTTCACGATCAGCGGCGCGGCGGTCGCGCTGTAGCCGGCCTTGTAGTCCGCGATCTGCTTGTTCCACACCACCTTGCCGGTATGGCGATTGAGCGCCACCAGCCGTGCGTCGAGCGTGGCGAAGATGATCTTGTCGCCATGGATCGCCGCGCCGCGATTGACGACGTCGCAGCAGGGCATGATGTCGTCGGGCAGGCGGGCATTATATTCCCATTTCTCCTCGCCGGTGCGGGAGTCGAAGGCATAGAGCCGCGAATAGGAACCGGTGACATAGATGGTGCCGTCATAGACCAGCGGCTGGGATTCCTGGCCGCGCTGCTTCTCGCCACCCAGCGACGAAGCGAAGGCGGGAACCAGCTTGCTGACGGTGTCGGTGTTAATCTGGTTGAGCGTGCTGAAACGCTGCGCCTGCGGTCCCATGCCATAGGTCAGCACGTCGCCGGTCGATGCGGCATCGTTCATCAGGTCGGCATCGGTCGGCCCGCCTGCCGCATCGGCCGCCAGCAGCGGCGCGGCCCCGGCCACCAGCGCGATCGCGGCTGCCCCCAGGAACGAACGCGTGAAACGTCCCGTCATAGTCATCCTCCCTTGTTTTCCGGCGTGATCAACGCCGTCGATGCAGCACCTTATGGGGCACGGCGGCCGTGCCAATTGGACCTTGGGTCGCCGGATCAGCCCGCCGCGACGGCCGGCGCATAGGCGACGCCGTGGCGCTCGAAGATCGCCTTGAGCGCCCCCGATTGCGTCATCTCCGCCAGGATCGTCTCGACCGCATCGCCCAGGTTCCGGCTATTCTCCTTGACCGCCATGCCGATGTCCCATCCGGCCGAGGTGAAGGCGGGCAGGGGGCTGGTGCGGCGGACGATGTTGGTGGCGCCGCTGTCGTGCAGCACCGCCTCGATCTGCGCCCGGCTGGCGAGCGCGCCGTCGGCACGGCCATCGGTCAGCGCGGTGACGGCTTCTGTCCCGCCGTGGAAATGAACGACATCCCTGGCCAATATGCCGCCGAATGTGCCGATCAGATAGAAATCGGGAATGGAGTCGATTTCGACCGCCAGCCGCTTGCCGCGATATTGGGTCGGCGGCGCATTGACGTCGATCTCGCCCTTGACCGCCGCAAACTGGAAGCTCTCGCGATAATAAGGCGCGATGATCGCGACCTGGTCGTTGCGCGCGGCAAAGCTGCGGTCGAACGGCACATGCAGCATGATGTCGGCCGGCTGGAAGCCCAGAAGGCCGCCCTTCCACACCCCGTTGCGCAAATCGTCGTCGGCGCTTTCGTCGGCGACCAGTTCGGCAATGTCGGCGCGCACGCCCAGCCCCTTGGCCAGTGCCTGGGCCAGATCGACGTCGATCCCGGTCAGCTTGCCGTCCTTGCGCCAGGACCAGGGGCGGTTGTCCTTGTAGACTGCGACCCGAAGGACACCCAATTCCCTGACTTTGCCGAGCGGCGCGGCCTTTGCAGCCTGCCCGCCCGACATATAGCCCAACAGCGCGGCGGCCGCCGCGCTGCTCAAAAAGGCGCGGCGATCCATCGCGATCACTCCTGATGCTTGGTTTCGAGCCAGGCGCGGATAGCCCATCCGGCCTTCTGCCCCAGAACCTCGCCCATCGGCGGCATATAGACCTTGCCGTCATGGCTGGAGCCATGCTGGAAGCGCTGGATATACCATTCGTCGCCGGTATCGCCGACCTCCAGATAGCGCAGGTCCGGCGCGATGCCGCCGCTCTCCGCGTCCAGCCCGTGGCAGCGGGCGCAATTCTGGCCATAGGCGGATTCGCCGATATTCGCCGCCGTCGCATTGCCGCGATAGGGATTATGCTGCAGCCAGTCGGCACCGATCTCCGGCAGGGCCGATGTGTCGACCGCCTGGGGCGTGACGTTGCCATGCGCCATCAGTGCCGATGTGATCGATCCGCCCGCCAGGCAGGCCGCGCCGAACAATGCGATCCGTCCGAAGTTCCTCATCCCAAATCCTCGTCTGTGCTGCGGCCTGTGTTGCCGCTTGCCTTCCCTGTCGCTGCCGATTGTAGGGAAGGGCGGGACCGGCCCCCATTGGCCATTGGTACAATCCCGCCGGGACGGGCCGGGGGCTAATCCGCTATCAGACCAAAAGGACGAGAGGGTGCGGGCATGATGAAGCATGTGGTGATGGGGCTTGCGCTGGCGGCGGCGATCCCGTCCGTCCGGGCCGAGACGCTCTATGTCTCCAACGAGCGCGGCGACAGCATCAGCGTGATCGATGCCGCCACGATGCAGACGGTCGCGACCTGGCCGGTGGGCGGACGGCCGCGCGGCATCGCCGTGACGAAGGATGGCAAATATGTCTTGCTCTGCGCCAGCAACGACCATGCGGTGCAGATGATCGACCGCGCGACCGGCAAGCTCGTCGCGGACCTGCCATCGGGCCAGGATCCAGAGCAATTCTTCCTGTCGCGCGATGGCCGGACCTTGTTCGTCGCCAATGAGGATAATGCTGCGCTGACCGCGATCGACCTCGACAGCCGCAAGGTCGCCTTCCAGGTCGATGTCGGCAAGGAGCCCGAGGGCGTGGCGCAGAGCCCCGACGGCAAATGGGTGGTGGTGACATCGGAGGATGACGGCGTCGTCAACTGGATCGACCTGGCGAGCAAGACGATGGTCGATGCGACCGAGACTGATCAGCGCCCGCGCCATGTGGAATTTACCGCCGATGGCAAGGAACTGTGGATCGCGGCGGAGATGGGCGGCACGGTGCAGATTGCCGATCCGGCCACGCGCAGGATCGTCGAGACGCTGCATTTCGCCATTCCTGGCGTGCAGGATTATCAGCTATTGCCCTGCGGCATCCGTTTCACGCCGGACGGCAAGACGGCGGTCGTGGCGCTGGGCCGTGCCAATCATGTCGCGCTGGTCGATGTCGCCACCCGCAAGGTCCGGGCCTATGTGCCGGTCGGCAAGCGGGTCTGGCATGTCGCGGTCAGCCCGGACGGCGCGCGCGCTTTTGCCGCCAATGGCCTTTCGGACAATGTCTCGGTGATCGACCTGTCTGCCGGCAAGGTCGTCGGCACGGTAGCGGTCGGCGCCGGGCCGTGGGGCATCGCCGTCGCGCCCTGACCCCCTATTGATCCAAAGTATATGACGGCCAGAGCGGAGAGGATGAGAACCAAAGTCCAATTTCGGCCGCCATCGCCGCCGCCCACTCTTCCCGACAGCCGGCACGACCGGCGCACAAGAGGGAGGATGAGATGGCACGGGGAACATTCCTCGGCAGCGCCGCCATGGCGTTGCTGTTCGTCGCAGGGGCAACGCCGGCGAGCGCCGGCACGACGAGCGAACTGCTGAAAAGGCTGCATGAAAAGGGGATACTCACCGACGAGGAATATGCCCAGCTGGCAAAGGAGGACGCCGCGGCGCCAGCCGCTGCCGCCGCGCCCGCCGCGTCGGACGGCAAGCCCGTGGTGCGCGTCGCCGACAGCGGCGTCGGCTTCGATGTGGGCGACGTCACGGTCAAGATTTCCGGATCGGTCAATGGTTTCTACACCCATGAAAATGGCCAGGCGGCGGGGCCGAATACGGATGTCGTCGGCGGCGTGGTGCCGGTCGGCGGCAATAGTTCGGCGATCCGCAACGGCCTGTTGCCCGGCTATCTGAAGTTTGATGTCACGACCAACCAGGGCGGCTGGGACGTCGGCGCCCATTTCGGCATGTATCCCGGCATCAACAGCGCGGATTATTCCGTCGGCGGCGGCGCCAATGCCGGCGGCCGGCCGGTGGCGCTACAGACCGCCGGCATCGATTTCCGCCAGACCTACATGACCATCGGCCGTTCGGGCCTGGGCGAGTTCAAGCTGGGTCGCGACATCGGCCTGTTCGGCTCGGAAGGCATATTGAACGACATCACTTTGCTGTCGGTTGGGTCGAGCGGCGGCAATGTCGCACCGTCCAACACCTCGCTCGGCCGCATCGGCATCGGCTATATCTACACCGACTTCCAGCCGCAGATCACGTACACCTCGCCCAGCCTGTCGGGCTTCCAGGTCTCGGTCGGTGTGTTCCAGCCGCTCGAATCGCTGACGGGACCGGGTGAAAGCAACAAGTCGCCCGGCTTCCAGGGCAAGATCGTCTATGACGGCAAGTTCGGCGATTTCTCGGCCCGCGCCTGGCTGTCGGGCATCACCCAGCGGCATAATCGCGTCGACGGCATTTCCTATACCGGCAGCGGCTTCGATACCGGCGCCAAGATCGGCTACGGCCCGATCGTCCTCACCGGCTATTATTATAATGGTTCGGGTCTGGGCACGACGGCGCTCAACCTGTTCGACACCGATGCTGCCGGCAACAAGCGCGACAGCGACGGCTTCTATCTTCAGGGGCTGGCAACCTTCGGCAAATTCTCGGTCGGCGGCAGCTATGGCGAGAGCAATCTCCATTATGCCAATGCCGCCGACGCGCTCGCCAACCCGACGCTTATCCGCAGGAATAGCAGCTGGGTGGGGCAGGGCCGCTATGGCCTGACCAGCTGGGTGACGCTGATCGGCGAATATATCCACAGCACGTCCAAGGCGCATAATGGCAATGAGGCGCAGGGCGACACGATTGCTGCCGGCGCGATCCTCTTCTTCTGAGCGGAAGGCAGGAGCATCGGCCCAAAGGCCAATGTTCCGGCAAGGGGCGGCATCCTATCGAAGGGATGCCGCCCCTTCGCATGACGGGGCGGCAGGGGAGGATATATGCGCAGAACAAAATGGCTCGCGCTCGGCATGGCAATGGCGCCCTTCGCGGCGCAGGCGGAAACACCCGATGGTGCTGGCGAAGCGATGGCCGCCGCGTCAATCGTGGTGACCGGCACGGGCCTCGCCCTGCCGCCGGGGACGCCGGCCTATGGGTCTGTGGTGATCGACCGGGATCGGCTGGCGGATGCGGCGTCGGGTCGGATCGAGAGCGTGCTGGCCGATGTCGCGGGCTTCCAGCAGTTCCGCCGGTCCGACAGCCGTTCGTCCAATCCCTCCAACCAGGGCGCTACCTTGCGCGCGCTGGGCGGCAATGCGTCGAGCCGGACCCTGGTGCTGCTCGACGGCGTGCCGGTGGCCGATCCCTTCTTCGG